>NZ_JBIAKN010000035.1:0-1148 GCF_042872475.1 Micromonospora sp. NPDC005252 | reverse complement strand
GACGGCGGTGCGCTGCTGGTCGAGCGCGGCGGCAGCGCCCACCTGGAGAAGGTCGAACTGACCCGCAACAACGCCGAAGGCAACGGCGGCGCCATCGCCAACTTCGGCCGGGTCGACCTCGACGACAGCGAGGTCGAGAACAACCACGCCCGGGAGAACGGCGGCGGCATCTTCAACGTCGGCGTACTCAAGGTCAAGGGGTCCTCCGACGACAAGGACTGGTCCTCCCACGGCCAGGGCGGGTCCGCCGACGGCAAGAACGACGACAAGGCCGACGGCAAGAACGAGTTCTCCCACGAGCGGGATCACGAGTCCCGCATCACCAACAACACCGCAGGTGACAACGGCGGCGGCATCGCCAACGGCCGCGGCAAGAAGGAAGAACACGGCAAGGACAAGGACAAGAACAACGACTACTGGCCAGGCGTGCAGGGCCGCGACGAGGCCGGCAGCGTGGAGATCTTCAAGACCTCCATCGACGGCAACACGGCCAACGGCAACGGCGGCGGCGTGTTCAGCTCCAGCGGCTTCGTCAAGATCGTCCTGTCGAGCATCACGAAGAACACCGCCTGCGAAAGCGGCGGCGGCATCTACGCCCGCAACACCAACCTCGACCTCGAGAAGGTCATCGTCGCCAAGAACCACGCCAGCAAGGACGGCGGCGGCGTCGTCAACACCGGCGGCGAAGAAAAGAAGAAGGAAGGCCCCTCCTCCAGCGACGACAAGAAGGACCAAAAGGAGCAGGAAGCCACCGCCACCATCGCCGACAGCGAGATCGTCGAGAACACCGCCGGACGCTTCGGCGGCGGCATCTTCAACGGCGACCCCGACGTCAAGCTCAAGGAAGGCTTCGAGGAGCCCGACAACAAGGACAACAAGGACGACAACGCCCGCCTCACCCTGCGGGACACCGAAATCAAGGCCAACACCGCCCTCAACGGCGGCGGCATCTTCAACAACAAGGGCACAGTCACCCTGACCAAGACCCGCGTCACCAAGAACACCGCCACCGACTCCTCCAAGACACACCGAGTCGCCGGCGGCATCCTCAACAACAACGGCAAGGTCCGCCTCGACGAAAAGTCGACCATCACCAACAACGACCCCACCAACTGCGCCGGCACCGTCAAGGACTGCTTCAACTGACC
>NZ_JBIAKN010000034.1:0-2843 GCF_042872475.1 Micromonospora sp. NPDC005252 | reverse complement strand
ATACCCCCTGAAAAAATCATGGGATGCAAGCGGCGACAATCGCTACTGGAGCGGCTGCTCAAACAGGCAAAAGGTTACGTTCCATCGAATCGATGGCGCTTCAGGTGAGTCAGGAGCTGGATACATACGCCGCGTTACCAGCTCGTTGTGCAGCATGTAACACTGGTCAGTAGGATCGGACGCTTCCGTCCTAAGAGTCCACATTCCTGCTCCGGTGGAGTCCACCCTCACGGGATGGGAGGTCAAATAGTCCATGACAGTTCGACCGTCAGACGCTCGCGTATGGGGATTGTGGTAGATGCGCATTTGAATGATCGAATTCGGCGCATATGCGCCCACGGCCACGCGAATAGTTGCACCCGGCTTCGCCACTATCCCTGCGCCATAGTCCGGCAGCCCTTCAGCATCGTTCACGTATCCCATGAATTGTGGATGAGGCGCGGGACGTACTTCGATACTAGCAGCTTCCATAATCCCATTCTGAGTGGCGGTTATAGTGTAGGTGCCGGCTGGGTCCGAACTTATCCTCCTGAACGGGAAGGCGTTAAATAGGTCGAGGTGACGCGGCTTGAGGCTTCGCCACTCAATAAGCTTCCCTGACGGCTCGCGAATCTCGATAACAATGTCGCCGTCGGCGGCGTAGCCGTAGACGCAAACGTCTAGTACATCGGGGCTCGCCATGAAATCGAGGTCGGGACGATTCCTTACCACAATTGCGAAGTTGGAAAGGCCGAACCCGCACGCGTCGCCGCCACCCTGAAAGTATTCAAGTTGGGCTGCGATGCCAGGAGGGACTGGATCATTTCTCGACAAGACACTGCGGGTAGGGATTTGGTTCCCGGACCCTGTGGGTCGCGGCCCCACTGTCTCTCCTGGTCGTGGTACGTGCCCGCCAACCAAGCCGCCGACACCAGATTGCTGTACCGGCATGAACAGGGACGGCCCGGAATTGCTTGGGCGTGCGGATGGCGAGCTCGCGCCCATTGATATTGAGGATGTGGGTGACGGAGCTGTATCTGTCGGCGCGTTCGATGAAGTGGCCGAGGGGCCGGGCGTCGGTGTGTTGGCCGCAGTCCCTCCATGAAACTTCCCGCCGCGTGTTGCGAGCAGCGCCGAGATCAACAACAAGACCCCGACGAGTGCTATTGCGAGTTTGTTTCGTGTACGCACGCGGTCACCCCGACTTCGCTTCACTGGCGCCAAGGAGGGTATAGCGCCGGCCTTCAACCGTAAAGCCGACAGTCGGAACGCCGACCCTGGGCAGATATGGTGTCCAGCATGGCGGAGGTAAACGAGGACCCCGGCTCAATATCAACTCCTGGACCATCGTCGTCTCCCGATATCGCAGACCCAGACCTTCCGGTCACATCCGGCTTAACCGGAAGGTCCACTTGCGCGGGCGTCGATGCTCCTCCCGGCTCGGGACCCCACGCTCCCGACGAAGGTGTGCCTCTGGTTGAGGAGGGTGCGCTTTCGACGGGCGAGACGACACCATCAAATTCGGACGAACGAGTGTCGCCAGGCCTAAGTGAAAGGTTCTTTGCCTGGCGTGAAGCGATGGTCAGACGTTGGTCGCTATTCCTCTTGCTGCCCACATTGCTCCTTGCGACGCTAGGTGTCGTAGCCGATTGGCAAGGCACTACACAAGTGTTTCCTTGTTGGGTGAAGGGCGAGCAGAAGATAACAGAGCCGTACGGAATAGCGGTCGCAAATATCGCAATGCAGCCGGACGGCAAGCGACGCTGGTCGGACGACGAAAAGGAGCACGCGCAAGACATAAACGACTCTTTCCTCGCTCAAGTGGAAAGCGGCCTCAAAGATGATCAAGGTAAAGTCGGCGTGGGTCGTACTTGTGATCGGAGCATCCAGCCCGACGCCCACCGCGAGCAATATCTGTCCGAAGTGCAGAATAAGCTCAATGCCGAGCTTGCCGTGTCACTCACATTAACCCCAAGCGGTCAGCGAATAGAGGTGGAGATTGAGTTGAGCATTGGCTCACGTGGCGGATGGAATGAAGCGCAAGAGCTAGCGGATTACTACGAGTTTCGAGCTGGCACGATAGGTGACTCCCTGGAAGTGAGGGCGAGCCTTTCGAAGGCTTCTGTTGGCGAGCTCCTAACTCCATACATCAGGATGCTTCGAGCGATAGCATCGTATGCGAATTCACAATATGCTTTCGCGATAGACATCCTCAAGAACATTCTTGCGACGGCAGAAAGCGCTGACGATCTCAAGAAGCTGGCGTTCGTACTCAAGGGAAACGCAGAGGGTCGCCTAAATCGCCCCGGATCGGTTGACAGGGCAGCAGCGGAGTTCAATTCCGCCCTAGCGATAGACAGCAGCTACGCCAGGGCGATCCTCGGGCTTGCTGAGATCGACTACCAAAAAGGCCTTTCGGCGATCAGTCACGCAGGCCCTAAGTGTGAGGGCAAACTTACACCTCAAGCGAAGGGTCGACTAGACGCTTCGATCGGAAAGTACGAGAGCGTGTACGCTGCGGCAGCTACGTCACGCGTCCCCGATGTCGATGTTCGGGCAAAGTTCGGGACTGGTCGTACGTACGCCTGCATGCTCCGGCTAGGTGATAGCAGCAAGGCAGAAGCGGCCGTGAGGGACCTCAAGTACGTCACCGAGAAGTTCGAGTCCGATCGCAAGGAGACCTGGTTGCGACCTTTGGCGTCCGGTGCATATGGTGAGCTTGCGCTGATTTATTGCAGTCAACGACGTCGAGAAGATGCTCTCGCCAACTTCGACAAGGCCTACGACTGGGCTGTAGATGGCGCCAGGGCGGAGGAGTATGACGATGCTCGGAAGACGATCAGCGGGAACGGCAGCTATTGCTC
>NZ_JBIAKN010000033.1:0-3274 GCF_042872475.1 Micromonospora sp. NPDC005252 | reverse complement strand
CGGTACTCGGGCTTCGACCTACAGAACCGCATCAGCATGAGTCCACAGCGCAACTCGAACCGGCAGCGAAGTTCGCGCCGACACCCTCATCGGCAGTTCCGGACGTCGACCGGCACGGGAGGCTGGCCACGGAGCGTGACGGCGCCGGCTGAGGGTAGCGCGCACGGACGGCGGCTGATCCGGATGCCAGGTCGCGGGCTTCAGACGGAAGCGCTCGTTCCCGGGCTTCGCCGTAGAGACACCGCTGCGATACAGGATGATGCCCTGCGTGCCCATCATCGATCTGCTACGAGCCGGAGTGACCACGCCGCGCCCTGACTCGGCGGCGTGTGCCACATGGCTGGCCTCGGTGTACGAGAGCATTAGAGGAGCCGGTGGTGCGGTCACCACCTCGGTCGAGGAACCAGCAGTCGGCCGAAACTACAACCGAATCGGTGTGCGACTCAGTGACGGCAAGCCGTTGTACGTCCTTCTCAACTCCGCGGCCGCCTTGGTCGCCGCAGCTCAACCGCGAGATCCTCATCTGATCACCCTGTTGTTCGCTGACGTCCCAGGCCGGGAGATCTATCGCCGAGCGGGGTTGCGGGTCGCCGCTGCGGCGGAGCTGGAGCAACCGATCGAGGATCGGTACCTCCGGCTGCTAACCGACGAAGAACGCCGGGATGTCACCTACCACCGTCCGGGCCGGCTTGGTGACCTGCTGTTCAACTGGTTCGACTGACCTGCCCGTGAACACCTCGCAGCAGACCCGGATACCCCGTCGAGGATTGTCCGGATCAGGACTACCTTGCCTCGATGACGTTCAACTTCGGTATCCCCGGCTACCAGCCAAACTGGTGCAACGGAGTCGCTGACGTCGCCAGTCGTCACGCTCAGCGACTGCGGGGCCTTGTGGGCCGCAGGTTGACGTCTACCTGGGTGGTCTGGGAGGACGACGACGATTCGTGGTTCGCCGACTGCCCGGTGGTGCTCGACTTCGAAGAGGAGCGCCTGGAGATCAACCATCAAAAGTTCGACGACCTGTCGATCACCTGGTGCACGATCGACGTGACCCGGGCACCGATGTGGCCGACCTCGGATGGCTTCCGCCTACGGTGGTGCGACGATGCTCCCGCGCCGTTGGCTGCTCGGCGCGGGCAACCCCTTGAGGCGGTGGAGCTCCTGGAGTACGCCGGGGGCGACCTGGCGGACGGCACCGTGGCGCTGGGCCTGCGATTCGCCGACGGCTGGCTGACGATCTACAACGCACTGGACGAAAATGGGATCGAGGTCGGCGAGCCCTTCCCGCAGTACCGCCGACACCGGTTGAGATGAGCCGCAATCCTCCGAACTCGACCAGGCAAGGTGGTCAGCGACAGATCCGCGCACCCGGCCTTGGCCAACCGGTGCCGCGAGACGTGTGATTAGGGTCTGCGTATGGGGGATGACATCGTTCTGCGGCTCGACCGCGCAACCGCCGAAGGTCTGTACGTCACGCTGTACGAAGCCGGAGAGCACATCGCGGCCGGCGCAGCCATCACTCCGCCCACCGCGGAAGAGGTCAAGCGCCTGGGCACTCTTCTACGGGACCTGGGTCACGCCCTTGGCCGTCGTTGCTCCCCGTACTGCGACCACCTCTAGTTATGGGTCGCGCGTGATCAGCGGCAGAAGCGTGCAGGACCTCTGCCGGCTCACCGGCACTCGAGGCAGGGAGCTACTGGATGATCGACAAGAGAGTCGTCGGGCGGTCGCGTACGTGGTGGAATTCCGTATGCGGATGAGCGAGGTGCTGACGGAGCTCGTCAGCCGGGACGCGCGCGGCGAGGAAATTATCACGGGAACAGAGGACATCGAACGATGGACGGCGTGGACCCGGCTCGACTACGACGCCTTCCTAGATGGTCTGGCCATGGAACTGGCCACCCGCTATGACCAGGGCCGATTGCCGTTTGGGACGTGCGACGAGATTGTCAACTGGTTTCATGCTCACCACACGGCCACCTTCGACACAGCGCTACCCGAGGTGTTTCTTGACGTGTTCGAGGCGTTCGACGAAGGCGAGTATTACCACGGCGGCGATGCTTCGAAGGATCCGGAGAAGGCCTACACCCGCCCGATGATCAAAGAAGTACTGGCACGTGGCGATACACGAAAGTTCAGCTCAGCACCGAACAGTGACACCTCCTATGCCGCACCGGATCATCGCGCATGATCTCCTACCCGCTCATCGACATGAGCGGACGCTGCCCTACCGCCTCCGAGGGACAACCCCGACGGCTTCGGGCACGCCGAAGAGGTCCGCAGCCTGAAGGGCCTGCTTAGGACGTTGCCCGTGGGATCGGTGTCTCGAATGACGAAACAGCGGCGCACTCCAGCAAGCTCACCCGCAACGCTCCACATCGATCTGCAGCACGCCTTTAGACGTGGCCTTAGGCGAACCGGGACGTCGGCCGGCGCCAGCCATCCCGGGAGCAGCAACGCCTGACCACTTCGACCTCTACTGGAAGGTCACGCCGCACCGCTCGACCTCATCACTACAGGTCAAAGCCCTCGTCTCCGTCCGGCGTCGATGAGCACTTCGGGCGCGGAGACCACTTCGCCAACCTGCACCCCAGCCTGCTCCCAGTTGCAAGGTCGGGCAACCGTCGGCTCCTTACCGCCTTGACCTGCACACACTCCCCTACCAGGCGACATAGAGCGTTGTCGAATGCATCACAGAACTGCGGAGCACTCCGCGGGAACCAGGACGCCACACCGACTCTGACCTGCGGCAACGTGGGGCCGCAGGCAGGGGTGGGTGCAGTTGAGGGCAGTTCGACGCCGTTGGACGCAGTTCGAGGCTGTTCACGGCGCTTCGCTGCTCCCAACCTGCTCCCCGCACCGGATCATCGACCGCCGACCGATGGTAAGCAGCCTGCCCTGTGCCTTGGCTGGCACCAGCGCTGGCTCCCTCAGCCGCATTGATAGGGGGCACGTTCACGATCGCCACGCATTACCAGCGGCAAATCCGGATGTCGGATCCTGACGGTGCCAGGCATCATCATCGCGTGGATGCCCTCCGAGTGATCGTCCTGGTCGATGACCTCCGTTCGTTCGTGGATGGCCGTAGTGCCGAGGTGGCCCGTACCAGTGCCGCCGGAGTTGACCTCCTCGAGCGGTACCGGGGCCAGCGTCTGGACGAGCTGTGGCTGGACCACGACCTAGGCCGTGTTTCGTAGGGCCTCGATATTGGGCGTGGCGGTGGTCGCTAATTGAAGAGGTCTCCGGTAGTTGGTTCAGCGACCAAGCTAGAACT
>NZ_JBIAKN010000032.1:0-3249 GCF_042872475.1 Micromonospora sp. NPDC005252 | reverse complement strand
TCGGGTTTGGTGTGGGGCGGATCGGGTTGTGGGTTGGTCGTTTGTTGAGAATTGCACAGTGGACGCGAGCATCTTTGTGGTCAAGTTGTCAAGGGCGAACGGTGAATGCCTTGGCACCAGGAGCCGATGAAGGACGTGGGAGGCCGCGATAGGCCTGGGGGAGCTGTCAACCAAGCTGTGATCCCAGGGTGTCCGAATGGGGAAACCTGGCACCAGTCATGTGGTGTCACCCACACCTGAACACATAGGGTGTGTGGAGGGAACGCGGGGAAGTGAAACATCTCAGTACCCGTAGGAAGAGAAAACAAATAGTGATTCCGTGAGTAGTGGCGAGCGAAAGCGGATTGAGGCTAAACCGGCTGCGTGTGATACCTGTCAGGGGTTGCGTGGTCGGGGTTGTGGGACCCTACTGAACAAGCTGACACTTGTTCGAGGAGTTACAAAGTCAGTGGCTAGTCGAACAGTCTGGAATGGCTGACCGTAGACGGTGAAAGTCCGGTAGGTGAAAGTTGCTGACCTTCTGTGGGTGTTCCCGAGTAGCGGCGGACCCCTGAAATCTGCCGTGAATCTGCCAGGACCACCTGGTAAGCCTAAATACTTCCTGGTGACCGATAGCGGACGAGTACCGTGAGGGAATGGTGAAAAGTACCCCGGGAGGGGAGTGAAATAGTACCTGAAACCGTTCGCCTACAATCCGTCGGAGCCTTGCGGGGTGACGGCGTGCCTTTTGAAGAATGAGCCTGCGAGTTAGTGGCATGTGGCGAGGTTAACCCGTGTGGGGGAGCCGTAGCGAAAGCGAGTCTGAATAGGGCGATTCAGTCGCGTGTCCTAGACCCGAAGCGGAGTGATCTAGCCATGGGCAGGCTGAAGCGCGGGTAAGACCGCGTGGAGGGCCGAACCCACCAACGTTGAAAAGTTGGGGGATGACCTGTGGTTAGGGGTGAAAGGCCAATCAAACTCCGTGATAGCTGGTTCTCCCCGAAATGCATTTAGGTGCAGCGTCGCGTGTTTCTTGCCGGAGGTAGAGCACTGGATGGTCTAGGGGGCCCACAAGCTTACCGAAACCAGCCAAACTCCGAATGCCGGTAAGTGAGAGCGCGGCAGTGAGACTGCGGGGGATAAGCTTCGTAGTCGAGAGGGAAACAGCCCAGATCACCAGCTAAGGCCCCTAAGCGTGTGCTAAGTGGAAAAGGATGTGGGGTCGCATAGACAACCAGGAGGTTGGCTTAGAAGCAGCCACCCTTTAAAGAGTGCGTAATAGCTCACTGGTCAAGTGGTTCCGCGCCGACAATGTAGCGGGGCTCAAGCACACCGCCGAAGCTGTGGCATTCACATTTTAACCTCGCTTGGACTTGATTCCTTGTGCAGGTGTGTGGATGGGTAGGGGAGCGTCGTGCCGCGAGTGAAGCAGCGGGGTGACCCAGTTGTGGACGCGGCACGAGTGAGAATGCAGGCATGAGTAGCGAAAGAAGGGTGAGAAACCCTTCCGCCGGATGACCAAGGGTTCCAGGGCCAGGCTAATCCGCCCTGGGTGAGTCGGGACCTAAGGCGAGGCCGAGAGGCGTAGTCGATGGACAACGGGTTGATATTCCCGTACCCGCGAAAGAGCGTCCCTGATGAACCTCGTTGTGCTAACCACCCAAACCAGCCGCGACCTTCGGGTCAAAGCTGGGGAGCGTGGGAACCTGATGGGTAGTAGTCAAGCGATGGGGTGACGCAGGAAGGTAGCTGAGCCCGGCCGGTGGTTGTGCCGGGGTAAGCGTGTAGGCCGTGTCGTAGGCAAATCCGCGACACACTAGGGCTGAGACGTGATGCCGAGCCGATTCAGGTGAAGTCAGTGATCCTATGCTGCCGAGAAAAGCCTCTAGCGAGTTCTTAGCGGCCCGTACCCCAAACCGACACAGGTGGTCAGGTAGAGAATACCGAGGCGATCGGGCGAACTGTGGTTAAGGAACTCGGCAAATTGCCCCCGTAACTTAGGGAGAAGGGGGGCCGGAGACGTGAAGCCCCGCGCGGGTGGAGCGTTGTATGGCCGCAGAGAGCAGGGGGAAGCGACTGTTTACTAAAAACACAGGTCCATGCGAAGAAGTAATTCGATGTATATGGACTGACGCCTGCCCGGTGCTGGAACGTTAAGGGGACCTGTTAGCTCTTCGGGGCGAAGCGGAGAACTTAAGCGCCAGTAAACGGCGGTGGTAACTATAACCATCCTAAGGTAGCGAAATTCCTTGTCGGGTAAGTTCCGACCTGCACGAATGGCGTAACGACTTCCCCACTGTCTCAACCACAGGCCCGGCGAAATTGCAGTACGAGTAAAGATGCTCGTTACGCGCGGCAGGACGGAAAGACCCCGGGACCTTTACTATAGCTTGACATTGGTACTCGAATTAGCTTGTGTAGGATAGGTGGGAGCCGGTGAAGTCCATACGCCAGTATGGGTGGAGGCAATCTTGAAATACCACTCTGGTTGATTTGGGTATCTAACTTCGGACCGTTATCCGGTTCAGGGACAGTGTCTGGTGGGTAGTTTAACTGGGGCGGTTGCCTCCTAAAGGGTAACGGAGGCGCCCAAAGGTTCCCTCAGCCTGGTTGGCAATCAGGTGTTGAGTGCAAGTACACAAGGGAGCTTGACTGTGAGACTGACAGGTCGAGCAGGGACGAAAGTCGGGACTAGTGATCCGGCACTTGCGAGTGGAAGCGGTGTCGCTCAACGGATAAAAGGTACCCCGGGGATAACAGGCTGATCTTCCCCAAGAGTCCATATCGACGGGATGGTTTGGCACCTCGATGTCGGCTCGTCGCATCCTGGGGCTGTAGCAGGTCCCAAGGGTTGGGCTGTTCGCCCATTAAAGCGGTACGCGAGCTGGGTTTAGAACGTCGTGAGACAGTTCGGTCCCTATCCGCCGTGCGCGTAGGATACTTGAGAAGGGCTGTCCCTAGTACGAGAGGACCGGGACGGACGAACCTCTGGTGTGCCAGTTGTCCCGCCAGGGGCACGGCTGGTTAGCTACGTTCGGAAGGGATAACCGCTGAAAGCATCTAAGCGGGAAGCCTGCTTCAAGATGAGGTATCCCACCCACCTTGGTGGGGTAAGGCCCCCAGCTAGACGACTGGGTTGATAGGCCGGAAATGTAAGCCCGGTAACGGGTTCAGTTGACCGGTACTAATAGGCCGAGGACTTGACTACTAAGCTGCTACGCGTCCACTGTGCAACTCTGAACAAGCGAACACCCGTGAACTGTTGCCGGG
>NZ_JBIAKN010000031.1:0-9464 GCF_042872475.1 Micromonospora sp. NPDC005252 | reverse complement strand
GCTCCCGTGTTGGGGCATCGGGTTTTGGTCGATTTGCTGTCTTACCTGGAGCCTCGCCCTCATCGATCACCGGGCTACGCACACCGTCCCTGACCGGCAAGATCAGGTTGGAAAAGGCTCAATGATCAGGTTCCGGTTCGAGCTGTACCCACTGGACGAGGTGTCGCCGTGGGGCAGTGACCAGCCGAGGCTCCACTGGTTCGGGCTCACCGAGGGCTGGTACTGGCTTGAAGCAAGCGGGCAGGAGCTGCTGTGCCGCACCCGGGAAGTTCACCCGCATCCCTACATCGACTATTACCTGGCCCGGCTCTGGGAAGACGTCATTGTCCTTACACCTGAGGTGCTGGAGCCGGTGCCCGACGATCTGCAGCCATTCATTGCCTCCGACCCCGCGCAGTGGACGTGTGACCCGCTCGAGTTCTTGGCCGAACCGGGTGAGGAACGGACCGACGACGGGAACGCGGACGTGCCCGACCATCCAGTCGTCACGGCCGCGATCTGGCACGGCGAGCACCATCTGGACTTCGGTTACCTGCGCAATCCTCCCAAGCTCCGGTTCTGGCGTACCACCCGCGGCGATCGCGACGAGATCACCATGGATTGGCGGCACGAGGACGACGGCGAGATCGGTTTCACCGCCGACCCCGCAGTCCGGCTCAGCGTCCCGACCACCGCATACCTTGAGGCCGTGCACACCCTCAACCGCGAGCTGATGGACGCCATGGGGCAGCGGGTCGAGGAGCTGGAACGCCGCGGCGGGCTACCTGGCGTGGACCTTGACCTCGTCCATCTGCGGCGGGAACACGAAGACCGGCGGCATTGGCTTGCCAAGAACCTCGACCGCTGTCCGAAGACCGACTGGAACGTTGTCCGCCAAGGTGCCCGCCTGCTGCTCGGCGGCGTTCAACGGGCCGACGCCCCAACCGGCTAGGCATTCCTTCGAGCACCTGACCGGGACAGCATCCGCTCATCGGCATGAGCGGACGCCGCCTTACTGCCGCGGAGGTGCCAAGCTGACGCCTTCGGGTCCGCCGAAGGGGTCACCACAGAGGATGCGCTGGCCACGGCGCCGCGAGTGGGATCGGTGTCTCAGATGACGGAACCGCGGCGGACTCCAGCAACCTCACCCGCAACGCTTCACATCCATGTGCAGCACACCTACAGGCGTGGCGTTAGGCGACCCGTGGCACCGGCCGGCGCCAGCCAACCCGGGAGCAGCAACGCCTGACCACTTCGACCTCTACTGGGAGGTCATGCCGCACCGCTCCACCACATCACCACAGGTCAAAGCCCTCGTCTCGGTCCGGCGTCGGTGAGCACTTCGGTCGAGGTGACCTCTTCGCCAACCTGCACCCAATCTGCTCCCAGTTGCGAGGCCGGGCCCGGCCAACGGCTCCTTACCGCCTCGACCTGTGCACACTCCTTTACCAGGCGACATAGAACGCCGTCGACTGCTGCACACAACCGCGGAGCACTCCGCGGGAAACAGGACGCCGCACCGACTCTGACCTGCGGCAACGCGGAGCCGCAGGCAGGGGTGGGTGCAGTTGAGCGCCGTTCGACGCCGTTGGACGCAGTTCAAGGCCGTTCAGGGCACCCCGCTGCTCCCAACCTGCTCCCCCAACCCGGCTCGCACCGGCTCGCCGACCGCCGGCCGTCGACCGCTCGTAAGCTGCCGGCCCAGTGCTTTGGCTGGCACCAGCGCTGGCCCCCACAGCTGCATCGGTTGATGGGGAAGTGCGCTCACGATCGCCGCGTAATGTCAGCGGCATGTGCGGATATCGGCTTGGCGGCAGCTGGTAGAGGATATGGGCGTGAGTGAGGATCTCCTTCGTATCGTGCCGACCGTGCCGGCCTGGGTGCCGGCGCAGGGCGCCGCGGATACTGCGGCCGAGGTCGTCTCGGCGATGTGTCCGGGCGCGGGCGAGCTGGTCGCCTGCCAGTACGCCGAGGTTACGTTCATTGACCAGGGCGCCAACTTCGAGGCAGTCGGCTGCCCGGCCTGCAAGGCTCCGCTGGATGCCGACTGGTGGCAAGAGCGGATGGATGATGCCTATGCCACTCGCTTCGCAACACTGGACACCGTGACACCGTGCTGCAGCGCAGCCGTCTCGCTCAACGACCTGGAGTACCACTGGCCGGCCGCCTTTGCGCGATTCGAGTTACTGGTTCGCAATCCAGGCCGCAGCTGGTTGTCGCCCGACGAGGCAGCGCAAGTGTCGGCCGTGCTCGGCATTACGGTTCGCCAGGTCTTCAGTCACTACTGACGACACACCGCAGCAATGCCTCCCGCCCGGCGGCCTGTCAGTGCGTTCATCCGAGAGTGGGCCGCCCCTCGGCGATCTGTTCTTCTACCGGCCGACCGGACCAGGCCAGCCATGGGTCCGCTCCGGACTTGGGCACGACCACCGGCCCGTTGCCGACCAACGCGTCGGAGATGCGGCCTGACTCGATGAAGGCGCGTGACTGGTAGCCCACAGACCATGCGGCCTCGTGCTCCCGCACACCGGTGATCACCCATTCACCGGCGCGGACCTCGCCCATGCGGTCAGCGAGGAAGGCGAGTGCGATCTCGCGAGCGTCTTGATCGGTCATGCTCGTGACCCTAACGCTGGAACGATGGTGCAGGACCGAGCCAACGCGCTGTCATCGGCATGAGCGGACGTCGCCCGATTGACGACCGGGAGAATCACGGCTGACTTCTTCGCATCCGCCGAAGAGGTCGCGGCCCACGCGGCTGCACTGGGCTCGGGCACGCGTCGCTCCTCATCGAGGGGACCAGTACCTGTGGTCCGCCGTTAGCTTCTTCCGATGTTGCGGCACTCACCTCGCCTGCCGGGCCGGCTTCCCAAGGCCATCGTCCGGATGCTTGACGTGACGGCGGCGGATGATCCGGGGGAGGCACCCGGGCTAGACGACCCGTACCCTGCTGCCGACACGGCCAATGATCTTCTACGCCACGGGAGCGTCGCGCCGGGGTGTCCGCGGTTGCAGCAGCGGAGACGCTGCTCGATCTGCGAAGGATCTACGACGAGTTGTTGACAGACCTCGAGGTGTCCAGCCGATAGGGTCACTTCAGCGGCTTGTTCACTGCCGCTCGGGCGACATCGATGGACACCGCGGTATAGGCGGCAGGCAAGGTATGACGCACGGGGCGTGAGCATGGACACCACTGAAGAAGGAAGCGGATTCGGCGCGCTGCTGCGGGCCGGCCGACGGGCGGGCGGCATCAGCCAACGGGAACTTGCCGCACAAGCCGGTCTCAGCGTGGCCGCCATACGCGACCTCGAACAGGGCCGTAGCCGCAGACCCAGGCCCACAGCCGTCGAGGCGCTCGTCGCCGCGCTCGGCCTGCCCCCTCACGACGCGGCCACGCTCCGCCGCGCGGCCACCCGCCCTTCAGGCCCGATCCCGCCCTCCAGGCAGGTTTGCCCCGCCGAACCGCTGCGGCTGGCGATCCTCGGCCCGCTGACCGTCAACCGCGGGCACGTGGCGGCGCCGGTCGGCCGCGGGGGGCGTCGCGCTCTGCTAGGCCGGCTCGCCTTGTCGGTCAACACTCCGGTACCGGTCTCCGACTTGATCGACCTGCTCTGGGACACCCCACCCGCGGCGCCGGCGAACGCGCTGCACACCTACCTGTCCCGGCTCCGGTCGGCGCTGCAGCCGACCGGACCGGGCCAGGCCGCCTTGATCACCCGGACCCCGGCCGGATACCAGCTCAACCTCGCCGACGAGCAGCTCGACCTGGCCGAATTCCGCCGCCAGGTGCGCCATGCCCGCGCCGCCGAGCCGATGGCGGCACTCGACCTTCTGGAAGCCGCGCTGGCGCTCTGGCGCGGCGACCCGCTGGAAGACGTGCCGAATCTGCACCACCAATTCCTGGCCACCGCAGTGGCCGAGGAGCAGATCGCGGCAACCCTGCGCCACGCCGACCTGGCCCTCGCAGCCGGCCAACCCGACCGCTGCCTACCACGACTGCGTGAACTCGCTGCGGCCAACCCCCTGCACGAACCGCTCCACACGCGGCTCATCGCAGCCTTGGCCGCCGGCAACCTGCAAGCTTCCGCGCTCGACACCTACGCCCGTATCCGACGGCGACTCGTCGAGGACCTCGGTATCGAGCCGTCCCCCGACCTGATGGACGTCCACCGGCGCGTTCTACGGCAACAGCACGTCACGTCCGCTCAACCTCCCCTTCAAGCTGAGTCACGACCCCTCGCGGCCCCGTCGCGTAGCGACGACCGGGCCCACATCCCGGCCCAGCTTCCCGCCGACGTCCGCCGGTTCACCGGCCGAGCCGAGGCTCTCGCGCGGCTCGACGACATGCTCCACACCCACCGGCAGCCGTACCCGGCCGTCGCCATCGCGGTCGTGTCGGGCACCGCTGGGGTGGGCAAGACAGCTCTGGCCGTACATTGGGGCCATCGGGTCGCCGACCGGTTCCCCGACGGGCAACTGCATGTCAACCTGCGCGGCTTCGATCCAGGCGGCTCGCCGATGAACCCGGATGAGGCCGTCCGGAGGTTCCTTGACGCGTTGGGTGTCACACCGCAGCGGCTGCCAGCCGACCCGGCGGCCCAAGTCAGCCTGTACCGCAGCCTGCTCGCAGGCCGACGGATGCTGCTGGTGCTGGACAACGCCCGCGACGCCGAGCAGGTCCGCCCCCTGCTGCCCGGCGCGCCGTACTGCTTCACCCTGGTCACCAGCCGCAACCCGCTGTCCGGGCTTGTCGCCGCAGACGACGCTCACCCTCTCACCGTCGAAGCGCTCAGCCCGGACGAAGCCCGCCGCCTGTTGACACACCGCATCGGTTCCCGCCGAACCGACGCCGAGCCGGACGCCATCGTCGAAATCGTCAACCAATGCGCCGGGCTCCCGCTCGCGCTGGCCATAACCGCCGCACGAGCCGCCATCCAACCAGGTCTGTCGCTCGCCGACGTCGCCGCCGACCTGCGCGACGGAGACCGCCTGAACGCCCTGTCCACCGGCGACGCGAGCACCGATGTGCGTTGCGTCTTCTCCTGGTCGTACCAGGCCCTCGGCCCGGCCGCGGCACGGCTCTTCCGGCTGCTCGGGCGGCATCCCTCACCCGAAATATCAGCGGGCGCGGCGGCAAGTCTTCTCGGTCTGCCCCCGGCAGGAGTCCGCCCGGTCCTGTCCGAGTTGACCAGGGCTCACCTGATCGGGGAATACGCCCTCGGCCGGTACACGTTGCACGATCTCGTCTACGAGTACGCGAGCCAGCTGGCCCTTGACGAACAGCCCGACGCCGTGACCGGCCGGATGCTGGACCACTACCTGCACACCGCCCGCGCCGCCGACCGGCTACTCGAACCCGCCCGCGACTCGAGCCCTCTCGACTTCCCGCGTGCTGGGGTCACCGTGGACCCGCCCACCGACCACACCGGTGCGTTACGGTGGTTCGCCGCCGAGCATCGCGTCCTGCTCGCCGCCGTCGACCACGCCGTGAACGCCGGCTTCGATTCATACGCCTGGCACCTGGCGGACGCAACGGCGACGTTCCTGTACCGGCAAGGGATGTGGCACGAACAGGTCACGATCCAACGGCAGGCGCTGCGCGCGGCGGCACGGTCGACCGACGTGGCCGCGAAAGGCTCCGCTCACGTCCACCTCGCCCGCACCCATATCCGGCTGCGCGAAGGCCACGAGGCCGAGGCGCACCTGCGGGCAGCACTCGAGCTGTACCGGGAGCGCGACGACTTTGAGGGACAAGCCCGGACACATCACTACTTCGGAATGCTGCGCGAGCAGCAGAGCCGTTACCGGGAGGCACTCGACCACGCGCGACAGGCGGTCGCCATCTGCCGGGCGAACGCCCTGCGACACGGGTTGGGACACGCGCTGAACGCGGTGAGCTGGTATCAAATCTTGTTGGGCGACCACCACGACGCCCTCATCCCAGGCCAGGAGGCCATTGAGGTGACCCGGAATCTCGGGGACCAAGCCGGACTGGCCAACGCCTGGGACACCATCGGATACGCCCACCACCACCTCGGCGACGACGACGAGGCCGTCGCCAGCTACCAGCGGGCGATCGACCTATACCGCGACCTCGGCGACCGGTACTACGGATCCGTCACACTGACCCACCTCGCCGAGAGGCACCGCGCCGCCGGCCGGCTGGATTGCGCTCGCGACGCGTACCGACAAGCCCTCGTCGTACTTCAGGAACTCGCCCATCCAGATGGCGACCGGGTCCGCAGCGAACTGCTCCACCTCGAGGCGTCAGCCGGCCTCTGAGGCATCCCCGAATCCCGACCAACGTGCCGATGGTCGACGCTACATCGGAGGGTCAAGTGTGGAAACCTTGGACATCGTTGCCTTCGCTGTCTCTCATGGTGGCCGCGGTCGGCGCCGTCGATTGAAAGATCCGGACGTGGTGCGGACTATTGCCATTCCACGACGTTGTGCACCGATCCGCTAACGACATGGTGCTATGAGATCGCCAACGGGAGAACCCCGCGTAACGCCGGCCGGAGCCGACATGTGGCCTCTGCGTGAACCCGGCCGGGTGGCGGTACCTCGCCACCGGCAAACGGGCCTTCCCCTGGTACGGACGCGGTACGGGCAGGAAGTCGCAAGGTTTCGGCAAGCGGGCTCCCGCAGGATGAGCGCACGTCAACATACATGGATGGGAAGAAGCTTATGTTGCGCAGATGCGCGGTCGCAGCCATGCTGATCATCGGAATCCTGATACCCGGTGCCCCCGCGTACGCGGGGCCACCGCCCGCGAGCGGGATCGTCTTCGAGACGACCGCGCCCGGCGCCTGGTTCACCGCTCAGCCGGGAGAGCTGATGTGGCTGGTGAACCAGAACGGCTCTGACGAGGTGTTCTGGATTGGGAATGCCACCGGGTTCTCGAATCCCGGACAACTCTTTCACAGCTGGGTCCAAGCAGACGGGAACTGGTCCGGCGCGTACAGTCTCGGCGGCCTGATCTACGACAGCTTCTGTGGCATGCGGAACCCGGGCGGCACCCTGGAGATCTACGTCAAAGCAGCCGGCGGGGACGTCAATCACAAGCGTCAGCTGTGGCCGGCCGGGGACTGGGGCGGCTGGGAGAACGATATCGGTGGACGGATCAAGACCGGGTACGGCGTGAACTGCGCACACTCCACGTCGGGCAGCAAGGTCGCCGTCAAGGTCTACGGCCCCGACAACTGGTGGCACTACAAGACCCGCCTTATCACGGGTGAGTGGCCGTCCACTTGGGCGTGATCCATGAGGCATGATCGTAGGAGCGGTGAGGAAGGTGTCGTTGCCGACATTCTCCTCACCGCTCCGCGTCACATGGTCGGCCCATCACGGGCAAGTCGTACACCACTCCAGCGGACGCAACCTCAACCCTTACGCGTGAAGCCCGATCATCAGTGAACCGATGGACGGAAGAACCATGCCGTGATCAGATCCGGCAATCCACACTGGACTTGGTCTGTTGAGGGGAACTCCACGAGAGGGACCGCAAATGACCGGACTTAGGGCCTTCGAGGCCCACACGGTGGCGCCATGTCGATCCACAGTCTGATCTTGCTCATCGCACCGCCGATGGTGGGTGTCCTTGTCGGCTACGCCAGCGGGGGTCGAATCGCCGGCTTGCGGAGCATCCGACTCTCGGCCGTGTGGCTCCTGTGGCTGGCCGCCGTCGTCCAGGCGGCGCAGTACCACGTGGCTGCCCTGCGGCATCCCGGCACGCTGGTCGTCGTATTCGGCCTGGTCCTGTGGTGGCTGGCCGTGAACCTTCCCAGATGGCCGCTCGCGATCCGCGTCGCTGGCGTCGCCATCACGGTAGGTGCGCTCGCCAACGGAGTGACGGTCGCCCTCAACGGACGCATGCCATACCAGCCGAGCGGGGCTGAGGCGGTCGGCCTACGGCCGGATCTCACCACGCCCAAGAACGAACCCGCGGACGATGCGACCCGGTTCGCGCTCCTCGGTGACACGATCCCGGTCACGCCGTTGAAGAAGCTCGTCAGTCCCGGCGACGTGCTCATCGGCGCCGGGACCGTCGCGCTGACGGCGCTCGCGATGCGTCGCCGCCACGACCAACCCGATCCGGGACCCCAGCACATCACGGGAGGTGAAACATGACCATGTCCACCGTCTGGCGCCAGGCCGCCTACGCGATGCTCACGTTAGCGTCGCTGGCCCTGCTGCTCTACACCATCGGCGCACCAATGACAGAAGGAAGCTGAGGGGCCGGCACGAGAATCCGCATCATTGTGGCGCTCCTGTCGCTCGCCACACTTCTCTACACGGTCGGTGCACCACATGAGCACGGAGGCTGAAGCGTGCGAATCCGCAGGAATGGATCGCGGCTCCGGCGACGCCGGGTGACCCCTGGCTGCAACTCGTCAACATGACGAGCAAGAAGTGCCTCGGCGTCAAGGATGTCAGCTACGACATCGGCGCACCACTGCAGGTATGGACCTGCAGCGTGAACTGGAACCGGCGCTGGAACATTTCCTAGCCGCGTGACGCAGCGGCCGGGCCTGGTGCGGTGTCGACCAAGCCCGGCCGTTGCGCAACCAGGGTCAGCAATCCTGAACGCGCCCCACTCGCTGCCACCAACTCCTGTAGCTGCCGTCTAGACCCGGGTGGGTCAGACGGGCCGGTGAACAGGCGTGCTCGGCGTTCTACGACCACGTCGGGGAATTTCTAAGGCGGCGCGGGACAGTCGTCCGACCCGCAGATGTCCAGAGACCATAAGGACGCTAACACCTTCGGTCCGCCGAAGAGGTCACCGGACCGGAATCCCTGGCCAGGGGGTTGCCGGTGGGATTCGTGTCTCAGCGTCCGGGATGTACACCGGCGCCACCACGGCGGATGCCAGAGCCGCAGGTCGATGCAGCACGACATCGCGAGCGGCGTCAACGAGCCCCCGGCCGACAGCCGGCACTGGCCAGACCGGGCGCAGCGAACCTCGACCACTTCGGTGTTCTCTGGGAGGTCACGCCGACCGCTCGCCCACCTCACCGCAGGTCAAAGCCCTCGGCTCTTTCCAGTGTTGGTGAGCACTTCGGGCGCGGCGACCACCTCACAAAGCTGCACCCAATCTGCTCCCACTTGCAAGGCCAGACCATCCAGCAGCTCCTTACCGCCGCGACCTGCACATACTCCCCTACCAGGGGACATAGAATGCTGTCGACCGCTGCGCAAATCCGCTGAGCACTCCGTGTGAAACAGGACGCTGCACCGACTCTGACCTGCGGCAACGTGGAGCCGCAGGCAGGGGTGGGTGCAGTTGAGCGCCGTTCGACGCCGTTGGATGCAGTTCAAGGCCGTTCAGGGCACCTCGCTGCTCCCAACCTGCTCCCCCAAACCGGGGCGGCACCGGGCCGCCGACCGATCGTGAGCTCGGGCCCAGTGCTGTGGTTGGCGCCAGCGCTGGCTCCCGCAGCCGCATCGGTCGATCGGGGAGCACGCTCACGATCGACGCGCCTTGT
>NZ_JBIAKN010000030.1:0-9778 GCF_042872475.1 Micromonospora sp. NPDC005252 | reverse complement strand
AACAACGGCAAGGTCCGCCTCGACGAAAAGTCGACCATCACCAACAACGACCCCACCAACTGCGCCGGCACCGTCAAGGACTGCTTCAACTGACCGACGGTCAGCGAACGGATCCACGCAGGGTCCGGCCCCCTACCACCTCGGTGGTAGGGGGCCGGATCGTCGTGGGATCAGTCCTGGACGAAGACCGCCACGCTGCGCGCCGGCACGGTGAACGTGCCGCTCGCCTGGTCGAACGAGGCGGTCCGCAGCACCGAATCGGCGGACTCCCGCAGCACCGGGTGCAGCGCCACGTTCGCCCCGCGCAGGCCGGTCACCGTCTGCTTCGCGGCCCCAGGGGTGGCGTTGAAGACGACGGTCACCGACTTCCACTTCCCGTCCAGCCCCCGGGCGTCCAGGGTCATGGTGAGCACGCCCGGCGTCTCCTTCTCGCCGGAGAGCGGGAAGGCGACCCGCTGCTGCACCTGGCCGGCGGTGGCCAGCCCGAACACCGGCGAGGACTCCCGGATCCGCAGCAGCTCCGCGTACCGGGCGTCGGCCAGGTTGATCGCGGCGCAGTCCGGCACCAACGTCGGATCGGCCAGCAGCGGCTTCGCGTACGACCACTTGTCCTGGTTGTCCTGCGCCGGCGGCAGGCCGGCGCCGAACCCGTTGCCCCGCTCGCAACCCCAGCGGATCTGGTTGAACCAGTCACCGGAGTTGAACGAGTTGCGGTCCAACGACTTCGACCGCAGCCGTTCGCTGCCGGCGGTGACGAACCCGGTGCCCTGCCCCAGCACCACCGTGCTCAGCGCCAGCACCTGCATCCGGGAACGGTCCGCCGCGGTGGTGGCCTGCGGCAGCTTGTACGCCAGCGCGTCGTACAGGATCTCGTTGTCGTGCGCGTCGACGTAGGTGACCGCCTCCCCGGGCGCGGCGGTGTAGCCGGCCGGGGCGCCGTTGTAGTCCACCTGCGCCCCGGTGACCGTCCGCCCGGAGGTGTCGGTGAACCGGTAGTCCCGCAGGTTGCCCGTGAGACCCACCTTGATCAGGTCGTGGGCGTGCAGCAGGCGGGCCTTCTGCGCCGCCGCCGACCCGTTCACCGGGTCGCCGTTGGGGTCGCTGTAGAGCCCGGAGGCGAAACCCTGCGCGCGGGGGTTGGCGTCGAACGGTCCGCCGCCGCGTACCGCGTCGCGCAGCCGGTCGTTGAACGTGCCGATGCCGGTGCCGGCCATGTTGGCCTGGGTGGCCTGCACGAACCGGGCGTCATTGGCGACCTCGCCGAAGTTCCAGCCCTCGCCGTAGAGCATGATCGCCTTGCCGTCCACCCCGTCGCGGGCGACGGTCAGCCGGTCCAGCGCGGCACGCACGGCCAGGATGTTCGCCTTCGGGTGGTGGCCCATGAGGTCGAACCGGAAGCCGTCCACCTTGTACTGCTTGGCCCAGGTGACCAGCGAGTCGACGACCAGCTTGCCCATCATCGCGTGTTCGGGGGCGGTGTTGGCGCAGCAGGTGGAGTTGGCCACCGTCCCGTCGTCGAGCAACCGGTGGTAGTAGCCGGGCACCACCTGGTCGAGCACCGACTTCTCGTCGACGCCGGCCGCCGAGGTGTGGTTGTAGACCACGTCCATGACCACCCGCAGGCCGGCCTCGTTCACCCCGGCGACCATCCGCCGGAACTCGGTGGTCCGCGCCGCGCCGACCGGGTCGACGGCGTATCCGCCCTCCGGCACTGTGTAGTGCAGCGGGTCGTAGCCCCAGTTGTAGCCGTCGGTCTCGGCCACCGCCGCCACGCACTTCTGCTGCTGCTCGGAGTCCGGCGGAAGGGCCGCCAGGTCACAGGCCGGCTGGCGCTGGTCGGCCCGCTTCTCGGGGATCGTGGCGAAGTCGAACGCCGGCAACAGGTGCAGGTGCGTCACACCGGCGTCGCCCAACGCCCGCAGGTGGGTCATCCCGGCGGTTTTCGGGTCGGTGAACGCCAGGAAGGTGCCCCGCCGCTGCGCCGGCACGGTCTCGTCGGCGATGGAGAAGTCGCGCACCGACAGCTCGGAGATCTGCGCCTTCGACGCCGGCACCGCGGCCGGCTTGCGCAGCGTCCGCCACCCCGCCGGGGCCAGCGCCGGATCGTTCAGGTCGACCAGCTGGCTGTGCGTGGAGTCCGCGGCGAGAGCCACCGAGTACGGGTCGGTCACCGACGCGGTGACCATCCGCTGCGCGGCCGGCTGCCACGCCTGCACCTGGTAGCGGTAGTACTTCCCCGTCCAGGCGTGGCTGCCGCGCACCGACCAGACGCCGGTGCGGTCGTCGCGGCGCATCGGCACCGTCTTCGGCGCCGCGGCGGGTGAGTCGAACAGTTGCAGCGCCACCGTCCGGGCGGTCGGCGCCCAGAGCGCGAGGCTCGGCGTACGGCCGGCGAAGGTCGGACCGAGCGTGACCTGGCTGGCCCGGGAGTACACGTCGTCGAGCACGCCGGGAATCTGCACGCCGGTCGCGGCGAGCAGGGCGCCCGCCGCGTCGCGCTCGGTGACCAGCAGCTGCCCGCGCAGCGCCGCCGGCACCTTCGCCAGGTCACCCCGGTCGAGGGAGAAGGCCCGGTAGGACCACAGGTGCGGGAACGCCGCGCGCTGGGCCTCGGTGAGCCCGTTGCGCTGCGCCCGCAACGGCAGACTGGTGTACGTCCCGGACAGCTCGCCGTCGACGACGCTCACCCCGCCGGTGGGGGCGGCCACCAGGGCGTACACCCGACCGTCGGTCGGTGGGGTCTGCCAGGCCACTGTGGACCGGTCGATCCAGTGCGCCTTCTGTTTGCCGATGTCGGTGTCCCCGCCTGCGCTGGTCGCGGTCGACGGCAGCAGCCGCCCCGGGGTGGCGGCGAGCAACCACACCTCCCGGCCGGCGCTGGCGAAGTCGAGCCGCTGGTCGTCGGGCAGATCCTTGGTGTCGCCCTTGTGGATGATGTAGTTCAGCCCGGTGGCCCCGGCCGCCAGCGGCACCCGGAACACCGCCCCGAACGCGTCGATCGACGTCGGCGCGAGCGGGGTCGCCCACTCGGTCGGGTTGGCCGCACCGTCCCACAGGTGCAGGCCCCACCCGTCGTACTTGCCGTCGGCCCGCCGGTAGTGGATCACCGCGGTGCCCTCCTCGACCGCCGGGTCCGGTTGACCGGTGGCCGCCTGCCTGCTCGGATAGATCGCCGGTTCACCCTGCTTGAGCCAGACCTCACCGGTGGCCGTCACGTCGATGCTGCGATCCTGGGCGACGTCCTTGGTGCCATTCTTGTCGACCACCACGAAGCCCACGGACTTCGCGCCCGGCTTGAGCTTCACCCAGGCGAACCGGCCGTAGGAGTCCTCCCCGGCGAACGGCTGCCCCTTCGGCCACTCGGTGACGTACGCCGGGTCGATGTCGCCCCAGGCGTACAGCCCCCAGTCGTCGTACCCCCCGGCCGGACGCTGGTAGTGCACCACCGCCCACTCCCGGGACCCGCCCTGCTCGGGCGTGCCGACGACGGCGACGGACCGTGCCGTCGCGGTGCGGCCACGGCCGTCGCGGACGACGGCGCGGTACTCGATCCGGGTGCCGCCGGCCAGCCCGTCCAGGTCGTGGTGCACGGTGTACGGCGCGTGGTCGGCGCTGCCCAGCAACGTCCACCTGCCGCCGGCCACCCGGGCCGCCACGGTGACGGTGGCCAGCGGGTCGCCGGTCACCTTCGCGGTGACCGCCGCGCGGGTCGCCACCGAGGCGCCCGGCGCGGGGGTGGTGATGCTGATGGTCGGCTTGCCGGTCGGCCGGGCGATGGGGGTGCCCGCGCGGTACACGGCCGCCGACAGCGGCGGCACGGTCAGCGTCAGCCTGCCGTCGCCGCCGGCCCGTTGGCCGCCCGATCCGCCGTAGATGCCGGTGAAGGTGGCGCCGGCCGACCAGGTGTCCACGGTGACAGTCTGCGCGGTCTCGGCGTTGTTCACCGCCACCACGTACTCGGTCCGGTCGGCGGGGGCGATCCGGGAGGCGGCGAACACGCCGGGGCCGTCGGCGGCGTACCGGGTGACCTGGATGCCGTCGCGCAGCGCGGGGTGCGCCTGGCGCAGCCGGCCCAACTCGGCGATCGTCCGGTACAGCGGGTGGCCGGTGTCGAACTGGTCGCTCGCGTGGGTGCGGTCGGTGCCGAGCAGGTCGTCGTCGAGGTAGTCGGGCACCTTCGAGGCGAACATGTCCTGCCGGGCGTCCTTGTCCCCACCGGGGCCGGTGAAGCCCTGCTCGTCACCGGAGTAGACCACCGGCTGACCGCGGGTGAGGAACATCAGCTGGTGGGCGAGCTGGTCCCGCCGCAGGTGGCTGGCCGGGGCGGTGCCGCCGCCGGCGATGAACGACCCGATCCGGCCCATGTCGTGGTTGCCGAGGAACGTGGTCAGCCGACCCGCGTCGGTGTCCCGGGCGGCGTAGAGGTCGTCGCGGGCGTACACGTCGGCGAGGGCCTTCGCCGAGCCGGCGCCCGCCGTGTAGCCCCGCGCGGCCTCCTGGAACGCGAAGTCGATGGTGGCCGGCAGACCACCGCGCCGCACGTACGTCGACGTGATCTCCGGGTTGGCGCTGTAGACCTCGCCGAACACGAAGAAGTCCTTCTTGCCGGCCTTCTCGGCCGCCTGCTCGACGCCCTGGGTGAACTGCGGCCAGAAGTCCATGTTGACGTGCTTGACCGTGTCCAGCCGGAACCCGTCGACGCCGGTCGCGCCGATCCAGTCGCCGTACGCCTTCGTCATGCCCCGCACCACCTCGGGACGCTCGGTCCAGAGGTCGTCGAGGCCGCTGAAGTCGCCGTACTCGCTGTTCTCACCGGAGAAGGTGGAGTCACCCCGGTTGTGGTACATGGTCGCGTCGTTGAGCCAGGCCGGCACCTTCACGGTGGCGTCGCCGGGCTCGGGAAAGACCGGCGTGTACGGGCCGGAGTTCTTGTCGACCGTGGGGAAGTCACGGCTGCCGTCGGCGTAGTTGCGGTCCTCGAAGGCCCGCCCCTGCGCGTCGACGTACGGCGAGGTGGCCTTGTCCACGTAGGCGTAGGAGTCCTCGGCGTACTTGATGACGTCGGCGGTGTGGTTGACCACGACGTCGAGGTAGACCTTGATCCCCCGCCGGTGCGCGAGCGAGACCAGCTCCTTGAGCTGCGCGTTCGTGCCGAAGTGCGGGTCGACCTGGGTGAAGTCGGTGATCCAGTATCCGTGGTAGCCGGCCGAGATGTCGTCGCCCTTGCCCTGCACCGGACGGTTCTTGAAGATCGGTGCGAGCCAGATGGCGGTGGTGCCCAGACCCTGGATGTAGGCCAACTTGTCGATGACGCCCTTGAGGTCACCGCCGTGGTAGAAGCCCTTGTCGGTCGGGTCGAGCCCGGTGCGCAGCCGGTCGCCGGTCAGGCCACCGGAGTCGTTGCGCCGGTCGCCGTTGGCGAACCGGTCCGGCAGGACGAAGTAGAACTGCTCGGCACGCGCGGTGTCGGCGCCGGCGGCCAGCAACGCCTCGGCGGTGGGCTCGTCGCGCCACTGGACGGCGCCGGCCGCGGCGAGGGGGTCGGTGCCGGACGGTCGGGGGTCGGCGTCGGCGCCCAGGGGCCGCGCGGAGTCCGGCGTACCGACGAGGGTGAAGGTGAGCAGGCAGACGAGCGCGAGCAGGGCGGTACGCGGAATCGGCGGGGGTTTCATCGACGGCCTTCCTCTGGTCGTGATTGGCCGCACGCTAACCCTTGCCGAAACAATCTGCAATACCTTGCAAACAAAGTCGTAACCGAGCAGTCTCCTTGCGGAAGCACAGCTCAGAACCCGCTGCAGCGCACTCCGTCGACTGTGCAGCCTCGTGGCGTCGTCGACGCCCGTTCCAGATGGAACCGCAACGCCACCGACCCGCCGGCCGGCACGTCCACCCCGCTGACGTACGTGAAGCTCCCGTCGGACTGTCGCAGCGTCCCCTGTGGCACCCCCTCGACCCAGGCGGTCACCAGCCGCCCACCGGCGAAGTCGAACCGCACCGTCCAGCCATGGTCCGCACCCGACGCGTTGACGATCAGCACCTCGCCGATGAAACCCCCGTCGAAGCTCTGCACCACCCGGTAGCGTCCACTCACCGCCGGCGGCTGCTGCGGCGGCACCCCCGCCGACGGTCGCAGCGAGGTCGGTGCCACCGTCGGGCCGACCGGCGGTGGCCGCGACATCGCCGGCGTGCTCGGGGGCGGCCCGCTCGCCCGCGGCGACAGCCCCGGCAGCACCGGCGCCCTCTCCGGCAGCGGCGTCGACGACAGGTCGGACGGCGTGACCGGCGCCTGCGGCAACGGCAACCCCGCCGGCGGCGGCCCGTCGTCGACAGCCGGACTACGCCCCCGGTACGCACCCAGAGCCACGAAGAGCAGAACCACCATCACGACGAGGCCGGCGCACACCACGATCCACGGCGACGACGCGATGGCAGCCGGACCGTGCGACGGTCGCGGCGCGCGACGCATGCCGGACATGTGCCTCCCTCAGCGTGCCGTCCGGGCAGCGTAGCGATCGACGGCCCAGCCCGGAAGCGCCGTCGCCCTTGCCCTGCACCGGCACCGGCACCGGCACCGGCACCAGTTCAGCCGAAGCGACAGTCGACGCCGTTGACCGTGCACCGCACCGGCCGCTGCGCCGACCCGTCCCAGGCCAGCCGCAACCGCAACGTCTGCGTGTCACCCGGATCCAGCGCCGCCCCGCCGCTCACCACGAACGCACCGCCACCCTGCGCCGACACGGAGATCCCCGCAGCACCGCTGACCCGCAGGCCCCGCATGGCGCCCTCGAACGCCAACTCCACCCGCCAGTCCGCCGACCGGGCCGACTCGTTCGTCACCGACAGCACGGCCTCCGTCGCGTCCCCGCCGTCCGTACCGCCCTGGTACCGGGCGGTCACCGCCCCCTTCGCCGCCGCGCTCGTCCGGGCCGGCGACGGCGAACCCGTGGTGGCGCGCGGCGACGGCGTCCGACTGCTGCGCGACGGCCGCGGCGACGCCGTGCGCCGCTCCAGCCCACCCGGCGTCGGCCCCGACGACGCCGTAGCCGGCACGGTCGGCAGGAACACCGGCGGCGCGGCCTGCGGCGCGCTCTCCCGCTCCCGCGTACGGAACGACAACAGCGCGATCACCAACAGCACCACCAGCGCGCCGATGCCGAGCAGCACCACGATCCACGGCACCGACAGCAGCACGCGCGCCGTCCGCGGACCCCCCGCACCGTCCGGCCCTGACGCCATCAGGTCTCCCCTCGTCCCACCGACGCGACAGCGTAGCCAGCGGCGGCCAGACCGAAAACCTCGCGGGTACAGATCGGACCGACCGGCCCACCCGAAGCGGAAAACGGCTCGCCCGCGTGGACGGTCGCCCGGCGGTCAGGCCGTCCGGATAACGGTGCAGATGACCGGACCCTCACCCGACGTACGCAGCAGATAGCGGTACCGCTCCCCCGGCACCGCGTACCCCCGGCTGTCCAGGAACTCCCACTCCACCGACACCATGGTCAGCAGCGCCGACACCGGCTGCACGTCCTCGATCCGAGCGTGCGCGGCGATCAACTCCCGGTCCTGGTAGTCGGGCGCGGCGCCCACGAAGGACAGCGCGACCGCCGCGAGGGAGGTGAACGAGAAGCTGTACGTGTCGGCCACCACCAACCCGGGCAGGGCGTAACAACCGGCGAGCGACGGCAGGTCGCCGGAGGTCATCGCGGCGCCGTACCGGTCGAAGAAGCCGGTCAGCGCGTCGAGATCGGTGGAGGCGTTCACGCGACAGCAATTGCCGCTCACCGGGCGGGCCAAACCTCAGCGGGGCGGCACCCGCACCTCGATCTCCGCACCCAACCGGGCGCCACCGGTCAACCCCAGATCGTCACCACTCCAGAACCGCCCCGGATCGTACCAGTTTGGACGCTTACCGGCGGGCAGCAGGGCCATCGCCTCGTAGGTCACCGCCACCACCTCGGCGCAGTACGCCGTCTCCAACGCCCTCTCCCGCGCAGCCGCGCTGGCCGGAGCTGCCGTCGTCCCCGGGGTGGCCGTTGTCCCCGAGTTGGCCGTCGTCCCCGGGTTGGCCGCAGCGCCCGGAGCGGCCGTTGTCCCGGGGTTGGCCGCATTGCCCGGGGTGGCCCGGCTGGCCCGGGGCCCCGCCCCGGCCGGATTGGCCCCGGTGGTCGGGGTTTCCGACGCGGCCGGAGCGGCCGGGTCGGCCCAGGTCGCCTGAGCGGCCCGCGACACGGCTCGGAGTGCGGCCCGGCCGGGGCCCGGCAGCGACGGCACCCGACCGCGCACCCACCGCCACGCCAACTGGGCGGTCGACGGGAACGGCGTGCCGTCCAACCGCGCGACGGTCCGCAGCACCGCCCGCTCCATCTCCCCGTCCGCCGGCGGGTCGAGCTGCCGCAGCCAGGCCCGCTGGCCGTACCGGTTGGCCCACACGCAGACCGCGTCCCGCAGGTCGTGCAGCTGCACACCACGCTGGTGCGTGCCCGACCACAGGTCCGGCAACGACCGGCCCAGCTCCGCGTGCCACATCAACGGCGGCATGTCGTCCAGCACCACCGCCATCCCGACGTGGTTGACCGGGCTGTTCGTGGTGATCTGGATCGCCCGGTCCGGCACGCTACGACCTCGGAACACCCACACGTCACCGGTGCGGGTCAACTCGACGGCCTCATCCAGGCTGATGCTCATGAGGGTCTAGCCTAGGCCGATGCGGCAACGAATGCGGTGGTGGAAGGTCCTCGGGCTCGCCGGCCTCGCCGGGGTCGCGGCGTCCGGTGTGGTCATAGCGCGGGCCGAACGGCGCCGGCGCGCGTACACGCCGGAGGAGATCCGGCAGCGGCTGCTGGAACGTCACGCCCAGGCCAGTGAGGCAGCCAAACCCGCAGACCCCGCCTGACGACCCGGACCCGGTCGAACCTCCCCGGTCTACCCCGCGCGGTCCCACGCCGGTCCCACCCGACTTGTCCGGCCGGCCCAGGTGATCGGCGGACAATCCCGCCGGCCTTCATGGTCGTGCTCGATCCTGGATGTAGTGGCCTCGCCCGCGTGGTGAGGCCCCTGTTTCCTGGATCGAGCGCGATCATCCGGTGGCGGTCGGGCCGCGTGGAGGTGATCGACTCGGGTTCGGTGATGTGGGGGTGTCCGGCACGTCCGGATGCCCCGGTATCGCCGAAGTCGAGTCGATCAACCCCCGGGGTGGTGGCGTGACCCGGAGGTCGGCGTGCAGTGGCGTGTCGCCCACCGAGGGACGCCGTGCACGGCACGTCTCGGGCGGGCATGATCGTGCTCGATCCTGGATGTAGTGGTCTCGCCGGCAGGGTGAGGGGCCTGTTTCCGGGATCGAGCACGATCATCCGGTGGCGGTGGGGCCGCCTGGAGGTGATCCACTCGGGTTCGGTGATGTCGGGGTGTCCCGGGCGCCCGGATACCCGATTTCGCCGAAGTCGAGTTGATCACCGCCGGGTGGTGGCGGGTGTCCGTTTCCGGTGGGTTGTTTGTCCGGTCCGGGCGGTGGCGTCCCGTGGTCGGTGCCACCTTGGTGGCGGAATCGGGGACCCGGCGGGTTCGTTATACCTGGCATGCCGCCGCGAGCCTCGGGCTTCGGTGGCGCGGCAGCCGCCGGGAACACCCGCCCGGTCGCCGCGGTTACGTCCCCGCACGGTCGAGCAGCACGATTGGCCGGGCTCGTGTGGCGGCCCGTCGGGAACACCCGTGCGGTCGCCGTGGTTACATCCCCGCACGGCCGAGCACCACTGGCCGGCGTGGTCCGGAATGCGGAATG
>NZ_JBIAKN010000029.1:0-12748 GCF_042872475.1 Micromonospora sp. NPDC005252 | reverse complement strand
GCGCCGTGCCCTTCCAGTCGGGGTAGGTCACGTTCGCCTCGCCCCAGATTTCTCCGTCCATGCCTTCTCCATTCTCAGCCTGTCGCCTCAGGTGCGAGCGTATGGCAGCGCGCTGTCTGCTGTCGCAGGCCTTCCGTCGCGCTGGGATTGACGCCTCTTCAACCGGCTCGCCGGTACCGGCGTGACGGAGCAGGTTTGAAGGTCCGCTTCTACACGGATCGGCGGCGCCGCCACCACCGCTGGCGCTTTGGTGTCAGCGGCTGGTCGCGGCGCTGCCGTACCGCCTGGGTCAGGGCGCCGACCGCCTCTTCGAGCGCGGTGTCGGCGGCCAGCCGGCGGGCGGCTGCGGCCTTGGGCCGGTACAGGCTGTCCTCCGCGTATGCGCCCATCGCCTCCATCGCGACGACGCCGAGTTCCGCCGCGGCGGCGGTGACGGCTTCATCAGGTAGCAGTACCGCCCGGCTGATCGCCGTCGTGAGTCGCTGGACCGGGACGCCAAGCACCGTCTCCGCCGCCGTTTTCGACCGTTCGTGGAAGGCCTCCACCACACGGCTGGCCATCGCCGCGCCGTGCGCCCCGCCCGAGCTGTGTCGGCCGGCCTGGTACTCGACGAAGGCGCGACCGAGCGCCATCAGGCGTGGCGGCCATGAGTTCCACTGCGGCTGCTGCGTCGCCATCACCATGCGAAGATCGAATACAGCAGCGATCAACTCGCCGCTTACCATCTCGATCTTGTCGTTCACGGCGGCATGGTCGGCCCGCTCTTGCTGCCGTCGGCTACTTCGCTGATTCCATCCGACACCGGCCAGAGTGAGCACACCACCGACGAGTGGGCCGACAAGCACCGTGAGGAAATCTTGCATGGCGTCGACCCTGGCCCGTCCGCCGGTGGACCGACCGGCAACGCCACACGGACGAACGTACGGAGACTACAGACCGGACCTCCTACGCCGACGGCGGTTATTGGCAGGAAAGCGTATTCGATCGGTGGAAGTTCGCCGGCATCTGACCGGACGCAATCACCGACCGCTTGTACGTGTTCGCCCGCCTGCGCTGGTGGGCAGGGCTGGGGCTGGTAGTCGGAGTGGCGGGATAGCTGGGGGGGGGGGAGTACCCGCAGATGGTCGACAAGTAGTTCTTCGAAGCCGGTGGTCAGCGCGGGCTGGGCCTCCAGCCTCACCACCCAAGTAGGCGAGGTTGTGGCGGGCAGGTAGGTATCAGGGTGGTCAGGCCGAGCACCCGCTGGTAATCGCTGAGCAGCGTCTCGAGGGCGGCACCGGCCGGATGCCACTAGCGGCACGGCAGAGGGGATAATCAAGTCGTGGAGAATTCGGCGAGTTGGGCACAACGACCGCTTTACGTCGTCCTGTTTAATACGGACGAGGAGGGTTCGGACCAGCCCATACGGTGGGAGCCGTTCGGTGCGGGCGAGCCGGGAACCGTTCCCCACCACCTCGACGGGGCAGTCGCGGCCGCGTTGCCTGCGCTCTGGTACTGCCTTCACCTGCCGAACGACCTGACTCAACTCCTCGACTTGCCGGCGACGGTCATCACCGCGTTGCAGCGTCTCGATCTCTCGCATGACATCCTCCTCATGCCGACGAATCTCTTCACCGAAATGCGCGTCCGTGCCTTGGCCAAGGCAACGCAGCCGATGCTGGTCATTTGTCCAGATGATCAACTCGACCAGGTCGCACCCATCTCGGCGAGCCTCGGGTTTGCGTTGGCCGCGATCGGCTTCTCACGTCTGTCCGACGAATCTCTCCGCGAACACTGGCGCCAGATTCATCGGCACCACCTGCCCAACCAGCCCTACCTCGGACGTGAACCGAACCTGCCCGGGCGACTTGATCTGGCGCCGGCGGCCCTGCCGACACGGTGGCTGGCAAGGCAATACAGTGATAAACCGTGGGCAGAAATCGGAACAGACTCCGAAATCGACTCACTCGTGAAGGAAGCAATCCGCCTTCTCTTGATCAATGCGGCGACGAACGCACTCGATCAAGCGGGCGCAACACCAGAGGAAGCCAGTGCCCGCTGGGACGACACAATTGCCCAACAGTTCAAGCGGTTCTCGCCCGTCATCGCAGTGTCGATGCCGGGCGTCCCCGCTAGCTACTCGCGAATGGCGCTGAGCGCGGGCGCACGGTCGCGGGTGCGTCGAATGCCTCCTCTCGATCCTGAAGACACGTGGTCACTGGAGATCGGGACGAGACCCGATTCCCTGGCAGAACGAGCGGCGATCGAACTCGTCGTCACCCGGAGAGCGGTCGGACGAGGCGGCATCGGGATTCCCCTGCCCGAGGTCCCGCAGGACGCCTTCACTCAACTGGCCGAGCTCGAACGGCATTTTGAGGGGACTGTGAACAGCGCCAAGGTGTGGCGGATGCTTGAGAAGCTCAACCATGCAGCCAACGTGTCCTGGACTCCGGGTGTCCTCACGGCCATCAGTCGCGCATCGATGATTCACGCCTACACGAACTTTCCGATCGGCCTCCTGCGCCTGCCGTCTGACAGCGCTCCACTGATGACGCGCGTTCCCATCGCATACCGGCCTGTTATGCCCCTGACCCGTACGCTTCAGCTGGAACTAAGCAGATCTCCCGGTATCATCCTTCGGCGCCGTTGTAAGGTTCTCGTGGCCGAATGCATCCCAACATCTGATCCGGTCGGAGTCGCATCCCGTCAGGGCTGGGACGTTTCGGAACAGTATTTTGCGGGGCAGGCGCCATTGGTGGAGCTTGAGCGAATTGAGGCCTTGTCAATAGCCGAACTGCGAGCTGCCATCAAAGCCCATAAACCTGACATTCTCGTAATCAGCGCACATGGCTCGCTCTCACGCGATAGTAATATCGCCGCATTGGTGATCGGGGAGGACCTGTGCCTCGGACCGGAACTGGACGAGGTGCCACCAGTGGTCATCCTGAGTGCCTGTTATACGGCCCCTCGTGGCCGGGCTGTCGTGGGCGTTGCTGATCTTTTGCTTCGGCAAGGCGCGTTGGCCGTTCTGGGCACCCAAGTCCCGGTCGATGTTCGCCAAAACGCCACGCTGATGGTCCGCTTCTTCGTCTATATCGGCGAAGTGCTGGCGGGTCGGGAATCTCATTCCAACCTTCTCGAGGTCTGGCACCGCACCCAAACGTCGAATGCGATCAATGATGTGCTTTGGAGCTCGCGCTCACTACACGATTGGGGAATGAGCCGCACCGAATCAGGCTCGTCGGTTCTCGCTGAGTTCATGGAACGCTGGTCCGTTGGTCGCCTTCGACGAGGGCACATATACTCCGACACTGAGACGGTGCTGTGCGAGATGGCGGAATCCATGGGAGTTGGACTGCAGGTCCGAAACTGGTTAAAGCGTCCGGGTTACGTACCCGAGTCATTCTTTTATGTCTTCGTCGGCCGGCCTGATTTGATCTACTTCGACGACCCCTTCGGTGAGGCCGGCTTTGCCTGACATTGCGCAGCCGAGACGGTGCCGCATCGGTGGTTCGTACGAGTGATCGGGCCGTGTGCATCGATTCACGGCCCGATCGATCATCTCCGGGCCTAGCCCCAAATGCCCGGCTTGCCGGCTATTGTGCTAGATCTGGAACCGTCCGTGGTCGGTGCCATACTCCGACAGTCACGCCGGGTGCCGGCGGTCCCGATGTCGGCCGCGTCCGAATCCGTCAAAGGCTGATCGGATCCTGGTCTGCGGCGAGCGCCGGGGCCCGTTGATTGGTGACTGCCCAGGACGCGCGCCGCCGGGGTAGTTGATTCGACCGGGCTGGGACTGGCAGAGCAAGATATGGCCATTGCTTATCAATCTGCGACCGGGTGCGGTCGCAGATCGGCAATGGGAGCGGGCGGCGCCCGCCGCGTCGGCCTGGCCGACCTTGTAGCCGCTGTCGTTGACGCGGCCGGCAACGCCGGGGGCGCACAGTGGCGTCAATGGACAGTGAGCAGCCTGCCCCGCGCCGCAAGGCCCGCCATCGTGCCCACAATCGGCCCGCTCGCCCGCTCGCCCGCTCGCCCGCACGCCGTGTTGCTCAGGCTGTCCGACGAGGAGAAGTCAGCGATCGACGCAGCGGCGGCGATCGCGCAGCTGACCGCGACCGGTTACGCGGCGAAGGCCGCGGTCGCCGCCGCCTATGCGGCGCAGGCACCCGGTGCCGCGACCGGCGACCTGCGCGACCTGCAGCACGAGTTGTTCGCCGCTCGCCGCGCCGTGGTGATGTTCGGCAACAACGTCAACCAGGCTGCTGCGGCGTTCAACGCCACCGGCCAATTGCCCGATTGGGCCGCCGAGGCCATCCGGCTCTGCGAGGCGGCGGTGGCCCGGCTCGACGAGGTGATCTCCCGGATCGACAGGAAGTTGCGGTGATCACGCGGGTGCACCGGCGGGGCTCGCGGGTCGGCGGCCTGCTGCGCTACCTGTGGGGCCCAGGCAAGGCAGAGGAGCACGTCGACCCGCACCTGGTGGCTGCCTGGGACGGCGCGGGCCCCCTTGCTCATCTGGAACCGAAGGTCACCGCCAGCGGCAAGTTGGACCTCCGCGGGCTGACGGCGATGCTGGAGCAGCCGGTCCGCGCCGGCTACCGCCCGCCGACCAAGTTCGTCTGGCACGCCAGCATGCGGCTCGCCCCCGAGGATCGGCACCGCACTGTCAGTGACACGACCTGGGCGAACATGGCGGTGCAGATGCTCGCCGAGGTCGGCGTCGCCACCACCGCCACCGACCCGGGCTTGCGGTGGATCGCTATGCGCCACGCAGACGACCACATACACATCGTCGCCACGCTGGTGCGCGAAGACGGCCGTACCAACTGGCTGCGCAACGACTACCCGCGCTGCGTCAAGGCCACGTACAACGTCGCCCGCCGCTACAACCTGCACCGCCGGGTCCCGCCGGTTGACCGCACCGCGCACCGCCGCCCACACCCCGCTGAGGTCAGCAAGGCCCGTCGCACCGGCCGCGCCCAGACGCCCCGCGAGGAGCTGCGCCGGCGGGTCCGCACGGCCGTGGCTGCTGCCGGGTCGCAGCAGGAGTTCTTCGCCCGGCTACGCGAGGCGGGAATCCTGGTCCGGCTGCGGCGCAGCAGCAACGATCCCCGGCAGATCACCGGGTACGCGGTGGCGCTCCCCGGCGCACGGACGGCCGGCGGGCAGCCGGTGTACTTCGGCGGAGGCCGGCTGGCGCCGGACATGACCCTGCCAAAGCTGAGGCTGCGGTGGGGCACCCTCACGCCGCTGCCGGCATCGCCGAGGGTCGGCCGGACCGAACGGGTCGACGCTATGAGCCAGGCCGCCAAGGTGGTCACCGTGGCCGCCGAGGACATCCGCCGCGACGCCCCTGCCGCGCCCGGACGAGCGCAGGCCACCGCGGTCGGCGCAGCGGACCTGCTCACCAGCCTGGCCTACACGGTGGAGGGTGACCGGCGCGGGCCGCTGCACCGGGCAGCCGAGGTGTTCGACCGAGCGGCCAGGGACCTCTACGGGCGGGTCCAGAAATCCACCGGCCGTCCCCAAGAAATGCGGGCCATGTCGCGCCTGGTAGCGCACCTGGGCCGCGTTTCCGGCGACGACGACGTGATCGCTGCCCTCGCGCTGGTGATGGACCTGGCGCGGCTCGCCGACACCCTCGAACAGCTGAGGAGTGCCCAGCAACGCCTGCACCAGGCCGAAGCGGCCCGGATCGCAGCCGACGCACTGCGGCTGGTAGCCGGCGGCCGGCAACGGGCGGTAACGCTGCCGCTAACTCCGGCGTCAACACCCGTACCGACAGTGGGAGGCGGCCGGCATACCGGGCGCGGCCGCTGAGCAGGCAAGGGAGGTCACGTGCCGCACCCACAGCAACACGAAGACTCGATGGCCGAGACCCGCCAACAGTTCATGCAAGGGCTGGCGACGATGGCGACCGTCGGCGAGGCCGGCGCCCGCTGGGCCGCCGTCGGGATCCAGAACAAAGCCGCCGAACGGGAACGCGAGGCTCGACGCGACCAGGCCGCCGCGATGGCCCGCCGCCAAGCCGACCGGCTGGCAGCGAAGGTACGAGCGGACCGCGAGCGGATGGCAGCGTCGTTGGACGGCGATTGGCTGGTCAACAAGGCCACCTTCGCCGAAGCCGCCGCCGTCTGGCGCACCGCGACGATCCACGCCAGCAGCGACCCGGTAGCCCAACGAGCAGCAGAGTTCGCCGAGCAACGGCTGCGGCAGATCCGCCCGGACCTGATGGCCGCCTACGACCGCCACCGGCAGGCCGGAACACCTATCCCTGAGGCCATGCGTACCGCCGCCCGGGAGATCTGGGAGCGCGACACCCGCGCAGGTCACCGCCCGCACGGCGGAGCTCGCGCGCACGGCGGTACGCCCGACCGGCGGGGGATCACCTCGGACGGTCCAGCAGCGCTGCCACCCGGTGGTCGTGCGATGGTCGACCAATTCGACGCCGCCGTCAGGCAGGAGGCGATGAAGCTGGCCGAGTACGTCCGGCCGGAGGCTCTCGACGAGTTGCAGCGCCAGTGGCGCGCCACGGGGAAGCTCGCCGCTGGCGATCCGGTGCAGCTGCTCCGCGACCTTGCGGCAGAGATGAACCAGGCAATCAGGGTCGGTGCCGCCGACGGTCAGCCGGTAGAGGCGATCCGCCTCGCGCAGAGCCACGTGGAGGAGTCCCTGGCCCGCGACCTACAGGGCCGGGCGGCTGCCGAGCGCGGCGAAGGAGTCCGCGACGGCGGGACAATCGACGATCCCCGTACCTCGGCTAAAGAGCACGCAGCCGGGCAGTCGGCAGGCATGCTCCACGACGACAATGCCGATCACAGCGTCGCCTCTGCGGCTGCCGTCCACCACGCTGACACGCTTGCGACGCCGGCTTGGGTACAGGCCTTCCCAAAGCTTCGCGTCGCCCAGGTCAACCCCGCAGTCGCCGGGAAGCAACCTGCGGTAGCGGTCACCGCTGTGCCGATGCGGGGCAGGACACGATGACGGCCACCACGTCGCAACGGACCAGCACTGAGGCCGCTACCCAACTCGACGAGCTCGCTGCCGAGGTGGCGAGACTGGCGGCGCAGGTTGCCGAGCTGCAGCAGGCCCGAGCCGAACGCGCCGACGCTGGCGACGGGGATGATCAGCCGCCGCTGTACTCGACGGTCGAGCAGTGGGTGACCACCTACCTGCTGCCGACCTTCCCGCGCCCGGTCGGCGAGGTCGGCATGACCCGGTGGCACTGGTGCGAGCAATGGTGGCGCCACGACGAAGCGGTCATACGGCTGACGGCCCTGTGGTACGGCTGGGAACAGGCGCGACTACAGATGACCGGCATGCTGCCATGGCTGCGGGATCTCGGCCACCAGCTACCCATCCTGCACGGCGACGACGGACCTCTCCGCAACTGCGGCGCGGGCAGCGACCTCGGAGAGGCGCGACACCACTCGTCGTCGGAGGTTCCGACTCAGCCCGCGCCTGAGGATTGGTGGAGTTGGTGGGACTGACGCTGCATCGGGTGCTGCAGCGGCGGGGTCGAGAGCAGCGCTGGCGGGACGGCAGTCAAGCCGTCCCGCTGGTTCGTGCTGACTCCCGAAGCTGCGGCAGTTCGTCGGAGCTGGCCGACCAGGATCATCCCGGATGGCCTGACTAGGATCACTGTCGATAGGTCCAAGATGCCCGATGCCTGAGCCTTATTTGTTAACAGATTCCGGCGCACCGTCGAGTGCACACTCGACGCCCTCTGGGTTGGGCTTTAGCTTCGCCTCGTGAACGATTTTGCGAGAGCGGTTTCTCAGGCAGACGTGGCCAGGCTCGCGGGAGTCGCGAGGGCTGCCGTCACTCAATGGCGCCGGCACGACGACTTCCCACCGCCGGTGAGCGGTAGCGGCGACCGGTTCCATCTTGGCGAGGTAATCGGTTGGCTCGACGGGCGGCGCGTTCCCGCCAACCGCCAGGTGCCGGGCGAGAGTGTCGTGGCCACCTATGGTGATCGGGTCAGGCAGCGCCTACGTCCCGCCCCGCGCGCTGACATAGACCCGATCCCGCAATCACTGCGCGCATTGGCTTCCGATGTCTGCGGTGGCGCGCCCCGGACCGATTTCCTTTACCTGCTGCTCTGCCTGGCGTTCCTGCGCCTGAATGACCAGGATCGCTGGGTGCAGGTGACCCGGCATCTCCCCGCTGCCGGTGATGCGGGAACGGCCCGGAAGCTGCTGCGGTTCGTGGTGGCCACAGTCGACGCGTCCCTCGGTCACCCGGACCTGCTCAGCAGCTCGGATGCCCCGCCGACGCGGCTGCGGCCCCGCACCTTCGAGCCGGTGCGCAAGGTGGTCGTGCTTAGCGCCCACCTCGGTCCTGGCGCATACCACCAGCTTCTAGCCGAATATGTGCGGGAGACGCGCGGTCGCGACGGCGTCATATCTACGCCGACAAGCGTCGCCCGCACCATGGTCGCCCTGCTGAGCGGCCGCAACGTGCGGGGCGAAGTAGCGGTCTACGACCCCTTCGCTCGCTTCGGTGAACTGTTGGCCGAGTTCAGGCGGACCTCCGCTGGCGAGGCTGTAGTGCAGATGTATGCCGAGCACCCACATCCGGCCGACCTGCGCCTTGCCGGCATGTCGCTGGCGGCGACGGGTGCGACCCCCGAACTGGCCGTGACGTCCTCGCCGCCATCGGGTGGGGCGAACGTCCTGCTGACCAACCCGCCGTTCGACAAGAAGGAACAGCCCATTTGGTTGCGACGGTGCATCGCCGCGCTCGCCGACGACGGTCGTGCCGCTGTGCTCATGCCCTACGGCGCCGGGTACGCCGCTGGTGCCCGGGCGTACGACACCCGCCGTGAACTCGTCGAACAGGGTGCTGTGCACGCTGTTGTGGCGTTACCGGCGCGGATGTTTCCAGGGAGCTCGATCGGCGTCTGCGTCTGGCTGCTGGGAAAGCCGATAGGCCGCGCCGCGCCTGTACACATGGTGGACGCGCGCCATCTAGGCCGGCCGTCCGGCCCTCAGGCGAAGGGCGTGTACGTCCTTGACGCGGCGGACATCGCGACGATAGCGGCGACGCTCACGGCAGCCGAGCCACAATCCGGCTTCAGCGTCGTGGTCGCGCCGGACGAGGTCCGGGCCCACGGGTACTCGCTCAACCCGCCGGAATACCAGGACCGCACGCTCGCGCGAGCCTCCGCGGATGCCGCGCGCGCGGAGCTGGATGCGCTGACCGTCGCTCTCGACCTGCCCCCCTACACGACGGGCACCGATGAAGGTTGGCCCGAGCATCGTCTGCGCGACCTCTGCGAGATCCGCAGCGGCGTGCCGCCACGCCCGATCAAACGGGCGATGTCCCAGGCGCGCACCGCGCGGGAGGCAGTGCCCGTCGTCCACCCGCGGCATTTGCGGGACGGCCTCATCGAGGCGGGCGACGCACCGGACGCAGACCTCGACACCGTTGAGCAGCAGCACCGGCTACAGACCGGCGACGTGCTCTACGTCCGGACCGGAGCTATGGGACAGACGGCAATCGTGCGCCCCAGCGAATCCGGCTGGCTGCCACACAGCAACCTGCTCCGGCTGCGCGTTACCAAACCGGCCGAGCTGGATCCCGCTTATCTGCAGGCGTACCTGTCGCAGACAGTCGTGCGGGCCCGCATCCGCGACCGATCAGTCCGGTCGCTCACCACCTCATTGAGCACTACGACACTCGGCGACCTGGTGATGCCGCTACCTCCGGTCGCCGATCAGCGGCGGATCCTCAATGCACTTCAACTGGTCGACGACGAGATTTCCATGATCGACCGACGGCTCGCCGCTGCCCGTGCCACCCGGACAGCCTTTACCCGGCACCTCGTCGACGGCACCGTCGTTCTTTACGGAGAGGAACCCTCTTGAGCAGCTCCAGCAGCACCCACCTGTGGATCCTCGTGGTGGGCCTTTCGGCACTCGTCGTAGCGCTCATCACCGCGATGCTCAAGACAAGCACCGGCTCGTCAGCGGCCGAGGCCACCATGGCCGCCGGAGCTGCTTTCGCGACCGCTTTCGGTTTAGGTCTCGGCATCCTCGGGACGCTGTGAGGCAAGACCTGGCAGGACGCCCAGGCCATCTGCGGCGGACCGTAACACTCGGTCGGCGGCAGATGAGTTACCTGACTCGGGGTGTAACTGATGCTTCATCCGCGCATTATCCCATATCACTATTTTGTGGGCGCTTGGCCTTTCACTAGAGTTCGCCTAGCTCCCCATAGGTCGAATCCATCCGCGAGGGGCTACTGCCGAAGTGCACCTACGGTAAGCTCGACCTCGCATGCGCGAATCGGTCAATAGCTGGAGCTAATCATGCCTGACGGCGAAGAGTTGCATAGCCTTTGGGATGGGTTCGAGATTTATGATGATCGCAAGTCCAGCCAAATAGAGGAAGCTTTGCAGGGCGGAATCGTCGCACTCGACACCAATATCCTTCTCCACCTGTACAAGTGCGGCTCAACCGCTCGAAGTCAAATCTTCGACGTGCTTGAGGCGGTGTCCAGCAACCTTTTCATGCCAGCCCAGGTGCAGGCGGAGTTTTGGAGGAACCGCGACAATGTCATCCGTGAAGTTATTACGACGAGCTCATTAGCTGGTCTCCGTGAAGCTCAAAAGAAAGCACTCGCTGAAATTAAGGCCTGGCGTCGCCGCACAATGTCAACGACAGAGGCTGACGAGCTAGCACAAGATATTGAGAAGGCGTTCCGCCGGGTTCTCACCCGTGTCAGTTCTGATGACGGAGGTAGGGGAGTAAACCTCAAAGCGGCCTTGATTAGCGCGCACGACGATTCCATCCTGCAGCGGCTTCTGGAACTTTTCGAGTCTCGCGTCGGATTACCCTATGATCCCGATAATTTTAAGGCATACGTGCGGCAGGGGCGTGAGCGTTTCGAGCAGCGCATCCCACCTGGCTTCATGGATGGAAACAAGCAGGGGCAAGTTGAGGAGGGAGTGGGTGACTATCTCGTCTGGGAGCAGTTGATAGATCGCGCATCGAAGACAGGGAAGGACTTGCTATTCGTAACCGACGACGAGAAAGAGGATTGGTGGCGCGTGGAGGTCAGTGGCGAGCCGATAGCCGCTCGAATCGAGCTAATTCAAGAGATGCGCCACCGCGCTGGCGTTAATCTCCACATGCTGCGGCGACCTGATTTCCTTGAAGTAGCTGGTCGACTGTTCGGTGTAATCGTCGATGAAAGCACAATCGACGATGTCGAGACACCAGACCCGACTTCTGATTCTTCATCCGCAATACCTGCTTCTTGGACCCCCAGTCGGCTCGAATCGTTACTGCTGCGCCTCGAGGGCATTGGGGCAGAGAGTCAAGCGAAGGTTCTCCGCTATGCGGCAGGGCCCGGATCTGGGTTTATACCTCGCGCCAAAGTCTACGAACTGACAGGGTACTCGAGGGATAGGCTCTTGGTGGGCTTTACGAAGCCAGTCGTCAACTCCACAAGATATCTTCAGGGCTTGGGACTGCTTCCCGAAGGCCTCGACGCGGCGCTCGAGGCAAGCTACCAAAGGCCAGGAAAGGCAGACGGTTTTAAGGTTCCGGAATCGGTTGTAGGAGCGCTGAAAGAGTCGCCTCCTGAGAATTCGCCCGACCTCAATGGTCAATAGCCGGCGTGATTGCAAGCGGTCAGGCTGAGGCGTTGTAACTCATCTTCCAGGTATACGAGCGCGGCGATCGCGACGGTGTCGACCCCGGTGCCGGTGTGCGCGACGATGCGTCGGGCCGCCCCGATCGCCTCGTCCGGGCTCGTCGCCTCGAACAGCAGCGGCACAAGGACCCGTACCGCAGCACATCTGCCGTCGATGTCCTCCAACAGCCGGGGATGCCGTTCGATGAGTCGGGCGAGGCGGTGGTCGACCACCACGTCGAGCATGGGCTGTGCCTGCCGTTGCAGGGCGGCCCGCAGCTGAGCCCTGCCGTTCGGCCGTCGCAGCAGGTCCGCCGGGTCCGCGCCGGCATTAAATTCAGCCGCCAGCAGCGGGCCGGGCAGGGGTTGCTGGCGGAGCAGTTGCCAGGCCCGGTCCACTGCACCACGGCCGGCCGGGTCCGCATCGAATGCCGCCACGATGCCCCGCGCAGCGCCAGGCAGCTCCCGCACAATTGCGGCCTGGTCGTCGGTCAGCATGGTGCCGCACGGCGCGAGAGCCACCGCTCCTGCCCGGCGCGACCGGGAGTAGGACAGCCACACTGCGAGGACGTCTGCCGGTCCTTCGACCAGGACCGGCGCCCACCGATCGTTGAGGCGATCCTGCTGCTCCGCGACACCGAACAACAGTCGCCCCTTGTTGTAGATCGCGGTGTCAGGGCTGTTGATGTATTTCGGCACACCATCTGCGGCGCCGGGGCCGGCGCGGCCGAGGAACGCCACAGCATGGCCGCCCGGGTTGCGCACCGGGAAGACGACCCGGTCCCGCAACACGTCGATGAGTCGGTCTGGATCCCCTCGGGTGCGGGTCGACAAGCCCGCACCGACCAACTCCTCTGCCGTGAAGCCAACCGCGCGCAGATGGCGCGTCAGTGAACTCCATCCAGGTGGGGCGTACCCGACCCGCCACGGCCACTCCCGCTGCACGACGACACCAAGACCGCGTTCGGCGAGATACGCGCGAGGGCCGTCGGCGTGCTCAAGCTGAGCTCGGTAGTACGTCACCGCGGCGTCGACGGCTGCCAGCAGCCGCTCAAGCCCGGTCCCGCGCACCGGGGATGTCGGTTGGTTGAGTCGAGGTGCGCCCATCGCCTACCTCCGATATCCA
>NZ_JBIAKN010000028.1:0-14757 GCF_042872475.1 Micromonospora sp. NPDC005252 | reverse complement strand
CTGGGCCTGTTCCAGCAGCGCCCCTCCAGTGGTTGGGGCACCCCGGAGCAGATCACCAACCCCGAGTACTCCACCACCGCGTTCCTCAAGGGCCTCAAGCAGGTCGACGGCTGGCAGGACATGCCCCTGACCCAGGCCGCCCAGACCGTACAGGTCTCGGCCTACCCGGACGCCTACGCCCAGTGGGAGCAGCAGGCCACCGACCTGGTCACCCAGCACTGGAACAGCTGACCCACCGCACGAACCGATGGCCGGCACCCCGAACCGGGGTGCCGGCCATCGGCATACCCGCCCACTGACCTGGCCGCCACTCGGAGTTGGGTGCCGGCTATCGGCAATACCCAACCCCCGCCCACTGAGCTAGCCGCGAGCCGGGCCCGGCCATCGGCGTACCCCAGCCCCCGCCCCGTTGACTTGGCCGCCACCCCGAGTTGGGTGCCGGCTAGCGGCGTACCCAGCCCCGCCGAGTGACCGGCCGACCCCCCACATCCACGGGCGCAGCCCGCCGAACGGCATCGTCGGCCCGCGTGACGGTGAATCTTGGACAGTTTCCGTTAGGTCCTAACGGAAACTGTCCAAGATCTCGCCCGACGCCCGACGCCCGACGCCCGACGCCCGACCGGCGACCGCCCGACCGTCGACGGGCGGCGGACATCGGGCGGCCGGTCAGGTGCCGGCCGTTGGTATGCCCGGCCCGTGACTGACCGCCGATCGGCATGCCGACCTGATCGGCGCGCGGGCCCGACCGAAATGCCGGTCTGTGTGGCACATCGATCCGACCGGCATGCCGACCTGGGCGACGCATGAACCAACCGGCATGCGGCGCCTCGACCCGCGTGGCGCGCCTCGACCCGCGTGGCGCGCCTCGACCCGCGTGGCGCGCCTCGACCCGCGCGGCGCGTCGACCCGCGCGGCGCGTCGACCCGCGCGGCGCCTCCGACCCGCGCGGCGCGCGTACTCCCGGGATTTTCAGTCGTGGTGGCCGCGGAGGATGTCGATCAGCGCGGCGACCAGCGCGAGCGCGATGATCCCCGTGGCGAGCAGTAGCGATTTCTCGAAGGCCGACGTCCAGTTGCCGCGACTGTCGGTGAGCGAGGAGAAGAACATCGAGCCGACGGCGGCGATGCCGGCCGCCGCCCCGATCCGCTGGCCGGTCTGGAGCATGCCGGCCCCGCTGCCTGCCTGGGGAACGGGCACCTGGGCGAGGGTGAGTGTCTGGTTGGGGGCGATGACCAGTCCGCTGCCGATACCGGCGACGAGCAGCGGCGCGGCGGTGACCCAGGGCGCCGGGGCGTCGGGCGCGAGGCGCAGTGCGAGCACCGTGGCGGCCAGGCCGACCACCACGCCGAGCAGTCCGAGGGCGACCAGGGGACGGCCGAAGCGGTTGACGACGCGGCCCCCCAGCGCGGACGCGGCGGCGGACCCGAGCGCGAACGGGGTGATGGCGAGACCAGCGACGAGCGCGCTGTAGCCGAGCCCGTTCTGCAGGAACAGGGTGAAGATGAAGAAGATCGCGGTGAACCCACCGAAGTAGACCAGCGCGATGAGCGATCCGAGTGTGTACGACTGGAAGGTGAACAGCCGCAGGTCGAACAGGGGTTCGCGGTGCCGCGCGTACCACCGTTCCCACAGCCCGAAGGCGACCAGCACCGCCAGGCCGGCCGGGATGAGCGCCCACTTCCACGGCGTACGCCACTGCTGCTCCTGTACGAGTGGCAGCAGGATCAGCACCACGCCGACGCCGAGCAGCAGCACACCGACCGGGTCGAGTCGGCGTCGGCCGGGCTGCCCGGCGGGTCGACCGGGCAGCAGCTGCCACCCGAGGATCACCGCGACGATGCCGACCGGCACGTTGACGAAGAAGACCCACCGCCAGCCGTGCTCCTCGCCGCCCAGGGCGATGAGCAGCCCGCCGAGCAGCGGCCCGACGGCGGTGGAGATGCCGATGGTCGCGCCGAGCAGACCGAACGGACGGGCTCGTTCCGGCCCGCGGAACAGCTGTTGGATCAACCCGATCACCTGCGGGTTGATGATGCCGGCGGCGGCGCCCTGGAGCAGCCGGGCGGCGACCAGCCAGGTGGGGGACGTGGCCAGGCCGGCGAGCGCGCTGGTCAGGGTGAACAGTGCGATGCCGAAGACGAACGCGTTGCGCCGCCCGCGGAAGTCACCGAAGCGGCCGGCCGGCACGAGCACCAGCCCGAAGGTCAGCGCGTACCCGGAGAGGACCCACTGCAGGTCGCTCGGGGAGGCGTGCAGCGCGCGGTCGATGGACGGCACCGCGACGTTGACGATGCTCACGTCGAGCAGCGTCATGAACGCGGCGACCAGCCCGACACCGACGGCCTGCCAGCGTCGGCGGTTCTCGGCCGCGTCGACCGGCTGCGGCTCGTGCGCCGCGCTCATGCTGCCCCCCGTTGACGGTCGATCATGCATCCCTGACCGCTACCCCGGCAGGCGGGGGCCAACCGTCGGGGGTCACGCCATCTGACGGGCGCAGAATCGGGGGCCGAAGTCGAGGCCGGCCATCGGCGAGTCCTCGCGGTGCAGCAGGCCCTTCTGGGTGAGTTCGTGCAGTGGGGTGTGCACCTGCTCCTCGGTCAGACCGGATCCTTCGGCGATCAGGTCCGGATAGGGGACCTGGCCACGTGCTTCGAGGGCGGTGACCGCCTGGTACACGCGCTGCTCGATCTCCGACAGCTGAACCCGCTGCATGATCTCCTCCTCTGCTCGTCCGCTCCCGCGCGGACGGTCGCGTCACGTCGGTTACCCCCTGCCTGACCGAAGATGCCCACCCGATCGGGCGTTTGGCAGCTCGCCGTGCCCGGGCCGCGCAGCGGAGGGTGCCCTAGGCTGCAACCGTGATCGTCTGGGATCTCGTCGTCGTCGGCGCCGGCCCCGCCGGGCTTTCCGCGGCACACGCCGCGGCCCGCGCCGGCGTTCGTACGCTGGTTGTCGAGCGGGCCGCGCACCCGCGGTACAAGACGTGTGGCGGTGGCCTGATCGGCACGTCGCTGGCGGCCGTGCGCGGCCGCATCGAGGTGCCCGCGCACGACCGGGTGGACCGGGTGACGTTCACCCGCGACGGCCGGCGGGAGTTCACCCGCCGCAACGGCAGTCCGGTGGTGACCATGGTGCGCCGCGAGGAGTTCGACGACCGGCTGCGCGCGGCGGCGGTCGCCGCCGGCGCGCAGATGCGGGAGCAGGTCGCGGTCCGCGCGATCGAGCAGGACCCCGAGGGTGTACGCCTGCGGCTGGCCGACGGTACGACGATCACGGCCCGCACGGTGATCGGCGCGGACGGTTCCTCGGGGGTGACCGCCCGACACGTGGGTGTGCGCTACCGGCAGGTGGACCTGGGGCTGGAGTTGGAGGTGCCGGTGCCGCCCGCCGAGCAGGAGCGCTGGCGCGGGCGACTGCTGCTGGACTGGGGGGCGATGCCGGGCTCGTACGCCTGGGTGTTCCCGAAGGGCGACCGGTTGACCGTCGGTGTGATCGCGGGCCGGGGGGCGGGGGAGGGGACGCGCGCCTACCTGCGGGAGTTCGTCGACCGGTTGGGCCTGACCGGGCTGCCGGCGGAGCACGACTCGGGTCACCTGACCCGTTGCCGTGCGGAGGACTCCCCATTGCGCAACGGCCGTGTGTTGGTGGCGGGGGATGCCGCCGGGCTGTTGGAGCCGTGGAGCCGCGAGGGCATCAGCTTCGCGTTGCGCTCGGGGGAGATGGCCGGCGCGGCGGTCGCCGACGGTGATCTGGCCGGGTACGAGCGGGCGGTCACCGAGGGCCTGACGCCGGAGATGCGGGCGGGGTTCCGGCTGCTCGACCTGTTCACCCGCCGCCCTGAGGTCTTCCACGCTCTGTTGGCGACCCCGCCGGGTTGGCGGATGTTCGTCCGTTTCTGTCAGGGTCGGGCGAGTTTCGACGACATGCTGCGACGTCGACCGGTCCGGGCGGCGCTCGCGGTGTTGGACCGGCTGCCCGGCCCGCGCCGGCCGGCCGCCAGCATCCACCCCTGAGCAACAGCCCGGCGGTCCGCAGGCCCGCCGGCCCGCCGGCCCGCCGCGCCTGCGCCAGCCCGCTCGACCGTCCCTGCCGACCGCCCCTGCCGACGGCGCGTTGCCTCAGGCCATACACCCAGGATCCTAGGATGCCGTACAGGGTGTGTCGGGCCGCACCCGACGGTCGAGGGGACTGTCAACCGACAGACCGGTGCTGTGGGCCGCCCGCCGTCAGACAATGGCAGGGCAGGAGGGGGTGCCGATGGCCGAGCAACCGTTCACCGAGGACGAGTACGCGTTCCTGCGCCACATCCGGTTCGGGGAGTTGCCGCCCGCCGTTCGCCCGGACGAGCGGGTCGCGCTGACCGAGACCGATCCCGGGCGGGACCGGCCGGAGAAGGCCGAGGACCCGATCCGCTGGAACGTCCAGGGCTGAGACTGGAACGTGCGGGGCTGAGAGACGAAAAGGCGGGCCGGGGTGTCGCCACCCACGGCCCGCCGACGTTCTGCGATCAGAAGACCGGCACGCCCTCGCGTACCAGTCGCCAGTTGGGCTGGAAGAAGTCGGCCGGGTTGATCGTCCCCTTGGCCTGCGCCCAGTCGATGAGCAGCTGGCGGATCTCCTGCTGCGCGTTGTAGACCTGGGTCTTCACGATGCCGGGGAAGTTGCCGCCGCCGCTGCGCCGGTAGTTGTTCACCGCCATCACGAACTGCGCGTCGTCCGCCACCGGGGTGTCGGTGCCGGGCAGCACCAGCCGGGTGATCCGCTGGCCGACCGGCTTGGAGATGTCGATGTCGTAGTCCAGGCCGGAGAGCGCGTCGTAGTTGTAGTCCGGCACCGACGGGTCGTTGATCTGCTCGGTGTCCACGGGAGCGCCCGGGGCGAGAGTCCGGAAGTACTTCGCCGAGTACTCCAGGTACGCGCGCACCTCGGCACCGCTGAGCACGACCGCTTCGAGCGTGTTGTCGAACACGTACAACCCAGCCACGTCACGGATCTTGACGTCGCCGGCGGGGAAGACCGCGGTACGGCTGAACGGCGAGGCCTGCGACAGCACCGGCAGGCTGGCGTACTGCGTGCCGGCCAGCGCCTTCGTGACGGTCTCGGCCTGGACGTGGTTGATGAAGTCCAGGATGGGGGTGTCCTTGTACCGGGACTCCACCGTGGACATCTCCACGGTTGCCTGGGCCACCACCTGGTTCACGTACGCGATGGTCTTCTGGTGTTGGGCCCGCACGGCGGCGAGCACCTTCGGGTCCTCGGCCACCGTGTTGGTGTTCAGCATGGTGGCGGCCTTCTTGGTGATCGTCCAGCGGCCATGCTCACGGGCGAGGGTGAAGTCCATCCGGGTGAGCCGCTGGCCCCACTTCGACGGCTCGGAGAGCAGCACCTGCGCACCGGTCCGCTCGTTGGTGACGAACCGCTCGACCACCTCGTTGTGGGCGTGCCCGAAGAGGATCGCGTCGATCCCCGGCACCTGCTGGGCGATGAGCGCCACCGGGTTCTCGTTCGGCAGCTCCGGGCCGTAGCTGGAGGTGCCGCTGTCGCCGCCGTGGGCGGAGATCAGCACGAGGTCCGCGCCGCGGGCCCGCATGATCGGCACCCAATTCGCGGCGGTCGCCACCATGTCGTCGAAGCGCAGCCTGCCCTCGACGTTGCCCTTGTCCCAGATGGCCACGCCGGGGTTGGTCAGGCCGAGGATGCCGACCCGCAGGGTCGGCGCCGCGAAGCCGAGGGAGACCTTCTTGATGACGTACGGCAGGAAGGCGGGCTTGCCGGTCTTCGCGTTGATCGCGTTCGCGGCGAGCGCCGGGAAGCCGAGCTGGCGGATCCACAGATCCAGCAGCGGCAGGCCGTAGTTGAACTCGTGGTTGCCCAGCGTCACGGCGTCGTAGTCGATGACGTTCATGGCCCGGGCCATCGGGTGCTTCTCGCCGGTGGCGGTGATCGGCTCCTGCTTGGCGTAGTACGTGGCGAGGGGGGTGCCCTGGATGGTGTCGCCGGCGTCGAGGACCAGCGTGGCCTTGCCGCGCCGCTCGGCGCGGATCTGGTTGATCAGGGTCGCCAGCTTCGCGACACCGATGTCGTTGTGCTTGCTGTCGTCGTACTCGGCGTCGCGGTAGTAGTCCCAGTTGTAGACGTTGCCGTGGGTGTCCGACGTGCCGAGCAGCGTGAGGTCCCAGGTGCGCGACCGGGTCGCGCCCGCCGCCTGCGCGGGGGCGGCGGCGATCAGCGGGGCGGTCGCCGCCGCGGCGGCGACGGCGAGCACCTGGCGACGCGACGGACCGGATCCAGAGGTCATGACGTGCCTTTCCATGGGGGTGGACGCGCCTCGTGAGCGCCTCGCGCACCATAGCCAGCGCCTGTCACTTGCGCCACGCCAGCCCCGGTTTTCGCAGGCCGTCGCAGGGTAGGGCGCTCTCGACGAGGTCGCGGGGGAGCCGCCCGCACGGTGCGAGGAAGAAGAAGTACGGGTTCGCGGGCGGTGGCGTCAGCGGGGCCAGGTGGTGAAGCGGTGGCGCACCCGGGCGACGTCGTCGGCGTCCAGGCCGTAGCGGCCGAAACGCTTGTCGGACAGCCGGTCCAGGTAACGCCCGGCGGCCCGTACGTCGGCCGGGTCCAGCGCGGGGTCGACCTGCCGGGCGAGCATCAGCAGTTGCGTCACGTCGTAGTGCTCCAGGGCCGCCGCCACGTCGATGAAGTCTCGGACCTCCCGCCGGTTGACCAACGCCGCGATCTTGTTGGCGACCAGGTCGCGCACGTCCATCACCGGGCCGAGGTCCATCACCACCGGGCTCTGCTGCCGGTCCAGCCGGGCCAGGCTGAGCCGGATCTGCCGCCCGTCGCGGCTCACCACGAAGTCCTTCATGTCCTGGCCGTACCCGTCGAACAGATCGGCGAGCTCGCTGTCCGGGTCGGCGTCGGTGACGGTGAACCCGGCCCGCTCCAGCGCCACGCGCACCCCGGCGGTGGCCGCCGCGGCAGCACCCTCGACGTCGGCGAAGAGGTCCACGTCCTCGGTCGGCCGGGCGACCAGGCCGTGCGCGGCCCAGGCCACCCCGCCACCCAGCACGAACCGGTACGGCCCGGCGGCGGTCAGCGCCACCCGGGCCACCTCCCGGTAGAACTCGTGCAGGTGTGGTGCGATCACGCCGCGCGCAGGCCGCGGTGCCGGCTCTCCCACGCGAGGCGGACGCCCCGGGGCAGGTTGAGCAACCGCCACACCCGGCGCAGTGTCCGCCCGTTGATCAGAATGCGCAGGTCGTCGGCGCTGGCGGTCTCGCGCAGCACGTTCTCGTACATCCAGAGCAGCTGGTCGGGGTCGCCGAGGTCGAACGTGCGCTCGGCGTTCCACATCAACCGCACCGGCAGCTCGACGACGCCGCGGGTGGGGCCGGTGAGCTCGGTGAGGGTGCGCGCCACCACGGCCGGACGACCCGGGCGGGCCAGGAAGACCACGCCGGTCGCGGTGGGCGAGACGGCCTGCATGCTGTCAGGGTAACGCCCGCCGGTCCCGGTGTCGCTCAAGCGACCTTCCTCGGCCTGCGCGCACGTCCCGGCGTGGTTGAGGAGAGCTGCCAGATAACCGACAGCTCGCCCGGTTCTTCAGGGCTAGGGTGGCCGCTTCCCGGTGTCATCTGAAGGGACTCGCGGTGAGCGGTTCGTCAATGTCGTTCGAAACCGCCCGCCGTATTCTCGGCAAGCACGACGCGGGGTGGAGTGAGAAGCTCGGCACCCTGCTGGGATTGGCGGCTCTCGGCAGCGGTGGCGCTGGCGCCCTGCTGCCGGCGATCAGCGCCGCGTGGGGATGGATCGACCAGAAGAACGAGCTGGTCCAGCAGATCACGATGGCCGTCGAGCGTTTCCGTGACCGTACCCTTCGGCCCGAAGGGTCGGGAACGGCACGAACTGATCGCGGCCGCGCACACCGCGGTGGTGGCGGGCGCGTTCTTCACTGCCCTGAACGAGGTGGTGGGCACGGGGTACGCGAGCCTCCGTCTCACCGAGGTCGAGAAACAGAAGATGGTTCCCGGCGGTGGCGCTGTCACGCACGACACCATCGTTTCGTACCTGCTGGGGGTGGAACTGCCGCTGCCGTGGGCGGGCTGTGGGTTCGAGGCCAACCTGATGGCCTCGGTGATCCCGTTCTACGAGTCGATGACGGAGCGCTGTCTGGGTTTCTTCGGGAGCCTCGCCGCCTGGGAGAAGATCGAGGTTGACCTGGGCTACCAGTTCGGGCATTTGATCCAGGCGCGCATCGTCGACAGCGCGATCAGAACCTACCGCGACGACTACCGTCGACTGGCCGCCGACGTGCCGGAATTCGGCATGTGGGCGTTGCTGGACCAGATCGGGTTCGTGGCGGCGACCCAGGAGGCCGCGCACCGCACGTCCGTGCAGTTCCAGCAACGGTCGCTCGCGCTCATGGAGCAGCTCCTCAACGACCTGCCGTACCTGCCGAACAGGCAGCACGGACCCGACCGGACGATCATGGCGCGGCGTAACCGCCATCTCCTGTCGGAGCCGATCGCCCAGGTCACCGAGATGGATCAGATGTCGGGCCTGCGGATGCCGACCACCGAATCGGGTTACGTAAATCCGCACTTCCAGTGGGCCGTCACCGACGGTCAGTCCCGTACCTGAGAGGAGGAGTGGTGGAAGCAGCAGCGGAACGGGCACCGGCTGGATCATTTTCTCGCCGCGTACTTCGCCTCGGCTCGCAGCGCGGAGCGTCCGCTGGTGATTCTCGGTCATCCGGGCGCCGGAAAGTGTGCGGTGGCGTCAGCTGTCCGAGGCCAGTCAGGACGTCACCAGAGTGGTCCTCCTGGACGGTCTGGACGAACTGATGCAGGCCACCGGCGCGACCGAGTCCGGCTTCCTGCACGAGGTGCAGGAGTTCCAGGAAAGGAGGCGTCGATCGGTTCGCCGGTCGCCGTCGTGGTGACCTCCCGTACCGTCGTCGCCAACATCGCGAACATCCCGGCCGGCTCGCTGGTGGTCAAGTTGCGCGATTTCGACCGCGAGCAGGTCGGCGCGTGGGTCGACATGTGGAACGAGGTCAATCGGGAGCCGATCGCCAACGCGACGGTCAAGCCGCTCGCCGCGGACGCCGTGTGGTCGATGGGCGAGCTGGCCCGTCAGCCGCTGCTCCTGCTCATGCTGGCGATCTTCGGGGCGACGGACGACCCGCCGGTGGACGGCGCCGGTCAGGTCACGCAGGGGCAGCTCTACCAGTGGCTGCTCAACGGCTACGTGAGTCGTGAGGTCACCAAGGCGCCCCGGCCGGCGGGTCGACCGCTGGAGGGCGACGAGGCCGCCGCCCAGGCGGACCGCGAGCTGTGGCAACTCGGAATCGCGGCGTTCGCCATGTTCAACCGGGGGCAGCAGTCGGTCAGTGGCCAGGACCTGGACGCCGACCTGGCGCCGATGCTGCTGTCGTCGGCCGCGTACACCGGGAACCGGAAGCGGTTGTCCCGCCCGCTGGACCCGGCGATCCGTACGATCGCCCGGTTCTTCTTCATCCACGCGGCGGACGTCAACAGCAGTCTCGTCACCGGCAGCAGCTACGAGTTCCTGCACGCGACGTTCGGTGAGTACCTGATCGCCTACCACGTGTTGCATCAACTGGACGGCCTCGCGAACGCGCGGCGATACCTGCCGGTCGGGCAGGAGTGGACCGATGACCAGTTCATCCGTTCCAGCCAGGAGCGCGAGACGTTCGGCCGGTTCCGGGACTACAACCCGTCCGGGCGCAACCTGCTCGGCCGGGTCGCCGCCTAGCTAGGAGGATCGTCCGGCCCGGTGATGAGTTGTCGCGCCCGCACCCGTCATACCTGCGACGGGACACGACGAGACGGGAGCATGACGTGACGAGTGGGCACACGGACGAGCAGATGGGTGGGGTCGACGAGCCGGCCTTCGCAGGGCTGGCGGGTCGGCACCGGCGGGAGCTGCACGTGCACTGCTACCGGATGCTGGGGTCGTTCGAGGATGCCGAGGACGCCGTGCAGGACACGTTGCTGCGCGCGTGGCGGCGGCGGGAGACCTTCGCGGGGCGGTCGTCGTTCCGGGCCTGGCTGTACCGGATCGCCACGAACGCCTGCCTGGACCTGCTCGCCAGGCGCCGCCCGGAGCCGGCGACCGGCGGCGAGGTGCGGTGGTTGCAGCCGTACCCGGACCGGCTGCTCGACGAGCTGCCGGCGGGAGACGCGGACGAGCCGGAGACCGTCGCGGTCGCGCGGGAGACGATCGAGCTGGCGTACCTGGTGGCGGTCCAGCACCTCGCGCCGCGCCCCCGGGCCGTGTTGATCCTGCGGGACGTGCTGGGCTGGCCGGCGAAGGACGTCGCGGAGCTGCTCGGGGACTCCGTCAACTCGGTGAACAGCGCGCTGCAACGGGCCCGCGCCGGCATGCGCGAGCACCTGCCCGCCGAGCGGCAGGACTGGACCGGCGGCGAGGAGGACGCCGGGACGCGCGAGCTGGTGCGCCGCTTCACCGACGCGAGCGTGGCCAAGGACATCGACGCGCTCGCCGCCATGCTGCGCGACGACGTCCGCTGCTCGATGCCGCCCACTCCCGGCGTCCACGTCGGCCGCGACGCGGTGCTGGACGACTGGGTCCAGGATGGTTTCGCCGACCTGGGACGCCTGCGCGGCGTCCCGACCGCCGTGAACCGGCAGCCCGCCGTCGCCTTCTACCTGTGGCGGGAGCAGGAGAACGCGTACCTGCCGCTGACCATCGACGTCCTGCGCGTCACCGGCGGGGCGGTCGCCGAGATCGTCATCTTCCACGACGACCAGTTCGCGCGGCTCGGGCTGCCGCAGCGCCTCCCGGCGGACGGTGCCAGGTGAGCGCCGTGGCCCCGGCGTCGGGCCGGACCAGCCGTACCCACCGACTGCGCGGGCTCGCCGGTGTCGGGCTCCTCGCCACGCTGGTCGCGGTGCTGGCCACCACCGTCGCCGTCGCGCTCGCCCGGGCCGCCGGCGTCGACTTCGCGGTCCCCGCTGGTGGCGAGACGATCCCGACGCCCGGGTTCGCCGTGGTGACCGGCGTCTTCTCGGTCGTGGGCATCGTCATCGCCGCCGCTCTGCTGCGGTGGAGCGTGCGCCCCGCCGCGCGATGGGTGTGGACGGCGGTGTCGCTGACCGCGATCTCGTTGGTCGCGCCCCTGCTCTGCGGGGGCAGCGCCGCCACCGTCACCGCCCTTGCCGGACTGCACCTCGTTCCCGCGGCCGTGATGATCCCCGCGCTGAGATGGAGCCTGCGCACCGAGTGACGGTGCCGCGACGCCACCCTCTCGATTAGCGAAGACTCCTCATCTGACTTATGTTCGTGAGGTCGCTCGCGTGGGAGGGGGTGTCGGGGATGGGTCTGCGGACGTTCATCGAGGGCTGGCCGGTGTATCGGCAGCTCACCGGCACGGACCCGTTGGGCCGGGGCGCGGCGGCGAAGTCCGCGCGCTCGGCTGGCCTGACCGCCCGCACCGAGACCGCCGAGAGCGTGGCCCGGTCCGTCTGTCCGTACTGCGCGGTGGGGTGTGGGCAGCGGGTGTTCGTCAAGGACGGGCAGGTCACGCAGATCGAGGGTGATCCGGACAGTCCTATCTCGCGAGGTCGGTTGTGTCCGAAGGGTTCGGCGAGCAAGAGTCTGGTGACCAGTCCGTTGCGGCAGACGACGGTCCGCTACCGGCGGCCGTACTCGACGCAGTGGGAAGACCTGGACCTCGACACCGCGCTCGACATGATCGCCGACCGGATCCTCGCCGCCCGCGAGCAGACCTGGGAGGACGTCGACGAGCAGGGCCGGCCGCTCAACCGGACGTTGGGGATCTCCAGTCTGGGCGGGGCGACGCTGGACAACGAGGAGAACTACCTCATCAAGAAGTTGTTCACCGCGATGGGGGCGCTACAGATCGAGAACCAGGCCCGTATTTGACACTCCGCCACCGTCCCCGGTCTGGGGGCCAGCTTCGGTCGTGGCGGTGCGACGGATTTCCAGCAGGACATCGCCAACGCTGACGTCATCGTCATCCAGGGTTCGAACATGGCCGAAGCGCACCCGGTGGGTTTCCAGTGGGTGATGGAGGCCAAGCGTCGTGGGGCGAAGGTGTTCCACGTCGACCCGCGGTTCACCCGTACGAGCGCGGTGGCCGACGCGTACCTGCCGATCCGGGCGGGCACGGACATCGCGCTGCTCGGCGGCGTGGTGCGCTACATCCTGGACAACGAGCTGGACTTCCGGGAGTACGTGCTGTCGTACACCAATGCGGCGACGATCGTCAGCGAACAGTTCAGCGACACCGAGGACGGCGACGGGTTCTTCTCCGGGTTTGACCCGGAGACCGGCACCTACGTGCAGGACAGCTGGCAGTACGAGGGGCACGAGGGGTCGTCCGGCAGCGGGCACACCGCCCAGGAGCGGGACAGCGCCGCTGGGCTGACGCACGAGTCGCATGGCGCGCAGGTGGGTGGGCAGACCCGGCGCGATGAGACGTTGCAGCACCCGCGCTGCGTCTACCAGATCCTCAAGCGACACTTTTCCCGCTACACGCCGGAGATGGTGGAGCGGGTCTGCGGGATCCCGCAGGAGAAGTTCCTCGAACTGGCGCAGGCGTGGACGGCGAACTCGGGCCGGGACCGCACCGGCATGCTGATCTACTCGGTGGGGTGGACGCAGCACAGTGTGGGCGTGCAGTACATCCGTACCGGGGCGATCATCCAGTTGCTGCTGGGCAACATGGGCCGTCCGGGTGGCGGGGTGATGGCCCTGCGCGGTCACGCCAGCATCCAGGGTTCGACGGACATCCCGACCCTGTTCAACCTGCTGCCCGGCTATTTGCCGATGCCGCACCACGCCGACCACCCGACCTTCGGCGAGTGGGTGGACAGCATCCGGCACCCCGGCCAGAAGGGCTTCTGGGGCAACGCCGAGTCGTTCGCCGCCAGCCTGCTCAAGGCGTACTGGGGTGACGCGGCGACGCCGGAGAACGACTACTGCTACGGCTACCTGCCCCGACTGACCGGTGACCACGGCACCTACCAGCAGGTGCTCAACATGATCGACGGGAAGGTCAAGGGGTACTTCCTGCTCGGGCAGAACCCGGCGGTGGGCTCGGCGCACGGCCGGGCGCAGCGCCTGGGCATGGCCAACCTGGACTGGCTGGTCGTGCGGGACCTGTTCATGATCGAAAGCGCGACCTTCTGGCAGAACGGTCCCGAGGTGGCCACCGGCGAGATCGTGCCCGAGGAGTGTCGTACCGAGGTGTTCTTCCTGCCGGCCGCCTCACACGTGGAGAAGGAGGGCACGTTCACCCAGACGCAGCGGTTGTTGCAGTGGCGGGAGAAGGCTGTCGAGCCGCCGGGCGACGCCCGCTCCGAGCTGTGGTTCTTCTACCACCTTGGGCGCAAGCTGCGGGAGAAGCTGGCCGACTCGACGCTGCCGCGTGACCGTGCGCTGCTCGACCTCACCTGGGACTACCCGACGCACGGTCCGCACGCGGAGCCGAGCGCCGAGTCGGTCCTGCGGGAGATCAACGGGTACGACGTGACGACCGGCCGTCCGTTGTCCAGTTTCACCGAGGCCCGTGCGGACGGCTCCACCGCGATCGGCTGCTGGATCTACACGGGCGTGTACGCCGACGGCGTCAACCAGGCCGCCCGCCGCAAGTCCCGACACGAGCAGGACTGGGTGGCCGCCGAGTGGGGCTGGGCCTGGCCGGCGAACCGCCGCATCCTCTACAACCGCGCCTCGGCCGACCCGGACGGCAACCCGTGGAGTGAACGCAAACGCTACGTGTGGTGGGACGCGGAGAAGGCCGAGTGGACCGGCTACGACGTGCCGGACTTCGAGAAGACCAAGCCTCCGTCGTACCGGCCGCCGGCCGGCGCGGCCGGGCCGGAGGGGATCGCCGGCGACGATCCGTTCGTCATGCAGGGCGACGGCAAGGGTTGGCTCTACGCTCCCAGCGGTGTGCTGGACGGGCCGCTGCCGACGCACTACGAGCCGGTGGAGTCGCCGGTGCGCAACCCGCTCTACCGGCAGCAGGCCAACCCGACCCGCAAGTCGTACGCGCACCCGGTGAACTCGGTCAACCCGAGCCCGCCCGAGGAACACAGCCAGGTCTTCCCGTACGTGTTCACGGTCAGCAGGCTCACCGAGCACCACACCGCCGGTGGGATGAGCCGCACGGTGCGCCCACTGGCCGAGTTGCAGCCGGAGATGTTCGTCGAGGTGTCGCCTGAGTTGGCCGCCGAGGCCGGGTTGGCGCATCTGGGGTGGGCGCACCTGATCAGCGGGCGCGCGGTGATCGAGGCGAAGGTGCTGGTGACCGACCGGCTCACCCCGCTGCGGGTCGACGGTCGGATCATCCACCAGCTGTGGCTGCCGTACCACTTCGGTTACGAGGGTCTGGTGACCGGCGACTCGGCCAACGACCTGTTCGGCATCACCCTCGACCCCAACGTCCTCATCCAGGAGAGCAAGATCGGTACCTGTGACGTCCGGTCGGGCCGCCGGCCCACCGGGACGGCGTTGCTCGACCTGGTCGCCGACTACCAGCGGCGGGCCGGGATCACACCGGGCGGACACGCGCCGGCCGTCACCACCGACCAGGACGTGGAGGGGCGCGATGGCTCCTGACCCGAACAGCCTCTACGGGCCGCTCGATCCGGCGCCGGACGCCGGCTATGTGGACGCGCCGCCGCGGATGGGGTTCTTCACCGACACGAGCGTGTGTATCGGGTGCAAGGCGTGCGAGGTGGC
>NZ_JBIAKN010000027.1:0-19728 GCF_042872475.1 Micromonospora sp. NPDC005252 | reverse complement strand
GCCACCGCCACAGCCTGACCGCTGCGGCGCCGCCCGGCCGATAGGCCGGACGGCGTGTCACCCAACACCGTGAACGTTCGTGGTCACGGCACTAGCTTCAGCCGGCCCGCCCCCGCCAGGAGCGCTGCGTCATACGGTCCCGACGTGCGGCGCGGGCGCGCTGCGCCTCGCGGGTCATCTCGGCGGTGGAGGCTGCGACGGCCGCGGTGAGCCGGTCGGCGTTTGGCTCGTCGTACCAGGGCAGCAGGTTGAGCATCGCCACCTTGACGCCGGTGGCGAACAGCAGCGCCGAGCCCTTCGGTAGTGCCCGTATGTGCGCCGGGTCGAGGATGCGCTGCCGGCGCACGGACGTCTGGTACGAGGTGTGGCCCTTCCCGTCTCGGGTGCGGGAGGCGACGGTGACGTCGTGGTCGCCAACGAGCCGGGACAGGTCTTCGGCGAACCGGGCGTCATCAATGCCAGCGCCGACCAGCTTGACGGTGGCGGCCGACCACAGCGCGTCCATGCCCTGCTCACCCCACACCCTGGTCCCTTGCCGGTAGGACTGCAGGATGGTCAGCGGGATGATGCCCCGGCTGCCGAAGTGGCTGTACAGCTCCAGCAGGTCCGCGATTTTGCAGATGTTCGCGGCCTCGCCCAGGCAGGCGACCAGCGGTGGATCGAGCCTGCCGCCGTGCGCCTCGGCGAGAATCACTGCGGCACGTAGCACCTGGTCGGTCAAACCAGCGACGAGCGGTGCCGCCGCTCCGGCGCCGTCTTTGGACAGCAGGTACAGCGTGTCGGTGCTCTCGACGAACGCTTCGACGTCCAGCGCCGGCAGCGGTAGGTCCGGCGGCGTAACCCAGGCCATGATGGTCGGGTTGGCCAGGCACGCCGCAGCGGTCCGGGCGGTCTCGTAGAGCCCTTCGCGGGTCTCCGGTGCGCCGGCCTGTCGGCCGGACATCGCCCGCGCGGAGGCACCGAACCCGTGGCTCTTGAGAATCGTCGCCGGTTCCCGTGAGGTGGAGTCCGACAGCCACGCCTGCACCGAGGTCAGCGTGCGGCCTTCCAGCGCGGCGGCCAGGATCAGCGACGTGAGCAGGTCCAAGGCGCCCTGGATCCAGAAGTCGTCGCTGCCTTGGGAGTTGCGGACCTGCTGGACGAAGTGGTTGGCCAGCCGGTGGGCGTCCTCGACGTCCTCCACAGCAGCCAGGGGGTTCCACCACCAGCCCTGCGGAACCTGGGCCATGGACTGCGGGTCAAACACCCACACGCTGCCACGCTCGGCGCGAACGGCAGCCGTCGTGGCCCACAGATCGGGCTTGTTGCTGGTGGCGAGGGCCGCCCCCGGCGCACCGACGACGGACTGCACAGCCAGCGAGGTTGTCTTGCCGGCGCGGGGCGCCATAACCGCGAGGATGACGTCCTCCCAGGAGGAGTAGAGCCGAGGACCTGAGCCGCGCCGCCGGCGATGCGCGCCGAGCACGACTCCAGCGGACTCGGCCGAGATCTCCTTCACCGCCGCATCCGCCAGAACGCGCCGCAGGCGCCGAGCCTTGACGGCCACCGCGGGCAGTGTCATCGCCCGCACCTCCGCCGGACCAGCCAGCGACGGCAGTGGGTCCTCGGCGTCGGGCCGGTGCCCCTGCCACCACACGGCCGCAAGGGTGACCAGGCCGACCAGCACCAGCAGCAACACCGCGAAGACCAGACCGACGACGGCGGGGGACACCCCGGGCCACAACGTCGACCATTCGGTACGCAGCAGGTGTTCCAGGTACGCCGCTCCGAAGCCAGGCCCAATGGCCGGCCGCCCGGTCACCGCGGCGGCGATTCGTCCAGCAAGCCAGGACAGCCACATCAGGGCGAGTACCGCCCACACCAGCCCGAGCATCAGGAACGGGGTGAGCGGTCCGCCGGCGGTGCCGCCCGGCTCGACGGCCCGGGTGTTCATGGCTGCACCTGCCGGATCGCGGCGTCGGTGTCGTAGAGCTCCCACTCGTCGCCGACCGGGGTCAGCGACACCGGCAGCCCGTTGCGTTCACCGGTCTTGATCAGGTACTTGCCCCTGCCGGGATGCACCGAGCCGGCGAACCACGCTTCCGGTGCGGCCCAGGACGCCACCAGTTCCCGCTCGGGCCCGGACAGCTTGATCACCTCGTTGACCCGGTTCAGTTCACGCGGCGGAAGCCCGGCGAGGATTTTGATGGCGGAGCGTTCGATGAAGCCTTGCGCCTTGGCCCGGTCCTCGAGTGTGGGCAGGGCGTCGAGGTCGGCCAGGGAGTGGGTGACCATCACGCTGGCCATGCCGCGCTGCCGGTTGAGTCGGGTGAGTGCGTCGGCGTGCTCGACCAGCCCGGATGCACCCCGTAGGGCCCGCCACAGTTCGTCCATGACGCCGAGGTACTGCCGGCGTGGTGCGAGGCCCTGGTCGGCCAGGACGGATGCGGCGTCGACCATGCCGAAGCCGTACGCCCAGGTGCACAGCATCGCGGCGGCGACCAGCTGGTCCCCGGCGGCAGCGACTTGCGAGATGTCGACGCTGACGGCCGGGGCGTCCAGGTCCAGGGGCTCGGTGGTCGGGCCGTCGAACACTCCGCGCAGGCTGCCCTCACACAGCAGCGCCAGAGTGGGCACGAGCTGGTCGACGCGGCGGCGGTACTCACCGTCGGTGCGGGCCCGGGCGGCGGTGAGCAGCTCGTCGGCGCCGGCTTCGATCAGACTCAGCACGTCCGGCACCGTGGGGTCGCGGTCAAGGCGTTCGGCGAGAACGTCGATCGCCCGCCCGAGGACGATCTCCTCGGTGTTGTCTAGCGCCTGCCCTCGCACCAGGGCGCACAGCGCCAGCAGCAGCGACATGCGCCGGCCCCGGATCTCGAGGCGCAGTTGCCGGGCATCGGCGCTGCCCATCCGCGCGAGGGCGCTGCCCAGCGGGCCGGAGTCCAGTGGATTGAGCCGGTCGAGGCCGCGGCCGACCCGGATGACCTGCCCGCCGAGGTGCTCGACAAGTCGGGTGTAGTCGGGCTTGGTGTCGCCGAGGATCAGGGCGCTGGTGCCGAACCCGGTCATGCCGGTGATGAGCCGCTTGACCACGGTGGACTTGCCGACGCCGGGTTGGCCGAGGACGAACACGCCAGGGTTGGTGATGAGGCCCTCGCGGAGCCATTCGAGGGGGTCGAGGCAGACGACCTCGCCCCACAGCATGTGCCGCCCGATCGGCACGCCGATCGTGGGTGCTCCGGATCCGGCGACGAAGGGGAACAGTCCGCACAGCTGGACGGTGGTGCCCTGGTACTCCATGCCGGGGGAGATGTGGCTGGCTCGGCCGGCGCCAGGTGTCCGTACACCCCATGCTGGCGCCGGCGCGGCCGCGTCTACGGCGGTGCTCTTCATTGGTTGCTCCTGGTTTTGGGGTCAGCGGTCAGCGGGGCCAGTGGCGGGCCAGCTGCGGCGGGCATATGCCGCAGGGCAGGGTGGTGGCGAAACCTGCGGCCTGGCTGGCGCGCAGCTGCCGGAGTCGGATCTTGGCTACGTCGGCGCGGGACTCGACGTCGGCGATGGCCCGGCCGAGGTCGTCGGCAGAGACGACGGTGGTGGTGACGAACAGCGACATCAGGCCCACCCCGGACCCGGTCGCTTCTTCCCGCGCGGTCTGTAGGGCCCGTTCCCGGTCGGCGTGATCGCGGGCGGACTCGTCGCGTTTCTGCGCCCGGTTGTAGGCCGCCCGGAATGCTGCGGCGTTGACCTCGCTTTCCACGATCCGCGCGGCTTCCCCGGCTGGGAAAGGTCGGTACAGCAGCGAAACCCGCTTCGGGTACGGGCCAGGAGCTAGCAGTCGGGCGAGGACGTCGGCGTGCACGTGCTGGCGAGGTGCCTCGTGCCACGCCCACGACACTGAAGTGCCGGAGTCGTGCACGTACCGGTCGAGGTGCTCCTCGGCCATGACCGGTCCGGCGGTATCCCAGTCCAACCACCGGGTCAGATCCAGGCCCGGAGTCGCTGCCAGCCGGGCGACATCACCTCGGCTGGCCGGGTCGAACGCTGTCCGCACGATCGCCGAGATGGTCTCCGCGCTGGCCCGGCCGAGGACGGTGAGCCCGCAGCTGCCCAGGGAGTCCTGCAGCCCCGGCAAGGTTCGGCTGATCTTCTCCAGCGCTTCGTCGTGGTTCTTGGGCTTGCTGGGAGAGGCGCCCGGTTTGAAGGTCACCGACACCCGGGTTTCCACGTCCGCGGCGGCCGACGGAGACACCTCCACCAGTCGTTGCAGCACCCGCCGGGCGGAAGCCGGCCCATGCGGGACGATCCGGCGGCTGACGTGATCAGCCAACCGGGAGCCGGGATCCGGGGCGGCGTCCACGGTGACGGTGACGTGGTCGACGATCGGCAGGTAGCCCAGGTTCGCCAACCAGCCACCCCAGTTCGCCACCCACGCCGCGCTCGCGTCAGGATCCGCCAGCCAGGTCGACGTAGCCGCGCACCGCAGCGTCACCGTCATAGTGCCCGACCGGCGGTTGTAGACAACCCCGTACCCGCCGCCACCCTCGTCCTGCACGGTCAGCAGGGTGGTCGGGGCGAGCACACCCGGCAGCTGCCAGGCGTGCTCGCCGGCCACCATCACCCCGGAGCGGTACGAGGTGTAGCCGCGGCTGGTGCCGATCAGCCATCGCACTCGCTGGGCGATTCCGGCTGACAGCGGCACCCCGTCCCATCGCAGCACCAGCGGCACCACGAGCAGCACACACGGACCGGCGGCAACGGCCAGCGCCCGCAGCCCCATCGATCCGGACACGATCAGCACGGTGATCGCCGCGAGGACGACGAACGTCTGCATCGGCCCGAGACCGAACAGGCCCATGCCCCGCGCCCGCCGCCAACCCCCGTACGTACGGATTTGCGCCTGGTCGCTGCTCATGACGGCGTACTCCCGTCCCGCATCGCGGAGCTGGCCGTGTTCGCGCCCGCCTTCGCTGCCGCGGCCCCGGCCTGCGCGGCCATGACGGCGCCGATGACAACTGGTGCTGCCGGCCCGGTCGCGGCCCCTGCCGCCCCTGCCGCTGCCGCGCCAACCCCAGCCACCGCACCACCCGAGGCCGCCGCGCTACCACCGGCGGACGCGGTAGCGCCGGATCCGGCGGGCACGGTGGTCGTGGGTGTTACCGGACCCGGGGTGCCGCCAGGGGTGGCGCTACCGCTGACTACGGTCGGCGCGTTACCGGTCGTACCCCCACCGGGCTCGCCCGTCGGCGACGGCGCTGAGGGGGTCGGCATGGCACCGGTCGGGCCGTTACCGCCGCCGTTACCAGGTCCCCGTGAGTCCATGTAGCGGGCGTGGTCGCCGGCACTGTGACCGCCGGCCGCTCCGCGTATCGACGATGCGGCGTGCAGGCCGGCGGCCGCGCCGGCGCCGGCCATGCCGAGGCCTCCGCCCCCGGAAGCGACGCCGCCGGTGAAGATCGTGAAGAACTTCATCAGCGCGGGTAGGGCGATCACGGACAGGGCCAGCATGCCGAGGCCCATCAGCCAGTCTCGTCCGTTGCCGCGCATCATCACGAACGAGGTGGCGACGACACAGGCCGCCGCCGCAGCGGCCAAACAGAGGACGGTGACTCGGCGGCGCGTGGTGCGGCGGGCGCGAGTGATGACGTCGTAGGTCACGGCTCAGCTCGGCAGGACTGCGCCGACGACCACGGCCGCGACCGCGCCGCATGTCAGCCCGGCCAGCACCCACGGGATGCCAGCCGCGCCGTCGGCTGCGAACGCCGACCGGTTGCGGCGCCCGACGGTCATCATGATCCCGCAGACGAGCAGGCCGCCGACGCCAGCGACGATGAGGATCCACTTCATCCAGCCGATGAACAGGTTCCCGGTCGCCTCGAGGCCGGGTGGTGCGGCAGGCGGGGGAGTAGGCGCGGCCAGGGCGTCGAGTACAGCCCCAGCAAGGTAGTGAGCAAACACAGCAGTCTCCCGAAGGTCATGATGCCCTCGGCTGGGCATCTGCCCTGGACCTTCGCCGGGTAGGGCTGACGGCAGAGTTGACGCTGGTATTGCTGCCGCCGTTACCGCCGTTACCAACGGCGGCTGGCAGCGGTAACGGCCTCGGCAACTCGGGACCGTCGTGACCATGAACGCGCGAACTCGAGTAGCAGCGGCACTCACCCTGACGTTGACCGTTACCGGTTGTACCGCCGACGGACAGCCGGCACCGAGCACGACCAAGACGGTGGTCGCCCCCAGTTCGACTGGCGTCGCCGCCCCAGTGCCACCGCCGATACAGCCGGGCTTCGCCTACGCCGACCCCGGCGAGGTGTGCCACCGGTTCACCGCAGCTCTCTACAGTGCCGACACCCGGTGGGACGCCGGACCAGGCGACGCCTATGAGCGCGCCATCCGCTACGCCAGCGGCGCACTGGCCGGACAAAGCCCGGCCGCCAGGCGGGACGGCCGCTGGGCGACCTGGGCCGAACACCGGGCATACGTCGACGCCGCCGTGGAACCCTTCGTTGACGCCCAGCAGCCAGCAGACACGGCGATCACCGCCCGGCGCACGGTCCGAGTGACCGCGACGCCCCTCGGCGAAGACGGCTGGCGCGGCTGGACCGAACACAGCCTGGTCGACTGCACCCTGCGCCGCGGAGGCCCAGACGGATCCGGCTGGCGAGTCAGCGGGTACGAGATTCGCCAGGCAGGCCTGCGATGACCCGGCGTTCGCCGATCCTCGCCGGCGGACTCGCCGTCGTGGTCCTGGCGCTGCTTGCGCTGATCGTGTTCGTTGCCCTCGCGGTGCTCGGAGTGAGCCCTGCGACGGGCTGCACCATCAGCCCGCCCAGCGTGTCGCCCGACGCTACAGCCGCACCAACGGACTGGCCCGATCAGGGCTCCTGGACCTCCGAGCAAGTCGGCAACGCGGCCATCATCGTCTCCGCCGGGGCCGAGCTGCACGTACCGCGCTACGGCTGGGAAGTCGCCGTGGCCACCGCCATGCAGGAGTCCACCCTGCGCAACCTCGGCCACCTCGGCGCCGACAACGACCACGACTCGCTCGGGCTGTTCCAGCAGCGACCCAGTCAGGGCTGGGGCACCCCCGAGCAGATCCTCGACCCCCGCTATGCCGCCCGCAAGTTCTACGAGCGCCTGGTCAAGGTCGATGGCTGGCAAACCATGCCGCTTTCACAGGCCGCGCAGGCCGTGCAGCGGTCGGCGTTTCCCGCCGCGTACGCGAGGTGGCAGCCCGAGGCGCAGCAGCTAGTTGCCCTGATCAGCGATGGCATGAACATTGTCTGCACCAGCGACGGTGGGGACGGGCTGCCGCCGCTGGACGACGCTGGACTGCCCGACGGCTTTCTTCTGCCATCTGACCCGCAGCTGCGGGCAGTCGTCGATTTCGCCCTTGCGCAACGGGGCAAGCCCTACGTCTGGGGCGCCGAAGGGCCGGACAGCTATGACTGTTCGGGGCTGATGATGGCCGCCTGGGCTATAGGTGACGTGCAGATTCCCCGGGTCACCGCCGACCAGGTCCACACCGGAGTTGCCATCCTTTCACTGGCGGCAATGAGACCCGGCGACCTGATCTTCATCCCCGGCTCAGATGGCACGATGGCTCGCCCGGGCCATGTCGGCATGTACATCGGAACCGACCGGATCGGCAGCCAGTACCTCGTCCAGGCACCGAAGACCGGCGATGTCGTGAAGGTCGTGGCCATCAGTAACTGGAGCCGGCAGGTTGCTGCCATCCGCAGGCCAACGCGGCGGTGAGGCCCATCTGCCGTACGGATAGCGTAGTTGACGAAGATCGGACTACTCAGGTGGCTCTTTCGCGGCTGATCACAGGCGCAAAGATGCCGCGGTGCCCGATGGTTGGCGGGGACTCGCTCCGGCGTGGGGAGATCCAGCTTTGGAGTACGCGCCCGCTGGCTTGAGATCCCGAAGGACCCATAGCTGGCTCAATCAGCCACCGCGCCCGATCACCGGACAGTCGGTAGCAGCGTGATCCGCTCAATATCGAGAAATCCTCGCCGTCCTGTTGGAATAGTGCGGGCCCCGTATGTGAGCTCAATTGAAGCCAGGTCTGGTCACTGCAGGTGACGAAGCCCTGCGGAGCGCGTGGCCAGCTGCGCAACGAATCCGCCAGTAGCCGATCGCCTGCCTCGCGGGCAGGAGGATCGAGTTTGAACTCCAGATCCGACTCGGTCATACAGTGTTGAAAGTAAAGCCACGCGTCCTCAAGCGCACCCGTCCCGTCTAGCTGGGTGCCAAGTTCCATCCCCCCGGTTAGACCCATCCCCGTCATCAGATTTGCGGAGAACACGGAACCGGTTCGTCTATCCGCAATGCATCCCTTGGCGTGAGTCAGTCGGTCGGCGTAGATTTCCACCCCTGCTTTTTGGAACGCCGATGCCTCCGCACGTGAGGCCTCGGAGATGTTTCGGCCACGGAGTAACATTCTGACCCGGACTCCGCGATCTAGCGCACGGCACACCGGCTCGTACAGCAACTCCGGCCGTGCCGGTTGCTTCGGCAGGCCGAAGGTCATGTTGCCGATGCTGAACGTCGCCAAGATCAGTTCTTCGACGGCCTGGTCAATGGTGCGCCTCATTGAATCGAGAATCCGATGTTGCTCCTGCCAAGTCCAGAGGATTCGGCTGCCGTTATGGCTGTCGGGTAGGGCGTCGTCGTCGGGGATCCGGTCATGGACAGAGTGATGCGTGGGTGCCGGAGGCATGTCCCAAGCACTGTGTCGCCACAGCCGCCGGAAAACCCAAGCCAGTACGGCGACCTCCTCGACGTCCTCGAAGACGAGGCCATTCTCGGCCACGGTGTTGAACGAGCGGGTGACTAGGTTTGCGCTGGACACCAGCGCGCGCGCATCGTCTACGACGACGAACTTTGCGTGCAGGCCCGGGTAGCCGCGGACGTAGATGCCGCTGGTCGTCAGACGGGTGAAGTTGCGGTATTCGATCTGCGTATCGATGTCCATCGTGTCTGATGCATCGTTGATGGCCCGGTTCAGACCGCGGTCGTCGAGCGCTGAGACGACATAGACACCGCCTTGGAGGCGGTTCGCAGCCCTCTCGAGGGCGTGCCGGACATCCTCGTCACCTAGGAACAGTGTTGCGACGAAGACCCGCTTTTTTGCCGAGTCGATCAGGTCGATGAGCTCCTCCCGGATTGTCGAACCGCCGCCGGCATAGGTCAGGCAATGGCGGTAGCCCGTCACCTGTCCAGCGTGCTGTGACACGAAGGAGGTTCGTTGCGGCGCATCCTCGCGTTTGAGGAAGTAGCCGCCCTTGAGCGTGCGCAGCCCCAGGTCGATGTCACTCAAAGGGGAAGTCCTCCTCGCGCCGCAATGCGTAGACATGCTGGTAGTGCCGGGCGGTCCAGAGCGCGCTGCGGACGTGGGCCGGGGTCAACTCTCCTGGGGCCACTCCGTAACGGGTCGCGCTGGCTTCCACGATCGATACCAACCCTTGGGAGGTGGCTTCGGCGGCGGGTTTCATTGCGACCTCCGCCATCGCGTGCTGGAGCGCGAAGGTGTGTGCGGCGCGGCTGTCGCCTGGGGTGAACTCGACGTCGACGTAGACGACGTCCCGGTCTCCCTGTATCAGTAGGCCGCCGGGATGGCCGAGACGGATCCCGCTGGTCGCTGCGGCGACGGCCGCCTCATGGCCTAGCTCATATCGCCAAAGCCGGCCGGTGTGCTCTGCCGCGGCCGGCCCCCAGACGTCGGCGGCGTACGCCGCCTGCTCAGCCAGCTCCGCCCAACGCCTCGCCAGGTTGTCTGCGTGGGGGACAAGGAGGTTTACAGTCTTCGTGGCACCTACCTCGACCTTTAAGCGCGCCCGATGCGTGCCGTCGCCGTCTGTCTCCACGTGCCCACTAGAGCGATATTGCGGGCTGTAGGCTGGGACGAGATCATCTGTGGGAACCGCTGCCACGATGTCTTTCGCCAGGCCCAGGATCGCCTGCCGGCTGATGCGGTCGGCGATGATCTCGTGTCGGGGGGTCAGGCCGGCACCACGGTCGACGTCGACGTATCCGGCCGGCTCTGCCCGGTTCAGTCTCGGTGCCCGCCGGCCCGAGTTCTGGGGAAGGGCGATGAGTTCGTCGGTGTCCGCGAGATACAGCAGCGTTACCTGGGTGGGGCGGAGCCGCGCAACCGCTGTCTGCTTCACTGCCACATGGGCCGATTCGGTCGCGATCGCCTCGGCCTCGCGCGGCTCAAGCAGACCGAGGCGTACCAGCCTGCCGAAGATCGTGACGATCGCCGACTGCGGAATGCCGGTAATTTCCTCGATGTCGATCGGGTAGGCAGGCTCGAGCGCGATCGCCGCCTCGATGATCAGGCGGTCGAGGACGGTAAGGCTCTCCTCAATCTTGCGTGTCATCGGTACGTCCGGCCAAATTTCGACGGCGAGGAGAGTTTCCTGTACGACCACGGTGGACTTGGAATCGATCTCTCGCGCCGGTTGAAAGGTGAACCGAACCGTCATAGTCGGCGGATCCGCATAAAGTCGGCGTCTTGGTCGACGAGGTGGAACAGGTTTTCGTAGAAGATCCGCGCCTGGCCGGGCACGCCGCCCTCGCCGGGATCACCAAGCGCCCGCAGGGTGCGGCCATGACCGACGATCACGAGCGCGCGGCGCGCCCGGGTGAACGCGACGTTGAGGCGCCGGATGTCCTGTAGCCACTGCCCGTAGTTGGGGCCGATTCGTCCCGGGGTGCGAGCCCTGGTGAAGCTGATGATGACGAGGTCGCTCTGCTGGCCCTGAATGCGGTCGATGACATCGATGACCTCCCACTTTAAGCGCGGCAGGTCACACGCGCGCAGCTGGGCTGCCAGTTGCTGGGCTTGGGCGCGGTAGAAGGCGAGAACACTGACGGTGATCGGGACGGCGCCCGCCCGTCCCAGCCCTTCGTCGTAGAGGCGGCAGAGACGCTCGACGAGGACCTGCTCCAATTTGTTGACGAAACCGTGGTCTAGGGGGTCATCGCCGGCGTCCTGGTAGTGGCTCGTGTCGACGAAGATTACCGGCTTGGTGAGCGTTTCGGTGAGCACCAACGGCGTGACGCCTAGACGTTCGAGGTCCGTTGCTGGCGGCGTCTGGTATCGCCCCTGATACACAGGTTGATCGATGATGCGGGCGAGCGGCTCGATCATGCGGCGTTGCCAGACGAGTTCCTGGCGCAGTAGCTCGGGACATCGGACTACCGCTCTTTGGAAGAGGCTTTGCACCAGGTGACGCAGCATGGCCTCCAGTACTCGACGGTCCGCGTCATCGCTGGAGGCCGAGCTCACGATCTGACTGTATGCCGCAGAGAACTGGTCGCGGAAAGTGCTTTCCCAAGAACCGTCAGCCACCAATTCCTCGGCGACCTCTCGCACGCTTTGGGTCCGGAACTTATGCAGTTCCTCGTCCTCGGCCCAGACCTGCGCCAGGTGCCGCACTGCTGCCTCGACAGTCTCTTCGGCGCCACGGCCAAAGCGGTGCAGGGCGGTCAGTGCGTGGAGGAAGTACTCGTCACGCTGGTCGACGTGCGGAGGCAACTGATGCTCATCGCCGACCAAGACCCAACGCCGTGCCCGCGTAGCTCCGATGAGGAATTCACTTTCGGTGACTCGGCTGGCCTCATCGACGATGAGCGTGTCGTAGTCGGCGTACCGCACCACCTCGCTGCCTCGCCCAACGATTCCCTTGGTGGTCGCGCAGACAAGGTTCGCGGACCGTACCAGCGACTGCCGGATGTCGGCAGCGAGACGCTCGTCCGACTGCTCGGCGGCCAGTTCGCACCATCGCCGGTGCAACTCCGGTAGCCGCTGCAGAACACTGCGACGTCGCACGTGTTGTCGGATGGCCGCGTCGTGATCGCCCGGATTCTCGGACTGTCCAGTCAGCGTCTCATCAATTTCCTCCAGACGCCGCAGGGCAAGGCCGAGCCGCGCTTGCGCAGCCTTGCGTTCGTCGTCGGTGTCGGTAAGCGTCTGCTCGATGCGGTCCCGGCCGATCTCCCAGTCACGTGCACTCCACGTCTGATCCTGCTCGGCGTCCCGGTGTTGCTCGCGGACCCTCGTGACCTCGTTCAGCGCCGTAGACAGCTGGTCGACGAGGTCCGCTATCGGACCTAGCGGCGCGGGGCAGCGGGGGTCCGGGGAGACTGGCGCTTCCGTTACCAGCAGTGGCGGGATCACCTTGGCCAAATAGAACGCGATCCGGTGGCGTTCCTCAGGATCGGTAATCTCCGTTGTTTGTGCGCCGCTACGATCGACGATCTTTGCCAGACGAATCCACTGCAGTTCGGCCTGCCGATCTGCCTTCGCCCTCTGCCGGCGCGCGTTGCCGACCCGCTCCCGTGCCTGCTGATCTCCGGCGGCGTGAGCGGCCCTGGCAACCGCGAGATCTCGTTCTGCCTCGCCATTTCGGGCAGCAACGCGGAACAACCGCACTTTTAACCGAGCGATTCGGTCCGTACTCTCGGCGACCTGACGTCGCGCCGCTGTGATTCCGCCCAGATGCATAGCGGTGAGTATCCGCCCGAGCCCTGTTTGGTGGGTGACGGCGTCGTTGAGCTGCTGGCGAGCCTGCTCAAGAGCCGTCTCCTCCCTAGCCAGCATCGCCCGAGCGGTACGCAACTCTGCGGCCGTTTGAGTGACGGCTTGCTCTACTCGTCGCACCTCTGAGCTCAGCTCACCCACCCTCCGCCGCCAGCCGGCATCGGCGGAGGCCCAGGCGGCATCGGCCATCACCAGACCATCCATCGCGGCGATACACCGCCTGGCTAGCGGTGGTAGCGGTACGAGCACAGGCTGGGCCTGATGGAGGAGGCCAGCGTACTGCCTTACCACGCGGGCCAGCGATTCCTCCGCCGCAGCGAGCCGGGCGACAGCCCGCTCTGCTGCGGCCTGCAGCAAACCCGACTCCTGTTCAGCCAGGGTCCGAGCCCGGTTCCAGTTGTCGATGCTGGCCGCCAGGGCTACACGCGCTTGTGCCATGACATTCGTCTGACGGCGCTTGTGGCTGATCGCTGACTTTGCCCGTCCGGCGGCGCGGATGAGTTCTTCGACGTCTTGCAGTTCTCGGGCCCACCGTAGGTCTTGGCCACCGTTCTCGGGTTTGAGGACTCGGCCAGCGAGCTCACCGCCGACGTTGGGCTCGAGAAAGTCATGCACGGCCTCTTGGACCCGGTCGTCGTTCCATGTGATCCGAAGCGGCCGGATGCCGGGTTTGCGGCCAATCCGGCTCAGCACCTCATCGACGGCGACATGGCTTGGCGCCAGCATCAGCACCCGCTCACCTCGCGCGGTCAGCTGTCTCGCGACCTCGCAGATGACCTCGGTCTTCCCCGTTCCCGGTGGGCCCTGTACCAGGAATGCGTGCGGCGACGAGACCGCACCGGTGACGGCCCGGCGCTGCTCCTCATTCAACGGCACACTGGCCGGATCATCGTCACAGAAGAAATGTCCGGGAGGGATTAACGAGTCGGGTACGGCGGTCAGAGTGTCAGGCCGGCACAGAAGACGAGCGAGGTCATCCCAGGTCCCCTCCACCTCGCCGTTGAGGAAGTCCTGCAAGGCAGAAGCGTTCTGCCGCATCCCGAACGGCTTTACCAGGTTGATGGTGACCGCTATGCCGATCCTCGGTGTCCAGTGTGATGGTTGACGGACGGCGAGCCGCCCGATTCTTACCCGCTGCACGGTGGTGTTTACCGTCAGCCCGCCGGGAGCGGTCACCATGACCCGTCGGCGGTCTAGGTCTGTTAGGTCCGAGCCCGGCTCCGCCTCCACAACCACTGCGCCACGACCATCCTCAAGGTCCTCGATGCTGATCACGGTGCCCGTGATGGTTCGCTCGGCGGTCTCGGGGCGCTGTTCGGCGATCCCTAGGAGGCGTCTCAGTCGGTCGTACTCCTTGTTCACTGAGCGTTGCAGTCGAAGGGACGCCTGCGCCGGACCACGTGCCTGGTACGCACTTTGCCACTGCTTAACCTGAGCGAGCAGATCTTCCATGTCGAATGGAACTTCGCGGTAGTTTGGCTCGAATGACACCGTTCTTGGGACGATGCGATCCACGCGCCGCTCCATCGAGGATGCCTCATCGATGAAGGTGAGCTCTGCCAGCCAGGCATTGGTGTGTATGGCTCTGCGTCGCCGTACCCTTGCTTCAAAACGCACGCCGCCGAGCCGGTAGGCCTGAAATCTGGATTGCCCCGACGAGCGATATCGGGCAATCCACACGCCGCCGGTCAAGTCATCGGCAAATTCTTGCAGCGTAACCCCAGGCGGCAGCGACAGGCGCTGTGGCGTCGACAGCACCAGCTCCGCGATCTTCATCGGAGGCGGGCCATCGGAGCGAGGGCGCTCAGGTTGGAGCAGAGGTGTCTTCATCAGACCTCGCGGACGAACCGTAGCGCATCGATCAGATGACTGATGTTCTGGTCGGGGGAGCGCTCGCTCCAAAATGCCCTCAACAGTGCGAGTGCCCTGCCGCGTAGCCCTGCGCTCTGCTCGTGCGACACCGAATCGATGCCGTGCGCTAGAACCGACCGGTTTCGTGTATCGACGACTCCGCGCATGCTCTGCACAGCGGCGAGCTTGTTCCACTTGAGCGCGATTAGCATGGTGTCATCCACCAGGTGAAGCAGGATCATCGCATCCATCAGGGCGACCTTGCGGGGTAGCGCTGGTGTCGGTGTGCCGTATATGGCGTCTGTCAACGTCCCATACCTGCTATTTAGTTCGATCGGGTCGCCGAGCTTCGAGTAGTCCGGGTTCTCCAGGTCTAGACCGAAAGTGTCCGACAGGCGCTCCTCGAAGGCTTTCTCGATGCTGCGGTAATACAGCAGGGCGGCGAAGTCATAGCGCCCTAGGTCCTGGTAGTGATCGCCGAGCAGGAAGAAGTTGAGCAGCATCTCCGGACCAGAGCGCCTGGCGAGCGACTCGGCGAACTCCAGCTGTCTACTAAGTCGCTGGGCCATTGCGGCGTCGAGACCGGGCCTGTTGTCCCGGAGGTGGTCTCGTACACGGCCTACGTGTTCGGGGAGCCCGTCGACATTTAGGTCGCACCAAGCTTCGTAGAGTGCGGCGAGGTCGCGCAGGAAGCGCACGCGGACCGGCTCCGACACCGAGCCGCTCAACTCCTCAAATCGCTGTCGGGCACCGGTGTATACCCCGCTGCGGAACATCGCCATCGCGGCGTCCATGTCCTTGTCGCCGAAGAGGGCTGTTGGATTCGGCAGCACGCACAGTTTTTCGCTGCCCGGCAGCGCCTGTCGCATCTCCGGATCGAAGGTGCTGTCTATGTAACACATAGGGAGGTCAAGCTGTGATGCCGCGAGTGCTGCCCCAGCGCTCATAACCTTCTTGCCGCCCGTGATGTCGATCATGGCGCTCAGCGGCCGATCGCCGCTACGTAGCGAGCTGACCTCCTTCCGAACGATCTCGTAGATGCTCGTCGGATTCACCGGGTCGCAGGAGACGTGCCGGACGCCGGCAAACTCGATCTTCCCTACTAGCTTCTCCCAGATGGCGTTAGTCGTTGCCTCCGTGTTTGCCGACGAGATGATCAATAGCTTGGCTGGACGGGTGAGGGCGAAGGCTAGGAGGGTCGTTTCCGGCGAGAAGCCCGACAAGCTGATCAACAGATCCACCGGCGGGCACTCGACGTCTATGGAGTTGCGCCGAGCCACCTCGACGGCCTCGTCGTAGATCTCCGCGAGCCGGAACCTCTGCGCCTGCTCGGCGGGGGTACCTTCCCCGTAGGTTTCTTCGCCGCGGAAGATGCGCCGCATACGGGCGTGCTTCTCGTCCAGGGTCGTCATAGAAGAAACATCCTATGGTGCCGGGCGACATTTATGCGCCGGCGGACGGGTGCTGTGCGGAGCGCAGGCGACCCGACGGCCGGACGCTCGGTTGACACGGCTCTGCGTCGGGTTGGGTAACCCGGCGGAGCGCTCGGAACTGCAGGCCGCGTGGCAGGTCATGCGCTGGGCTACGGGGATGAGTTCAGGCAAGGCAACTCGGTTCCTACAAGAAGGCTCCGATGAGCAGCCGGTCGGAGCATGCGTGGAGCGGCAAAGCGCATCGCGGTTGTCGGCAAGTCGACAATGGCCTCCGCTAAGCCCTCCGCGAACAGGTGCGTCTCGACTATCTAGACGGTGGTCTGTTCGCCCTCTGCATCTCCGGCCGGGTTGGTCCGGTTACCCAGTCGGTGCCCAACCCATGAGCGCGAGCATCAGCACCGCGCTAGCAATGAAGCACGGTCCGACCGGTATGTGGGCCCCACGAGGCACCCGCCCGCTGGCCAACAGCACGATCCCTACGACCCCCGCGCCCAGGAAGCCCAAGAACACCGCGCCGAACGCGGCGCCCCAGCCCCACCACCCCAACAGCGCGGTCACCGACAGGATTAGCTTGGCGTCGCCCAGGCCCATGCCGCGACTGCCCAAGACCAGGCCCATGCTGACGAACACCGTAGTAATGACGGCCGCGCAGACCGTCGCACCGAATAGGCGATCCCATCGATCGGTGATGACTGCGTCGACGGTGAGCAGAGCGAAGACGCCGGCCGCCGTCGGCATGGCGATGACGTCGGGCAGCCGGTGCAATTGAGCGTCGATGAACACGAGCGGGACCGCGCACCCGGCCCACCACAGGCCGGCCAACAACACCGGGATGGTGGGAGCGGCGAGGACCACGACGGCCGTCGCGACCGCAGCGCAGAACTCCAGCAGGTACGGGCGGGCACCTACGCGATGCCCGCAATGGCCGCATCGGCCACTCGGCAGCAGCGCGGTCCAACCAGGCCCGGTCGGACTCACCTCCGTCCCGCATTGCTCGCAGGATCGCCGGCTGCTTCGACCTGCCGGAACAGCCAGGCGAACGACCAACCAACGCAGCAGCGGCGTCACCGAGAGGGCGAGTAGCACTGCACGAAGCCTCGCTGACGAGCGAGGCGAGCGCGGCTGAGCCGGCGGCGCCAGCAGCTCAGGCGTGCTATTCATGCACGCGGTCGTGCTGCGGACCGAGCTGGCTTATGTCGTACCCGTCGGGATAGCTCTTGGCCTTGATCCCGTCGGCGAACAACGCCGTCATCCGTGGCGCTCCGAACCACCGCTGAAGCCGCGATCGCATCTTCAACGCCACGTGCAAGCCAGCTCGAACCGGCCAAGCCGGCGTTTCGACCCGCATCGCCCGCCGCTGCGGCGCGTCGTACATCGCACTGACCAGCGCGTTTCCCAGCGGTCCAAGGATCCGTGGGACCCGGGTGAGCATCAGCATCCGGGTGGCTCGCTCGATGGCCGCTGCGTCGTCGTTGGGCTGAAGGTGAGCCGCGTCGTGGGCGTTGAACCAGGTCTCGAGCTCCTCGTACGACCCAGGGATGTCCGTGATACTCATCCGCCGGCCGAGCTCGCGGTAGAACAGGTAGGTGGCCTGCAACTCGTGGCAGCAGGGCGGACGCCAGCCGTACTCCTGCAGCCACCGCGTGGGAATCACGACCAGGCAGCCGAGGACGTAGAGGAAGTCGTCGTTGCTGATGTCGTACGGGCGGTGGATCTGGTTGACGCGTCGCAACGCCGCCCGGCCGCGTGGCTGCTCGAAGCCGTTGAGCACCATCTCGTACATCAGCAGGCCGGTGTCGTCGATTCGCTTCTGGGTGCGTTCGGTCAGCTCGCCCGTGGCGGTGTGCACAGCGGCGATGGCGGGGATGGAGAAGGACCGGTTGAAGGCGAGGTTGAGCCCGAGCTTCATGTCCCACGGGAATTCGTAGCGCAGCATGGTCTGGTAGATGTCCAGGTAGTCGCGCTCAGGGTCCAGAGAACGGATACGGATCAGGTTCGCGTAGCGACCTCTCATCGGCGTGCGTCTCCAGCCGTGGGATGCGGGGCGCCATCAGAGGCGAGCGTCTGCGCCACCACCGGCGATCGGGCGTACGCGTCGGTGACGAGCGTGAGCCACGCGACCTCGCCGGCATAGCCACCGTCCGGGCGGTGCAGCTCGTCTGCGGGCTGCGGCACCGCAGCCACGAGACCGGCGCCATGTCGACGCAGAGCGCAGGCCAGATGTGCGGCCTCAACAGCTGCCTGCCGCTCCTCCGTGGTCAGCGCGGCCTGCTCGGCGAGTTGCTCGGCTAACGCCGTCACACTGGCATCCGTGTACGGGCGTAGCGCCAGCCGGCCGTCGCGGATCTCGGCTACCCGGCGGGTCAGCGCGTAGTCGATGTCGCGGGCGGCCGTAGAGGATCGGCGCAGGGTGGGGTCGAGTTCGAGCTCGGGCAGGGCCGCGATGAGGTCCCGCCAGAGGGGTTCGAGCTGACGGTAGGAGTGGAAGTCCTCCCACCGTCGCGTGATCTTGAGGGTGGGTCCCCACGCTGGCATGGTGAGGCCGATCGTGATGAGCAAAGCGCCGATGGTCACCAGAACTGCGGCGATCTGTCGCTCGCCAGTTGGTTGGTAGCCCGCCCAGTAGGCGATGAGGTACACGATCTTGTTGGTGCTGTAGAGCAGCGCGAAGGCGGCGCCTACTGCGGTGATGCGGAGGCCGCGGCGCAGCCACGGTCGCCCGCAGATCTTCGCGAAGCTCCAGCAGAGCCGGGTGATGCCCACGCTGGCTGATCCCTTCTTAAGATCACCCGTGTCGTCCAGGATCAGTACTCCGTTCGGGTCGCCCAACTCGTCGATGATGTAGCCGCGCACGTCGTCGCGGACCTTGTCCGCGTCCCACACCGACTTACCCAGCAGCCGTTGCGGGACGAGGCGTCTTCGGCCTGTTCCCTCAACTGCCTACACGTCCGTGTGTCCGCATCGGACAACATGCTGAGCAGGTACGCCCGAGCCTTCCGGCGCGGCTCGATCCGACCGAACCGGCCCGCGGGGCGGCCGTCTGCATGTCCGTAGGATCGCGGACCGACCTCGCCCCCACCCGTCTTGACCATCCACATGGTCCAGCGCTGGACCACTAAACTGCTGACCCGGCACCCAGTGGCGATGCCAGGACGGGGGCGGCGATGAACGCCGAAGATCGCATCGAACGGGCCAGGGCCCTCTATGAACAAGCCGTGTTCAGCGGCGATGCTGGCGTGCTGGCCGACGCCGATCGGGACCTGGACGCGCTCGAGGCCGACGCCGCGGTGGCCCGGGGGCGGATCCTGCATGCGCGATTCCTCAATGAACGCGCTACGAGCGGCTCGTCACCCATCGAGGATCCGGCTGAACTGCCGTTGTTTGAGCGTGCGATCGAGCTGTACCAGGCGCTGGGCGACACGCGCGGCCAGGCCGAGACGCTGTTCTGGATCGGCTGCCTGCATCAGGTAATCCGGCGCGACAACGAGACCGCGCTTCCGCACCTGGCAAGGTCCCGCCAGATGGCGGCGCAGGTCGGCGACAAGCCGACCCAGGCCGAGGCACTTAGACACTTGGGCATCGCGGCGCACATGGCCGGTCGACTGGACGAAGCGCGCGAGCGGCTGGAGGAGTCGTCACGGCTGCGCCGAGAGGTGGGAGCGCTGCCGGGCGTGGCCGCCAACATGGTCGGGCTGGCCTACATCGCCGCTGCCCAGGACCGCCATGCGGACGCGCTCGCGACACTCGACGAGGCGAACGCCATCCCCCAAGCGCACGGCGCCCATGCCATCGTGCGGCAGATCGAGGAGGCAAGAACGCAAATCTAACGACGTCGTGCACGGTTGTCGGGGGGGGCCGGTCACCTCATCGGCGGTGAGGTGCGGCTGGTAGCGCCTTGAGTGGCTTGGTGGCGTTCTC
>NZ_JBIAKN010000026.1:0-19959 GCF_042872475.1 Micromonospora sp. NPDC005252 | reverse complement strand
ACCTTGCTCGACACAAGCTGATCTATCAGAAGTCCCGTTCGCGTCTCCAAAGCCCTTGACTCAAGTCCCGATCGCCAAACGCAACAGCGTTGACATGGATGTAGTGGCCTCCCGTTGTCGGAAGGCCACCACATCATGGATCGAGCACGATCGTGCGGGGCGGGGCGCGGCGGGGTTCCGGCTACGCCGGGGACTCGGTCTTCTCGCCGGCCCAGGTGGTGTGGAACGAGCCCTCGCGGTCGACGCGCTGGTAGGTGTGCGCGCCGAAGTTGTCCCGCAGGCCCTGGATCAGCGCGGCGGGCAGCCGCTCGGCGCGCAGCCCGTCGAAGTACGCCAGCGACGACGAGAACGCCGGCGTCGGCACCCCCGCCCGGGCCGCGTCGGCCACGACCCGCCGCCAGCTCGGCACGCCGGCCGCGACCGCCTCGGCGAAGTACGGCGCCACGAGCAGCGTCGGCAGGTCGGGCTGCTCGTCGTACGCCTCGCGGATGCGGTTCAGGAAGCGGGCGCGGATGATGCAGCCGCCCCGCCAGATGGTCGCCGTGCCGCCGAGGTCGATGTCCCAGTCGTATTCCTGGCTGCCGGCGCGGATGTGGTCGAAGCCCTGCGCGTACGCGACGATCTTGGAAGCGAGCAGCGCCCGGCGCACGTCCTCCACGAACGCGTCCCGGTCGGCGACCTCCCACTTCTCACCGGCGTCCGGGAACGCCCGCCGGGCCGCCTCGCGCTGGTCGACGTGCCCGGACAGCGAGCGGGCGAACGTCGCCTCGGCGATCCCGGTGATCGGGATGCCCAGGTCGAGGGCGCTCTGCACCGTCCACCGGCCGGTGCCCTTCTGCTCGGCCCGGTCCTGCACGACGTCGACGAACGCGCGGCCGGTCGCCGCGTCGGTGTGCGCGAGCACGTCGGCGGTGATCTCGATGAGGAAGGACTCCAGCTCGCCGTTGTTCCAGTCGCGGAAGATCTCCGCGATCTCCGCCGGCTTCGCGCCCAGGCCGGACCGGAGCAGGTCGTACGCCTCGGCGATGAGCTGCATGTCGGCGTACTCGATGCCGTTGTGCACCATCTTGACGAAGTGCCCGGCGCCGTCCGGCCCGACGTGCATGCAGCACGGCACGCCGTCCACGTGGGCGGCGATCTTCTCGAACATCGGCCCGAGCTTGGCGTACGACTCGGCGGAACCGCCCGGCATGATGCTCGGCCCGAGCAGCGCGCCCTCCTCACCACCGGAGACGCCGGTGCCGCTGAAGTGCAGCCCCTGCGCGCGCAGCGACTCCTCCCGGCGACGGGTGTCGGCGAAGTGGGCGTTGCCGCAGTCGACGATGATGTCGCCCTCCTCCAGCAGCGGCACCAGCTCGTCGATCACGGCGTCGGTGGGCGCACCGGCCTTGACCATCACGATCACCGCGCGGGGCCGTTCCAGCGACGCCACGAAGTCGGCCATCGACTCACCGGGCACGAAGGAGCCCTCGTCACCGTGCTCGGCGACGAGGCTGCGGGTGCGCTCCGGCGACCGGTTGTGCACCGCCACGGTAAAGCCGTTGCGGGCCAGGTTGCGGGCCAGGTTCCGGCCCATCACCGCCAGCCCGGTCACGCCGATCTGCGCCGTCGCCTGCTCAGCCATTCGTGCCGCCACCTCTCGCCGTCGAACTATCCTGCTGCGACCGTATCGCGGCGCGCGGCATCGTGGGCGAGTCGTCCCACGGCGGGTCACCGCCTGGTCGCGGCCCGTTCGCCCGGCGCGTCCACACCCCGACCGGCAGCCACGCTCACCCCTGGGCCAGTCGGTCCTCCACACGCGCCACCTTCGCGGTGAGCGCGTCGGTGACCCCGGGCCGAACGTCGGCCTTCAGGACGACGCTCACCCGGGGCGCCTGCGCGGCCACCACGTCGACCGCCCGCTTCACCACCGCCATCACCTCGTCCCACTCGCCCTCGACGGTGGTGAACATGGCATCGGTCCGGTTGGGCAACCCGGACTCGCGGACCACCCGTACCGCCTCGGCAACCAGGTCACCCACGGAGTCGCCGGCACCGAGCGGGGTGATCGAGAACGCGATCAGCATGCGCCGATCGTGCCAGGAAATCGGGTGCGCGTCTCATCGGGCGGTGGTTAGGGTTCGGGCATGCGTAACTGACGCCCCACTTCCCGAGCCGGCCCGCCGCCCCGCGATCGCGGTCCGTGCGCTCCCGGGCGTCGCGCGTCTCCGTCCACCGTTCGGCGGTGTTGACCCAGCCCGATCCCCGGTGAGCAGTCCCTTCCCATTCGACCGTCGCGTTGCCACGGTCACCAGCCGATCCGACCGACCGCGGGAGCGCGGGACCGCCGGGAAGGTCGGCACCGAAGGAGGCCCGGATGCCCGCCAGGCGCAATCCGAAGAAGACCCGTACGCCCGCGCCGACGCCGCTGGGCACCGACCCGGCGGCCGGCCACGGCCCGCTCCCACCCACCCGCCCCGACCTCCCGGTCGAACCGATCGAGCCGGCGCTGCCAGCCGTGCTGACCGAGCCGGCGGCGCTGGGGGAGCGCGCGTTGCCGGCGGCGCTGAGGGAGCCCGCGCTGGTCGAGCCGGCGCTGGCCGTCGACGTGCCGGCGGCGGTCGACGCAGCGACGGTGGACGATCTGCCGAAGACCGCCGGGCGACCGACGGCACCGACGGCCGGGCCACCGCAGGCCGGCGGTAACCGCTCGGGCGGTGGCCGCAGCCAACGGGCCGGCCAGCCCCGCCGGTACGCCTTCCGCCGGAGCTGACCGACCCGACCCGTCGGGGCGGTGGCACCAAGGTCGGTGATGTGGTGGCCTGCGCAGCGCAGGGGGCCACCGCATCACCGAGGTGGTGCGGATCGTCTCGACTGGCTGAGCGGCCCGCTCAGCCGATCAGCGGGCGGAAGGTGCCGAGGAGCACGCTTGTGGTCAGGGCTGCTCCGGCCAGCGCGGCCGCCCCGGCGATCAGCAGCGCGTCGGCGAGGCCGAAGCGCTGGCGTCGGGCGACGGTACGGGGTGTGTCGCCGTCGAAGCCGCGCGCGTCCATGGCGACGGCCAGCCGGGTGCCCCGGCGGATCGCCCCGACCAGCAGCGCGAACGCCGTGGACGCGAACAGCCGCAGCTTCGCCACCGGGTTGCGTCCCGCGTCGACGCCGCGTGCCCGCCGGGCCATGCTGATCATCTGCCATTCCTGACCGAGCAGCGGCACCAGCCGGAACGCGGCCAGCGACCCGACGGCGAACCGCGCCGGCGCCTTCGCGTTCTGGATCAGCGCGTCCGCCAGGTCGGTCGGGTCGGTGGTGGCGAAGACGATCACGCCGGGCAGGGCCACCGCGAAGACCCGCAGCACCAGGCCGAGAGCGGTGCGCAGCACGCCGGTGCTCACCAGCACCGGCCCGGCGTCCAGCAGGATCCGGCCGGACTGGTCGGCGGCGAAGAGCACCAGGGTGACCAGGATGCCGGCGGCGCTGAGCAGCAGGGGCAGGGCCCGCCGGGCCAGCACCCGGTAGCGGACGCCGAACAGCGGCAGGACGGCCAGTTCGACCGCGATGGCGATCGCCGGCGCCACCGGGTCGAGCGTCGCCAGCAGGGTGAACGAGAAGACAAGCGCGGCAGCCACCTTCGCCACCGGGTTGCGCCGGGCCAGCGGGGCGCCGGGCGCGGCGATCGGCTCGATGCTGATCACCGGGCGCCGTCCGGTGCCCGCTGGAGGGTGACCGTGCGATCGGCGAGCGCGGCGACGAAGTCGAGGTCGTGGGTGACCGTGACCACGCCGTGCCCGGCGTCCCGCAGGTCGGCGAAGAGGTCGACCAGCTCCCGCCAGGTCCGCCGGTCCTGCCCGAAGGTCGGTTCGTCGCAGATCAGCAGGCGGGGCGCCGTGGCCAGGGCCGTCGCCACGCTCAGCCGCCGCGCCTCCCCACCGGAGAGGGTGTACGGGTTGGCGGCCGCGAGTCGGGTCAGCCGCAGCCGGTCCAGCAGCCCCGCGGCCGTCTCCCGGACGGCAGCCTCGGGTTGACCCGTCCGGCGTGGCCCGAGCGCCAGCTCGTCGAAGACGGTGCCGGCGACGAACTGGTGCTCCGGGTCCTGAAAGACCGACCCGATCCGTCGGGCCAGCGCGGGCGCTCGCCAGCGGTGCGGGGGAGCGCGGTGGTCGGCGCCGGCCAACTCGGCCGAGGCGGTGACGCGGCCGGCGCCCGGTTTGAGCAGGCCGCCGAGCAGCAGCGCCAGGGTGGACTTGCCGGCGCCGTTGGGTCCGCGTACGGCGAGCGCCTCTCCGGCGCGTACCGCCAGGTCGGTGGGGCCCAGCCGGGGCGGCAGGCCGAGCCGGTCGGCGGTGAGCAGCAGGTCGCCGGGGGCGGCGGTGGCCGTGCGGGGCGCGATGGGGTGACCGGGCACCCAGACGCCCTCGGCGGCGAGGGCAGCGCCGTGCGCGGCGAAGACCGCCTCGGGCGTCCCGTCCGCGCGGACCCCGCCGCCAGGCTCCAGGACGACCACCCGGTCGACCAGTGGCAGCGCCTCGGCGACCCGGTGTTCGACCAGGATCACTGTGGTGTCGGCGTCCAGCGCGCCCGCCACCGCGCCCCGGACCAGGGCGGCCCCGTCCGGGTCGAGGTTGGCGGTCGGCTCGTCGAGCAGCAGCAGGCCGGGCCGCAGGGCAAGCGCGCCGGCCAGGGCCAGGCGTTGCTGCTCGCCGCCGGAGAGCGCGGCAGTGCTGCGGTCGCGGGGGTACGGGAAGCCGACCCGCCGCAGCGCTTCGTCGACCCGGGGCCAGATCTCGTCCGTCGGCACGCCCCGGTTCTCCAGCCCGAACGCGACATCGTCGCCGCTGCGCGCCATCACCAACTGGGTCTGCGGGTCCTGGAAGACGATGCCGACCCGTTCCCGCGCCTTGCGGGGGTCGAGCCCGTCGATCTCGACGGTGCCCTCCTGCTCACCGGAATCCTCGGGCAGCAGCCCGGCCAGCGCGGTGAGCAGGGTGCTCTTGCCGGCCCCGGAGGGCCCGAGCAGCAGCACCCGTTCTCCGGCCTCGACCCGCAGATCCACGCCGCGCACAGCCCAGGCCCGCCGCCCGGCATGCCGCCACCCGAACCCCCGCAGCAGTACCCCGCCCACCCAACACCCCCTCCCTGCCACTCCCGGCCGTCTTCCCGCCGTCTTCCGCCGTCTCCCCGCCGTCTCCCCGCCGGTGATCAAGAGGTTTGCGTCAGAATTCCGGCTTCCGTTGACGCAAACCTCTTGATCACGGGGACAGTTGCGCCCTCAGATGAGGGCGCGGTTTCGGCCTACCGGGAAGCGGTCCAGCGCGCCGGTGTTGGCCAGGGCGCGGGTGAGCAGCCAGCCGCCCACGCCAGCGATGATCGTGGCGCTGACGATGGTGAGCAGGGCGTACGGGATGCGGTAGTCGCCCAGCGCGTAGTCGACGTTCCAGACGAAGAAGTCGAACAGCGCCGCGCTGAGACCGGTCAGCGCGCCGGCCAGCACGGCGGTCGGCAGCCGGTACGACCGGTACCGGAAAGCGGCGAACGCCAGCTCGGCCCCGATGCCCTGCACGATGCCCTGGGGGATCACCGTGCCGGCCCACTGGCTGCCCAGCAGCGCGGAGACGACCGCGGCCACCGTCTCGCAGTAGAGCGCGGCGCCGGGCTTGCGGATGACCAGGCCGCCGACCACGGCCGGCAGCAGCCAGACGCCGTAGATCAGCGTCTGCGCGGGCGGGAAGAAGGCGAACGCGCCCTCGGTGGCGCTCCAGACCAGGCCCCAGGCCCAGAAGATGACGCCGAAGGCGACCGCGATCACCGAGGCGACCACGATGTCGATGGTGCGCCAACGGCTGGTGGTGTTGTCCATGCTGTGCTCCCAGTTCAGTGGAACGAACCAGGAGAAGACGCACGCCGCGCGCCCGGTGGCACCGGACTCACGGCGCGGCTGGAGGTCGACCGAACTCCCTGCGCTGGCATTACCCAGATCAGGTTCGAGGGTCTGCGGGCGTGCCCGCACTCTCAGCGCTGTGCGCTCCCCTGTCGGATGTGAAGTTGTCTCGGTGACGCTAGCACCGACCAGGGGTAACGGCCCAGCAGGGCATTCGGCCGCCCGCGCATCAGGGCCGGCGCTCGGCCGGCTGGGTAGGCTGCCGATCATGCAGGTCGACGCGCGAGGTCTCACGTTCGAGGTAGGCACCGGCGGCCCGGCCGACGGCGTTCCCGTCCTCCTGCTGCACGGCTTCCCGCAGCACAGCGGGGAGTGGGACGACGTCGTGCCGGCACTGCACGCCGCCGGGCTGCGCACGTACGCGCTGGACCAGCGGGGCTACTCGCCGGGTGCCCGGCCGGAGGCGGTGGTCGCGTACCGGATTCCGGAACTGGTCGCCGACGTGGTGGCGGTGCTCGACGCGCTCGATGTGGACGCCGTCCACCTGGTCGGCCACGACTGGGGCGCGATCGTGGCCTGGGCGGTGGCCGCCGCGCACCCCGAGCGGGTCCGTACGTTGACCGCGGTGTCCGTGCCGCACCCGGCGGCCATGGCGCACGCCCTCGCCACCGACGGCCAGCAGAAGGCGCGCTCGTCGTACATCGCGCTGTTCCGCAAGCCGGGCAAGGCCGAGAAGGTGCTGCTGGCGTGGCACGCGACGGCGCTGCGCAAGATGCTCGGCGGGGTGGGTGACGCCTCCCGGGTGGACCGCTACGCCGACTCGATGCGGGAGCCGGGTGCGCTCACCGCCGCCCTGAACTGGTACCGGGCCATGTCCCGCGCCGACCTGGCCGGCGTCGGCCCGGTCGCGGTACCCACCACCTACGTCTGGAGCGACCGGGACGTCGCCATCGGGCGGACCGCCGCCGAGGCGTGCGCCGCCAACGTCATCGGTGACTACCGCTTCGTACCGCTGCCCGGGGTGAGCCACTGGATTCCGGACGCCGCACCCGCCGCGCTGGCCGAGGCGGTCCTGGCCCGGATCGCCGGGACGGCCTGAGCCGTGCCGTGCCGAGACACGCCGGGCCAACGAACGCCGGGCAGACGGGCGCCGGGTGGGCCGGCGCCGGGCGGAGGAGCGCCGTGACGGCACCTGCCGGCGGGCCGGACACCCGTCGCTCGCTCGCCGCGCAGCTGCGCCTGCTGGGTGTACGCCCCGGCTCGACGCGGGCGACTTCGGCGCGTTGGGTCGGGACCTGGAGGCCACCGGGGCGGTGCGCTGCGGCCCGGTGGGCGCGGGGACGGGGAGGTTGGTACGCCAGCGGGCGGCGGTCGACTTCGCGGTGCAGTGGATGGCCCGCAACCGGACGACGGAGGACGCATGAGTGTGAGCGCCGAGGACTACCTGGCCGTGGTGACCGAGACGATCGGCCGGGTGGCCGCCAGCCAGCGGGATGCGGTCGGGCGGGCCGCCGATCTGATCGCCGAAGCGGTACGCGCCGACGGGGTGGTGCACGCCTTCGGCACCGGGCACTCGGAGGCCCTCGCCATGGAGATCGCCGGTCGGGCGGGTGGTCTGGTGCCCACCAACCGGATCGCCCTGCGTGACCTGGTGCTGCTCGGCGGCGAACCGGCCGATCGTCTCGGGCCGCTGCTGGAGCGGGACCCGGCGGTGGCGCACCGGCTCTGGGAGCTGGCCCCCGTACAGGCTGCCGACGTCTTCGTGCTCGCGTCGAACTCCGGGGTCAACGGCGCGATGGTCGAGTTCGCCACGCTGGTCAAGGAGCATGGTCACCCGCTGGTGGCGATCACCTCGGCGCAGCACTCCGGCCGGATGACGTCCCGCCACCCGTCCGGGCGCAAGCTGGCCGACCTCGCCGACGTGGTGCTCGACAACGGCGCACCGTACGGCGACGCGACCCTGCCGCTGCCCGGCGGTGGCGCGGTCGGCGCGGTCTCCTCGATCACGGCGGCGCTGCTGGCGCAGCAGATCACCGTGGAGGTCGTCGCCCGGCTGCTGGCGACGGGGGAGCGGCCCCCGGTCTACCTGTCGGCGAACATCCCGGACGGCGACGCGCACAACACGGCCCTGGAGGCCAGATACGCCGGCCGGATCCGCCGGGGCTCCTGACCCCCGGCGGCGCGGGCGATGGCGCGACCCGGGCGGTCGGCATGGCGCGGGCGGGCGACGGCACGGCGGGTGGCGCGGGCGGCTCGGCTTGGGGCGGGCGGGCGACGGCGTGGCGACCGGGCGATGACCGGCGGGCGACGGGGAGATGGCCGGAACGTGTCGTGAGCCTGTTTCGCGCTCGGCCGTGTGGGGCATTGGCGTTGCTGCCGGCGGCTGGGACCGCCGGCAGTACCGTCTGACCGGAGGTAGCGCGTGTCCAAGGAGACCGAGAAGCAGCGTTGGCAGCGCAACTTCGCCGACCTGTTGCAGGAGCTGCGGGTCGCCCAGACCGGCGTGCAGATCCTCTTCGCCTTCCTGCTCACCCTGCCGTTCAGCAACGGGTTCACCCGGACCAGCGAGTTCCAGCGGGACGTCTACATCGTCGCGCTGCTCGCCGCGGCCGCCGCCACCGCGATGATCATCTCGCCGGTGGCGTTCCACCGGGCGCTGTTCCGTCAGGGGCGCAAGCCGGAGCTGGTGCGGTTCGCGCACCGGATGGCCACCGGCGGCCTCGCCTTCATGCTGATCGCGATGGTCAGCGCGGTCCTGCTGATCACCGACTTCGTGCTGGACCGGCCGATCGCGTTCCTGCTCAGCGCGCTGGCCGGGCTCTGGTTCCTCCTGTTCTGGGTGATCCTGCCGTTCGCCCGCCGCAACTGGGGGGACGACGACATCGATGACGACGATGACGACCCGGACACGCTCAGCGGCCGCTGACCCCGCCGGAGCAGCGAGCAGACGATCCGCACGCAGCGCTACCCCTGGGTAACAACCGGGGGTAGCGTGACGGTAGTCGCGCACGTCGACGCAGCCGCAACCGAGGTTCGAGGGGGCAGCCGTGACCACGACGCAGAATGGCCGACCGGCACCGGACGGCCCCGACTCCGAAGCCGGCAGCGTCACACCGGGCAGCACCGGGCCGTTGCCGGCGGAGGCGGGGCAGGTCTCCGAGAAGGAGGCCCGGCAGGTCGCCGAGGCCGCCCGGGAGTCCACCTGGGATCGGCCCAGCTTCGGCAAGGAGCTGTTCCTCGGGCGGTTCCGGCTCGACCTGATCGATCCCTGGCCCCGCTCCGACCCGGACGACGTGGCCCGCGCCGAGGAGTTCCTTGGTCGGTTCCGCGCCTTCCTCACCTCCGAGGTGGACGGCGCGGCCATCGAACGGGACGCCTCCATTCCGGACTCCGTGTTCCACGGGCTGGCCGACCTCGGCGCGTTCGGCATGAAGATCGACCGCAAGTACGGCGGCCTCGGGCTGAGCAACCTGCACTACTGCCGGGCGCTGATGCTGGCCGGCTCGGTCAGCCCGGCGATCGGCGCGCTGCTCTCGGCCCACCAGTCGATCGGGGTGCCGCAGCCGCTGAAGATGTTCGGCACCACCGAGCAGAAGCAGCGCTTCCTGCCCCGGCTCGCCGCGGGCGAGGTCTCCGCGTTCCTGCTCACCGAGCCGGACGTGGGCTCCGACCCGGCCCGGCTCGCCACCACCGCCGAGCCGACCGAGGACGGCACCGGCTACCGACTCAACGGGGTCAAGCTCTGGGCCACCAACGGCATCGTCGCGACCCTGCTGGTGGTGATGGCCCGGGTGCCCGCCGCCGAGGGTCGGCGCGGCGGGATCACCGCGTTCGTGGTGGACGGCGACAGCGCGGGCATCACCGTGGAGCGGCGCAACGAGTTCGTCGGCCTCCGTGGTCTGGAGAACAGCCTGACCCGGTTCCACGACGTGTTCGTGCCGGCGGAGAACGTCATCGGCGGTGAGGGCAAGGGGCTCAAGATCGCCCTGACCACGCTGAACACCGGTCGGCTCTCGCTGCCGGCCATGTGCGTGGGCGCCGGCAAGTGGTCGTTGAACGTGGCCCGGGGGTGGGCCGCCGACCGCGTCCAGTGGGGCCGGCCGGTGGGCGAGCACGAGGCGGTCGCCCAGAAGCTCTCCTTCATCGCCGCCACCACGTACGCCATGGAGACCATGCTCGACCTGTGCTGCCTGCTCGCCGACGACGACCGCAACGACATCCGGATCGAGGCGGCGCTGGTCAAGCTGTACGCCAGCGAGATGGCCTGGAAGATCGCCGACGAGCTGATCCAGATCCGGGGCGGGCGCGGCTACGAGACGGCCGACTCGCTGGCCGCCCGCGGCGAACGCCCGGCCAACGTCGAGCAGGTGCTCCGCGACCTGCGGATCAACCGGATCTTCGAGGGCTCGACCGAGATCATGCATCTGCTGATCGCCCGGGAGGCGGTCGACGCCCACCTCTCGGTGGCCGGCGACATCATCGACCCGGAGGCGGGGCTCGGCCGCAAGGCCCGCGCCGGCGCCCGTGCGGGCGCGTTCTACGCGAGGTGGCTGCCCACCCTCGCGGTCGGCAAGGGCCAGAGCCCGTCGGCGTACGCCGAGTTCGGGCCCCTGGCCGCGCACCTGCGCCAGGTGGAACGGTCGTCGCGCAAGCTGGCCCGGTCGACGTTCTACGCGATGTCCCGCTGGCAGGGAAAAATGGAACGCAAGCAGGCGTTCCTCGGGCGTGTGGTGGACATCGGCGCGGAGCTGTTCGCGATGTCCGCCGTCTGCGTCCGGGCGTCCGCCGAGCGCGACACGCGGCCGGAGAACGTCGAGCTGGCCGACCTGTTCTGCCGGCAGGCCCTGGTCCGGGTGGACGCGCTGTTCACGGCACTCTGGGACAACACCGACTCCGTCGACACGGCCGCCGCCAAGCGGATCCTCGCCGGCCGCTACGCGGGGCTGGAGGAGGGGGTCGTCACCCCGTCCGACGAGTTGCCCTGGGTGGCCCGCTGGTCGCCCGGCCCGTCCACCGCCGAGGACGTCCGCCGCCGCATCCCGCCGAAGCCGTAACCTCCGACCCCGCGGCCTGACCCCCTGCGGCCCGCCCGCCGGGCCGCCCCTCGCCGCTGTTCGCGCCGGCCGGACTGGTCGCGTTGGCCGCGCTTGCCGTGCCGGCCGCGCTTGCCGTGCTGCGTTTGCGCGTGCCGTGCCGCCGCGGCGTGGCCTGGCTGCCCGGCGCGCTGTCAGCGGGCGACCGCCCAGGCCAGCACCCCCGCCAGGATCAGACCGTTGAGCCCGGCCAGGGCGAGGTACGCCGCGGGTGGGATCTTCCTGCCCCGGCGGACGAGGGAGACCAGGACGGCGGCGTAGCCGAGCAGCAGTACGGCGATGACGATCAGGAAGTAGAACACCCGAAGACCTTAACGGCCGGGATGCCGACGCAGGCTGTGGCACGCGACGGCAGCTGGTGGTCGATCCACACCAGGTCGCCGAGGTGGGGGCATCCGGCGGCCCGGACAGACCCACATCGGCGATCTGGTGTGGATCAAGCCAGGGGCGTACCGCAGGTTCAGCGGCCTCTGCTGCGCAGGCCGAGTTGGCGTAGCTCCAGGGCGGCCAGGGCCTCGACGGTGTCGTCGTCGCCACGTCGCCACGCCTCGGCGACGTCCGGCGCGATCCGGGTCAGCCGGCCCAGCGGCTGGGTGGCCAGCGCGCGTAGCGCGAGCAGATCCCGCCCGGCCGGCCCGGCGGCCAGCTTCGCGGCCGATCCGGCCCGGCGCATCCAGCGCAGCCGCAGCGGCAGCCAACCGAAGAGCACCAGGCCGAGCGGGAAGATCAGCACCGCGACGGTGAGGGCGAGGGCGAGCTGGTCGACCAGGTGCTGCTGGTCGCGGCCGGCGTCGGCGAGACCCCGGGCGGCGTCGGCGGCCCGCTGGAAGGGCGCGGTCAGCTCGTCACCGACCAGCGGCACCCGCCGGACCTTGCCGCCGGCGTCGGCGAGGTTGTCGGCGAGGCCACTGCCGGCGCCCTCCAGCTTCTGCCCGGGTACGGCGAGCTTCTGCACCAGGTCGTGCAGCCAGAGCGCGGCGCGGATCGCGACGTACACCCAGGCGACGACGAGCAGGTCGGTGAGCAACTGGCGGACGGCGGTCGGAAACCGATCGGCGTAGATCTTCACGCCGGACAGCGTGCCACGAACGGTCCCCGCCCGGCACCCGTCGATCGGTGGCCGGGGTGACCCCGGCCCGGGGGCGCCGCAGGCTCCGCTCCCCGCCACCGACGCCCGGCCGGGGGATCGGCGATCAGGCGAGCCGCAGGCCCCCGAACGCGACGGTGTCGCCCACCGGCTGGACCGGGCGGAACCGAAGGTCGGCCACGCTGGTCAGCGGACGCAGGCCGGGCAGGTGCCGAAGATCTCCAGGGTGTGGCTGACGTCGGCGTAGCCGTGCTGCGCGGCGACCCGGTCGGCCCAGCTCTCCACCGCGGGGCCGGCCACCTCGACCGTACGCCCGCAGGCCCGGCAGACCAGGTGGTGGTGGTGCCCCTCGCTGCACCGGCGGTAGAGGTGCTCGCCGCCCGGCGGGCGCATCACGTCGATCTCGCCCGCGTCGGCCAGCCCCTGCAGGGTGCGGTAGACAGTCGTGAGGCCGACCCGCTCACCGCGCTGCCGGAGCATCGCGTGCAGGTCCTGGGCGCTGTGGAAGCCCTCCATCTCGCCCAGCAGCGCGCTCACCGCCGAGCGCTGCCGGGTGTTGCGCACCGCGGCGCCGCTCTCGCTCATGATCCCTCCCCGGCGTGGCTGACCGCGTCCGCCACGATGTGCGCGACGTGCTCGTCGACCAGGCTGTAGGCGATCTCCCGGCCCCGGCGGGAGCCCCGCACCACGCCCGCTCCGCGCAGCACCCGCAGGTGCTGGGACACCAGCGGCTGTGCCGCGCCCAGCTTCTCCACCAGCTCGTGCACGCACCGCTCGCCGCTGGCCAGCTCGCTGACGATGGCCAGCCGGATGGGCGCCGACAGGGCCCGGAGCAACTCGCTGGCTCCGTCGAAACCCTCGTAGCCTGTTGCGCTGGTCATCTTGCAACGGTAACCAATACCACCGACATCCGCCGATCGGGCTCAGTGCAGGACGACCTCGTGCGGTTCCGGCGCCGGTACGGGGGCCGGCGCGGTGCGGCGGCGTACCGCCCGCCAGAGCGCGCCAGCCACGGCCACCACCAGGAACGAGGCGATCGCCAGCAGCACCACCGAGGCGCCGGGCGGGGTGTCGGCGGTGGCCGCCACCCAGACGCCGGAGCCGGCAGCGAAGAACCCGAGCGCCATCGCGGCGGCCATCGTGCTGCGGAAGCCCCGGGTGACCTGCTGGGCGGTGGCCACCGGAACCACCATCAGCGCGCTGATCAGCAGCACTCCGACGGCCCGCATCGCGATGGTCACCGTGACCGCTGTGGTGACCGCGATCAGCAGGTTGAGGGTGCGCACCGGCAGGCCGGACACGCGGGCGTACTCCTCGTCGTGGCTGATCGCGAAGAGCGCCGGCCGCAGCACGATCATGGTGAGCAGGATCGCCGCGCCGAGCACGCCGACGGTGATCAGGTCGGTGGTCGAGGTGGAGAGCAGGGACCCGAACAGGTAGGCGTTGAGGTTGGCGCTGGTCGCGTCCGAGAGGCCGACCAGCAGGACGCCGCCGGCGATGCCGCCGTAGAAGAGCAGCGCCAGGGCCAGGTCGCCGGAGGTCCGCCCGCGCGCGCGGACCACCTCGATGGCGATCGCGCCGACCGTGGCGACGATCACCGCCACCAGCACCGGCGAGCGGTTGAGGAGCAGGCCGGCGCCGACGCCGGTCAACGCCACGTGGCCGATGCCGTCGCCGATCAGCGTCAGTCGGCGCTGCACCAGGTAGATGCCGAGCGCCGGCGCGGCCAGGCCGATCACCAGCGCGCCGATCAGGGCGCGCTGCATGTAGGGGTACTGGAAAAGTTCCATGGTCAGTTGCTCCACAGCCCGGCGGGCTCGTCGGGACCGTGCGGGTGCACGTGGTCGTGGTCGGGCTCCGCGTGGTGGCCGGCCGGGTCCGGAACCGGGCCGTCGTGACAGACGCCGCCCTGGTGGACGACGACCGCCCGGCTGATCACCGGCCGCAGCGGGCCCAGCTCGTGTGCCACCAGCAGCACCGTCCCGCCGTCGGCGACGAAGTCACGCAGCGCGCCCGCGAATGCCTCCTGGCTGGCCGCGTCCACCCCGGCGGTGGGCTCGTCGAGGATCAGCAGCTCCGGCCGGCCGGCCAGCGCACGGGCGATCAGGGTGCGCTGCTGCTGACCGCCGGAGAGGGTGGACACCGGGTCGGTGGCCCGGTCGGCGAGCCCGACCGCGCGCAGGGCCGCGTCGACGGCGGCCCGGTCGGCCGCGCCGGGCGGGCGCAGGATCCCCCGGCGGGCCAGTCGGCCGGACGCCACCACCTCGCGGACGGTGGCGGGCACGCCTCCGCCAGCGCCGAGGCGCTGCGGGACGTACCCGATGCGCTGCCACTGGCGGAACTGGCGCAACGGCCGGTCGAAGAGGGTGATCGAGCCGGCGGTGAGCGGCACCAGGCCGAGGATCGCGCGGATCAGCGTGGACTTGCCGGAGCCGTTGGCGCCGAGCACCGCGACCACCTCCCCGGCGGTCACGGTGAGCGAGACGTCCCGGAGCACCGGGCGGCCGTCGTAGCCGACCGCGCCGTGCTCGACGGTGATGACGGGGGTGCTCACGAGCAGCTCAACGCCGTCCGCAGGGTCTGCAGGTTGGTACGCATCACCGAAAGGTAGTCCGAGCCGCTGCCCGCGGCGAGTCCTTCGATCGGGTCGAGCACCGCGGTCTTCGCGCCGACCTGACCGGCGATGGTCTCGGCGACCTTCGGGCTGACCAGCGCCTCGAAGAAGATCGTGGTGGCGTGGTGCGCCTTCGCATCCTCGATGACCCGGGCGAGCCGCTGCGGCGAGGGCTCGACGTCCGGGCTCAGCCCGGTGATGCCGACCTGTTCGAGCCGGTAGCGGTCAGCCAGGTAGCCGAACGCGGTGTGGCTGGTCACGATCTCCCGCCGCTGGCAGGTCGCGAGGCCCTGGGTGAACTCGCCGTCGAGGGCCGTCAGGTCGGCGCGCAGCGCCGTGGCCCGGGCGGTGTAGTCGGCGGCGTGGTCCGCGTCGACCTCGCCGAGCCGCTGGGCGAGCTGATCGCCGATGGCGGCGAGCCGGGTCGGGTCGAGCCAGACATGCGGGTCCTTGGCGTGAGCGTGCTGCTCCTCGCCCTGCTCCTCCGCACCCTCGTGGTTGTGGCCGCCGGCGCTCGCGTCCAACAGCGGCTGCACGCCGGCCACGTCGAACACCCGGGCGTCGTCGTCCTGCGCGACCGTCTCGTCCACCGCGGGCTGGAAGCCCTTGAGGTAGACGATGAGCTCGGCCTCGGTGACCTGGCCGACCTGGCGAGGGCTCAGCTCCAGGTCGTGCGGCTCGGCGCCGGGCTTGGCCAGGTTGGTCACGTGGACCGCGTCACCGCCGACGCGCTCGGCGATGAACTGGAGTGGGTAGAACGCGGCGACCACGTCGACCCGTTGGGGATCGGCGCCGGCCGCGCCGCCGGTGGAGCAGCCGGCGACGGCGCCCAGGGCGAGCAGGGCGGTCGCGGCGGCCAGGACGCGGGACGTGGTGCGGTTGGTCATGTCCCCAACTGTCCGTGGTAACGACAATGATTGTCAAAAACGCATGCTTGCATGTCAGAGCAGCTTCGCGAGGCCCACCGTGACCAGCAGGGTCAGCATCAGCAGCCGGATCAGCCGGGTCTGCGGGGCCTGAACCGGCCAGGTGGTCGCCAACAGGACGATCAGGGCGGCGGCGAGGGCCAGCGTCAGCAGCCCGCCGACCACCCCCGGCGTGAAGAACGCCACCAGCACCACCACCAGGGTGAGCAGGAACACCGACGTTGGGTTCGCCCCGGCCAACCGGGCCAGCAGAGGGCGCTGCGTACGCTGCATCCCACAGACTCTACGAGGAGGAACCCCCGGTGCTGGTGACCAACCGGTTCGTGGTCGACGTCGATGTCGCCGACGGCTTCGCCGAACGGGCGCACGCCGCCCTCACCGCGCTGGCCGCCTGCCCCGGCTACCTGCGCGGCCAACTGGTCCGAGCCCTGGACGACCCCCGGTACTGGTCACTCGTCACCGAGTGGGAGTCGGTCGGCACCTACCGGCGGGCGCTGGGCGCCTTCGAGGTCAAGGTGACCGCGGTGCCGTTGCTCGCCGAGTCGGTCGACGAGCCGTCCGCGTACGAGGCGCTGGCCAGCGCCGCGCCCGGGGGAGCCGTGGTGGTCGCCGAGAGTGATCGGGCTGCTGGTCCTTACCGCTGAGCCGCCGGGCACTACCCTGCTCCTATGACCGCACCCGCCCCGCCGCCCGGTCCCGGTGTGGCTCCGCCGTTCGCCGCGCCGCCCACCGAGGGCCGCCGGACCCGGCTCTGGATCGGCCTCGGCGTCGGCGCCCTCGCCGTGCTGCTCTGCTGTGGCGGAGGAGGCGCGGCCGTCGTCGGCCTGGCCGTGAGCGGCGTGCAGGCGGTACGCGAGCAGGGCCGCACGGTGACCGGCGACTACTACCAGGCGCTCGTCGAGCGAAACTACGGCCGGGCGTACGACCAGCTCTGCGACGACGCGCAGCGGCGCGAGTCCCGCCCCGAGTTCGAGCGGCGGGCGGCCGCCGAGCCGCAGGTCACCGCGTTCCGGGTGGGTGAGGTGGACACCACCAACCTGACCGTCGGAGTCGACGTGACCCTCGACGGCGGCGACCGGGAGCGACAGCAGGTCAGCCTGGGCCAGGACGGTCAGACCGGCGGCATGGAGGTGTGCGGGGTGAGCTGACCCGCCCCCGGTATTCTGCTGGGCTCGGGACGCCGGTGGTCGTACCGTTGTCCCGAACCGACCCGATCCATCCACATCTCGCCCCCGCCGACCGCCAGCCGGCGTAGGAGGAAACATGCCAGTCGACCGTATCGACGCCGTCGTCAGCCTCGCCAAGCGCCGAGGCTTCGTCTTCCCCTCCAGCGAGATCTACGGAGGCACCCGATCGGCGTGGGACTACGGTCCGCTCGGTGTGGAGCTGAAGGAGAACGTCCGCCGGCAGTGGTGGAAGACCATGGTCCAGCAGCGCGACGACGTCGTCGGCCTCGACTCCGCGGTGATCCTGGCCCGCAAGGTGTGGGAGGCGTCCGGCCACATCGCCGAGTTCGTCGACCCGCTCACCGAGTGCCAGTTCTGCCACAAGCGGTTCCGGGCCGACCACCTGGAGGAGGCGTACGAGGCCAAGCACGGCCACCCGCCGGCCTCGCTCGCGGAGATCAACTGCCCCAACTGCGGCAACAAGGGCACCTTCACCGAGCCGAAGATGTTCAACGGCCTGATGAAGACCTACCTCGGCCCGGTGGAGAGCGACGAAGGGCTGCACTACCTGCGCCCGGAGACCGCGCAGGGCATCTTCGTCAACTACAAGAACGTCGAGACGGTCGCCCGCAAGAAGCCGCCGTTCGGCATCGCGCAGACCGGCAAGTCGTTCCGCAACGAGATCACCCCGGGCAACTTCATCTTCCGGACCCGCGAGTTCGAGCAGATGGAGATGGAGTTCTTCGTCGAGCCGGGCACGGACGAAGAGTGGCACGAGTACTGGCTCCAGGAGCGCTGGAAGTGGTACCTCGACCTCGGCCTGTCGGCGGACAACCTGCGCCTGTACGAGCACCCTGCCGAGAAGCTCTCGCACTACTCGAAGCGCACTGTCGACATCGAGTACCGCTTCCAGTTCGGCGGGACCGAGTTCGCCGAGCTGGAGGGTGTCGCCAACCGCACCGACTTCGACCTCTCCACGCACAGCAAGCACTCCGGCGTCGACCTGTCGTACTTCGACCAGACCAAGGGCGAGCGCTGGATGCCGTACGTCATCGAGCCGGCCGCCGGTCTGACCCGCGCGGTGCTCGCCTTCCTGCTGGAGGCGTACGACGAGGACGAGGCGCCGAACACCAAGGGCGGCGTCGACAAGCGCACGGTGATGCGGTTCGACCCGCGGCTGGCCCCGGTGAAGGTGGCGGTGCTGCCGCTGTCCCGCAACGAGGCGCTGTCGCCCAAGGCGAAGGACCTCGCCACGCTGCTGCGCAAGCGCTGGGTGGTGGAGTTCGACGACTCGCAGGCGATCGGCCGCCGCTACCGCCGGCAGGACGAGATCGGCACCCCGTTCTGCGTGACCGTCGACTTCGACACGCTGGACGACAACGCCGTGACGGTGCGCAACCGGGACACCATGGGCCAGGAGCGCGTCTCGCTGGACCAGGTCGAGCGTTACCTGATCGAGCGCCTCCCCGGCTGCTGAGACGGTGGGCACGGGGCCCCGGCCGACGCGGAAAGCGCCGGTCGGGGCCCCGTACACTTGTGCGGTGACCGCCTCGACCGTTCCCGCGCTGCGCCCGTTGGCCCTCGGGCCGTACCAGGTGTCGCCGCCGGTGGTGCTCGCGCCGATGGCCGGGATCACGAACGTCGGATTCCGCCGGCTGTGCCGTGAGCAGGGCGGCGGCATCTACGTCTGCGAGATGATCACGACCCGTGCGCTGGTCGAGCGCAACCCGAAGACGCTCCGCATGATCGCGTTCGGCGACGACGAACAGCCGCGCAGCCTCCAGCTCTACGGCACCGACCCGGAGGTCACCGCCGCCGCCGTGCGGATCGTCGTCGAGCGCAACCTGGCCGACCACATCGACCTCAACTTCGGCTGCCCCGTACCCAAGGTCACCCGGCGCGGCGGCGGCGCGGCGCTCCCGTGGCGACGCCGGCTCTTCGCCCGCCTGGTGCGGGCCGCGGTGGACGCCGCCGCACCCTCCGGGGTGCCGGTCACCGTGAAGATGCGCAAGGGCATCGATGACGACCACCTGACGTACGTCGAAGCGGGGCTCGCCGCCCAGGACGCCGGCGTCGCCGCGGTGGCCCTGCACGGGCGGACGGCCGCCCAGCGCTACTCGGGCACCGCCGACTGGGACGCGATCGCCACCTTGAAGCAGGCCCTCGACGTGCCGGTCCTCGGCAACGGCGACATCTGGGAGGCCGACGACGCGCTGCGGATGGTCGCCCACACCGGGGTCGACGGCGTGGTGGTCGGCCGGGGCTGCCTCGGCCGGCCGTGGCTCTTCGCCGACCTGGAGGCCGCCTTCAACGGTCGGCCCGAACGGCGTCTGCCCAGCCTCGGCGAGGTGGCGGTGACCATGCGCCGGCACGCCGAGCTGCTCGTCGACCAGTTCGTGGCGGGCGCCCGCAACCCCGCCCGGGGTGAGCGCGACGGCTGCACCGACTTCCGCAAGCACGTCGCCTGGTACCTGAAGGGCTTCCCCGTGGGCGGCGAGCTGCGCCGTTCGCTGGCGATGATCGAGAGCCTGGCCCAGCTCGACGACCTGCTCGGCAAGCTCGACCCGGCGGAGCCGTTTCCGGTGGCCGCACTGGGTCAGCCGCGCGGGCGTACCAACTCGCCGGGCAAGGTCTTCCTCCCGGACGGCTGGCTGGCCAGCCGGGACGACGACACCGTCCCCGAGGGCGCCGAGATGGACGACTCCGGCGGCTGACCCGCAACCGGCTGTGTGCGCCATGGCGCGCGGTATTCGCGTCGGACCATGCGCCAGAGCCGCCGGTCGTGCGTGCCAACGCCCACGCCGACGCCGATGTGGCTCGGAGCGGCCAAGGGGCCGCCTCACCCGCCTCTCACCCGTCTCCGACCGCACCGCCGTAGCCTGAACGCACAGATCTTGGACAGTTTCCGTTAGCCGATAACGGAAACTGTCCAAGATCTGCTCATGTCTTGGGCAGGTGGGCTGAGGAACCGGGCCATTCGGCGCGGAGGCGCGCTTCGTGCCTGCCTCGCTGCCGGCTGACGGCATGCCGAAAGGGCCGGCCCTGTGGTGGGTCCGGTCCTTGTCGGATTACTCGGTGCTGGGGGGCGGAGGGGCGCTTCGTGCCTACCTCGCGACCGACTGACGGCATGCCGAAAGGGCCGGGCCCCGTGGTGGGGTCCGGCCCTTGTCGGTGGTGGTGCTGGGGTGGGGTCAGCTGGTGGCGTAGCCGCGGGTGGCG
>NZ_JBIAKN010000025.1:0-24457 GCF_042872475.1 Micromonospora sp. NPDC005252 | reverse complement strand
CCCCAACCCGACCTCATCAATCTCGGCTTCCTCTCACTGGGCTGCCTTCTCCCACACACCACCAACCCCCCCCCCCCCCGGGGGGTGGGGCACGGCGGCGCCGGCCCTCCCCCGGCAGGGGAGGGCCGGCGCGTTGGCGGCGGGTCGTCAGTTGTTCGGATCGTCGGCGCTGATGTCGGCCAGCACCGACTGCGGTTCGCGCTCGACCGCGAGGTCACCCATCGAGACGAGACCCACCAGGCGCCCGTCGTCCATCACCGGCAGCCGGCGTACGGCATAGGTGCGCATCAGGTCCGCGGCGGCCACCGCGTCGTCGTACTGGCTCACGGTGATCACATTGCGGGTGGTGATCTGGTTCAGCCGGGTCGAGCCCGGGTCCATGTTCTCCGCGACACCACGGACCGTGATGTCCCGGTCCGTGACGATACCGACGACACCGTTGCCATCGGTCACCACCACGTCACCAATCGCGCTGTCGCGCATCTCCTGCGCGGCGGCGATGAGCGTCTCGTTGCCGTCCATCGTCACCAACCGGGTCGTCATGAACTCTCCGACCGTTGTCATGGTGCTCCCCTCTCGGTGTCGGCACGGCCCGTCTACCCGCCGCACGGGAGGGGGTAACGCCGACGGCCGGGCCGCTGTCCGGGGGCAGGCAGCTGTCGCGACCGCGGCCCGCGGCCGTTCCGCGACACCGCCTGATCGACAAGGTCGTGACGCCGGGCGAGATAGTGGTACAGACCCCACCAACTGGCCGAGGGCAGCACCGCCTAGCGTGGGTGGGGTGCTGACGGGCGAGCAGGAGCTGAGAGACCTCGTCGCCGGCAACGCCTGGCTGACCCGGGCGCTGACCGTGGTCCGCGACTCCGGCCTGCCGGACGCCTGGATCGGCGCGGGCGCCCTCCGCGACCTCGTTTGGAGCGAGCGGTACGGCGACGGGTTCGACCCGGCGACGGTCCGCGACGTGGACGTGGTCTTCTTCGACCCGACGAGACTGTCCCGCGACGACGACCGCCGGGCCACCGCCCGACTCGCTGCGGCCTGGGCGGCGCCGCCGTGGGAGGCACGCAACCAGGCGGCGGTGCACACCTGGTACGCGTCGAAGTTCGGCGGCGATCCGATCGACCCGTACCGCAGCGTCGCCGAGGCGGTGGCCACCTGGCCGGAGTACGCGACCGCCGTGGCGGTGCGGCTGCGCCCGACCGGTGGGCTGGAGGTCTGCGCCCCGTACGGCCTGGCGGATCTGCTGGGCGGGGTGTGGCGGCACAACCCGGCCCGGGTGGGCGTCACGATGTCCCGGCAGCGACTGGCTCGCCACCGGCCCGCGCAACGCTGGCCCGGCGTGACCGTGATCGAGCCCGGCTGAGCCGGGAGTCGTCGCCCAGGGGTCAGTCGTCGGTCGCGGTCCGGGGCCCCGCAGGCACGGGCGTGGTTCGCGACCCTCTCAGGCGCGGGGCGGCATTCCGTAGATCCGCTCCACGTGCAGGCGCAGCACCAGCCGCCGGTCGGCGACCATGGTGTTGCGATAGTCGGCCCAGTCCGGGTGCTCGCCGCGAAGCGCCCGGTAGAGCCCCACCAGCTCCTCGACCGTGGCGTCGTCGACGTCGGCCGCCGGAGTGGTCAGCTCGGCCCGCCCCTCGACCACCGCGTACGCCCAGCCGTCCTCGCTGCCGACGTGGAAGCTGGCCCGCGGGTCCCGACGAAGGTTGGCGGTCTTAGCTCGGCCGTCGGTGACGGACACCCGGATCAGGCCGGCCGCGCGGTCGAACGAGTAGACCACTGTGGACAGCTGGGGTCGCCCGTCGCGTTTGAGGGTGGCCAGCACGCCCATCGAGCGGCCGGCGATCAGGTCGGTCAACGCCTGCTGGGTGGGGTCCTCCGGCACGGTTTCCTCCAGGTGGCGCGGTCGGCTACGTCCATCCAAACATGACCGGCGTGCTCCCGCCCCCGATGCACCGCTGCCCGCCACGGACTGCGGGCTCCCACCGAGACCGGCCGGGAGCCCGCAGTGATCGCAACGGTCAGCGTCGCTCGGCGGCCACCAGCTCGGCGAGCTGTACGGCGTTGAGGGCGGCGCCCTTGCGCAGGTTGTCGTTGGAGCAGAACAGCGCCAGCCCGTACTCGACGGTCTCGTCGGCGCGGATGCGGCCCACGTAGGTCGGGTCCTGCCCGGCGGCCTGCAGCGGCGTCGGCACGGCGGTCAGCGCGACCCCGGGCGCGTCGGCGAGCAGTTCGTGGGCCCGCTGCGGGGTGATCGGGCGGGCGAAGCGGGCGTTGATCTGGAGCGAGTGGCCGGTGAAGACCGGAACCCGGACACAGGTGCCGGAGACCTTGAGGTCGGGGATTTCCAGGATCTTGCGGGTCTCGTTGCGGAGCTTCTGCTCCTCGTCGGTCTCGAACGAGCCGTCGTCGACGATCGAGCCGGCCAGCGGCAGCACGTTGAAGGCGATCGGCTCGGCGAACGAGCGCGGCGCGGGGAACTCCACGGCCGACCCGTCGAAGGCGAGCCCGGCGGCGTGCTCGGCGACCTTGCGGACCTGCTCGTCCAGCTCGGCGACGCCAGCCAAGCCGGCGCCGGAGACCGCCTGGTACGTCGAGACGACCAGGCCGACCAGACCAGCCTCGGCGTGCAGCGGGCGCAGCACCGGCATCGCGGCCATCGTGGTGCAGTTGGGGTTGGCGATGATGCCCTTCGGGCGGTCGGCGGCGGCGTGCGGGTTGACCTCGGCGACCACCAGCGGCACCAGCGGGTCCATCCGGAACGCCGACGAGTTGTCGATCACCACGGCGCCGGCCTCGGCCACCCGGGGAGCCAACTCTCGGGCGGTGCCCTTACCGGCGGAGAAGAGCACGATGTCCAGCCCGGAGTAGTCCGCGGTCGCGGCGTCCTCGACGGTCACCTCGCCGTCGCGCCACGGCAGCGTCCGCCCGGCGGACCGCGCCGAGGCGAACAACCGCACCTGCTCCGCCGGGAACTCCCGCTCCGCCAGCACCTGCCGCATCACGCCACCGACCTGGCCGGTGGCCCCCACAATGCCGATCCTCATGCCCGGAGGCTACCCACCCCACCCCCGAAACCGGGACCCCTTTCCCACCCCCCGGGTCCCGCCTCACACCCACCCCCACCACCACCTCCCCCACCTCCCCCGTCGATCATGAAGTTATTGCCGCGACACGCCGTGCCGAGTGACAACAACTTCATGATCAACGGGCTGAGGGCTGAGGGCTGAGGGCGGGGGGCGGGAGGCGGGAGGGGGTTAGGGGAGGAGGTCTCCTAGGGCGGCGGACTCGAGGTCGTTGCGGATCACGGCGGCGTCGCCTTCGATGACCAGGGTCAGCGCTTCCGGGTGCAGGTGGGTGGCCGCTGCCGCGGAGACCTGGTCCACGTCGGCGTTGAGCAGTTCCTCGCGCAGCCGGGCGTGGTAGTCGTCCGGCAGGTCGTGCACCACCAGCGTGGTCAGCGCGGAGGCGATCGCCCGGGGGCTCTGCAACTCGACCGACAGCTGCCCGGCCCGCCAGGAACGGGCCACCGCCAGCTCGTCCTCGGTCACGCCTCCCGCCTGCGTACGGGTGATCTCGCCCACCGCCTCGACCAGGGCCGGCGCGGTGACGGCGGTCTGCACGCCCGAGCTGACCGCGAACCGCCCGAACCGGCGGGACGAGGCGAACTCGCCCCGGATGCCGTACGTGTAGCCGCGCACCTCGCGGATCAGGTGGTTGAGCCGGGAGGTGAACGCCCCACCGAGCACCGTGCCCGCGAGGGTCATCGGCACGTGGTCGGGGTGCGCCCGGTGCGGCGACGGGTGGCCCAGCCGCAGCGTGGACTGCACCGAGCCGGGCCGGTCCACCAGGATGATCCGGCGGCCGGTGTGCAGCGGGACCTCGATCGGGCCGCCCCGCTCGGCCGGACCGCCCCCGGTGCCGGCGAACGCCGCCCCGGCCAACGCGTCCAGGTCGATCCGGTCCAGGTCACCGGCGACGATCAGGGTGCCGGGCCGCAGGAACCACTCGGAGTGGAAGACGGTGATGTCCTCCACGTCCAGGCCGGCCACCGAGTCCGGATCGCCGTACATCGGTCGTCCCCAGCGGGTGTCGGCGCCGAACAGGTCGGCGCGCAGCGCGGCGTCGGCGCGCGGGCCGGGGTTGGCCCAGTCCATCCGCAGCGCGGTGGCCTCGTCGTCGCGCACGCGCCGGACGTCGGCCGGGTCCAGCCGGGGCGTCCGGACGGCCTCGGCGAGGAGTTGCACCGCGGCGGTCAGCCGATCCACCGGGACCTGCACGCTGATCTGGAACGAGTCCCAGTCCAGCCCGGTCACCAGCTCGGTGCCGAGCGCCTCGATGGCCAGCGCGTACGCCGTGGCGTCCCGCTGCGCGGTGCCCTCCTCCAGGGCCTTGGCGAGCACGCCGCCCAGCCCTTCCTTGCCGGTCAGCTCCCGGCCGGCGCCGGCGTCGAGCAGCAGCAACGCGACGGCGAGGTTCTGCCCGGGCAGGTGCGCGGCGACCACCTGGCCGCCGCCCGCCGCGCGGCGGACCACCGGCGGGAACCGGTACGGGCGAGCGGCACCCGGGCCGGGACGGTCGGCGATCAGCGTCATGCGGTCTCCTCGGGCAGGTAGGTCAGGGTCACCCGGTCGGCGGCGCCGAGCACCTCGGCGGCGGTCTCGGCGATCTGCTCGGCGGTCACCGCGAGCCAGGCGGGCAGCCGGTCGGCGGCCCGGGCCGGGTCACCGAACTGGGTGGTGTACCGCCCGAGCGTGTCCGCGCGGCCGTCCACCGTCGACATCTGCCGCCACCACGCGGTGCTCAGCAACGCCTTCGCCCGGTCCAGCTCGGCGGCGGTGACCGGCACGGTGGCCAGCTCGTCGACGACCTCGGCCAGCCCTTCGGCCAACCGCTCGGCGCTCACGCCGGGACGGGCGGTGGCGGTGGCGATCAGCGGCGCCGGGGCGTGCGCGAGGTCCACCCCGTACGCGCCGACCAGATCGGGTTGTGCGATCCGCTCGCCGTCGGCGAGCCGCTGGTAGAGCCGGCTGCCCCGGCCGCTGCCGAGCACGGTGGCGAGCACGGTGAGCACGTCGTAGCCGGGGCTGCCGAACGGGTGGCCACGGTGGGCGATGTAGACGCGGGGCGCCGGCACGTCCGCGATCACCGTCTCCACGGCGGGCTTCCCGGTCGCCGGGACGCGGCGACCGTCCGGCGCGGGCGGGATGTCGTCGCGGGCGGGCAACGCCCCGAAGTACTTCTCGGCCAGCGCGAACACCTCGGCGGCCTGGGCGTCGCCGACGACTGTGAGCACCGCGTTGTTCGGCGCGTAGTACATCTCGTGGAACGCCTGGAAGGTGGCGAGATCGGCGGCGTTCAGGTCGGCCATCGAGCCGATCGTCGAGTGGTGGTACGGGTGCCCCGGCGGGTAGAGCAGCGGCAGCAGCCGCAGCCAGGCATCCCCGTACGGGACGTTCTCGTAGCGCTGCCGGCGCTCGTTCTTCACCACGTCGCGCTGGTTGTCCAGCGTCTCCTGGGTGAGCGCCGGGACCAGCCCACCCATCCGGTCGGCCTCCAGCCAGAGCGCCAGCTCCAGGTGCTCGGCCGGGACCGTCTCGAAGTAGTTCGTCCGGTCCGGGTTGGTGGTGGCGTTGAGCGAGCCACCGGAGCCCTGGATCAGCTTCATGTGCTCGGTCTTCGCCACGTTCACCGAGCCCTCGAACATCAGGTGTTCGAAGAGGTGGGCGAAACCGGTCTGCCCGGCCGGCTCGTGCCGGGATCCGACGTCGTACCAGAGATTGACGGCCACCGCGGGTGCGGTGCGATCCTCGCTCACCACCACGCGCAGGCCGTTGTCCAGTCGGGACGTCTCGATGGGCCAGGGGTAACCACTGTCGGGCATGGCACGACGCTATCCGATCTCGCGGGCGGAAAGGTGACGTGCCGCCGGTCGGCGAGCCGGCCGACCGGCATCGACTCGGCCGGTCGGGGTACCGCAGAGCAATGACCCCACCGACCCCCGTACCGCCCGCGCGCCGCACCGTCGGACCGGCCGCCAGGACCGTCGAACGCGCCACCGCCGGACTCGGCCGGCTGCGCCGCGGCCGGCTGCTGCACCCGGCCGGCCGGTCGTTCACCGGCGAGGTGACGATCTGGGGTACGCCCGGACCGCCCACCGGGGTCGCCCTGCTGGACGACCCCGGCCGGTACGCGGCCACGGTCCGGCTCTCCAGGGGTACGCCCACGCCGGGCGGTTGGCCGGACGTGCTGGGCCTGGCGGTGCGTGTGCACTCCCCCACCGGCCGCCCGTTCGACCTGCTGGTCAGCTCCAGCGGCGCCGCTCCGGTGCTGCGGAACCTGCCGCTGCCCCGCCGCGGCTTCACCGGGACGTACAGCACGATCACGTGTTACCGCCTGGGCCGGCGTCGTCTCTGGTTGGCCGCGTTGGCCGACCCGGACTCGGTCGACCTCGGCCGCACTCTGGCCGCCGTCGCTGCCGCGGCCCGGACGGACGCGCCGCGCGTGGTGCTCGCGGTCGCGTCCGCCGTCGGGCCGTGGCGGCCGGTCGGCCAGGTCAGCATCGGCGCCCCGCTCGACGCCGGGGAGGACGGCGCACTCGCGTTCGACCCGGTGCGCAACCTGCCACCCGAACTGCGGGCGGCCGGCCCACTCGCCTGGCTGCGCGAGCAGACCTACCGGGGGTCACGCCGGGCGCGCGGCGCGCGGGCTCAGTCCGGCGGTTCGACGGCCACCGTCTGATCCGAGGTACGACGTTCCAGCACCGTGTCCGGGGCCACGTTCTGGTCCTCCTCGCGGATGTCCGACTCGGCGAGGATCGCCTCCGCCTGCGCCTGCGGGTCGTCGCTGCCCACCGCCTCCTCCTCGGGAAGGAGGTGGTGCGCGCGGGACTCCGCCCGCTCCTGCTCGCTCTGCTCGTCAGTCATGGGACCCCTGTTACCCCCCGCCCGGACTCGGCACGCGATGTTCACCCCGCATCTTGGGACGATGCCACGGGCACCCCCGCCCGGTCGGGTAGGCTGGCTCCCGTGACGCGTTCCTATCGATGGTTTAGGCAGCCGGCTCCCACGCCGGTGACTTCACCATGAACTGACGTCACCACGGACCGAGCCGGCTGGGCAGGAGCTGTCGTTCCTGCCCTTTTGCGTACGAGCAGCCGGCTCGTCCCGGGCACCGGCCCCGGGCACGGTCGGCGAAAGGATGCCCACCGTGACGACCCCGGAGACCGATCGGGTCAGCGATCAGCGGATCGACCGTGTCGTGCCGCTGACCACACCCGCCCTGCTGCACCACGAGTTGCCCCTGGACGCCTCGCTCGCCGCCGCCGTGTTGAACGGCCGACGCGCGGTGGGCCGCGTGCTGGACCGCGAGGACGACCGCCTGCTGGTGGTGGTCGGCCCGTGCTCGGTGCACGACCCGGCCGCCGCCCTCGACTACGCCGAGCGTCTGCGCGCCGCCGCCGACCGGCTCGCCGACGACCTGCTGATCGTCATGCGGGTCTACTTCGAGAAGCCGCGGTCCACCGTGGGGTGGAAGGGCCTGATCAACGACCCTGGGCTGGACGGCAGCGGCGACGTCAACACCGGCCTGCGCCGGGCCCGGGCGCTGCTGCTCGACGTCCTGCGTCTCGGCCTTCCGGTGGGCTGCGAATTCCTCGACCCGATCACCCCGCAGTACATCGCGGACACGGTGGTGTGGGGTGCGATCGGCGCCCGCACGGTGGAGAGCCAGGTGCACCGGCAGCTCGCCTCCGGCCTGTCGATGCCGATCGGCATGAAGAACCGCCCCGACGGCAGCATCGGCACCGCCGTGGACGCGATCCGCGCCGCCGGGGTGCCGCACGTCTTCCCGGGCATCGACTTCTCCGGCACCCCGGCGATCATGCACACCCGCGGCAACACCGACGGGCACCTGGTGCTGCGCGGTGGTGGCGGTCGGCCCAACTACGACGCGGAGTCGGTGGCGGGCGCGCTCGACCTGCTCCGGGCGGCCGGGTTGCCGGAGCGCCTGGTCATCGACGCCAGCCACGCCAACAGCGGCAAGGACCACCGCAACCAGCCGCTGGTCGCCGCGGACGTGGCGGCGCAGATGGCCGCCGGCCAGCGCGGGATCACCGGTGTGATGCTGGAGTCGTTCCTGCTGCCCGGCCGGCAGGATCTCGACCCGACCCGCGAGCTGGTGTACGGCCGCTCGGTCACCGACGCCTGCCTCGGCTGGGACGACACCGCCGAGGTGCTCGACCACCTGGCCACCGCCGTACGGGCCCGTCGGGCCACGCTGCCAACCCGGGCGTGAGGGTGTGACGGCCGGCACTGCGGTGCGCGGAACACGGGACGGTGGGGCCTGGTTAACTGAGGTGTCGGTGTGCTCAGTGTCCCCGGGCCTCACCTAAATAGCCCTCGCGGAATACCGTTCGGCTGGAGCCGCGTCGCGCCACTCGCCGAGAGGCGACCTACACACCGACACCAGCGCCGCCCCCGGCCCACAAGGCTCGGGGGCGGCGCTGTCTGTACAAGAGCACCGTCGCGCCACCGACGCAGAGCATGCTCCCAACGCGCCTTTGCTCTGCTTCCACGGACGCAACAGCCAGCGCCCAAAACCGTTGCGTAGGTTGAAGCAGAGCAAAGGAAGCCTCGTGGGTCACCCTCTCGGCAGGTGGGCCCACCGGCGCGACGTTTGACCGATTCCGCCCCGGGTAGCTGATCGGCGTGACCGACGACGCACCCGTTGCCGACGAGCCGGACACCCACGCCCTCGATGACCTGCTCGATGACATCTTCCGAGGTCAGGAGCGGGTCACCCAGGGGGATATCTACCGCCGGGCGGTGGCCGCCGAGCTACCGCCGGATCTGCTCGCCCGGATCGACGCGCTCCCCGAGGGCGAGTACGCGGTGGACGAGGCCAGTGACCTGCTGGGCGGCACCGTCGCCTGAGCGACCCCAGAAGGGACACCGACATGACGCACCACGAGGACCACGACGAGAAGGTGCCGGCGTTGGGCCAACCACCGAAGGGCAGGGACACCACGCCCGAGCCGGACTTCGCCAACGAACACGACCGCACCGCGGTGGACCGGGACATCATCACCGGGGACGACGAGGACGAACGGGAGCCGGAATCGCCGCACGGCTGGTCCGGCATGCAGCGCTGACGCGTACGAGAGTGGGGGCCGGCTGATGCCGGCCCCCACGTCGCGTTCGTTGTCGGGTCAGTCGTCGTCGTGCCCACCCTCGGCGGCCTGCTGCGCCGTGGCGTACGCCATCTGGAGGAAGTCGGACGCGGCCACCGCCGTCAGCGCGGTGGCCACCAGACGCGTGAGGCGGGGGGCGAGCACCAGGCCCCCGGTCAGCCCCGTGGCCACCCAGACCGCCAGGCAGAACGGGCAGCTCAGCAGCTCGCCGATGGCGTGCCGGGTGGAACTGCCCGAGTCGCGGACCTGCTCCATCACCTCACCGCTGCCGATCGGCCGGTCATAGCGGGTGAACGGCGCCCGCAGCGGGCTGGTGATCGCGTCCTTGGACAGCAGCCGGCTGAGCTTGTGCGTGGCGATGGAGAGCAACACGACGTCGGCGGGGGCGGGGCGTTCGGGCACCGGGCGGCCGGTCACCTTGACCAGGCCGGCCAGCGCCCCGGTCACCCCGGCGTAGGTGCCCATCGCCACCAGGTAGCCGCCGAGCGGCCGGTGCTCGTGCGGCGCGTACGCCCGGCGCAGCCGCGCCGCCTTCTGTCGCAGGCCAGTGTCGCTCACCGTTCTCCTCACATGTCGTCATGGTGCGAAAGCGGCCGTCGGTGACGGTGTCAGCCGGCCTGGAGGTTGTCGGCGACCTCGCGGGCGAGGTTGGTCAGCGCCTCGTCGGCCAACTGGTCCGGGTCGGCGCCCGAGCCGTCGGTCAGGTCGAGCTGGATCCGGGCGCCGCCGGAGTCAGCCGGGTCCACCCGGATCTCGGCGGCCCAGTCGGCGTCGCTCCAGCGGGCCCGCAGCTCCTCGCCCCTGATCTCGGCGGGAGGGCTCCCGTCGTTGCGCAGCGGCGCCGGCAACCAGGCCGAGGCCCGAGCCGGGTCGGTGGCCGTGTTGAAGACCACCTCGGGTGGCGCGGACATGCCGCGCACGGCTCGCGCCGGCATCAGACGTCCCGCAGGCGGCTCGGGTCGACCTCCCGGCCCGGGTGACGGGCGAGGTACTCGGTCTCCAGGTCCGCCGTGCGTCGCAGGTGGTTGGCGAGCGCGGAGTCTGCCGCGTGCCGGAGGGTGTCCAGCCGGGTGCGGTGCAGGCTGTGCATTTCGCGGATCAGATCGTCGTCGGTCAGCTCCGTCGGGTCGACGCCCAGCGCGTCGCCGTCGAGGTCGGCGCCACCGGAGTCGGCGAGGTGGTCGCCGCCCCACTCGGGCACCCGCTGCTCAGGGCTCATCTCCGTGCTGCCGCTGGACCCAAAGCCGTCCTCGCGTACCGATCCGGTCATCATCGCCCCCCTGGTCTCGTTTGGGCTGGCGTCTAGACGGATGCCCACACCGGGGAACGCCAAACCATCCCGCCCGCGTGGCAGCTACGACACCGTGTCGGAGAGCGCCGCCGTTCCCGGTACCCTCGACGCCATGAGGTGGCTCTGGACCCCGGCGTGGATCGCGCGTCACGTGGCCATGGTCGTGCTGGTCGTGGGCTTCCTCGGGCTGGGCTGGTGGCAGATCAGCCGGGCCACGGCCGGCAACAACCTCAGCTGGGGGTACGCCGTCGAGTGGCCGATCTTCGCCGGCTTCGTGGTGTACGTCTGGTGGCGCGAGGTGCGGCTGGCACGCCACAACGCGGAAACAGCCGCCCAGCCACCGGCGGACCCCGCCGACCCACCGGCCGTCGAGCCGCCGCCGGCCGCGACCATCGGCTCCCGACCGGCGGTACGCCGACCGGTGCGGGTGACCCGGGTGCCGGTCAACGCAACGCCCGGCGACGACGCCGACCTGGCCGCCTACAACGACTACCTGTCATGGTTGAACGCCAATCCGGGCGCCCGGCCCGGTGACTATCCCGGCTGAGCCGGGCTCGGAAGGACGGACGAAGGTGGGCGCAGCCCTTACCCGGTACCGCGTGATCGCCTGGATCGTGGGCGTGGTGCTGATCCTGCTGGTCGTTGTCGGCATGCCACTGAAGTACGCGTTCGACAACCCGGTCGTGGTGGAGACGGTCGGCCCGGCGCACGGCTTCCTCTACATGATCTACCTGGTGGCCGCGTTCGACCTGAGCCGCCGGGCCGACTGGCCGCTGAAGCGGATGCTCCTGGTGATGCTCGCCGGCACCGTGCCGTTCGTCTCGTTCTACGCCGAGCGACGCGTCACCGCCTGGCTGGACCGGCCCGCCACCCGTACGCCGGAGCCGGTCGCCGGCTGACCGGCCCGGCGGTGGGTCTGGTCAGCGGCTGGGCCGCCACGGGTCCGCCGAGGCGAGGGGGTCGACCCAGCCGCCGTACCGGTTGACCTCCCGGGCGCGCAGCAGCGCCCGGGTGACCTGACCGAACTGCCGCTCGTTGTCGGCGCTGAACAGCAGCACCTCCGCGCCCCGGTGCCAGCCCCACAGCTCGTACGGCGGTGGGCGCCAGCGGTCGCCGACCAGGGCGAGTGCCGCCGGCAGCAGGAGCACCGCCCCGAGGATGAGGTACGCCTCGGCGGTCAACCGTTGCAGGCCGCCGCTGAAGCCGAGGAGCAGGCCGACCACGCCGATCATGGATGCGGTGATCACCACCGCCCGGACGGCGATCCGGTCGTGCGGGCCTCGGGTGGTGCGCAGGTGGGTCAGGTCGACGATGCGATAGCTGGTGCGGCCGACGGTGAACCGGTCGACGGTGACGATGATGCCGGGTCGCGCGTACAGCAGCGTGGACCTGGCTCCGGGCACCGTTCGTTGCGGTCGCGTCTTTGCGTCTTCACGATTCACGGTTCCTCCCGTGGGGCGGTCTGCCGGGTTCGGTCCGTGGCCGGGCATCGCTGCCCGGGGACGGGATTCCCGGCTGCGGCTCCATTGTGTTGGGGCACCGCCACTCCACCTGGGCATTTACGATTCCGACCTGCTCACCCGACCGGCGGACATCGCCGCGAAACAGCATCCATTTCAGGTTTTGTCGGATATTGGCGGAGGCCATCCGACGGCATACGCCCGGAACGACGAATGTCAGATATCGGTCAGCGGATGCGAAAAAGGGCTCTCGGGCGGTCCCCCATCCCGCGTCAGCAGTCCCGCTGGTGTCACCGACAGCAGCGGCACTTCGCGCCACTTCGCCAACTTTCGCCCCTGCTTCAACTGCGCGGCACAACCGTCCCGGGTTAGGTTGGGCGAGCCGGTCCGGCCCAGTGCCGTCCACCCGGATGGCCCCGGCCGGTGTCGCCGAGGGCGTCAGCAGCCCCGTCGGCGGCCGTGGGAGAGGAGCCCTTCGCTCTTGTCATCCCTGAGAACCCTGCTGCGCACCGCGGTCCTGGCCGGCATGTCGGCCGCACTGATCGCCCCGACGGCGGTGGCCCACGCCGAGCCGTCCCCCGCCGACCTGACCCACCGGATCGAGACGTCCTCGGCAGAGTTGGAACGGATCGTGGAGTCCTACAACAAGCTCACCGAGGACATCAAGGTCAACAAGACCGCGGTGGCCCGATTACAGGCCCGCATCGGCCCCCTGGAACAGCAGGCCGAGCAGAGCCGGGCCGACGTCGCGGCACTCGCCAACACCGCGTACAAGAGCGGTGGCCTGCAGACGATGGACGCGCTGCTGCGTCCCGGCGGCTCCGTCGCTCTGCTCGACCGGCTCGGCACCCTCGATCAGCTGACCCGCCAGCGCCAGGAGCGCATCTCCGGCTTCACCGCGAACCAGCGGCGGCTGCTCGACGAGAAGACACGCCTGGACGCCACGCTGACCCGGCAGGCCGCGCAGGCCCGCGAGCTGGCGGCGGGCAAGAAGCGCATCGAGAGTGACCTGGCCGACCTGTACGAGCTGCGCCGGCAGGCGTACGGGGCCGCCACCGAGCGACCCGCGCCCAAGGCGGCGGAGGCCGAGGCCACAAACGTGCCCGCCGTGGCCGGGGACGCCGGCGCTGCGGTGCGCTACGCCTTCGGGGCGGTCGGCAAGCCGTACGTCTGGGCCGGTGAAGGGCCGAACGGCTACGACTGTTCCGGACTGACCCTCGCGGCCTGGCGGGCGGCCGGCAGGTCGCTGCCGCACAACGCACGGATGCAGTGGGGAGCGGTCGCCCACATCGGTCGGGGTGACCTGCGCCCGGGAGACCTGATCTTCTACAGCGGGCTCGGGCACGTCGCCCTCTACGTGGGCGACGGTCAGGTCATCGACGCGCCGAGCGCCGGTCGCAACGTGCTCAAGCGCGGCATGAACATGATGTCCATCCACGGCTACGGCCGGGTCCGCTAGCCCGACCCGATACGGCGAACGGCCGGCGTCCCCCTATCGGACGCCGGCCGTTCGCCGTCATTACTACCAGGTCAGGCTGCCTGCAGCCCCTCCGCCCGGGCCAGCTCGCGGAGCCGGCCGAGGGCCTGGATCTCCAGCTGCCGGATCCGCTCGCGGGACAGCGAGAAGCGGGACGCGACCTCGGTCAGCGAGTGCTCGCGGCCGTCCTCCAGCCCGTAGCGGGCCCGCATGATGCCGGCCGACCGGTCGTCGAGGTGGTTGAGCAGCCCCTCGATGCGCTGCCGCTCCAGGCCGCTGAGGACGATGTCCTCCGGCGACGGCGCGTCGCTGTCGGCGACCAGGTCGCCGAGGTTCGTGTCGCCGTCGTCGCCCACCGGGGTGTCCAGCGAGACGGTGTCCTGCGACCAGCGGCGCAACTCGTTGACCCGCTCGACGGTGACACCGAGCGATGCGGCGATCTGCTCCGGCTCGGGGTCGCTGCCCAGTTCACGGGTGAGCTGCCGGATGACGTTGCGCATCCGGTTGACGTCCTCCACCAGGTGCACCGGCAGACGGACGGTGCGCTCCTGCTGAGCGATCGCCCGGCTGATGGCCTGGCGGATCCACCAGGTGGCGTAGGTGGAGAACTTGTAGCCACGCTCGTAGTCGAACTTCTCGACCGCCCGGACGAGGCCGGTGTTGCCCTCCTGGATCAGATCCAGCATGGGCATGCCCGAGCGCACGTAACGACGCGCGATCGACACGACCAGTCGCAGGTTGGCGCGGATGAAGAGGTCCTTCGCGCGCTCACCCTCGACGACCAGCCGCTCCAGGTCGGCCCGGTCGACACCGTCGGGAACTGCGTCTTCGCCGAGCAGGTGCTCCGCGTAGAGGCCAGCCTCGATCGCCTTGGAGAGATCGACCTCCTTGGCGGCGTCCAGCAGTGGCGTCCGGGAGATCTCGTGCAGGTAGACGCCGACCAGGTCGCGCTCCTCGGCAACCTCGTCGGTGCGCATGCCGATTTTCTTGTCCACGTTGCCCACGGTCCCCTCGCTCGCGCCGGTTGCCCGGTTCCTTGCCATTCCCCACGTCCGGTCAGCCCCTGGTAACTTCTGCTGTGCCCGCCGTCGCTGACACCTACACAACAGATGAGACGTGTCGGGGATTCCATGTCGTGAGTCGAAAGTGTCACGAATGCCTGAGTAGTTGCTGAGAGCACGGTCCATGTTTGCTGTCAGCACCCGTCGGGTGGCTCGCCGCTGGGCACCTCGGACGGGTTGGCGGGTCGACGAATCGCTGATCGCCCGCACCATGGCAACACCGCCGCCCGCGCCGGCACAGCGACCCGGGTCACCTCCGTGCTGCGATCCTGGTCACTGCCAGATACGCAGCAATGGGGCGGTCGGTTCATCCACGGGGGTGTTATTACCCCCCGCCCCGGTGAACAATCCGGAGCCCCGTTCGCTTCCCGGGCGGCGCGGGTTAGGGGGCGAGCAGGGCTAGAGCCCCGCGGACCTGGTCGGCGGAGCGCTCCAGGGCGGCTCGGGCGGCGGCCACCTCGGCTCCGGAGACCAGCGAGACCAGCGCCGTCTTCAGGTCGCCGTCGGCCGCGCTGAGGGCGCGTCGGGAGACCTCCTCCGAGCAGCCGGTCGCCTCCACCAGGATCGAGATCATTCGTCCCCGGAGCTTCGCGTTGGTGGCCACCATATCGATCATGAGGTTCGAGTAGACCCGGCCCAGGCGCACCATGACGGCGGTCGAGAACGTGTTCAGCACCAGTTTCTGCGCGGTGCCCGCCTTCATCCGGGTCGACCCGGTGACCACCTCGGGTCCGGTGTCCACCCCGATGAACACGTCGACCGACCGGGCGGCCTCCGCCTCCGGATTGGCGCACAGCAGCACCGTCGAGGCGCCTGCGGCGCGGGACGCGGCGAGCGCCCCGAGGACGTACGGGGTGCGTCCGCTGGCCGCCAGACCGACCACCAGGTCACCGGCGCGCACACATCCGGCGGCCTCGTCCGCCCCGTTCCGGTCGTCGTCCTCGGCGTCCTCCACGGCCCGCCACATGGCGTCCGGGCCGCCAGCCAGGTGGGCACAGAACCAGTGCCGGGGCGAGTTGAAGGTGGGAGCCAGTTCGGCCGCGTCGAGGACGCCCAGCCGGCCGGACGTGCCGGCCCCGAAGTAGTGCACCCGGTGCCCGCCGCGCAACGCCGCCACCGCCAGGTCGACGGTGGTGGCGATCTCGTCGAGCACCGCGGCGACCGCCGCCGGCACCCGCCGGTCGGCTTCGTTGATCACGGTGAGCACGTCCCGGGTCGACATCAGGTCGAGGTCCGCGCTGAGGGGGTTGCGTCGTTCGGTGGGTGCGCCCACCCGGACGCTCGGGCGGGCGGGCGGTGCTGACATGTCCTCGTCCGGCTCCACCGAACCGGGCGTCATGCCCGTCTCCGACTGGCACCCACCCGGTGCGACTGGACCGCCTCGGCGGTCGCCTCCAGGGCCTTGCGGGCCCGGGACCGGTTGCGGGCGGCCACCCCGACGAAGAGGCAGTCGACGACGGTGAGCTGGGCGAGCCGGCTGGCCGTCGCTCCAGAGCGGTAGGTGGTCTCGCGGGCCGCGGTCGTCAGCACGAAGTCGGCGACCTCGGTGATCGGCGAGCGCGGGAAGTTGGTCAGCGCCACGGTGGCCGCGCCCCGCGTCCGGGCCTGCTCCAGCACCTCGATGACGTCGGAGGTGGTGCCGGTGTGCGAGATGCCGATCGCGACGTCACCGCGGCCGAGCAGGGCGGCCGAGGTCAACGCGGTGTGCACGTCCGGGAAGTAGAAGGCGATCCGGCCGATGCGGTGCAGCTTCTGCTGGAAGTCGGAGGCGACGAACCCGCTGGCGCCGGCGCCGTAGATGTCGATCCGGCCCGCGCTCGCGATCGCCTCGACCACCTGCTCGCAGACGGCCGGGTCGAGCTGCTCGGCGGTCTCCTCGACGGCTCGGGCGTCGTTGAACGCGATGGTGGCGATGATCTGGGCGAGGTCGGCGCCGGGCGGGATGTCACCGCCGACGACCCGGGCGTCCGGCGGCTCGATGCGGCGGGCGGCCTCGGCGGCCAGCCGGATGCGCAGCTGTGGATAGCCGTCCATGCCGACCGATCGGCAGAACCGGATGACTGTCGCCTCCGACGTCTCCGCCGCGGTGGCGAGGTCGGTGATGGTCCGCCGGGCGGCGGCGGCCGGGTCGGACACGACCAGGCGGGCGACCCGCTGCTCGGCGGGCGACAGCGACGGCAACAGCCCGCTGATGTGGACGATCAGCCCACCAGGCTCGTGACTCGCAGAAATCTTCGGACTCTTCGCCACGGATGAAACTTACTTTCACGAGGCGTGAGCGTCAACCATGACCGTATGTGGTGGGAAAAGTGTCGACGACCCGGATCACGCGTTCCGCACAGCCTGCCACTCTCCCAGGATCGCCGCCTCATCCGCCGGGTCGAGTCCACCCTGCCGTACGGCGTCGGGCCGCGCTGTCATCCAGGACACGGTCGCCCGAACGGTGTCGGACAACGGACGGATCGTCAGACCCGCGTCCAGCGCCGGCCGGGCATCCCGGTCCATCAGGCCAGCCCCCTCCGGCAGTCGCACCCAGAGCGGCAACGCCCGCTCCCCCGACCATTCGCGGACGTCACGGGCCACCAGGAAGTCCTGATCGACCCAGGTGAGGTGCGGGTCGGCGACACCCAGACCGGCCGCCACGCCGGTCAGCAGATCGGCGCGGGACATCGCCGGGCCGGTGCCGTCGTACGTGCCAGCGAGGCGGGCGTCGGCGGCGTGCAGCAGCCAGCCGGCCAGGTCGGCGACGTCCACGAACTGCACCCGGTCGGTTGGCCGTCCGGGCGCGAGAACCTCCCCGCCGTTCGCCAGTCGTCGCACCCAGTACGGGAAGCGGTCGCTCGGGTCCTCGGCGCCGACGATCAGCCCCGCCCGGCAGATGAACGACCGCTGCGCACCCATCAGTTCGCGGACCAGCCGCTCGATGCTGACCTTGCACTCGCCGTACCAGCGGTGGTCCGGGCCGACCGGAGCGTCCACGTCCGGCGGGGCAGGCGACAGCAGCGGGGCGTGCGCCGCGGTCTGACCCGGGGCGGTGTTGCCGGCGTACACCGAGATCGTGGACACGAACGACCAGTGACCGACGTGGTCGGCCAGCGCGGCGAGCGCGTGCCGGGCGTGGCTGACCTGGCGGGTCACGTCCACCACCGCGTCGAAGCCGTCGCCGGCGAGCGACACCAGCGCCGCGGGGTCGTCGCGGTCGACCGGCACGAACCGCGCACCGGTCGGCACGACACCGGACACGCCCCGGGCCGCGCAGGTCACGTCGTGGCCCTGCGCGACGGCGAGCCAGGCCACCGCCCGGCCGAAGAACCGCGTGCCACCGAGAATCAGGATCCGCATCCGCCGATCCTGCGCCGCCGGTGGCCGATCATGCCAACCACTCTGCTGTCGGCAGAGCGCCGGTCGCCCGATGGGTGGGCGCGGTGGACGCTAGCGTGTGGCGCATGGCGGAGCGCAGCGTGGTGGTGACCGGAGGCACGGGTGGGCTCGGCGGGGCGGTCGTCGCCTCGTTCGTCGACGCGGGCTGGCGGGTGGTCGTACCGCAGCGGGCAGCCCGGCCCGGGTCGGAGCCGGCGGCGGACGGGCTGGTCCGGGTCGTCGCGGACCTGACCGACCCGGCGGGCGCGGCCCGCGTCGTCGAGGCCGCCGTCGGCGACCCCGCGGCGCCGCTGCGGGCGGTGGTCAACCTCGTCGGCGGGTACGCGAGCGGCGGCCTGGTGCACGAGACACCGGTCGAGGAGTTCGAGCGGATGCTCACCGTCAACCTGCGACCCACGTACCTGGTCACCCAGGCCGCGCTGCCGCGCCTGGTCGCGGCCGGCGGCGGCGCGGTGGTGTGCGTGTCGGCCCGGGCGGCCCTCACCCCGTTCGCCGGCGCGGCCGGCTACGTCACGGCCAAGGCGGCGGTGCTGGCCTTCGCCAACGCGGTCGCGGTCGAATACCGCTCCCGCAACGTGCGCTGCAACACCGTGCTGCCCAGCGTCATCGACACCCCGGCGAACCGGGCCGCGCAGCCCGACGCCGACCACTCCCGCTGGGTCACGCCGGCCGAGATCGCGCCGGTGATCCGCTTCCTGGCCTCGACGGACTCCGCGCCGACCACCGGGGCCAGCGTTCCGGTCTACGGACGCGCCTGAACGAGCAGGGACGTTATGTCGCCGCGCCCGGCCCGCTCCTGCGCCGACGCGGCGGGCGGGGGTGTCGGGGCGGGCGGGGGCGCCGGCTGCGGCACCTCGGGGGGCGCTGACCCCTCCGCCGATGGCCGGGTGGGGTCGGGGCGGACGTCCGACCGCAGCCAGGTCGACAGGTGCGCCTGGATCTGCTCGGTCACCTCCTCGGCCGAGCGGCCCGCGTCGACGAGGACGAAGCTCGGGTACTCGGGCAGGGTCCGGTAGGCGGTGTCCGCCGCGGTCAGCCAGCCCATCGACTCGTGGTCGGTGCCGCGCTCCTCGATGCGCTGGTATGCCACGGCCGGGTCCACGGCGAGCAGGAAGGTCACCTGGGGCGTCGGGAACAGGCGGTAGCCGGCCCGGGCCAGACGCTCCCAGCGGTGCCCGCCGTGCGCGCGGATGCTGGCGTACTGGCAGGCCGAGTAGCGGTCCATCACCGCCGTCCGGCCGGTGAGCAGGCAGCTGAGCAGGGCCGCGGCGATGGCGAGCCAGCGAAGCACGGACTCCACCGCCAGGACGCCGTCCCGCCCGACGAGCCGTTGCGCGTCCGGCAGGCCGAGCCGGTGCGCGAGCCGGCCGAGCCAGCGACGCCCGCTGGCGTTGCGGCGGTACGTCGCGGGGCGGCCGGCGGCGGTCAGCGCGTCGGCCAGCCGGTGTGCCTGCGTGGTCTTGCCCGAGCCGTCGATGCCGATCAGTGCGACGGTGCGCAATCGGGCTCGGCCGCGTCGCGTCCCCGATGATCTGGCCACCCTCGACAGGTTATCCGACCCGTGCTTGCGCCCCGTGACGTTTGTTGCCATTTGTCACCGTTGGCACCCGACCGCGACGACACCAGGTGTGGGCGACCGGAATGCCGGGTACGGGAGTTCGAATCCAACCGCCTGTCCACCAACACGACCGACGGGAGATCCAGATGGCTGAGCGCGGGGACGAGAGTCTGGTGCACACCCTCAAGAAGGTCGCCGCCGTGCTCAAGCAGTCCGAGATCCCGTTCGCCCTGGGCGGCAGCTTCGCCGTCTACGCCCACGGCGGCCACTCAAGCGATCACGACGTCGACTTCCTGATCCGCGAGGCCGACGTCGAGCGGTCCCTGGAGGCGCTCGTGGCCGCGGGCTTCCGCGCCGAGCGGCCGCCGGAGGACTGGCTGGTCAAGGTCTTCGACGACGGGCGGATGGTGGATCTGATCCACCGGCCGATCGAGACGCCGGTGACCGAGGAGACGTTCGCCGACACGGTCGTGCGGCCGGTGGACGCCATCCACATGCCGGTCCTCTCCGCCACCCAGCTCATGGTGCACAAGCTGCTGAGCTTCTCCCAGCACTACTGCGACTTCGCCCGCGGCCTGCCACTGGCTCGGTCGCTGCGGGAGCAGATCGACTGGGAACGGGTACGCAAGGAGACGCAGCACTCGCCGTACGCCGAGGCGTTCCTGGTGCTGCTGGATCGGCTGGAGGTGGTGCCGGACACCGGCACCCAACCAGGAGAGGAGACACCGTGACGCACGATCGCGACAGTGGCGCGGGGCCGCCGGACGAGTACGTCGAGGCGGAGATCCACCGGCTGCTCTCCGAGGATCCCGCAGTCGCCGAACAGGGGATCACCGTGGTCCGGCGGGAACGCGCCCTCGTGCTCTACGGCGAGGTGGAGAGCCCGCACCGGCGGGAGGAGATCCTGCGCCGGGTGTCGGAGCGCTTCCCCGACGTGCCGATCACCAGCGACATCGGTGTGATCCGCGCCCAGGCGCCCACGGAGATCGAGCAACTGCCCTGAGGGAGGTTTCATGGTGATCCGGATCGCCGCCGTGGGCGACGTGCATCTGGACGAGGACGTGGTCGGCCGGTTCCGCCCGGCGCTTGAGGAGCTGCCGGAGTGCGCCGACGTGCTGCTGCTGGCCGGCGACCTGACCCGGCACGGCACCGAGGCCGAGGCGCGCTGCGTGGCGCAGGAGTTCGGCGGGTTGGCCGTGCCGGTGGTGACCGTGCTGGGCAACCATGACCACCAGTGTGACCAGGTGCCGCAGGTCGTGAAGGTGCTCGAGGACGCGGGCATCACCGTGCTGGAGGGCGACGGCGTGGTGCTGGACTGCGCGGGCGGCCGGCTCGGCATCGCCGGCGTCAAGGGCTTCGGCGGGGGTTTCGCCGGCCGGTGCGCGAGCGACTTCGGCGAGCCGGAGATGAAGGCGTTCGTCCGGACCACCAACGAGAGCGCGGACCGCCTCGGTAAGGCCCTGCGCTCGCTGGACTGCGACATGCTGGTCGCGCTGACCCACTACTCGCCCGTTCCGGACACGTTGGCCGGCGAGCCGCTGGAGATCTACCCGTTCCTGGGGTCGTACCAGCTCGGGCAGGCGATCGACTCGGCGCCCACGGCGCTGGCCCTGCACGGGCACGCGCACGCCGGCACCGAGCGCGGCACCACCCCGGGAGGGGTACGCGTCCGCAACGTGGCGCACCCGGTGATCAAGCAGGCGTACAGCGTCTTCCATGTCGGGGATCAACTCGACACCGACCAGGTTTCCCCGATCGGAGGGTCGGGTAGTCAGAGGTCATGGAGCTGATTCTCTGGATTCTCGCAGTCGTACTCGTGGTCGCCGGCATCCTCGCGCTGTTCCGCCGGCAGATCCTGTGGGGCGTCGTCCTCATCGTCGTCGGGCTGTTGGTCGGCCCGGGTGGTGTCAGCATCTTCAATTGACCGTTCGCACCTTCTGACAACTCATCACAACACCGGGACCCGTCGGGGTCGCCGCGACCGGAGCTTCGTCCTCCCGACAGAAGCCCCGGCCGCAGCGGCCCCGGCGCTTTTTTGTGGGTTTCACCCGACGTTCAGCGGCAATATCTCGACCATGGAGACATCTCGCGAGGCACGGCCCGCCTCCGGCCGACGGTCGCGCTGGGCGCTCGCCGGCTTCGCGGCGGCGGTCTTCGTCGCGGCCGCGATCGGCGGGCTGGGCGTGCAGGGCACCGCCGACGAGTACGCGAGCCTGCGCCAGCCGGGCTGGGCGCCGCCCTCCTGGCTCTTCGGCCCGGTCTGGACCGTGCTCTACGCGCTGATCGCCCTGGCCGGCTGGCTGGTGTGGCGTCGGGTCGGCTTATCCCCCGCGCTCTGGGCGTGGACCGCCCAACTCGTCCTGAACGCCATCTGGACGCCACTGTTCTTCGGCGCGGGGCGGTACGGGCTGGCGTTCGCCGAGATCGTGGTGATGTGGCTGGCGATCGGCCTCACCGTGGCGCTCTTCGCCCGGGTGTCCCGGGTCGCGACCGCGCTGCTGCTGCCGTACTGGGCGTGGGTCACGTTCGCCGCCGCGCTCAACCTGTCGATCTGGCGACTGAACACCTGACCGGCGCCGGTCCTCCGGCGGGAAGCGGCCCCGCCGGAGGACCCAGGCCCCGTCAGCAGCGGGGCACGTTCGGGATGTAGCCGTCGTAACCGGTGTAGACGTACGCGTCGGCGATGAAGCGGCCGCTGCCGATGCGGTCCCAGATCGAGCTGGTGCCGTACGTGCCGGTGACCGTGGTGCCGCTGGTCTGGCAGGCGATGGTCACCCGGGTGCCGTCGGCGACGGTGCCCACCGAGGCGTACCCCGTGCCCGGGCCGGAGCGGACGGTCAGCGGCGTGCCACTGGTGTCGACCGTGGCGTTGCCGGTGCCCGAGCTGCACCCGTTGTCGCTGGTGTAGGTCTTGCTACCCCAGTACAGGCCGAGCGTGCCGTTGAACCTGACCTGGATGTCGTTGCCGTTGAGGCGCTGTTCGTAGTGCAGGTGGGGGCCGGTGGACCCGCCGGTGCTGCCCACCCAGCCGAGCACCTTGCCGTAGCCGACGGTCTGCCCCACCGAGACGTTGAAGCCGTTGAGGTGGGCGTAGTAGGTCGTGTAGCCGCCACCGTGATCGATCCGCACGTACTTGCCGTAACTGGTGCCGCCGAGGTCGGTGACCCGGTCGACAGTGCCGGGGGCGCTGGCCACCACCGGGTCGCCGAGGTCGTCGGTGCGGTTGAAGTCGACCGCGTACGCCGGGCTGTGGTCCGACCGGGTCTGCCCTGACCAGGACTGGCCGCACGGGAACGGCACCTTGAAGGTCGGCGCGGCCAGCGCCGGGCTCGCCGGTGCGAGGACTCCCCCGACGAGCAGGCCCGTCACCAGCAGGCTGATCCACCGCTTACGCATCCAGCTCCTCCTATGTTCAAAACCTTCGATGAAGTGGCCTCAGCCTGACAGATATCGCCACTCTTCGAAAGAGTCGGGATCCGCGGCTGGGAGCGCGCCCAGCCGACGGACACGAGGTTTCGGGATTGTTACTCGCTCGTGTCTGACAGGGGGTGGACCAGACCGGATGCAAGCGCTTACATGTGTGCACGCCCAATCGGACCGGCGAGGGTCACCAGCGGAGACCACGCCGGCTAGGAAGGAGGACGGCATGGCGGTCTTTACCAGACCACGCCAGGCCTTCGTGATCGCCGGTGTGCTCGGGCTGGCGCTCAGCGCCACCGCTTGCGGTACCGGTGACGACAAGAAGAGTGACAAGGCGGGCTCCGCGGAGTGCGCCCCATACGAGAAGTACCAAGGCCACGACGGCAAGAAGGTCTCCATCTACGCGTCCATCCGTGACGCCGAGGCCGACCTGCTCGAGCGGTCGTGGTCGCAGTTCACCGACTGCACCGGCATCGAGATCGCGTACGAGGGCAGCGGCGAGTTCGAGGCCCAGCTCCCCGTGCGGGTCGACGGCGGCAACGCGCCCGACATCGCCTTCGTGCCCCAGCCGGGCCTCGTGAAGCGGTTCGCGGACGCCGGCAAGCTGAAGTCCCTCGGCGCCGACACCAAGGCCCTGGCCGAGCAGAACATGCCGGCCGACTGGCTGAAGTACGGCACCGTCAACGGAACGCTCTACGGCGTGCCGCTCGGCGCGAACGTCAAGTCCTTCGTGTGGTACTCGCCGAAGACGTTCAAGGAGAAGGGCTGGGAGGTCCCGACCACCTGGGAGCAGCTCATCGCCCTGAGCGACAAGATCGCCGCCAGTGGCATGAAGCCGTGGTGCGCGGGCGTCGAGTCCGGTGACGCCACCGGCTGGCCGGCCACCGACTGGATCGAGGACGTCCTCCTGCGTACGGCGGGCGCCGAGGTCTACGACCAGTGGACCACCCACGCGATCCCGTTCAACGACCCGCGGGTCGTCGACGCGGTGGACCGCGCCGGCACGATCCTCAAGAACGAGAAGTACATGAACGGCGGCTTCGGCGGCGTCAAGAGCATCACCACCACCGCCTTCCAGGAGGCGGGCCTGCCGGTGACCACCGGCAAGTGCGCGATGCACCGACAGGCGTCCTTCTACGCCAACCAGTTCCCCGAGGGCACCAAGGTGGCCGAGGACGGCGACGCGTTCGCCTTCTACTTCCCGGCCATCGACGCGGCCAAGGGCAAGCCGGTGCTGGGCGCGGGCGAGTTCGTCGTCGCCTACGCCGACCGTCCCGAGGTGCAGGCGGTGCAGACCTACCTGGCCTCCGCCGAGTACGTCAACAGCCGCGCGAAGCTCGGCAACTGGGTCACGGCGAACAACAAGCTGGACATCGCCAACGTCGCCAGCCCGATCGACAAGCTCTCCGTCCAGATCCTGCAGGACAAGACCGGCGTCTTCCGCTTCGACGGATCCGACCTGATGCCGGCCGCCGTCGGCGCGGGAACGTTCTGGAAGGGCATGGTCGACTGGCTGAACGGCAAGGCGACCGCCCCGGTGGTGGGGTCGGTGACCAGGAAGACCAGTGGCGCGGTGGCCGGGTCGCCCTTGGTGGCGACCGACAGAGCGTACTCGGCGGAGC
>NZ_JBIAKN010000024.1:0-27375 GCF_042872475.1 Micromonospora sp. NPDC005252 | reverse complement strand
TCCAGTCAGGGTTGACTGCGGTGATCACCTGCACCCAGGGATCCTGACCGACCGTCCTGACTAGACAGACACCGGGGTTACGAGACGTCCCTTAGTCCCGCCACCTGCTTGACGAATCCGTTCCAGCACATGCAGGACAGTCGGCCCTGGTTCCTGAGCGCCCGCGGTCGCGGTCGCGCTCGAACTCAGGCAGAGAATGAACAATTGCCGCCAGGATGCCATGCACGAGGGGAAGGCCACCCAGCTCGCTGATCGCGACCCACGCCATGTCGTCGTGCTCTTCCGGAGCGCGGTTGGTCGGAGTGCCAGCCCAGTCCCCGATGTGCCAGACGCCCGCGTGAAGGGCCTCCTCGCCTGTGCCGTCATGCACAACGCCCAGCCGTGAGGCGGACTCCGGCACGATGTGAACGCCGAGCTCCTCGTGCATCTCACGCGCGAGGGCCTGTAGTTCCGACTCACCCGCTTCGACCTGACCCCCGGGCAGATCCCAGACGTCCGGGTAAGCCCGTTTGGTCGGCCTGCGGTGCACGAGCAGGACCGCGTCGTTGTCAACGAGTGCGCCTGTGACGACGACATGCATGACGGGAGTAGAGCACAGGGACACGACAAGTTCGCCAGAGCCAAGAAGGGCTGGAGCATGCCGCAGGCTCGGTGGCGATGCTCCGCGCGCTAGTGATCCTCAATCATTGGCTCAGCCCACGCCGCGTGGCCGAACTCCCAGGTCCAGGTGATGCCGTCCGAGTCGCCCGTGGTCAGGTTGACGGCGGCGGCGATCAGATGTCGCCCTGCGGGCACGATGGCGACTCGCTGCCGGACTCGCTTCGCGTGGCGGATTTGGTACTTCAAGCCCTCGATGTCCACGACTCCGCACCCGTCGCCCGGCTGGTCGACGGAGGTCGACTCCACCGTCACGGGCCAGCCTTCCTTCTTGGCCTTGTAGAGCCAGACCTCGAAGGCGCGTTGCTTGCCGTCGTTCTCTGATACCCGGGCGATGATCTCGATCGGGTCGGTACGGCTGTCCATCGTCGTCCTCTTGCTCAGGGCCGAGAGTGCACCTTAACGGTGGCGGGCGGCGCTCGAAAAGATCGTTGCGCGGGTCGTCACTCGTACCGGTACTTCAGCGAGTCCGCCTCCGCCTGCTCGATGTCGGCGATCGTCAGCTCCGGCATCCGAAGCTGGGCCAGCGTCACCTCCGCGGAGGTCGGCTGCGCGTCCGCTGGCAGCCACCGGTCGGGCTCCCAGACCCCGGTGCGCAGGAGCGACTTCGGGCAGTGTGGATAGACCTCCTCGATTCCCACCACCAGCGCACTGGCCGGCGGCTTACCCACGGCGGTCAGCTGCGACAGCAGGTCGGGGCGAGTGGAGACGCAGGCCCGGCCGTTCACCCGAAGCGTCGTGGTACGCCCGGGGATCATGAACAGCAGCCCGGCCCGTCCGGTGGCGATGACGTTTTGCAAAGTGTCCAGGCGCTTGTTGCCAGTCGCGTCTGGTATCGCCACCGTCCGTGCGTCCAGCACGGCCACGAATCCGGCGGGGCCGCCGCGCGGGGAGACATCGCAGTTGCCCTCGGCGTCCACGCTCGCGACCAGGACAAGCGACGAGCAGCCGATCAACCGTCGGGTCTGCTCGGTGAGTTCGGTCATCTGTTTCCGTACGGCCGCCTCGCTGGGGAGGTCGTAGGCCTGGCGCAGCGCTTGCTGGTCGGGCACGGCGTCGAGGCGGAGCGAGTCGAAGGCGGTGCTGGCAGGGGCTGGCGTCATGCCGCCGAACCTATTGGGCACCCAGCGGCCGTGGGGGACCGTGACGGCGGGTGCTCGGCTCCGCAGCTCAGGGTGCTCTGCGGTCGCGGCCGACCCAGGTGGCGACGCACACTTCGTTGCCCTCCGCGTCGGCCAGAACCCACCACATCGGCGCGTGCGCGTCGGAAACCAGCTTGCCGCCGGCGGCCAGGGCGGCGGCGATGCGCGCCTCGGCCTGATCGTGCGGAACAGCGATGTCGAGATGCATGCGGTTCCGCTGCGGGCGCGGCACGTCCATCTGCTGCACGCCGAAGCCAGGGCCACGGCGCGACGGGTCGTATAGGTAGTCGTCGCCGATCTGGAAGTAGCCGAGCACCGCACGCCAGAACGGCAGCACATCCACGCTGACGAGCGCGTCGAGGCTGACGTTGATGACCTGCACGGCTGTCGGATCGGCGGCGAGGCCCCGCTCTCTCGCGGCGGCCGAGATCCGCCGGGCCAGCCCGGCGTCGCGCCGCGACAGGGACACCGTGACGCCGGTGCCGCGTACATCGATGTTCAGAATCCGCTGCTCGGCCTCGTCGGCGAGCCGGCCGATCTCATCGACGAAAGCGATGCCCTCGGTCAACGAACCGGTGGGGAAATGGGCGGAGACCAGGTGATACAGGGAGCGCCAGTCCCCCACACCCTCGGCCGCGTGAAACTCGCTGGCCGTGATCCGCCGAGTCATGCCAGCGAACCTAACATCGGACGCCCCAACCGGAGTTCGGACGCCGGCTGCCCGCGGGTTGGCGTAGCGGCAGACGAACGTGTAAGTTGCAGCTTACACGTTTGGAGGTGGGTGGTGCGTGACCTGGCCGCTGTGCTCAATGCCCTGGCCGATCCATCGCGGCGGGTGCTGCTGCAGCGGCTCGCGCACGGGCCGGCCACCTCCGGGCAGCTCGCCGAGCTGCTCAGCGTCAGCCGGCCGGCCACCTCGCAGCACCTGCAGGTGCTGCAGGCCGCCGGCCTGGTCCGTTCGACGGCGCTGGGCCGGCACCGGTGGCACGAGTTGGCGCCGGGCCCGCTCTACCTGGTGGAGCAGTGGGTCCGCAGCCTGGCCGACACATGGGCCGCCGCCCCGACGCTTGACGACCGTGCCGAAGCACCGCAACGAACCGCCGAATCCCGCAAGGAGAACACGCCGTGACCCAGCCCGTGACCTATGTCGAGCTGAACTCGCCCGACCTGCCCGCGTCCACCGCTTTCTTCCGCGAGGTGTTCGGCTGGGAACCCCAGCCGTTCGCCACCCCGGAGTACCTGGTGGCCCCGCACGGCGACAGCCCCGGCGTCGACACCGCCCTGCTGACCTCCCGCGACGGGCAACCCCGGGCGGTGCCGGTCATCCGAGTCCCAGACCTGGACGCGGCAACCGCCGCGGTCGGCGCGCACGGCGGCACTGTCGTCGTACCGCCGTTCGAGCTGGCCGGCGTCGGCCGCGGTTGCTACGTCATCGACCCCGCCGGGCTCCTGCTCGGGCTGCACGCCTACGACAAACGCTGAACGTGGCGGACGCCGAATTGGTGATGCTAGAGGCGCGGGAACTGTCCGCTTCTTCCGCCAGTCGTGTCGAGAACGCGCTGGCGGCTTCGTCTCAGGGGAGGATGCGACTATGGCGGCGCACCAGAGCGAGGAGATCCGGCATGGCGATCCAGCGGATGGACAACGTCCTCATTGTCGTCAACGACCTCGACGCTGTCATCGCGTTCTTCGTCGAACTCGGCATGGAGCTGGAGGGCAGGGGGCCGGTCGAGGGACGGTGGGTGGAGCGTGTGATCGGCATCGACGACGTCCGGCAGGAGGTCGCGATGCTGCGGACCCCGGACGGTCACGGCAAGGTCGAGCTGGCGATGTTCCACACGCCGAAGGCGATCAGCCCCGCACCGGAGAACGCGCCCGCGAACACCCTGGGGATCCGTCGGATCATGTTCGCCGTCGACGACATCGAGGACGTCATCGCCCGACTGCGTACGCATGGGGCCGAACTCGTCGGGGAGGTCGAGCGGTACGAGGACATCTTCCTGCTCTGTTACCTGCGTGGCCCGGAGGGCATCATCGTCGGACTGGCCGAGCACCTCCGCTGAGCCGCGAGAGTCAGGCCCCGACCTCGGCAACCATGGTGTCCGCGTCCGTGAACGACTCGACAGTGCGGAACCCTTCGGACGCGTAGAGACGGGCGGCGGCGTTCGCCCGCTCCACGCTCAGCGACACGGTACGGATGCCGCGGTCCCGCGCGGCGTCCAGGACGGCGCGCAGCAGCGCCCGGCCCACACCCCGCCCTCGCCACTCTCGCCGCACACCGATGGTCAGCTCCGGCACGTCGTCGGCGACGTACCCGTAGCCGGGATCTTCGGCGCTCAGGTGCCGGAACCAGGCGGCGCCGAGCGGCCGGTGAGCGGGGTCGACCGCGACCACACCGACGTCGGTCGGCCGCATCCACCCCGTGACGTAGTGGGCCAGCGCGGGATCCGCCAGGATCCGCTCGCGAGGCCAGTCGCGCTCGGGCAGCCAGTTCACGGCCTCGACGGCGAAGCCCCGCCACCGACATCGGGGACGGGCGGGAGTTCGTCGACATCGCCGCGCGACAGGCGCAGGGCGGCCCGCTGCAGGTCCGCGAGCGGGGATGGGCAGTGACTACGCTCGGGGCATGTTCCGTGCGGCTCGGCCCGATGACTTCGCGCAGATCATCCGCCTCTACCGGCAACTGAATCCGGACGATCCGGTGTTGGACGACGGATCCGACGAGGGGGTCTTCCAGCAGATCGTGAGTTCACCGGGGCTGCGTCTCTTCGTCCTCGAACGGGACGGGGTCGTCGTCGCCACGACGTACCTCAACGTGATCCCCAACATCAGCCGGTCGGCGTCGCCCTACGCCGTCATCGAGAACGTCGTCGTCGACGAATCGCGACGCGGCACCGGGCTCGGCCGGCAGATCATGGCCGGCACGCTCCAGGCCGCCTGGGACGCCGGCTGCTACAAGGCGATGCTGATGACGGGCTCGCGCGACCAGTCCACCCACGCCTTCTACCGCGCCTGCGGCTTCTCGGCCGACGTCAAGACCGCGTACCTCGCCCGCCCACCGACATCCGAGGGTTAACCGGGGAAGGTCTCGCGCAGGGCCGGGTCCAGCGCGCGGCCGGTCGTCGGCTCGACGAACAGCTCGGCGAGCAGCAGATCCGCGAGGTGGGTGGGGTTGATGCCGGACTCCTTGCCACCGAGGGCCTGCGACGCGCCGCCGAGCCGCAGGGCCGCCCGTGCCGCGCCGGCCGGGAGCCGGGCGACCCGGCGGCGTCGGCCCACCGCCTCCGCGATGCGCCCGATCATGTCGGTCCAGGTGAGGTTCTCGTCGGCGATCGGGATGTCCGCGCCGCTGGCCTGCTCCAGGGCGTCCGCCGTGACCTCGGCCACGCTGCGCGCCGACGCCGCGGCGCTTCCGCCGGTCGGCGCGACCAACGGGGTACGCGAGCGCGCCCACCGGTCCAGCGGACCGGCCCAGTTCGGCAGCCGGTCGCCGGCCCGACCGAAGACGAACGGCAGTTCGAGTACGGCGACCGGCAGACCCGTCCCGGCGGCGGCACGCCCCTCCCGGGCCTGCTCCAGCCGGCAGCGGATGTACGTGTGGCGCTCGGCGAGCCGCCACTGTGGATGCAGCCGGTTGAAGTACGTGTAGTACGAGCCCATGATTACCCCGCGGGTGAGACCCTCCGCGCGGGCGGCGGTGAACAGGCGTACCACCGGATCGACGTTGTCGCGGCGGAACTGCGGGTAGATCGGTTTGGGCAGCGGCCGCTGCTCGTCGGTCCGGGTGGCGTACACGACGCCCTCGTGACCGGTCAGCAACGCCCGCAGGTCGTCGATCGAGGCGGACCCGACATCGAGCTGGTGGTTGACTCCCGGCCCGGCGCTCCGCGCCACCGAGGTCGTGGCATGACCGCGCTCCCGCAGCACCTCCACGACGTGAGCGCCGATCAGGCCACTGCCACCCACCACGAGAATCCGCACGGCTCATCGTCCACTGCGGAGCCCCGTGCTTGTCAACAGTCGCCGTCGCTGTCGGCAGTCGAGGGGTGCGGTGGGCCCGGCCCGGTCACCGAACGGGCCGGGCCCACCACGTGTCAGCCGGTGGTGAGGACGAACTTCTCCCAGGCCCCGACGGACGTACGGTTGGCGATCAGTGACCCGGCCCCGGCGTTCTCCGCGCACACGATCTGGTTGTTGACCGTGGCGCGCAGACTGACCGTCCCATCCGAGTTGGTGATGAGCTGGAAGGTCTCCCACGACCCGACCGACGTGGCGTTGGCGACCAACGCTGCGGCGCCGGCGTTCGTGGCCGAAACGTAGAGCCCGTTGGCACGTGACCGCAGCGCGATGTTGCCGTTGCCGGCGTCCACCCGGTCGAACTGCTCGGTCGTGCCGACGCTGGCCTTGTTGGCGATCAACGCGGTGCTGCCGACCGCCGACACGTACTGGTTGTTGACCTGCGCCCGCAGCGTGCTCACCGGCGTGCTGCCACCGGTGCCGGTGGTGAAGGTGAACGCGTCGACATCGAACAGGTAGCCCGACCCGCCCTTGAAGACCAGGTACAGCGTGGTCGACGCGCTGGGCGGGTTGCTGATAGTGGCTGACGCATCGACGAACGTCTCCCAGTTGCCGGTCACCGGAACCGTGACCGTGCCCAGCAGAGTGCCGGTGGCCGACCCGGTCCGGACCTCGATGGTGCCACCGGCGCCGGCCGACGACGCCCGCACGGTGATGCGGTTGGCGTTGGCCAGGTTGTACGGCGTGTACGAGATCCAGTCGTTGTTCTCGATGAACCCGGCCGTGCGGCCACCCTCGGCGCTGGTGTGGTCGGTGGCCTGGACACCGGACGTCGCGCCAAAGTGCTCACCCTGGCGGTGCTTCGGTTGCAGCGTCCTGATGCTGTGCGTGGTCAGACCGCCGTTGTCGGTGTAGGCGGCGTCGAAGACCCCGTAGATGTTGGCCGCGGAGTCGTGCTCCCCGTCGGTCGGCACGGTGATCGAGCCGCTGCACCCGTTCTTCGAGGTGATCTGGTGGGCGTGGCTGTCGTGGCCCAGCGCGTACGTCAGGCTCACCTTGGAACAGTCGATTGTGCCGTCCTGTGGGTCGCTCACGCTGATCTGGTACGACACCGTGTCGCCGAAGTTGAACAGCTGCCCGTCGACGGGCGAGGTCAGCGTCACCGTCGGCGCGGTGTTTCCCACGGTGATGACCAGGCTCGCCGTACCGGTCAGGCCGGCCGGGTCGGTGACCTTCAACGTGGGGGAGTAGGTGCCGTTGGTGGTGTACGTCTTGGTGGGGTTGGCCGCCGTCGACGTGGTGCCGTCGCCGAACGTCCACAGGTAGCTCAGCGCCCCGCCCTCGGGGTCGGAGCTGCCAGCCGACGAGAAGTTCACCGTCAACGGGTTGGCCCCCGACGTGGGGTTCGCCGAGGCGACCGCGATGGGGTTGCGGTTGCCGCCGCCGATGTACTCGATCCGGAACAGCGCCTGGTTGTTCGAGCCGGTGCCGTAGTCCAGCACGTACAGCGCGCCGTCCGGGCCGAAGGCCATGTCCATGACCTGGGTGCCGCTCCACGGGAACGAGGAGATCTCGCCGCGGGAGCCGTCGGCGTTGATGGCGATCGGCTTGATCCAGCGTCGGCCGTACTCGCCGGCGAAGAACTGGCCGTTGAGCGACTGCGGGAACTTGATGCTGGAGTTGAGCGAGGCGTCGTACCGGTAGACCGGCCCGGCCATGGGCGACTCGGAGCCGCTGCCGAACTCCGACGGTGACCCGGAGTCGCCGGCGTACTTGATCCAGGCCGGCTTCGCCGCGGGCAGCGTGCCGAGGCCCGTGTTGCGGAACGAGTTGTTGGTCGGCCCGCCCGTGCAGTTGTACTTCGACTGCGACGGCCCGGACGGGAAGGTGTATTCATTGTATGTTTCCGTGCTCGTGTTGCTGCCGGTGCAGTACGGCCAGCCGAAGTTTCCGGGCGCCGTGATGCGGTTGAACTCCACCTGACCCTGTGGACCCCGGCTGGAGTTGGTGCTCCCGGCGTCCGGGCCGTAGTCGCCGACGTAGACGACGCCCGTCGCCTTGTCGACGCTCATCCGGAACGGGTTGCGCATACCCATCGCGTAGATCTCCGGACGGGTGTTGGCCGTGCCGGGCGCGAACAGGTTGCCCGACGGGATCGTGTACGTCCCGTCCGCCTGCGGCTTGATCCGCAGCACCTTGCCCCGCAGGTCGTTGGTGTTGCCCGCCGAGCGCTGGGCGTCGAACTGCGGGTTGCGGTCGGTGCGCTCGTCCAGCGGCGCGTAGCCCGACGACTCGAACGGGTTGGTGTCGTCGCCGGTGGTCAGGTACAGGTTGCCGGCGGCGTCGAAGTCCAGGTCACCGCCGACGTGGCAGCACTGCCCACGGTCGTTGGCGACCTGGAGCACGATCTTCTCGCTGCTCAGGTTGAGCGTGTCGTCGCTGTTGAGGGTGAACCGGGACAGCCGCAGGTGCCCCTTCCACCGGTCCCAGTCCGACTGCGTGCCGGTGGTGGGGGCGTCCCCGGACGGGGTGCTCAACGTGGGCGAGTAGTACAGGTAGATCCATCTGTTGGTGGCGAAGTTGGGGTCGACGGCGACGCCCTGCAACCCCTCCTCGTCGTGCGTGTAGACGGACAGGGTGCCGGAGACCTTGGTGTTGCCGGCCACGTCGGTGACCCGCAGGACGCCGTTGCGGGCGGTGTGCAGCACCGAGCGGTTGGGCAGGATGGCCAGGGACATGGCCTCGCCCAGCTCGGCCGAGCCGGTGGCGAGTTTGACCTGCTGATAGTCGCTGGCGGGGATAACCACCGCCTGGGCGGCGGTGGAGGGTGCGGCCACGGCCAGGGTCACACTCGCGACGGTGGTGACCGCCGCGACGAGTGCCCGGGACCAGCGCCGGGGGTTCGAGAGCATGATCGTCCTTCCTCGACGACCAGGGCCGGGCGTGCGGGGGCGCACCACGGCCAGGTGAGGGTGGTGAAGAAGCGAGCCGCGGCGCGGTCAGTTGGTGACGAGGTTGAACTTCTCCCACTGGCCGATGGAGGTCCGGTTGGCGATCAGCGGGGAGGAGCCCCCGTTGTCGGCGGCCACGTACCGGCTGTTCACGGTGGCCCGCAGGCTGACCGTGCCGTCGGAGTTGCGGATCAGCTGGAAGGTCTCCCACGCGCCGGCGGTGGCCCGGTTGGCGATCAGCGCGGCGGCCCCGGCGTTCTCGGCGGCGACGTACTGCCCGTTGCTCTTGGCGCGCAGCGCGACGTTGCCGTTGGCGAGGTTGACCAGTTCGAACCGCTCGCTGGTCCCGGCGGAGGTCTTGTTGGCGATCAGCGGGGTGGTGGCGTTGGGCGCGCTGACGTACTGGTTGTTGGCGAGGGCACGCAGGGTGGAACCGGTGGCGGCGGGCGGCGGGGTGGTCGGCGGGGCAGTCGTCGGCGGGGCCGTGGTGGGCGGCGCGGTGGTGGGCGGCGCGGTGGTCGGCGGCGCGGTGGTCGGCGGCGCGGTGGTGGGCGGCGCGGTGGTCGGCGGCGTCGTCCCCGGCGAGCAGTTGGCGCTCACCGAACCCGCGGCGACCTGCAGGCCACCGAGCAGCATCTTGGTGAAGTTCGGGTCGGTGTACGACGCCTCGGTGTGTCCGAGACCCGTGTACCAGGCCCGACCGCCGCCGAACGCCTTGCACCAGGTGATCGGGTGGTCGCCGTTCATGGTGCCGCCGCTGTAGGACGACTCGTCGAGGCTGGCGAGGACCCGCGCGCTGGAGCGGGGGTTGGTGCGGTAGTTGTACCACTCGTCGGAGCGGACCCAGGTGGCGCCGAGATGCGCGGTCGACGGGTTGGTCCGGTCCTCGATCTTCACGGTCGCGGTCTGGATCGCCGGGTGCGAGTCGAACCACGCGCCGACCAGCTGGCCGTACCACGGCCAGCTGTACTCGGTGTCGGCGGCGGCGTGCACGCCGACGTACCCGCCGCCGGCGGCGATGTACTGCTCGAAGGCCGTCTGCTGGCTGGCGTTGAGGACGTCGCCGGTCGTCGACATGAAGACCACCGCCTGGTACTGGGCCAGGTTGGAGGTGGTGAACTGGGCGGCGTCCTCGGTCGCGGTCACGCTGAAGCCGTTGGAAGCGCCGAGCTGCTGGATGGCCGCGATTCCGTTCGGGATGGACGAGTGCCGGAAGCCGGCGGTCTTGCTGAACACCAGGACCTTGGTCAGCGGTGCGGCCGAGGCCGTCGTGGGAAGGGCTATCAGGCCGGCCATCAACACGGCCAGGCCGGTGACGAATGCCAACAGGCGGGGACGGGAACGCATGGTCTTGCTCCTCTGCTGAGCGTCGACCCCGAGGGGTGCGCGAGGGCACGCCCGGGGCCAGGGTGGCGGTGGTGCGGAAGCCGGGCCGCCGATGCTCGGCTGAGATGGTGCGGTGATGTGGAGCGGTGGTGAACGTGCGATTGGCCAGCCGATGACTCCGACCAACCTCTATGGACGGTCACAGTGCATCGACTCACATCGCTGACGCAGTAAACCTCCGATGTCTGCGCCCCGTCAAGCCCACCCGCTCCGGCCTGGGACGCACCGTGGCACGGTCAGCGCCGGCGTCGGAGCGGGACGTAGGGTCGGCGGTATGTCCACCGACGAAGATCGCGAGCGCCTCGCCGGGCAACTCGCGGCGCTGCCGGTCCGTGAGCTGGTCGACGTCCTGCGGCGTGCCCTGCCGCGGTTCACGCAGGAGGTGTACGGCATGCGAACGGTGCTGACCCTGGCCAACGTCACCTGGTTCGAGGACGATGTCGACCCGGGCCTCGACGTCGAGTTGGTCGCCTGGCCCGATCGCGACTACTACGGCGGTGAGCTCGGCCTGGATCAGGGCCTGTGGGAGAACGGCCGGTGCCCACGCTGCGATGTCGAGGTCACCTCGAACGCCAAGCGCGCGCACTGCCCGTACTGCGGCACCGCGTGCGTCCTGACCTGACGGTGCGCGCCAGCGTCGCGGTGGTCAGCCTCGGCCGTTCGACTCCGGGTCGCGAGTGGCCCTGGTCGCCATGAGGATGAGGTCGGCGATCGCCTCGGGGTGCGTGACCATGGCGAGGTGTGAGGAGTCGACCTCGATCGTCGTCGCGTTCATCCGCTCGGCCAGGAACCGCTCCAGCTCGGGCGCGGTGGTCCGGTCCGCGGTGGAGACGGAGTAGTACGGGCAGGCTTGCGCCGGAGGCGTCAGCGACCGAGGACGAGGTACGCGAGGCCGAGGACGCCGCGGTAGCCGCCGACGTACTGGCGCAGCCGGTCGTCGAGCTCCGCGCGGATCTGGTCCGCGCGGGGATCCTCGGGGTACGTCAGCAGCCACTCTTGCCGCCCCGCGAGCCAGGTGGACTCGAAGTCGTCCCACTCCCGCTGGTCGGCGGTGCTCAGGTGCAGCAGCCGCCAACCGCGCGCGCGGGCGGCCTCGACGAGGCCCGCGAGATCGGTGACGTCCGCACCGAAGATCCGCGTGGCCTCCGCGGTGGGGTCGGACTGCCAGTACCCCTCGCCGAGCAGCAGCCGCCCGCCCGGACGGACCACGCTGGCGAGCGCGTCGAGGGCCGCGCCGGTGCCGCCGAAGACGTGTGCCGAGCCGATACACAGGACCCGGTCGGCCGGCTCGTGCCAGGCCGCGGCCTCGCCCATCACGAAGGCGACGTGCCGGTTCAGCGACTTCTCGGCGGCGAGCCTGCGCCCGCGGGCGAGGGCGGCCTCGTCGGTGTCGACACCGACGCCCCTCGTCGCGACGGGGCCTGCCACGCCGCCCGCGGCGACGGCGCGCAGCAGCAGCTCGCCCCAGCCGCAGCCGAGGTCCAGCACGCGCGCGCCGGGGCGTACGTCGAGTCGTCGCAGCAGCAGGGCCGCGTGCTCCTCCGAGAGCGGCGTGTTCCAGCGCATCCGCGCGTACCGGCTGGCGGCGAGGTGGTCGGTGCTGTGCATCCGTTCAGGGTGTCAAGTCGGGATCACCGGCGCGCACCGGGTGGGGTGCGTTCGGGTTGCGCGCAGGTCGGGACGGGTGTCGGGGCGTACGGCAGGATCGGTGCAGTGGACGCGGGCGCGGCGCAGCCCTGGCGGTCGCCGACCCGGCAGGAGGTCGCGGCCGCGGCCGGTCGTGGCCTGGTGGACGTGATCGGCCCGGGCCTGCGGGTGCTGTTCTGCGGCTTCAACCCGGGTCTGTACTCGGCGGCGGTGGGGGAGCACTTCGCCCGCCGGGGCAGTCGCTTCTGGCCGGCCCTGCACGGCGCCGGCTTCACCGACCGGGAGCTGCGCCCGTGGGAGCGCGCCGAGCTGCTGCGGCAGGGACTGGGCATCACCAGCCTGAGCAACCGGGCCACCGCCCGCGCCGACGAGCTGACCCCGGCCGAGCTGGTGGCCGGGGTGACCGGGTTGGCGGTGAAGGCCGAGCGGCACCGGCCGAGGTGGGTGGCGATTCTCGGGGTGACCGCGTACCGGATCGCGTTCGTCCGGCCGAAGGCCGGGCTGGGCCCGCAGCCGGAGCGGCTGGGCCCGGCCCGGGTCTGGGTGTTGCCCAACCCCAGCGGTCTGAACGCGCACTTCCCGCTGCCGGCGCTGACGGCCGAGTTCGCGGCGCTGCGGCGGGAGGCGGGTTCCTAGACGCCGTCGGCGGCCAGCGCCCGGTAGTAGGGGGTCATGGCGGGGTGGTACTCGTCGAACTCCGGTTGGCGGGAGCCGTCCCGGGAGGCGACCAGCATGTCCAGGTAGTACTCCCAGCCGGCGCCCACCTCGGCGATGCCGTCCAGGCTGGTGAGGCGCTGGGCGAAGCGCAGCTCGGTGATGCCGTCGGTCTCGGTCAGCGCGAACTCCAGCAGCCAGCTGCCCGAGCCGTCGATCATCGAGACGCCGAGGCGCCGCTGCGGCTCGCACACCTCGATGCGTACGTCGCACCAGGGCTGCTGCTCCTCGTACGCCATCTGGACCCGGATGGTCCGGCCGGGCCCGGCGTCGCCCTCCCACGGGCCGAACCAGCGGGCCGTGCGCTCCGACTCGGTAAGGCTCGCCCACACGTCCGCCGCCGGGGCGCGGAACGTGCGGGTCAGGACGAGGTCGTGGCCGGTGGCGGTGCGGAACAGGCGGCCAGCGGGTGTACGGGTCATGCGATGTGCTCCGTTCGGTGTTCCGCCGGGCCGCGGGCGCGGCGTTCCCGGCGGGTTCGATGGACCTCGGTCTCCAGGGCGTCGAGGCGTTGCTCCCACCGGTCCGGTGCGGTGAACTCGGCGAGCCAGTCGATCAGCGCGGCGAGCGGGCCGGGGTCGAGGCGGTAGATCCTGCGGCGGCCGATCAGCTCGTCGCGGACCAGCCCGCTCTCCCGCAGCACCCGCAGGTGGCGACTGACCGCGGGTCGGCTGATGGCGAACCGCTGGGCGATCTCACCAGCTGCCAGCGGCGCGTCGCGCAGCATGGTCAGGATGCGCCGCCGCACCGGGTCCGCGATCGCGGTGGCCACCTCGTCCACGCCCGAAGCGTAACCCATAGGTTACGGGTTTGCGTAGGGCCGGCTGCGTCGATGGTGGGCACATGATCACCTGACCTGGCACTCTTGAGGGCATGCCAGCCCAGCTTCGATCCCGCCTGCTCGATTGGACCGTCGCCGTACCCGTGCTCGCCGTGCTGGTGTTGCTCGTGACGTGGGGGCGGGACATTCCCGCCCCTCTCGTCGTGGTGGTCGCCGCGTTGCTGGGCGGTGCGGTGCTCGCCGCCGTGCACCACGCCGAGGTGGTCGCCCACCGGGTGGGGGAGCCGTACGGCTCGCTGGTGCTCGCCGTCGCGGTCACGGTCATCGAGGTGGCCCTGATCGTCACGCTGATGATCAGCGGGCCGGAGAAGACCCAGTCGCTCGCCCGCGACACCGTCTTCGCCGCCGTCATGATCACCTGTAACGGGATCCTCGGCCTGTCCCTGCTGCTCGGGGCGCTGCGCCGACGCGTGGCCGTGTTCAATCCCGAGGGCACCGGCGGGGCCCTGGCCACCGTGATCACCCTGGCCACGCTGAGCCTGGTCATCCCGACCTTCACCACGGCCCGCCCCGGCCCGGAGTTCAGCCCGGCCCAGCTCGCCTTCGCCGCCGTCGCGTCGCTCGCGCTGTACGGGCTGTTCGTGCTGGTGCAGACCGGCCGGCACCGCGACTACTTCCTGCCCGTCGACACCGAGGGTCGGGTGATCGACGCCGAGGAGCACGCCAAGCCGCCGACCACCCGCGCGGCGCTGATCAGCCTGGGGCTGCTGCTGGTGGCGCTGGTCGCGGTGGTCGGCGACGCCAAGACCGTCTCGCCGACCATCGAGGCCGGCGTGGCGGCGGCGAACCTGCCGCACGCGTTCGTCGGCGTGATCATCGCCCTGCTGGTGCTGCTGCCGGAGACCCTGGCCGCCGCCCGCGCCGCCCGCCGGGACCGCGTGCAGATCAGTCTGAACCTCGCCCTCGGCTCGGCGATGGCCAGCATCGGCCTGACCATCCCGGCCATCGCCATCGCCTCGATCTGGCTGGACGGCCCGCTGCTGCTCGGCCTCGGCGGCACCCAGCTCGCGCTGCTCGCGCTCACCGCGGTGACCGCCGTGCTGACCGTGGTGCCGGGGCGGGCCAACGTGTTGCAGGGCGGTGTGCACCTGGTGCTGCTGGCCGCGTTCGTCTTCCTGGCCGCCAGCCCCTGACCTTCTCGGCGTCGCGCCCCTCGGCGCTCGCCGGCCGCCGGCTCAGCCGGCGGCCGGCGGGTCGTCCGCCAAACGGTCCGCGCGGGCGTTGAGGTAGCGCTGCTGCGCCAGGTTCGTCGAGCGTGCCGCCGCCATCCGGTACGCCTCCCGCGCCGCGACCCGCTCGCCGGTCAGCTCCCACAGGTGGGCGCGGGCGGCCGGCAGCCGCGGATCGTCGGCCAACCGGACGTCGTCGGCCAGGTCGGCCAGCAGCGCCAGGCCGGCCGGCGCGCCCCGGCTCATGGCCACCGCCACGGCGTGGTTGAGCGCCACTACCGGATTGTCGGACAGGCCGAGCAGCACCTCGTACAGGGCGGTGATCTGCGCCCAGTCGGTGGCCGCCGCGGTGGGCGCCTCGTCGTGCACGGCCGCGATGGCCGCCTGGAGCTGGTACGGCCCGACGACCCCGCGCGGCAGCGCCCCGGTGATCAGGGCGACCCCCTCGGCAATCTGGTCGGCCCGCCACCGGCTGCGGTCCTGCTCGGCCATCGGCACCAACTCGCCGTGGGCGCCGATCCGCGCCGGCGCGCGGGCGTCGGTGAGCAGCATCAACGCGAGCAGCCCCGCGACCTCGGGGTCGTCGGGCAGCAGCCGGTGCACCAGCCGCGTCAGTCGGATCGCCTCGGCGGTCAGGTCGGCGCGCAGCAGCCCCGGGCCGGCGGTACGCGCGTACCCCTCGGTGAAGACCAGGTAGAGCACGTGCAGCACCGCGGCGACCCGGTCGGCGCGCTCCGCCCCGGTCGGTGGCGCGAACCGCAGGCCACTGTCGCGGATGCGCTGCTTACCCCGGCTGATCCGCCGGGTCATCGTCGCCTCCGGCACCAGGAACGCGCGGGCCACCTCGGCGGTGCTCAACCCGCCCACCGCGCGCAGCGTCAGCGCGATCTGCGATGCCGGCGTGAGCGCCGGGTGGCAGCACAGGAACAGCAGGATGAGCGTGTCGTCGGCATCCGCCGGGGGCCGGTCGGCGGCCGGCGCCAACCACTGCTCCGGCAGCACCCAGCGCGCCACCGTCTCCTCCCGCCGCGTCCGCGCCTGGTCACGCCGGAGCAGGTCGGTGAGCCGCCGGGACGCGACGGTGATCAACCATGCGCGGGGATTCTCCGGTACGCCGTCGCGCGGCCAACCGTCCGCCGCCGCGATCAGCGCCTCCTGCACCGCGTCCTCGGCGGTGTCGAAGTGCCCGAAGCGGCGGACCAGCGCGCCGAGGACCTGCGGCGCCAGCTCGCGCAGCAGATCCTCGGCGGGCGTTGCCGACACCGGTCAGCCGGCCAGGTCCTCGACGCCGTCCAGCACCGGCCGCACGTCCACGTACGCGCCGGGGGTGTCCGGGTCGACCAGGCCGGCGGCGATCTCGGTGGCCCGGTCGAAGCTGGCGCACTCCACGATCGTGTAACCCGCGAGCACCTCCTGCGTCTCCGGGTACGGGCCGTCGGTGACCACGGACGCCCCGTCCCGAACCTGCACGCGGCGGGTGTGCACCGGCTCGCTGAGGCCCCGTGCGTCGACCAGTTCCCCGGATTCGGCGAGCGCCTGGTGGAACGTCTCCATGTGCTGGTGCATGGCCGCGATCTGCTCGGCGGACATGGCCGGCCGGTCGGAAGCCCGCCCCGACAGCACGTCATAGTCCTGCTGCGACCCGTAGAGCAGAATCATGTACTTCACAGTGGCCTCCTGTCTCCGGTGCCGCCCCGGCACCGCTCACCGGAAACGTCGAACCCCAACCCCCCACCCGGACACTCCCGCCCCCACCAGATCCCTGGTTGATCATGAAGTTATTGCCTTCGATGCCGGCGTGTCGGGGCAATAACTTCATGATCAACGGGTGGGGGCGGTTCCCGGGTCCGCCGTTGTGCGCGCGCGGGCGGGGATCGGGCGGCCGGGGTCTGATCAACTCCGTTTCGCCGAAGTCGCTGTATCCAGGGCGTTGGGACACCCCGATATCGCCGACCTGGAGTCGATCAGCCGCGCGAGTGGCGGATGCTCGTCGGGGCTGGCGTTGATTGTCTGGTTTGGGCCTTTCCGTTACGTGGTCGTTGGGGCCTAGATTGGCGGACATGACGGTGGTGTGGGTGGTCGCTGGGGTTTTCGTTGCGGTGGCGGGACTGGCGGTCGGAGTCGTGGCGCGGCGGGGACGGGGGCGGCTGGCTTCGGGTGACGACCTCGCCGCCGGCCGGGACGCTTGCGCCAGGCAGCAGCGGTACGAGGCGGAGCGGAACGGGGACCAGGGCGGGACGTGGCAACGTGGCCGCGAGTCGGGCGGCTGAGGGGTCACTGGCCGTAGGAGAGGCGGAGGCGGTTGTTGATCAGGTAGTTGAGGCGGTGCCGCAGGTAGCCGAGGGTGCTCTCGCTCGGTAGGTCCGCCTCGGTGGTCAGGGTCCAGCGCAGCGTGCAGTCCCCGCCGGGCAGTCCGTGGGTCACGTCGAAGCGGATCCGGTCCAGCGGCCGGTGCGGCCACAGCGACGACCACACCAGCAGCACCGGTGCGTAGCCCGCCACCACCCGGGGCGGCACCTCGTCGTCGCGCAACTCCAGCCACGGACGACTGCCAGCCTCGTACGGGTCACGCAGCGACCGCCACACGACATGCGCGGGGGCCGGCTGGCTTCGTCGGCGGCTGCCCAGCACGTGCACGTCGCCCTCCTCACCGGACGGCCACATCCGCCCCCGGGCCATTGTGGCGGCCCGGCACCGGCCGCGTGAACCGCCCGGCCGGCCGGGGGTGAAGCCGCACGGCCGGTCCGAGGGTCAAGCCGCCCGGCCGGCCTGAGCGTGAACCGTCCGGCCCGGTGGTGCGTGAATCCGGTGAGCGTGGCGGTCGTACCGTCGGGGTACTGCGCAGCGGGAGCGCCGATGTCTGGGGAGGCACAGTGGGGGCATGGTCAGGACGCGACGCCCGGGGACCCCTGCCGGGCCTGGTGGTCGCCGCGCTGGTGTCGCTCGCCTGCGCCGGCGGTGGGCTGGCCGAGCCGGAGGGCGAACGCCCGGGGGCGAACCCGCCGGCCGCCTCGCCGGGGCCGAGCACCACCCGCGCCGACAGCACCACCAGCGTGGCCGAGTTCAAGCAGGACGTCGCCGACGCGCAGGCGGTCGCCGAGCGCTACTGGGCGGCCCAGTTCAAGGCCTCCGGGAAGCGCTTCCAACCCATCCGGCGGGTCACCCCGTACCAGCGGGCCGGCGAGGTCTCCTGCGGCGGGCAGCCGCTGCCCCGCAACAACGCGGTCTACTGCTCGCAGGGCGACTTCATCGCGTACGACGTCGCCTGGTCGGTGGCCGCGTTCCGCGAGGTCGGTGACGCGTTCGTGTTCTACCTGCTCGGCCACGAGTACGCCCACGGCATCCAGGTGCGCCTCGGCATCAACTACAGCTTCACCATTCAGCAGGAGTTGCAGGCCGACTGCATGGCGGGGGCGTACCTCGGCGACTCGGTGCGCTCCGGCGACCTGACCCTCGCCGAGGGCGACCTGGACGAGTTCCGGGAGGGGGTGGCGGCCGTCGGCGACGACCCCGACCAGCCGTGGTTCGCCGAGGGCGCGCACGGCACCGCCGAGCAGCGCACCGACATGTTCTTCCGCGGCTACGAGCGCTCGCTGAAGGAGTGCGACCTGGGCTGAGCGGGGTTGCCCGGATCACCCCGGCGCCCGTTGCCGCCACCGGCCACGGGTCGTGCTGGCAGGATCGCCGGTGTCGCCCACGACCCTGGAGGATCCGCTGAGCAGCCAACACCCCGCCGCCGTGCTCTTCGACATGGACGGCACGCTTGTCGACAGCGAGAAGCTGTGGGACGTCGCGCTGCAGGAACTGGCGCGCGAGTACGGCGGTGACCTCTCCGCCGACGCCCGCCGGTCGATCATCGGCACCGCCATGGCCGAGTCGATGCGCATCCTGCACGACGACCTGGGGCAGCCCGAACGGGACCCCGAGATCAGCGCGGCGTGGATCAACGCCCGGATCCTGGAGCTGTTCCGGGGCGGTCTGCCCTGGCGGCCGGGGGCGTTCGAGCTGTTGCACGCGGTCCGCGCGGCGGGAATCCCCACCGCGCTGGTCACCTCCAGCCCTCGGGCCCTCGTCGAGATCGCCCTGGACACCCTGGGTCGGGACACCTTCGACGTGGTGGTCGCCGGCGACGAGGTGGTCGCGGCCAAGCCCCACCCGGAGCCCTACCTGACCGCCGCGCGGCTGCTCGGCGTGCCGATCGAGCGGTGTGTGGCGATCGAGGACTCACCGACCGGGGTGGCCAGCGCGCTCGCCTCCGGCGCGGCCGTGCTGGCCGTACCCGCCGAGGTGCCGTTGCCCGCCAGGACCGGCGTACACCAGGTGGAGAGCCTGACGGGCGTGGACCTGGAGGTGCTCGCGGCCCTGCTGGCCGACCGGGCCGCGGCCTGACGAAAACGTGGCCTGACGAAGAAGGGGGACCCCGCCGTTGCGGGGCCCCCCTTCTCTCGGTCTGGCGTCAGTCGTGGGCGATCGCGCCCAGGACGTTGATCCGGGCCGCCCGCACGGCGGGGAGCACCGCGGCCACCACCCCGATGATCGCGGCGAGACCGAGGAAGACGCCCATCTGGCCCCACGGCAGGATCAGGTCGGTGATGCCCTCGTCCTTGAGCGCCTCGACCACGGCGGCGCCGAGGCCGCTGCCGACCGCCACGCCCAGCAGCGCGCCGAACACGGAGATCACCACCGCTTCGACCGTGATCATGCCCATGGTCTGCCCGCGCCGCAGGCCGATCGCCCGCAACAGGCCCAGTTCGCGGGTCCGCTCCAGCACCGACAACGCCAGGGTGTTGATGATGCCCAGGACGGCGATGACGATGGCCAGCGCCAGCAGGATCTGGATCATCGTGAGCAGCCCGTCGAGCTGACCGGTCTGCTGCTTGATGAACGCGTCCCGGTCGGCCACCGACACCTCGGGACTGTCCGCGAGCAGCGCCTCCACCTGCGGCTGCACGTCGGCCACCCGGGCGCCCGCCGCCAGCTGGATGAAGCCCTGAATGGGCTGCGGGATGGCGAAGTCCTTCGCCGCGGTCGCCGGCAACGTCACCGGGTTGGTCAGCTGCGACGACTCGTAGATGCCGCTGATCGTGTACGTCCGGGCCTCGCCCCGGGTCAGCTGCACGTTCACCGTCGAGCCGACCGACCAGCCACGGGACTTGGCGGTGTCGGAGCTGGCGAGCATCTGGGTCGGTGAGAGCCGGTCGATGTCACCGGCGGTGGCCTTCGCCCCGAAGATCTGCCGCAGCGACGCGACGTCGCTGCTCGCCGCCACCCAGGTGCCCTCGCCGTTGATCCTGGCCATGTCGCCGTACTCGCCGTCGACCATCTGCACGCCGGGCAGGGCCTTGGCCCGGTCCAGCACACCCGGGTCGAAGCTCGGCGGACGCGGCCCACCCTGCTGACCGGAGATCACCAGCTCGGCCTTGATGGTGTCCTGGGCGAGGGCGCTGATGCTGCCCTTGGCCGAATCGAGAATCACCGTGACGCCGGTGACCAGCGCGATGCCGACCATCAGCGCGGCCGCGGTGATCGCCGTGCGGCGCGGGTTGCGCCCCGAGTTCAGCCGGCCCAGCTTGCCCGGCACCGACCAGGAGAAGATCGTGCCGAGCAGGCTCACCACCGGCCGACTGATCAGCGGGGTCAGCAGCGCCACGCCGATGAAGGCGAACAGCACCCCACCCAGGATGGTGGCCAGGGTCTGACCACCCGCGTTGCCGCTGAGCCCCAAGAAGAGCAGCAGCGCGCCGATGCCGGTGACCACCGACCCGGCCACCGTGACCTTGGTCAGCGGCCGGTCCGGGGTCGCCACGTCCTGCATGGCGGCGATCGGCGGGATCCGGGATGCCCGCAGCGCCGGCAGCAGCGCCGCCACCACGGTGATCACCAGACCGACGCCGAAGGAACCGATCACCGCGGCCGCCGGCACACCGATCCCGGCCAGGGTCAGCCCACCGGCCAACTTGCCGAACAGGAACGCCAGCAGCGCCCCCACACCGATGCCGGCCGCCAGGCCGAGCACCGACGCGATCAACCCGACCGCGATGGCCTCCAGCACCACCGAACCGATGATCTGCCGGCCGCTGGCGCCGATGGCGCGCATCAGCGCCAGCTCCCGGGTCCGCTGCGCCACGATGATCGAGAAGGTGTTGAGGATGAGGAAGGTGCCCACCAGCAGCGCCACCGCGGCGAAGCCGAGCAGGATCTTGTTGAAGAAGGACAGGCCCTCCTTCAGGCTGGCCGAGGCGTCCGCGGCCACCTGCTCGCCGGTCTTCACCTCGTAGTCCGCGCCCAGGGTCCGGGCCACGTCGTCGCGCAGCCTCTCGTCCGAGACGCCGTCGGCGGCGCGCAGTGTGATGCTGCTGAACGTGTCCGGCTCGCCCAGCATCAGCCGCTGCGCCACCGGCGTGGTGAAGAAGACCTCGTTGACCCCGCCGATCGAATCCCGGTCACCGCTGTAACCGAGGATGCCGACCAGGGTGAACTCCCGCTTCTTGGACTCGAACGCGGTGAGCACGCCAACCTTCTGACCGACGCGCACCTTCGCCGTGGTGGCCAACGCCTTGTTGACCACGATCTCGTCCTCGGCCTGCGGCGCGCGCCCCTCCCGCAGCCGCATCAGGTCGCTCTCGCCGGTCCAGTTCTCGCCCAACTGCGGCGGACCGAACGAGGTGATCACCTTGCCGTTGCTGCCGATCACCCGGGCGCCGTCGGCGTTGACGATGCCGGTCGCCGAGGCCACCCCCGGCACCTGCTTGACCCGGTCCACCACGGCGGCCGGCAGCGGAGCGGCGGTCTGCTCGCCCTCCATCTCGTCGACCTGCACCTTCGGCTTCGCCGCGACGTTCACGTCGATCTCGGAGAACCCGTCGGCGAAGACCGAGTCGAAGGAGCGGCCCAGCGTGTCGGTCAGCACGAACGCGCCGGAGACGAACATGACCCCGAGCACCACCGCCAGCCCGGACAGGATCAGCCGGACCTTGCGGGCCAGCAGACTCTTGAGTGTCGCCCGGAACATCAGTTGCCCACCTCGGCCGGAGTGTCCAGCTTCTTCATGGTGTCCAGCACCGTGTCGGCGGTCGGCTCGATCAACTCCGAGACGATCTGCCCGTCGGCGAGGAAGACCACCCGATCGGCGTACGCGGCGGCCGTCGGGTCGTGGGTGACCATGACGATGGTCTGGCCGTGCTCACGCACCGAGTTGCGCAGGAAGCCGAGCACCTCCGCGCCGGAGCGCGAGTCCAGGTTGCCGGTCGGCTCGTCAGCGAAGATCACGTCGGGGCGGGAGACCAGCGCCCGCGCACACGCCACCCGCTGCTGCTGACCGCCGGAGAGCTGCGCCGGCCGGTGGTCCAACCGGTCCTGCAGGCCCACCGTCTTGATCACCGTGTCGTACCAGGCCGGGTCCGGCTTGCGACCGGCGATCGACAACGGCAGCAGGATGTTCTCCTTCGCGGTGAGCGTCGGCAGCAGGTTGAACTGCTGGAAGATGAAGCCCACCTTGTCTCGGCGCAACTTCGTCAGCCCCGAGTCGCCCAGACCGGTGACCGTCGTCGCACCGATCGACACCGTCCCCCGGGTCACCGAGTCCAGACCGGCCAGGCAGTGCATCAGCGTCGACTTGCCGGAACCCGACGGGCCCATGATCGCGGTGAAGCGGCCACGTTCGAACTCCGCGCTGACCCCCCGCAGCGCGATGACCTGAGCCTCGCCGCTGCCGTACACCTTCCACACGTCGTTCGCCCGGGCCGCGGCCTGCGCCTGCTGGCCTACCGTCGCGGTCACGTCATCTACCTCTTCCGTCTGTCCGAATCTCACGCCGCCCCCCGATGGTCCGGCGTGCCGTTCAATCATCGGCGCTGCTCGCGCCCGTCCCGTCCGCCCCTGGGGGGACCCGGCGCGGATTTCCCGCTGCGGGTGCACCCCCATGCCGCATCAGGGTTGCCCCTGACCCGGCCGCCGATCGACCGGTTTCCCGACCGGCGAAACACCGCCGGACACGACACGTCCCCCGTTGGCCACAGGAGGGTCAACCGCGCCGAGCCGTCTACGGTCACGGTAGGTGAGCACGGCAACGGGGCCGTCCCCCCACGGAGGGATCTTCGAGTACGCCGGGTGGGGTAGCCGCCGCGCGTCCGCTACGCCCGCGGGCGGACCAGACCCGACTCGTACGCCAGCACGACCGCCTGCACCCGGTCGCGCAGCCGCAGCTTGGTCAGCACGTGCCCGACGTGGGTCTTGACGGTGGTCTCGCTGACCGACAGCACCGCCGCGATCTCGGCGTTGGACAACCCCCGGGCCACCTGCACCAGCACCTCGCGTTCCCGGTCGGTGAGCGCGCTGAGCGCCGCCGACGGCGTCGCCGCCGGGTCCGGCAGCAGGTCGGCGAAGCGCTCCAGCAGCCGCCGCAGGATCCGCGGCGCGACCACCGCGTCCCCGCCGGCCACCGTGCGGATCGCCGCGATCAGCTCCTCGGCTGGTACGTCCTTGGCCAGGAACCCGCTGGCGCCCGCGCGCAGCGCCCCCACCACGTACTCGTCGAGGTCGAACGTGGTCAGCACCAGCACCCGCACCGGCAGGCGGGAGTCGACGATCGCCCGGGTCGCCGCCACCCCGTCCATGCGGGGCATCCGGATGTCCATCAGCACGACGTCGGGCAGCAGTCGCCGGGACAGCTCCACCGCCTCCACGCCGTCGCCGGCCTCCGCCACCACGTCCAGGTCACCCTCGGCGCCCAGCACCATCCGGAAGCCCGTGCGCAGCAGCGGCTGGTCGTCGGCGAGCAGGATCCGTACCGGCCGCGCCGAGGCAACCCGATCGGCCATCACGTCTCCCGTCCCCTCGCCGTCGCGCCCACACCGGTCATCGTCGCGTACCCGGCCGGCGCGTCGTGGACCACGGTAGAGGCCCGCCGGCCGCGGTGTCCCGACCGACGCGGCACCGTCGCGGTCGGGTCCGAAAGCCCGCCGCGGCCCTCACTCGTCGGCGCCGGGCACCACCGGAGCGGAACGGGCGTCACGCAGCGGATCGGCGTTCGCCGCCGCGACGGGGAACGGCGGCGGAGTGCCGCCGAAGGTGGGGCAGAGCGCCTGGTGACTGCACCAGTCGCACAACCTGCTCGGACGAGGTCGGAAATCCTGGCGGGCGGTGGCCTGCTCGATCGCCCGCCACAACGCCACCACCGTGCGCTCGAAGCGGACCAGCTCGTCGGCGTCGGGGGTGTAATCCAACACCTCGGCGTCGCGCAGGTAGAGCAGGCGCAGCACCCGGGGCACCACCCCCCGGGTGCGCCACAGCACCAACGCGTAGAACTTCAGCTGGAACAGCGCCCGCGCCTCGAACGCCTCCCGGGGCGCGCCGCCGGTCTTGTAGTCGACCACCCGCAGCGCGCCGTCCGGGGCGACGTCGAGCCGGTCGAGATAGCCCCGGATCAGCAGCTCCTCGTCGACGACCGCCGAGATCAGGCTCTCCCGTTCGGCCGGCTCCAGCCGGGTCGGGTCCTCCACGGCGAAGTAGCCCTCCAGCAGCCCCGCCGCGGAGCGCAGGAACTCCACCGGGCCGGCCGGCTCGGCGCCGTCGAAGATCCCGGCCAGCTCCGGCTGCTCGGTGACCAGCCGGTCCCACTGCGGGGCCACCAGGTCGCCGGCCGCGGCCGGCGTGCGGGCCTGCGCGGGCAGGTCGAACAGCCGCTCCAGCACCGCGTGCACCAGCGTGCCCCGGGCCTGCTCGACTGTCGTCCGCTCCGGCAGCCGGTCGATGCTGCGGAACCGGTAGAGCAGCGGGCAGGTCTTGAAATCCGCCGCCCGCGACGGGGACAGCGAGGCCCGCACCGTCGGCGGTGTCTGCGCCGGGGAGGAGGACTGGGGGGTGGTGACCGGTTCCGCCGTCATGTCCGCAAAGGTTAGGGCACCGGTGTGACACCGCCCGCCGCCCGCCCCACGCCGGGCCGGTCCGTAGCATCGGTGCGATGGAGCAGACATCCCGGCCGCCGCGTCGGTCCGACCGGCGACCCGGTCTGAGCGTGGGCCGGGTGCTCGGGGTGCCGCTGCACCTCAACGCCTCGATGCTCCTGCTCGCCGTGCTGGTCGCCGTGCTCTACGCCGAGTTCGCCCGCCGGCAACTGGACCTGCCGCAGGTCAGTGGCTATCTGATCGGCTTCGGGTTCGTGGTGTCACTGCTCGGCTCGGTGCTGCTGCACGAGCTGGGTCACGCGCTCACCGCCCGCCGCTACGGCATCGGTGTGCGCGGAATCACCCTGGAACTGCTCGGCGGGTACACCGAGATGGACCGGGACGCCCCGACACCCAAGGTCGACCTGCTGGTGTCGCTGGCCGGCCCGGCGGTGTCCGCGGTGCTCGGCGTCCTCGCGGTCGCCGCCACCCTGGCCCTGCCCCCGGGCACCGTGGCCCACCAGCTCGCCTTCCAGCTCGCCCTGAGCAACGTCATCGTCGCGCTGTTCAACATCCTCCCCGGGCTGCCGCTGGACGGCGGGCGTGCCCTGCGCGCCGCCGTGTGGGGCCTGACCCGCGACCGGCACCGCGGCACCGAGGTCGCCGGCTGGGCGGGCCGCGTCGTCGCCGTCGGCACCGCCGCCCTGGTCGGACTGCTGACCCTGACCGACTTTCTGGCGCCGGTGGCGCTGCCGCTGATGCTGCTGGTCGCCGTCACGCTCTGGCGCGGCGCCGGGCAGTCGATCCGCGCCGCGCGGGTCAGCCGGCGGTTCCCGCTTATCGACCTGTCCCGACTGGCGCGGCCGATCTGGCCGGTGCCCACCGGCACGCCGCTGTCCGAGGCCCAGCGCCGCCGCGCCGAGGGCGGGCAGCCCAACGCCGCGCTGCTGGTCACCGACTCCACCGGCCACCCCGTGGCGCTGGTCGACCCGGCCGCCGCCGCGGCCGTCCCCGCCGAGCGCCGCCCCTGGCTGGCGGTGGACGCCGTCGCCCGCGCACTGGCCGGGCTCCCCACCCTCCCGGTCGGGCTGGACGGCGAACGGGTGATGGAGGCCGTGCAGACCCACCCGGGCGCGCAGTACGTGGTGACGTCAGGCGAAGATGTCGTCGGCATTCTGCACATCGGGGACCTGGCACAGCTCCTCGAACCCAACCGGAAGATGACATCGTGACCGCAACTCCCTCCACCGTCGCCGCCGACCCCGCCAGCCCGGCGCTGACACCCGTGCACCGTGGCCCGTTCCGGCCCGGCGACCGGGTGCAGCTGACCGACCCCAAGGGGCGGATGCACACCGTGACGCTGGAGCCCGGCAAGGAGTTCCACACCCACCGCGGCATCCTGGCCCACGACGCGCTGATCGGGCTGCCCGACGGCAGCGTGGTGACCACCTCCGGCGGCGGAACCGCCTTCCTGGCGCTGCGCCCGCTGCTCTCGGACTACGTGCTGTCCATGCCGCGCGGCGCCCAGGTGATCTATCCGAAGGACTCGGCGCAGATCGTCGCGATGGGCGACATCTTCCCCGGCGCGAAGGTCCTCGAGGCCGGCGCCGGCTCCGGCGCGCTCAGCTGCTCGCTGCTGCGCGCGGTCGGCACCGAGGGGGAGTTGCACTCGTTCGAGCTGCGCGACGACTTCGCCCAGATCGCCAAGCGCAACGTCGAGGCGTTCTTCAACGGGCCGCACCCCTCCTGGCACCTGCACGTCGGCGACGTCGCACAGTGCCAGGAGACCGGCTTCGACCGGATCATCCTGGACATGCTCACCCCCTGGGAGACCCTCGACATGGTCGAGCGGGCGCTGGTGCCCGGCGGCGTGTTCATCGGCTACGTGGCCACCACCCCCCAGCTCTCCGAACTCGTCGAGGCGCTGCGTGAGCGCGGCGGCTGGACCGAGCCCCGCGCCTGGGAGTCGCTGGTGCGCGACTGGCACGCCGAGGGCCTCGCCGTCCGCCCCGACCACCGGATGATCGCGCACACCGCGTTCCTGGTCTCCGCGCGCAAGCTCGCCCCGGGCGTCACCGCGCCGCCGCGCCGCCGCAAGCCCAGCAAGGGCACCGAGGCGTACGCCCAGCGCCGGCAGGACCTGCGCGAGGCCGAGGCGGCCCGGCAGGCGGCCGCTGTCCGGGCCGCCGGCGCGCAGCCCGACGCGACGGGGGAGATGGACAGGCCGTGACCATCGGCGAGCGGGGGGAGGCGGCGGCATGAGCCGACCGGGTTACGGCGGCGGCGACCTGCCCGCCGTGTTTCCGGACTGGTCGCCCTACCAGGACCTGGAGTCGGCGGCGCGGGCCTATCTGCGCGACCCGGACGTCGCCCTGGAGGCGCTCGGCGGGGTGCTGCGCGGCGCCTCGGTGCTCGGCTTCACCCTGGAACGCTTCGTCAACGAGGTCAACGGCGTGTGGCAGGAGGTCGTCGTCTGCGACGGCAGCCGGCTGATCCTCTGGCACGGCGAGGACGTGCCGCCGGGGGAGGGGCCGCCGGGATCGATGACGTCGTCCCTGCGGGTCGTGCCGGTCTCCACGGTCACCGAGGTGGGCTGCCGGCGGCGGCTCAACCGCTCGGACAGCGGCGAGATCCGAGTCGACAGCATCGACGTCTACCTGCTGCTCACCTCGTTGGACGAGGCCCCGCCGAGCGAGGAGATGGCGGGTACGCCCCGCCACGACGCGCTGCGCTTCGGCAAGACCCTCGACGACGGCGGCGCCGGGCAGATCGCCCGGTTGGAGGAGTTCGCCCGGCTGGTGGCGTCGGTGGTCGGCCGCCCGATGCTCTGAGCCGCCCCAGGGTCGGGTCGAGCCGGGGGGGGGCGGGCCCCGCGCCCCCCGCGCCCCCGGCCCGCGGGCCCGGGGGGCGGGGCCGGGCCCCCCGCCCCCCCGCCCCCCCCCCCCCGGGTGGGGGCCCCCCGGCCCA
>NZ_JBIAKN010000023.1:8601-38798 GCF_042872475.1 Micromonospora sp. NPDC005252 | reverse complement strand
GCCCGCCCGGACGGGGCCCCGATCTACGTCATCCTGGACAACCTGTCCGCCCACAAGGGCGCCAAGATCCGCAGGTGGGCGGCCCGGAACAAGGTTGAACTCTGCTTCACCCCGACCTACGCCTCCTGGGCCAACCCGATCGAGGCCCAATTCGGGCCGCTACGCACCTTCGTCATCGCCGGATCGAACCACCCGAACCACACCGTCCTGACCCGTCGCCTGCAGGCCTACCTACGCTGGCGCAACGCCAACGCCCGCCACCCCGACGTCCTGGCCGCCCAACGCCGCGAACGCGCCCGCATCCGCAGCGAACGCCAACGACGCTGGGGCCAACCCGCCACCCGAGCAGCCTGACCCCAACACCGTGAACATTCGTGGTCACGGCACTAGCGGTAGTTGGTGAACTGGAGGGCCACGCCGAAGTCCTCGCCCTTGAGCAGCGAGATGACCGCCTGGAGGTCGTCCCGCTTCTTGCCGGTGACGCGCAGCTGGTCGCCCTGGATCTGCGCCTGAACGCCCTTGGGGCCCTCCTCGCGGATCTTCTTGCTGATCGCCTTGGCCTTGTCCGTCTCGATGCCCTGGATCACCTTGCAGTCGATCTTGAACACCTTGCCGGACGGGCGTGCCTCACCGGCGTCCAGCGACTTCAGCGAGATGTTCCGCTTGACCAGCTTCTCCTTGAACACGTCCAGCGCGGCCCGGACGCGCTCCTCGGTCTCCGCCTGGAGGCCGATCGCCTCCTCGCCCGACCAGGAGATCTCCGCGCCCGTGCCGCGGAAGTCGAACCGCGTCGCGAGCTCCTTCTCCGCCTGGCGAAGGGCGTTGTCGACCTCCTGGCGGTCGACCTTGCTCACGATGTCGAATGACGGGTTCGCTGGCATGCTTCTGCTCCTGCTGTCCGGCGGTCTGGGCGTGCCGTCGGCCGCCGACCAGCGGCACGACCCTCTGACCGTACCCGGTTGCGTCGGTCCCGGGGCGAGCCGCTATCCTTGCTTCCGCCGCCGCGTTACGACGCGGTGGGGTGCCCTGGCGGGTTGCCCGAGCGGCCAATGGGAGCGGACTGTAAATCCGTCGCGAAAGCTACAGAGGTTCGAATCCTCTACCCGCCACCAGGTGCAGACACGGCCCCTGACCAGCAGGAATGCTGATCGGGGGCCGTTGTCGTTGATCTAGCCGAGTCCGGCTGAGTCCAGCCGTTGACGACTGGTTGTGGGCAGATGGTGGGCAGGTCGATCTTGCCCGCTGAGGGCTGTTCTGGGGCTGCGGACGCTGCGGTTGGTGGCCTGGGCCGGCCTGGCGGAGTCCGTGCATGTAGCGATCGGCTGAGGGGTCCGCGGTGAGGTGTCACCGGCTGCGCGAGAGACCGGGGGCAAGCCAGTCCCGGGGTTGGACTGGCGCGGCAGTCGGAAGCCCTGACCGCCGACGAGGCCGACCGGTTCGGCTTCCGTACCGCCTGGCCGTGATCGTGCCGCTGGCCCAATCAGCAGACTCGGGGCGGCGGTCCGGCGGCGGTCGGTGGCTCTCCGCCCCGGTGCCGGAGGCGGCCGGGGCGGCTTGCCGCCGGCCGGGTTGCCGCCCCGCGCCGCGCGGAGCGCGGCGCCTTGATCCAAAACAGAAGAAATCGGCAATGAAGCCATTCGGCTCCGGCCCCGGGGCGCCGCACGTCTGCTGCCGCCAGGGACTCGAACCCTGAACCCCTCCGGCACGGACCCGTACGCGGGGCTGTTGCTGGCCGTGCTGGATGATGAATTACCACTACGATCCGCTCTCATGTCTGTGGATCGTGACGAAGAGGTCATCGCCGCCTACGCGGCCGGGGAAGATGTCGGGCATATTGAGCAACGTTTTGGCATCTCAGCCGACGGCATCCGCAGGATCGTCGCGGCGGGGACGGGAGTCGAGGCTGCGACCGACGACCGGCCCACTGCGCAACGGCCACGCGCGACGCCGCTGACCGTAGCGGGGATTGTCCTGATGGCGCTTGGCCTCGTTGGTCCCTGCGCCGGAGGCATCCTGTGGCTCGCCGTCTACTACCTCTCCGAGACGGCGTACCCGGTTTCTTCCTGGCAGGACGGGAACGTGGCGGTAGGACTCAGCGGAGTTTGTGCTGGGTCGGTCCTGACAGTGACCGGTCTGGTCCTACTACTGCTGGCCCGCAACCAGCGGCGGTGATGGTTGGCGGAGGACCGCCAGCTATGGCAGGTGGCGGTACTGTCGCGGCCTCTAGACCGAGATTGGCTCATCTCAGCCTCGTGGGGTGCCGGCCTTCTGTTCTCGCAGTCGGCCGGGCCACTCCGGCTCGGCTATCCGCGACGAGAGGAGACTTCGTCCCGAACGCGGCTGCGGCGCAACGTCTGTTGCAATCGGTTGTCGTCCCGTGCCTCTTAGCTCGGCTACGACCCTGCCTGCTGTCGCTACGTGTCGGCCGCAGGTCACACGTTTGCTGCCTCTCTGCTGCTTCCGTCCGTCCTGATTCGTCGGGTTGGCTGCTCCTGCTCGGTTGGCTGCTTGAGCTTCCGCTGCCACCGCCGCCGGCCGTGTCGCCCCCGCACTATGTCCCTACGGGCGGCGCGGACGAACAAGGTCCGCTTCTTCTTGTAGGTGGCTAGCCGTTCGTCCCAGGGCGGCACGCCCTCGCCATCACTGTCGAATAGGGATAAGGCCGCATCGGCCAGGCTCCTGCCCGTCTCAACGACGGGACTTGGACAGATCAACTCCATCGACTCCACTGACAAGCTGAGTCGGTGCGCTGCTTCGCGGAGTTGGGTCAGACGTCCCGACTCGCCGGCCCCGAGCCGCTCTGACACGAGGTCCACCACCGGTGGTTTCACCCGCGCGGCCACAGAGTCGAGGACGCCCGTGAGAGTCTCGTTCAGATCCTGACCTCTGACGTCTGGGTTCATCGCACGGATCAGAGCTCGCGAAGCGAGCCATGCCAAAGGGCGCAAGACGATGCTTTTAGGGCGGGTGCTTAGAGCCTTAGCAAATTGGTCGAAGGGGTCGTCTAGGGCCTTCGGAACAGCGATGGCTGCGGCGTGCTGAAACGCAGCCGCACCCAAGGTCGCTTCGCTGGCGTCGAGGAGCTGGGTACAGGCCCGATGCCGTTCCACTCGTCGCCACTTGCGAAACTCCATGCTGCGGTTAAGCACGTTGCCGACGACAAGGCCTAGGATGCCCACCGCTACCGTCACCCACTCCAACACGTCATAGAGTCCAGCAGACGCCTGCAATATCCACCAGCTCGGGGCATGCCCGGCTTTTAACTGGCGCGAGGCAGGCGGTTCAGCTGACTCCACAGCGGACACAATCGGGCATAGCATCACGATCATGGGTAGACGCTGGGAGGTTGACGAGGCCGATTGGGAGAGAGTTCGCGGGAAGATACGCGGCCTCCTGGAGGAGGCGGCCGGGAACGGCTCGTGGCTGGTATACAGCGACATCGTCACCGGGATTTCGGAGCTCGCCGGTCCTGACTCTCACGCGTTCCACGAGATGTTGGGTGAGATTTCGGCGGATTGCCATGCTTCGGGACTGCCGCTGCTGTCGGCGCTGGCTGTGTACAAGGGGACCTATATGCCTGGTCTTGGCTTCTACAGGGCCGCCAAGAGTCTGGGGCTTGACGTCGGCGCGTCACACTCCGCACGTTACGACTTCTGGTGGCGGCAGGTCGAGCTATGCCACGAGGCATGGAGGCGGCGGTGAGGTTGAACGCCTGGTGGGCCGGCCGGCCTCACGAGCGGTTCTGGATGGAGATCACCGATCGTGAAGTCCTAGGCCAGGACCTAACGACCCCGCAGGTGAAGGACAGCGGCAAGGAGTACTGGTCGTATTCGCTCGTCTCTGAGACGCAGCCTGGCGACATCGTGTTCCACTGGCATGACAACTGGGCTGGTGAGCCAGCTCTAGTGGGCTGGTCGGAAGTCGTCGGTCCTCTCGCCGAGGGGGAAATAACCTGGCAAGCGCGCGGAACCAGCGGCCGCGCCCGAGGCGTCGCTAGGACGATGCCCAGTTGGGTCATGCCCTGCGGCGGCTTCACGGAATTTCCCCGTCCGGTAACCAGGTTTATGCTCAGCCGCCAAGCTCCGCGCATCAGACGGGTGCGGAATCACCTGCAATCCGAGGTGGGCAGACCCTACTTCCCATTCATCTTCTATAGGCCCGACGAGATTCGGGCAGCCCAGGCCTACCTTGTGAAGTTCCCGGCCGCCCTGGTGCAGGCCATCCCGCAACTTGCCGCGACCTTCTCCCAAACCAGCACAGCCAAGCCGGGCCGGCCTAGCCACAAGGTCCCCCGCCAGATCGCGTCGCGGCGACAGCAAGACCCGAAGCTGCGGGCCGCGATCGAACGTCACGCCGTCGAAGTAGCCAAGGACCATTACCGCAGCCTTGGCGCAACCGAGATCATCGAACTCGGCAAGCCCTATGACCTTCTCGTACGTGGCCTAGGGCCCGACCGGCACGTCGAAGTCAAGGGAAGCGCCCAGCCCGCAGCCAACGTCGAACTCACGGTCAACGAAGTTACGCACGCTCGGGGCAACCCCCACGCGGATCTGGTCGTCGTTGACAAAATCGCCTGGATCTCCCAGACCGACGGCTCATACGAGACAACCGGTGGCCACACCCGCATCTGGGAAAACTGGTCACCCGACTCCGCGGCATTGCGTCCTACGCGCTACCTGTATGAGCTCCCGGTAGAAGAACCTTCCTTGTGACTAGTTGCCGCCATCTTCCCCGCCCGCCAAGCGGCGGGCGTCGCCGAACGACGCCTCGCTCACAAGCTCTGTGCGCCCCGTCCGTACACGTCCGGGAACGGCTGCACGCTCGGAGCCTCGTCCATGCCGGCGCGCCTCAGCGTGCTGCTGTCCGGGGTGGTTGCTGTCGACAGCCTTTCCGCCGGCGCCGATGGTCACGCCAGGCGAATCGCCTCGGACTCAGGCCGCGAGCGCGGCGGCGGCGGCAGCGACCTTGGCTGCGACGTTGTCCAGCGACGATTCTTTGGTGCTCAGCCCAGCGTGCGAGGCCAGCATCGGGCTGACGTTGTTGAGATCGTTGAAGCTGACCCCGTGCAGGACGGGGATGACGCGACGAGTGGAGAGCAGTACGGCGAGCTCCTTCTCGGCCACGCCTTCAGCCTCGATGCTCTTGAGCAGCGCAGGCGTGACCAACACGATCCCGACGCGAGAGTTCCGTAGGCCTTTGTCGATTTCGCGGATCATGAGCGAACCAAGGGGTAGGTCTTCTTCGCTGAACCACACCGAGGCGCCATTCGACTTAAGATGGCCGTACAGCTCCTTCGCGCTGCCCTCTCGGTCGTCCCATGCGTGGCAGAGGAAGAGGTCGCGGCGTTCGGGGTGCGCCTGAGCCTGCTCGCTGGCCTTCTGGGTGAAAGGCTCGACCGCGCGCCACTCCGTCGGGGTATACGACACCGATCTGCCGGTCCTAGTCCGACGCGAGCCTCCGCCGCTGCCGCCGGAAGAGCTGCCGTAGCTCGACCCTCCGTCCCTGCCGCCGTAGGACGGCCGAGACGAGTAGGACGTGTAAGACCCGTAGGACGAGGGGGACTGTCCCCTACCCCCGCACGCTGGGCAGTTCGCCACCCCACTCGCGGTGCGGTGGCCTTGAGACGGTGCTGTGCATCGCGCCATAGGGCCATGGTAGAGGGACGTCTGACATAGTGCCGTTACGCGTCGACTGCCTCCTGGCGCCTAGACGTTGAAGCGCAACTAAGAGGCGCGATCGGCTCACCAGCAGGGACGGCGCTAGACACCTGCTCGCGCGCAATCTGCGGCTGCCATCGTTGACGACGTTTGACGGTGTCCTGTGCCCCCTGCTGTGCCCCCACCGCCAGGGGCGCTCCGATGCTTGGCCCTGGGCTGCCAACGCCGTGATCTCGCTGGAGGCTGCCACGCTCGCCGCCAGGCCTCATCGATCCCCCGCCGCAACCTGTTCGACGAACGGCTGGGCCAAACGGATGACGATTGCGGAGAGCATCCGCGATAGCGTGCCACGGTGATCAGACCGTTTGACTTGTGGGGCCAGCGCGGGTGGCGTGGGCAAGAGGTAGCAGGGGAATCCAACTACAGCAAGGAGATCCGTGGGCTCTTCGGGCGGTCCTTCGATCCAGACGGCACCGAGATCACCGCAGCGGCCCACCTCATCCCCGAGCCCACCAACAAGTACGACCCCAACGCTGTCAAGGTCGTCTGCTCTGGCAACTGCGTCGGTTACCTCCCTAAGGAGGATGCAGCGCGGTACGCACCGGTCCTCACGCAGTTGATCAATCAGGGGTGGACTCCTCAAGTTCAAGCCGACGTGTGGGGCATGGAGCGGCCGGACTGGGACAACCCTCGCCGCAGTAGGTTCGTGTGCTCGGTCAGAATCGACCTCGCCGAGCCCCACATGATCGTGCCCACGAACATGCCCCCGCCAGAGCTGCACGCCGTTCTCCCCACGGGCCGGTTCGTCCAGGTCACAGGCGAGGAAAAACACATGACTCACCTGGCCTCCCTCGTGAGCCCGGCGGGCGAGTCATGGGTCTACGTCACCCTTCACGAGGTTGTAGTCCAGCGAGCCCGCTCCACGCGCACCCTCGTCGAAGTCAGGATCAACGGCGAGGCGGCAGGGACACTGAGCCCCGCGATGTCTACCGAAACGCTGCCAGTCCTGGCGCACCTTGGAAGCATGGGGCTGGTCGTGGCCGCACGAGCAGTGCTCAAGGGCAACAAAGTCAAGGCCGACGTCGCCGTCAACACGTGTAAGGCAAGCGAGCTCTCGAACGCCTGGCTGGAGTCGCCTCCCACGGCAAATGGAGACAAGCCAGCGGCCGAAGCCGTGCCCACACCGGCACAGCCGGCCGCGCTTGCGCCCCAGTGGCGGTTCGTCACCCCACCAACGTGGCCTCCACCCCCGCCCGGCTGGGTGCCGCCGGAGGGCTGGCGTCCGGACCCCTCGTGGCCCTCCGCGCCCGAGGGCTGGCAATTCTGGGTCCAGCACGGCTAGCTCCAAGCGCCCCAGTTCACGAACTACAGGTAAGCCGGTTGCAGCTGGCCTGGTCATTGACCCGGCCACGCCTTGTCACCTGGGCAGACGTCGTCAACAGTGGTCGCCGTTGGTCACTCTCGATCCACCTCCGACGGCCTGGCCGCGTCTGATGCTTCCTCTTACGAGTTGGTTGAGCTGGGTACGGACGTCCGGATCGCGCGCTCGGCCGTCAAGAAAGATCGCCCTCAGACCTTTCAATCCGTACGCTTGTTCGACAGAATCGGCTCAACCAGCCGGGGAGTGTGGCAATGGCAGACAAGAGCTCCATCGAGTGGACCGAAGCCACATGGAACCCGACGACCGGCTGTGATCGCGTCTCGCGCGGCTGCGATCACTGCTACGCCCTGACGCTTGCGAAGCGTCTGAAGGCCATGGGGTCGCCTAAGTACCAGACGGATGGCGACCCCCGAACCTCTGGTCCCGGCTTCGGCGTAGCCACCCACCAGGCCGAGTTAACGCTCCCCCTGCGGTGGCGAGAGCCCCGGATCGTGTTCGTCAACTCAATGAGCGACCTGTTCCATGCCAGGGTGCCCTTCGACTTCGTCGAGCAAGTCTTTGACGTCATGGCGGCAACCCCTCAGCACACCTACCAGGTACTTACTAAGCGGGCTTCTCGGCTAGCGAAGCTCGCTCCGCGGCTTACCTGGCCCAGCAACGTCTGGATGGGTGTCAGCGTTGAGGACTCCTCCGAGGTCGGCCGGATCGATGATCTGAGGACTGTGCCGGCGGCAGTCCGGTTCATCTCCGCTGAGCCCCTTCTCGGCCCCATGACTCCCCTCGACCTGAGCGGCATCTCTTGGCTCATCGCTGGAGGTGAGTCAGGGGTGGGCGCCCGGCCCGTAGACCCTGCATGGGTCCGCGACCTCCGCGACCAGTGCCAAGAGGACGATGTCGCCTTCTTCTTCAAGCAGTGGGGCGGTAGGACGCCAAAGGCGGGCGGCCGAGACCTAGATGGCGAGACCTGGGACGAGATGCCGGACCTCCCCGCCATGTCAGCCGCCCGGTAGCCCGGGGGTAGCCCATAAAGGCTTCATGTCATACGGTGTCCGAACAACTGCGGACCGTAGACAGGGGGAACCTTGCCGACGCCTGACGACGTGCTGTGGGACAAAGACCCACACACAGCCGCAAAGCACCTCGTGTACCGCAGTTACCTCAACGCGTGGTTCCCCATCCTGCTTCAATCTTTGTACAGCTCTAAGGGTGTCACCTACGCTGAGGGGTTTTCGGGACCAGGCGAATACAAGGATGGATCCCCTGGCTCCCCGATCATTGCTCTGAGGTCGGCCCTCGGATGTATCGCTCCGCCACGACCAGGCCGAGAGGGTCGTTTTCTGCTCTTAGAAGAGGATCAGGCCCGTGTCGACCACCTTCGGACCACCCTTGTACGCGAACTCGGGACACTCGATCGGGGCGAGCTAGCAGCGCGAGGATTGGTGGTTGACCCGCAAAAGGGCAACTGTCGAGACCACCTGCTTCCCCTCCTCGACAAGCATCGGGTGTGGAACAAGCCGCTCCTCTTGGTTCTCGACACGTGGGGCTCAGCGGTCGACTTCGAAATCCTAGCGAGAACCGCCAACAGCAGGGCTGCTGAAGTAATCGTGACGATGCAGCCAAGCCAGTTCTGGAGGTTCGCTTCCGACCCTCGCCACTACGGAGACAGGGTATTTGGTCCGGTCGTGTGGCGAGACGTGCAAGCCCAGCCCAAGGACGAGAAGGCCCAATATATCAAGTCGCAGTACCGGCGTGTACTTAACGAAGCGGGTTACCAATACATACTCGATTTCGAACTGGCGGACGAACGCAAGAACCTTCTCTACCTGGTCTATGGAACCAACTCAGAGAAGGGTGTTGAAAAAATGAAGGATGCGATTTGGCGCGCAGATCCATATCAGGGAATTGGTTACCGCGACCCTAGAGACCCTAATCAGGAAACTCTCCCCATACAGCCAACGCCGCAACTCGGGCCCCTTCGTCGCCTCCTCTTGGAGCATCTCGCGAACCTTCCGGGGCAGAACGCAACCCTGGACGAGCTGCGCCGGTTCACGCTTCTCGACACCATCTTCCGTCCAGGCCAAACCCTGAACGCTGTACGCATGCTGGCGGCGGAGCGAAGCGTAAGCATCGGGCCGGAGGCGCGCCGCGTTGTTGGATCCTCGCGGATCACCCACACCGGGGCGGTCGGCCTCTTCTGAGCGGGTCGCCCCGGCGACGGGGCTGCCTGCCCTGCGCCGCTCTTCTTTCGTGTGTGGACGTTGACCCTGCTCTTCGTGGCGCCTGTGCTGTATCCTCTACGGCGACACCCCGGAGGTGTTCCGCCTACCGTCATATGGTGCGTCATCCTATGACCGCTCGCCCTCCAGCGCCCGAGGGCTACGGTAGTCATGCGTCCGGGAGGCCCCGCAGTGACTGATGAAGTCGCACCGAGGGATGGCAGCACTGGCAACAAAGCTCTAGGGAGTAGGACCAGGAAGGGTCTTCCTCAACCGAGTGCAGGAAGCGCAGGCTCCAGCCCGGGTAGACGGGACGACGCCTTGCATGTGGTCGTACCTGGCGCGTCTGAGCTTCATGGTGCCACCCACCATGCCCTCGCCGAAGCTCTCGCCAAACAGGGTCGTGTGCTCCTCAACGAGGCAAGCCGCCTTGAGGCCGCCGCCAACCCCGGGCTCGCGGCTCCGATGATCACGCCAGGGATGATCCGCGACGCGGAAACCCTGCAGCGCATCGGCTACGCCCAGTCGGGCAAGGCGACTGACCGTCGAAACTGGATGCTCGGCAGCCTTGCGGCAACCTTCGTAGGCGGGTTCTTTACCAACAACTTGACCGAACCGTGGGGAGCGATCGGATTCGTAGTCTGCGGCGCTCTGGCGCTTGCATTCTTCAACAAGGGGTCGCAGACATGACAGCAAATGATCGCGGAATCCCTAATCTCCAACTTTCGGAGGACGGGAAGGAGCTCCTGGCCAACACCCTGATGGAGTTGCGCTCAGAGGCCCTATCCCTGGCCGCCAGTCGAGCGGTGAAAGAAGGGTCAAACCGAATTTCCACTTCAGACGTACGTGCAGCCCTGATGGAGCTCGGCCTAATTTCAGCTGCCGCATTGGATCGCAAAGAAGCTACACGGAGGCGCTTTCGGGCCTTCGCTGTTGTTATTGCCGCCCTAGCGACGTCCACTTCTGCACTGATTGCCATCCTCCTTTCAGGTGGCTGGGATGGTGATGTACCGCTCGACCGCGCTGACCAAATCGGTGGCACCATCGGCATAATGGTGGCAACAGCGTCAGCGCTCGTGGCCGGTTTCGTCTCCTTCCGCGCAAAGCAGGCGACGAATGAGGCAGAGAACATTGCCCATGTAACTCAGGATAGGATCAGGGCAGCCGACTTCCTCACGCTTTGGGGAGAACTTGAGGCTGAGATTCGGACTGCTGTAGGGGAGAATGCAGGGTACGCAGAGCAGGATATTCCCATTGGTGTTGTGTTCAAGCAATATGCTCAGCTAGCGAGACTCAGCGACTCCGAGCGCGAGTCGCTGACCGGCGTTCTGAACCTTCGAAATAGGGTTGCTCACGCGCGAGTTGATTACACGAGCGCCGCTGACGATATCAGGAATGGCTCCGCCGCAATCGCTAAGCACATTGAGCGAGCGAGGGCTCTCGCAAGGAAGTAGCACAGCTCCTGCCATCCCGTTTGCCGTCGACCCGCCCCTTGGGGAGCGGGCCGCCGCCTGGCACGGCATGTCAAGCGGACCTTGACGCATGTACGGACGCTGGCGGGCCGGGGGGTGGTCTGCTCGGCTCGCCCCGGTCGATGGCAGGCGGGATGGCCTACCGCAACCACCCACGGACCGCGACCCGCGGCGCAGCCCCGGCCATCCTGGAGCCGGAGCGCCCCCGCCGGAGGCGCCCTAACCGCAACCCCGCGACAGCCGTCAGCTCGCCGACGCGGCCGGCGTGCGCTCCTTTACGCCGTGCGGGCTCGTGGCCGCGCGGCCCGGCCGGTTGCCGGCCCACCACACCGCCGGTCAACGCTCCTGTCGTTCTGCGGCGGTCCTCCGGGCTCCCCGCTGTCCGCGCCAGCCGCCGGGCGTCTTGCGTGGCCGGAGCGGAGCGACAGCGGAGTGCAGGCCGTGCGCCCTGGCGGCGGCGCGTGCGGCCCGTTGCGGGCCGCCTTGAGGATGTATCGATGCTGCAAACAGAGGCTACTGGCTCGGCCGAAGCAATCTGTAAGTTCTGACGACTGCTTTGACGGTTCCACGTGATCGATCGATGCTCTGTTGTTCGACCAGGGGTGTCCCCACTGCTACGGCGAAGAGGGCTGCAAGCTCCGGGTCTGCGGCGACTTCCCGTTGTGTGGTCGTGAGTAGATGGGTTGTGGTTTCTCTGCCCGCCGGTAGACGGAGACTTGCAAAGGTGCCGCGACCGTGTTCGGTAGTGACGTAGCCGTCGGCCCGCAAGGCTGCTATGGCCTGGCGGACTGTGCCGCGGGCCGCCCGGAATTCGGCGGTGAGGGTGGTCTCGGTCGGCAAGAGGGAGCCGGGCGGGATGGCGCCGCTCTCGATGCGTTCCCTTAGTTCATCCGCGATGGCGCGATAGCGAGGCTGTCCGTAGTGCGGGGTGGGCACCTGCTCACCGTACCTGGCACTTGTCTTACCAACTGCCAACCAAGTGACCCGTTTCGACATCTAGACAACTCGTCCACTTGTAGATACGTTTCCTGGTGTGCGCTGGGGTGACGGCTCGTGTCAGGGGTGGTCACGCGCCGGCCCTGGTCGCACCTGATGCGCGGCGTCCTGTCGGACCGGTTGCGGTAGCCGCGCGTACAAGTTGGTTCGGCGATACCCGACCCGTCCGGCGTCGGACGGTGCGCCGTGCCTTCATCCGGGCCGGTGGCTGGCCGCATTCCCCGTGGCTGGCCACCGGTCCCCGTCTACCTGTGGAGGTGCGATGTCTGGCTCGGATCGCCGGAGCCGCTGGTTCTCGTCCTGGCGGCTTTGGAGACGACCATCTGCCTTGAGTGCGAGCAGCAATGAGCCGCCGCGTTCACACGCGGCTTTTGCGACGATTTCGCCGTCGTGGCCCACCGGGGTCACCCGTGTGTTGCCCGTGCTCCGGTTTGCGCCGCAGACGACGCGGGCGCAGCTCCACCGAGGCAACGGCGGACGGTGGCCGCAGTGAGCCGTACGAACAAGCCATCTAAGGTCACGAGCCACCCGGACTGGTGCGACCCGGACCGCTGCGGCTATCTGGTGCCGCCGGTGATGGCGCATATGGCCCGCCGTCATCGCGGCTCGATGCAGCGAGTTGGCGACGGCCGTGCGGCCGGCCTGGTCGTCACTTACCTCATCGGTGCTGAGGCTTTGGATGGTGCCCTGGTCGGTGTTCACGTGACGTGTCGTAGCGGGATCGCTTGGGCCGAGTTGTCGTTGCTACAGGCGATCGAACTGGCCGAGCAACTTAGTGACCTGGTGAAGCAGGTACTCGGAGAGTCGAGGGTCGACCATGATTGAAGGCGTCCCATTGACGGAGAACCGACCGCCGTCGTCGACCGCTACGGTCGTTTGCCCGGTGTGGTGTCGGGGCTGCGGACCGAACGATCCGATGCACCGAGGGCTCCTCGCCACGATCGGACGGGAACGCAGCGGGTGGGTCTCCGTTCAACTGCTCGTGGACCGGTTCGCCCGCCGGGACCTGGCCGTGAAGCTCGACGTGACCCGTTACGGCGCGACGCAGACCGCGCTTCTGTCCGCCGCGCAGGTGGACCGGCTCATTGACGAGCTTACGCACGCCCGCCTGGAGATGCTGACCACGGCTGACGGGGGCGAGCAGGCGGGGGAGACGCGGTGAACACCAACAGACGTCCGGGCGTGGCTGTACCTCGTACCCCCGGGTCACGCCCTGGGCGACAAACGCGACCGGCGGTCGTGGTGCCCCCGTTGCCGGAGCGGCCTGCCGGCGGGACCACCTGGCAGACGTTGGAACGTCTAGGGGGTACGGTGACCGGTGTGCATGGCCGGGACTGGCGCCCTCGCTACCTGCAACTCGCGGAGGAGTTGCGGGCGAAGATCATGGGCGGTGAGCTGGCTCCCGGCACGCTGATGCCGAGCGAGACCGAGTTGGCCGAGACCTCGGGCCTGTCGCGCACGAGCGTCCGCAACGCCATCCGGCAGCTCCGGGAATGGGGCCTCGTCCGCGCGGAGCAGGGGCGCGGCACCTACGTGCGGGCACCCCGCCAGCGGGTACGCCGTCGCAACACCGAGCGGTACCAGTGGGAGAAGGATCGCGTCCTGCTCGACGAGGACGAGCGACTGAAGACCGGCGCCACCGAGCACGACACCGGCCTGACCGTCGACGATCTGAAGTTCCACGCCGAGTATTCGCGGGTGGAGGCGGATACGGAGATGTCGGCGGCCTTGCAGGTCGAGCCGGGTACTTCGCTACTGCGCCGGGTCTACTGGACGTCCTCCCGGCACGAGAACGCCCCGCTGACCGTGTCGTACTCCTACCTGCCCTACGACCTGGTGGCCGCGAACCCGGACCTGCTCGACGCGGGCAAGGAGCCGTGGCCGGGCGGCACACAGCACCAGCTCTACACGCTCGGCATCGAGTTGGACCGGATCGACGACGAGATCCGCGCCCGCCCGCCGTCGCCGGATGAGGCCGAGTTGTTGGACATCGACCCGGGCGTCTCCGTGCTCACCGTGCGGAAGACCTCGATCGACACCACGGGTCGCGTCGTCGAGGTTGCGGATGTGGTGATGCCGGGCGACCGCACCGAGCTTGTCTACTCCCACAAACTCCAGCGATGGAAAACTTGACGCAGCTCGTCTCGGTCATCACCCCGGTCCACGCGCCCAGCATCGAATACCTGGCTGGCGCCTACGAGTCGTTGGCCAAGCAAGAGATGCCTGACGGCTGGGACTGGGAATGGCTCGTCCAAGAGGACGGGCAGACCGGCGCCCTGGTCGACGCGTTGCCCGATGATCCCCGTATCAGTCTCGGCACCGGCCGTCCCGGCGGGCCCGGTGTCGCCCGTACCCTCGCCCTCTCCCGAGTCTCCGGGCAACTCATCAAGGTGCTGGACGCCGACGACCAGTTGACCCCCGGCGCGCTCGCCCGGGACATCGCCGCGTTCGACGCGCACCCGCAGATCGGCTGGACCACCTCGCGGGTACTCGACCTGCTGCCCGACGGTTCGACCGCCGGATGGGACAAGGACCCGGCTGGCGGCGTTATCGACCGCGGTTCGGTCCTGACGTTCTGGAAGGCCAACGACTACCGAGCATCGGTGCACCCGGCGACCCTGTGCCTGCGGCGAGATCTCGTCTTCGCCCTCGGCGGTTGGATGGCGCTGCCCGCCTCCGAGGACACCGGCCTCCTGCTCGCCGCCAACGCGGTCACAGCGGGCTACTTCACCCGGGAGTACGGCCTGCTCTACCGCAAGTGGCCCGGCCAGGTCACCAGCCAGGCGGCACACCGGGAACCGGCCGAGTACCGGGCCCGAATGAGGATTATCGAGGCCCGAGCCAACGCCCTGGCCTCGATGATCCCGAACGGTTTCGGCGGCGGCGCTACGGCGTAGCTTCGTGCCCCGGCATTCCGTGGGTACGCCGCCGTTCCTTCATCTCCGCCTCGAAGATGTGCCGCCGACCGCCGGCCAGCTTTTCCCGCGCGTCCCGCTCGATCTCCTGGAACGCGGCGTAGTAGCCGTCGTCGAACTCCTCCACGATCTGGAAGGTCCAGCGGCCGGGTAGCACGTTCCGCCCCAACAGCTCGTGCTCGACACGGTCGGCCGTCTCGTCGTGCCCGGCCTCGCGGAGCAGCTTCACCACCCGGTCAAGGGTGAGATCCGCCCCGCCGACGAGCTGGTGCGCCGAGTACAGGTGACCTCGCACGCGGTGGACTGTCTCCAGCGCTTTGCTCAGTTCGCCTAATGCCTCGACCGTCTTGTTGTCTAGCCCGTCCGGCCTTGAATGTCTCTCGTCAACTGCGGGAAGCTCTGGGTGGGATGCCATAAGGTGCTTATACCCCCATCCAGAGGCTCCCAGCCTACTTATGGTTATGATCGTGAGTAGGTTGCGCTCGCGTCATGCCTGGTTGCTACCACGAGCTGCCATGCAGCCGCCAATTCTTGCGCGCAAGACAACCTTGAAGCGAATCCTAATGATGATGACTATCGTTAAGGCTGCCAGGCCGCCTGTTGGAAGGCTGACCATGAGGTCGAGGGCGAAGCAAAGAATGGTCATCAGGAATGCGTCCCAAGTGCTTAGTGAATTGGGCATAGTGATTACAGATCTCCTTTGATTGGATCTTCGGGAAGCTCGGACGTGCGTCCGTTGATACGTAAAGCGTAGCCCCGGAAAAGGGTTGGTGACAACGGCGGCACAAGCCCGCCCAGGAGGCGCCAGAGGGCTGGCGGGGGCCCTGGAATAGGGGGGTGCCGGCGGATTCATTCCAGGGGCTTGTAGTCCAATTGATTTTGAAATCCCGCGCTTTCCCTATTAAGTGCGTGGGCTCGACGCAGTTTTCGGGACTTGCAATTAGGATTTAACGGACTGTCGGGCTCGGCTGCGGGCCGCCTCGTTAGCGCCGAGGTGGCAGCGCATCGCGCGGGTCGATGCCTCTGGGCTGCTGCGCCTGGTTGCTGGCTGTGGTCGGCCAGCACCTCGCTGTGCGGTACCACGGCCCTCGGGCTGATCAGGTCCCCCGGCTGCGGTTGTTGACTTGTCTGCCAAGTGCCGTCTACCTTGGACGCAACTTGGCAGACAAGTTAACAAGTTGGAGGTTGAGCGATGGCTCTGCGAGGCGGCACGAGGTTCGCGGTGCGGTGTGAGGACGTGTTCCCGGCGGGGTGCGCGTTGGTGCCCGAGTCCCTGGGCGAGGTCGAGGACTACGACGAGAAGACCGGCCGGCGTAGCCCGGCGAAGGACAAGTTGACCGGCCAGCGGGTGTGGCAGGTCCGGGTGATGGACCTGGACCCGGAGCTGGGGAAGCGGTCCCGGGAGACGACGGTGAAGATCTCGGCGGACTACCAGCCGGTGCCGCCGACGGGTGACCTGTTCGAGCCGGTGGAGTTCGACGGCATGACCGTCACGCCGTACGTGGGCAACAACGGTCGGATGGCGTATTCGCTGCGGGCGACCGGGATGCGTGCCCCGGCGGGCGTGGCTGCGAAGGCGGCGCAGTAGCCGCATCTGGTGGGGGCGGGGCTGTCAGGTCTTGGCGGACGGCAGCCCCGCCCTCTGTCTCTTTCCCCTGCTCTGTCGAGAGAGGTAGTGACATGTCCAAGCGTAAGCCTGCCGTCCTGCGGCGGCTCGTCCTGGCTGGTGCGCGATGATGCGCCGGCCGCGTGGCGAGGTCGTGATGACAACCGCCGGGGACCTGATGGTGATCCGCCCGCGCCGGCTGGAGCTGCCGGTCTGGCTGATCGCGCTCGGCCTGGTGCTGCGGTGGATGTGGCGGGGCCTGTGGTGGTGTCTTCGCCACCCGGTCGCCGTCGGCCTGGTCGTGACCGGAGTGACCCTCTACCGCGAGTTCGGCCGTACCGGCGTGATCGTGCCCGCGGTCCTGGCCGCTGCCATGTCTGCCCTGTGGCGGTGGCGGCACGAGTCGTCCTGGTGGACCTGGTGCGCCAGCCCGATCCTCGGCCGGTTCCGTCAACTCTTCGTCTACCGGCGGGCCTGGCGAGAGGCAATGACGCTCTGCGGCCTGGCCAAGGTGTACGACCACCGCACGGTCCTGCCGGAGCTGCTGCGGGTCCGCTCGGATCAGGCGCTCGACGTGCTGACCATCCGCATGGTTCGCGGCCAAACGCCGGAGGAGTTCCAGAAGGCGACGGCAAACCTGGCGTACGCCTTTGGCCGGCGGCACGCCCGGGTCTACTCCGAGCGCCCCGACGACCCCCCAGCCCGGTCGGGCTACTGGGCGCTGGTCCTGGGCGCGGTGGACCGGCTGCGGTTCCGGGACCGCCCGTCGGTGGTTTACCTGGTGGTGGTCCGCACCGATGCGCTGCGCACTCTGGTCGACCCGTTCGACGTCCCGTCGGTGCCCGACTTCACCGCGCTGCCGCTGGCTCGACGGGAAGACCTGCGGCACTGGTGCCTGCACCTGCTCGCCACCCACGTGCTGATCGGCGGCGCCACCCGCTCCGGGAAGGGCTCGGTGCTGTGGTCGCTGGTCCGCGTGCTCGCTGGAGGGATCTCCTCCGGGCTGGTCCGGCTCTGGGTCATCGACCCCAAGGGCGGCATGGAGTTCGCCATGGGTCGACCGCTGTTCGCCCGGTTTGCCTGCAAGTCGTTCGAGGCCATGGCCGACCTGCTCGACGAGGCCGTGACAGTGATGCGGGAACGGCAGACTCGCCTTGCCGGCGCGGTGCGGGTCCACACCCCGACCCTGGATGACCCGCTGGTCGTGGTCGTCATCGACGAGATGGCGGCACTGACCGCATACCTCCAGGACGTCGACCTGCGCAAGCGCATCGCTGGCTCGCTCGGGCTGCTGCTGTCGCAGGGGGCCGGCGTCGGCGTCCTGGTGGTGGCCGCGTTGCAGGACCCCCGCAAGGAGGTGCTGCCGTTCCGGGACCTGTTTCCGACCCGGATCGCGCTCGGCCTGACCGAGGCCGCTCAGGTTGACCTGGTGTTGGGCGACGGTGCGCGCAACCGGGGTGCCCTCGCCGACCAGATGCCCCGCTGGGCCAGGGGCGTCGGCTACGTCATCCTCGACGGCACCCCGGAGCCGGCCCGGGTCCGCTTCTCCTACATCTCCGACGACCACATCCGGGAGCTGGCCGCCGAGTACCCGGCGCCGGCCGACGCGGCGGACATCCTCGCCCAGGTCGGCCGGGAAACCGCCACCGAACCGGCCCGGCCGCCTCTGCCCCGGCAGCGTCGCGGACCACTGCTGCCCGACTCGCTGCTGAACTTCCTCGACCGCGACACCGAGGGGGGTGAGCCGCGGTGACCGCCCCGACCTTCTACCGGCTGCGTGCCCCCGGCACCGGCGGTGCCCCCGGCACCGGCGGTGCCCCCGGCACCGGCGGTGCCACCAGTACGGCCGTGTCGGTGCGCGTCGATCCCGCCCGGCCCGACCCGTACCCGGTCTATCTCGCCGTCGGCGGCGGCCGGCGCCGCATGTACCTGACCCCCGACGAGGCATGGGCGCTGTGGCGCTGCCTCTCCGAAGCAGTGGCCTCCCTCGGCGAGCCACCCGAGCACATCCGTACCCGCGTCGCCCCGGCCCGGAGGTAACCGATGTCCCTCAAGAGCTTTTTCCTCGGCACCCACCGCCTCAAGCCGCTGCACATCGACCTGAACGGCTCCCCGGACCGGCTCGCCGCCGCCCTGCACGGCCTGGCGTACATGGTCCGCCGCCGCAGTGACCTCGACGGGCAGCGCATCCGCATCACCGTGACCATTCGCATCCCGGAAGGCGACTTCGAATGATCCGGCACCGAGCCGAGTCGGGCATCCGGGTGCTGATCCTGCTCGCCATCGGGATCATGGCCGGTGCCGCCGCCTTCACCCACGTCCATGACCTGACGGTCGCCCACGGTCAGCCCGACTGGATCGGCTGGGCCAACGCCGTAGCGGTCGAGCTGATGGCCATCTACCTCGGCCTGGAAATCCGCGCCCGCCGCCAAGATGGCCGACCCGTCGGCCTGGTCGGCGTGCTCCTGATCGCGTTCGCGCTGCTCTCCCTCGCCGCCCACGTCGCCGAAGCCGAACCCTCCGTCTGGGGCTGGATCGTCGCGGCGGTGCCATCGCTGGCCTTCCTCGCCCTGGTCAAGGTCGTCCTGTCCAGCGCACCCACCGCCGCGCCGACACCGGAGCCCGATCAGCCGCAGGACGACTGGTACGACGAGCCGCAGCCGGCCGAACCCGCGCCGCCCGCTCCGGTGATGCCGCCGGCATCAGCCGCGGTGCTGCCTCGGGTCGCTGTCGTCCAGTCCGGCCGGCCCCAGGTCGTCGGGATCATCCGATGACGGCCGCCCCCGCCGCCGGCCGGCGCCTACCGAAACTCGTGCACCACCTCAATCAGCCCAACGATGTGAGTGTTGAACTCGTCCAGCTCCTCGGCGGGCACCCACAGCTCCAGAATGGTCTTACCGCCGGCCTGGCGAACCGGGTACCGGCTCAGGAACTCCGACTCCACCCGGAAGCGGGTGACGTAGCCGACGCCGGACGCGGGCACGTTCCAGTCCCGGGCGATCATCACCGCGTAGTCCTCGTTCAGGACCGGGTAGAAGATCGGCTGATCCGGCAGGCGCGGCGGCCACGCCCGCCATCCGGACTCGCGGACGAGATCCAGCTCTTTCGGCCCGGTTGGGCGCCACAGCACCGTCGTACCGTCATCGCTGTTCATGTCGACCTCGCCGTTCGGATTCTTGGTGAGCCCGGACAGTACCGGCGGGTCGGCACCCGGGACTACCGCATTCGACTCGCGGTGGGGGTGGGCCGATGACGGCTCCGACCCTGCCCGGCCTCGAACCGCCCCGGCCCCGGTTGCTCCTCGGCCGGGGTCGCGAGCGGCCCGCATGGCGCTGCCTCGCTCGATCGACGTGCTCAAGGACATCGCCATCGAGTACGGCGTCTGCGTCCGCCCGCTCGCCATGCGCCGCACCGACCTCGACACCGGCCTGACCGAAGTCATCGACCTGCCCTGCGGCGCAACCCGCGAGGACAAGTGCCCTCCGTGCGCCAAGAAGAACCGCCGGCTACGGCAAGCCCAGATCCGCGAGGGCTGGCACCGCGACGACGAACCCCTACCCGGCCCCGAACCCGCAACCGAAGCGCAGAAGTCCCTGATCCTGTTCCGCGCACACCTGGAATTCTCCCGCGACGAGGCCGTGCGCGCCGCGCAGTGGGAGCAGGTCACCGACCTCGATGAGGCAATCCGCGAGGTGGAGAAAGCCATCGCCGCCGAGGGCCTGCGCGGGCGCCTCGGACCGCCCCACGTCAGCGACGACGAGGACCAGGACGACGAGCCCGGCCGGCGGCGCAAGCGCTCCACCAAGCGGCGCCAGGATGCCCCCGAACTGCCCCGGCGCAAGGTCGAGCGCCGCACCGTCGGCAAGACCTACACCGCCCCGGACGGCTCCACCTACCAACCGTCGATGTGGCTTACCCTCACCCTCGACTCGTACGGCCCGGTCCGCCCCGACGGCACCCCGGTCAACCCCGCCCGGTACGACTACCGCCGCGCCGCCTGGGACGCCGTGCACTTCCCCCGGCTGCTGGACCGGTTCTGGCAGAACCTGCGCCGCTGCGAGGGCTGGAACGTCCAGTACGCCGGCTGCGTCGAGCCGCAACGTCGACTCGCCCCACACGCCCACTTCGCCATCCGAGGCACCATCCCTCGGGACGTGCTCCGCACAGTGGCGGCGGCGACCTATCACCAGGTGTGGTGGCCCTCGGTCGACGTCCAGCGCTACACCCTCGACCGGCTCCCGCTCTGGGACGAGCAGGCGGCGGTATGGGTCGACCCGGACACCGGGGAGCAGCTGACCACCTGGACGGAAGCCCTCGACACCATCGACGACGACCCGGACGCCGAGCCGGTGCACGTCGTGCGCTTCGGCGCCCAGGTCGACGCCCGCGGCGTCATGCCCGGCACCGAGGACGCCGAGCGGACCATCCGGTACGTCACGAAGTACATCACCAAGCACACCGGCGACTGCCACAAGGCGATCACCGACCGGCAACGCAAGCACCTCGACCGGCTCTGGCAGCAACTCCAGCTCACCCCCTGCACCGACCGGTGCGCCAACTGGCTGCTCTACGGCGTCCAGCCCAAGAAGGCACACGCCAAGCTCAAGCCCGGCCGCTGCAAGGGCAAGGTCCACCAACGCGGCACCCTTGGCATCGGTGGCCGACGCATCCTCATCTCCCGCGACTGGTCCGGAAAGACCCTCGCCGACCACAAGCACGACGCGCGCGCCTGGGTGCGGGCACTGCTCGGCGTCACCACCGACGGCACGCGACTCGTCGACGACCAGGGCGACGCCACCGAACGGGTCCGACACGCCTGGGAACTCGCCCGACCCGACGACCCCGACGTCGGCCCGATGACCCACCGGCTCATGCGATCGATCAGCGAACGCGCCCGCTGGCGATCGGAACTACTCGCCGCGAAGGACCGGGCCGCGCAGGGGTCCTCAGATCTTTCGGCAACTCAGCACAGCGCACAGCACGACGGGGAGGAACCGCAGTGAACGAGGAGTTGTTGACCGTGCCGGAAGTGCTCGCCGAGCTGCGCGTACCGCGCTCGACCTGGTTCTACTGGCGGCAGACCGGCAAGGGACCACGGGTGATCAAGCTCCCGAACGGGCAGCTTCGGGTCCGCCGGTCGGCGCTCGGTCGGTGGCTCGGCGACCTGGAGCAGGACGCCGCATGAAGAGCTACGAGGTCCAGATCTGGGAGATCGCCAAGCGCGCCGACCGGAAGGCTCGGCCGTGGCGAGTTCGCTGGGCGGTGAGCGGCCAGCGCTTCGAGGACATGTTCCGTACCAAAGCGCTGGCGCACTCGTTCCGCGCCGAGCTGGTCCAGGCGGCCAACGCGGGGGAGCCCTTCGACCCGGCCACCGGCCGCCCGGTCTCCGAGGCCAGAACCAAGAACCCCACCACCTGGTACGCCCACAGCCGCGCCTACGTCGAGATGAAGTGGCCTCGGGCGGCGGCCAAGACCCGACGCTCGATCGTCGAAGCGCTGACCTCGATAACGGTGACCCTGACCCGGCCGACCAAGCGGGGCCGACCGACTGACGCGCTGCTCCGTGAGGCGCTGTACCTCTACGGCCTCAACCCGCGCCGCTGGTCCGACGAGATCCCGGCCGAGCACGCGGCGGCACTGGCCTGGCTGGAAACCGCGTCCCTCCCGGTCGTCGAGCTGGACTCGCCCGCGATGGTCCGCCGTGTCCTGGACAGCCTCTGCGTACGCCTCGACGGCAAGCCCGCGGCTGCCTCCACCGTCCAGCGCAAGCGGGCCACCTTCTACAAAGTGCTCGGGTACGCCGTCGAGCTGGGGCTGATCGCCTCCAACCCGGTCGACCGGGTCCAATGGACCGCCCCCGAGGTCGCCCAGTCCATCGACCGGCGGGTGGTGGTGGCGAATCCGGCCCAGGTCGCCACGCTGCTGGAGGCGGTGAAATCTTTCGGCAGACGCGCCGACAAGGTCACGGCGTTCTTCGGCTGCCTCTACTACGCAGGCATGCGTCCCTCGGAAGCGGCGGACCTACGGCGGGAGGACTGCGACCTTGCCGGCCGGTGCGCCGACTGCGGGGCGGATTTCGACGACTTGGCCGCGGTGAAGCCTTCCCGGTCCTGCGAGCACGAGAAGATCGAATATCGCTGGGGCCGCCTGGTGCTCGCCGGCACCTCGCCGCGCGCCGGCTCGCACTGGACCGATGATGGCGGCTCCCACGAGCGGCGCGGACTCAAGCACCGGGGGAGGGCCGAGACTCGGACGGTCCCGATCCCGCCCCGGCTCGTCGAGCTGCTGTGCGCGCACGTCGAGAGTCACGGGGTTGGCCCGGACGGTCGGTTCTTCCGGGGCCTGCACGGTGGGCCGCTGTCGGAGTCGGTCTACGACCGATGGTGGAAGCTCGCCCGCGAGCAGGCGCTGACCGAATCGCAGATCGCCTCGCCGCTCGTCCGCCGGCCCTACGACCTGCGGCACGCGGCGGCCTCGCTCTGGCTCAATGCCGGCGTCCCGCCGACCGAGGTCGCCCGGCGCCTGGGCCACGGCGTCGCCGTCCTGCTCCGCGTCTACGCCAACTGCATCGATGGCGGAGACGACACCATGAATGACAAGATCGGCGACGCGCTCGGATGACTTGTCACGGTCTGCGACACTGTCTCTGTGTCGATGCGCCCGCGACTTCCGAAGAAGGTAGGAGCTGCCTTCCTGGCCGGGAGCGCTGCGGGTTCGGCTGGACTTGCTGGCCTCAGCGAAGCTCCGACTCGCTTTCAGCTAGTGATGATTTTTTCAGCGGCGGCGCTGGCCGCGTGGGGGGCGGTGACTCAGCCCGGCGTCGGTGCGGCGGGGTCGCAGTCCTCTTCAAAAAAATCCCCTTGGATGCATTCGATGCATCTGGGCTCCCCGCGCGCGTGGGGGCATATCGTGGGCAGTGCGCCCCCAGCCATGATCCAAAGCGGAAGGAACGCCAGGTCAGCCCTACTGGCGGCGTCTTGATCGCGGACGCCCTGTAAATCCGTCGCGAAAGCTACAGAGGTTCGAATCCTCTACCCGCCACCAGGTGCAGACACGGCCCCTGACCAGCAGAGATGCTGATCGGGGGCCGTTGTCGTTGTCTGGCCGAGTCCGGCTGCGTCCAGCCGTTGCCGACTGGTTGTGGGTACGTCGATCATGTCGCTGTGAGGTCTTCTGCGGCTGCGGATGCTCGTGCTTCAGGCAAACGGAGGGATCTCCTGACGGATGCCGAGCGGATCGGCCTGCAACCGGAGGCCGTTGTCTCTTGATGTGCACGACCGGCCCTGCACAGGGCTCGTGCACCCTCCTGGTGCCTCGCCGCCGACCGGCGTCGTGGCTGCCACAAGGTTGGGCCCAACTGCCGGACGTGGCCCCCAGCGCCATGGCGACGGGTCCCGCCACGCAGCTACGTCGAGGGGTCTCTCCATCCTGGGCCCACTGGAACAAGGCGGGTACCTGGCGGCCCACGAGGTGCCGGAGGCCGAAATGTGGGCCCCGTTCCGACTGCTGCGGTAGGACACCGCCACGCCGGCTTGAGCGCCCGTACGCCTGATGGCGCACGCAACTTGCATCTTTGGAGGTCGATGGGATTGCGTAGGTGAGCTGCGTCTATGCTGTTCATGGTCGAGCGGCACAGGAGGCGTCGTCCATGTGAAATGAACCCGACGAGGTACTGGCGAGATGGCGCGGAGCCGGTATGGTGGTCGATGGCCGGACTTAAGGCGCGCGTTCGGGTCGCACAGGCCGATGTTACTGAGCGTAACGTTCGAACCGGATGTGTCGAGTGCTTATAGGTGGACCCGGATTGCGTTGAAGGTCGTTTTCAGCACTGCGCGCAGCGGTGAACTGTCTCGCAAGCTCGTGATCTGGCCCAGTGCGACGAGGGCGGTGGGCCGAACGGCGGGAAGTAACAGACGGTGGTGCCAGTCGGGCGGCCACCACTTCTCTGGTTGCCCGTGCTGTGGCACGATCGTGGAACCTCCACTACCCCACGAGACCTTCCGACAGGAGCAATCTTATGTCTGGTCGTAGGTTGGGCCGGCTGTATGGCTCGCTCCTCATCCTTGCCGCCGTCGCCACCATGGTCATCGCCAACCACGGTGTACCCGCCGATTTGCACCTCACGGACGTCGTCTGGGTCTGACGACCCCTGTCCGACGGGCCACCGCTTGTCAAGGGACACGCCACACCGCCAGGGAGCGGAATGATCGCGCGGGACCAGTCGAGGCGCAGGTCGTCGGAAGACGCCTGGATCATCACCGCTCCGCTGATCCTTCTGGCTGTCGCCTGCGCAACCCTCACCGGTCTGGTCTCCGACCGGCCGTTCGGCGACTGGCACTGGGCAGCGCTCCTTCTCGCGGCGATGATCGCCGCGGGTCTGCCGCTGCTGGTGCTGGTCGCCCGCCGGCAGTCGGTGGCCATGACGCTTACCGAGTTGCCGCTCGTCTTGGCGCTCTACTTCCTGCCGCCGCTGACGGTCGTTGTCATCTACACGCTCGCGTCCCTGGTCACCCAACTGCGACACCGGATCACGGCGCCCAAGGTGTGGTTCAACGTGGCGCGGGCCGCCGCCGGGACGTCGCTCGCCACTCTCGTCCTCCAGGCGTTGCCGCCGAGGTCGGGTGTCGGCCCGACGACGTGGGTGAGTCTCTGCTGCGCGATCAGCGTGGTGTTCCTGGTGAGTCTCACCGCCGTCATGTCGGTGCACACCCTGTTGCAGGGCTGGCAGGCCGGCCGGGAGGCCCTCCGCGCGGCGCCGTCACTGCTCCTGACCGCAGGCATCAACGTCGCCGCCGGTCTGGTCGTCCTGATCCTGATCAGGGCGTCCTGGTGGTCGTTGGTGCCCCTGGCGGCGCTGGCGGCCGGGCTCGCTCTGGTCTACCGCTCGTACACCCAGTTCTTTCGCCAGCACCGCACGCTCACCGACATGTACGAGCTGAGCATGGCGGTCGCGGCCAGCGGCCAGGACGGCACCCTCGTCGACGCCCTGCTCGGCCGGGTCCGCGCGCTGATGCAGGCCGAGTACGCCACCCTCTGGCTGCCCGCACAGGGCCGTCACCCCGAGATTCTGCTCACCGCGCGAGTCGAGGATTCTGGCCTGCTGGATCTGTCCCTGACCCCGTCGGCGTTGCGGGAGAAGGTGTTGGAGACCGCTCGCCCGGTGACTGTCGGCCGCGGCGTGACAAGTGATCCCGAGTTCAGGGCCAGCCTCGCCGAGCGGGGGGTCAAGGACACAGTGGTCGTTCCGCTCCGCTCAGGTGGTGTGGTGATTGGGACTCTCGAGGTCACCAACCGGCTCGCCGACCCGCTGTACTTCACCCAACGCGACATCTCGGTGTTCGAGACGGTGGCCGCCCACGCCTCTGTGGCGCTCGAAAATTCGCGACTTGTCGACCGCCTGCGGCACGACGCCTACCACGACACCCTGACGCGGCTGCCCAACCGGCGGCGCATCACCGCAGCGCTGGACGAGTCGGTCAAGGTTGGCGCGCCGGGTGAGGTGGTGGCGTTGCTGCTCTTCGACGTCGACGGATTGCGCCAGGTCAACGAGTCCCTCGGCCACGCCGCCGGGGACAAGGTGCTCGTCGAGGTCGCCAACCGGCTGCGGGCCAGCGCGCCGTCGTCGGCCCTGGTGGGTCGCGTCGGTGGGGACGAGTTCCTGGTGACCCTGCGTCTGGAGAACGCCGACGCCGCGCTGGAGTTGGCCGAACAGCTGCGCGACCAGATCCGCGACGAGATGGTCTTCGACGCGCTCACCCTGGACGTGAACACCGCCGTCGGGGTCGTCGTACACCCGGATCATGGCAGCGATGCCGCGACCCTGCTGCTCCGCGTCGATCTGGCGGCGAACGCCGCCAAATCGGTGCCCGGCAGCGTGCAGTTGTTCAACCCGGGCCTGGAATCCCGGTCGTTGCGCCGGCTGGGTCTCGCCGGTGACCTGCGTCAGGCGTTGGACCAGAACGAGCTGGAGGTCTACTTCCAGCCCAAGGTGACCTTGCGGGACCGGCGTCTGCTCGGTGTCGAGTGTCTGGCCCGGTGGGAGCACCCGACGCACGGCACCGTCGCTCCCGAGGACTTCGTGGCGGTTGCCGCGCACACCGGCCAGTTGAGTCGGCTCACCGAGGTGGTGCTCCGCGAGGGTCTGCGGCGCAGCCGGGACTGGGCCGAGGCCAACCAGCCGCTGCCCATCGCGGTGAACCTCGCCGCCCGTACGCTCACCGACCAGCACTTCCCGGACCGGGTGCAGGAGCTGTTGACCGAGTACGGGGTGCCGGCGCAGCGCCTCACCCTGGAGATCACCGAGTCGGGGGTCCTGGACGGCACGGACCGGCCGATCCCGACGCTGCGCAGGCTCCGCGATCTCGGCGTCCGGCTGTCGGTGGACGACTTCGGCACCGGTGACTCCTCGCTCGCCCACCTGCGCCGGCTGCCGGTGCACGAGGTGAAGGTGGACCGGTCCTTCGTGCAGGGCATGGCGACCGATCCGGGGGACCTGGCGATCGTCAACGCGGTGGTGACGCTCTCCCAGCAGTTCGGCCTGGCCGTGGTCGCCGAGGGTGTGGAGAGTGAGCTGACCCTGGAGCTCCTTCAGGACATCGGGTGCGAGATCGGCCAGGGCTTCCTGTTCAGTCGACCGCTGCCGTACGAGCGGTTGGCGGCCTGGTTCGGCGCTCAGGTCGACCCCGAAACGATCTCCGGTGGGGAGCTTCCGCGGCTGCGTGTCGTGCCCTGAGCTGGGCGTAGACGATCACCAGGGATCCGATTTCACCTGTCGAGCCGGGCCGTGTACTCTTACTTCTGCGCGCCCCACGGGGAGATCGCGCAGGCCCCCTTAGCTCAGTCGGCAGAGCGTCTCCATGGTAAGGAGAAGGTCTACGGTTCGATTCCGTAAGGGGGCTCGAGGGTTCAGCTGGACCCACCGCGGCGGTGTAGCTCAGATGGCAGAGCAAGCGGCTCATAATCGCTGTGTCGCCGGTTCAAGTCCGGCCACCGCTACTCTCGTCTTCCGGGCTCGTTCCCGGTGGTCGTGGAGATGGGCGCCACTGGCGCCCACTTTGCATGTCCGCGCAGTCAGCGTCTAGGCTGACGCGTCGTAGTTGTTTCCGTTAGCGAGGAAGGCACTCCGCCGTGGCGAAGGCTACCGATGTCCGGCCGAAGATCACTTTGGCGTGTGTGGAGTGCAAGGAGCGCAACTACATCACGCGCAAGAACCGCCGGAACGACCCCGACCGCATCGAGCTGAAGAAGTTCTGCCCGCGCGACGGCCGGCACACGGTTCACCGCGAGACCCGCTGATCTCTGGCCGGCACACGCCGGCCATTGACGAAGCCTTCCCAATCGCCGATCTGACCGGTACGGCGCGGCTCAGCCGCTGCCTGCCGACCAGATCGGCGATTGTGCTTCCCGTGTAGGTTCGCGGCATGTCTCTGGACCCTTCCTTCGTCGGACGGACGTATCCGCCGACCGCCCCCTACCAGGTGGGCCGAGAAAAGATCCGTGAGTTCGCCACGGCCATCGGCGCCACCGACGCGGCTCACCACGACCCGGTGGCGGCGCAGGCGCTGGGCCACCCGGACGTGGTCGCCCCGCCGACCTTCCCGGTGGTCGTCACCATGGCGGCGAGCCGCCAGATCATCGAGGACCCGGCCCTGGGTGTGGACTACAGCCGGCTGGTGCACGGCGATCAGCGGTTCGCGTACATCCGGCCGGTGGTCGCGGGCGACGAGCTGGTCTGCACCAACACCATCGAGGACGTCAGCAGCCGGGGCGGGCACGGCTTCCTGACCACCCGCACCGACGTGAGCACCGTCGCCGGGGAACCGGTGGTCGCCGTCTGGGCCCGGTACGTGATCCGTGGGGAGGGCTGAGATGGAGTTGCCAGCCAAGACGTTCCGGGTGACCCGGGCGGACCTGGTCCGCTACGCCGGCGCCTCAGGTGACTTCAACCCGATCCACTGGAGCGACCGGGTCGCCACGAAGGTGGGGCTGCCCGGGGTGATCGCGCACGGCATGTTCACGATGGCCCTGGTCGGTCGGGCGGTCGCCGAGTGGGCCGGGGCGCCCGACGCGGTCATCGAGTACGGGGTGCGGTTCACCCGGCCGGTGGTGGTCCCCGACGACGACCAGGGGACCGAGATCGAGGTGACCGCGCGGATCCGTGAGGTGACCGAGGACGGCCTCACCCGGCTCGATGTGACCGCGACCTGCCTGGGGGAGAAGGTGCTCTCACAGGCCCGGGCGACCATCCGGACCGCGCGCTGAATCGGGTCCGCCACGCGTGGCGGGGAGACCGGTTGGGAAAGTCGGGTGCCTACCCGTACACTGGTCCGCCGTGGGGCAAGTGACCCCTGCACGGTCGTCTGTGACCGCGTGGGGCGAGTGTTGCCGCACAGGGGTGTAGCTCAATTGGCAGAGCAGCGGTCTCCAAAACCGCAGGCTGCAGGTTCAAGTCCTGTCACCCCTGCGCCTCAGGCCTGACCGTTCCCGTGGGTCGCGCCGCCGACAAGGCGGCGTCCGGCCCGTGGTGGTGGCATCGGCGGGGTGGTTCCGAGGCATTCGGGGCCCCCGGTTGATCCACCGGCCGCGGCCCGTCGCGGGACGGTTTGGCCCGGCCGGCGTGACCAGCGCCGCGCACGCCGCCCGGCGTGCGACCCGAGATTCCGCGACGGAGGGCGAAGTGGCCGACAACAAGCGGCGCGGCGAGGACGCCGGCGACGATCGTCTGGACGACGAGATCGTCGACGACGTAGCCGACGACGACGCCTCCGGCGCGGACGAGCCGGTCTCCCGGGGAGGCACCGCGACGCGGTCCCGCGCCCGGGCTGAATCGGCGGACAGCCGGCCGACCACGCGGTCGGAAACCGGTCGGGTGGGCGTGTTCGGCCGCATCGCCCGGTTTTTCCGCGAGGTCGTTGCCGAACTGCGTAAGGTCATCTGGCCGACCCGCAAGGAGTTGCTGACGTACACCGCCGTGGTGGTCACGTTCGTCGCGGTGATGCTGACGATCGTGGGCGTGCTGGACTACGGCTTCGCCAAGGTCGTGTTGTTCGTCTTCGGCAACTCGGACTGACCGGCTGTCTCCAGCCGATAGTGACGGAAGTGAGCGAGCGTGCCTGAGTACGACGAGACCGCCGGACCGGTGGACGAGCAGTCCACGGTCGCGACGGCGGCTGGTGACGAGTCGGTTGAGGCCGCCAGCGAGCCGGAGTTCCCCACCACCGAGCCTGCGCCGGACGAGGAGTACGACCCGGTCGCCGAGCTGCGGCAGAAGCTGCGCTACGCCCCGGGTGACTGGTACGTGGTGCACTCGTACGCCGGTTACGAGAACAAGGTGAAGACCAACCTCGAGACCCGGATCACGAGCCTCGACATGGAGGACTTCATCTACCAGGTCGAGGTGCCGACCCGGGAAGAGATCGAGGTCAAGAACGGTAAGCGTTCGCAGATCCAGGCCAAGGTCTTCCCGGGCTACATCCTCGTCCGGATGGAGTTGACCGCCGAGTCCTACTCGTGTGTCCGCAACACCCCGGGCGTGACCGGTTTCGTGGGCGCGACCGACCGGGCCGACCGGCCGGCGCCGCTCTCCCTCGACGAGGTGCTGAAGTGGCTGGCGCCGGCCGTCGAGACCGAGCAGAAGAAGGCCAAGCCGGAGATCAAGGTCCTCGACTTCGAGGTCGGTGACTCGGTCACCGTCACGGACGGCGCGTTCGCGTCGCTGCCGGCCACGATCAGCGAGATCAACGCCGACCAGCAGAAGCTCAAGGTGCTGGTGTCGATCTTCGGCCGGGAGACCCCGGTGGAGCTCAACTTCAACCAGGTCGCCAAGATCTGACCGGTCGTGGGGGGGGGGGCCCCGCCCCCCCCCCCGGGGGGGGGGGCGCGCCCCCCCCCCCCCGGGGCGGCGCCGGGGGGGGGGGGGGGCGGGCGCTGTGGATGGCCGGCGGGGGGCGCCGGC
>NZ_JBIAKN010000023.1:0-8591 GCF_042872475.1 Micromonospora sp. NPDC005252 | reverse complement strand
CCCCACCCCATGACCTACTGGGGGTGGGTGTGGTTCTGCGGGGGGTCGCCCCGGGTGGCGCAAAACAACCCCCTGGCCCAAAATATCGGCGGGGCGGGGGGGGGGGGGCCCGCCCCCCCCCCGACGTCGGCGTACGCCCTCCCGCTCGACCTCGGCGGACGAGCGGGCTGCGGCCTGCGCTACTCTTGAACGTCGCCGCTGTCGCACCGCGCTGACCGTGCGCGTCCCCGAGGGCGGCGACGGCCGCATTTTCCCAGCTCCAAGCCCCAGGAAGTGACATGCCTCCGAAGAAGAAGCTCGTCAAGACGTTCACGCTTCAGCTGCCGGCGGGCCAGGCCACGCCGGCGCCGCCGGTCGGCCCCGCGCTCGGCCAGCACGGCGTGAACATCATGGAGTTCTGCAAGTCCTACAACGCGCAGACCGAGTCCCAGCGGGGCGACATCGTCCCCGCCGAGATCAGCGTGTTCGAGGACCGGTCCTTCAGCTTCGTGCTGAAGACCCCGCCTGCCGCCCGGCTGCTGATCAAGGCCGCCGGTGTGCAGAAGGGCTCGGGCGTCCCGCAGGCCGAGAAGGTCGGCTCGGTGAGCCGCGCCCAGCTGCGTGAGATCGCCGAGAAGAAGATGGCCGACCTCAACGCCAATGACCTGGACCAGGCCGAGAAGATCATCGCCGGCACCGCCCGGTCGATGGGCATCACCGTCAGCGACTGACGTTCGGCCTCGCCGACGACCCGACCGTGGGAGGGCCCGCGCCGAGCGGCCCGCCAGAGACCACAGGAGTAATCAGCAATGCAGCGCAGCAAGAGCTACCGCAAGGCCGCCGACGTCATCGACCGGTCGAAGCTCTACACCCCCTCCGAGGCCGTGAAGCTGGCCAAGGAGACCACCAACGTCAAGTTCGACGCCACGGTCGAGGTCGCCATGCGCCTCGGCGTCGACCCCCGCAAGGCGGACCAGATGGTCCGCGGCACGGTCAACCTGCCGCACGGCACCGGTAAGACCGCCCGCGTGATCGTGTTCGCCGGTGGCGCGAAGGCCGAAGAGGCCGCCGCGGCGGGTGCGGACGAGGTGGGCACCGACGAGCTGGTCGCCCGCATCCAGGGTGGTTGGCTCGACTTCGACGCGGCGATCGCCACGCCGGACCAGATGGCCAAGATCGGCCGGATCGCGCGGATCCTGGGCCCGCGCGGTCTCATGCCGAACCCGAAGACCGGCACGGTGACCATGGACGTCACCAAGGCGGTGCAGGACATCAAGGGCGGCAAGATCACCTTCCGGGTGGACAAGCACTCCAACCTGCACCTGATCATCGGCAAGGCCTCCTTCACGGAGACCCAGCTGGTGGACAACTACGCCGCGGTGCTCGACGAGGTGCTGCGCGCCAAGCCGTCCGCGGCTAAGGGCAAGTACCTCCGCAAGGTCATCCTCACCACCACCATGGGCCCGGGTGTCCCGGTCGACCCGAACCTGGTGAAGAACCTCCGTGAGGACCAGGCCGAGGCCTGAGCCGACAGTTCGCTCGTACCGGGGCGCCGCCACGATCGCGGCGGCGCCCCGGCGCGTCTGTGGTGTGGCAAGCTCGATCGCATGCGGCTGGAGAACGTCTGGTTGCGGTATCACCGGCGTGGTCCGTGGGTGCTGCGGGGCGTGGACGTGCGGATCGGCCCGGGTGAGGTCGCGGTCGTCCTGGGCCGCAACGGGGTGGGCAAGTCCACGCTGCTCCAGGTGGCCGCCGGGGTGCTGCGGCCGGGCCGGGGTCGGGTCGTCGACCGGCCAGCCCGGGTGGGCTGGGTCCCGGAGCGTTTCCCGGCCGACCAGCCCTTCACCGTCTCCCGTTACCTGACCAGCATGGCCCGCGTTGCCGGGTTGGGGCGGTCGGCCGCCGACGAGGCGGTGACAACCTGGACGCAGCGGCTCGGCCTGGGCGCGTTCAGCTCGGTGCGGCTTCCGGAGCTGTCCAAGGGCACCGCGCAGAAGGTGGGTCTCGCCCAGGCCATGCTGCGACCGCCCGGCCTGCTGGTGCTCGACGAGCCGTGGGAGGGCCTCGACGCCGCGACCCGCGAGCTGGTTCCCGAGCTGATCGACGAGGTGCTGGCCGACGGCGGGACGGTCCTGGTCAGCGACCACCGCGGGGAAACGGTCCGGCTGCCGGGCGCGCGCCGCTGGTCGGTGGCCGCCGGCTCGCTGACCGAGGAGACCGCGTCGACCGACGAGGAGGCCATCGCGGTGGTCGAGGTAGCGGTGCCGGCCGCGCGGGTCGCCAGCACCGTCGCACGGTTGCGCGCCGAGGGCCACCAGATTCTTCGGGTACGCGCCGACACCTCCATCACCGCACCGCAGGCCGGGCCTGCGGCTGCACCGCTGCGGCCGGCCGGTGAACCGGCTCTCGACCAGCCCGAGGGCGTGGACGCGGTCGAGCAGGCAGCGGGGGAGGCCCGGTGAGCGCCCTGGTGCGGATGCGGCTGGCGGGTTTCCTGCGGACCGGTCGGGCGTTGGCGCCGTTGCTCGCGGGTCTCGTCGTGCTCGGCACGCTCTACGGCGGCGGCCGGTCCCAGCCGGCGGAGGCGTACGGCGTCTCGGCCGTGGTGCTCTTCCCGGTGCTCGCCTGGCAGACCAAGATCCTGCTGGACATCGAGCCGGACGTGCAGCGCCGGCTCGCCCAGGTGACGGTCGGGGTGGCCCGGGAGCGCCTGGCCGGGCTCCTGGCGGCCGGCGTGGCGGCGCTGGTCGCGGTGGCGGTCGCGCTGCTCTTCCCCTGGTTGGTGGGCGGGGTCACCGGCCCGGTCGAGCCGGGGGACCGGTCGGTGCCGGTCGGCATCGCGCTGGGACTGTGGGCGCACCTGCTGGCCGTACCCGCGGCGGTCGCCCTCGGGGCGCTGGCCAGCCGGGCGTCGGTGGGCGGTGCCGCGTACGGCGTGGCGGTGCTGGCCCTCGGCGGTGTCGGCGCGGTGGCGCTCGGTCTGCGCGGTTCGGTGGCGCCCTGGCTGGTGCCGCCGATCATGGCCACCGCGCGGACGACCGCGGGTGACGCCGCCGCGCTGACCCTGCTCGGGCTCACGCTCTGGGCGTCGGCGTGGAGCGCGGCGGTCACCGCCGGCTATTTGTGGCGGCGGCGGGCCCAGGGCTGACCAGCGACGCTGCCCGTGACCCGGCTCACCGGGGGCGATTTGGCGCTGGTGGTGCGGGCGCGTACTCTTCAACCGTCATCCGTGTTTCCATGGATGAGGAACCACCCAGAGACCGCTGGTCACCGTGCTCCGGCACGGTCGAAGGTCCCGCGACAACGGGCGACCCGCGTAGGGCGGCAAGCGTAACTCGGCAGTGAGCATGGTCCGCCGACCGTGACGATCCGCCGGCCCTCGCCCCGTGCGCCCTGCGCCGGGGCTTTTCGTTGTCGTGCTGCCTCCGCCCCCGCTCCGGCTTCGGCCGTGTCGGGGACCAGCCTCGAGTAACGAGAGAGGAGGGACATGGCGGACAAGCCGATCCGGGCCGACAAGGCCACGGCCGTCGCTGAGCTGACCGAGAGCTTCCGCAACGCGGGCGCCACCGTGCTGACCGAGTACCGCGGTCTGACGGTTTCCCAGCTCACCCAGCTGCGGCGCTCGCTCGGCGCCGAGACCAGCTACACGGTCGCGAAGAACACGCTGGCGAAGCGTGCCGCGACGGACGCGGGCATCAACGGCCTCGACGAGCTGTTCACCGGTCCTACCGCGCTGACTTTCGTTTCGGGCGACGTCGTCGAGGCGGCGAAGGGGCTTCGCGACTTCGCGAAGGCCAACCCGAAGCTCGTCATCAAGGGCGGTGTCTTCGAGGGCAGGGCCATTTCCGCGGCCGAGGTCACGAAGCTCGCCGACCTGGAGTCCCGCGAGGTGCTGCTGGCCAGGATGGCCGGCGCGATGAAGGGCAACCTGAGCAAGGCCGCGGCCCTGTTCCAGGCACCGCTCTCCAAGGCCGCCCGCGCGGCGGCCGCCCTTGCGGACAAGAAGCGCGAGCAGGAGGGCGCCGAGGCGGCCTGAGGCCGCGCGGCGCACCCACGTTCTTAGACAACCTTTAGAAAGGACGCCAGACATGGCGAAGCTCAGCACCGACGAGCTGCTCGACGCGTTCAAGGAGATGACGCTGATCGAGCTCTCCGAGTTCGTGAAGCAGTTCGAGGACACCTTCGAGGTCACCGCCGCCGCTCCGGTCGCGGTTGCCGCCCCCGGTGGCGCCCCGGCCGCCGCCGAGGCCGAGCCGGAGAAGGACGAGTTCGACGTCGTCCTCGAGGCTGACGGTGGCAAGAAGATCCAGGTCATCAAGGTCGTGCGCGAGCTGACCGGCCTGGGCCTCAAGGAGGCCAAGGACGCGGTCGAGTCCGCGCCGAAGGCCATCCTGGAGAAGGTCAACAAGGAGACCGCCGAGAAGGCGAAGGCGAAGCTCGAGGGTGAGGGCGCCAAGGTCACCCTCAAGTGACCTGACGTTCCACCTGCGCGTGCCCGGCCCAGTGAGCCGGGACACGATCGCGTCGCGGCGGGCGGTGATCCGACACGGATCGCTGCCCGCCGTGTTTCGTGGATCCAGCGACAACCGTCCTGAGCTGGGCGTCGATGGTCGATGCCGGACCACCGGACGAGGGGCCCCGGTCGCCCTCAGGTGGGAAAGAACCGACGACCCGGATACCGGCCCTTGACGCGGCCCCGGCCTGCCAGGCACGCTGAACACCAGCAAGACACCGCGCTTGCGACGGCCACGACGTGGGTAATGACAGCGGCGGCACCAGCGGCCGCGGCAACCCGAGCGGCCCAGTGGGGACGTTGCGTTCTGAGCGGCCCGGCAGACCCCGGTTTACGGGGGCCGAGGCGCGTTCCGCGAACGACCTGCGGGGTGGGCTGGACAGCGGTTAGCCTCTCGGCTACACTGCTAGTTTGCGCTGCCTTCCGACTTGACCCCTGCTCGGAAATGTCCGTTTACGGATATTTCTGGTGGGGTCATTGGAGTGCACGCGTACCAGCCGTTCTGCAGCACCGGTCCTCGGAAGGACGCATCTTGGCAGCTTCCCGCCCTGCGAAGACCAGTCGTACGTCGAGCGCATTCGCTCCCCGCCGAGTTTCATTCGGCAGGATCACCGAACACCTCGAGGTCCCCAACCTCCTTGCCATCCAAAACGAGTCCTTCGACTGGCTCGTCGGCAACGAGGCTTGGCAGGGCCGGTCGGCGGACGACCCGCACGCACGCTCGGGTCTCGCGGAGATCCTTGAAGAGATCAGTCCCATTGAGGACTTCTCCGGCACCATGTCACTCTCCTTCTCGGCGCCGCGCTTCGACGAGGTCAAGGCCTCGATCGAGGAGTGCAAGGAGAAGGACCTGACCTACTGCGCTCCGCTCTTCGTGACCGCGGAGTTCACCAACAACACCACTGGCGAGATCAAGAGCCAGACGGTGTTCATGGGTGACTTCCCGATGATGACGCCCAAGGGCACCTTCGTCATCAACGGCACCGAGCGCGTCGTGGTCAGCCAGCTCGTCCGGTCTCCGGGCGTGTACTTCTCCAAGGAGCCGGACAAGACCTCCGACCGCGACCTCTCCAGCGTCAAGGTCATCCCGAGTCGGGGTGCCTGGCTGGAGTTCGACATCGACAAGCGCGACACGGTCGGCGTACGCATCGACCGCAAGCGTCGGCAGGCCGTCACGGTCCTGCTCAAGGCCATCGGATGGTCGGCCGAGCGGATCCGTGAGCGGTTCGGCTGGTCCGAGCTGATGATGACCACGCTCGAGAAGGACCACATCGCCGGCGCCGACGAGGCCCTGCTCGACATCTACCGCAAGCTGCGCCCTGGCGAGCCGCCGACGCGCGAGAACGCCCAGACCCTGCTCGACAACCTCTTCTTCAACCCGAAGAGGTACGACGTCGCCAAGGTCGGGCGCTACAAGTTCAACAAGAAGCTCGAAGTCGACGTGCCGATCACCACCGGCACGCTGACCGAGGACGACATCGTCGCCACCGTGGAGTACCTGTGCCGGCTGCACGCCGGTGAGGACGGCTACGAGGCCGACGACATCGACCACTTCGGCAACCGTCGCCTGCGCACCGTGGGTGAGCTGATCCAGAACCAGGTTCGGGTCGGCCTCTCCCGCATGGAGCGGGTCGTCCGCGAGCGGATGACCACGCAGGACGTCGAGGCGATCACCCCGCAGACCCTGATCAACATCCGCCCGGTGGTGGCGGCGATCAAGGAGTTCTTCGGTACGTCGCAGCTGTCCCAGTTCATGGACCAGACCAACCCGCTGGCGGGCCTGACCCACCGGCGTCGGCTGAGCGCGCTCGGCCCGGGTGGTCTGTCCCGGGAGCGGGCCGGCTTCGAGGTCCGCGACGTGCACCCGTCCCACTACGGCCGGATGTGCCCGATCGAGACGCCGGAAGGCCCGAACATCGGCCTGATCGGCGCGCTGTCCACCTTCGCCCGGGTCAACCCGTTCGGCTTCATCGAGACGCCGTACCGGAAGGTCGTGGAGGGTCGGGTCACCGACCAGATCGACTACCTGACCGCGGACGAGGAGGACCGGTTCGTCAAGGCCCAGGCCAACGCGCGGCTGAAGGCGGACGGCACGTTCGCCGAGGAGCGGGTGCTCTGCCGTCGTAAGGGCGGCGAGACCGAGGACGTCGTCCCCGGTGCCGTCGACTACATGGACGTCTCGCCCCGGCAGATGACCTCGGTCGCGACCGCCATGATCCCGTTCCTCGAGCACGACGACGCCAACCGGGCACTGATGGGCGCGAACATGCAGCGCCAGGCGGTGCCGCTGGTCAAGGCCGAGGCGCCGCTCGTGGGTACGGGCATGGAGTACCGTGCCGCGGTCGACGCTGGCGACGTGGTGGTCGCCGAGGTCGGCGGTGTGATCGAGGATCTCTGCGCCGACTACGTCACCATCCACCAGGATGACGGCCACCGCCGGACGTACCTGCTGCACAAGTTCCGCCGCTCCAACGCCGGCTCCTGCGTCAACCAGAAGCCGGTGGTCTTCGAGGGCGACCGCGTCGAGGCCGGTCAGGTCATCGCCGACGGTCCGTGCACCGACGAGGGCGAGATGGCGCTCGGACGCAACCTGCTGGTGGCGTTCATGTGCTGGGAGGGCCACAACTACGAGGACGCGATCATCCTGTCGCAGCGCCTCGTGCAGCAGGACGTGCTCACCTCGATCCACATCGAGGAGCACGAGGTCGACGCCCGGGACACCAAGCTCGGTCCGGAGGAGATCACCCGCGACATCCCGAACGTCAGCGAGGAAATGCTCGCTGACCTCGACGAGCGCGGCATCATCCGGATCGGCGCCGAGGTCGTCCCCGGTGACATCCTGGTCGGCAAGGTCACGCCCAAGGGTGAGACCGAGCTGACCCCGGAGGAGCGGCTGCTCCGCGCGATCTTCGGTGAGAAGGCGCGTGAGGTTCGGGACACCTCGCTGAAGGTGCCGCACGGCGAGACCGGCACGGTCATCGGTGTGCGCACGTTCTCCCGCGAGGACGGCGACGAGTTGCCGCCGGGCGTCAACGAGCTGGTCCGGGTCTACGTCGCCCAGAAGCGCAAGATCCAGGACGGCGACAAGCTCGCCGGCCGGCACGGCAACAAGGGCGTCATCTCGAAGATCCTGCCGATCGAGGACATGCCGTTCCTGGAGGACGGCACCCCGGTCGACATCGTGCTCAACCCGCTCGGCGTGCCGAGCCGGATGAACATCGGCCAGGTTCTGGAGACCCACCTCGGTTGGGTCGCCAAGACCGGGTGGAAGGTCGAGGGTGACGACGCCGACTGGAAGCGCCAGCTCCGCTCGATCGACGCGCACGAGTCCGAGGGTGACACCAACGTGGCCACCCCGGTCTTCGACGGTGCCCGCGAGGAGGAGATCTCCGGTCTGCTCGAGTCGACCCTGCCCAACCGGGACGGCAAGCAGCTGATCGGGCGTACCGGCAAGGCGCAGCTGTTCGACGGTCGTTCCGGCGAGCCGCTGCCGGACCCGATCGCGGTCGGCTACGTCTACATCCTGAAGCTCAACCACCTGGTCGACGACAAGATCCACGCTCGTTCGACCGGCCCGTACTCGATGATCACGCAGCAGCCGCTGGGTGGTAAGGCGCAGTTCGGTGGTCAGCGTTTCGGTGAGATGGAGTGCTGGGCGATGCAGGCGTACGGCGCTGCCTACGCCCTGCAGGAGCTGCTCACGATCAAGTCCGACGACGTGCTCGGCCGCGTGAAGGTCTACGAGGCCATCGTCAAGGGCGAGAACATCCCGGAGCCGGGCATCCCGGAGTCGTTCAAGGTGCTGCTCAAGGAGCTGCAGTCGCTGTGCCTCAACGTTGAGGTGCTCTCCAGCGACGGTGTGGCCCTGGAAATGCGCGAGACCGACGACGAGGTGTTCCGGGCCGCCGAGGAGCTGGGCATCGACCTGTCCCGGCGCGAGCCGAGCTCGGTCGAAGAGGTCTGAGGTGAGCGGTCGGGGGGGGGGGGGGGGGCCCCCCCCCCCCCCCCCCCCGGGAGAGTTAAGTAGAGCCCCCAAGCGGGCGCGTTGTGGGGGGGGGCCTCATATTTGGGGGGAGGCGGGGTGTGGGGCGCCCCCCCC
>NZ_JBIAKN010000022.1:0-50467 GCF_042872475.1 Micromonospora sp. NPDC005252 | reverse complement strand
CAACAACCACACAGACCTACAGCTTCCACGCCGAAATCACACTCTTCGAGAAAGGACTTGCCTCCCGCTCACGGCGCTAAACGCAACGGCGTTGATTTCCATGATGTTGCGCGATCTTGGGGCGGGGCGGGGCTGGGCCGGCCGGGCGGCGTCCGGCGGGGGCACGACGTGCGTCAGGCGGTGTGGTCGATGACGATCTTGCCGAAGGTGTCGCCGGAGTGCAGGCGGGCGAAGGCGTCCTCGACCCGGCTGAACGGGACCACGGTGTCGATCACCGGGCGGACCTCGTTCTCGGCGCAGAACGCCAGCAGCTCGTACAGCTCCTCCGGCGTGCCCATCGAGGTCCCCAGGATCTCCAGCTGCATGGCGAAGACCCGGCGCAGGTTGACCGACGGCTGGTGCCCGGCGGTCGCGCCGGAGACCACGATCCGGGCCATCGGCGCGGCCGACTTCAACGAGTGGTCGAACGTCGCCGCGCCGACCGTCTCGATCACCACGTCGACCCGCTCCGGCAGCCGGGCACCGGACTCCAGGGCAGTCGCCCCGAGGGCGGTGATCCGTTCCCGCTTGGCGGCGTCACGGCTGGTCGCGTACACCCGCTTGCCCATCGCGACAGCGAGCGCGACGGCCGCGGTCGCGACGCCGCCGCCCGCGCCCTGCACCAGCACGCTGTCGGCGTCCGCGACGCGGCCCTTGGTGGTCAGCATCCGCCACGCGGTCAGCCAGGCCGTGGGCAGGCACGCCGCGTCGGTCGCGGCCATGCCGTCGGGCAGTGGGATCAGGTTCGACCGGGGTACGGCGACCCGCTCGGCGAGGGTCCCGGCGAAGTGCTCGGACAGGATCGAGACCCCGCGCGGGTCACCCGGGGTGACGACGACCGGGTAGACGACCATCTCGTTGCCGTCGGCGTCCACGCCGACCGCGTCGCAGCCGAGGATCATCGGCAGCTGGGCCTCGGTGAGACCGACGCCGCGCAGCGACCAGAGGTCGTGGTGGTTGAGCGAGGTGGCCCGTACCTGCACGGTCACCCAGTCGTCCTCCGGGTGGGTCGGCTCGGGCCGCTCACCGACGGTGAGGGCGGCGAGCGGATCGGCATCGTCGAAGCGGGAGGCGAAGGCGGCACGCATGATCGGCACGGTAACAAGCTGAGCGCCCGTTAAGAAGGGCCCCGCCTACCGGCGGGCGACTCCGTCGCGACGGGCCGCTTCGGCGACGGCCTCGGCGACGGCCGGGGCGACGCGCGGGTCGAGCGGCGACGGGACGATCGCGTCGGCGGTGAGCGACTCGGCCACCACGCCGGCGATGGCGTCGGCGGCGGCGACCTTCATCCCCTCGGTGATCCGGGTGGCCCGCGCGTCCAACGCGCCCCGGAACACCCCGGGGAAGGCCAGCACGTTGTTGATCTGATTGGGAAAGTCGCTGCGGCCGGTGGCGACCACCGCGACGTGCCGGGTGGCCACCTCGGGGTGCACCTCCGGGGTCGGGTTGGCCAGCGCGAACACGATCCCGCCGGGTGCCATCTGGGCGACGGCCGCCTCGGGGATCTGCCCGCCGGAGACGCCGATCAGCACGTCCGCACCACGCAGCGCCTCGGTGATGTCGCCCTGGCGGCCGTCGGCGTTGGTGCTCGCCGCCAACTCGGCCTTGGTGCCGGTCAACTCGGTGCGGTGCCGGCCGATGATCCCCTTGGAGTCGCAGACCACCACCTGGTCGGGGTTGACCCCACCGGCGACCAGCATCTTCGTCACGGCCACGCCGGCCGCGCCCGCGCCACTCACCGCCACCCGCAGGTCACCGAGCTTGCGGTTGAGCAGGGTGGCGGCGTTGCGCAGCGCGGCGAGCACCACGATGGCGGTGCCGTGCTGGTCGTCGTGGAAGACCGGGATGTCCAGCGCCTCGTCGAGTCGGCGCTCCACCTCGAAGCAGCGTGGCGCGCTGATGTCCTCCAGGTTGATCCCGCCGAACGACGGGGCCAGTGCCCGCACCACCGCGACGATCTCGTCCACGTCCTGGGTGTCCAGGCAGACCGGAACCGCGTCCACCCCCGCGAACTGCTTGAACAGCACCGCCTTGCCCTCCATCACCGGCAACGCGGCGCGCGGGCCGATGTTGCCGAGCCCGAGCACCGCCGAACCGTCCGTGACCACCGCGACGGCGTGCGACGCCCAGGTGTAGTCGTCGGCCAGGTCGGGGTCGGCGGCGATCGCCTCACACACCCGGGCCACACCCGGGGTGTACGCGAGGGAGAGGTCCTCGCGGCTGGTGAGCGGGACCGTCGAGGCGACGGCCATCTTGCCGCCCAGGTGCAGTTGGAAGACGGGATCAGCAGGGTCCACGGTGGACGAAGACATGATGGTGACTCCAGGATCTGTCGAGCAGACGGGGCGGCCGGCCCGGCCGCGAGGTGGGCGGCGAGCAGTGGCACGCGGTGCGGGGGGTCACCCGGGCACTTTCCGAGCATAGTGTCGGTACCGTCACTCGGATGTGAGCAGGGTCATAACGTCCGACGGTGCACCCGTCCGGGGCGGGGCCAGTAGCGGAACAGCACCCTCCCGCGCACGTCGGCCACCCCGTACGCCCGGGAGTCGTCGGTGACCAGATCGTTGTCGCCGCGCAGCCACCAGCCGCCGTCCTGCGGTCGTACCGCCCGCTTCACGACCAGCAGCTCGGGACGCGTCCGGAAGACGGCGACCACCACGTCACCGGGTCGGATCGGGCGCCCCCCCGAGCGGACCAGCACCGCGTCGCCGTGCCGCAGCGTCGGCGCCATGGACGGGCCGGTCACCGAAACGGGCGTCAGCGGCCCGCGCAGGTGCGGCACCTCCGCCGGGTGATCGGCTCGCACTGGTTTCACCTCCACCCGGTTCGGGGAGCATTCCCAGGAGTAATGTCGCCTTTGATCATCGCAAACTTCCCATGGAGGATCCCGATGCGACTTCCACGCATCCTTGCGCCCCGCGTCACCGCGAGCGCTCACTGCGACCTGCCGTGCGGCGTCTACGACCCGGCCCAGGCCCGGATCGAGGCCGAGTCGGTCAAAATGATCTGCGAGAAGTACCAGGCGAACACCGACCCGGAGTTCCGCACCCGGGCGGTCATCATCAAGGAGCAGCGCGCCGAGCTGGTCAAGCACCACCTGTGGGTGCTCTGGACCGACTACTTCAAGGCGCCGCACTTCGAGAAGTACCCGAACCTGCACACCCTGTTCAACGAGGCCACCAAGCTCGCCGGCGCCGGTGGCGTCAAGGGCAGCCTCGACCCGGCCACCGCCGACAAGCTCCTCGCGAAGATCGACGAGATCGCGAAGATCTTCTGGGAGACCAAGAAGGCGTGACCAACGCGGTCATCCCGACGATCCGGCCGGTACGTCCCGAGGACGTGCCGGCCGTCGTCGCCATGGTGCACGAGTTGGCGGAGTACGAACGCGCTCCCGACCAGTGCCACCTCACCACCGAGCAGCTCACCTCGGCGCTGTTCGCGACTGCTCCGGCGCTCTTCGGCCACGTCGCGGTCGACGAGCGCGACCAGCCGGTCGGCTTCGCCCTGTGGTTTCTCAACTTCTCCACCTGGGCTGGCGTGCACGGCATCTACCTGGAGGATCTCTACGTATCCCCGGCCGCCCGGGGCACCGGCGCGGGCCGGCTGCTGCTCGCCACGCTCGCCGACATCTGCGTACGACGGGGTTACCGGCGGCTGGAGTGGTGGATGATCGAGTGGAATCCGGCTGCCGGTTTCTACGCCTCCATCGGCGCCGAGCAGATGAGCGAGTGGGTCCCCTACCGGCTCAGCGGTGACGCGTTGCGCGACCTGGCCGCTCAGGCGGAGGCCGCCGACACGCGCCCGAACGACTGACCGGGTAGAGTCCCCGACCGGGGGGATGAGGCGTGACTCAACTGACCGGCCAGCCAGCGACCGACGACGACGTGGTGCACCTCACGGTGCCCGCCGACGGCGGTTACCTCGGCGTGCTCCGCACCGCCACCGCCGGCCTCGCGGCCCGGTTGCAGTTCGCGCTCGACGAGATCGAGGATCTGCGGATCGCCGTCGACGAGGCGTGCGCCATGCTGCTCGCCATCGCCACCCGCGACGCCGAGTTGGAGTGCCGGTTCTCGGTCACCAACGACGCGCTGACCGTCGAGGTGACCGTGCCGACCGTACGCGGGGCAACGTTGCCGGCCGAGTCGTCCTTCGCCTGGAAGGTGCTCACCGCGCTGACCACGTCGGCGTCCGCCACGGCCACCGACGGCCGGGCGACCATCTCGTTGCTCACCCGCCGCTCCGGCGGCTACTGACCGACGCACCCCGCCGACCCCGCCCAGCCGGGGCCGCGGGCGAATCCGTTGCCTCCCGCCCGTGCGGCGGGGTCACTCGAAGCCGAGGGCCTTCGTCGTGGGCGGGCTGACGAGCAGCCAGCCAACGCCCAGGCCGAGCGCCATCAGCGGTACGCCCAGCCAGCCCAGCCCGGCCTGGATCATGAACCAGCCGATCGGCAGCAGCATGAGCTGAAGGACGATCGCGGGGGCCCGCGCGCCGGCCTGTCGGCGCAGCAGCGCGCGGCCCAACGCCCAGAGCGCGACGGCCGCCCCGACGGCGAACGCGGTCACCAGCAACGCCGACGCCAGGTCGGTGGTGGTGGCGGTGAGGTCGGCCCAGACCAGCCAGACCGCGATCAGCCCGACGGCGACCGCCTCCGCCCAGAGCAGCCGCACCGCCCAGCGGAGTGTGACGGGAACCGGGGCCGAGTCGATGGTCACGCGCGCCACGATACCCGGGCTATCGAGAGGTACAGTGCCGCCCATGCGGGCCGTCCTGGTGGTCAATCCGAAGGCCACCACCACCAGCGAACGCAGCCGGGACGTGCTTGTCCGGGCGCTGCGCAGCGAAGTCGATCTCAGTGTGCGCTACACCCGTCGCCGGGGGCACGCCATGGCGCTGGCCCGGGAGGCCGCCGTGGAGGGGGTCGATCTCGTCGTCACCCTGGGTGGTGACGGCACTGTGAACGAGGTGGTGAACGGCCTGATGGCGGCCGAACCGCCGGCCGGCGTCGAGGGCGCCTCGATGGCGGAGCGACTGCCCGCGTTGGCCACCGTTCCGGGCGGTTCGACAAACGTGTTCGCCCGCGCGTTGGGCCTGCCCCGGGAATGGCCGGAGGCGACCAGCATGATCCTCGAAGGGTTGCGCCTGGGCCGGCACCGCACGGTCGGGCTGGGCCGCGCGGACGACCGCTACTTCACCTTCTGCGCCGGGTTCGGCCTGGACGCTGCGGTGATCCACCGGGTGGAGCAGGCGCGGCGGAAGGGGCGGGTCTCGACTCCGGGGCTCTACCTGCGCTCGATCATGAACCAGTACTTCTTCGCCTCGGACCGGCGGCATCCGGCGATCAGCCTGGAGCGACCGGGTGAGCCGGCGGAGGACGAGCTGGCCACCGTCATCATCCAGAACACCGCTCCGTGGACGTACCTGGGCGACCGCGAGGTCAACCCGAACCCGGAGGCGTCGTTCGATCTCGGCCTCGACGTGCTGGCACTGCGTCAGCTCCGGGTGGCTAGCACAACACGGACAGTCACCCAGTTCCTGTCCCGGCGGCCGGATCCGAGCGGTCGTCAGGTGTTACGACTCCATGACACAGCGGAGTTCACCCTGCTCTCCAGCCGCCCGCAGGCGTTCCAGCTGGACGGCGACTATCTTGGCGAGCGGGAGAAAGTCAGATTCACATCCATTCCGGCCGCACTCAGAGTAATCTGCTAGGTCTCGGGTACTGCCCTTGGTCGACGCGGCACCGCAACCGCACCGGCGGGCACCGCCACACCGAGGGGCAGGTGCCGGAAATGTCAGCAATGTCACGCGGACTGTACTATATTGATCCTCGGCTGTGGCACGGCGGGTAACCAGGAACGCACTGGAACCCGGACAAATGGGTTGTGGGCTTGCTCACCGCTTGGAGTTTTTCCGAGCGTCACCCTTGACATCACGAGCGTTCGTGAAAGTATTCACAAGCGAACTTGAGTTACCGGGACATTGCCTGGATATGCTCGTCAGGTTGAGCTGTTCCAGCAGGTCTCCGAGGCTAACCGCCTGCTCACGCACTGCCGAATGGTCAGACGCGAACGGTCACCTTAGGCACTGCTGATGCATATAGGAAAAGCACTACCCGCAATAAATTGCCACCCATCCAGAATGAGGAGTGTTGCCGCCATGGACTGGCGTCACCATGCTGTCTGCCGCGACGAGGACCCGGAACTGTTCTTCCCGATTGGGACGTCCGGACCGGCTCTCCTGCAGGTCGAGCAGGCCAAGGCCGTCTGCCGGCGCTGCTCCGTGACCGACCAGTGCCTCCAGTGGGCGCTCGAGTCGGGTCAGGACGCCGGCGTCTGGGGCGGGATGAGCGAGGAGGAGCGGCGCGCTGTGAAGCGGCGCGGCGGCCTCCGGGTGCTGCGCGCTCACTCCGCCTGATCCCCAACGACACAGCTGCACGCCCCGGCAGGTCCGCCTGCCGGGGCGTACTGCTGTCCCGTGCCCGCGAACCCGCCTGAGCCGTCAGCGGCTCCGCCGCCGTCTGCGCCAACCCGGCTGAGCCGCCTGACCCGTCAGCGGCAGAGCCGCCCGAGCCGCTGAGCCGTCAACCCGTCGGCGCCAGCGCGCCCCGGTCGTCGACCCGGCGCAGCACCAGCTCGGCCAACTCCGGCGCATCCGTCAGCGGGGCCGCCACCGCCACCGCACCGGCCGCCCGAGCCGCGTCGGCCACCGCGTCGTGGAACAGGCCCGGCGCGAGGAAGTACGCGGACACCGCCACCCGGCGCGCGCCGGCCGCCCGCAGCCGGGCCACGGCCACACCGGTCGCCGGTGGGGCCGCCGAGGCGTACGACACTCGGCAGGGCACCCCGAACTCCGCGCCGAGCGCGTCCGCCACCCGGCCCACCGAACCGCGCGCCCGGGCGTCCCGGGTGCCCGCGGCGGCCAGCACCAGCGCGTCGAAGCGCCCCGGGCCAACCTCGACGAGCCGACGGCGCAGCCCCGCCAGCAACGCCGGCGACACCGTTCCGTCCGCCGGACCGAGCACGTCGGTCACCCGTACCGCCAGTGGGGGCCCGGCCTCCGTCGCGGCGGCGACGGCCGCCGGAATGTCCACCCGGTGGTGGTACGCGGCGGTCAGCAGCAGTGGCACGACCACCGCACGCGGATGCCCGGCCTGGGCCAGCTTGCGCAGCACCTCGGTCGGTCCCGGCTCGGTGTGGTCCAGCCAGCTCGCCCACACCGACAGGCCGGGCCGGGCGGCCGACACCGCCCGGGCCAGCGCCCGGGTGGCCTCGGCCGCTCGTGGATCCCGGCTGCCGTGTGCGACAAGCACCACCGGGGCCGCCCCGCCGGCCGCAACCGGGCCGGTCGGGGTCGTCGGTGACGGGGTCAGACGTGCAGCCCGCACTCGGTCTTCTCGAACATGGCCCACCGCCCGGCCCGCGGGTCCTCGCCGGCCTTCGTCCGTCGGGTGCACGGCCAGCAGCCGATCGAGCCGTAGCCCTGCTTGAACAGCTCGTTGACCGGGACGTTCCAGCGGGCGATGTAGGCGTCCACGTCCCCCTGCGACCAGGCCGCGATCGGGTTGACCTTGACCTTGCCGCGCCGCGCGTCGAACGTCACCACCGGCGTGTTGGCACGGGTCGGCGACTCGTCCCGGCGCAGGCCAGCGGCCCAGGCATCGTACCCGGACAGCGCCCGCTCCAGCGGCTCCACCTTGCGCAGCTGGCAGCAGTCGTCCGGCGACTTGTTGAACAGTCGCGGGCCGTACTGGCCGTCCTGCTGCCCCACGGTGAGCCGGGGCCGGATCGACCGGACGTTCACCGGCAGCGTCCGGGCGACCTCGTCGCGCACCCGCAGTGTCTCCGGGAAGTGCAGACCGGTGTCGAGGAAGACCACGTCCACCCCCGGGGCGACCCGGGACACCAGGTGGGCCAGGACGGCGTCGGCCATCGAGCTGGTGACGCAGAAGCGGTCACCGAAGGTCTGCGCCGCCCAGCGGGCGATCTCCAGGGCGGGGGCGCCCTCCAGGTCCTGAGCCGCCTGCTCGGCCAGCGTCCGCAGCTCGTCCGGGCTGCGCCCGGCCGGGTCGGTCGAGGTCTGAGCGCCCGGACCGACCAGGCGCAGGCTCGCGGCGGAGACGAGACTCATCGGGTCACCGCCCGGGAGAGCAGCCCGGTGAACTTCACCGAGAAGACCCGTGCGCAGGCGTGGCACTCCCAGGCGCCGTGCCCCGCCTCGTGCGGCCGTAGGTCCTCCTCGCCGCAGTACGGGCAGTACAGGGGTGCCGCTCGGTTCTCGCTGCTCATCGCAGTTCCTCCTCGTCGACTCTGATCACCCAGTTGGCGAACGTCTCGCCCTCGCTCCGCCCGGCCAGGTAGCGACGGGCCAGCCGTTCCACGTACTCCGGAAGCTCGTCGGCGGTGGTCTTCAGACCGCGCAGCTTGCGGCCGAAACCAGCCTTCTGCCCCTGCGCCATGCCCAGCCCGCCGCCCAGGTGCACCTGGAAGCCCTCCACCTGGCGGCCGTCCGGGCCGACCACCAGCTGGCCCTTGAGGCCGATGTCGGCGACCTGCGTGCGGGCACAGGCGTTCGGGCAGCCGTTGATGTGGATCGAGATGTCCGCGTCGAAGTCGCGCAGCCGCTGCTCCAGCCGGGCCACCAGCTCCTCGCCGCGGGCCTTCGTCTCGACGATGGCCAGCTTGCAGTACTCGATGCCGGTGCACGCCATCGTGCCGCGTCGCCAGGCCGACGGCCGGGCCTCCAGCCCGATCCCGCGCAGCGCGTCGACAAGCGACTCCGTCCGCTCCGACGGCACGTCGAGCACCAGCAGCTTCTGGTACGGGGTGAGCCGCACCCGGTCGCTGCCGTGCGCCTCGACCACGTCGGCCAGCTGGGCGAGCTGCCCACCGGAGACCCGCCCGACCACCGGGGCGGCCCCCACGTAGTGCCGCCCGTCGGCCTGCTCGTGCACGCCCACGTGGTCGACCGGCTTCGCCGGCAGCTCCGGGGCGGGACCGTCGAGCAGCGTACGGCCCAGGTACTCCTTCTCCAGGACCTCCCGGAAACGCTCCACGCCCCAGTCGGCCACCAGGAACTTCAGCCGGGCCCGGTTACGCAGCCGGCGGTAGCCGTAGTCGCGGAAGATCCCGACCACGCCGGCCCACACGTCCGGCACCTCGGCCAGCGGCACCCAGACGCCGAGCCGCTGGGCGAGCATCGGGTTGGTGGAGAGCCCGCCACCGACCCAGACGTCGAAGCCCGGCCCGTGCTCGGGGTGGTCGACGCCGAGGAAGGCGATGTCGTTCGACTCGTACGGGGTGTCGACCAGCCAGGAGATGGAGGTCTTGAACTTGCGGGGCAGGTTGGAGAACTGCTTGTCCCCCACGTACCGGGAGACGATCTCGTCGATCGCCGGGGTCGGGTCGAGCAGCTCGTCGCGGGCCACCCCGGCGACCGGGCTGCCCAGCACGATCCGTGGGCAGTCGCCGCAGGCCTCGGTCGTCTGCAGGCCGACCGACTCCAGCCGACGCCAGATCTCCGGCATGTCCTCGACGCGGATCCAGTGGTACTGGATGTTCTGCCGGTCGGTGATGTCGGCGGTGTCCCGGGCGAACTCCCGCGAGATGTCCGCGATCACGCGCAGCTGAGCCAGGCTGAGCTGGCCGCCGTCGATGCGGACCCGGAGCATGAAGAACTCGTCCTCCAGCTCGTGCGGCTCCAGCACGGCGGTGCGCCCGCCGTCGATGCCCGCCTTGCGCTGGGTGTAGAGGCCCCACCAGCGGAAACGGCCGCGCAGATCCTGCGGGTCGATGGAGGCGAAGCCGCGGTGCGCGTAGATGTTCTCGATGCGGGCCCGGACGTTGAGCGGGTCGTCGTCCTTCTTGATCCGCTCGTTGGGGTTGAGGGGCTCGCGGTGGCCGAGCGCCCACTGACCCTCACCCCGGGGCCGGCGTGGCGCCCGGGCCGGGCGGGCCGTCGGGTCCTCGGAACGGGCCGGGATGCTGCTGACCGCCATCGCGGCGTCCTCCGTTGTCTGCTGTGCCTCGGGCTACGCGGGGCGCGGCGGCCGGCCCGCGTAGCGGGCGGGACAACGGTGTCTTCAGACAGCCGGCGCGGAGCGCGCCCGAGACGGATTGGTCGGGCGTCGTCAGTAGGCCGGACAGATCGCGCTGCGCACGCGGCCGTAATCAACGTGGCGACGAGCCACGAAGCGGCGGACGACTGCGGCGGTCATGGGCCCATGCTGCCACACCCCATGGGGGCCGGCCAATGTCCGCGTGCTGGATCCCACATCACGGGCCCGCCTGGTCGTGGCAGGCTCGGACCGTGGGCGGATTGTCCGAGTCGACCGGGGCGGCGTGGGAACACCTGCGTCGCCTGCCGGTCTGGCTCGCCCCGGCGCTGCTCACCCTGGCGGTGACGGTGACCGGGCTGGGCTCCGCCCAGCTCTGGCGCGACGAGCTGGCGACCTGGAGCGCGGCCACCCGGTCGCCCCGCGACCTGGCCCGCCTGGCCGGCACCATCGACGCCGCCACCGGGCCGTACTACCTGCTGATGCACGGCTGGACCAGAGTCTTCGGCGACTCCACCATCGCCCTGCGGGTACCGGCCGTGTTGGCGATGACCGCGGCCGCCGGGTTGCTCGCCGTGCTCGGCGCGCGACTCGTCGACCGGCGTGCCGGCCTCTTCGCGGGGCTGCTGTTCGCGGTGCTCCCCGGCACCTCCCGCTACGGCCAGGAGGCCCGCCCGTACGCGCTGGCCACCATGCTCGCGGTGCTCGCCACCCTGCTGCTGGTGACCGCGCTGCGTCGACCGAGCTGGGCCCGTTGGGCCGGTTACGCCGTCGCCGTCGCCGCGCTCGGGCTCATCCATCTGATCGCGCTCACCCTGCTCGCCGCGCATGCGCTGGTCGTCGTCATCACCTGGTGGCGTGGCCCGGCCGCCGCCGGCATCGCCTCGCCGGTCGCCGGGACCACGCCGACCCACCACACCGCGCCGGTCCACCACACCACCCCGACCCACGACAGCGCGCCGGTCCACGACAATGCGCCCGTCGGTCGTCCCGGCGGCCGGGACGGGCGGATTTGGCGGTGGGTGATCGCCCTGGTGCCGGCCGCGCTGGTGGTGACCCCGTTGCTGCTGCGCGCCCGCGCCCAGCGCTCCCAGCAGTTGAGCTGGGTCGATCCGGCCCGGCTGGACGACCTGAGCGCGCTGCCCGGCGGCGTGGCCCAGAGCAGCGTGGTGGGCGGTCTGCTGGTCGGGGTCGCCGCTCTGGGCGCTGCCCGGCTCGGGCGGCGCGCCCTGCTGCCGGTGAGCGCGATGCTGCTGCCCGTGCTGCTGCTCTTCGCCGTCGGCACGGTCGTACCCCTGTGGGTTCCTCGGTACCTGGTCTTCGTGGTGCCGTTCGCGTGTCTGCTGGCGGGCGCGGCGCTGGCCGCCGTGGCCCCACCGGCCGCTCTCGTCGTGGTGGTCCTGGCCGCGCTGCTCGGCCTACCCGACCAGGCCGCGCTGCGCCGGACCCACGAGTGGCCGCGCAGCGCGCCGGTGGACTACGCGGGCGCGGCTCAGGTGATCGCCGACGGCCAACGCCCGGGGGACGCGGTGGTCTACTCGCCCCGGCACAGTTGGCTCTTCCTCGACCTCGGCATCGAGTACCACCTCGGCGACCCCCCACGGAATGTGCTGGTCACCGAGGACGAGGTCCGCCGGGGCGACCTGTGGGCCGCCGAGTGCCCGCAACCGGCACAGTGCCTGGCCGGTACGACACGAGTGTGGCTCGTCGTCTCCGGCCGGCACGCCGAGCCGCTGGCTGCCGTGCCCGGCGCCAAGGGCGACGCGCTGCGCACCGACTTCACCGTCACGCAGGTCTGGCAGCGTGCCGGCCTGACCGTCGCGCTGCTGACCAGCCGCCCCGATCGCTGACCCACCGGCCCAGCCCGGTCGTCGCCTCGGGCCGATGCCGCCCAGGGTCGGGGGGCTCGGCGCGACAGCCTGGACACCCCGCCAGCCGTCGCCCGTCACACCTCAGTAGGCGATATACCTGTGAGTCATATTTATGACTCACAGGTATAGGGCTCCAAACGACATGACTGCCCGGCCGCGCCGCGCCGGCAAGCCGGGACGGTAAACGCGCCACCAACGCCGGACCGCGAACGCGTCACCAACGCCAGAGCCCCAGCGGCCGACGGAGGCGTAACCGGGCGGGGGGTCAGGCTTGTGAGCGGCCTTCCGGGGCGTTGCGGGCCAGCGGGACGACGAGCAGCGCCTCGGTGCCGCCCTTGGCGCCCGCGCGCAGCTCGATGGTGCCGCGCAGCTCGCCGGTGACCAGGGCCCGCACGATCTGGAGACCGAGTCGGCTGCCGCGCTCGGCGTCGAACTCGGGTGGCAGCCCGCGCCCGTTGTCGGTCACCGAGACGTGCAGCATCTTGCGGAACCGGTGCGCCGAGACCACCACCTCCGGTCGCGCCGACGGATCAACCTCGGCGACGACGGCCGGCACCACGCCCGAGGTCGGCGGCACGGGTGCGTCGTCCGTCTCGTCGGCTGGGGGGAAGCCGTGTTCGACGGCGTTGAGCAGCAGTTCGTTGAGGACCATCACCAGCGACGTGGCGATCTCCGCGGGCAGTACGCCGAAGCTGCCCTTGCGGCGCATGCCGACGCTCACCTCGGTCGCCGCGACCTCGGTCGCCGCGCTGGCGACCCGGTCGACGATGCCGTCGAACTCGACCGCCTCGTCGCTGGACATCGAGAGCGTCTCGTGCACGAGAGCGATCGAAGCGACCCGGCGGACGGACTCCTCCAGGGCGACCCGGGCCTCCGGCATGGCCACCCGGCGGGCCTGCAACCGCAGCAGGGCGGCCACCGTCTGGAGGTTGTTCTTCACCCGGTGATGGATTTCCCGGATGGTGGCGTCCTTGGTGATCAGTGCCCGGTCGCGACGACGGACCTCGGTGATGTCGCGCACCAGCACGAGCGCGCCGATCGGCACCCCGGCCGGCATCAGCGGCAGGGCGCGGGTGAGCATCGTGGCCCCGCGTGCGTCGATCTCCCGCCGGGGCGGCGCCTCGCCGCGCAACGCCGCCAGGATGCCGTTCGCCGCCTCGGTGCCGTCCAGCGGGTCGCCCGCCAGCCGGCGGTGCAGCGCGGCCAGATCCTCCCCCACCAGGTGGGAGGCGTAGCCCAACCGGCGGTACGCGGACTGCGCGTTCGGGCTCGCGTAGGTGACCTTGCCACCGGCGTCCAGCCGGACCAGGCCGTCGCCGACGCGGGGGGCGGAGGTGGTCTCGCCCGGGTGCCGCGGTGGCGGGAAGGTGCCGTCCGCGATCATCTGGGCCAGGTCGTCGGCCGTGGTCAGATAGTTGAGTTCCAGCTGGCTGGGCGTACGCGCGGTGGAGAGGTTGGTGTCGCGGCCGACCACCGCGATCACTTCGCCGGCCTCGCCGTCGGCGGTGCGTAGCCGGACCGGGATCGCCTCGTGTCGGGCCGGCACGTCGCCGTACCAGACCGGGTCGCCCTCCCGCCAGATCCGCCCCTGGGAGTAGGCGACCCCCAGGTGGGCCACCTCCGAGCCGCCGATGATCCGGCCCACCTGGTCGTCCTGGTACGCGGTGGGCGCGGTCGTCGGGCGGACCTGGGCGACACAGAGGAACGTGCCCTCGGCGTCGACCGGCACCCAGAGCAGCAGGTCGGCGAAGGACAGATCGGAGAGCAGCTGCCAGTCGCCGGCGATCCGGTGCAGGTGGTCGATGTCGGCCGGACGGAGATGGGTGTGCTCCTCGGCGAGGTCGCGCAGCGTGGACACGGTGACCAGGGTGCCACGCCGCGCGGCGCCTCACATCGTCGCGGTGACCTTCTTCAGGCCGCGCGGCGCGTCCGGGTCCTCGCCACGGGTCAGGGCCAACGCCAGCGCCAGACGCTGCAACGGGAGGATGTCCAGCAGTGGCGCGTACCGCTCGTCGACCTCGGGGACGGCGAGCCGGGTGGCGCCCGGCACGTCGGCGGAGCCGACGACCACCACGTCGGCGCGGCGCTCGCCGAGGCGGGGCAGCACCTCGCCCATCGACCGGCCACCCGGACCGGAGCCGACGACGGCGAGCACCGGGACCTCCGGGTCGGTCATCGCGAGCGGGCCGTGCAGCAGGTCGGCGCCGGAGAAGGCGAGCGCCGGCAGGTACGAGGTCTCCATCAGCTTCAGCGCGGCCTCGCGGGCGGTCGGGTAGGCGTACCCACGGCCGGTGGTGACCAGTTGGCGGGCGAAGCGGTAGCGCGGCGCGAGCTGGGCCGGGGTGTCGTCGGCGAGCGTCCTGGTGGCCAGGTCGGGCAGCGCGGCGAGCGCCTCCCGCTCGGCCGCCGGGAGCACGCCGTCGCCGGCCCGGATCCCCTCGACCAGCATGAGCAGGGCGAGCAGTTCGGCGGTGTACGTCTTCGTCGCCGCCACCGCCCGCTCGTGCCCGGCGGCGATGTCGATGCTCAGCTCGGCCGTCTCGGCCAGCGGGGAGCCGGGGGCGTTGGTCACCGCGAGGGTGAGCGCGCCGGAGGCCCGCGCGGCGCGCAGCACCTCGGCGAGGTCGGGTGAGCCACCGCTCTGGCTGACCCCGACGACGAGCGCGTCGGACAGGTCGGGGCGGGCGCCGAACAGGGTGACCACACTCGGCGAGGCGAGCCCGGCGGGCAGGCCGAGCCGGATCTCGGTCAGGTACGCGCCGTAGAGGGCAGCGTGGTCGGACGTGCCCCGGGCGGTGAAGACCACGTGTCGCGGTCGCCGCTCGGCCACGACAGCCGCCACCCGGGCGATCGCCGCGGCGTTGGCGCTGTCGAGCAGGCGCGCGTAGCCGGCGGGCTGCTCGTCGATGTCGGCCGCCATTCCGGACCCTGCACGTGTCACGAACGCTCCCCTCCTGCGCGATTGCCGCGCGTTTCCTGCTCAGTCTTGCACGTTAGAGTTGGCAGGAGCAATTGTTCGAGCAGCAGTGCGCAGTTGATCACTTGATCATCTCAATATCAACTACGCTGGCCCCGCTGTCTGTAGCTGCGACGAGAGGACACCGTGCCAGAGGGAAGGGACGAGCCCGCGCTCTCCGCGACGGAGGAGCTGGCCCTGGCCCGGCTGGCACTGGACGAGGGTGACCTCCACCACGCCGCCGGCCACCTGGCCGGCGCGCTGGCGCGGGCACCCACCCTGCCTGAGGTGCACGAGACGCTGGCCCGCCTCGCCGCGGCCGACGGAGGAGGGCTCGACCTCTTCCCGATCAACCACCACACCTTCGTGGGCGCGGTCGTCGCCCGCGCCCACCTGCTGGCCGCCGCCGGTCGCCCCGCCGAGGGTCTGGAGCTGCTGGCGGCGGCGACCGGTCACACCCCCGGCACCCAGTGGGCGGGCGTGCCGTGGGTGACCGCCTCCGAGCTGGCCGAACGGCTGGAACCGGAACACATCGCCCGCGTCCTCATGCAGGTGTGCGCGGCGCTGACCGACCCGGTGCCGAGGGCCGGGCGGAACGCCCTCACGCCGTACCTCACGCTGGCCCGCAACGCCGCCACCGTGCACCCCGAACACGGTCTCCTGCTGGGCGCGGCGTCCGCGCTGGCCCGGCGGCTCGGCGAGGTCGCGCTGGCGATCCGCTGGGCCAGCCGAGGAGTACGGTGCCAGCCGTCGAAGATGGGCGAGGTCTGGCTCGGGTACGCGTACCGCAGCGCGGGTCGGACCCGCGACGCCCTCGCGGCGCTCGGTCGGGCCGTCGACCTGGACCCCGACGACCTGGCCATCTACGCCGACATCGCCGGCACCCTGGCCGAGACCGGCCGACTCGACGAGGCGTTGGAGTGGACCGAGCGGGCGCTGGCCCGGGACCCGTCGTTCGACTGCGCGGTGCACACCGCCCACCGGCTGCGGCACCTGCGCGACGGCGACCTGTCCCACCTGGTCGCGCTCGCCGACTTCATCCGTGACCACCCGGACGACAGCCACGAGCACGGCGATCTGGCCCAGTGCTGCCGGGGACGGCCCTGGCTCGGGCAACTGACGCCGGCCGGCGGCCCCCTGGTCGACGCGCTCCGCCGGGCGGTCGCCGACGACGACAACGGCATCGGTGGCGCCGTACGCCTCGCGGCGGCAGCCCCACCGAGCGCCCTACGGACGGCGACGGCGGTGGCGCCCGGACTGCGGATCGAGGTCGCCGGCGCCGCGGAGCCGGACCCGCGCGAGCCCCGACGCCCGTCCGCGCAGCGGCTGTGGCATTTCGCGGAGAACGTGCCGACGCCGGCGCTGCCGGCGCCCTCGGCGGCGGCGGTCGAACGGATCGGACAGGTGGCCCACCCGGCGTGGCCGCACCCGCCAGCGGCCTACGACGCGGCGGTGGGCCTGGCCGGCCTCGACGTCGACGACCTGCTCGGGCTGCTGGTGCACCCGCCCGCGGCACCGGCGAGCGGGCTGGGACGACTGCTGGCCGCCCAGGATCCGTCGATCTGGGTCCGCGGGGTGCAGGTCTGGGCCTGTCTGGGGCTGCTGCACCAGCGCACCGACGAGCCCTGGGCGGACTCGACCCGACGCCGGGTGCTGGTGGACCTGGTCTGGGGTGTGGAGGACTGGGTCACCGAGGCGGCGCTGTTCGCCCTGATCACCGCCGCCTGGGTGGACCCGGCGGTGCGGCCGGACGTGGCCCGCGTGGTGGCGGACCGGTTGGCCGACGCGGCGGCGGTGGCCCAGGCCCGGCCGGTGCCGATCGCGGTCTCGCTGGCCCACCTCGCGCTGGCCGCCCCCGCCCTGGACCCGGACACCGCGGCACTGGCCACCCGGATGCTCGGCGAGCTGGCCCCCCGAATCCCCCGCCCCCGCAACCCGCTGCGCCGCCTCTGGCAACGGCTGACCCGCCGCTCCTGACCCGCGCGCCGCGCCCTCCCCACCGGGGGACGACGCGGCGCGCGGGTGCCGGGTGGGCTCAGGCGACCGGGGCCTTGCCGAGGGCGACCTCGGCCTCCTCCTCCGGGGTGGCCTGCGGCGGCGCCTCGTTGGCGGTGCGCAGCGGGATCTCCTTGATGAACCAGGCGAGCACCGGGATCACGATGGTGAACAGCACAGCCCAGAGGAACACGTGCGAGATCGCGTCCGAGAGGCCGGTGAGGACCAGCTCACGCGTCTGGGCGGGCAGCTGCTTGAGCTTCTCCAGGTCCATCCCGCCCTCGCCGCCGCCGCTGAACGCCTTGCCGGCGGCGGAGCCGGCGAGCTGGTTGGCGAAGATCGCGCCGAAGAGCGAGACACCGAACGAGCCGCCGATCGACCGGAAGAAGGTGGCCGCGCCGCTCGCCGCGCCCAGGTCCTTCTGCTCCACGCTGTTCTGCGCGATCAGCATGGAGGTCTGCATGAGGAAGCCCATGCCGACGCCCAGCACGACCATGTAGAGCGAGGACTGCAGCTTGCTGGTGTCGAGGGCGAGCATGGAGAGCAGCGCCATGCCCCCGGTCATCACCACGCCGCCGATGATCGGGTACGCCCGGTACCTACCGTTCTTGGTGATCGCCCGGCCGATGACCAGCGAGACCACCAGCATGCCGAACATCAACGGCAGCAGCAGCAGGCCGCTGTTGGTGGCCGAGGCCCCCTGCACGGTCTGCTGGTAGAGCGGCAGGAAGTTCATCGCGCCGAACATCGCGAAGCCGAGCAGGAAGCCGATCACCGAGATCAGCGCGAAGTTGCGGTTGGCGAACAGCGCCAGCGGCAGGATCGGCTCCGGTACCCGGCGCTCCACCAGGCCGAACGCCACCAGCGCCACGAGCGCCAGCACGGCCAGGCCGACGATCTGCGGCGAGACCCAGTCGTACTCGTTGCCGCCCCAGGTGGTGAGCAGCACGATCGCGGTGATGCCCACCGAGAGCAGGCCGGCGCCGAGCCAGTCGATCCGGTGCTCGGTGCGGTACTTCGGCAGGTGCATCGTGGTGATCAGCACGAGCAGCGCGACGCCGCCCAGCGGCAGGTTCACGTAGAACGCCCAGCGCCAGGAGAGATTGTCGGTGATGAAGCCGCCGACCAGCGGGCCGGCCACCATGGCGATGGCCATGATGCCGGCGATCATGCCCTGGTAGCGCCCGCGCTCGCGCGGCGGCACCAGATCGCCGATGATCGCCATCACGCCGACCATCAGGCCGCCGGCGCCCAGGCCCTGCACGGCCCGGAAGGCGATCAGCTCCATCATGCCCTTGTCGACACCGCCGAACATCGCCGAGCCGGCCATGCCGCAGAGCGCCGATCCGATCAGGAAGATGACCACCGAGGTCAGGAAGACCGTCTTGCGACCGTAGAGGTCGCCGAGCTTGCCCCAGATGGGCGTGGAGACAGTCGTGCCGAGGATGTACGCCGTGACGATCCACGTGAAGTGGCCGGCACCGCCGAACTCGAAGGTGATCCGCGGCAGCGCGGTGCTCACGATCATGTTGTCGAGCATCGCGAGCATCATCGCGATCATCAGCCCGAACAGCACGACCCGTACGTTGGGTCGTGCGCCGGCCTGGGTTGCCTGTGTCATGGGTAAGCTCCCCCCAAAGATTGCCTTACTTACTTGCCGCCCGGCTAGTCACCTTACTAGCCGCACGGTAAGTTGGGTACCAACTGACGGTCAAGTGAATTGGGGGGCGTAGGTGAGGGAGAGCACAGGCGGCACCCGAGAGCGGATCAAGGCCGTCGCGTTGGAGCTCTTCACCGAGCAGGGCTACGAGAAGACCTCGCTGCGGGAGATCGCCGAACGCCTCAACGTCACCAAGGCGGCGCTCTACTACCACTTCAAGAGCAAGGACGACATCGTCGCCAGCTTCGTGGAGGATCGGCTGGATCAGATGGACGCGCTGACCGCCTGGGCCGACTCACAGCCCGCGACCCTGGCCACCCGCCGCGCCCTCATCTCCCGCTACGCCGACACGATGTTCGGCGGCGACATGCCGTCGGTGATGCGCTTCTTCGAGCAGAACCAGACAGTGCTCAAGAGCCTCTCCTCCGGCCAGCAGATGCGTGGCCGGATGATGCGGCTCGCCAGCGCCCTCTGCCGGGGCGACGACTCCCCCGCCGCCCAACTGCGCGCCACCCTGTCCCTGTTCGCCGTGCACACCAGCTGGTTCGCCGTGCGGGCGCCGGGCATCACCGACGCCGAACGCCGCCGGCTGGCGCTGGAGGTGGCCGACGAGTTGCTGGCCGCGATCGGCACGGAGCCCGACGAGGACGCGGCCTTGGCCAGCGGTCGGGGCTGACGAGCCGGCCTCAGGCGCGGGGCAGCTCCAGCCGCAGGCCCAGCAGGGCCACGCCCGCAACCGGCGACCAGTCCTTCTCCGGCATGCGGACGAACCCGAGGCGCTCGTAGAGCCGGTGGGCCGAAACGGCCATCCCCGCGCGGACGCAGATGACGACCGCCGTACAGCCCAACTCGGCTGCCCGGTCGACGCACGCCTGGGCCAGCGCCGCGCCCACACCCCGCCCCTGGGCGGCCGGGTCGACTGCCAGCATGCGGAATTCCGCCTCGCCCGGCCCGGACAGCTCGGCGAACGGGGTGCCCGGCAGCACGAAGGTGACCGAGCCGAGCACCGCGCCGGTCGCCTCGTCCACCGCGACCAGCACCTCGCCGCTGGCGGCCCGGGTCGAGACGTCGGCCAGCACCGCCCCGTACCCGTGCTCGCCCTTGAGCTGACCGTCCGCCTCGTACGCGGCCACTGTCAGCCGGGCGACCGCCGGGAAGTCGGCGCTGTCGGCGAGCCGGACCAGCAGCCCGCTCAACCGATCACCGCGATCAGGTCGCCGTCCTGCACGACGTCGCCCTCGTGCACGGCGAGCTGCTGGACCACGCCATCGGCCTCGGCGACGACCGGGATCTCCATCTTCATCGACTCAAGGATCACCAGAGTGTCGCCCTCGGACACGGTGTCGCCCGCCGACGCGACGACCTTCCAGACGTTCGCCACCATCTCGGCGCGGATCTCCTCGGCCATGTCCACGGCCCTCCCTTTTTCGCGATGTGCCTGCCGACGTATCCAATCACGCGAGGGTGGGACGCGGGAGCGGAGCGGTGCGGCCCGCCGGCCGGGGCGGCCCCGGGGGAAGGCACCGGGTGCCGAGCGCACTACCATCAGCGGGTCGGACCCGACGCCGGGCGGCCGGTGGGTGCACCGGCGCGAGGCCGCGCGCAGCACGGATCCGACCCATCACGAGGAGGTCAGCATGGCGAAGAAGTCCCGCAAGAAGAAGGCCCGCAAGAAGAGCGCCGCCAACCACGGCAAGCGTCCCAACTCCTGAACGCGCCGACGGGCGATGCGCCCGTCACCGGTCAGTCCGACCCGGCGCAGGCCGGGTACGCCGGTGGCCCGGGTCGAAGATCGACCCGGGCCACCGGTGTTTCGCCGTTTCGGTACGCCGACGCTCAGTCGGCCAGCTCACGGGAATCGCTGGTCTCGAAGACCACCAGCTCGGTGAGCTTGACCCGCAGCCGCTCGCGCAGCTGATCGGGTGCGGTCTCGTTGCCGCAGCAACGGGCGACCAGTGCCCGCACCTCCTGTTCGAGCCCGTACTCGCGCAGGCACGGCCCGCACTCGTCGAGGTGGTGCCGGATCAGCGAGCGCCGCTCGTCGGCGCACTCGAGATCCAGGTAGAGGTAGACCTCCGCGAGCACCTCGCGGCAGTCCGTCTCGTGCGGCTTTCCACAGCTCACGTCACACCTCCCGGCCGGCAGCGGCAGCGGCAGAGCCCTTCGCGGACCGGGCGGGGCTGAAGCCCCGCTCCGCGGCGTACTGCTCGAGCAGCTTGCGCAGATTACGACGGCCGCGGTGCAGACGCGACATCACGGTGCCGATCGGCGTGCCCATGATGTCGGCGACCTCCTTGTAGGAGAAGCCCTCCACGTCGGTCAGGTAGACGGCCAGGCGGAACTCCTCCGGCAACTGCTGGAGGGCCTCCTTCACGTCGCTGTCCGGCAGCCGGTCCAGAGCCTCGGTCTCGGCCGAGCGCAGCCCGCTGGAGGTGTGCGACTCGGCCTCGGCGAGCTGCCAGTCGGTGATCTCCTCCGTGGGCGCCTGGATCGGTTGGCGCTGCCGCTTGCGGTAGGAGTTGATGTAGGTGTTGGTCAGGATCCGGTAGAGCCAGGCCTTCAGGTTCGTGCCCTGCTCGAACTGGTGGAAGGCCGCGTACGCCTTCAGGTAGGTCTCCTGGACCAGGTCTTCGGCATCCGCCGGGTTGCGCGTCATGCGCAGCCCAGCAGCGTAGAGCTGATCGACGAATGGCATCGCGTCCCGCTCGAACCGGGCCCTGCGCTCGTCCGTCTTCTCGGTGGTCAACCGCACATCCCCTCGCGTCGGATGCTTTCCCGCCGAGGATACGCGCACGGACCTGCCCACAGATTCACTTCCGGCTGGTGTGCCCGTGCTCACCGCACCCACCCCGCCCGGTCCCGCTGTCACGGGCCAGTCCGGACCATCCAGCAGCCGCTGTAGCTGCCGGGCGTCCCGCTCGTCCCGTTCCAGGCTTCGTGTCTCGGTCGGCACCGGTCACCCCCCTCGCAGAAAAGTCGTCCGGGGTTAGTAACGCGAGATGACCGGTGGGGCATTCCGCCCGGCTCTCCCGTTCCTGGTCCCGGCCCCGGTGGCACCGGCGCTGGGACCAGGAAGGGCCTGGGAGGACTGGCGCCGTCCGTCCGAATCGGGCCGGCGGCACCAACGGATGCAACGACCCGCGGCCGGCAGCGGAAACGGTCGGACGGTTCAGTCGGCCGTCCAGCGGTGCCGGCGCAGCCAGTCCCGCACCACGTCCGCGGTGCCGGCCGGATCCCGCCGTAGGTCGTGCGTCTCACCCGGCCGGGTCACGACCTGCACGCCCGGCCCCGACGCCGGCACCCCGAACGGGTCCCGGTCGCCGTTGACCACCAGCGTCGGCAGGCCGGTGGCCAGTTCGGCGGCCCGGGAGCGTTCCGGCCGGCCGGGCGGGTGCAGCGGGAAGGCCAGCGCGACGACGCCGGCGGCGCCCACCGCGCGGGCCGTCCGGCAGGCCACCCGCGCGCCGCTGGAACGACCTCCGACCAGCAACGTGGGCACCTCGTCGTGGCGAGCGCGCAGCGCGGCGAGCACTGCCGTCCACGCCTCGTCGAGGTGCCCGGCGGGGGCCGGCGCGCGACGGCCGGCGACCCGGTAGGGCTGGGTCACCCGGATCACCGTCAGGCCGGCCTCGACCGCCGTGTCCCGTACCGCGAGCAGGTCGGGCGCGTCGACGCTGCCGCCCGCCCCGTGCCCGAGCACCAGCAGGGCGGTCGCCGACCGGGCCGGCAGGTCGGTGTCGATCCGCGCCGGACCGCGGGGCGTGTTGATCTCTTCGCTGGGCAGCACCGACCCATTCTGCGCCGCCCTCGCCGATCACCGGGATGGTTCGCCCCGGCGGTCAGCTCAGCGGCACCAGGGTGAGCAGGCGGTCGCGTACCGGAGGGCCGGCGTCGTCGGCCGCGTCCGGATCGGGCTCCACCTCGCCGCGCCAGGCGACCAGCATCGCCCGCCGCTCGCGGGGTGTGGTCGCGCCCCACACGCCGTGGCAGTCGCCGACCTCCAGCGCCCATGCCAGGCAGGAACCCTGCACGTCACAACTGCGGCACAGCGCGACGGCGGCGTCCGCCGGTTCGTTCGGCGCCGGAAAGAACGTCTCCGGATCGACGCTCTGGCACGTCCCTCTGGTGCGCCACGCGTCGTCCTGTCGGCGTTCTCGCAAGGCCCGCAGCAGCCGCGGATCTCTCCGTGCCGCAGCCACCTCGTGCGGACGGGGCATACGCGCCCGTGTCATTCCACCCACCTCCCCCGTGGGACCGGCAAGATCGGTGGATGTCGTCCGCCCCGTGCGAATCGACAGCCACTACCGGCGCTGTGTTGTATCGCACTTCTGGACACCGGGACAAGGGGCTACGGAGAACATGGCTGAACGGCCAGGCGACGAATCGAGCAGAACCCTGGCAAATCGGTGCCCGACGATGCCTGTCATCTTCAGAACAGGGTCAGCTCCGATGGGGCCGGCAGCGGCGGAACGGACACTCGGGCGGTCAACTCCGGGCCGTCGTTGCGGACGTCACCCACCGCCGGCCCGACCGGGCGGATCTCCAACCCGGCCAGCCGATCGGGCGACGCGGGCGCGAGCAGGCGTTCGGGCTCGTCGCACGGCCCCAGCCAGGACGACCACTGATCGGGCGGCAGCAGCACCGGCATCCGGTCGTGCACCTCGGCCAGCTCGCCGAGCGCCGCGGTGGTCAGCACGCTGAAGGTGAGCCGACTCTCGGCGCCGGACTCCCAGACCGACCAGATGCCGGCCAGGGCGAGCACCGAGCCGTCGGCCGGGGTCATGAAGTACGCCTGCCGGCCGCCGTCGGGCTGGCGGACCCACTCGTACCAGCCGTCGGCCGGGACCAGGCAGCGGCGGCGGGTGAACGCGCCGGCGTACGCCCGACTGGTGGCCACCGTCTCGGCCCGCGCGTTGATCATGCGGGCCGCGCCGGCGGCGGAACGGGACCAGTGCGGCAGAAACCCCCAGCGGGCGACACAGAGGCTGCGGTGCCCTTCCGGGGTGAGCCGGACCAGCGGCACGCGATCGGTGGGCGCGACGTTGTGATCCGGCCGGATTGCGCCGTCGGTGTCGTCGGACGACTCGAACAGCGCGCTCAACTCGCCGGAGCCACGGGTCGTCGCGTACCTGCCGCACATGCGCTCACGCTAACCCGCCGGGGGCCCGGCCTGCTGTCCCGCCAACCGGGAGTACGACCGCCGGTCGGCGTCACTCACCGGCCGACACGGCAGAATGTAACCGTGGGGAATCTGACCGCGACCCGGCCGCCGCAGCCGTGGAGCGCACCGACCGCGTCCGACCCGGTGTCGGCGACACTGCGCCTGCCCGGCTCCAAGTCGATGACCGCCCGCGCCCTGGTGCTCAGCGCCGTGGCCGCCGGGCCGTCGACCCTGGCCGAGCCGCTGCGCGCCCGTGACACCGAGCTGATGGCCGCCGGCCTGCGCGCGATGGGCACCTACGTGTCGATCAACGACGACGAGCGTTGGCTGGTCCGGCCGCACCCGCTGGTCGGCCCCGCCCACGTGGACGTGGGGCTGGCCGGCACCGTGATGCGGTTCCTGCCGCCGGTGGCAGGGCTGACCGACGGGCAGGTCACCTTCGACGGCGACCCGTACGCCCGCACCCGCCCGCTCGGCCCGCTGGTCGACGCGCTGCGCTCGCTGGGCGTCCGGATCGACGCCACCGGGACGGGCAGCCTCCCGCTGACCGTGCTCGGCACCGGTGGGGTCACCGGCGGCGAGGTGGTGATCGACGCGTCCGCGTCCAGCCAGCTGGTCTCCGGTCTGCTGCTGGCCGCCCCGCGCTTCGACCGGGGCCTCGTGGTGCGCCACGTCGGTGCGCCGGTGCCCTCCGCGCCGCACCTGCGGATGACCGTGCAGATGCTGCGGGCCGCCGGCGCCGCCGTCGACGACACCACCCCCGACGTCTGGACCGTCGAGCCCGGCCCGCTCACCGGGCGTGGTTGGGAGATCGAGCCGGACCTCTCCGGCGCGGTGCCGTTCTTCGCCGCCGCCCTGGTCACCGGTGGTGAGGTGACCCTGCAGGGTTGGCCGCACAGCAGCGCCCAGCCGGTCGAGCAACTCCGCTCGCTGCTGCAGCGGATGGGCGGCGAGGTCACCCTCTCCACCAACGGGCTGACCGTGCGCGGCACCGGGGTGGTGCACGGCCTGACCGCCGATCTGTCCGACGTCAGCGAGCTGACCCCCGCGCTGACCGCGCTGGCCATGCTTGCCGACTCGCCGTCGGTCTTCACCGGTGTCGGGCACATCCGCGGCCACGAGACCGACCGGCTGGCCGCGCTGGCGCGGGAGTTCGCCGCCCTCGGGGCGGACATCACGGAGACACCGGACGGGCTGGAGATCCGGCCTCGCCCGCTGCGCGGCGGGATGTTCCGCACCTACCACGACCACCGGATGGCCCACGCCGCCGCGGTGGCCGGGCTCGCCGTTCCGGGCATCGAGGTGGACGACGTGGGGTGTACCTCCAAGACCATGCCCGAGTTCCCGGCACTATGGTCAGCGATGGTGACCGGCAAGAACTGACGCGAGAAGGGGACAGGTCCTGGCGACCAAACGGCGGGAGTACGACGAGGACGACGTACGCGTCCGACCCGGAAAGTCGTCGCGCCCGCGTACGCGCACCCGCCCGCAGCACGCCGACGCGGTGGACGGCTTCGTCATCGCCGTCGACCGGGGGCGCTACCAGTGCGTGCTGGCCGGGGCCGAACGCGGCGCGGTGGGGGCCGAGCTGCCCACGGTGACCGCGATGCGGGCCCGGGAGCTGGGCCGCAAGTCGGTGGTCGTGGGTGACCGCGTCAGCCTGGTCGGCGACACCTCCGGCGCGGAGGGTGCTCTCGCCCGGATCGTCCGGATCGCCGAACGCCGCTCGGTGCTGCGCCGCACCGCCGACGACGACGAGACCACCGCCGAGGGTCGGCTGGAACGGGTGGTGGTGGCGAACGCCGACCAGTTGGTGATCGTCAGCGCGTTGGCCGACCCGCCGCCGCGCACCGGGTTCATCGACCGCTGCCTGGTGGCCGCGTACGACGCGGACGTCGAGCCGCTGCTCTGCCTCACGAAGGCCGACCTGGCCGGGCCGGAGGAGGTGCTGGGCTACTACACCGAGCTGGAGCTGCCGTACGTGCTCAACCGCCCCGACTCCGACCTCGCCGCGCTCCGTGCGCTGCTGAGCGGCAAGGTGTCGGTACTGGTCGGGCACTCCGGGGTGGGCAAGTCGACGCTTGTCAACCGCCTCGTCCCGGAGGCGCTGCGCGCGGTCGGCGTGGTCAGCGCGATCGGCCGGGGCCGGCACACCTCGACCAGCGCCGTGGCGCTGCGGCTGCCACCGGTGCCGGGCGTCGACACCGACCCGGGCTGGATCATCGACACCCCCGGTATCCGCAGCTTCGGGCTGGCGCACGTCTCCGCCGACAGCCTGCTGCACGGCTTCCCGGACCTGGTCGAGGGCACCGTCGACTGCCCGCCCAACTGTCAGCACACGGCCGACGAGACCGACTGCGCGCTGGACGCCTGGGTGGCCGCCGGCAAGGCCGACCCGCGCCGGCTGGCGTCGTACCGCCGGTTGCTCGCCTCGCGGGCCGGCGAGGGCGACGCGCGCGGCGACAGCGACCAGCGCGGGCCCGGCGAGGGTGACCGGCGCGGGCCCGACGAGTGACCCGCGAGGCGTCGGCTAGGTTGCCGGCATGACCGGCTACGCCGACGACCTCGCCCTCGCCCACCTGCTCGCCGACCGGGCCGACGCCATCGCCATGACCCGGTTCCGGGCGCTCGACCTGCGGGTGGAGACGAAGCCCGACCTGACCCCGGTCTCCGACGCGGACACGGCCGTGGAACGGGAGATCCGCGCGCTGCTGGCCGAGCACCGGCCCGCCGACGGGCTGCTCGGCGAGGAGTACGGCGCCGAGCCGGCCACCGATCCGAACGGCCGGCGGTGGATCGTCGACCCGATCGACGGCACCAAGAACTTCGTCCGTGGGGTGCCGATCTGGGCCAGCCTGATCGCGCTGTACGACGGCGACCGACCGGCCGTCGGCGTGGTGTCGGCGCCGGCGTTGGACCGACGCTGGTGGGCGAGCGCCGGCGCGGGCGCGTACGCCGGGCGGGGCCCGGCCGCGGGCGACCGGATCGAGGTCTCGGCGGTGCGCCGGGTCGCCGACGCGAGCGTCTGCTACTCCTCGCTGACCGGGTGGGAGAACGCCGGGCGACTCGACGCGATGCTCGACCTGCTGCGGGCCGGTTGGCGCAGCCGGGCGTACGGCGACTTCTACGGCTACATGCTGTTGGCCGAGGGCGCACTGGACGTGATGGCCGAGCCGGAGTTGTCACTGTGGGATGTGGCGGCGCTGGTGCCGATCATCACGGAGGCGGGTGGGACGGTCACGGATCTGGGCGGTCGACCGTCCCCGACCGGCGAGCCGGGCACCGAGAGCAGTGTGGTGGCCACCAACGGTGTGCTGCACGCCGACATCCTCGCCCGGCTGGATCGACCAGCCGAGCGCTGACCCCCGGCAACCTCTATCCTCGCCAGGTGGTCTCCTCCGGCTGGTGCTTCCTCGCGGCGATGATCGTCGCGTACGGCTTCGCCAACCTGCTCCAGTCGGTGGCCGCGGCGCGCACCACCGTCCACCACACCTTCGATCCGGGTCTGCTGCTGCGACTGGCCGGGCACCGGACGTACCTGGTGGGGCTGAGCTGCCAGATCGGCGGGTTCGTGCTCGCCTTCCTGGCCCGGCGGGACCTGCCCCTGTTCCTGGTGCAGGCGAGCGTTGCGGCCGGGCTCGGGGTGACCGCCATCATCGGCGTGCTGGTGCTGAAGTGGCGGTTGCCGGTGGCGGAGGTGGCCCTGCTGGCGCTGCTCTTCGCCGGGATCACCGCGCTGGTGCTGGCCGCGCGGCCGGCGCCGTCGAAGCAGCTCGGCACCGCCGGCTCGGTGGCCCTGCTGGTGGCGCTCGGGGTCATCGCGGTGCTCGGTTTCTTCGCCGTCCGACTGCACGGGGCGCCCGGGTCGGTGGCCCTGGGCTCGCTGGCCGGGCTGGCGTTCTCCTCGGCGGCCGTCGCGGCCCGGCCGCTGGCCTCCGCGCCGTCGGCCGAGGCGTTCCTCGCCAACCCGCTGTTCTACCTGCTGATCGCCCACTCGATCGTCGGCCAACTGCTGCTCGGCCTGGCCATGCAGCGCGGTTCGACGACCGCTGCGGTCGCCGCCATGGACGCCGCCGGAGCGGTGCCGGCGGCGATCGTCGGCCTGCTGCTGCTCAACGACAAGATCTGGCCGGGTCGGGAGTGGCTGGCCGCCACCGGTTTCCTGGTCACCCTGGCCGCCGTGATCGGCCTGACCCGCTACGCGCAGCCGCAGCAGCACCGCTCGGTGGCGCACCGCCACGACCGGGCCATGGTCGGCGCCGGCCGGCCCGTCTGACCGCAAACCCACGCCGCACCGAAGGGAGCGGCGTGGGTTTCTCGGCTCAGGCTTCGACGGGCTTGCGGCGGCTCACCACCCGCTCGTAGAGACGTTCCAACGCCCCGGCGGTCCGCTCCCACGTGTAGCTGCTGCGGACCCGGTCCACGGCGGCGTGACCGTAGGCGAACCGGCCGGCGTTGTCGGCGAGCAGCCGGCGCAGGGAGACCCCGAGCGTCCGCACGTCGCCGGGGGGCACCAGACGGCCGGTTACCTCGTCGACCACCGCGTCCGCCAGGCCGCCCATCGCGTAACCGACCACCGGCACCCCGCAGGCCATGGCCTCCAGGGAGACCCGTCCCGCCGAGGAGTAGTGCGGCGTGCAGGCCACCACGTCGGCCGACCGGTACCAGGTGGCCATCTGGTCGTGCGGCACCGCCCCGACCAGGCGCACCTGCTCGGCCACCCCGGCCCGCTCGGCCAGCTCGCGGAGGCGACGCGCCTCCGCGTGGTTGGCCAGCTGGCCGGCCGGTGGGCCACCGGCGATCACCAGTTCGGCGTCGCCGACCAGCCGCATCGCCCGGATCAGGTCGTCCTGGCCATGCCCCGGGGACAGTCCGCCGACGGAGAGGATCCGGGCCCGCTGTTCGCGCGGGGCCGCCTCACCGTCGGGGTGGAACTGCGCGGTGTCCACCCCGGCCGGCACCATCGCCACGGAGGTACGTTGCAGACCCATCCGGGTCAGCTCGTCCACCTCGTCGTTGCACTGGGCGACGGCGATGTCCACCGCCCGGGTCAGCGCCCGCTCCAGCGGGATCCGCTCCCCCGGGCCGTCGTACTCGCCGCCCAGGTGGCGCAGCTGCTCCACACCGAGCGAATGAAAGGTCTGCACGACCGGGATGTCGGTCTCCCGGACGGCGTGCGCGGCGGCCAGGCCACCGATCCAGTAGTGCCCGTGCACCACCTCGGGGCGCCAGGCGCCGCCCCACTCGTCGGTCAGCCAGCGCCCGAACTCGGTGACGTGCGGGATCAGACCGGCGGTGGGCAGGGCGGTCGCCGGGCCGACAGGCACCCGGTGCACCCGGTAGCCGCCGACGTCCACAGTCGCCGGCAGGTCCGGGTCGTCCCGGCGCTCGTAGATGCGGACATCGTGGCCTCTGCCAGCCAGCTCGGCGGCGACCCGCGCGATGTGTTGTTGGGTGCCGACCGGCGGGCCGTCGGCGTGCCGGTACGAGCTGGTGTGCGCGCAGACGAGGCCGACGCGCATGGGTCACCTCCCTGCGATCTTTTCCTCGGCGGTCCCGGTCAGAGCGTCCCATTAACCTCGGAGCCCCGAGCCGAAACCTGGCAGATCGGGAACAGTCACCGCGAGTGCCGCCGACACTTGCGCCACGGCAACCACATGAGCCCCGATTCGACGACGTATCGGACGGATCGCCGATGATCGTCGGGCGGCTGCTGGTATGACCGGGCCCGCCCGGGGGTACCGCTGGAGAATGCCGCTGACCCGCACCCTCGACGATTCGACCGTGGTGATCACCGGCGCGTCCAGCGGGATCGGCACCGCCACCGCGTACGCGCTGGCTCGCCGGGGTGCCGCCGTGGTGCTCGCCGCCCGCAGCGAGCCCGCGCTGCGACAGGTCGCGCAGCGCTGCCGGGAGCTGGGCGGCCGGGCGGTGGCCGTCCCGACCGACGTGACCGACCTGGAGTCGGTGCAGCGGCTGGCCGACCGCGCGGTGGGCGAATTCGGCCGCATCGACGCCTGGGTGAACAACGCCGCGGTGAGCGCGGTGGGCCTGTTCGACGAGATCCCCGTCGCCGAGTTCCGGCGCGTGCTGGAGGTCAACCTGCTGGGCACGGTGCACGGCATCAAGGCCGCGTTGCCGTACCTCGGCGCGGCCGGCGGCGGCGTGCTGGTCAACAACGCGTCGGTGCTGGCCGAGGTGGCGATGCCCTACCAGTCGGCGTACAACGCGGCCAAGCACGGCATCCGCGGGCTGACCGACACCGTCCGGCAGGAGCTGCGGGTCACCGGTCGGGGGCAGATCTCCGTCTGCACCGTGCTGCCGGCCACCATCGACACCCCCTTCTTCCGGCACGCGGCCAACCACAGCGGTCGCGAGCTGGTGCCACCCCCGCCGATCTACCCGCCGGAGGTGGTCGCCGAGACGATCGTGCGGTTGCTGCGCCGGCCGCGTCGCGAGGCGTACGCCGGTGGCGCCGCGCGGCTGCTCGGCCTGCAGTGGCGGCTGGCGCCGGCGCTGGTCGAGCGCACCCTCGGCTGGTACGTCCACCGCACCCAGTTCGGTCCGGGTGCGCGGCTGGACAGCACCGGAAACGTGTTCCACGCCGACGGGCAGGCCAGCCGCGGCGGTGGCTGGCACGGTCGGCGGCGTCAGCTGGTGCGGATGACCGCCGCGTTCGGTCTCGCCGCGGCCGGCACCGCCGTCGGCACGATGGCCATCAACCGCCGCTCCCGGTCGGATCACTGATGGCTGGCGTCGATCGACCGGACGCGCCGTTCGTCCGCGGGCCACGCCCCGAGGCGACCATCCCGGTGGACGAGCGCTGCCGGGTGGAGGTCGACGAGTCGTCCCCGGTCATCCGGTTGAGCGGGGTGCTCGACACCGCCGAGGCCGACCGGGTCCACGACGCGTTGCTCGCACGGCTCAGCGACCGGCCCGGCCCGGTGGTCGCCGACGTGACCGGGCTGCGGGTCACCGACCCGGCCGGACGGAGCGTCTTCGCCGAGGTCCGCCGGGAGATCGCCGACTGGCCGGCCGCGGACCTGCTGCTGTGCGACCCGGCGGTCTCCGGGCCCGGTCGCCCCGACGCCGTCCTGGCGGGTGTGCCGGCCTGGCCCACCCTCGACGCCGCGCTGGCCGCGGTCGCCGCGGCGCTGGCGGCGGTGCTGACCGCCGAGCTGCCGCCGACCGCGGAGTCCGCCCGGCAGGCCCGCGAGCTGGTCGCCACCGGTTGTGCGCGCTGGGGCATGCCGGCCCTGACCGAGCCGGCGCAGATCGCGGTCACCGAGATGGTCAACAACGTGGTCACGCACGCCCGGACCCCGATGAGCGTCCGGTTGGCGCCGCAGGACCACACCCTGCGCCTGGCGGTTCGTGACCACTCGTCGCGCCGGCCCACGTTCGCCGGTCTGTCCCCGCCGAACCGGGTGGGTGGCCGGGGTCTGCTGCTGATCGACACCGTGGCCCGCCGGTGGGGCACCAGCATGGTGCCGGACGGCAAGGTCGTCTGGTGCGTGCTGCATCCGGACGACGAGGCGGCGCACGGCTGACGGGCTTCCCGCACCCGGTGTCCGGTTCGCCGCCGCATGACCGGCGGTGCTCCGGTTACGGCGGGAGGGCAGCGGGTAGTGATCAGACATGCGCGACAACGAGTACCCGACCCCCGTGTCCGACACCGAGGCGGAGGGGCTGCCCGACACCGCCGATGACGACTCGAGCGCCAACGACGACGTGCTCACCGGGCGCGAGGCGGACGGCCCGGAGCCGGCCCAGCTGCCCGGCGACCGGACGCCGGTGGCGGTGGACCGCTTCGGGACGACCGCCGAGGAGCAACTGGACGGGGAGTCGTTGGACTACAAGCTCGACCGAGAGGTCTACGAGCGCCCGGTGGACGACCCCCTGGCCGGCCCGGTCGACCCGAAGATCGCCTTCGAGGCGGAGAACGAGGCCGCCGCGGCGGAGGCCCAGCTGGACGCCGACGTGATGGACCCGGGGCCCACCTCGGATCCCAACTCGCCGGTCTCCCTCTACGACCACGGCCAGCTCGGCACGGTCGCCGACGCCACCGTGGGCCGGCTCGTGGAACCGGACGAGGGGGCGCACACCGACCAGGAGACCGACTCCGTGGCGTACGACGCCGGGTCGGCGGGTGGCGGGGCGACCGCGGAGGAGCTGGCCATCCACGAGACCGAGCCGCCGCGCTCGGTCTGAACGATCAGTCGTCCAGGCCACGCTCGATCGCGTAACGGGTCAACTCGACCCGGTTGTGCAGCTGCAGCTTGCCCAGCGTGTTCTGCACGTGGTTCTGCACGGTGCGGTGGGACAGGCCGAGCCGCTGCGCGATCTGCTTGTACGACATTCCCTTGGCCACCAGGCGCAGCACCTCCGTCTCCCGGTCGGTGAGGCGGGGCATTCCCGGCTCCGCGTCCCCGCTCGTGCCCTGTCCCGGCCCGGCGGCCATCCGCCGGTACTCCCCCAGCACCAACCCCGCCAGGCCGGGCGTGAAGACCGGGTCACCGGCGGCGGTGCGGCGGACCGCGTCGAGGAACGCGGCGGGCGCCGTCGACTTCACCAGGTAGCCGGTGGCGCCCGCCTTGACCGCGTCGAGCACGCTCTGCTCCTCGCCGCTGGCGCTGAGCATCAGCACCCGGACCTCGGGCAGCGCGGCGCGCAGCCCGACGACCACCTCGACCCCGGAGATGTCCGGTAGTTGCAGGTCGAGGACCACCACGTCGGGTCGGGCGGCGGCGGCGACCCGGATCGCCTGCCGCCCCTCGCCGCTGGTCGCCACCACCAGGAAGCCAGCCTCGGCCAGATCTCGGGCCACGCCCTCGCGCCACATCGGATGGTCGTCGACCACCATCACCCGCACCGCCGTCACCGCTGCACCCTCGGCACGATCAGCTCGATCTCGGTGCCCGCGTCGGGGGTCGACATGATCCGGACCGTACCCCCGAGGTCGGTCACCCGACCGCGGATCGACTGGGCCACGCCGAGCCGCCCCTGCGCGGCGGCCTCGACCAGTCTGCCGTCCGGGATGCCCGGCCCCTCGTCGCGGATCGACACGGTCACGGTCTCCCCCTCATCCTCGATCAACACCCAGGCCCGCCCGCCGGCGTGGCGGCCCACGTTGTCCAGGGCCGCGCCGGCCGCCGCCGCCAACTCGCCGGCCACCTGCCGGGGCAGGGTCACCGGCGTGGCGGGGGCCGAGAGCGACACCGCCGCCGAGGCGTACCGGCCGAGCAGGCTCCGCAGGTCCACCACTTCCGCCCCGGCGGCGGCCGGTGCGATGCCCGTGATCAGTGCCCGCAGGGCGGCCTCCTGCTCACCGGCGAGCCGGGCCAGTTCGCCGGCCTCGCCGGGCAGGTGCGCGCCGCGCCGCTGCACCAGCGCCAGCACCTGGAGCACCGAGTCGTGGATGTCGCGTGCCAGTCGTTCCCGCTCCCGGGTGGCCGCCTCCAGCTCCACCGCGTGTTGCAGGCGTTCCTCGGCGGTCACGGCGAGCCGGGCGACATGGCCGACCACCACCCCGGCGAGCAGCAGCAGGATCACCCCGGTGAAGGAGGACTGGCTGATCCGTTCCCGGGTGGCCACGTCCGCGCCGGCCACCAGCAGCGCGGCCACCGTGCCCCGCCGCCGGCCGCGGGAGACGGCCCAGGCCAGCACCGGGCCGGCCATCCAGGCAACCCCCAGGGTGGGTACGCCGTGGGCGAGCGCCTCCCGTCCGATCACCCAGGGGGTGGACAGCACGATGGCGACCACCACCCCGAGGTCGGCCAGCAGCAGCGGCCAGCGGCGCCAGGCGGGCCGGGCGTACCCGACGGCGGTCGCCCCGGTCCAGAGGATCATCGCCAGGATCAGGGCGCCGACGGCGAACGGGTGGTCGTACCGGTCGGCGTCGCGCACGGCGAGCGCGCAGACGTACCCGAGGGAGGCCACCCGGAACACCGTGAGCGCCCGCCAGAGCGGCACCTCGAAACCACCCGGCGGCGACGGCATGGCGGTCAGGATGCCACAGCCGGGCCGACGGCGCGGGGTCACGGAGTGCGCCTCACGTAACCCTGACGTACGGTTGAAAAGCCGCGAATACTCCGAGATCCGCTGTCGGGACGGGCCATGACGAATGCAGATCCGCACGCACCGCGTACGGTTGTGCCCATCGAACCCTCCCTCCTGATCGCCGAGGCCTTCGAGCAGGCCCAGGTGACCGAGATTCGACACTCGGTCACCTCTTGCGCGCACGCCTCCGGCCTCGACGGCCAACGGCTGGACGACTTCGTGCTGGCGGTCAACGAGTTGATCACCAACGCGGTGCGGCACGGCGGTGGGCGCGGGTGGCTGCGGCTCTGGCGGGAGCCAAGCGCGCTGTTCTGCGAGGTGGCGGACCACGGGCAGGGCATCACCCCGCAGCGGCTGGGCGACCGGAGTCGGCCCGCCCCGGACACGGCCGGCGGGTGGGGTCTCTGGCTGGCCCGGGAGCTGACCGACGCCATGGAGATCGCCACCAGCGCCGCCGGGACCACCGTCCGCATCACCGCCACCCTCGCCGCCACCGACCGCACCCAGCGCTGAGACCGGGCCGGGGCGCGGGCGGGCTCAGCCGAAGAGGGCCGAGACCGATTCCCCGTTGTGGATCCGGCGCATGGCCTCGGCCAGGGCGGGAGCCACCGAGAGGACCTGGAGTTTCCCGACCCGCTTCGCGGCCGGAATGGGGACCGTGTTGGTGCAGACGATCTCCAACACGCCGTCCTGCTCGCTGAGCCGCCGCAGCGCGTCGCCGGAGAACAGGCCGTGCGTGCAGGCCAGCCGGATCGAGCGCACCTTCAGGCCACGCAGGTGCTCCATCAGCTCGACCACCGTGCTGCCCTTGGCGATCTCGTCGTCCAGCACGATGACGTCCCGATCGGCGACCTCGCCGATCACCGCGCTGATCTTGACCAGGTCGTCGCTGAACCGCTGCTTCGCACCGGCCGCCACCGGCGTGCCGAGCAGCCGGGCGAAGGCGGCGGCCTCCTTGGCGTTGCCCAGATCGGGCGAGACCACCACGGTGTTGCTGAGGTCGTAGCGCCGGAAGTGGGTGGCCAACTCGCGCAGCGCGTGCAGATGATCCACCGGGACGCTGAAGAAGCCGTGCACCTGCGGCGAGTGCAGGGTCATCGCGAGCACCCGGTCCGCCCCCGCCGAGGTGAGCAGGTCGGCGACGAGCCGGGCGCCGATCGAGATCCGCGGCGCGTCCTTCTTGTCCGAGCGGGCGTACGCGTAGTGCGGCAGCACCACAGTGATCCGGCCGGCGGACGCGCCCCGCGCCGCGTCGATCATCAACAACAGCTCGACGAGGTTCTCCTGCACCGGGGGCACCAGCGGCTGGATCAGGAAGACGTCCCGCTCCCGGCAGTTGGCCTGCAACTGCACTTCCAGGCAGTCGTTGGCGAACCGGGAGACCCGCACCGGATGCAGCGGCACCCCCAGGTGGGCGCAGATCTCGGCAGCCAGGTCGGGATGGGCGGTTCCACTGAAAACGGCGATGTCGCGCACGTTCGCACATCGTAGGCGACGAGGAGGCCAACGTGACGGCGGTCGCTCCGCGCCGCCGCTTTGGGTACGGTGCTGCCGTGACCCCCGAGTACGTCGCCGCCATCGACCAGGGCACCACCTCCTCGCGGTGCATCGTCTTCGACTCCACCGACGCGGCCGGGCTCGCTGCGCGATCCGAGAGGATGACGAGATGCCGTACCTGGTCCTGACGATCATGGCGAGCCTCGGTCTGGCCGGCATGGCGTACGCGGCCGTCCGTTTCTGGCGGGACCTCGGCCTGCTGCGGCGGGGCGTCCGGGTGCCGGGCGAGGTGGTGGAGCTCCGTCCGGTCACCTTCGGCCACGGCCCGCGCACCTACTACCCCGTCGTTCGGTACCAGACCGTCGACCGTTCCGTGGTCACCGCGACGCCGGGGCGTTGGCGGCAGACCCCGCTGTCGACGGCGCCCGGGCCGGTCACCGTGGTGCACGAGCCCTCCCGTCCGACCCGGATCCTGGTCGAGTCGCCGGCTCTGGGGGGAACGTCCTCAGTGGTCGTGCCGTTCGTCTCGCTGTTCGGCGTGAGCGCGACCGTGCTGGCCGTCGGCATCGTGGTCTTCTCGGTCCTGAGCTGATCCGCCCTCCACAGTGGTTGGCCGCGGTGGGTACCGTCGGCCGCGCAGGCAGACGACAGCGGGAGGGGCACGATGACCGGGCCGATCGGCACCACACCAACTCCGGACGTGATGGCGCAGCTAACGGCGCGGATGCGGGAGCAGTTGGGCCGCGGCGAGGAGCTGCGCGGCCGGTTGACCGGCCTGACCGGTCACGCGGAGAGCGAGAACGGGTTGGTGCGGGTCACCTGCACGGCCGAGGATCCCGCCCAGGAGCTGCACATCGATCCGCGGGCGCTGCGCATGCCCGCAGCCGAGCTGGCGGAGCTGATCTCCGGCCTCCTTCGGGCGGCGCGGGCCGACCTCCAGCGGGCCACCGCCGAGGTGATGCGCGAGTTCGGTGGTCCGGCCGGGCCCGCGGCGGTCCTGCACGACCCGGCGGCGGCGCAGGCCAAGCTGGCGCAGCTCAACGACATGGTCAGCGGGCCGATCCGGGAGAGCACGGAGATGTTGGAACGCCTGCGGCGTCAACTGGGGGTCTGACCCGAGCCGGCCCGAAGCGGGTCAGCGGCCCTGCCGCGCCCGCTTCGCGGCCGCCCGCACGAACACGACGGCGAGCGCCACCATCACCGCCAACAGGACCGAGCCCACCATCAGCGGGGCGATGAGCCAACTCATCAGGTTGACGGTGGCCCGCTCGCCGTTGGCCCAGCCGTCGACCTGCTCCCCCGCGCGCGGGGAGCCGCCGCCCACCGGGCCGGTGACCACCCGGCCGTCGGCCATGCTCCAGGTGCCGCGGCACCGCTCGGTCGCCTTCGGACCGCCGAGGTCGCACGACTCGACCTGGATGCTCACCCGCTCGGCGCCGATCAGGTTGCGGCCGAGGCCGACGGGCAACACCAGGAGGACCAGGACCATGAGGATCGGCACCAGGATCCGCTGCCAGCGCGGCCGGCGGGCCATCCGGGTCACGTAGTCATCGGGGGGCGTCGACGCGGACCGTCCGGATGCCATGGGTCGCAGGCTACCAGCGACGGGCACCCCCGCCCATCCATGATCCTGTTAGGCTGTCCGCGCTCCGGCACCATGAACATCGATCACGTACACGGGGAGAGTCGATGATCGAGGTTGATCCGCCGGCGATCCGTGCGCTCGGCGACACGATCGAACGTCAGGTCGGGCCGCCCCTGGACGCCTGCGCCGAGCTGCTGACGTCCGCCCGCGCCATCGAACACAGCAACTTCACCTCGGTGGTGCCGCAACTCGCGGTCGCCTACGTCGGCGCCGTCGAGTTCGTCGAGGAGCAACTGCGCACCAAGCGCGAGCATCTCACCGAGGTCCGGTCCCGGTTGGTCCGCACCGCGGACAACTGGGAGGCCGCGGAGACCGCCAGCACCATCGTCCCCCGCTGAAGACGCCGGAGACCGACATGGCAGACCCTACCTACCCCGCGGCAGCCGCGAAGATCGCGCTGGTGGAGATCAGCCTGGCCGCCGCGGTCATCCCCGCCGCCTGGCCCATCGCCCAGATCGTCTACTTCAACCAGTGCGACCCAGAGACGATCATGCGCAAGGGCGGCGACTGGCTCGCCATGTACGACCAACTCGGCACCGCCCACGACAACCTCGACGACGCCGTCGCGACCCTGACACCGGCCCAGTGGAGCGGCCAGGACCGCGACGCGTTCGGGGTGCACATCAACGCCTACGGCGCGCAGGTCGTCGGCACCCAGGTGCTGGCGATCACCGTGGGCGTCACCATGCTCTGCGTCGGCGCCGCCCTGCTCTGCCTCGTCGTGGCGTACGCGGTGGTGTCCACCATCCTGGCGGTCTTCGCCACCTTCATCGCGGCGGCCTCGGCGACCGTCGTCGGAGCGCCCGCCGCGGCGTCCGCCGAGGCGACGGCGACCTCGTTCGCCGCCTCGGCGCTCAGCTTCCTGAAGGGGATCGAGGCGATGGCCGAGGCGATCGCCACCGGCGGAGCGGCGGCCATCGCGGGCGCCGCCTCGTTCGACGTCGGCACCCAGCTCGGCACCGGCGACACCGAGGTGCTCAAGGATCTGGTCCAGGCCACCGTCGACGGGCTCGACAACGTGGCCGCCGGGTTCCTGTCGAAGTGGGAGCGCGACTTCGTCGGCTACGGCATCCACAGCGGCGCCCGGCACGCCGTGGGTTCACCGACCGGGCCGGGCTACCTCATCTACGGCGGTGGGACCCAGGTCGCGCCGGCCGGTTCGGACGGCGACGGGGACACCGTCTGGGGCACCTCGGGCGTGGTGGACAACCTGTGGGCACGGCTGTTCGGGGGCGACGCCTGGAACCACTGAGCGAGCCGGGACGACACCCGTCCCGGCGCCGCGTTCACTCCCAGCGGTTGCCGGTGAGCTTCTCGTAGACCTCGACGTAGCGGGCGCGGGTCGCCTCGACGACCTCGGCGGGCACGTCCGGCGCCGGAGGCAGCTTGTTCCAACCGCTGCCGGTGGCCCAGTCCCGGACGTACTGCTTGTCGTAGGAGAACTGCACCCGGCCCGGCTGGTACGACTCGGCCGGCCAGAACCGCGACGAGTCGGAGGTGAGCAGCTCGTCGGCGAGCACCAGGGTGCCGTCCGGCGCCCAGCCCAGCTCGATCTTGGTGTCGGCGACCAGGATGCCCCGGTCGGCGGCCAGCTCGGCGCCACGCCGGTAGACGTCGATGGTGATCTGTCGCAGCCGCTCGGCGGTCGCCTCGCCCACCTTGTCCACCACGTCGGTGTACGTGATCGGCTCGTCGTGCTCGCCCGCCGGCGCCTTGCTCGACGGCGTGAAGATCGGCTCGGGCAGGATCGACGCCTCGCCGAGCCCGCGCGGCAGCGGTACGCCGGAGACCGCGCCGGTGCGCTCGTACTCCCGCAGGCCGCCGCCGGTGAGGTAACCCCGGGCGACGCACTCGACCGGGACCATGTCCAGCCGCTGGCAGCGGATGGCCCGCCCGGCGAACTCGGCCGGCACGTCGGTGGCCGAGATGACGTGGTTCGGCACCAGGTCGGCGAGCTGCTCGAACCACCACAGCGAGAGGGCGGTGAGCAGTCGACCCTTGTCCGGGATCGGTGTCGGGAGGGCCACGTCGTAGATCGAGATGCGGTCCGACGCGACCAGGATCAGGTCGTCGCCGTCGGCGTACACGTCCCGGACCTTGCCCGAGTGCAGAAGTTCCACGCGCCCTAGTACACCACGCGGCGACGCCGGGCCCGTTCCGGCACCCGTACCGCCCTCGGGCTGCCGGGTGACCGGACGGACGTTGACACCCTCCTGCGCCGCCTGCGTGAATGGTCCGACCCGTCCGTACGTGCCAGGAGACCCCGTGCCCGTTGTCCGTCCCCCGATCGCCCGTTTCGGCGCCGACCCGGGCCGACGTCGAGTGCTCACCGCGCTGCTCGGCGCTCCCCTGCTGGCCACCGGTGGGCTGGCCGGATGCAGCGATGGCGCCGACACCTCAACCCAGGACGGGCCGATCGAGCTGTCGGTCTTCTGGTGGGGCGGGACGAAGCGGGCCGAGTTGACGGAAAAGGTCCTTCGGCTGTATTCGCAGCGCAACCCGCGGGTCAGCTTCCGGATCACCTGGCAGGGCGCCGACGGTTACTACGAGCGGCTGGCCACCCAGGCGGCCGGCGGCAACGTTCCGGACCTGATCCAGCTCGACGACGCCATGCTGACCGAGTACACCGAACGCCAGATCGCCCTCGACCTCACCGAAGCGACCGCCGATCACCGGTTGGACCTGCGTGGCCTGCCGGAGGGTCTGATCCGCTACGGCACCGTGGACGGGCGGACGATGGCGGTGGCCGCCGGGCAGACTCTCGCGGCCGTGGTCTTCAACCGTGACCTGCTGCGCGAGCTGCGGGTGCCCGAGCCGCGCGGCGGGATGTCCTGGGTGGACTACCTCGCCTGGGCGCAGCAGGTCACCGAGGCGAGCGACGGCCAGGTGGCCGGCACGATGGACGCGTCCGGCGACTACCGCGCCCTCTGGCTCTGGCTACGGTCCCAGGGCGGCGAGTTCTACCGCGGGCGGCAGCTCGGCTTTGGCGCCGAGGAGCTGATCGCCTGGTTCGAGCTGTGGCAGCGCGCCCGCACCGGGCGGGCCACGCCGGGCGCGGCCCTCGTCGACCAGGCCGACAGCGGGGAGCCGGCCCGGCAGTTGGTGGTCACCGGGTTGACCGCCGCGTCCTTCGCCTGGTCCCACCAGCTGCCGGAGCTGCAACGACTCACCGATTCCGAGCTGGGTGTGGTGGGCTTCCCCGGCCCCCCGGGCGCCCAGTGGGCGCGGGCGTCGATGTACTGGGCGGGGTTCCGGGGCACCCGCCACGCGGACACGGTGGCTGACGTGATCAACTTCCTGACCACGAACGGGGAGGCGGGCACCGTCCTCGGCCACGAGCGGGGCCTCAACGCCAGCCTCGCCGTCCGCCGCTACACCGAGGGCAGCATCACCGACCCGGCTCAGCAGCGCGCCGCCGCGTTCGGTGCCAGCATCGCCGACCAGCTGGGGCCGGCCCCCGCGCCACCGCCGAAGGGCCATCCCAAGGTGCGTTCCCTGCTGGTCACCGCAGCGGAGAGCCTCCGCGCCCGGCGTGCCGGCACGCGGGCGGCGACCTCACGTTTCCTCGCCCAGGCCAACGCCGCCCTGGCGGCCTGACCCACCGGCGGCCCACCGCCGCCAGCCACGCCCGCCGTCCGCCCCGGCCGGCCGCCGTCGACCGGTGGTCGTCGGCGGCCGGCCGGATGGGCCACGGTCAGCGCGGGGGGCCACCGCGTCGGCTGCGCGTCAGACGCAGCACCAGGAACACGATGATCGCCACCACCACGAGGCAGCAGAGCAGACCGAGGAAACCGAAGCCGCCGCCACGGGAGCGCCGCCGGGCGGCCTCCACCACCAACTCGCCGGTCCCCGTGGACGCCCAGGCCGCGACCGGCACGAAGACCGCCAGGACGACCGCACCGAGGACCGCGCTGAGCCGGCCCCACCACTTCCCGAATGAAGACATGCGCCCATCCTCGCCGAACGACGCAACCTCAGCACGTCGGTCCACGCCGAATTCACGCCGTTCGGGCGACCGGAGCAGGCCCGCCGCCCTTCTGCACCCTGCCCCTTGTCGGCAGCGCCCACCGGCCGACCCCCCACGCGCACCGCACCCGGCCGGGAAACAGAAAACCCGGCCCCATCATCTGGGACCGGGTTCCGGTGTGCACTTTCCGTGGTAGCGGGGACAGGATTTGAACCTGCGACCTCTGGGTTATGAGCCCAGCGAGCTACCGAGCTGCTCCACCCCGCGTCGACTGGTTAACCCTAACCCATCCGCCCCGACGATGATCAGCGGGGGCCTCGGCGGCCCGGGACACGGGTCCCGGAGATGGCGAAAGCCCGCCTCCGGAGATCCGGAGACGGGCTTTCAGTCGTAGCGGGGACAGGATTTGAACCTGCGACCTCTGGGTTATGAGCCCAGCGAGCTACCGAGCTGCTCCACCCCGCGTCGGCTCGTTAACCGTAGCGCACCGACCCCGGGCACCGCAAAACGACTCCGATACCGCCGTCAGCCGAGCCATTTCTCGATCGCCGCCACCGCCCGCCGGCTGTCGGCGTCGACCTGCGCGCGCTCGGCGGCGGTGTACTCCCAACCCTGCTCCCAGAGCACCGTCACCACGTCGTCGACCCGGACCGCCCGGACCAGTCGCACCTCGTACGCGCCCGGATCGCCCATGCCCTGCGGGTACGGGGCCCGCAGCTCGAACAGCACCGACTCGTCGCCGTACGCCCCCGGGTCCAGCAGTCGCTGCCGCCAGGTCCTGGTGTCGTCGGGCATCCGCTGCTCCGGGCAGGCGCGGACGGCCTGCCGCAGCTCCCGCAGCGCGTCGTCGGCGCGGCCGGAACGGTAGATCGTGATGCTGTGCCGGTAACTGCCGTCCGGCACGCTCCCCGTCGGGGTCTCCGGTCGCTTGTAGGCCATCGACCGGGCGCGGCGCTGCACCACGGCCGAGTCGCTGGGATACCGGGTCCCGCACAGCGCCGGCAGGACCGGGCCCGGCGCGGTCGATTCCAGGCCCGTCCGGTTGGCGGCCGCCAGGACGAAGAAGGCGCGGTCCGGGATCGAGGTCGGTGGGTGGGCGGTCGCCGCGCCGGTGGGCTCGGCCGAGGGCGTACCGCTCGGCGTGGCGCGCGACGGCGTCGGGGACGAGGGCGCCGTGGATGCCGACGGCGGCGCGGACGGCGACGGGGAGGGTGGAAGAGCCGACCCGGTGGGCAGCTGGGAGGCCGGCGTGCCGGCCGGTGGTGGCAGCGGCGCGGACCCGTCGGCGGAGAACGCCAGCCGCCCCCCGACGGCCACCCCGCCGAGCAGCACCGCCACCGCCAGCGCACTGCCGGCCACCCGGACCCGGGCCCGCCGGTCGGCGTGCCGACGGACCAGCTCGGGGTGGGCCACCTCGACACCGTCGGCCACGACGGTGAGCGACCGGTACAGGTCGGAGAGTTCAGCTGACATCGTTCGCCTCCAGCTCCTCGATGTGGACGTCGGGCAGCAGTCCGCCGGGCGGTGCTGCGGTAGAACTCGTCGAAGCTCTGTGCGTCCCTCACGCCTGCCCCCTTGTCCGCGCCCCGTTGCATCAAGGACGGCGGGAGGCGGTCGTGGGTTGCGGTTCAGCGGGACAAAGCGTGTCGGAGAGGCGACAGGCCGGCATAACGTACGGACGCGACGGAGCCCCCGCCGCCAGGACCGGACAGGTCCGACGACGAGGGCTCCGTGGTGCTCCTCGGGCGGCCGGTCAGCCGCCCGTGCCGGCGCTCGGGGTGGCGGTCGGCGCCGGCGACGCACCGCCGCTCGGCGCGCCGGTCGGGTTGGCGCCCTGCTGCGCCTGCTGGAACGCGGTGAGCGCCTCGTCCAACGCCTTGAGCGCGCGACCGTACCGCTCGAAGTCGCCGGAGGTCTGCGCGGCGCGAACCTCGGTGATGGCGGCCTGCACCCGGTCCGCGGCGGTGGCCAGCTCGCCGGCCGGCGGCGGAGTCGTGCTGCCCGGCGTCGGCGTCGCGCTCGGCGACGGGTTGGTCGGGTTACCACCCGTGGTCGGCGGCGGCGAGGTGCCCTGCCCGGCCTTTTTACCCTGCTCGACCAACTGCTTGATGCCGTCGTTGATGTTGTCGGCGAGCGCCACGAACGAGCCGCCGTCACCGTAGGAGAGCAGCACCTTCTGCAACAGCGGGTACGCGTCCTGCTGGTTGCTCTTCACGTAGACCGGCTCGACGTAGAGCATGCCGTCGGCGAAGGGCAGCGAGAGCAGGTTGCCGTACTGCACCTGCGCCTGGTTGCTGGAGAGCAGGTTGAGCTGCTGGCGGATGTTCGCGTTGTTGGTCATCTGCTGGTGCACCTGCACCGGCCCGGAGATCCGGGTCTGGTCCGGCAGCTCCAGCACCTCCAGCCGCGGCTTCCCGTCGACGTACGACCCGGAGATCAGCGCGGCCAGGTTCTGCCGGCCGTTCGGGGTGACCGCCGAGGTGAGCTGGAACCGCGGACCCTCCTGCCCCGGGAACTGGGTGAACAGGTAGTACGGCGGCTGCTTCTGGCCGCTGTCCGGCGCGTCCGGCACGTTCGGCACCTGCCAGAAGTCCTGCGCGGAGTAGAAGTCACCCGGGTTGGTCACGTGGAACTTGGTGAGCAGGTTGCGCTGCACCTTGAACATGTCCGCCGGGTAGCGCAGATGCTCCGTCAGCTCGACCGGGATGTCCGCCTTCGGCTTGATCAGGTCCCCGCCGAACGCCTTGTTCCACGCCTTGAGCACCGGGTCGGTGTCGTCGTACTCGTAGAGCGTCACGGTGCCGTCGTACGCGTCGACGGTGGCCTTCACCGAGTTGCGCATGTAGTTGACGTTCTCCCGGGCCAGCTGGAAGGTGCCCCGGTTGGTCAGCTCGTCGGTCGTCTCGACCTGGAGGTTGACCCGCTCGGCGTACGGGTAGGTCGCCGCCGTCGTGTAGCCGTCGACGATCCACTGCACCCGGCCGTCGACCACCGCCGGGTACGGGTCGCCGTCCAGGGTGAGGAAGGGCGCGACCTTCTCCACCCGGTCCCGCGGGTTGCGCACGTACAGCAGCTTGGAGTCCTTGTTGACCGCCTCGGAGAGCAGGAAGTTCGACTCCTGCTCCTTGATGGCGTACAGCAGCCGCCGGGTGAAGGAGCCGATCTTGACGCCGCCCTCGCCGGTGTAGGTGTAGGACTCGCCGCCGCCCTCACCGACCGGCCTGTCGAACTCGGCCTTCTTGTTCGGGTCGGACTGCCCCACGATCGCGTAGTCGTCGGGTGCCATCCGCTCGCCGTAGTAGATACGGGGCTGCTTGGCCGGGATCTGCTCGGTCTGCGAGGAGCACGCCTCCTGCGTCCGCTCGCCGAGGAAGCCCGAGACGAAGAACGGCTGCCCGCCGCACACCACCTGGTTCGCCGGGGCGGCCACCAGGCCGTACCCGTGGGTGTAGACGGTGTGCCGGTTGATCCAGGTGTTCTGCTGGTCGGTCAGCTCGCCGTAGTTGATCTCCCGGACGCCGACGACGTAGTCGGAGGTCTTGCCGTTCACCCCGTACCGGTCGATGTCCAGCTTGGGGCCGAAGTCGTAGAAGCCCCGCACCTGCTGGAGCTGGGTGTACGTCTCGCTGACCAGCTGCGGGTCGAGCAGCCGCACGTTCGACACGACGGACGTGTCGGTGGCCAGGTTCGCCGGTGGCTTGAGGTTGCTCGCCGCGTACGCGGTGGTGTCGGTGGCGCCCAGCCCGAACGCCGCCCGCGTCGCGTCGATGCTGCGCTGGATGTACGGCGCCTCCTTGTCCTTGGCGCTCGGCTTCACCTCGAAGGTCTGCACCGCCCAGGGGTAGATGCCGCCGATCGCCACGGCGGAGACGCCGAGCAGAGCGAGCGAGATGCCCGGCCACACCAGGTTCCGCATCCAGGCGTTGGAGAACACGATGATCGCGATCGCCACGACGATCGAGATGTACGCCAGGATCTCCTTCGCCGGCAGCAACGCGTTGACGTCGGCGTAGCCGGCGCCGTACAACTTGGCGCCCTCGTTGTACTCCAGCAGCATCGCCCGGCGGTCCAGCACGTACGCCAGGGCCTTGAGCAGCACGAACACCGCGACCAGGGTGCTCAGGTGAGCGCGGGCCGCGTTGCTCATCCGGTCGCCGATGCCCTGCAGGCGGACCCCGCCGAAGAGGTAGTGCACCGCCAGCGCGCCGATCAGGGCCAGCACCACGGCGGTGAAGCCGACACCGAGCAGGTAGCGCCAGAACGGCAGCTGGAAGACGTAGAAGCCGATGTCCACCCCGAACTCCGGGTCCTTGACCCCGAAGTCACCACCGTTGCGAAAGAGCAGCCACTGGTTCCACCGGCTCTGCGCGGACAGGCCGGCGAAGAGCCCGACCACGGCGGCGGTCAGCGCGATCCAGGTGCCGAGGCGCGGGCTGAGCACCATCCGGTAACGCTCCAGGGTGGCCTGCTCCACCGAGTGCGGCCGCAGCCGCGGACGCAGCCGGTGGGCCAGCCACAGGTTGCCGCCGACGACCAGCGCCATGCCGAGCCCGATGACGAGGAACAGCATCAGCCGGGTGACCAGCACACCGGTGAAGACCTCGGTGTAGCGGACCTCGTCGAACCAGAGCCAGTCCGTCCAGGCCTGGACACCCCAGCCGAGCAGGGTGAAGAGCACGAACACCCCGACCAGGACAGCGATGGTGACGCGGCCGCGCCGGCTCATCCTCGGCAGGGGGCTGCTGCTACGCATTACCACGGTTGGCTCCGCACGCTCGATGTGATCGGCTCCGATCAGGCACCCAGAGTACGGGGTGTTTCTGAACGTGTCGGGGCACGGTCACACCGGTCAGCAGCGGGTCGGCTGACCACCCGCGCGCAACGTCTCCAGAGCGGTAAGCGCCTCGTCCAGCGAGCCCACCTTCAGCAACGGCAGGTCGGGCTGCGGATTGCGGACCGCCTCGGCGCAGTTGTCCGCCGGCACCAGGAAGACCTTGGCCCCCGCACGCTTCGCGCCCACCAGCTTCTGGGCGATCCCGCCGATCGGGCCGACCGTGCCCTCGTCGTCGATGGTGCCGGTGCCCGCGATGACCTTTCCGCCGGTGAGGTCGGCCGGCGTCAGCTTGTCCACGATGCCCAGCGCGAACATCAGGCCGGCGCTCGGGCCACCAATGTCCCCCAGGTCGATGCCGAGCGTGAACGGATGCGGCTGCTGCTGGTCGATCTCGACGCCGATCCGCGGCCGGCCGTCCTGCTCGCGGCTCGTCACCGTCGCGGTGGACGCCGTGCCGTCGCGCGTGTAACCGATGCTCAGGGCCGTACCGGCCGGCTTGGCCCGGATCAGCTCGGTGACCTTGGCGGCCACCGGCACCGGCTTACCGTCGACCGAGGTGACCACGTCGCCGACCCGGAGCGCGCCGGCGGACGGGCCGTCCGCGGCCACCGTCTTGATCACCACCTGCACGGGGAAGCCCAGCTCACGCAGCGCGGCGGTCTCGGCGCTGGTCTGCGACACCTTGAAGTCCTCGGCGTTGCGCTGCTCGACCTGCTCCGTCGACTCCCCCGGCGGGTAGACCAGCTCGCGCGGCACCACGGCCTCGTCGTGGGAGAACCAGCCGGCGATCGCCGAGCGGAGCCGCACCGTGGGCTGCACCCCCACCGTCGTCAGCCGGAGCTGGCCGGCGGAGGTGGAGGTCTCCCGGCCGGTGACCTGGATGACCTCCTTACCGTCGGCCGTGCCGAGGGTGTTGACCGTCGGGCCCGGGCCGAGCACCACGTACGGGATCGGCACCCGGAGCACCCCGATGCTCAGCAGGGCGGTGAACAGGGCACCGAGCAGGACCGTCAGGCCACGACGTCTCATGCGCCAGAGCGTACCGATTGCTCCGGGCCCACCCGACGGATGCGCCGCGCGACTTCGCCCTCAGCGCAACGCCAGCGGCGGCTACCTGGGGCGCGGCCCGCGTACCGTAGACGTCGTGCCTGATATTCCGTTCGGTTTCGCGCTCCCGGGTGGGCAACCACCAGACCCCAACGATCCCGCGCAGATGCAGCAGTTCATGTCGCAGTTGCAGCACCTGCTCTCCGCGCCGGGCAGCGGGCCGGTCAACTGGGACCTGGCCCGGCAGGTGGCGGCCAGCCAGCTCGCCGCCGCCGGCGACCCGGCGGTGTCGCCGTACGAGCGCAACGCGGTAGAGGAGGCGTTGCGCCTGGCCGACCTGTGGTTGGAGCCGGCCTCGTCCTGGCCGTCGGGCATCCAGTCCCCGGTCGCCTGGAACCGCAATGAGTGGATCTTCAAGACGCTCGACGTGTGGCGCAAGCTCTGCGACCCGGTGGCCAGCCGCATGGTCGGCGCGATGGGCGACCTGGTGCCGCCGGAGGCGCGCGCCCAGCTCGGCCCGATGCAGTCGATGGTGGCCACCCTCGGTGGCGCGCTCTTCGGCGGTCAGCTGGGGCAGGCCCTCGGCTCGCTCGCCGCGGAGGTGCTCTCCGCCGGTGACATCGGGCTGCCGCTCGGCCCGGCTGGCACGGCCGCGCTGATCCCGGCCAACATCCGCGCGTACGGCGAGGGCCTGGAGCTGCCCGAGGACGAGGTCCGCCTCTACGTGGCGCTGCGCGAGGCCGCCCACCAGCGGCTGTTCCAGCACGTCCCGTGGTTGCGCGGGCACGTGCTCAGCGCCGTGGAGATGTACGCCTCGGGCATCCGGGTCAACCGCGAGGCGATCGAGGAGGCGATGGGCCGGGTCGACCCGACCGACCCGGAGTCGATGCAGGCGATCGCCCTGGAAGGCATCTTCACCCCGGAGGACAGCCCGGCGCAGAAGGCCTCGCTGGCCCGGTTGGAGACCGCGCTGGCCCTGGTCGAGGGCTGGGTGTGCCACGTCGTGGACAGCGCGGCCAGTGACCGCCTGCCCAACGTCGTCCGGTTGGGCGAGGCGTTCCGCCGCCGCCGGGCCGCCGGCGGCCCCGCCGAGCAGACCTTCGCCGCGCTCGTCGGCCTGGAGCTGCGCCCGCGCCGGCTGCGCGAGGCGGCGGCCCTGTGGGCGGCACTCACCCAGCACCGCGGCATCGAAGGCCGGGACGCCGTCTGGGGCCACCCGGACCTGCTCCCGTCGGACGACGACTTCGCCGACCCGGTGGCCTTCGCGATGAACGACACGGACCTGAGCGAGCTGGACAGCTTCGACTTTACCGCGCCTGGTGGGGTGGAGGAGAAGGCCCCGGGCCAGTCCGACGACACCGAGGGCGACACCAACACCGACGGCGACACCAAGGCCTGACGCGAGCCCGGGTGCCCGCGCCACTGGGCGGCGGGCACCCGGCACGCGTCCGCGCCACCTCACCGTTGCGGCGGGACGAACGTTGCCGTTGCGGCGAACCTTGCCGGTGCGGCGGGACGAACGTTGCCGTTGCGGCGGAGCGGCTGATCGGGCGGGACGCAGGATTGCCTGGTCAGGCGGGGCGACCCGAGCCCGACAGCAGCGCGCGGGTGGCCTCCCAACCCTCGAAGGCCGGGTCCAGGGTGGCGAAGTCGGCCGGTCCTCGCTGGCGGCGCCAGCCGGCCGTGACGGCGACGTCCCCGGGCGCGGGAGCACCGGCTCGGGCGTCCGCCGGCGTCGCCGTGTCCAGGTCGAGCGGGGGCAACCACTCCGGCACGGGCAGTCGTACGGCCACTCCGAGCAGACCCGGCCCACCCCCCTCCACCGGCGCCACGGCGACCGACCGGGTGGTGAGCGGGCGCAGCAGCTTGCCGACGGTCAGCGCGGGCAGGTCGGGCACGTCAGCGCAGAGCACGGCCGCCTGGTCGTAGCCGTCCAACGCGGCGAACACTGCGTTCGGCGTCGGCTCGGCCACCTCGTGGACGGCGGTACCGGGCCAGACCAGCGCGTCCGCCAGTGGACGGTCGGCCGGGGTCACCGCGACGGCGACGTCCACCTCGTTGAGGGTGGCGACCAGGTCGACGACGTCCTCGGCGAGCGCCGCCCGCCACTGCACCCGGTCGATCCCGGGCGGCGACCAGCGCACCGGCCCGAGCATCACCACCACCACCCGCCGCGCCATGACCCGACCCTAACGCCCCGGCCCGCCCCCTCGCCCGGCGCGGCCAGCCCGCACGGCTGATGATCGGCACCAGGTCGGCGATGTTGCGCTGTCCTGTCGTGGAGATGCCCCCACCTCGCCGACCTGGTGCCGATCAAGGGCACGGGCAGGGTGCGATCAGGTGGGGACGGGGGCACAGGACGCGGCGGCGACGCCCTCAAGGTAGCCGCGGGCGCGCTCCGACTTGGGGTAGCGGCCGACCAGCGCCCAGAAGCGGGCGTTGTGGCTGGGCACGATGAGGTGCGTCAGCTCGTGCAGCAGCACGTAGTCGATCACCCAGTCGGGCATGTCCTGGACGCGGTGCGAGATGCGGATGCTGCGGTCGGCGGGCGTGCAGGAGCCCCAGCGGCCGTTCTGGTTGGTGACCCAGCGGACACTGGCGGGCACCGCCTTCGCGCCGTACCCGCCGAGGTATTGGTCGATCAGCCGGTTGGCCCGGGCGACCAGTTCGTCGTCCGAGCGGGCGAGCCGGCCCTCGCGGGCGGCGAGTCGCGCCAACATACGGTCGACCCACTCGCTCTCCTCGGCCCGGGAGAACTGGTCCGGGATGAGGACGACCACCCGCTCACCGTCACGGTACGCAGACACCGTGCGTCGCCGACGCTGGCTGCGCCGCACCTCGACGACCGGCTTACGCGTCCCCGCCATCACTGGCCCGCGCAGCCTCGGCTACGTGTCACGAAGGAAAGCTAATGCGTACTGACCAGGAGTCCGCAAGAGTCAACCGCACGACACGCGCCCAAAAAATGGTGTTTGGTCGCCCCGCGTCCCGAAAATTTCTTGGGCCGGTCGTCGCCGGGACGTCTCGTCACCCACCGTGTACGTCGACGGCGCGGCAGCGCGCGGGCTCCCTCCACCGTAGGTGATCACCGTGCTCGGCGCTGCCGCGGGGGCACTCGCACGGGTGGCTGTGAGGGTTTGGTCGGCGTGTCCCCGCCAAACTGACTTATCCGACCTAATTCGCCATGCACACTCTCGACGTCGACTTGCTCACAGGCCGATGCACAGCTGACATGGAACTGCCCAGACCTGGGTAGGGTCCGCGGACCAGCGGTCACGAGGGTGGCCGTGGAGTGAGACCCAGCGCCGGCGCCCCGTGTGGCCCGCCGCCGGGCACCCCGCCGGGACCGTATTGACCGGCGGACGAGACGAGGAGGGCTACCGTGGCCGACCAGGCCCAGACCTACAACGGTTACTGCGTGAAGTGCAAGGAGAAGCGGGACTTCGAGGGGCACGTCGAGGTCTCGAAGACCGGAATGAACATGGCCAAGGGCAAGTGTCCGGTTTGCGGCACAACAGTGAACCGGATTCTCGGCAAGGCCAAGGTCTGACCGTACGGATCGACGGGGGGGGGGGGGGGCCGGGGGGGGGGGGCCCCCCCCCCCCCCGGGGGGGGGCCCGCCCCCCCCCCCCCCCCGGCCCGCGGGGGGGGGGCCCCCCCCCAACCCCCCCCGGCCGGTGGTTAA
>NZ_JBIAKN010000021.1:0-51248 GCF_042872475.1 Micromonospora sp. NPDC005252 | reverse complement strand
ATCGGTGAACCGGTTCCCCGGCGGGTGATTCTGAGCAGCTGCTGACCTTCCTGATCACTCAGCCGCCGCACGCGTACAAGATCTGCCACCGCCACAGCCTGACCGCTGCGGCGCCGCCCGGCCGATAGGCCGGACGGCGTGTCACCCAACACCGTGAACGTTCGTGGTCACGGCACTAGACGAGCGCATGACGGTTCCGTGGGAGGGGCTGGCGCGGACTGTCGGCCTCGACGGTGACCAGTGGCAGGTGGTCGGGTTCAGCATCGGCGGCGGTGAGCATGGGTACGACCTACGGGTGGTCGCCACGCCCGTTGATGTGTGGGAGAAGGTCAAGCCCGATGATGATGCCGAGATCGAAGTAACGGAGTTCCTCGTTCACAATGTTGACCCGCTCGCGATCCTTCAGCAGATGACGCACGTGTTCGAGTTGAAGATGCGGCTTCGCGGGCTCGACGGTCGTCGAGTGCGGGTCCGGGCGTTGTCTGACCTTCCTTCAGAGTTGTTTGTAGATGAGATTTTCGGGCCCCAGGAGGGCTAGCGACATTCAGCGGTGGGGGCCTGCCACCCGGCGCCGGCTGCGGTGCCAGCCACCAAGCGGGCACCGGCCGGACGTAGCCACCAGTGCCTCGGCGTGGATCTGGACTCCCGCCCGACGCACCCCATTGACCAGCCCGGCGCAGCGCAGCCGGTCGAGCCAGGTGCCGCACGGTCCTGACCGGGGCGCTGATCGCCGGGGCCAACTGGCCGGTCGTCAGCATCCGATGCGTGTTCAGCAGTACCAGCAGGTCGTGCGACGGGCCGCCCGCCGTGGGCCGCCGCTCGACGAACGGCCGGGCCGGTCGGCTTGGCTCTGACGCCGAAGCGCGCCGCCGGCATCGAGAGATACGTCGACCGGATGACGTCCCGCAGCCTGAAGACCTATCCGGTAGCGGCCCGGTCGGATTTTCCGGCAACGCCGCGGGCATCATCTCGGAAGCCGCTGGTAGCCCGACACCTACTGCGGGAAGCCTCGGAACACCCCGTCCGGGTCCGCCGCGTCCGCGAACTCGAAAAAGTCCATGTTGGCAATCGAGAGTTGTTCTCGACACTCCACATCTCCGCCGGGACGACCCGGAACCAACGACCTGGCTCGTGAAGCAGATCCAGCGCGACAAGCGGCGTGTCCGGGTCGGTGACGGTGACGTTGTCAACGAGGAACAGGAAGCTGCGGTAGGTCACCATCGGGAGCGCCGCCACCTGCTCAGGGGACAGATCAGCGAACGCTGAGTCGCTGACGAAGGACAGGCTCGCCGCGAATCCATCGACCGAGGGCGCGATACTCGCCGCACGCACTGCGTCCCAGGCTCCCTCGTCGGTGAAATCGGCACGGAGCACCAGCGCGCATGGCGTGTCCGGCAGGGTCAACATCGATGCAGTCTTGCAGATCAGCGGGATGGGTTTTCCGAGCCGCGCCCAGCGCTACCGGTGCTGCTGGTTGGCCGCTACCACGTTGGCGGTAGCGCGCCCGGAAATGGTCGGCCGGGATCGTCGTGTCAGGGCATGCCAATTGGTGCCTCGACAGCCGGTCGCCTCGGCGTCCACTCCCCTCACCCCGGAGGATTGGGCAAGATGATCAACAGCTCGCTGACCCACGATGAACTGCTGCGACTCCCCGCGATTGTCGACCTGTCCACTGCTGCTCGCGCCTTGGGCGTCGGGCGGACGAAGGCCTACGAGCTCGCGAAGCAGGACCTGTTTCCGTGTTCGGTGCTTCGGATCGGGACGTCCTACCGCGTACGCACCGCAGACCTGCTGAGGCTGGTCGGCATCGACCGACACGGCGCCGATCAGGAGGACTCATCGGACGGGACGCGCGGCTGATCAGTCGGTTTGCCCTGACTCTTGCGGCACAGCCCATCTCGGTCGATACCGCCCGCTGAGCACGTCGTCGACGAGCAGCGCGACAATCCCGGACGGCGTGAGATCGGGCCGCGTCACCGCCAGCCTCTCCATCTCCGAAGGCGTGAGCCGGATCTTGACTTGCTGATCCCGCTTCTCGCGCGCCGGCAACGGCGGCAGGTTCTCGGCGACAGGACGCTGTCGCGGCATGCCTCAACTCCTCGGCGAACTCTCGAACGGCTAGATGACGAGTCGAGGTTCCCACATTCCACGTCGCCTATCCCAAACCGCCATCTCACACGCCAACCCGGGACCACATTTTGGTACCACTAATCGGTACCATAACAACAAGTGCGCAGTAGCTTCACGCACGGAAGCAGGGCTCAGCCCATCCCTCCCTGGAAGGAACAGGACCGACGTGAGCGCCTCGGACCCGATCAAAAAGGTCATTCTTCGCAGCGGCAAGACCCGCTACCGCTTCGTCCTAGACGTCGGACGCAAGCCGGACGGGCGTCGGGACCAGCGGACGTACACCTTCGACACCAGGAAGGAGGCAAAGGCGGAGTACGCCCGGATCAAGCACGAGACCGACCGCGGCACGTACGTCAAACCCGGCAAGATCACGGTCAACGATTTTCTCGACGAGTGGTTGGCATCCGCCACGCGCGATGTCGAGAAGGCCACCGCCGCTAACTACCGCGATGCGCTGCTGCCGGTCCGCGTCCGCCTTGGCAGCAAGCCACTCCAGGACGTTACCGAGGCCGACATCGAGGCTCTGATCGACTGGATGCTGACGGAGGGCCGGAAGCGTGGTGGCAAGCCTGGAACGGGGCTCGGTGTCCGGTCAGTGCGCCTGACGCTCGGCCGCCTTCGAACCGCGCTGAACGTGGCGGTTCGCCGTCAGCTCGTGGTCCGCAACGTCGCCGCGTTCGTCGCCATCCCCAGAGCGGCCGCGAAGGCCGCAGTCGAGGCACAGGCTGAGCGCAAGCCCTGGACCCAGGAAGAGGTGAAGGCGTTCCTGACCGGCATCACAGGCGAACGCCTCTACGCCGCCTGCCTGCTGTCGCTGATGGGCCTCCGACCGGCCGAGGTGTGCGGGCTGCGCTGGTCCGATGTCGAATTCGAGGCCGGAAAGATCGCGGCCGGGGACAACACCCGGACGCTCGTCGACGGTGAGATCGAAGAGAAGGAGGCCAAGTCGGCGGCTGGCAAACGCGGCCTGCCGATGCCCGCGACGGTAACGAAAGCGCTCAAGGCGTTCCACACCCTGCAGAAGAAGGAGCGTCTGAAGGCCGGTAACGCCTACGTCGACAGCGGCTACGTCCTGGTCAACGAACTCGGCCAGCCGCAGCGCACCGACTGGCTCCGCCGCCGGGTCTACGAACTGATGGCCAAGATCGGGGTCCCCAAGGTCCGGCCGTACGACGCGCGGCACGCCTGCCTGACCTACCTCGCCGGCGCCGGAGTGCCCGACGTCGTCCTCGCTGCCTGGGCCGGCCACGCCGACGGCGGCACCCTCGCCAAAAGGGTCTACGTCCACCCCGACGGCAGCCACCTCAAGGTGGCTGCCGAGCACCTCGAATCGAGCCTGTTCGGGTGACTCCAGCGCCCAAAATTCAGCAGTACAGGCGTACGTGAGAAATTGTGAGACGAAACGGCAAAAGGCCCCGACTCACCGAAGTGAATCAAGGCCTCCGAACTGCCGAAACTCTGTCGGGACGGCCGGATTCGAACCGACGACCCCTTGACCCCCAGTTCTACAACGATCCTGTCACGGCGTGCCAATAATGACTGATACATTCGCAAACATGGACAGAAGGGCAGCCCTTCGTGACGCCCTCTGCTACCTCATGCCAACCGCTCCTCGGCTGCCAGCCTTGAGCCGTTACCGAGCTCGTTACGGCAACCGGTCAAGAACCCGCCCTGACATCGGGTCCAGGTAGCTCTGGTGCCCGCCCTTCATACCTGGTCCGCGCACGCGCCTCTCCAGCAGCCGATCGCTCGCCAGTTGCTCGAGCGCTGACAGTTGGGATCTGTCTTCAGGCGCCGTAGCTGGCGGGCACCGCTACGCGGAGGTACCACAACCAAAAATCCCGACGCAGAGCAGAGTTACTGGGCGTCTCCCAGATGGCTCCGCCCGCCAAGGCGATGGAGGCGAAGTAGGAAGGTTCCCAATCCTCAGAGTCGACCTCCGCCTCATCGGCGCCTGCGGGCAGCACTAGCTCGGCCCGTAGCACGTCGCGGTTGGTAGCCCAGCACGCCAAACCCGCGGCGACCGCAGGAAACGTCTCCGGACCGGTACGCATCCGATTGTCGAGGAACGTCGCAAGACGGTTGAGCTGGACCGAGTTGTAGACCAAGCCCAGTTGAGGCTGTTCGGGCGTGGCGCCTGGGGTGGGCGCGCAAAAGGGAAGCGGTTCGCCGAAGCGTTCCTGCCAGACTGGCCATGCCTTTACCGCACAGGATGCTGATAGCCGCAGGTACGAACGCCAACTGTCGCCGCCCGTAACCTGCTCGAGCGCATGGTGCAGCTCCATCCGAAGCGGCCACTTCAGCTCACCGTCTGACGAAATACGGTCGATATACCCGTCGGCTAGGCGGACAACGTTCTCTTCGGTCACTCCGCGACTACTCCTGTTTCCAAGTGCCGTTTGGGCGAAACACGTTTACACCGGTCGGATCGGTGACTCGCTGAACCTGACCCTGGTAAACCGCCTCATGCTTGAACCACTCGATGCAATCATCACACATGTCTCGGTCCACCTCGATCGGCTCGTTCGGCCTCGCGACGGCAGCCTGACGCTCGGCGTGCGAGGCGAAATACTGGCCATCGATGCCGTGGTCACGGAAGCCAGCTGGCGTGATCGGAGCGCCGATCTGCCGAGTATGGGCGAGCACGGTTGCTGGGGACACACGTGTGTAGCCGTTTGGATACCCCGCGGCCCAACCGCTGAGCGTGCTGATGTCGTCCGCGTGGCCGGCTGTCTTACCAGGAACAGTCGGCGGGCGTGGGCACGCTCCAGGAACCTGCGCATTGTTGTTGTGCACAAGGATCGGGGTGCTGCCGGCGACCACATAGTAGGTGTGGATGTCGGCGACCGTGAGGTCGCGCATCTCGGCGTCACCGTCGAGGTTCTCAACCTCGATCACAGTCACCTGCGCTCCAGGTCCCCCACCACCCATGCCAGCGCCAGTGCCGTCACCCTCCAGCCGCTTGTCATCGTGCACGAGCAAGCGGTGGCCGACCTTCAGCTCAGCCGCGTCCACCCACTTGCGGTCGGTCGCGTCCCAGAACGGATGGTGTTGCGTGGTCTTCAGCACCGTCGACTTACCCGAGTTGGCATCACGCACTGTGACGTTGGTGAGGTCGCGATCCTGGTTCACGTGCAGGGCGGTCACCCTCTTGGCCGCAGTCTCCTCAGCCTCGGGGTCGGTCGCCGCCACCTTGTCGCCCAGCGCGATGTCCTTGATCGCCTTGGTGCTGCCGTCGGCCATCAGAACGCGGGTGGCCGGATCGAAGCTGTGCCGCGGAGTGTTGCAACCCGAGAGGCCCTGTCGTCCCTCGTCGCGCTGCGGCCGGCTCGGCGTCGCGCTTCTGCCACTCTTGCCGCCGAGCGCCCGACTGGCTCCACCACCAGCGAGCTTCGTCGCACCTCCGGTCAGCCTGCTCACGCCGGCCGATAGACCGCCGTCCAGGCCGCCCTCAATCATCGTGCTGGCTAGGTTGCCCAGCGAGAACTTCTCGTCACCGCGAGCCACGTCGACCATGTATCCGGCACCAGCGGACATCGCTCCGGCGGCGGCGCCGGCCAGGATCAAGCACCCGACCCCGGTGGCGCAGAGAGCGCCCACTGCGACTGTCGCCGCCATACCCACGGCCACCGTCGCCGCGAACTTCCACGGATCCTTCTTGATCGCCTCCACTGTCGATTTGAGGTTGGTGACGGCGGCTTTTGCCGCTTTCTTCGCAGTTTCCTTCAAGCATTTACTGACGCCGCCAGACGTACATTTCTTGGCAGCGTGATACGCATCCTTAACTTTTTGGATCTTCGTCTTCGCCCAACGGACCGTGGTGTCCTTGACGACATGGGCGGCCTTCTTCAGGTTGTTCTTGACGTTGCTCGCTGTCTTCTTGACGTCCTGCCACGCCTTACCGGATCGGACGTAGTTGAACGCCTGGTAGGAGCTCTTTGCCAGGGTCGTCGTCGCCCGATAGGTGGTCTGGATCGCCGCCACAGGGTTGGTGACCACAGACACGGTGCTACGGAAGGCCGACTTGAGGCTCGAAAGGCCCCAGTGTCCAGTCGGGTCCGTCGTCGTCAGCGGGTTCGCGTCGCCGTACTGGAAGCGGTTGGCGTTGACCGAGTCGGGCACCGGATTGTTGGACGCGGTGTCTCGGGTGTCGAATTGACCGGTATCCGGGTTGTACCAGCGGGCGAGCATGTTGACCCGCCCTGTCAGGTTGTCAGTCCACTCGGACTGGTAGCCCAGGCTGCCGAGTAGACCGGACGAGGCGACGACGGTGCCAACGGGGTCATAGGTGGTCGACCCGGAAAGAGTGGTGCCGGTGGCGGTGAACTGGCCCACGACATCGTCATGCTGGTCTGTCCAGACGTACCGAGAACCCGTGCCGGTGCCGGTGCCGGCCGCGAGCAGCTTACCGTCAGGGCCACGGGTGTAGGTCGCCCCGCTGTCCTGGGCTAGATCATTGTCGAGACCCGTGTATCGAAATCCCGGTACGACGGCGCGACCAAGCCCGTCGTAGGAATAGGTGCGGGTGCCTCCGGCCGACTGTTGGGAAATCACCTGGCCGAAGGCGTCGGCCGTGGTGGTGAGCTCTCCTGCCGTTGAGCTGGTCTGGCGCAAGGTACCGCGTGCGGTGTACGCGTACGAGATCCCGCCGCTCTGCGTCGAGAGCTGGTTCCGCGCGTCGTAGGTGAAGATCTTCCCGCCGGCTTGGGTCCTGTTGCCTGCTCCGTCGTATGTGTAGCCGATGGTGGTACTGCCGTTGTTCCAGGTCGACAGCCGGTCGGCGAGGTCGTACGTGTAGGTGTTGGAGCTGGACCCGGCGAAGCCGGTGGTGGCCTTCGAGGTTTCGTTGTTGTTGTTGTCGTAGCCGTAGGTGATAGAGCCGAGGGTGGTGGTGCCGGCGGCGTTTTTCAGTGTGTCGGACTTGAGGCGGTGCATCGCGTCATATCCGAAGTTCCGCACGTTGCCGGAGTTGTAGCTGATCGATGACATCTGCGACATGTTGTTGTAGCCGACCACGAGGTTGACGCCGGTGGTGGTGTTGGTCGCCGTCCGGAACCGGCCAGCGGTGTCGTAGGTGTAGCTGCTGCTGCCGGCGGCGTCGGCGCGCGAGGCCGTCTTTCCGTCCTTGTTGTAGGTGAACGAGGACGAGTCGCCGGGACCCGTGATGGACAACGGTAGGCCGCGGTCGTCGTACGAGACGTCTGCCGTGCCGGCCGGGACCGCGAATCCGGTCAGCCGGCCGGCGTCGTCGTAGTCGAAGGTCCGGTCGGCCGTGGTGGCCTCAGCACCAGTGCCGGACTGTCGGGTCAGTCGGCCAGCGTCGTCGTAGCTGTTGCTGGTTCGTACCCCGCCGGGAGCGATTTGGTCGACGACCCGAGCGGCCTTGTCATAGGTCGTGGTGAAGGTGCGGTCGGCCAGGTTCGGATAGGCAGGGGTGGATGGTTCGATTCGCGATTCGGGCAGGCCCCAGGTGTTGTAGGTGGTCCAGAACTGGTTGCCCCGCCCGTCGGTAAAGCGAGTCTGGTTACCTGCGGCGTCGTATCCGAAGCTGGTCGTGATCGCGGTGGTGGCGGTGACCGGCTGGCTCTCGCTCGTCAGTCGGTTCATCGCGTCGTACCCGAAGGTGGTGGTGGTCGTGCGCCCGTCCGTCGACGACGTCAGGTTGCCGTTGTCGTCGTAACCCTTTGATCGGGTGACGAGTACGGTTCCTGCGGCATCCAGGTCCTGCTGCTGCCTGAGTCGGCCGAGCGGGTCGTAGCTGGCGGTCTGCGCCGTACCATCCGGCATGGTGATCCTGGTGGCCCGGCCAAGTCCGTCGTACTCGTACTTGGTCTGATTGTTCGCACCGTCGGTGGTGGTTAGTGGCGCGCCGGTGAAGTCGTAGGTGCTCGATGTCTTCACGCCTGCGGCGGTGGTCACCGACTGGGGCCACGGGCCCTGACCGAGCGCGCCGGTGCCGTAGTCATAGTTGGTGGTGTTGGTCTCGCCGGTCTGGCGGACCACCTGGCTCGTGGTGAGCGGGCGGTCCATCAGGTCGTACGTCGACGTCTGCTTGGCACCGGTCGGGTCAATTGAGTCCAGAACGCGGCCGAGCTTGTCGTAGCTCGCTCGGGACACCTTGCCCCGCGGATCGGTGACTGCGACCCGATTGCCGAGGGCGTCGTATTCATAGCTCGTCGTCTTACCGTCGGCGTTGGTCACCGAGCGCACCCGGTCGAGCTTGTCGTAGTTGGTGATCACCGAGGCCCCCACGATTGGCGTACCGCCGGGCGGGGTGTAGTCCGGTGCGATCACCTCGGTGGGCCGGCCGAGAGGGTCGACTCGGGTACGGGTGACATTCGAGAGTGGGTCCTGTGTCTCGACTATCTCGCCGAAGGTGTTGTAGCCGATACGGGAGACCGGGACGACGGGTACACCTGGCGTGCCGAACACCTCGGCGGTCACCGACGGCTCCACCGTCTTCACCAACTGGCCGGCCTCGTCGTACTCGTAGCTGGTGGTCTTGCCTTTCGGGTCGGTGGTTGCGGTGGTGTTGCCCAGCTTGTCGATCGTGTAGCTGGTCGTCAGGCCGGTGGTCGACGCGAGTGCCTCACCGGTACGGCCGTTGCCCCCCGCGTAGAGCGTGTTGATCTCGGCGGCGGACAGGGCTCGTTGGTAAAGCTGCACGTTGTCGATGGAGCCGCTGTAGCTGGCGTAGACACCCATGCCGAGGTAGCCACCACCGATGCTCGGCGACTGCGAGGTGAATGGGGTCGGGTTGGTGGCCCCGGTACCGGCGACGTTGTTGACGTAGAGGCTGAGCGCCTTACTGGTGGCGTTGTAGACACCAACCAGATGAACCCAACTGTTTGCGACCAACGCGTTGCTGGAGGTGGCCGAGTAGATGGCCGACGGGGTAGCCGAGTCTGAAGATGGCGCCCGGAAGGCCCACTTGTTCAGGGTCTTGTTGTACTCAAGGTAATACGCAGTCCCGTACGAGCCGATCTGAGTCAGTGCGGTCTGGTCCTTGAGGAAGTCCTTTGGCTTGACCCAGGCAGAGATCGTATACGACTTGGCGGTGTCGATGGCATGATTGTCGATTCGGAGACCTCGGCCACCGCTAAATGTGGCGACGCCCTCCGACAGGGTCACGTCGGCTCCGCCGGTCGCCTTGCCCGCCGATGCTGTCGAGTCGTAGGCGACGTTGTATCCGTCGCTGAAGCTGGTTTCGTCAAGCTTGAACCAGGCGTTCGGTTCGACTGAAGGATCTGCGGCGATCCGCTCCGAGGTCATCCGACCGAGCGGGTCGTAGGTGCGGCTGGTTGATTGCAGCGGGTTGGTCCCGCCCTTGTCGCTGGACCGGGTGGCCAGCACATGGTCGTCGGCGTCGAAGCTGAAACTGGTGACACGTTCAGTGTTGTTGTAGACGTCCGCCGGCGCCGTCGCGCTAATCCGCACGACTCGGTTGGCAGGGTCGCGGGTGTACGAGGTGACGGTCGCGCCGTTGTTGGTTTCCTGGCTCGACAACTCCCCGTCGGGCCGGTGGATGTTCTCCTCGAGAACGTACGTACGGGTGCCGTCGGTGCGGGTGGCCCGTCGCAGCGTGCCGTCGCCGTTGTACGTGTAGTTCGTCGTGTAATTCATGGCGTCCGTGTCGGAGGCGAGATTGCCGTCCGGGAAGTACGCCTTGAAACTGACCTGGGTGGTGGTGCCGTCGGCGCCGGTGATCGTGGTGGTGAGGTCGTTACCCTCGCCGTCGAAGGTCTTCCGTACCGCTTGCAGCACGTCCCCCGAAGGACAGGGATCGCCAGGTGAGGGCGAACTGTCGCAGGTGACCTCGGCCGTGGTGTTGCCGTAGACGTCGTATTCGAGCAGTGTGACCACACCCGCAGGATTGACTGTTTTGATCATCCTGCCGTGGTCGTCGTAGAAACTCTGGACCGCACGTTCCGCATCGCCGCCGGTCAGGTCCTGCACCCGGCGTCCCGTGACGTTGCCGTCGGGGTCGTAGTCAGTCGACGTTCGGCCGGTGTGCGACGCGCCGGTGACCTGGTTCAGCACGGGGGGCTCGGTCTGCTCGACGACCTGGCCCTCCGCGTCGTACCTCATGGAGGTGGTCAGGTCCCCCAGGGTCTCGGTCTTGATGGTCTTGGCGGTGATCCGACCCAGGCCGTCGTAAGCGAACTCGGTCACCAGCCCCGCTCCGTCGATGATCCGTGCCAGATCACCCGCGGAGTTGTACTCGTTGGTCTGGGTGGCGCCGCCAGCGGACCTGGTCGTCACCGGCAGTCCGGGCGGCGTCGTTCCGCCGCCAACCGCTGCGGTGGTCGCGCTGGTATAGGTGACGGTGGTGGTTTTGCCACCGGGAAAGCCCGCGACGGGCGGCGTCGTGGTGCTCGTCCGGTTGCCGGCGGTGTCGTATCCGAACCGGGTGAGGAACATCGGATCGGTTGGGCTGTACGAGTTGGCCGTGCGGTATTCAATCAGTTGATCGTTACGTGGATCCGGTGCAAGGTTGGTGCTGGTCGCGTCCGGATAGTAGTTGTAGTAGGCCGAGTCACATTTGACCGAGGTGATACACGCTGTCGTACGGATCGTGTTGCCCCGCACGTCCCGGCCCGTCTCGGTCCTGTTCCGCAGTGGGTCATAGGTCACCGAGCCGAAACCGCCGATGTCGTACCCGTAGGTGGTGGTGTTGCCCAGCACGTCGGTGGAGGCGATCAGCCGGTTACCGTTGACCAGGTCGAAGACCTGCGTAGAGGTCTTGCCCTTCGGGTCGGTGACCGTCGTCGTGGTGATCGAGGTCAGCGTCGACCCGGTGGTGCCGGAGCCGGGCTGTGTGGTGCTCTTCGACGCCTTCCAGTGCCGGTCGACCTCCGCGGCACTCAGCGGCGTTTTGTAGAAGGCCACCTCGGCGATGTTTCCGGTGAAGTAGGAGACATCCTGCGTGGATCCGGGCCAGCCCTTGGTGATGCCCGTGCCAAGGTAGGCGGACCCGGCAAATTCTTGAACCGTACCTGCATGGCCTCCGACCATGTCGCCATCAAGATAGAGCAACTGCTGGCTCGGGGTCTGGGTGACGGCGATGTGGTGCCACTTACCGTCATTGACCTTCGACGGGGACTGGACGACGGGTGATGACGGGGCCCAGAACTCGCCGCGCAGGTAGCCGTCCCCACCGACATAGAGGGCCGGCGTCCAGGTGGTCGCCCCCGTCGTCGACGGCGGGAGGTCCATCTGGCCGTTGGTGTAGCCCAGCAGCACGCCGCTCTTGGCGCTGCCCGCCGGGGTCTTGAACCACATCTCGACCGACTTGGTGGTGTCGTACGGACCGCCGCCGAGGTCCGCCATGGTGTTCAGCTCGACATAGGCGTTGGTGCCGTTGAACACTGCCCCGTACGAATCGGCGAACGGGCTCGTCGTGTTGGGTTGGGTCGTGTTGAACGTGACGTTTCGATACCGCGCCTCGTGGTACTCGCCGCGCACCTCGTTCACCGGCTTGGTGGGCGCCTGAATGTCGGCGAGCCGGAAATAGTGCTCCGGTTGCGACCCGAGCACCGCCGACACGTAGACCAGGCTCGAGCCGCCTACGGTCGGTGCCCCGATCTTCCACGTCCCGCCAATTTCGTCGGTCACCTGCTTGACCCGGCCCGTCACCGTGTCGTAGTCGATGATGGCCTGGACCCGACCACCGGGGGTCGTGATCCGCGTCAGCAGGGGGTCAGCCGCAACACCGCTGCTGTGCAGGGAGGTCGCCGTGGGCGTGGTGATGGCCCGATTGTGGAAGACCACGTCGGCGATCGACCCGTTGAAGAAGGTGGCGGTGGCCGCGGTGTTCGGTTGCGCAGGCCAAGCGCCGCCAAGGAAGCCGGCGCCCACGTAGCCGTTCGTCATGCCAAGGTCAAGATTGATCGTGGCGGTCAGCGTGGCGACGCGGGCGCCGTCGACGTAGAGGGCCTGGTTGCCGCCATTGCCGGCCAAGGCAACGTGGTGCCACTGACCGTCGACTACCGTGTTGGGCGAGGCCATGGTGTTCGCGGTGCTGCCCGTCCAGAACTGTCCGTGCAACTTGCCGTCCGACCCCACGTAGAGAGTCGGGGTGTAGGTCTTGGTCGTCGTGGCACCCGCACTGACCGGGTCGATCTGATGGCTGAAGAGCACGCCGGTGGGGCTGTTCGTGCGGAACCACATGCTGATCGATTGGTACGACGCCTCGGTCACCAGCTTCGCCGGCAGTTTCACCGACGACGAGGTCCCGTTGAAGCTTGCTGCCGTGGAGGTCGAGTTAGCCACCGGGCCGGAACTCCCGAGGGTGACGTTGGCGTAGGTGGCGTTGTCCACGCCGTCGTTGCTCAGCACCGCGCTCTGTGCGACCGTCGCACCGGGGCTCTCGTTGAGCCGCCAGAACGAATACGGGTCGGTGTTGAGCACAGTGGTGGCGTGCTGCGGCGTCAGCGTGTACTGGTAGCTGGAACAGTTTGCGGCCCCAGAAGGCGGACAAACGTTCGTCAGCAGGTCGCCGTCGTAGTCGTAGGTCCAGGTCACCGCGCTGGCCGCGTCGCCCTGGACGACCGGGTCTGTGGTGATTGCCGAGACGTGTGGATACGTCGAGTTCGGTGGACGCGACCACGATATGCGGAGTGCGCGACTTGAGGCCACGGATCGCACCTCGTCGACCAACCCAGCAGCGTCGTAGTGCACGGTCAGCGAACGGCCCGCAGCGTCGGTGATCCGCGTCAGGCCGTAGACACCACCGGTCGCCGCCTGGCTGAACTCGTACGTAGTGGTGTCCTTGTCGGTCAACGTATAACCGCTGGTGACCGCCTTGAAGACGGAGTAGCGCCCCAAGGGCGGTGTCCAACTGCCGTCGGGGTTGCGACCGAACGAGACGTCCTCACCGCTCGGGTAGCGCACCGCCACCGTTTGCAGGGCACCACTCGCGTCGATCGACTCACGGGCCTGCATGTCGAGCAGCGACGACCAGCCTCGCCCAAACGCCCCAAATACGCGGGCGTCGAGGCTGTTGTAGTCCCTCGTGATGCTGAGCGCCGGACCGACCGTCGTCACCTCCACATCCGTGTCGGAGGTGGTGTAGTTACCCGTACTCGGCTCGTAACCCTTTCCGCCATTCTGCGCCAGGTCAGAGGTCACCATCTGCTGTGGCACCTGGGTGGTGAACGCATACTTCACCGGGGCGACGGCCGAGGTGGACGAGTAGTCATTGACTTGCACCGCGTACTGGTAGGTCTTGCCCCAGACGAGGACGCCAGCAGGCACCTTCCATACGCCGGCGGTCACCCAACCGGAGGTGCTGAGCTGCGCACCTGCCTCGTCATAGACGAAGTAGTTGTACCGCAAGCCCTTGTTGGGCCAGCTGTCCGGGTCGCTCCCGGCGGCGGCGAGCTCCGGTGTCAGCGTATTGACGGCGTAGTTGTTGGCCGGGTAGCGGACGTCGAGCTGTGGCGGGACATTGTCCGTGTAGGTGACGTCGAGGAAGGCATCACACTTGATCGAGCCGTAGGTCGCATGGGCACAGCGCATCGTTGAGTTCTCGATGCCGGCATCGACCGAGGTGAACCGCTTCCACGCCTTGACGTTGGTTTCGCTCTCGGCTTTCAGCGCGAGGCCGTAGTTGGCACCGCCGGTGACCCAGTTATTGACCTCGGACACGTTGAGCGTGACCGGCACCCAGATGCCAACGTTCCGGATGCCCGCCTGGTTACCACAGGCCGCAGTACTGGTCGGTGACGCGTTGCCGATGGAATCAGACAACGTCGGGAAATTCGTGGATCGAACGCCGGTGGACGACCAGTTCGACTTGACGGCAAAGACGTCGAAACGGTGGACCTCGCAGCCGGTGTTCAGGCCCTGGTAGCTCATGAAGAGGTTGAGCTTGGCCGTGCTGATCTTCTTGCCCGCGTAGGCAGTGGAGAAGCTCGGGAACGGTAGCAGTCCCTGCGCCTTGGCCACACCGTTGTTGAATGTGCCGATCCCGATACTTTTCTCGGTCGACCGGTCAGACTCGGTGCTGCCAGACTGGACGTAGGTGTCGCCGTCTGTGGTGGCGATGGTCGGGTCGAGCACAACCGGGAACGCCCGCTTCGGGTCATGCAGCCAGGCGCCGTCGACCGTCATCTTCAGCGCAGGGCCGTCAGCGGTGTCGACGAGGGAGTAGCGGATGTCGCGGGACATCGCACCGGCGCCAGAAGCGTCACCGGCGGCGTCCTCCATGAACGCTGCGGGCATCCGGGCGACCGCCTGTCCCCCGGCCGCTCGGAACACCACCGATCCGTCGCCATCCACTGCGGCCGTAAGCCCAATCAGTGCGAGGGGGTAGGTGTACTCCGTGGGAACGTCCGCCGAGTGGAAGACCAGACTTTCTTTGACCTCGCGTCCTGCGGTAGCAAGTCTCAGGTCGACGTTCGGGAAGACCTGGCGGTACGTCGCCAGTTCACCGCTCACCTCGGGAAGGCCAATGTCTGCGCCCGCGATCCGGTAAGCAAGGCTTCGACCTGCGTCGAATGTCATGCTGACCAGTGGCGTCGTGCCTGTCGTGCGCTCTGCGGGATCACCGCCCGAGGCGTCGAACTCGATCTTCTGCCCGTTGGCACGCGGCCGGAGCCGACCGTCGGCACCCCGCACCAGCTTGCCGTCGATTGGCTGCCACGACCCGTCCGCCGCCCGGAAGTTGACCGGTTGCTGGTAGACCCTCCGGGTGTACGAGCCGTCCGCGTTACGGAACATCTCGGTCTGCTCGGTGGCGCCTGCCGCTTGCCGCTTGCTGGTCTTGAGCTCGAATCCGCGCGACGGCTCGCCGGCTTTGCGCACCGCGCTCTCCGGCCGGTGGGGCTCAGAGCGCGCCAGCTCGCCCTTCGCCCGCACGGGCTTGCTGCGATCCTCGGTGAGCGGAGCCTCTGCATAGTGACTGCGCGGCGGGTTCTTTCCCACCTGCTGCTTCGGGGTGGACGGATTGCTTAAAGCCCAGGACGGTCGGGCCTCCAGCAGTGACCAGAACCAACTGAGCGGGAAGCCAGAGCCCGCCACGATGGGCAGCGGCTCTCGTGGAGCACCAACACCGAGAACCAGGACGAGCACCAGGACGGTTGCCACCCGTCGGTACACAGGCCGCCGCGAGATACGAGCACGTCGCCGTGCCAACGCCCCGCGAACAGCATCATGCCGACCGCCCATGGCAGCCCTCCCCGTAGCTTGATCATGCAACGGGAAGCTTCCTGGACGTTCGCTGAGAAAACAATGGCCATCAGTGGCCTAGTTTTTACATGTTAGGTCGAAGCGGGCAAGGTACGCACGGCTGCGGCAACACCCTCGACGATCTCATCTGGTGAGCCGGCCTCCACTATGGTCACGCCGGCGTTTGGCGCACCCCCCACGACCACATACCGAATAGACGGAAAGCGGTCCTTTCCGGCGATCAACGCGTCCACCGGAGCGGCCCCGACCGCGATGACCATCTCGCACCCCTGAGCAGCCAACGTGTTGAAGTAGGCAGCCACATTGGACTTATCTTGGACGCCGTCCGCGGCTAGGTACTGCACCTGCACCAGCGACTCAACCGAAGCGCGTTGCATCCCAGTCCAGGCGGCTCTCGCGTCTCGGCTGGCCAGCCCCCTGTTGTTGGTCAACAAGCAGGCGGTGACATCGCGGTATTGTCGCTCCCGAGGCGCAGTGGTCGGGTTGGGCCAGACGATCCACGCCACCACTATCGCGACGGCCAGAGCAACGAGCCCGACCAACACCCATCGCCGCCGTAAATACCTGTACACCTGCCGACCTCCTCGCGACGGCGGTGGGTCCCCCGCACCGGCTGAGGATACGGGCGAGCAGAAGCCTCGTCGATCATGCCTTGATCGTGAAGCCACACCGTGCGCGCCTCCGCGATCCAGCGGGGAAGACAACGGCCGTCGCGGACCAGCCCGTTAGTCGCGGAGCGCACTCGGACATCAAAGCGGGGCCGGCCGGCGTCCTCGTAGTCCAGCGTTCCGAGAAGGCATGCCTCCTCGGCGCCGTGCGGTAGAAGATCGGCTCGACCCGGCTTGGATCGTCGTGAGCTCGACCCACCGACGATCCTCTGTACATCAGTGTCGCATCATCGGGGCTAGCGACAGCTAGCAACATCTGCAGCACTTGACGCGCAATAAAGAGCAGAAGTGCCGCTCCATCCAGGACCCGGATGAAGCGGCAGGTCAGCGCGTTGTACAGCAGGCACGTCAACGGCCAACCACCCAGGCCGTTACCGCCAACAAAGATCATCCGTTACCGAATGTTACCGCCGCGACCTGGAGGGATCTTCATCTCCCCAGGTCAACCGGTCGGGACGGCCGGATTCGAACCGACGACCCCTTGACCCCCAGTCAAGTGCGCTACCAAGCTGCGCCACGTCCCGCCCCCGCAAGGTTTCCCCCGCGACAGCCGGTACAGCTTAGCGCAGCGCCTGCCGGTCGGCCGCACAGGCCCCACCCGGGTCGTGCGGGTCGCGAACCCGCACACCGCCTAGAGCGTCCTAGGAGGGTGGGGTAGGGAAATGCCGGATGGCCTCGGAGGACCATCCGGCATTTTGGGCGTGCAGGGTCAGCCGTGCGCCTTGCCTCGGCCGCCGGGGCCGAGCTTCTTGCGGGGGCGTACCGAGATCTCGATGGGGCTGCCCTCGTACCCGAACTCCTCGCGGAGCTTGCGCTCGACGAAACGCTGGTATCCGGCGTCCAGCGGGCCGGTGGTGAAGAGCACGAACCGCGGCGGCGCCACCCCGGCCTGGGTGGCGAACAGGATGCGTGGCGCGCGTCCGCCGCGCACCGGGTGCGGGGTGGCCTGCACCAGCGCGGTCAGCCACTGGTTGAGGTGCGCGGTCGGCACCCGGGTCTCCCAGCTGGCGAGGGCCTTGTTCAGGGCCGGCGCCAGCTTGTCCACCGCGCGGCCGGTCATCGCCGACAGGTTCAGCCGGATCGCCCAGGGGATGCGGCGCAGCTCCCGGTCGATCTCCTTGTCCAGGTAGTACCGGCGGTCGGCGTCGACCAGGTCCCACTTGTTGAACGCGATGACGAGCGCCCGGCCCGCCTCGGTCACCATCGTCAGGATCCGCTGGTCCTGCTCGCTGATCGGCTCGCTGGCGTCCAGCAGCACCACGGCCACCTCGGCGGCCTCGATCGCGCCGGCGGTACGCAGGCTGGCGTAGTACTCGGTGCCGCTGGCCTTGCCGACCCGCTTGCGCAGACCGGCCGTGTCGACCAGCTGCCAGGTCTGACCGCCGATGTCGACCAGGCTGTCCACCGGGTCCACAGTGGTGCCGGCGACCGAGTCGACGACCGCCCGCTCCTCGCCGGAGAACCGGTTGAGCAGGCTGGACTTGCCCACGTTCGGCCGACCGACAAGCGCCACCCGGCGCGGCCCGCGCGGCCGGTTCTCCACGATCTCCGGGGCCTCCGGCAGCGCGGCGAGGATGGCGTCCAACAGGTCACCGGAGCCGCGTCCGTGCAGCGCGGACACCGGGAACGGCTCGCCGAGGCCGAGCGACCACAACGAGGTGGCCTCCATCTCGATGGCGGTGTTGTCGGCCTTGTTCGCCACCAGGATCACCGGCTTGGCGCTGCGCCGCAGCATCTTCACCGCGGCCTCGTCCACGTCCGTGGAGCCCACCATGGCGTCGACCACGAAGAGGACCACGTCGGCGGTGACCACTGCCGTCTCGGCCTGCGCCGCGATGGCCGCGGCCCGGTCCTTCGCGTCCGGTTCCCAACCGCCGGTGTCCACCACGGTGAACGACCGGCCGTTCCACTGCGCGTCGTACGGCACCCGGTCGCGGGTCACGCCGGGGACGTCCTCGACGACTGCCTGTCGACGGCCGATGATCCGGTTGACCAGGGTGGACTTGCCCACGTTCGGACGACCCACCACGGCCACCACCGGCTGCGGGCCGGTCGGCTCCTCGACGGCGACGTCGGGCTCGCGCAACTCAACCCATCCACCTGGATCGCTCATGCCACGCCCCGCTCGGTGAGCAGGTCACGCAGCCGGAGCACGACCTCGTCGATGCCCAGCTCGGTCGTGTCCAGTACGACGGCGTCCGTCGCCTGGGCCAACGGGTTGACCTTGCGGGTCGAGTCGAGCCGGTCCCGGCGGGCCAGGTCGGCGGCGGTGGCCGCCACGTCAGCGGCGTCCTCGGCGCTGCGCCGGGCGGCACGAGCCGCCTCGGAGGCGGTGAGGAAGACCTTCAGGTCGGCGTCCGGTGCCACGACCGAGCCGATGTCGCGGCCCTCGACCACCATCCGACCGGCGTTGACGATCATCTCGCGCTGGCGGGCGACCAGCAGCTCACGGACCGCCGGCACCGCGGCGACGGCGGAGACCGCCCCGGTCACCTCGGCGCCGCGGATGTCCGTGTCGACGCTCACACCGTCGACGGTCACGCCGTACCCCTGGGGGTCGGTGCCGATGCGCAGGTCCACCTCGCCGGCCACCTTCGCCACCGACGCGGCGTCGGTGAGGTCCACGCCGGAGCGCAGCACGGCCCACGTGATCGCCCGGTACATCGCCCCGGTGTCCAGGTAGCGCGCGCCGATGGCGGCGGCGAGCCGCCGCGACACGGTGGACTTACCCGAACCGGACGGCCCGTCCACAGCGACCACACATCGCCCGGCCCGTACGTTTTCCTCCACCGTGTCCTCCTCAGCCCGTACCTCACGGATCGCCCGGTGCTCTGGCGCCGCAAGCGGTTTTGTCAATCGTCATCAATCATGCCCGGGGTCCGTGGCGGACCCACGCGCGCCGCCGCCCGAGGCGACCCACGCCACCTCCGGCGGCCGCGTGCCGGCCGTCGCGAGCCTACCGGCAGCCGTACCCCGAACTCGGGGGTCAGTCACCCACCGCGTTGAACAGGGCGGCGACCTCGGCGTTGGTCAGCCGCCGGAGACGCCCGGTGCGCAGGTCGCCCAACCGGATCGGACCGATGGAGGTACGCACCAGCCTGGTGACCGGGTGCCCGACCTCGTCCATCAACCGCCGGACGATGTGCTTGCGCCCCTCGTGCAGGCTCAGCTCCACCTGGGCGGATTTACCCAGGGTGCCCACCACCTTGAACGAGTCGACCTTGACCGGCCCGTCCTCCAGCTCGACGCCGGCGAGGAGCCGCTTGCTGAGGTTGCGCGGGATCGGCCCGACCACCTCGGCCAGGTAGGTCTTCAGCACCTCGTACGAGGGGTGCATGAGTTTGTGCGCGAGGTTGCCGTCGTTGGTGAGCAGCAGCAGGCCCTCGCTGTCCGCGTCGAGCCGCCCGACGTGGTAGACCCGCTGATCCAGCCGTCTGCCGATGAAGTCGGCCAGCTCGGTGCGTCCCTTCTCGTCCGCCATGGTGGTGACCACCCCACGTGGCTTGTTCATCGCCACGTAGACGAGGCGGATGTCGACCTGGAGGCGCTCGCCGTCCACGTGGATCACGGCCTGCGCCGGGTCGACCTTGTCGCCGAGCTTCGCGACGCGCCCGTCCACCGTCACCCGCCGCCGGAAGATCAGGTCCTCGCAGGCACGCCGGGAGCCCACGCCGGCGGCGGCGAGCACCTTCTGCAGGCGCTCCGCCCCCTCGTAGACGGGGGCGTCGGATTTCGGGGAACGGTTATCGGGTCGCATCAGCAAGCTCTTCTACGTCGTCGGGCAGGAAGGGTGCGAGGGGTGGCAGCTCGTCGACGGTGTTCAGCCCGAGCTTCTCCAGGAACAGCGTGGTGGTCCGGTAGAGGAACGCCCCGCTGTCCGGTTCGGCGCCGCACTCCTCGATGAGGCCGCGGGTGACCAGCGTACGGATGACGCCGTCGCAGTTGACACCCCGGATGGCCGAGATCCGCGACCGGGTCACCGGCTGCTTGTACGCGACCACGGCCAGAGTCTCCAACGCCGCCTGGGTCAGCCGCACGGACTGCCCGTCCAGGACGAACCGCTCGACGTACGTAGCGTATTCCGGCCGGGTGTACAACCGCCAACCGCCCGCCGCCCTGCGCAGCTCGAACCCGTGCCCGGCGGCCGTGTAACCGGCGGCGATCTCATCGAGCATCGGCCCGATCCGCTCGGCCGGCTGCTCCAACACCTGAGCCAGGACCAGCTCGCTGACCGGTTCGTCCACCACCAGCAGGATCGCCTCCAGCGCGCCGCGCAGCTCGGCGTCGGGCAGGTCGGGCGCGGGCTCCGGCGCGGCCGTCACCCGCCGCCGCCCCACAACCTCCCGCCGAGGTACGCCCCCAGCCCGCTCCCCCACCTGAGCCGCAGGAGTCTCGGCCACCCCGACCGTCTCACGAGGCTCGGAGGGCTCGCCCAACTCGGCGGACTCGGCAGACCCGGCGGATCCGGCCGACTCGGCGGACTCGGCGGATCCGGCGGACTCGGCGGAGATCTTGGAGGATTCCGGCCCCTGGAGGGGCGGTTTGCTTCCCAGATCTTCGGCGGACATCGGCGGGACGGTGACCGCCCCAGGTGATTTTGCGGATTGGTCGGTGTCGCGTTCCCCGTCGACCCCGACGGCGCTGGGAGCCCCGGCGACCGTGCGGGTGTCGGGCTGCGCGGGCGCTTCGGGTGCACCGGCGGACGCGGGAGCGGCGGCAGCCTCGGCAGGTTCAGCAGCGCCGGGAGTCTCAGCAGCGTCGGAGGGCTCGGCCTCCTCGGAAGACCCAGCAGCCTCGGGAGACTCGGGCGCCTCGGCGGGGGTTGGGGCCGGTGGGCGGGGACGATTCCACGGCGGGACCCAGGCGGCGGCCTGGTCGGCCAGGGAGTCCCGGCGTTCCTCGTCACTCATCCCGCTCACCCTCCGTCGTTCCCGTTCCGCCCGCGCCCGCGGACTCCGAGCCGGCCTCCCCCGCCGATCCAGGCCCGGCCTCCACCGCCGGCTCCGGCCCCGAGGGCGGGTCGGGGTCGGCGGGGGTGCCGGCGTACTCGTCGACGTGCAGTTCTGTCTCGCCGTCGACCGGGCCGGTCCAGCGCACGGTCAGCTCCTCCAGGGCCTGCTCCTGCACGAAGGCCACCAGGCCCTCCCGGTACAGCTCCAGCAGCGCCAGGAACCGTGCCACCACCTCCAGGGTGGCCTCGCAGTCCGCGCACAGCAGCGAGAACGTCGCCGTGCCGGCCCGGCGCAGCCGGGAGGCGAGGATCGCCGCGTGTTCGCGGACGCTGACCCGGACCATGTGCACGTGGGCGATGGACACCTCCGGCACGGGCTTCGGGGTCATCGCCCGCACGGCCAGCTTCAGCAGTCGCTGCGGGCCGATGCCGAGCACCAGGTCGGGCAGCGCCTCGGCGTAGCGGGGCTCCAGGCTGACCGCCCGGGGATACCGGCGACCGCCGACCGCCTCCAGCTCGGCGATGTGGGCGGCGGCCTCCTTGTACGCCTTGTACTGCAGGAGTCGGGCGAAGAGCAGGTCGCGCGCCTCCAGCAGGGCCAGGTCCGCCTCGTCCTCCACCTCGGCGGCGGGCAGCAGCCGGGCCGCCTTCAGGTCGAGCAGGGTCGCGGCGATGAGCAGGAACTCGCTGGCCTCGTCGAGGTCCCAGCTGTCGCCCATGGCGCGGATGTAGGCGATGAACTCGTCGGTGACCGTGTGCAGGGCCACCTCGGTGACGTCGAGCTTGTGCTTGCCGATCAGTTGCAGCAGCAGGTCGAACGGGCCGGTGAAGTTGGCCAGCCGCACCGTGAAGCCGGTGGCAGCCGAATCGGCCGGCGGGGCGGCAGCCGGGTCGGCCGGCGGGGAGGCGGGCGGCACGCCGTCGACCACGGCCGCAGCAGCGGCTTCGGGCGGGTCGAGGGGTGGCGCGGTCACCGCACGACCGTAGTCCACGACACGGACACGGGGCGTTCCGGCTACCGCTCCGACTGGGCGGCGATCACCTCACGGGCCAACTGACGGTAGTTGCGCGCCCCGGAGGACGCCGGGTCCATCGTCGTGATCGGGGCACCGGCCACGGTGGACTCGGGGAACTTCACCGTCTTGGTGATGACCGTCTGGTAGACCTTGTCGCCGAACGCCTCGACCACCCGCTGGAGCACCTGCCGGCAGTGGGTGGTGCGGCTGTCGTACATGGTGGCGAGGATGCCTTCGAGTTCCAGGTCGAAGTTGAGCCGCTCGCGCACCTTGTCGATGGTGTCCAGCAGCAGCGCGACGCCGCGCAGGCTGAAGAACTCGCATTCGAGGGGGATGAGCACGCCGTGCGCGACGGTCAGCGCGTTGATCGCCAGCAGGCCGAGGGACGGCTGGCAGTCGATCAGGATGTAGTCGTACTCCTTGCGGACGGTCCGCAGCACCCGGGCGAGGGCCATCTCCCGGGCGACCTCGTTGACGAGCTGGATCTCGGCGGCGGAGAGGTCGATGTTGGCCGGCAGCAGGTGCAGACCCGCGACGTCGGTCTTGATGAGGACGTCCTCGGCGGTCACGTCGTCCTGCATGAGCAGGTTGTAGACGGACAGGTCGAGGTTGTGCGGGTTGACCCCCAGGCCCACCGAGAGCGCGCCCTGCGGGTCGAAGTCGACGAGCAGCACCTTGCGGCCGTACTCGGCCAGCGCCGCGCCCAGGTTGATGGTGGTCGTGGTCTTGCCGACGCCACCCTTCTGATTGGCCATCGCGATGATGCGCGCGGGGCCGTGCCGGTCGGTGGGCATCGGCTCGGGGATCGGCTTGCGCATCGTGTAGGCAGCCGGGTCCGCGGGACCCAGGTCCGCGCCGAGCGTGGCCTGCTGCTCGCGGAGCTCCGACGTCCAGGTCTCGGCACGGTCACCGTTGCCAGCCATGTGCTCGTTGCCCCCTCCCGACGACCCACCCGGCGTCGGAGCCGTCCGACGTCCTTCGCGGCGCCGCTGCGCACCCCGGTCGTGTCGCCCCAGGAGGTCCGCGCCGATGCCGACTGTACGCCACCGACCAGCAGGGCGTTCGGCACCGGCCCGGCGTGTCGAAGCCGACGACGGCCGGGGTTCAGCCGAGGGCGCGCGGGTGGGCCGTGGCGTACACCTCGCGCAGCCGCTCGACGGTGACGAGGGTGTAGACCTGGGTGGTGGTCACCGAGGCGTGGCCGAGCAACTCCTGGACCACCCGGACGTCGGCGCCGCCGTCGAGCAGGTGGGTGGCGTACGAGTGGCGCAGGGTGTGCGGGGAGACCGCCGCGGCGCCCTCGACCGGCAGGCCGGCCCGCCCGGCGGCGCGGCGCAGGATGGCCCAGGCGCCCTGCCGGGACAGCGCCCCGCCGCGCGCGTTCAGGAAGACGGCGGGGGTTCCCTTGCCGCCGGCGGCCAGAGCGGGGCGGGCCCGGACCAGGTAGGCGCGCACCGCCTCGACGGCGTACCCGCCGATCGGCACCAGCCGCACCCGGCCGCCCTTGCCGCGCAGCAGCACGGTGCCCTCGTCGGCGTCGAGGTCGTCGATCGCGGCGCCGATCGCCTCGGAGATCCGCGCGCCGGTGCCGTAGAGAAACTCCAGCAGCGCCCGGTCGCGCAGCGCGAGCGGCGCGTCCTCGCCGGTCGCGGTGATCGCACCGGCGGTCTCCAGGAGCCGGACCACGTCGTCGACTCCCAGCGCGCGGGGCAGCCGGCGCGGCGGGGTGGGCGGGCGGACGTCGCGGCTGGGGTCGGCGCCGGCCAGCCCCTCGCGCAGCGCGAAGCGGTGCAGGCCGCGGACCGCGCTGGCCGCGCGGGCGGCGGACGACACGGCGAGGGGCGGATGGTCGTCGTCTCCGGCGCGCAGCCGGGCCAGGTGCGACTCGACGACGCCGGCGCCGACCGACGCGAGGTCGGCGACGCCGGCGTCGGCCAGGGTCGTGAGATAGCGCTCCAGATCCCGGCGGTACGAGGCGAGGGTGTTCGCGGACAGGCCGCGCTCGACGGTGAGGTGGTCGAGGTAGCCGCGGACGGCACGGCGCAGGGCCGGCGCGGGCTCCGCGCCCACGCCGGCCTGCTGCGCGACCCCGGTCAGACCGCCACCGCTTCAGGCCAGGACGTCGGCCAGCGGGAGCACGGTCATGCCGTGCGCCTCGGCGACCGGACCGTAGGTGACCTGGCCGTCGTGGGTGTTCAGGCCCAGGGCGAGGGCCGGGTCGCGACGCAGCGCCTCGCGCCAGCCGTGGTTGGCCAACTCCAGGGCGTACGGCAGGGTGACGTTGGTCAGCGCGTAGGTGCTGGTGTTCGGCACCGCGCCGGGCATGTTCGCCACGCAGTAGAAGATCGACTCGTGCACCTTGTAGACCGGGTCGGCATGCGTGGTGGGGCGCGAGTCCTCGAAGCAGCCGCCCTGGTCGATGGCGATGTCGACGAGCACGCTGCCGGGCTTCATCCGGGAGACCAGCTCGTTGGAGATCAGCGTCGGGGCCTTCGCGCCGGGCACCAGCACCGCGCCGATGACCAGGTCGGCGTCGAGCACGGCCCGCTCGATCTCGTACGCGTTGGAGGCGACGGTCTGCAGGTGACCCCGGTAGATGGCGTCGGCCTGGCGCAGCCGGGCGACGTTCTTGTCCAGCAGCAGCACCTCGGACTGCAGGCCCAGGGCGATGGCGGCGGCGTTCATGCCGGAGACGCCGGCGCCGATGACGACGGTCTTCGCCGCGTACACGCCGGAGACGCCGCCGGGCAGCACGCCGCGCCCACCGCCGGTGCGCATCATGTAGAACGCGCCGACCTGCGGGGCGAGCCGGCCGGCCACCTCGGACATCGGGGCGAGCAACGGCAACGACCGGTCGGGCAGCTCGACGGTCTCGTACGCGATGCCGGTGACCTTGCGGTCGACCAGCGCGTCCGTGCACGACTTGGAGGCGGCCAGGTGCAGGTAGGTGAAGAGCACCTGCCCCTCGCGCATCCGGTGGTGCTCCTCGGCGATCGGCTCCTTGACCTTGAGCACCAGCTCGGCGGTGTCCCACACCTCGTCGGCGGTGGCCAGGATCTTGGCGCCCGCCGCGGCGAACTCCTCATCGGTGATGCTGGAGCCGACTCCGGCGCCGGACTCGACGAAGACCTGGTGGCCGCTGCGGGTGAACTCGTTGACGCCCGCCGGCGTGATCGCCACGCGGTACTCGTGGTTCTTGACCTCGCGTGGGATTCCGACCTTCACGATGCAGACACCTCTCTTCGGGGCTGCTTCCCCCCGACTGCTCGGTGCCGCGACGGCCCCATTGCCGCCACGGTCCACCGGTCCCGCCGGCGGCAGTCTAGGCGCGTCCGGCCCCGCCGGGAGCCAGCACAGTGGCATCCGGTGCCCGGGTGACCTGACGGAGTGTCAGGGCGCCGAACGGGCCGGCATTGGGACGTCACCTCAGCCGTCAGGACAGTGTTCGCCCATTATCGTCCCATCTGCCGTGTGGCGGTGCGGACAGCCGGCGAGTGGATCACTAGTGTGTCCGCCCATGACCACTCCTCCATACCAGCCCGGGTACGCCCCGGGTTACTCCGACAAGAGCAAGGTCGTCGCGGGCATCCTCGGCATCCTGCTCGGCACCTTCGGGGCCGGTCGGTTCTACACCGGACACACCAAGATCGCTGTTCTCCAGCTCGTCGTGAGCCTGGTGACGTGCGGCGTCGGCGCGCTCTGGGGCGTCATCGACGGCATCCTGATCCTGGTCAACGGCGGCACGGACGCGCAGGGTCGCCCGCTGCGGGACTGACCGGCCACGCCGAAACGGGAAGGGGCCCCGCGGCTGACCGCGGGGCCCCTTCTCGCGTACCCACCGATCGGGAAGGACCGGCGGCGGCGCTCAGCGCGGCAGCGGCGCCTCCGCCCGACGCAGCGCCGCGAAGCCGGTGTCCCGGGCGCGGGCCGCCGCGAGCAGGCCGGCCACCGCGGACGCGTTGGTGATCTCGCCGGCCAGGACCATGTCGACCGCCTCGTCCAGGGCCATCCGGACGATCTGCAGGTCGGCCTCCTCGTCGCGGCGCTCGTGACGCTCCCCCGCCGGCACGTCGGCCAGGTCCCGGGCCAGGTAGACCCGGACGATCTCGTTGGTGAACCCCGGCGAGCTGTGCAGGTCGACCAGCACGTCGATCCGCCCGGCGGTGAGGTCGGCCTCCTCGGCCAGCTCCCGCAGCGCGGCGGCCGGCAGCTCCTCGCCGGAGACGTCCATCAGCCCGGCGGGCAGCTCCCACAGGTGCCGGCCGATTGGGTGCCGGTACTGCCGGATCAGCACCACCTGACCGGCGTCGTCGAGGGCCACCACGGCCACCGCCCCGACGTGCCGGACGAGGTCACGCAGCGCGGTCCCGCCGCCCGGCATGGTCACCTCCTCGGTGACCACGTCGAAGATCCGACCCCGATAGCGCTCCTCGCGGGAGCGCACCTCGTAGCGGTGCTCACTGTCGCTCACGCCGTCGCCCCGCTGCTGAGCCTGCTGGTTCGCTCGCTCCGCTCGCTCACGAGGCCGACGCGGCCTTCGTCGCGGCGCCGTTGCGGGCGGCCTTGCGCGCCGACGGGGCCTCCGACGCGGCCTCCAGGTCGACCGGCAACTGGTCGGCCTGCGAGTACGTCACGGCGGCCCGGACGAACGACGCGAACAGCGGGTGCGGGCGGGTGGGACGGCTCTTCAGCTCCGGATGCGCCTGCGTGGCCACGAAGAACGGGTGCAGATCCCGGTCCAGTTCGATGAACTCGACCAGCCGGCCGTCCGGGGAGGTGCCGGAGATGTGCAGGCCCGCCTTGGTCAGCGCGTCCCGGTAGGCGTTGTTGACCTCGTAGCGGTGCCGGTGCCGCTCGCTGATGTCGGTGCTGCCGTACGCCTCGGCGACGATCGAGCCCTCGGTCAGCGTCGCCGGGTACGCCCCGAGCCGCATGGTGCCGCCCAGGTCGCCCTTGCCGGCGACGATGTCCTCCTGGTCGGCCATCGTGGCGATGACCGGGTGCGCGGCCTGCTCGTCGAACTCCAGCGAGTTGGCGCCGTCCAGGCCGGCCAGGTGCCGGGCCACGTCGATCGTCATGCACTGCAGGCCGAGGCAGAGGCCGAGCAGGGGGATGCCGTTCTCCCGGGCGTACCGGGCCGTGCCGATCTTGCCCTCGATGCCACGGACCCCGAACCCGCCCGGGATGAGGATGCCGTCCACGCCGGCCAGGGCGGCCGCCGCGCCGGCCGGGGTGACGCACTCGTCGCTGGGCACCCAGCGCAGCTGCACCCGCGCCCGGTGACCGAAACCGGCCGCCCGGATCGCCTCGCTCACCGACAGGTACGCGTCCGGCAGGTCGACGTACTTGCCGACCACGGCGACGGTGACCGTGTGCCGGGGCCGGTGCACCCGCTCCAGCAGGTCGTCCCAGCTCGCCCAGTCCACGTCCCGGAACGACAGCCCGAGCCGGCGCACCACGTACGCGTCGAGCCCCTCGCGGTGCAGCACCTTCGGGATGTCGTAGATGCTCGGGGCGTCCGGCGCGGCGACGACCGCCTCGGCGTCGACGTCGCAGTACAGCGACAGCTTCTCCTTGAGCTTCACCGGGATCTCCCGGTCACAGCGCAGCACGATGGCGTCCGGCTGGATGCCGATGTTGCGCAGCTGCGCCACGGAGTGCTGGGTCGGCTTGGTCTTCAGCTCGCCCGACGGCGCCAGGTACGGCACCAGCGACACGTGCAGGTAGAAGCAGTTGTCCCGGCCCAGGTCGTGGCGCACCTGGCGGATCGCCTCCAGGAACGGCAGCGACTCGATGTCGCCGACGGTGCCACCGACCTCGGTGATGACCACGTCGGGCAGGACACCGTCGTCGTCCGGGTCGGCCATCGCCAGGATTCGCGACTTGATCTCGTTGGTGATGTGCGGGATGACCTGGACGGTGTCGCCCAGGTACTCCCCCCGGCGCTCCTTGGCGATCACGTCGGAGTAGATCTGGCCGGTGGTGACGTTCGCCTTGCCGGACAGGGCCCGGTCCAGGAAACGCTCGTAGTGCCCGACGTCGAGGTCGGTCTCGGCGCCGTCCTCGGTGACGAAGACCTCGCCGTGCTGGAACGGGTTCATCGTCCCGGGGTCGACGTTGAGGTAGGGGTCGAGCTTCTGCATCACCACGCGCAGCCCGCGCGCGGTCAACAGGTTGCCGAGGCTGGAGGCGGTGAGGCCCTTACCCAGCGAGGAGGCGACGCCCCCGGTGACGAAAATGTGCCTGGTCGTCCGTGCTGATGGGGCCAAGGCCTGCTCCCGTGTCGTCTGTCGCGGTCATGCAGACCGCCGTGCTCGATCAGCAAAGTGATCACGCGATCCACGGGATTCCACGGTAACACCTCTGCGGCGGGTACTCGCAGGCCGCACCCCGGGTGGGACAGCGCCGGGTCACCAGGACGACGTCCGGCGGTCAGGAAGCGGCAACCTCGGTCGATGGCCGGGTGACCGGCGCGGCCGGGGTGTCCGCCGATCGTCGCTGCGCCGGCGCGGAGGGCGCCCCGGTCGCCGCGTCCGCCGCCGGACGCTCCGGCGGCGACTGGGCGGGCCCGTCGACCACCGGAGTGCCCACGGGCGCGTCCGGGCCCGGGGGCAGCACGACCACTCGTGGGGGCGCTGCGGGCGGGCCGCCGATCGGCCGGGGGTGACCCGCGCCCAGCGGTCCACCGCCACCGGTCGGACCGTCGCCTCCCCCGGCTGGCCCGTCGCCACCGGAGCCCGAGTCGTCGTCGGCCCCATTCTCCCGGGCACGGCCCGTGTTCGGGCGGGTCCGGTCGGCGGCATGCCCGAGCACGCGCAGCGACGCCAGCGCGGCCATCGGCACCACCAGGGCGGCAGCGGCGCCCGCCACGTCCAGCGCCGCGCCGTCGAGCACGCCACCCAGCACCGCCGCGACCGCCGTGCCGCCCAGCGCGGCCCGGATCGCCGGGTAGATGCCGAACAGCCGCAGCAGCCCGCCCCACGGCTGCAGCAGGGCGAACCACACCAGCAGCCCACCGGCCAGCGCCAGCACGGTCAACGGGCTGTTCACCAACGTCTCGAAGTTCGCCGTGCTGGACCGGTGCACGGTGAACCCGCCGGTGCCGTCGGCCACCGCGGACAGGAACCGGCCGAGGCTCCCCCGCTCGGCCGCAGGCCGTCGCAGGTCGACCACGGCGAAGCCGATGCCGACCGCCAGGGCGGCCATGGTGGCCCACGCCAGTCGGGTGATGGTCAGCCAGCCGCCGGCGCTGATCGCCGCGGCCACGCTCAGCCCGGCGGTCAGCGCGATCGCGCCGACCGGGTCGGCGCCCAGGTACGGGCTGCCGACCACCACCACGGCGAGACCGCCCACGGCGACCATCACGGCCGGCCGCCAGCGGCGGTGCACCCGCTGGCCGAACCACCCGCCGGTCACCAGCGCGCCGGCGAGGAACACTCCCAGCCCGACGGTGCTCAGCCCGGCGTACCGGCCACCCTGCAACGCCGAGTAGCCGACCACGCTGTTGAGCTGCAGGCTCGACCCGGTGAGCACGTCCAGCCCGACGGTCAGGGTCGTGAGGCCGGCCACCGCGCCGAACGGGCCGAGCGTGTTCGCGTACCCGGGGGCGAACCGGACCGCCGCGGTGCCCCCCGCGACCAGCAGCGCGGTGACCGCGCCGAAGATCCATCCGGGGTGTTCGCCCCGCCACCAGGGCACGGCGTCGGCGAGCAGCGCGGCCGGAACGGCCAACGCGGCCGCCACCAGCAGCAACTCCACCACCGCCACGACGCGGGCGGAGACCGGGGTCGGGCCGGCCGGGCCGGCGTGTGGTCGGGCCCGGCGCAGCAACGGCAGCACCGCCAGGGCCAGCAGCACCTGAAGCCCGGCGAGCAGGGCGAAGAACCGGCCGGAGACGGCCCGCTGGGCCGTCGCCTCCCGGTCGGCGTCCGCCGGCGCGTTGATCGCCTCCGTCAGGTCGGACGGGCGGCCGCCGGTGCTGACCGCCGGCCGGCCAAGGAACAACCGCTCCGGCATCGGCCGTCCCAGCGCGGTCAGCGCCGTCGGCGCGAGATCGACAAGTTGCAGGTAACCGTCGCGGCCGGTGCTGGCCGAGGTGAGCCAACCCCGCTCCCAGCCCGGCCCGTCCGCGACCACCACGTGCAGCCGCGACGGCTGCTCGGTGTCGGAGATTCCGGCCACCAACACCAGCGACCGCTCCGGCCGGGCGGCCAGGACCCGGGCCAACTGGGCGTCGGCGGCCCGCGCCTGCTCGGCACGCGCCACCGGGTCGGTCCCCTCGACCGTGCCGAGGTCGACGATGCTCAGCACGCACGAGCCGAGCAGCCGGCGCGGATCGGCCGGCAGCCCCGCGGCGTACCTGTCGACCCGGCCGAACGGGCGGGCGGCGGCCACGGCGGCGCCCGGACCCACGGCGACCGAGCAGCGCACCGACTCCGACAGCGACCCGGGCATGGTGCCCCAGGGCAGCCGCTGCTGGTTGTACTGGACCACGCTCTCCTGGTCGGGCAGGTTCGCGCCGATCCCGTCCGGTTGCTCCACGGCCACGCCGGCGGGCGGGCAGCCGCCGTCGGGCCGGGTGCCGTTCCACGCGGCGAAGCTCCCCGCGCCGAGGGTCAGCCACCCGTCGACCGGGCAGGTGGGCCGGTGCGCGGACCGCACCGACAGGGAGCCGATCGAGCCGTCCCGGGCCATCCGCCACAGCGTCGGGGTGCTCTGCTGGTCGACGTCCTCCCAGCGCAGCCCGGCGATCCCGGCGAGCACCACGAAGTCGGCGGTGCGCTGCGGGGTGCCCTGGGGTGGCCGGGCGGACAGCGCGGTGACGCCCAACACCACCACGAGCACGGTCAACAGGGCGGGAGCGAGTCGACGCAGCATCACCGGTGTCCCGTCATCGGCGCGTCGGAGCCGGGGGCCGCCGGAGGAGTCGAACGGGCGGTCAGTTCGGCGTAGAGGGCCGCCAGTACGGCCACCGTGTCCGTCTCGGTGGGCCACGTCGCCGCCCGCTCGGCGCCGCGCCGGCCCAGCTCGGCCCGGGCCTCCGGGTCGTCCAGCAGCGCGCGCACCGCCGCGTCGACCGCGTCCACGTCACCGGCGGGGACCAGCGCGGCGGCATCGCCGACCAGCTCCGGCAGGCCACCCACCGCGGTCGCCACCAGCGGCACGCCGGCCCGCATCGCCTCCTGGGCGAACAACTGCCGGGCCTCCCAGTCGCTGGTGACCACCGCGAGGTCGGCGCCGGCGAGCAGGTCGGCCACGTCGGTGCGGTGCCCCAGCAGGGTCACCGGGGCTCGGGCTGCCGAGGTCCGCGCGGCCAGCGGCAGGTACGCCGGGCCACTCCCGGCGATCACCACGACCGGCGGCGGGGTACGCGTACGCCAGCGGGCGGCCGCGTCGATCAGCACGTCGTAGCGCTTCTGCGGGTGCAGCCGCCCCACCGAGACGAGCAACGGCTGCTCCGGTCGTACGCCGAACTCGGCGCGCACGGCGGCGCGGCGTCGACGCGGCGCGGGCAGCGTCGGGGCGGCGACCGGGGCGAGTCGGGCGTCGGCGGCGCCCAGCGCGGCGGCCCGCTCGACCAGATCGGTGGAGGCGCCGAGAGCCACCCGGACGCCCCGGGCGACCACCCGCTCGACGAGCCGCGAGGCCCCGCCGCGCAGGCCGCCCACGAGGACCGCGTTGTGCCAGGTCACGATCAGCGGGGCGGACGGACGGGCCAGCACGGCGACGAGACCGGCGCGCAGGCCGTGCGCGTGCACCACGTCGACGCGGGCTGCGGCGAGCGCCCGCCGCAGGGCGAGCACCGCCCGCGCGTCGGCGGGGGTCGGGCTGGCCGGGATCTCCACCGGCTCAAAACGCGCGCCGACGCCGGTGAAGTCGAACTGCTCCTGCGTGGCCGCCGGCCCACAGACCAGCACGGTGGCACCGGCCGCGACGAGCCCGCGCGCCACCGAGCGGACGTGCTGGCCGACCCCGCCGGTGCTGGAAGCCAGCAGCAGCGCCACGGAGCCCGACCAGCCGTTTGTCTCCGTCATGCCGGCCACCGCCGGTTGGTGTTGACAACGCTCACCGAACCGCCGTCTCCTTCCCGTCGCCCCGCTCCGGGGGGACCGCGCCCGGCGTCGACGTGCCGGCCCGGCCCCGCGGCCCTCGCCGGCCGAGGCGGCGTACCACCCCGGTCAGTAGCGGCCGTACGTCCCGCCGGTCGACGAACCAGACCACGACGAGGAACACGACACCGACCAAGACCCCGGACAGCATGCCCTGACCGAGTGCCGCGGCCGTCGTCGGGGTGCCGCCGTCCAGCCTGTCGAGCCAGCGGCTCACGCCCAGCCCGGCGAGCGCGGCGAGCAGCCCGGCGAGGCCACCGGCCACACCGGCGCGCGCCGCGCCGGCAAGCGCCGGCCGGCCGGCGCTGCGCAGCACCGCCGTGACGAGCAACACGCCGAGCACCACCATGCCCACCGAGTTGGCGGACGTCACGGCGAGCACCCGGTCGGTCAACGGCAGGATCGCACCGAGCAGCAGGACGACGGGCGGCACCACCAGGAAGCCGACGGCGGTCGCGGCGGTCGCCGCCCGGGTCTCCCCGCGCGCGTAGAGCGCCCGGGTGAGGATCGCGAAGAGGCCGTAGCCGACCAGGCCCGGGGCGTACCCGATGATCGCGGCGGCGGCGGTCGGCGCGGTGGACGCGGGGAAGAAGAAGTGCCCGACGGGCCCCGCGGTCCCGACCAGCGCGGCCGCGCCGAGGCAACTGAACAGCAGCACCCCGCGCACGGCCGGCGCCAGGGTCGCCCGGTAGCCGTCCTCGTTGCCGGCCGACCGCGCCGCCGCGAGCGTCGGATAGGCCGCCACGGCCAGCGGCACCGCGAGCACCGCCCACGGCAGCAGGTAGACGGTCTGCGCCAGGTTGTAGACGCCCGGGTTGCTGCGCGCGCCCGCGGTGACCTGGTTCAGGCTGACGATCAGGGCGATCTGCTGCGTGGTGACGGTGACCGCGCCCGCCACCGCCAACGCGCCGACCCGGGCCCGCGCGTCGGCGGGGAACCCGAACCCGGGCCGCAACCCCAGGCGCAGCCGGCGCACCGGGACGAGCAGCGACAGCGACAGCGTCACCACGCCCAGGGTGGTGCCGGCGGAGAGCAGCAGCTCGCCGCCGGGGCTCACCCCGGCGACTGTGGCGTACCGGCCCTGGGTGGCGGTGAACCCCAGGTAGACGACGATCACGGTGAGGCTGGACAGCAGTGGGGCGAGCACCGGCCAGGCGAAGCGCCGGTGCGCCTGGAGCACCCCGGTGAGCACGATGCCGACGCCGTACAGCGGCAGCTGCGGCGCGAAGACCCGCAGCATCCGTACGCCGCTCTGCTGCTGGGCGTCGGTCAGGTGGTGGCCCAGCGACTCGACCACCGGGCCGGCGAAGAGCACCACGACCAGCGCGAGCGGCACCAGCAGGGCAAGCGTCCAGGTCAGCAGCGCGCCGGTGGTCCGGGCGACCGCCGTGCGGTCGCCGGCCTCGACCGCCCCGGCCAGCAGCGGTACGACGAGGCTGGCCAGCGCGCCACCGGCGACGATCTCGAAGATGAAGTTCGGCACCGCGTTGGCCACCACGTAGGCGCCGCCCAGGTCGGTCGGGGCGAGGCTCCAGGTGAACACGGCGGTACGGCCGAAGCCGGCGAGCCGGCTGAGCACGGTGAGGACGGCGATGAGCGCGGCTGCCCCGGCCAGCCGGCCGGCGCCGGCGAGGGGTGCCGGTCTGGTCACGTCAGTCGGCGCGTCGGCCCAGTGCGTCGAGCTGCCGCAGGCCCGGGGTTCGCTGGATCACCGCCGTGAAGCTGACCTTCTCGCTGGCGGCGGTGAGCCCGGCGAGCACGGCCAGCAGACCGGCCCGGCCGAGAGGGCCACTGCGGGCGGCGAGCGCGACGCCGAGCAGGGCGCCGAGCGCGTTCGCGCCGCTGTCGCCGAGCATGACGTCCTCGGACAGGTCGTCGCGGAGCAGGCCGGCGGCGGCGCCGGCCGCGCCGGCCGCGATCCCGCCGTGCGGGCCACCGGCCAGCGGCACGCCCAGCAGCAGCCCGGACTTGATGGCCCGGCCGGGCCGCAGGTCGAGCAGGTTGAGCAGGTTGGCGGTGCCGGCGATCACCCCGGCGCCGAGCAGCACGTCGACCCCCCGGCCGACGGCGCCGTGGCGCTGCCGGCGCGGGTGCGCGGCGACCCGCGGGTCGGCGGCGAGCAGCGCGGCCGCGCCCAGCCCGGCGGCGCCCACCCCGATGATCTTCACCAGTCCGGCGGTGACGCGTCCCTCGCGCAGCGCGGCGAGGTGCCCGGCGAAGCCCTTGGCCGTCTTCTGCTCCGGACGTGCTCCGACCACGTCGTCGTAGAGCCCGACACCGCCGGCGCCGAGGCCGGCGACCAGGGCGGCGCCACCGGAGGCGGCGCTGGTGGCGCCGAACACGCCCGCGGCTGTCGCACCGGCGGCGAGCGCCGGCCCGGCCGCCAGGGTCACCGTCCGGCCCCGGAAGTTGGTGCGCTCCAGCGCCGGCCCCACCGGGGCGGTCCGCACCTCGCGGAGGGCGTACCGGGCGGCGGCGGCACCGGCCCCGGCGATCAGCAGCCGGCCCAGCATCCTCACGCCGCCACCTCGCTCGGGCGCAGGGTCGCCCGCTCAGGCGCGTCGGTTCCGGACACCGGGGTACGTCGTTCGCTCACTGGGGCAGTCTAGGCAGCAGGGACGCGGCATTGTCGCCGACGCCGTACTGGCCGGCCTTCTTCTCGGTGAGCTGCTGCACCAGGGCGAGGCTGGTGACCAGCTGGCCCTGCACGGTGTTGGCGTTGTCGACCGTGGAGATGGTCTGCGACAGCACCGGGTCACCGCGGACCACGGACACCACGTTGCCACCGGCGGAGCCGTTGCCGCCCACCACGATCGACCCGGTCCGGTCGAACTGTTCGGCGATCTTGACGACCGACTCGTCCCGCTTCTCGGAGTCCTTGTCGACGTACGGCTGCCCGCTGACCACGACGACGGCCTCGGCCGGCCCGGTGACCTTGTTGTTGTCGGTGGTCAGGTAGCCGGCGTTGTTGTACGCGGCGAGCACCGCCCGCCGGTCGGCGTCGCTGACCGGCGCGGTGCCCTGCGCCCGGTCCAGCAGGACGCTGGCCAGCAGCGCGCTGGAGGTCTCCACGCCGTGGCCGTTGCCCGGCAGGCCGGTGGTCTGCGCGGTCGGCCGCGCGGCGGTGACGGCCAACTCCAGCAGGTTGGAGTTGTTGTCCGGGTTGATGAACTTGTCCTGCAGGTCGACCCGGCCGGTGATGGTGGCGCCGGCGAGCTGGAGCTTCTTGAGCACGCCCTCGGTGTGGTCGCGCCCGTTGGGCAGGCTGAGCACCACCACCCGGCGCCCGGTGAGGGTGCCCGGCAGGACGACCTGGGACACCTGCTCGGCGAACTCCTCCTCCAGACCGAGCTGCTTCTCCATGCTGTTGACCTGCTGACGCAACTGCTGGTTGTCCTTGCGCAGACCGGTGACCTGCTCCTTGAGCGAGTCGGCGACCGGGCCGTTGAGGGCGGCTGTGCCGACCACCAGACCGATCGCCAGAGCCAGGAACACCGCGGTGAGGGACACCACGTGGTAGCGGAAGTTGATCACGCTTGCAGCCTCTTGATCGGTCGGGAACTAGAAGAGCCGGTACAGCTGGAACACGAAATTGTCCCACCACTCGGCGACCACACCCAGGTACGCCTTCCCGACGGTGGAGACGGCCACCGCGGAGGCCATCGCCGCGATCGCCGAGAGCACCAGCAGCAGCAGCGACGAGCCGGAGATGCTCTGCCGGTAGAGCCGGCTCACCCCCTTGGCGTCGACCAGCTTGCCCCCGACCTTCAACCGGGTCAGGAACGTGGAGGCCATTCCGCCGCGCCCCTTGTCCAGGAACTCGACGAGCGTGGCGTGGGTGCCGACCGCGACGAGCAGGGACGCGCCCTTCTCGTCGGCCAGCAGCATCGCCAGGTCCTCGCTGGTCGCCGCGGCCGGGAAGGTGATGGCCGGGACGCCGAGGCCGTTGACCCGGGGCAGGCCGGGCGCCCGCCCGTCGGGGTAGGCGTGCACGATCACCTCGGCGCCGCAGCGCAGCACGTCGTCGGTGACCGAATCCATGTCACCGATGATCATGTCAGGGGTGTACCCGGCCTCGACCAGCGCGTCCGCGCCGCCGTCCACGCCGATCAGCACCGGCTTGAACTCCCGGATGTACGGGCGCAGCACGTCCAGGTCGGCCTTGTAGTCGTAGCCGCGCACCACGATCAGGCAGTGCCGGCCCTGGATCTGGGTCTGGATGTCCGGAACGCCGACGCCGTCGAGCAGCAGGTCGCGTTCCTGGCGCAGGTAGTCCATCGTGTTGGCGGCGAACGCCTCCAACTGCACCGACAGCCCCTCCCGGGCGTCGGACATCGCCTTGGCGACCGACTCGGCGTCCTGCAGGGTGCCGTGCGCCACCGGCTCCTCGCCGGCGAAGACGGTGTTGCCCTCGATCCGGACCTGGTCGCCCTCGCGGATCCGCTCGAAGACGCCCTCCCCGAGATCGTCCAGGAGCGGGATGCCGGCGGCGATCAGCACCTCCGGCCCGAGGTTGGGGTAGCGGCCGGAGACCGACGGCTTGGCGTTGAGCACCGCCGCGACACCGACAGCGACCAACGAGTCGGCCGCCACCCGGTCCAGGTCGACGTGGTCGATGACCGCGATGTCACCGGGGCGCAGCCGCCCGACCAGCCGTTTCGTCCGGCGATCAAGGCGCGCGGTGCCGAGGACTCTGCCCGGCTCCGCGTTTCGGTTCCGGCGCAACGTGGGTAGACGCATCGTGACCATCCTGGCATGTGAGGCAGGCTTTTCTGTCGCGACATGCCTGAGCAGGGCCGCCTACCCAGGGAAGCACACGTCGGCACAAGCCGGTGTGCTTGCGCTCACAATACGCGGCGTCACAACCGCCTTTCCTTGGCGGCCACGGCCAGCAGCTCCTCGGCGTGGGCGATACCCAGATCTGAATCGGGCAAACCGGCCAGCATGCGCGCCAACTCCCGGGCCCGCTCGGTGTCCTCCACCACGCGTACCCCGCTTGTCGTCACCGCGCCGCCGGTGTCCTTCGCCACCACCAGGTGCCGGTCGGCGAACGCGGCCACCTGCGGCAGGTGCGTGACGACAAGCACCTGGTGGCTGCGGGCCAACCGGGCCAGCCGGCGGCCGATCTCCACCGCCGCCTGCCCGCCGACCCCCGCGTCGACCTCGTCGAAGACCAACGTCGGCGGGCCGCCCGAGCCGGCGAACACCACCTCGATGGCGAGCATCACCCGGGACAGCTCACCGCCGGAGGCGCCGCGCTGCAACGGCAGCGACGGCGCGCCCGGGTGGGCCAGCAACCGCAGCTCCACCTCGTCACCACCGTCCGGGGTGACACCCACCTCGACGCCGTTGACCGAGAGCGTCGGCTCGGCCCGCCCGGCCGGACGGGGCAGCACCGCCACCTCGATCCGCGCGTGCGGCATGGCCAGACCGGCCAACTCGACGGTGACCTGGTCGGCGAAGCGGACCGCCGCCTCCTGCCGGGAAGCGGACACCCGGCCGGCGAGGTCGGCCACCTCGACGGCGAGTCGCTGACCCTCCCGCTCCAACTCGTCGAGCACGTCGTCGGACATGTCCAGGTCGGACAGTCGGGTGCGCGCCCGATCGGCCCAGGCGATCACCCCGTCGACGTCGTCGGCGTACTTACGGGTCAACGCGCGCAGCGCCGCCCGCCGCTCGTAGACGTGCTGCAACCGGGCCGGGTCCGCGTCCAGCGCCGCCAGGTACGTCGACAGCTCCGCGGACACGTCGGTGACCAGCGTGGCCGCCTCCTCCAGGCGGGCGGCCAGTTCACCGAGCGCCGGATCGGTGCCGGACTGCGCCTCCAGGGTCCGCCGGGCGGTGCCGAGCAGCGCCGCCGCGTCCGGAGTCTCGTCGGCAACCTCCACGCCACCGGCCACGCACTGCTGGGCGATCTGCGCGGCTGTCCGCAGGCCCTCGGCGTGCTCCAGCCGTTGCGCCTCGGTCTTCAGCTCGTCGTCCTCACCGGGCTGCGGATCGACCCGGGTGATCTCGTCGAGGCCGAGTCGCAGCAGGTCGGCCTCCTGGCTGCGCTCGCGGGCGTTGCGCCGCCGGTCGGCCAGGTCGTCGACCACCCGACGCCACCCCGTGTACGCCTCGCGCAGCGCGTCGAGCAGCTTCTCGTGGGCGGGGCCGGCGAACCGGTCCAGTGCGGCCCGCTGCTCGGCCGGGCGCAGCAGCCGCAGCTGGTCGGACTGGCCGTGCACGGCCACCGCCTGCTCGCCGACCTCACCGAGCATCGACACCGGCATGCTCCGGCCGCCGACGTGGGCGCGCGAGCGCCCCTCCACCGTCACCGTGCGGCTCAGCAGCACCGAGCCGTCCTCGTCGGGCTCGCCGCCGGCCTCGGTGATCCGCGCGTGCACGGAGTCGGCGACCCGCCCGTGCAGCCGCAGCCGCCCCTCCACCACCGCCCGACCGGGTTGGGCGCGGACCCGCCCGGCGTCGGCCCGGCCGCCGAAGAGCAGGCCGAGGCCGGTCACCACCATCGTCTTGCCCGCACCGGTCTCGCCGGTGATGACGTTCATGCCGCCGGTCAACGGCAGCGTGGTGTCCTCGATGACGCCCAGCCCGGTGATGCGCAGCTCTTCCAGCACAGCCACCGACAGTAGACGCGAGGCCCGACACTTGACCAGCCGACGGGCCCCACGGCCGGGCCCCGGCACGGCCCGCACCTTACCGACGTACAGTCTTGCCCCGTGTCGGACGTGATCGGCCTGACCCCCGCCGAGGAGGAGCTCTACCGCTGCCTGCTCCAACTCACCACGGCCCGCGTCGACGAGCTGGTCCGCCGGCTGCGACGGCCCCGGGCGCAGGTCGTCGAGCAGGTCAAGGCGCTGCGGGCCAAGGGTCTGGTGCAGCCCACCGACAACGACCCGGACGCCCCGCTGCGCCCGACCGCCCCGGACGTCGCCCTCGGCGCGACGCTGCTGCGCCGCCAGGAGGACCTGGAGGCGGCCCGGCGCCGGGTCACCCAACTGGCCGAGGAGTACCGCTCCGGGCTGCGCCGCCACCACGTGGACCACCTGGTCGAGGTGATCCGGGGCGGTCGGGTGCTGCGCGACCGGCTGCGTGACCTGCAGAACTCGGCCCGCGACGAGGTGCTGTGGTTCTGCCGGGCGAACCCCCTCGCCATGGCCGGCCCGGAGAACGTCGAGGAGTTCGACGCGCTGGCCCGCGGGGTGAGCTACCGGGCCATCTACGAACGGGACCTGCTGCTGGAGCCGGGCGCGCTGGCCGACCTGGCCAAGGGGGTGGCCGCCGGCGAGCAGGCCCGCGTGCTGGACCGGCTGCCGGTCCGACTCGCCATCGTGGACGCGCGTACCGCCATCTGCCCGCTGGTGGCCGACCGCGACGGCGGCGAGCCGAGCGCCGCGATAATCGGCCGCAGCCAACTGCTCGACGCGCTGCTCGCCCTCTTCGAGAGCCACTGGCGGGTGGCCACCCGGCTGCGACTCGACGACCCGCTCGCCGCCACCGCGACCGAGATCCGGCGCGACGAGGCCGACGACCGTCCGGTCGACGGCTACCAGCCCGACGCCGACGAGGCCCGGCTGCTGTCGCTGTTCGTGGCCGGCGTACCGGACAAGTCCATCGCCTCCCAGCTCGGGGTGAGCCGCCGGACGGTGCAGCGCCGCCTCGCCGACCTGATGGACGCCGCTGGCGTGGACACCCGACCCGGGCTGGCGTTCCAGGTCGCCCGGCGCGGCTGGCTCTGAACGCGGCCGGGCCCGCCGTCCGAAGCGACGGCGGGCCCGGCCGGACACGCTCGGAGTCAGCGCAACCCGTACGCGCGCAGCACCGTCTGGTCGACGGAGTTCCCGTTGCGGTCGGTGGCGTGCACCCGCAGCGACACGGTTGCGCGCCCGGCCGGCACGGTCGCGGTCCAGCGGGTCCCCGACCCTCTGGTCGGCGCGGACCGCCAGGTGACGCCCCCGTCGAAGGAGACCTGCACCGTCAGGCTGGTGCCCGTCGGCGCGGCGACTCCGGTCGGCTGGCGCAGGGTCAGCCCCAGCTGGTGCGGCCGGTTGCCGGGTACGGTGCCGAGCAGGTCGGCCGGCACCCGGTAGTCCACCTGCAGCAGCGACAGCGGCACGGCGGCGTCACCCGCCGGCCGGGCCGAGCTGAACTGCCACGCCGTGTCGGTGCGGGTGGCGTAACGCCACTCGTTCGAGGCCCGCCGCGTCGTCACGTCGAGGCGGTAGCGGGCCACCCCGGCGGTGGTCGGCACCGGCGCCCAGCCGCCGGACAGGTCGGCGATCTGCTGACCGTCGCGGCTGAGGCGAGCCTCGACGGTGTCCGCCTCCTCGCTGTTGCCGGCCACGCTGTAATGCCCGTCGGCGTCGACGAACTCGGGGACCCGCACGTCCAGGCTGTCGCCCGTCCGGGTGGGCACCGGCGTCCCGCTGGCCGGCACGGCCGGACGGACCACCGGCGCGTGCCAGGTCTCGGTCTCCCGGTCGTCGGCGGCGTACCGTCGGGGCTCCTGGGTCAGCCCACCGGTCACCTGCCCCCACTGCATGAACATCTCCTTGTGCAGCACCCGGTGCTGCCACCAGGAGTCCCCGGCGCTGACGAACTCCTGCCGGGTGGTCCCGTTGCGGACCAGGCGCTGGTCGTCGTTCCAGGAGTACTCCTGCCACGGACGCCAGCCAAACCGCTCCTCGGTGGCCCAGCCCGCGCCCGTGTCGCCGTAGCTGGTGGTCACCTCGGCGGTGTTCTTCGCGGTCACCGTGTGCACGATCCGCTCCGGCACCCGGCCCTTCGACACCTGCCACACGTCGTACAGGTACGGGCTGTCCACGGTCAGCGTCAGGTCCAGCGTCGCCCGGCCCTTGCGCGCCGCCGCGATCAGCCGCTGCCCGTCGTCGTACGCGACGACCATCGCCGGGATTGGCAGCCGCTCCCCCGCCGGCCGCCAGACCGTCCACGCGCTCTGGTCCTCGGGCCGGACGATCAGCACCACCGCGGCGCCGGCCGCCGCCGCCGCGGCCACCTGCTCATTCTCGTTACGGTTCGGGTCGGCGGCGAGCAGCGCCGCCGCGCCCCGCACCCGGGCCAGCTCGGCCGGGGTTCCGGTGCCGGCCCAGACCAGCGGCAGCTTCCGTCGACCGGTCGGCGCCGGGGACGTGCCCAGCAGGTTGATGTCCGACGGGCCGGACACCCCGCTGATCGTGGCGTCCACCATGGGCGCGACGAGCTGCCAGCGGGAGGCGAACTCGAACTCGCCCTGGCGTACCTGGCGGGTCGGCGTGACATTGACCTGCTGAATGGTGCTGTAGGCCATGACGCCGTGGTCGATCTGCCGGCCGTTGCCCAACACCCGGTGCACGTAGAAGCTGAGCGTGGCCCGCTGCTCGCTGGGCTTCGGCGTCTCGATCCGCACCGGCGTGCCCTTGCGGGCGTCGAGCACCACGGTCAGGTCCCGGTCGACGGTCAGCTCCGGCTCGACGGCCTCGGTCAGCTGCTCGTCCAGGGGGGCGCCGTGCTCGACCAGCGCGGTCAGCAGGTAGGTGCCCTCCTCGACCCGCAGGGTGCCCTCGCCCGGCCACCAGCCCCAGTAGTCCGACTCGGGCTGCTCACCGAAGAGGGTCAGCGCAGGCGAGAGGGTCAACTGACCCTGCCGGCCCAGCACCTTGATCGTGACGTCGTGGATCGGACCGCTGACGGTGAGGCCCACCGGCGTGCGCACGGCGACGCCGTCCGCGCCGGTCGCCACCAGCCATCCCCCGTGCGGGCCCCGGGCCAGTTTCGCCGGGTCGGCGCGCAGCGGCACCGCCACGCTGCCGCCCGCCGGCACGGTCACCTCGCCGGACGCGACGGCGACCCCGTCGTTCTCGGCCGCGCCGCTGTCCAGGTTGCGCAGGTCCAGGGCCAGCCGCAGGGTCTGCTCGCCCGTCGTGTCGTTGGTGTACGTCACGGTGCGCTGCAACGCCGCGCCACCGGTGGTGATCCGGCCGAAGTCGGCGGTGGCCGAGGCGTACACCCGCTGCGTGAGCGCCCGCGCCACGTCGACCCGACCGCCGCCCTGCTCGAAGACGGTCAGCGCCGGGTTCGCCTTGGTGGTGCTGACCAGCGCGTCCTTCAGCTTGCCGGCGGACCAGTCCGGGTGGTCCTGCGCGAGGATCGCCGCCGCGCCCGCCACGTGCGGGGTGGCCATCGAGGTGCCGGACGCGGTCGTGTAGGCGTCGCCCACCGGCGTACCCATGGTGGTGCCGGCGGCCCGCGCGGCGACGATGCCGACGCCCGGCGCGGTGATCTCCGGCTTCAGGCCGTTGTCGCCCAGGCGCGGCCCACGGCTGGAGAACTCGGCCAGGTTGTCGTCGCGGTCCACCGCGCCGACGGTGAGGGCCGCCGCGGCCGCGCCCGGCGAGCCGACGGTACGCGCCGCGCCCGCGTTGCCGGCGGCGACCACGAAGAGCGCGCCGGTCTCGGCGGTCAGGTCGTTCACCGCCTGGCTCATCGGGTCGGTGCCGTCGGTCGGGTCGCCGCCGAGGCTCATGCTGACGACCTTCGCGCCGGAGTGGGCGGCCCACTCCATGCCGGCGATGATGGCCGAGTCGTAGCCCGAGCCGCCGTCGTCGAGCACCTTGCCGACCAGCAGTCGCGCGCCCGGCGCGACGCCCTTGCGCAGCCCCGCCGATGCGGCGCCGCTGCCCGCGATGGTGGCCGCGACGTGCGTGCCGTGGCCGTGGCCGTCGCGGGCGCTGCCGCTGGCGGAGAAGTCCCGCGCCTCGGCGATCCGTCCGGCCAGGTCGGGGTGGGTGGCGTCGACGCCGGTGTCGAGTACGGCCACCTTCACGCCGCTGCCGTCGCGGCCGGCCGCCCAGGCCGTCGGGGCGCCGATCTGCGGGACGCTGTGCTCCAGCGTCGGGTGCACCCGCCCGTCCAGCCAGACGTGGGCGATACCGCCGCCCAGCCGGGGCGCGGCGGCCGTGGTCCGGCTCGTCGGCGTGCCGGCGAGGGTGCTCCACAGTCCACCGAGGTCGGCCTTGCCGACCCGCAACGCGGCGCCGTTGATGCTCTCCAGGGGGCGGGCGTCGGTGACGCCGCCGAGCGGCCGGACCCGGCCGGCCGCCTGCTCCTGGTAGCGCACGATCAGCGGCAGGGCGCCCTGCGCGGCGTCGCCGTAGCCGTCGGCGGCCAACTCCTGCACGTCGAACAGGTTGGCGTCGAGGACGCCGCTGGAGACGTAGGGCAGGGCGTCGCTGGGCAGCACCCGCAGCCCGCCGTCGACCTCCAGGGTCTGGAAGATGACCCGCTCGCGCCCGGGTCCCGGGCGTACGGTGGCGGCGACCCGGCCCGGCGCGGCCGGCGCCAGCTCGACCTGGTCGCCGGTGATGAGGGTGATGCGGACGGGCGCGGCGCCCGGGGCGGACGTGCCCAGGCTCGGGCCGGTGGGCCGGACGGGCGGCTCGGCGGACGCCGGTGCGGCGAGGCCGACCACCAGCGCGCCGACCGCGCCAGCGCTGAGCCAGCGGGGGGACCAGTGCATGCGATGCGCTCCTTAAACTCCGGTGGGCCCGCCATCCGTAGATGAGGACCGATCGGAGTCTGCGACGCAGCGCACAACCAGGTCACTAGCCTTGCGCCGCCGCAGCGGCGACATGTCGTCAGGTGGACAACCGCCGGACACCGACGGTGTGCCCCACAGTCACCGGCGGCTGCCCCGCCACCCGTGCACCGGCAGACCGAACTTGGCGACCAGCCGGTCGGTGAACGGACGGGCGCGCAGCCGGACGATGCGCACCGGCAGGGCGCCTCGACGCACCGTCACCCGGGCGCCGGGCGGCAGGTCGTAGACCCGCCGGCCGTCGCAGGCGAGCACGGCGAGGGTGGTGAACGGGTCGACGGTGATGATGAACGTCGACGTGGGTGCGGTGACCAGGGGGCGGCTGAACAACGCGTGCGCGCTGATCGGCACCAGCAGCAGCGCCTCCACCTCCGGCCAGACCACCGGACCGCCGCCGGAGAACGCGTAGGCGGTGGAGCCGGTGGGGGTGGCGCAGACCACGCCGTCGCACCCGTAGCGGGACAGCGGGCGGCCGTCCACGTCGACGAGGAGTTCGAGCATCTGCGCCCGCTCCCCCTTCTCGACGCTGATCTCGTTGAGCGCCCAGGATTCGATGGTCGGGCCACCGTCGAACTCGGCCGTGACGTCGAGCGTGAGCCGCTCGTGCACGGTGTAGTTGCGCTCGACGACGTCCCGGACCGCGGTGTCCAGATCGTTGATCTCCGCCTCGGCGAGGAAGCCCACCTTGCCGAGGTTGATGCCGAGCAGCGGCGCCTTCGCCGGGCGGGCCAGCTCGGCCGCGCGCAGGAAGGTGCCGTCCCCACCGAGCGCGAAGACGATCTCGGCGCCCTCGGCGGCTTCCGGGCCGGTGACCGGAACCATCCCGGGCAGATCGAGGTCGTCGGCCTCCTCGGCGATGACCCGCACCTCGAAGCCCGCGGCGATGAGGTCGGCGGCGACCGACCGGGCGTGCTGGGTGCTGCGTCGACGGCCGGTGTGGGTCACCAGCAGCGCCGTGCGGCTCATCGGAGCGGCCGCCCGTCCGCCATCGGACGGCACACTGCCGTCGCCGCCGCCCCGGCACGGCCGCGTGCCGTCGTGCGCCGTTCGCTGTACGCGTTCACCCTGCGACCTCCTCCGCCGCCACGCCCGGCACGTCGCCGGCCGTCGTCGGGCCGTTTGGCCCGGCCTCCACCACGGCCCGCACGCGCTGCGGGTCGGCCGGTGGTGCGTCCCGGCGCAACCATACGAAGAACTCGACGTTGCCGCTGGGCCCGGGCAGCGGGCTGGCCGCCACGTCGGTCAACCCGAGGCCGAGCTGAGCCGCTGCGGCGGCCACGTCGAGCACCGCCTCGGCGCGCAGCGCCGGGTCGCGGACGACGCCGCCGGCGCCGACCCGCTCCTTGCCCACCTCGAACTGCGGCTTCACCATCAGCGCCAGGTCGCCGTCGTCGCGGGTGCAGCCGGCCAGGGCCGGCAGCACCAACCGCAACGAGATGAACGACAGGTCGGCCACCGTCAGATCGACCGGCCCGCCGATCGCGTCCGCGACGAGGGTACGGACGTTGGTGCGTTCCAGGACGCGGACGCGCTCGTCGGTGCGCAGCGACCAGGCGAGCTGCCCGTAGCCGACGTCCACGGCCACCACCTCGGCGGCGCCGGCGCGCAGCAGCACGTCGGTGAAGCCCCCGGTCGACGCGCCGGCGTCCAGACAGCGCCGCCCGGCGACGCGTAGCCCACCGGCCTCGAACGCCGCCAACGCGCCCGCGAGCTTGTGCCCGCCCCGGGAGACGTACTCCTCGGTCGGGTCCTCGCCGGTGACCAGCAGCGGATCGGCGGGGTCGACCATCGCGGCGGCCTTGCGCGCGAGCACTCCGCGCAGCTGGACCCGGCCGGCCTCGACCAGCGCGGCGGCCTGCTCACGCGAGCGGGCCAGCCCGCGGCGGACGAGTTCGGCGTCCAGCCGGTTGCGACGTGCCATGGGTGGTTCTCCGGTCTGTCCGACCTGGTCGTCCTGCTCAGGTCTGGTCGATGGTGGCGAGCGTTTCGCGCAGCGTCTCGTAGGCCGCCTCATACTGCGCGATCTGGTCGGCCGGGGCGAGCGTCGCCGCGTTGTCCATGGCCCGCACGGCCGCGTCCACCGCCGGGTGGCGGGCCGTGTCGTCGCCGACGTCGACGCCCTCGGGCGGCGGGCCGGGCCGGAAGCCTCCGGGCGGGCCGGGGCGCATGCCGGGCGGCGGGCCCGGACGCGCGCCGTCGCTCACGAGTCACCGTCCGGGCGGCGCTTACGGACGGCCTTCTTCGCCGGCATGACCGCCGGTGTAGGGGTGTCGTGGTCCTGCACGGCCGGCGGCGTAGGGGTGTCGTGGTCCTGCACGGCCGGCGGCGTAGGGGTGTCGTCGTCCTGCACGACAGGCGTCGGAGTGTCGTCGCCGGTCCGGCTGATCGTCGCCGGCGGCTTCTTCACGATGGCCTTCTTGGCGACAGCCTTCTTGGCCAGCGCCTTCTTGGCGACAGCCTTCTTGGCCACCGCGGAGACCGGCGCTGCGGCGGGGCCGTCCGAGGCCTTCCTGGCCACCGGCGCCGAGACCGGCGCTCCGGCGGGGCCGTCCGACGGCACCAGGCCGCTGCCGGGCTGCGCCGCGCGGGTCGGATCGGGCTGCGGCGCGGGCCCGGTGGAGGGCGCGGCCGGCTGCGGGGCCTCGGTGGCGCGCGCCTCGCGCAGTTGGCGTTCCAGGTCGCGCACCCGTCGGGTCAGCTCGGCCACCTCGTCGGCGGTGGCCAGACCGACCGCGCCCAGGGCCCGGTCGACCTCGAAGCGGACCAGCTTGGTCAGCGCCTCCCGGTTGGCGGCGCCGGTGGTGACCAGCTCCTCGCCGAGAGCCTGCAGCTGGGCGGCGGTCGCACCGCCCGAGCCGACGAGGCGACGCACCGCGTCCTGGGCCTTCTTCCGGGGCGCCTCCGCCAGGCCCAGGGCCAGTTCGAGGTAGGCGCGCCACGCGTCCTGCATGCCTGAGTCCTTCCATGGGGCGGGGTCTGCAGGTGTCACGCTACCGGGCACCCCGGACTGTCTCGTGCGGTACGGTGCCGGGGACGGCGTGGCGATCGGCGAGGGGGAGATGTGGCCAGCGTGGACGAGTGCCGGCAGGCGTTGCAGGAGCTGGCCGCCCGGTTGGACCGCAACGCCGAGACGGTCCGCGAACGGATCGACCTGGACCGGACGTTGGCCTGCCGGATCACCGACCTGGACACGGCGTTCCACGGCAAGATCAGCGGTGGCCGGCTGGTCGAGCTGACCGACGGCGACGACCCGAAGGCCAAGATCGCGCTGAGCACGTCCAGCGACGATCTGCTCGCCCTGGTCCGCGGTGACCTGGACGTCACCAAGGCGGTCACCTCCCGCCGGGTGTCGATCAAGGCCAACCCGCTCGACCTGATGAAGCTGCGCAAGCTGCTCTGACGAGCGCGCTCGGCGGCGTCACCCGTCGGTGGCCAGCCCGAAGCTCTCCAGCGCGGCAGCCGCGTCCGGGCCCACCGGGCGGATCGCCGGCAGCTCCGGAGCCGACCACGCCGCCGCGCAGAGGGCGGCGAGGGCGTCCAGATCCCGGCCGGCGCCGGCCAGTTCCAGCGTCCCGTCGCGGTCCGTGACGGACCAGCCGCCGCCGTTCGCCGAGCCCGGGACCTGCACGGCCGCCGCCGGGTCGAAGAGCCCCGCCAGGTCCCGCGCGACGTACGTGGGCCGCCGTCGTGGCTCGGCCGCGAGCAGCTCGGGTACGCCGCTGACGCCGGTGAGCACGAGCAGGCTGTCCAGTCCCGCCCGGCGGGCACCCTCGATGTCGGTGTCCAACCGGTCCCCGACGACCAGGGCTCGGCCGCCGTCGCCGCGTCGGGCGGCGGTCTCGAACAGCGCCGACTCCGGCTTGCCGACCACCAGGTCGGGGTCGCGGTCCAACGCGGTTCGCAGCACCGCGACCAGCGACCCGTTGCCGGGCAGCGGGCCCCGGGCGCTGGGCAGCGTCCGGTCGGTGTTGGTGGCGACCCAGATCGCCCCGGCCCGTACGGCGATCGACGCCTCGGCCAGCTCGGCCCAGCCGACCTGCGGACCGTAGCCCTGCACCACCGCGGCCGGCTTCTCGTCGGCGCGGCTGACCGGGGTCAGCCCGACCGCGCGCAGCTCGGCGCGCAGCGCCTCCGCACCGACCACCAGCACCGGCGCACCGGCCGGCAGGCGCTCGCGCAGCAGCTCGGCCGACGCGGCGGCGGAGGTCAGCACCTCCTCCGGCCGCGCCGGCACGCCCATCCCGGTCAGCAGGTCGGCCACGTCGCTGGAGCGGCGGGAGGCGTTGTTGGTGGCGTACGCCACCGCTCGCCCCTCGGCGTGCAGCCGAGCCACCGCGTCGACCGCGCCGGGAATCGGCCGGTCGATCAGGTAGATCACCCCGTCCAGGTCGAAGACCACCAGGGTGTACCCGTCGATCAGCCGCTTCCCGGCGTCGGCGCTCACCGCTGCGTCGACTCCGGCTCGTCACCCCGGGTGGGGGCGGTTCCGTCGCCGCTCACCGCGCCGCCTGCGCGGCTGTCGTCGCTGGCGGGCGTGCTCCGGTCCGTGGTGGCTGCCGGGGCGATGTCGCCCGCGTCCGGGTGGCGGTCGTCGGCGTCGACGTCTTCGTCGTCGCCCTCGACGTCCTCGCCGCCCTCGTGCTCGTCCGAGCGGCCGGCGACGCCGTCCTCGTCGTCGTCGTCGTACTTCTCGTCGTCCTCGTCGTCGAGGTCGTCGGCGTCGTCGAGGTCGTCGGCGTCGTCGAGGTCGTCGGCGTCGTCGAGGTCGTCGGCGTCGTCGAGGTCGTCGGCGTCGTCGAGGTGGTCGGCGTCGAGGACCTCGCCGGCGGTCAGGTCGGTGTCCGGCTGGGCCGGCACCGCGCCGGGCGCACCCGGGCCCGCGGCGATCTCCTCGGCCTCGTCCTCGTCATCTCCCTCGATGACGACGCCGTCGAGTTCCAGCAACCGCTCCGCGGCGTCGGTCTCGCCCTCGGTGTCCACGTCGGCGGCGCGGGAGAACCACTCGCGGGCCTCCTCACGTCGGCCCACCGCGAGCAGCGCGTCGGCGTACGCGTACCGCAGTCGCGCCGTCCACGGCACCGTCGCCTCGCTGGTGAGGTCCGGCACCTGGAGCATCGCGACAGCAGCGTCCTTCTGGCCAAGATCACCCCGTGCGCCGGCCGCGACGATCAGCAGCTCGATCGCGACGGCCTGGTCCAGCTTCGCCTGGTCGGCGCCGCGGAACAGGTCGATGGCCCGCTCCGGCCGGCCCAGGGCGCGCTCGCAGTCGGCGAGCACGGCCAGGTGACTCTGCAGCCCGGTCATCCGGTGGTACGTCCGCAGCTCGGCGATCGCCGTCTGCCACTCCCCCGCGTGGTACGCGGCCAGGCCGACCGCCTCACGGACCGCGGAGATGCGCGACGCGAGCCGTCGGGCGGCCAGCGCGTGCGCCAACGCCTCGGCCGGGTCCTCGTCGATCAGCTGACCGGTGGCGACCAGATGCCGGGCCACCGTCTCGGCGACCGGCTTGTTCAGCGAGAGCAGCTCGGCACGGACGTCCTTGTCAAGGTCGGTCGCGACGATGTCGTCCGGCAACACCGGGGCCAGGCTGCGCCCACCCTCGGACGACTCGGAGCCCGCGCCACGGTCGTCGCGCCGGAAGTCGCCCTCGCGACGGGGCCGCTCGTCCGCCCGGAAGCCACCGTCACGCTCACCACCGCGGAAGCCACCCTCGCGGCGGTCACCGCCCCGGAAACCGCCCTCGCGGGGCGCCCCGCCCTCACGACGGTCGCCGCCACGGAAACCGCCCTCGCGGTCGCCGCCACGGAAACCGCCTTCGCGCGGTGCGCCCGGGCGCGAGCCACCACGCTCGCCGCCGCGGAAGCCGCCGGCGTCGCGGTCGCCGCCACGGAAGCCACCCTCGCGAGGCGGGCCGGAACGGCCACGGTCGCCACCGCCCTGGTAACCACCCTCACGACGGTCACCACCACGGAAGCCACCCTCGCGCGGCGTACGGGAGCCGTCGCGGTCTCCGCCACGGAAGCCCTCGCGGTCGCCGCCACGGAAGCCACCCTCGCGGGGCGGGCCGGAACGGCCACGGTCGCCACCGCCCTGGTAGCCACCCTCACGCGGCGCGCCGGAACGCGGGGCATCACGGTCGCTGCCGCGGAAGCCGCCCTCACGGCGGTCACCGCCCCGGAAACCACCCTCGCGGTCACCGCCGCGGAAACCACCATCGCGCGGCGCACCGGAGCGGGAGCCATCGCGGAAGCCACCCTCACGGCGCTCCCCGCCACGGAAACCACCGTCACGGTCACCGCCACGGAAACCGCCCTCACGACGGTCGCCGCCGCGGAAGCCACCTTCGCGGTCGCCGCCGCGGAAGCCACCTTCGCGGTCGCCGCCGCGGAAGCCACCCTCGCGGGGCGGGCCGGAACGGCCACGGTCGCCACCGCCCTGGTAACCACCCTCGCGGCGCTCGCCGCCACGGAAACCACCCTCACGCGGCGCACCCGAACGCGACCCATCACGGTCGCCGCCACGGAAACCGCCACCCTCGCGGCGGTCGCCGCCACGGAAGCCACCGTCGCGGTCGCCACCACGGAAACCACCCTCACGCGGCGCGCCGGAACGCGGGGCATCGCGATCGCCGCCACGGAAACCGCCTTCACGACGGTCGCCACCACGGAAACCACCCTCACGCGGCGCGCCGGAACGCGGGGCATCGCGATCGCCGCCACGGAAACCACCCTCACGCGGCGCGCCGGAACGCGGGGCATCGCGATCGCCGCCACGGAAACCGCCTTCACGACGGTCGCCACCACGGAAGCCGCCCTCAGAACGGTCGCCGCCACGGAAGCCACCCTCGCGGGGCGGGCCGGAACGGCCACGGTCGCCGCCACCCTGGTAACCACCCTCACGGCGCTCGCCCCCACGGAAACCGCCCTCGCGGTCACCGCCACGGAAACCACCCTCACGCGGCGCACCCGAGCGCGACCCATCACGGTCGCCACCACGGAAGCCACCCTCACGCGGGGCACCGCCTCGGAAGCCACCCTCGCGGGGCGGGCCGGAACGGCCACGGTCGCCACCGCCCTGGTAACCACCCTCACGACGATCGCCACCACGGAAACCGCCCTCGCGGTCACCGCCACGGAAACCACCCTCACGCGGCGCACCCGAACGCGACCCATCACGCTCGCCACCACGGAAGCCACCCTCACGACGGTCACCACCGCGGAAGCCACCCTCGCGATCGCCACCGCGGAAACCACCCTCACGCGGCGCACCAGAACGGTCGCCACCACGGGAACCGCCATCACGACCGCCGGCGTATCCGCCTCGGGCGCCGCCAGCGTTGTCCCGGTCTCCCCGGTACGGGGGCCGGTCGTCGCGGCGCGCACCACGGTCGCGTCCAGCCGGGCCGTCGGTGCGGTCTTCGTAACGACGGGGACGATCTCCGCCCTGCGGTCCTGAACTCACAGGTACATCCTTCCTGATTGCGCCACCAATGGCGCTACGCAGTCGAGGGCCGACCCGGATGGGGCGGCCCTCGACTGGAAGATTGTCCGGCGGTGTCCTACTCTCCCACACCCTCACGAGTGCAGTACC
>NZ_JBIAKN010000020.1:0-54611 GCF_042872475.1 Micromonospora sp. NPDC005252 | reverse complement strand
TCCGGCATCGCCAACCTCCACAACATCATCCTCACCGGCTGACCACCAGCCCGGCCCCGGGCAACGCCTTCGCCCAGTTACGAGACGTCCCTTAGTGTGGTCCGGACAACACCCGCCGGCACCTGCGTACCTCAGGCGCGGGACAGCGGCGCTGCCCCGCGCGGAGCCGTCGCCGGTAGCGCGGGTGACGGGGGTCGACATGGGTACCGGCGCCGAGCGGAAGCTCGTCAAGGCCGTACGACAGGCGCTGTCGCAGGGGCCGATGCCGCAGGAGGATCTGCTCGCCGCGCTGCGGCAGGCCGGTGTACGCACCGACAGCACCGATCTCTACATCGCCTGCACGACGCACGGTCTCGCCGACCTGCGGGGCCACATCTGGGAGCCACGCGGTTGGGCCGCCCCGGCGGCCGAGACCGGGACGGCGTCTCCGCATCCGAGCCCGCCCACCCCACCTGGCACCCGGCGCGCAGCCGCCGAGATCCGTCGGCTCGCCTCCTCCATCGGTGTCCCGATGGACGAGCCGACCCCGCCGGTCGGGCCGGTCCCCGCCGCCTGGCCACGGATCGCTGACGAGGCGACCCGGGCGCTGCACGAGGAACTCCGGGCCGTCACCGACCGGCGCACCCTCCAGGACGTACCCGTCAGCGGGGGCTTCGTGGTCGCGGAGACCGCCTCCCGGAAGCTCATGCGGTTCGAGGCCGAAGGGGATCTCGGGGTGTCCGAGGGCGCCCAGGCGACGCTCGTCGTCGACGGCACGCCGATCGACGTGGAGGTGGTGTCGGTCTTCGGCAACGTGGTGACCCTGTCGGTGCCGCCGGGGGCGACCGTGCCGGCGGATGCCGTGCTGCGCTGCGACCTCTCCTGGCTGCTCTCCTCCCAGAGCAAACGGCTCCGCGAGCTGGCCAACGGCGGGCCGGGCTTCAACGCCGAGGCCGCCGCCGCCCTGCTGAGCGCCGGCCGCGCCGCCGCGCCCGACGACCTGCCGGCCGTCACGACCGAACACCTCAACCACGGGCAGCGGTACGCCGTCCAGATCGCCCTCACCCCGGGTGTCACCTGGCTCTGGGGTCCGCCGGGGACGGGAAAGACGACCACCATCGGTACGCTCGTGGCGGAGCTGTGCGTACGCGGGCTGCGTGTCCTGCTCACCGCCCCTACCAACGCCGCCGTCGACATCGCGGTCAAGGCCGTCCTCAAGGAGATTCCCGAGCTGGCCGGCGGCGGGCTGGTGCGGCTCGGCCAGCCCTCCGACACCGACCTCGTCGGACGGGCCGGCGGGCACGTCCTGATCGACGAGATCGCCGCCAAGCGTGGTGCCGTCCTCGCCCAGAGGCGGGTCCAGGAGGGGCAGGAGATTCGCGATCTGCGGCTGCGGCTCAAGGCCCTGCAACGGCGGCACGCGAACCTCACCGACGCCGACCAGGAGGAGCGGCTGACCCTGGAGCGGGGCCTGGCCGAGGCGACCGCTCTTGTCCGGGAACTCGATGAGGCACTGCACCAGGTCCGCCGGCAGGTGTGCCGCGAGGCCGAGGTGGTGGCGGCCACCTCGCATCAGGTGGTGTTGCGGACGCTCCGCGAACTCACCTTCGACGTGGTGATCCTCGACGAGGCGAGCATGACCACGACGGCGCTGGCGATGCTGGTGGCGGGCGCGGGCAGCGGCCACACGATAGTCGCGGGCGACTTCCGGCAGCTGCCGCCGGTCGTCGTCGCCGACACCCCGTCCGCGCAGGAGTGGCTGCTGAAGAGTCCCTTCGAGAAGGCCGCCGTGGACCTCGCGGTGGAGGGACAGGCCGCGCCCGGCCGGCTCGCGGCACTCACCCAGCAGTACCGCATGCGTGGTCGCATCAACGGTGTGGTGAGCGAGGCGTTCTACCCCGAGAGCCCGCTCGTCACCGGGCCGACGGTCTCCACCAGGCCACGAAACAGCAGGGCTGACTGGGCCGACGGCGAACTCGTCCTGCTGGACACCTCACGGCTGGGGGCCCGGACCGCCCGCAAGCAGGGCATGTCCTCCCGGTACAACCTGATGCACGCGCAGCTAATCGCCGGGCTCGTCGCCGGCTCGGACGGCGACGTGGCCAGCCTCGGTGTCATCTCGCCCTTCGCCGCGCAGGCCGGTCTGCTGGCGTCACTGCTCCCGGAGGCCGGGAGGGATGGCTGGGCTGCCTCGACGGTGCACCGGTTCCAGGGCGGGGAGCGGGACATCGTCGTCTATGACACCGTGGACACCGGCCGCGGCGTACGCCCGCTGCACCGCTGGTTCACCGAGGGCGAGTCCGGCGGCACGGGCGCCCGGCTGCTCAACGTGGCGGCCAGTCGCGCCCGCGACCACCTCGTGGTCGTCGCCGCCATGGACCAACTGCACCGGCAACGTACCGCCAGGGATGCGGTGTGGCGGTTCTTCGCACGGCTGGTCGATCGGGGGCGGATCCGCACGGCGGACGAGGTACTCATGCACTCCCCGGTCACCCGACGGGTGACCCACGACCTCATCGAGCTGTTGAGCGCCGATCTGGCGGGTGCCACCTCCGCCGACATGTGGCTGCCCCGGGCGCCACTGGTGGGCCTGAAGCCTCTGCTGCCGTCGCTGAAACTGATCGCCGAACAGGACGTCGACACCGAGCCGGTGACGGTCTGGGTGGAGCCGGACCCGGACGGCTACCTGTCCGCGGAGGCGGTGGAGGCCAGGCGCGGGGGCGTGAACATCCGCCCGTGCACGCCGATCCTGGAATCCAGCGCTGTCATCGACGACGTGGTCTGGACCTCGACGGGTTCGCTGCTCGGTTTCGATCCCGGCGTCGTGCTCCGCACGCGGCACGCGGCATTCGCCGACGCGGTGCGACGGGCGCAGCGGCGGCGGCCCGGCAACGCGCCCGGCAGCGGACAGCTCGGCGACGACTGCGGTCGCTGTGCCCGCATGCTGGTCCGTTTCGAGGTGGGCCGGCGCGGGCTACCGACCGTCGGGTACGGCTGTATGCGCTGCGACAGCCCGTCCGGTCGACGCTCTCGCCCAGGCACTCGTGGCGCGTTCGACCTGGCTGGCCTGGACCAGCACCGGTAGCCGCCGACAGGACCTCTCGAGGCCGGGTACAACGGTCTGAAGTGGACGTACGGCTGAAGTGGCCTGCTGCTTCCATCGATAGCTTGGTCGGTATGGCATACCGGAACTACACGGCCGATGGCAGCTACTGGACGGTTCGGAAGCAGGGATCCGTCTACTGGGTCGCTCGCATGCGCCGCGTCAACGGCTCCTACGAGTGGTTGGACACCTGGGGCGGCTACGAGCGTGCCGGAGCCGCCGCCGGCGCGGCCGCACAACTCGCCTACAACCAGGCCCGGGAAGATGTGCTCAAGGAACTGGTCGGCACCCTGCACACGGCGCTGGACCGAGCAGGCCTGGGTGCGTTGCCAACGCCCGCCCCGGTGAAGCCCCCCGCGCGGTCGGAGCTTCCGGCGGCCGTCGACCTCGAAGATCCTGAGGACTGACGGCGCGTAGGCGGGGCGTATGCGGCTGGTGGAGGCGGGACGCGAGGCTGAGGTGCGCCCGGACCTCGTGCCCGGCGCACTCGCCCGTGATGGTGTCGTCCTGATCCGGCAGGGGTCGATCGCCGAGGTCAAGACTCTGCTCGACCGCTGGGCCGTCCCCGTCGACCATCCGCATCAGGTGGCCGACGGGCTGACCGTCATCGAGCCTCGGTTACGTACCGACGAGGACGACAACAAGGCCGGCTTCACCGCTCTGGCCCTGTCGCCGCACACCGATCGCAGTCTGCACGCACAGCCCCCCAGCGTGCTCGCCACCCTCATGCTGACTCCGGCGAGGGCCCGGGGAGGCGCCACACTGGTCGACGGCGTGCGGGTGCTGTCCCTCGTCCGCCAACACGCCGGGGATACCGAGATCGCCGGTCTGCGGCTGAGGACGGCAACCGGTCGACCAGGCCCGGCGGTTGTCGAGATCGGTGCCGGCCACGCCCGCATCCGCTATCGCGACGACCGGATCGCCGGTCCGTACAGCACCGATGGGCGTACGGACCTCGTGGTCGCGATCCGTAGCCTGATCGCTGAGACGGCCCAAACTCTGCACCTGGGTGCGGGCGACGGCTACCTCGTACACAATCACCGCTTCCTGCACGGGCGCACAGCCTTCACCGGCGATCGGAGCCTGGTGCGGTTCCTGGCGAGAGTCAACAGCGACCATCCGTACGCCTGGTTGAACCGGGGGTTTTCGATTGCGAGTTCCTAGACCTCGCGCTGCAGTGGCCTCACCGCAAAGCCGTGCGCGACTCATCGCCGCGCTGTCGAAGGTGCCGCCACCGTCCGACGCGGCCTTCCCGCGTGCAATCCGGGCGGTCGTCGAGGCGTACCCCGACCCCGAGCCGCTGCTGCGCGCCGTTCTCGACGATCACGCCATTCGCAGCCGGTCCCGGTTCGCGGCGCTCTACGCTCTCCTGCTGCGGTTACGACGCGAGGAGCGCCACGCCGAGTACGCCTCAGTCGTCCGAGACTACGAGGACGAGTTTGGGGCAGAGCCCTACTTCCACACCTTCCGTGCGATCGTGGCCCGCGCCAAGGGCGACCTCGCCTCACTTCGCAGCTCGGTCGAATACTCCCGTCAGGCTGTCGCCTCCATGCCTGACGTGGCGGCGGTGATCCATCAGCTGGCGGCGTTCTGGGTCGAATACCTCGAACGCCTGGAGGATCCAGGCCCGGCACGTGATCTGGACGCGGTGGAGCGGCACATCGACCGGGCGATAACCCTCACCCAGGGGCGTGCCGCCCACTATTACGAGACGAAAGGCCGGGTGCTGGCGCTGCGCGGGGAGTTCGAGGCGGCCAGGGCCGCCGTCGCGCAGGCAATCGAACTTGAGCCGCGCGACTCGCGGGACCACCTGCGTCGGCTGACCCAGTACCAGTCGAGCCGAATCCGGATCGATCTGATGCAGGAGCGCGCCCGGTGGGCCCAGGCCCACGCCCGCTTCCGCACCGAGTTGACCGAGTTCAAGGGCCAGCAACTGCAACTTCTGGGCCTGCTGGCGGCCGTGGTGGCCTTCATCGCCACGGCCACCAACATCGCCAGCCAGAGCACAGGCGTCGAGGGCCTCCGTCTCATGCTCGTGGCGTCCGGGGCGATCGCTGTCGTTTTCGGTACGTTCTCTCTCGTCAACAACAGCCGCGTTCGCCGGGTGATCGCAGCGGTCGTCATCGGGTGCGCCATGATCGGGGCCGGTATGTTCGTGCCAGCCTCGTGGATGTCATGAGAGTTGGACCAGCCATGAAGGTAGGAGAGGCGATTACCTCCGCCGGCGGTATGCGGGCGAACGAGGACCGCGTCGGCCACCGCGGCACCCTCGCCTGGGTCATCGACGGCGCCACCGACCTGTACGACGACAAGGCGCTACCCGCTGACAGCGACGTGCAGTGGCTTGTCGACAGCATCGGTGAACGATTGACCCAAGCAGGCGCCGACGACTACCGAGGTTCCGCCGCTGAGCTGCTGACGTTAACTGCCGCGGAGGTTGCGCGCGAGCAGGCAGCACTGTCGTTCCCACCAAACAGGGTGCCGCCCGCCTGCTCGATAGCGGTCTGCGTCGACCAGGGCACCCGCTACGACCTCGCCCGCATCGGCGACGCCACCGCCGTTGTCGACGGCGTTCGGCCGGTGGTCCTGTCGACTGATTACTTCGACCAACGCGAAGCTGCGGCGGTGGCGACAAATGAGGGCGAGGCGAACCGCGTTGTCGCGGCGATGCATCAGCGCCGGCTGCACACGATGACCTCCGGTGACGTCGAATCGGTCTTCTCCGGTCACCCGCTTCGCCAGCTCCGTCCGCACACCGCCTGCGGCGAGTGGACGCACACCGACTGCATACTGCTGTGCACCGACGGCTTCGCCCGACTGGTCACCGACTACAGGCTCTACCGCTCGTGGACCCAGGTGATCACCGATGCGCGCGATCGAGGGCTGCACTACCTGGAGAAGCTGATCCGGGATGCAGAAAGCCAACCCGGCAGTGGCGGGGGCCGATTCAAACGGGCCGACGACATCGCCGCTCTCCTGCTGACCCCGAACTGACGCCGCACCAATGGAAGGACCGCCCGCATGACCGAGCGACCGCCGTACCTCGTCGAGCGGAACCCGGGGTACTTCGAGTACCAGCTACCGATCTCGGTCAAGCTCGTCATCGATCACCACGGCCGGGTGCCGCTGCTGCGGAACGAACGTGACGAATGGGAGCTTCCGGGCGGCAAGCTCGAAGTGGGCGAGACACCCGAGGATGGCGTCTGCCGAGAAGTCGCCGAAGAGCTCGGGCTGACCATCACGGAGGTCGACATCATCGACTCCTGGGTCTACGAGATCACCCCGGTCCGGCACGTTTTCATCGTGAGCTTCGGCGCCACCTACGTCGGCGACGAGGAGCTTGTCTATTCTGCGGAGCACAAGGAACTCGGCGTGTTCACGTACGACGAGGTGCCTCACCTGCACATGCCCGAGCCCTACAAGCGGACCATCCAGCGCTGGCGTGAGCGCCGGCCGACCGGCCTCGGTGTCCCTACTTCACGCGATCCTGCCTGGCCCGGGCACGCCTAGCGTCATGATGCCGACAACACCTGTCGCTCATCTCCGGCGCAGAATTTCCTGCCACTTGTTCCGGCTGGCGTAGTCGGCGTGGCGGTGGCGTTGGGGTCGTACCCCGGAGATGAGCCACGACGCGACCGCCGCTGCTCTGACCCGCACTGCCATCGTCAAGTGTAGATATCCTGACAGTCTTCATCTCTGCGTGACGTGATGATGACGCAATGTCTAAATGCCGTGCGCGGTGCAAGGACAACACTCTGTGCAAGAAGCGAGTGAAAGCGCCGGGAACGCGTTGCTACCGCCATGTCGGGATGCCGGAGGCCGGACCGCGGCATCTGAAGGAGCGAAGACCACCTCGACGATCGAGGCCGCCAGGTCGTCGGGCCATTCGCGGGAGTGATTCGCGAGGCGGAGGCGGACGGGGTACAGCAGCACGGGAGCGCCGACGCCAAGAGCGCGTCGAGAAGGCCGCCGAGTATTGCGTCGCGGTTTTCAACGACGAGTGGACCAGCGTCGTGTCCGAGCGCGCCGCCGAGTACGTGACCGAGGAAACCTGGAAGCAGTTGTTCAGCCGCCGGCGGCGGAGGCGGTGCAAGCTTCTGGCGGAGATGGCAGCGGCAATCCTGACCGGCAAGAAACTGCTGCACGATGTGGTCGGCGCGATCGCGGCCTGGTTCGTTTCACTCCTCGGTGGTGACCGGATCGTGCAGGCCTTCGCTCGCCAACTCGCGACGAACATTCCGCTGCCCCCGGACACCAAGATGGTGGCGGCCGCGCGAGGCCTGCAGGTGACTGGGGTGCTGCTGTGCATCGTGAACGGGGATGACCTGACGAGGTGTCAGTGCTTCATCGATCTCGCGCTCGAGGAAACGAAGACCCAGGTGAAGAAGATCCTTCTCGCCGCAATGGAGGACTGGAGTGCTCTGGCGCACTTCCCGGCCAAACCCACAGCGGTGTAGCAAGGCACTTTCGGAAGCGCCAGTAGTAGCTGACGTGCGCATGGTCGAGCCACCGGTGTTGGGCCGGAAGTCGCCGGCTGGTCGGGCCGCGCTGTCAGCCGACGACGTCTTGGAAATCAGCCTCTATGCGCCGACGCAGTTTCACAGGGCGGCGGTTGATAAACCTGGTCAGTAGCGCTGCCGCCTCCCGCCCCAGCCCCCGGAACGCCTCCCCGGCTCCGTTAACGCTATCGCCTCCCGGCGGCTGCCACGATCCAACTGGCGTCGGATCGTGGCAGCGCGATGCACCGCCTCGAGCGCGTTGGCGGGCACCTCGCCGTGCCCCTCGCACAGGAGATTCTTTGCGATCCCGCCTTCCGTGCCGCGTTCGGGGCCCGCTTCGCCCAAGCCGAGGCGCTCCTGACGGTCAATACGAGCAACGTGACCAATGCCCTGTCCGGCGGTGTCGGCGGGTCAGTCGTGCGGGCGCCGACGTCCACGGCGGCATCTCCTTCGGCGGTAGGCGCTCCTGGGCCCGCGCTAACCGCTAGACCGTAAGGGGCTCATCTGCTTCCTCGGACAGATGCGCTTGCTCGTAGAACCACTGCAGGTGCTCCACGAGGGCGGCAACGGCGGTGCTGTCGGCGAGGACGGTCAGTGGGAGTCCAGGGCGCAGGGTGAGTTTCGCAGCGGCGATGCTCACGCCGGGGATCTGGTTGAGTCGTTGCCGGAACTGTTCGCGTAACGCGACGTCGTCGAACGGCCAGCGACTGGAGAGGTGTTGGAAGACCACCTCGGCTTTCCCGCTCGGGTAGAGCGTCAGGGGCCAGATGTCGCCATCGCGGTGGCCGCGCTCCCGAGCCATGAGGAAGCAGGACGTCTCCGCCCCGCCGCCGTAGAGGAGCGTGCCGCCCATCTCGGTCCATCGGTCGAGCAGTGTCAGCGTGGCTCCGGCGACGACCGGGCCCTGCAGTACCCCGAGCTGCTCGGTGAAGCGTTCGGCGAGGGACTGCCCGTCACCGGGTCGAGGTTGGGGCAGCCGCCGTGGCAACTCGTCGGGGGCCAGCCCGGTCAGTTGTGCCAACTCGTCGAGGTCGATGCGCTGGGTTTGGTCGGCCCGGCCGTGCTGGTCGAACTCGACCCCTTCGGCTTGCAGCACCGCGACCGGGTCGTCCGTGCGTCCGTCGGGCCACCGGAAACCACCGGCCTTCGTTCCCTCGGCCTGCAACACCCGATGGGCGTTGGTTACTGGGACGGCGCGCAGCCGGTTGCCGACCGGCTGGGGTGCGGTGCCGATCAACGCGGCGAGGTCCCCGTAGGTCGTCCAGGATCCGGCCGGCATCGCGGAGAGCGCCGTTTCCATGAGGTCCCAGCGCACCTCGGACTGATCGACCGTTGGCCCGGTCGGGCCCGGCCAAAGATTGATTATGCGCTCGGCAAGGGCGTCGGCGCGGGCGTGGATCTGCGGCCGTCCCCAGCGTTCGCAGGCGACGATGTCCCGCGTGAGGCGTACGCCACTCTTTGCGAGATCGACCCGCTTGACGGCGAACGGGCTGTTGCCCAACTCGACGTTGTAGCCAGTCAGCGTGAGGTTGCCCAGTGTGTGCTTCAGGGCGTCGTGCACCTCGACGACGTTCTCGTGCGGTTCGAGGTCCGCAGCGAGCATGCGCTGCCACTCCGGGCCCATGCTCTGCGGCAGGACGTGCTCGATGGTCAGCTTCGCTGGCGAGACCGGCTCTTTGCTGTCGTACGACTCTTCCAACCAGCGCAGCACCAGCGAACGCTGCGACGCCCGCCCGTTGGTGTAGAACGGCAGTGACCGGACCGCGTGGCGTACGTCGGAATCCGTCGCGTAATACTTGCGGCCGGCCGACAGGTAGGCGTGTACCGCCTCGTCGACCGGCAGGTCCTTGTCCATCTCGGTGACGATGGACAGCAGATTGCGGTTGATGTTCGCCGTGGCGCGGCCGATCAGTAGCCGCCGGACGAGGAAGCTCTCTACGTACCGCATCGCGGATGCGACCTGTGCGCTGGTCGCGGTGCCCAGGCTGCGCCGGTCCAGCAAATGCAGCAGGAGCGGGTAGACGGTGGTGGTACCCCAGGCGTGCAACCTTTCCAGCCGGAAACGTACGTCGGAGTCCTGCTCCTTCTCCGGGTGCAGGATGATCTCCAACAGCGTGCCGAGGCGGCCGAATCGGCGCACCTCGGCCTCGATGTCGTCCTCCGTGCCGAGCCGGTCGAGCCGCGCCTGCTGCCGCGCGTACGTGTCGCCTTGCGTGATTCGGGGGTCGCGTTGCACCAGGTCCAGCCAGAACAGGGTTTCCAACTCCACCGAGTTGAATCGCTTCTGCAACGGCAGCCAGTGCGCGTCATAGACGGTCTTGCTGCGGTTCGGCAGACGCATGAACAGGTAGTTGCGCAGCAAGTCGGCCTGGGTCAGCTTGAGGCCGGTGTTGTTCAGCGACTCGAAGATCCGGTAGACGTTGTCGTCGGGGTGCGCGATCACCGAGACCAACGCCAACCCGAAGAGCACCGCGTCTTCCAGGTGTTTCACCCGCGCTGCGACCGTCGGTTCCGCCAGCCGGCCCCGGAAGAACTCGTACGCGGCGCCGACCTCGCCCCCACCGGCCTGCGCCGAGGAGTCCACACAGGCTAGATATGCATCGAGGTCGGCCTGGGTAGGAACGAGCTTCAACCGACGCTCGGGCACCCACTGGTTGATCAGGTACTGGCCGGTGAGTCGGTCGCGGTGCGTGTCGTCTTCATTGACCACCCGGTGATCCCGGATGGCACAGAGCAAGATGGACAGGGTCGTCAACCGCTGTTGACCATCGACCACCAGGAACACGCCGACACCGGCGGGACCGTTGTTGGGACTGGGCGCCAGCACCAGTGAACCGATGAAGTGGGTCGTCTTTGGGTTCTCGGCCCGGTCGTCGGCGAGCCGGACAATGTCGTCCCACAGGCGCTCCAGTTGATGACCCTGCCAGGAGTAGGTGCGCTGGTAGAGGGGCACCTGGTACTGCTTCGTGCCTTCGAGTAGGCCTTGCAGGGTGGTCTCTTGCGCTGCAACCATCGGGAAGCCGTCACCTCATCCGTTCCGGAGCTGTTCCGGCACGCGATCATAAGACGGATCACAAAGAGTCGTACACCCTTTCACTGCTCACCGAGAGAGTGGTATGGGGCGCCTGATTGCAAAGTAAGTCGTGGTCGGTCGCGTTCGGCGCTCGATCCGCCGCGTCTTTGTCGCGAATCCGACTCGCCCCGCCCAGGGGCTGTTGGGCAGGTCAACCCCGGTAAGGGGTGAAGTAGCATGCGGCGGTGATCCGCTCATGAGGCCGACCATTGCCGCCGACACTTTGCGTCGGACCCTCACCCAGTACCTGACCACCACCTTCGGTTTGACCGAGGACGGCGTACGCCATGGTTTGGAAGGCTTCCTCTCCCACCCGGAGCAGGGAATCTTCCGCGGCCCGTACCTGCGGATCCGCACCCCCTTCCGCCCGGCGGAGGGCGACTGGCGGGCGCACCTCGACTGGGCGCCGGCCGATTTCACCCCTTACCTGCATCAGGCGAATGCGTTCGCCCGGTTGTCGACGAAGGGCAAGGCGGCCGAGCCGACCCTGATCACCACCGGCACCGGCTCGGGTAAGACGGAGTCGTTCCTGATCCCGGTGCTCGACCACTGCCGGCGACAGAAGCAGCAGGGCAGAGCCGGCGTCAAGGCGATCCTGCTCTACCCGATGAACGCCCTCGCGACGGACCAGACACAACGCATCAACGAGCTACTTACCGACCCGGCGCTCAGCCAGGTCACCGCCGGTCTCTACATCGGTGACGTCGCGGCCATCGAGTACCCGCACGTGTTCACCAAGCGGTCGGAGATGCGCCGCACGCCGCCGGACATCCTGATCACCAACTACAAGATGCTGGACCTGCTGCTCCAGCGCGCCGACGACCTGCCGCTCTGGGAGGGTGCCGAGCCGGCGTACGTGGTGCTGGACGAGTTCCACACCTACGACGGCGCGCAGGGCACCGACGTGGCGATGTTGCTGCGCCGGCTCGCCGCCGCCCTCGATCTCGACGAGCCGGAGCGCCCGCTCGGGCCGATCTGTCCCGTGGCCACCTCCGCGACGCTCGGTGAGGGTGGCGGCCGGGACGGTCGAACCGCGATCCGCGAGGTCGCCGAGCAGGTTTTCGGCGTCGCCTTCGACGCCGGCTCGCTGGTGGGCGAGGACCGGTACGAGGCCGGCGAGTTCATCGCCAGCCAGGACTTCAGCTTGCCGCTGCCCAGCCCGGAGCAGCTCGCGGCCGTCGACGACCGCGACCCCGAGCGGATGATGGCCGAAGTCGCCGAGCTGGTCGTCGGCGAGCGTTGCCTCGATGCCCCGACCCGACTCGGTGAACTGCTCCGCCAGCATCCGCTGACGAAGGCAGTGCTCGACTCGCTCCAGGCGCGGCCGTGCACCCTTGACGAGATCATTGATGTGCTGCCCCGCAAGAACGCGACCGGTTGGGGCAGCGTGATGAAGACGCCGCCGGAGATCACGGCGAAGGCTCTCGCCCGGTTCGTCGGCCTGCTCTCCGTCGCGCAGAACCCGGAAGCTCCCGGCCGCCCGCTGCTCAACATCGAAACCCACCTCTGGGTACGCGCCGTCTCCCGCCTGCTGCGCGGCACCTCGCACCAGGCATCCTTCGGCTGGTACGGCGAGGCGCCGCGCGAGCTGGACCCGTACGCCGCCGATGGCGACGTGGTCGTGGCCGACAATCGTTACCCACGGTTGCCGGCCATCTACTGTCGGCACTGCGGTCGTTCCGGCTGGATGGCGCTGTCGCCGGAGAAGGACCCGCAGGAACTGGAGACCGACCCGGACAAGATCTACCGAGCCAGCGTCGGCCGGGACAAGCGCCGGGTCCGCGCGCTGATCGCCGCGACCGACGACGAGGTGCGCCAGCGCTCCCGCGGTTTGCTGGTCCTGGAGTACGGCCGTCGGGTGCGCCCCTTCGACGAGCAGCGAGACCGCAAGCCCACCGACGACGCCATCGTCGTGCTGGGCGACGTGCTCGACATCGACGGCGCCGAGAAGGACCGCTGTCCGTCCTGCGAGTTGGACCACGGTATCCGCTTCCTCGGCGCCGGCCTGGCCACCCTCGCCTCGGTGGCGATCACGCAGCTCTTCACCGGCGGGGAGTTGGACGAGGCCGAGAAGAAGACGCTGCTGTTCAACGACTCGGTGCAGGACGCCGCGCACCGCGCCGGTTTCGTCGCCAACCGGTCCTACTCATTCTCCCTGCGCTCTCTGCTCGCCGGTCGACTCAAGGCCGGGGAGTCGATCGGGCTCGACGACCTCTTCGTCAGGATGATCGAAGAGGCGGCCAAGCCGGAGATCCTCTGCACGGTCGTGCCACCGGACCTGCACGATCAGCCCGGTGTCGACAGCCTGCTCGCCGGCGAGCACAGCGGCAGCCGGGAAACATGGGAGCTGATCAGCGAGCGACTCGTCTTCGCCACCGTGATGGAGACCGGGCTGCGTTCCCGCCAAGGCCGCACCCTGGAGTTGACCCGTAGTGTCGCCGTCGAGGTGGCCCTCGACGATCCGGCGCGTGCCGCCGCGATCTGCCGGGACGTCCACCTCACCGGCCCCGGTCACCTCGCCGGCACACCCCCGGACGACGCCCGCTACCTCGCCTTCCTCCGCGGCCTGTTGGAGCGGCTGCGGACCCGGGGCGCGGTGTTCCATGAGTGGCTGGTGCCGTACCTGAAGCGCGGTGGCACCCGGTGGCAGATCTGGGGTGGCCGGCCCGCCGGAATGCCCGCGTTCCCGAAGGGGCTGTCCGCGCCCGCGTTCCTGCTCGCGACGCCGAAGTCCCGTTCGGAGTTCGACGTGATCACCGCGCGGGGCAACTGGTACCAGGACTGGACGTCGCGCTGCCTCGGCCTCGACGCCGGCGACACCGCCGGCTTCCTGAGCCGGCTGCTGCCGGCCCTCGCCGCCGCCGACGTGGTCGCCGTCGGCGACACCGAGGACGGCAACACGGTGTACGGGTTGATGCCCGGCCACCTGCGGGTGACCCGGCTCGACGACGCGTCCGCCGTGACGGCCGGGGTCGGCTGCGACACCTGCCACTGGCAGCAGACCGAGCATCCCGACCGGGTTGCCGACTGGGTCGGGCAGCCGTGCCGGCAGTACCGGTGCAGGGGCCAGCTCCAGGCGGCTCACGACGACACTGCTCCCGACGACTACTACCGGCGGCTCTACCTGGACAGCCCGGTGTTCCGGGTCGTCACCGGTGAACACACCGGCATGCTGACCCGCGCCCAACGGGAGACGGTGGAGAAGCAGTTCCGCGACGGCGAGCGCTACACCGACCCGAACGTGCTCTCCTGCACGCCCACCCTGGAGATGGGCATCGACATCGGCGCCCTCTCCGCGGTGGTGCTCGCGTCACTCCCGCACGGCCCGGCCAACTACGTCCAACGGGCGGGCCGCGCCGGCCGCAAGAGCGGCAACGCGCTGGTGCTGACCCTGGTCGGGCGGACGGAGCGGGATCGCTACTACCTGGCCGACCCACGCGACATGATCGCCGGCCAGATCGTTCCGCCCGGCTGCTTCCTCTCCGCCGTGGAGATCCTGCGCCGCCAGTACCTCGCCCACCTGATCGACCTGGCCGCCCGCGGCCGCCTCGCCGGAGTGCTGCCGATGCCACGGCGGGCACACGTGCTGTTCGGGCCGACCGGCTGGCTGACCGGCCTCGCCGAGGCTGGTCGCCGCGACAGCGGACGGCTGGTGGAGGACTTCCTGGCGTTGTTCGGGAACAAGGTCCTGCGCGCCGCCGCCGATCAACTGCGGGAGTTCGCGGCGGACGGCATTGTCCACCGCGTCAAGGAGGCCGACGAGGTCTGGGAATCCCGGTTGGCCGACCTGCGTCGTCGAATGCAGGAACTCGCCACCGCCCGGGGCACGCTGGTGCCGAGCGACCCGGACCACGCCCGCGAGATCAAGATGTTGAAGGCGGAGGAGGGTGCGGTCCGCCGCCGACTGCGGGAGGTCAGCGCGGCTGCCGCACACGGCACCCTGGTCGAGTTCGGTCTGTTGCCGAACTACGCGCTCATCGACACCCGGACCGACCTGGAAGCCACCCTGACCTGGGAGGACAAGACCGACGGCGACCGCCGGTTCCACAGTGAACTCCGCGAGTACGCGCGCCCCGCCCGCCAGGCGCTGGTCGAGATCGCCCCTGGCAACAGCTACTACGTGCGGGGCTACAAGCATGAGATCTCGGGGCTAGACGTCGGCCCCGCGGACCGGCCGGCGTACGAGCAGTGGCGGGTCTGTGCCCAGTGTGGCTACGTCCGCACACACCTCGCCAAGGAGGACACCAGCGCCTGCCCGCGTTGCGCGGACCCGGGCATCGCCGACCACGGGCGACTGTTTCAAGTTCTCCAACCGACCCGGGTACTCAGCCGCGACAAGCGCGACGACGCCCGCATCCGCGACGACAGCGACGACCGGGACCGGCGCTTCTACGCCACCACCGTCGCTGTCGATGTCGACCCTGCGAAGGTCGATTCATCCTGGCGGCACGCCCACGACACCTTCGGCGTGGACTACAGCCGGCACGCGATGATCCGTCACTTCAACCTGGGCGCACAGCGCTACGACCGGGCAGCTGAACTCTTCGCGGGCGAAGAGGTGCGGATCAACCGGTTCCACGCCTGTACCTCCTGCGGCGGGACCACGGTTGACGGCGCCCCCGCGGTGAGCCAACAACTCGCCGCGCAGGCCGCCGGTTCGACTGTCGTGCAGGGTGCCGAGCACCATCGGCCCTGGTGCCCGTACCGGCGCTCGCCCGCCGCTGCGGACGCCCACGTCGATCTGATCCTCGCGCACGAGCTGGAAACCGAGGCGCTACGCATCCTGATCCCGGCTGCGACGGCTGTGGTGCAGGAACGTATCGCGTCGTTCGCTGCCGCGATCCGCCTCGGCATCGCCGCGCAGTACGGCGGGGACCCGGCACACCTTCAGGCGGTGTCGGCCACCATGCCGGACGGGCAGAGCGACGGGACGCGCAACTTCGTGGTCGTCTACGACACTCAGCCGCAAGGCACCGGCTACCTGCACCGCCTTGCCAAGCCCGAGGAGTTCCGCGCGGTCCTGGAACTCGCGCGGCAGCGGATCGCCGACTGCGTCTGCCGGCACGAAGGCAGGGCGGTGTGTCACCGCTGCCTCCTGCGCCACGCACGCAACGAGCACTTCGCCCTGATGAGCCGCGACGAGGCGTTGGGGATGCTGGACAAGCTCCTCGACACCTGGGACGTGCAGGAGGGCACCCGCACGGACGAGATCTCGCTGATCCACCAGGTGGAGAGCGAGCTGGAAATGCGTTTCCTCACCAAGCTCCTGGCGCTCGGCGAGACACCCAACTCCGGTCTGCGGATCGATCGGCGGACCGACCATGACGGCGCCCGCATCGCCGACCTGCGATTCGTCCGCGACAACGGTCAGAGCTTCACCCACTGGCAGATGAAGCTGCAGAACACCGTTCGCGGCACCCGCCCCGACGTCCACTTCAAACGCCTCGACGCCCCGTCGCCAGAGGTGGCCGTCTACCTCGACGGCTTCAAATACCACGCCTCGTCCCAGTACAACCGGCTCTCTGACGACGCGGAGAAGCGGGCCCGGTTGCGCGCGCACGGCTACCTGGTCTTCGCCGCCACCTGGGACGACGTCAAGACCTGGGGAAACACCGAAAGGCAGGGGCGGTGGACGCCGTACGGCGGGGTCAGCAAGCAGGCCGCTCGGGAGAGGTACCGGCAGTTCCTCCCCGGCGCCGATCCGGATGAGCTTGAGGAAACCATCTGGGTCAACCCGATCGAGCAGCTGATGCGCTTCCTCGCCGACCCCGACCTCACCCGATGGCAGCGGCGGGCGGAAGCCACCCTCGCCGGCCTTCTCAAACAGGCCCGGGACAACACCGCCACCGACTCCAGCGGTGTATCGGAGCGCCTGTTGGCCGCGTTGCGCGGCGAACCGCTGCCCGGGCCGAACGCCCGCCACATCATGATCGCCCGCGGCCGTGACACCGCCGACTGCCCGGTGACCCTCGTGGTGGACGGGCGCAGCAAGCCGCTGCCGACATGGTCGGCGTTGACCGTCCTCGACGACCTGCCGGCCGCCGTCGCGAGTGCGGGCCACAAGGACCGATGGGCTGCGTGGCTCGCCTGGGGCAACGTCATCCAGTTCCTCGGCAACGGTGGCGGCGACGCGGGTCAGCTCGCCGTGTCGACCCTTGACACCTTCGAGCCGGCCTCGATGGCCGTCACCGAGGGCACCGGGATCGTGCTCGCTCAACGCGCACTGCCGCTCGACGAGGAGACAGCGACGTGGCTTGGCGTCGTAGCCCAGCCGGTGGCCGTCGAGCCGGGGACGCTCGACACGGAGTCGCCGTGGCGCGATGTTCTGCGCTACCTGGACCCGGACGAGAAGACGCTCGACCAGCTCGTCCAACAGCTCGCGCGACAGGACCTGCCGGCCCCGGTCGTGGGCTACGAGCTGGGTGACCAGGGCTGGCAGGCGGAGCTGGCCTGGCCTGACCGGCGCATCGCCATCGTGCTGACCGGATCGTCCGACGACCCGGAGACCGAAGACCGCGATCGGGCGTACGCCGAGGCGGGCTGGCACGCCCGCACCGCGGGTGAATGGTCGGTTGACGAGTTGGCGGCAGAGATCAAGGCGACGAGCGGGGGAGAACGTCGATGAGCACCGGAGCAAGCTTGCGGATGCTGGACCGGGCCGACAAGGAGGTCATGAAGCTCACCCGCGCCGACATCGGCGCGGTCTACGAGTTCATGCACAAGTTCCGGCACAATCCGGAGAACCCCGGGCTCAACCTGAAGGCGCTCAACAGCGAATCCCGGCTGATGTCCGCCCGCGCCAACAAGGACTACCGGGCGCTGCTGCTGCACATCTCCGCGCGCGACTACCTCCTCGTCGCGGTCAAGCACCGCGGCGAGGTGTACGACGACCTCAGCCGGTACGCCTACCGCATCAATCGAATCACCGGCGGCATCGAGGTCGTCGACATGGCACCGGTCGGTGACAGCATCATCGGCCGGGTCGTGCCGCCGGAGATGGAGCCCGAGCCCGCGCAGAAGCCGCTCTTCGACACCTACACCGACACGCAACTGCTGGACCTCGGTGTCTCCGAGCCGCTGCTGCCGCAGATCCGCGAGTTGACCACCGAGGCGCAGCTCCTGGAACTACTCGACCGAGCACCGCAGCTCACCACCGACGTGCTCTTCGCCCTCTTCGACGGCACCCCCTACGACGAGGTGCTTCAGCAGGTCACCGAACCGGTCCGGGCCGATGAGCCGGTTGACCCTGAGGACTTCGAGGCGGCCGTCGAGCGCCCCGCCACCCAGGTGACTTCCGACGACGAGGCGTTGCAGGCGATGCTGGGCGAGGCCTTCGAGCGGTGGCAGATCTTCCTGCACCCCACCCAGCGGAAGCTGGTCGAGCGCCGCTACAGCGGCCCCGCTCGGGTCGGTGGCGGCCCGGGAACCGGAAAGACCATCGTCGCCCTGCACCGGGTCGCGCACCTCGCGCGGCAGCTGCCGCCCGGGGTCGACAAGCCGATCCTGCTCACCACCTTCAACCGCAACCTCGCCGCCGACCTGCGGACCCGCCTGATGGCCCTGGGCGGGCAGGAGTTGGTGTCACGCGTCGACATCGTCAACATCGACCGGCTGGCCAGCCGGGTGGTGGCCGAAGCCAAGGCGGGCGGTAGTCGCCGCGTGGTGGACGACAATCGCGTCCTTGAGCTGTGGGATGAGTTCCTGGTAGAGACCGGCGAGTCCGGTTGGGAGGCGGAGTTCCTGGCCGCCGAGTGGACCCAGGTGATTCTCGGTCAGGTGCTCAACTCGCGGACCGACTACTTCAAAGCCCGCCGCCCCAACCGTGGCCGCAGCCTCACCCGGGCCGAGCGGGACCAGATCTGGCAGCTGACCGAGCGCTTCGCGACCTGGCTGGAGAATCGTGGCGTCTGGACCTGGCGGCAGGTGGCGCAACGGGCCGCCCGACTGGAAATGGACCGCACCGCCCAGAACACCGGCGTAGCGGGTGAGTCGTCCGGCGGGTTCTACCGGCCGCGCTACCGGCACGTCGTGGTCGACGAGGCGCAGGACCTCAGCGCCGCGCACTGGAAGATGCTGCGTGCCATGGTCGCGCCAGGTCCGGACGACATGTTCCTCACCGGTGACACCCACCAACGCATCTACGACAACCACGTCACGTTGGGCAGCCTCGGAGTCAACATCCGCGGCCGGTCGTCCCGGCTCACGCTGAGCTACCGCACCACCCGGCAGATCCTCGCCGATGCCCTGCAGATCATGACCGGGGAGGTGTATGACGACCTCGACGGCGGTGAGGAGGACCTGGCCGGCTACCGGTCGTTGCTGCGTGGCGGCCGCCCGGTCTTCCGCGGCGCCGCTACATGGGCGCAGGAGCGGGACCTCATCGTCGAGCAGTTGCGTGACTGGGGCAACGCGTCAGATGGCTCGATTGCCATCTGCGTACCGACGAAGGACCTTGCTGCGGAGGTCATCACCCGACTGGAAGCTGACGGGCTGGCGGTGGTCGAGATCGGGCCGGATGGCCCGAAGCGCCCGGACGGCGTGCACATCGGCACGATGCACCGGTTCAAGGGCCTCGAGTACCAGCGAATGATCATCGCCGGGGTCAGTGACGGTCTCGTGCCTCGGCAGATGATCAGCAGGTACCGGGACGCGGACCCGAAGCGCTACCAGCGCGAACGCCAGCGCGACCGGTCACTGCTGTTCGTCGCCGCCACCCGCGCGCGTGACGAGCTTGCGGTGTTCTGGCACGGCACGCCCAGCCCGTTCCTGACCGGGCGGCTTGTGCAGCGACAGCTAGCCTGAGACCGGCTCCTGCTCAGGCGAGTCGGCGTGCGATGCGGGGGAGGCTGTAGGTGCAGGCGGGGGATCGCATCGGTGACCGGTACGAGTTGACGTATCCGGTCGGTCGCGGAGGAATGGGCCAGGTCTGGGCCGGCTTCGACGAGCGGCTCGACCGGCCGGTGGCGATCAAGTTTCTCCGGCAGTTGGAGGTGCCGGAGGACGAGCGTGAGACGGCAGGCAAGCGCTTCCGGCGGGAGGCGAGAGCAACCGCCAGGCTCGACCATCCCGGCGTGCCGGCCGTACACGATCTGGGTGTGCACGGTGAAGACCTCTACCTCGTCATGCAGCTCGTGCCGGGGATCGTCCTCGCCGACCACATCGCCGAGCAGGAGCGACTGCCTGTCGGTGAGGCGGTTTCCATTGCCGCGCAGGTCTGTTCGGTGCTGGAGGCCGCACATGCCGCCTCACTCGTACATCGTGATCTGAAGCCGCAGAACCTCATGATTACCCCGGCAGGGGTGGCCAAGGTGCTCGATTTCGGTGTGGCCGCGCTGCTGAACCCGGCCGAGGCGTCCCGCATCACCGCGACCGGGCGCACGCTCGGGACTCCTGCCTACATCGCACCCGAGCAAGCCCAGGGCGGGCCCGTCGGGCCCGCCGCCGATCTGTACGCCTTGGGCTGCATCCTGTTCGAGATGCTCGGCGGGCACCCTCCCTACCAGGCGGCGAACGCGCCAGACATGATGCGTCGTCACCTGTACTCGCCGATCCCCATCATCGGCGAATATCGCTCGGACGTGCCCGACGACCTGGCGCATCTTCTGTACTGCCTGCTAGCCAAGGATCCAGCGGAGAGGCCGGCGTCGGCGGGCGAGGTTCGTCGGCTCCTCAATCCGTTCGTCGATGGCGACGACACTCCAGGCGTTGTAGCCGGCCGGGCCGGCAACAGGAGCTCCGATGCCACAGCGCGCACAGCCGCTGTGCCGCCGAAGAACTCGCAGCAGAAATTTGCGGCATCGCGGGCGAAGGCAAGAGAACTCGCCGAGAATGAGCGCTTCGTGCAGGCCGCCGAAGTGTTGGAGCGAGCCCTTCACTCGCTGTCGGAAAGCGAGGGTGGGCTGCTAGCTACCGAGGCAATGTCGGTGCGTCTGGACATCGCGAACCTTCTGATGCTGGCAGGTGATTTCCGGCAGGCCCGAGGCGCCTTCGCGGCCTTGGCCCGTGACCTGGACCAGTCAGGCGGCCAGCAGGATCTTGCTGAGGAGTGCCGGCATCAGGTGTTGGTCTGCGAAACCGAGATGGGCCAGGTCACCAGCAACGGCTTCATCCAGCCCAAGCCCCTCCTGCATCAGAAGGGTCGGTTCACCCTGACCTGACCTGTGTTTTCGTCGTCATCCCCAGCATTCCTCTGATCTGGCACGATTTAAGATCGTGCTGCCGGCCGTGGACCGTCGTTGCGGGCGCTGCCGACGAAGGCGTACCAAGCGGTCGGGCGAAAGGTGAGAGCCGGACCGGCCTGATCCTTGGAGTCGCGGACGGCGACGATGCCGGGAAGGTTGGTGGCGACCTCGACGCAGTCGCCGCCGTTGTCGCCGCTGCGGGTGCTCTTGCGCCAGACGGCGCCGGTCAGGTCAGTCATGCCGCATCTCCCCAGCCATCCGCTTGATCATGTCAGTCGATTCTGCCTCGCCGAGTGCCAGCGCATCCAGCCCTCGCCAGACGCGCTCGTAGGCGGCCAACTCGTCGGGCTTGTCGAGGTACAGCGCCCCGGTCAACGACTCGCTGTAGACCACGGACGGCTCGGGCGCGGCACGGCCACCCTTGGTCGTCGGAAAGTCGAGGATCACGAAGGATCCCGCAACCGCGCCGGGCTGGGGGCCTGCTGCCAGTGGCAGCACCCTGAGGCTGACGTTCGGTAGCTCGGACAGCTTGGTGAGGTGAGCGAGCTGCCCGGTCATGACCGGCGACCCGCCAACGCCACGGCGGAGTACCGCCTCAGACAGCACGGACTCAAGCCTGGGAGCTGCTGGCAACCGCCGAGAGAGCAATGCCTGCCGTTGAAGTCGGACCTGTACGGCCCGCTCGCGTTCCTCCTCGCTCAGCGTCCCGCCGAGGCGGTACAGCGCGCGGGCGTACTCCTTCGTCTGCAGGAGCCCAGGGATGAGCGACTCGTCATAACGGCGGAGGTGGGCGGCGGCGGATTCCAGGCCCACGTACAGCTCGAACCAACTCGGCACCGCATCGCCGTATGCGTGCCACCAGCCCTTCGACTTCGTTTCGACGGCCAGCCCGCGCATCGCCTCGGTCATCTCGGGCGAGACCCCATACAGCTCGCACATCGCCTTGACGTCGAGCACCCGGACCGATCCCTGGCCGCATTCGAGGCGCCAGATCTTCTGCCGGCTGTATTCGAGGGCTTCGGCGGCGGCGTCGAGTGTCACCCCGGCCTCGTTGCGGAACTGTCGCAGCAGCCGGCCGAGTTGCCGGCGCGGCACGGTCGATCCGATGTCGTCGGGCATCCGCACACTCCCTGGTCCCGTAGCGCAACGCTGCGTGACCTGCTCCTGCAACTCCTACGGGTTTCAGCAAAGAAAGTCAATGCACAGCGGCGAAATTGCGGTTTAGAACGTTGCGTTTTCACTGCGGACTGTCGCAGGCTGATCACAGCACGGCGGCCGTCCGGTCCCCCCGAACGGCCGCCGTGCTTCCCCGAACACCCTCGCCCCTCCGCGTCAGGAAGGCAGGCAGACATGAACGCCAAAAACCAGCGACCGGAGTCGCCGAGTTGTACGACGTACCGCTCCGGCGCGTACACCAGTCTGCTGCCGTGGCAGGTGCGTGAGCGCCGCTTCGTGCCTACCGGGCTCGGACGTCGCGGTCTGAACCCCGACGACGTGTACGCCTTCCTTGACCGGGTCGCCGTCGACATGGCCGCCGTCTACGCCGCTCTCGCCGAGAGCCGCCTCGAGACGGCCCGGATCAAGGCCGGGCTGCGTCGCTGGCAGGCCGATCAGGCCGGCGCCCGCAACGAGCGGGGCCAGGCCCGATGAGCCAGCGGTACGTCATCCACCTGCCGGTGGCCGCCGCCGACCTGCCCGCCGCGCAGCGCCTGGCCCGGGTGATCGGCCGGTGGCTGCTGGTGTTGCCGCAGACCGACCCGGGGGAGACCACCGTCTCCGCCGAGGACCACCAGAACGTACGCCATCGGGTCTTCTGCGACCTGCTGATGCCTGGCGGCCGGCGCTGCCTGCTCCGCGCCGACCACGACGGCCCCTGCGCCCGCCGCCTGCGCCGCTGACCTGGATTCGCCCGATGGGGATGAGGCAGGGTCACCCCCTGTCCCAGGAGGCTGTCGAGGTACCAGTTCGCTCGGCACCCGAGCGGTGAAGTGTGCGATAGCGGCACAGGGCTCGTAACTGGCGGTTCGACGGCGATCGGGCCGGGGAGGAGAATCAGGTGGAATACGAGGATTTCATCAACGCAGTGGCCACGCGGCTGAAGGTGTCGACCGATCAGGCGGCGACACTTACCAGCGCGACGTTGGAGACACTGGCGGATCGGATCAGCGCCGGCCAGGCCGAGGACCTTGCCTATCAGCTTCCCGACGGGCTCGACGATCACCTGCGCAAACCTCCACCGCTTAGAAGGCAGGAACATGCCCAGCCGTTCGGGTTCGACGAGTTCGTGCGGCGCGTGGCGGACCACCCGGCCGTCGACCGTGCGCTCGCCGGTGCCGGGGTCCGCGCGGTGCTCACCACGCTCCGTGAGGCTGTTTCCCGTGACGAGTTCGAGGACGCGATGGCCCAGCTTCCGAAGGAGTTCCGGCAGGTGGTCGAACCGGTGGGCGCCGGTGGCCGGCAGCGCCGCGGGTAGCACGCACGGACCCCGCGACGCACCCCAACTGGTCCGGAAGGAGAACTGGTGAACTACGCCGAATTTCTCGAAGCGGTGGGGAAGCGGGCGCGAATGCCGGCGGCGGAGGCGGCGAACGTCGTCGGAGCCACGCTGACGACCTTGGCGGAAGGGGTCAGTGGTGGCGAGGCGCGACACCTGGCCACCCAGGTCCCCGAGGAGTTGCGGGGGTACCTGCACAAGGACGTGGACTTCGCCGAACGGATCGACCTCGTGGAGTTCCTCAATGAGGTAGGGGTCCGCGCGGGAACGGATGACGAGCGGACCGCTGAGGGCGCCCGCGCCGTGTTGACGACCCTGCGCGAGGTGGTGAGCGCGGACGATCTCGAGTACCTGGAATCCGAACTGCCAAAGGACTTCCGGCGGCTGCTGCGTCCGGTGAGCCGCAGCGTCGGCGCCTGAACCGAGCCAATTCCTGGCCCGATCCGGGTACGGTGCGCGGGTGGAGGTTGGATTCGCCCCGCCCGTCTCCGGCTCGTGGGCCACACCGGAGAACATGATCCACGTCGCCCGCCGCGCCGAGCAGCTCGGGTACCACTCGCTCTGGACGTTCCAGCGGCTCCTGGTGCCCGCCGACCTCGCTTGGAGCGAGACCTACCACAGCGTCCAGGACCCGCTGACCACGCTGGCGTTCCTGTCGGCCCACACCACGCGGATCCGGCTCGGCGTCGCGGTGCTCAACATGCCGTTCATCTCTCCGGTGCTGCTGGCCAAGCAGACCGCGACCCTCGACATCCTCGCGGGCGGACGACTCGACGTGGGACTCGGTCTCGGTTGGGCGGATGAGGAGTATCAGGCGACGGGGGTGAGCAAACATCGGCGGGGCCATCGGGCCGAGGAGTTCGTGGCAGTTCTCCGCGCTCTCTGGCAGAACGAGGTCGCCGAGCATCGCGGCGAGTTCTACCAGGTTCCGCCGACGCGCATGGAGCCGAAACCGGTGCAGCGGCCACACCCGCCGATCCTGCTCGGCGGCCAGGCGCCCGCCGCGCTGCGCCGGGCCGGCCGGCTCGCCGACGGCTGGGTCAGTGGCAGCCAGGCGGACCTGACAGGCATCGGCGAGGCGGTCGCGACCGTCAAGGCCGCCGCCGCGCAGGCCGGCCGCGATCCCGGCGCACTGCGCTTCGTCTGCCGCGGCGCGGTCCGCGTACGGCCGACGGGCCCGCCCGGGCGCGAGCCGCTCACCGGCACGCTCGAGCAGATCCGGTCGGATCTTGGCAGACTCGCCGAAGCCGGCATCACGGAAGTGTTCGTCGATCTCAACTTCGATCCGGAGATCGGGTCACGCCGCGCCGACGCGCAGGCGTCGCTGCGCCGGGCCGACGAGGTGCTCGAGGCCCTCGCTCCGGCCCGCTGACACCCCTGACCGGCGCTCACCCGGCCGGGTCGGCTGCCGCGTCCGCCGCGGACCACGCCGACCAGCCGGTCACCGCTATCGCGATCACCGGCCCGGCTGGTGGCCGCTGGACGTACTGCGGGTACTTGTCGGCGAGCGCCGCGCGGGCTGCGGCGTCCTCCGCGTGGTCCTCCACCAGCCGACCGTGCCCGTCCAGGCGGACCCACCACAGCCGCGACCAGTCCTCGTCGTACTCGTCGATGAGCAGGCAGGCATGCCCCGTCGCCCGGATGTTCTCCAGCCGGCGTAGCCGCCGGTGGCGCTTGGGTTTCTCGTCCACCGCGTGGTAGACGACATCGTCGAGCAGGACGAAGCACACGGGCACCAGGTGGGGACGCCCATCCGCCCGGACGGTGGTCAGCCGGGCCACCCTGGCCGACCGGACCCGATCCCGGATGTCGTCGGCGGGCACAGGCCCGACGGTAACAGCCGAAACCCGTCACGGTGACTCGTTGTTGCCGTGGGGGTATGTCGGTGCTGCAGCCGGGTATGCCCTGCCGACCTGAACCCCGGGGGAGGCGTGATGGCGAGCGAGGCGCCCGACTACTTCCAGCCCGAGGCTGGGCTGGTGCTCACGCACCTGCTGATTGTGCGGGACGTGGACCGTTCCCGGGAGTTCTACCAGCGGGTGCTGGGCGCGACGGTGGTGCGGGAACGCCAGCCGGCAATCCTGCGGTTCCACAACAGCTACATCGTGATCAACGACGAGGGTGGTCCGACCGACGACAAGCCGGGTGTGCAGGCGAAGGCGCCGCCGGATCCGAACACGCTCAGCAGCGCGATGAACGTCCGGGTCACCGACGTCCGGGCGGTCTACGAGCAGTGGCGGTCACGGGGTGGGGAGTTCCTGACCGAGCCCAAGGATCATGGCGTCGAGATCCGGTGCTACCTGCGCGACCCGGACGGCTATCTGATCGAGCTCGGCCAGGGCACGGGGATCCTCGCCGGGATGGGTCGAGCAGCCGCCGCCTGAGCGACCGACACCGGGGAACCCAGCCCGGACCAGCCAACGTGATCGGGCCCCTGGTGATCAGGCGGCGGGTACGGTGAACGTCGTGGAGGATCTCGGCGCGAAGGTCTCGTACCTCGCGCTTCGCGTCGGCACCCGGGTCTACGACGTCGACTCGGCACCCGTCGGCGTGGTCGAGCACGTGCTGACCGACGAACCGAAGGACATCTTCCACGGCATCATCGTGGCACCGCCGGGGCCCGACCAGTCCCACCGCTTCGCCCACCGGGAGCAGATCGCCGACCTGTACGAGCGGGGGGTCGTGCTGTCGGTACCCGGTGGCGAGATGCACGAGCCGGGCGAGGACACGCCGGCCAGAAGGGCCGAGGCCGCGGGTGACGACCCGGTGCAGGTGGGCCTCCGCCGCGCCTGGGAGTGGCTGAGTCGCCCCCGCTGAACCTGGCGGGCAGGTTGCCGCCGCGCCCGGCAGAGTTACGGCCAAGTCTCAGGCTGCTGAGGCAGTGTCGGTGATGTGCGCGATTACCGCCGAATAGTCCCGGTCGCCAAGGCCGGCCTCCTGGGCTGACGCGACCCACTGCCGTGCGGCCGTCGCGACTGGCAGTTCGACGCCTGCCGACTCGGCGGCCGACACGACCAGATCGGCGTCCTTACGGGCGAGTGACAGCGCGAACCGGGGCGGGAACTGACCCGACTCGATCGCTGGCCGCCGCCGATCCGCTTGCGAGCCGACGGGAGTCGCGGACAGGACCTCGAACGCGATGTCACGCGGCAGACCAAGCCCGTCCGCGAGAGCGAGCGCCTCACCGAGAACAGCGAGCACTCCGAAGAGGGTCGAATTGGCGACCAGTTTGGCCGCCGCGCCGGCACCGAGCGGTCCGACATGCATCGGCGAGCCAAGCGCGCCCAACACCGGCATCCACTGTTGGGCAAGCTGCTCCGGCCCTCCGACGAAGATCCGCAGCGAACCCGACTCGGCCTCCGGGACGCTGCCCAGCACTGGCGCATCGAGCAGGCCAACACCATCCGGCAGCATCGCGGCCAACCGACGCACCGCGGGCGGCCCGACCGTGGACATCTCAGCGAGCGTCGTCGACGCGGTAGCACCGGCGAGGATGCCCTGCGGACCCTCGACCACCTCTCGCAGCGCCGCCGGGTTGGACAGCATGGTGATGACCAAATCGGCCCGGCGGGCAGCCTCTGCCGGACTGTCGGCAGCGACCGCGCCACGCGCCACAAGATCGTTGGCCCTCTGCGGCGTGCGGTTCCAGACAACGAGGTCATGGCTGGCATCGAGCAACCGGCGGGCCATCCGGCTACCCATTTCACCCAGACCGATCACAGCGACCGTGGCCATGGCGCCATCCTGCCAATTTTGCCCGGGCAATGCCGCACAAACCTGGATGCTGGTGCTGCCGTTTGATCATGCCTGCCGGGCAGGTTGACCCCGGCAAGGTGCAGGAGCATGCGGCGGTGATTCGGTCATGCGGCCGACCATCGCCGCCGCACCCTGAAGGTTCGCCCCTGGCGGCGATCTCTGCCGATGCTCGGGCGTGAGGACGTCTCAGCTGGCCAGCGAGCCCAGGCTGAAGCCGTCGAGCAGGTTGATGAGCTCGTCGTCGCGGGTCACCTCGTAGCCGCGCCCGCGCAGCTCCGCCACCAGTTCGGTCTCGCAGTCGAGTGGAACCTCGAGGTACTCACCGGTGTGAACCGTGAGCACGAGTTTGCCGTACCGGTCCCGCAGGTCCTGCGGCAGCACATCGAGCGCGCGCGTCGTGACCATCGGGGGCCAGTACCCTTCCACGACCGCGCCCACCTCAGTGATGTGGAAGGGCTCGTCGTCGCCGTACCCGTCCTCCGGCTCGTAGCAGTCGGGGCCGGCGGGGTGCGACAGGCGGGTCATCTGGACCTGTCGGGCCTCGCCCCAGGTCCGCGCGGTGGCGAGTGCCCTGATCTCCGCGGCCTCCCCCGCGGCGGTAGGGGCGTCGATGAAGGCGAGGCAGTCGTGATTGGTGGCGTGGCCGTAGACCAGGTGCTGGTGGTGCGTCGTCATGGCGCACATCCTGCCTCAGACGTACGACTTCCAAGATCGTCGTACGGCCGGGGCCCTGTCCACCGGTTGGTTGACCGCTAGGCTGGCCCTCCTGGCCTCGCCACCTGGAGAAACGCCCATGTCCGACAGCGTCTTCGCGCAGTTCACCGCCGACGACGACCAGCTCGAAGTTGGGCTGATCGTGCAGCCGGCGATCAACGCCGCCCTGGTGCACAACCGGGTGCCGCTGGTCCGTCACCTCACCCTCGTCAACCGAGGTCCGGTGCCGCTGACCGACGTCACGCTGACGCTGGAACTGCGAGGCCCGGACGGCGCGTTGACCGAGCCGTGGACGCGTACGCTGACCGCGCCGTTGCGGCCGGGGGCGAGCACGAGCTGGGACGACTTCCGGGACTTCACGCCCGACCGGGTGCTGCTGTATCGCACCGACGAGGCGTTCCCGGTCGACTACACCCTCCGGGTGCAAGCGCAGGAGGACGCACTGCGGCTGGTTGCCCCATCGAGAGTGTTGGCCCACAACGAATGGTTCAACAGCCCTGCCCTGTACGACAGCCTGGCCGCCTTCGTGCAGCCGAACACCCGGGCGGTAGAGGCGGTCCTGCGGGCAGCCGCCCAGTTCCTGCTCGCGCGGACGGGCTCCGGCTCTCTGCAGGGCTATCAGGAGGGTTCGGAGCGGGCGGCGCTGATCGCCGGCGCGGTGTACGAGGCACTGCGCCAGCTGGAGATCACCTACCAGACCCTGCCGGCGTCGTTCGAGAACACCGGCCAGAAGGTTCGGACGACAGCCGCCGTGCTGGACGGGCGACTGGGCAACTGCCTCGACCTGTCCGTCACATACGCCGCGTGTCTGGAGGCGGCGGGGCTGCATCCGCTCATCTTCATCAGCGCGGGGCATGCCTTCGGTGGCTTCCTGCTGGAGGAGGAGCGGCTGGGCTCGGCCGCGGTGACCGAGACCAACCTGCTGATCTCAATGGTCGACTCCGGCCGGGCCGTGCCGGTCGAGCTGACCCGCATCGGGCCGGGCGCGCAGTCGGCGACGTTCACCGAGGCGGTACGCGTCGGGCTCGGTCACTTCCGGGGCGACGGCGAGCGCCTGCAGGGCGTCGTCGACGTGCACCTGGCCCATCGCTCGGGGATCCGCCCGCTGCCGTCAGCCGACGAACTGGTCGCCACGCCGCTGCTCACGGAAGCGACCGCCGGCGCAGTCGCGTCCCTCGACCTTCCGCCCGGCGTCGCCGCCGCGAAGCTGCGCCAGCTCACCGATGAGGGTGAGGAAGCGCCGCAGCAGTCCGACGGGTCGCCGGCGCGCGTCCAGCAGTGGAAGAAGTCGCTGCTCGACCTGAGCCTGCGCAACCCGCTGCTCAACCTGCCCAAGCGCGGCCGTGGCCTGGACCTGCACGTGCCGGCGGGTGCGCTGGCCCTGCTCGACGACCTCATCCACGATGGCCGTCAGGTGCAGGTCATCCCGCAGGACGACATCAGCCACGTCCACGAGCTGGCCGGGGCACGCCGGGCGCAGGACCTCGATGCCGAGATCCTCACCCGGGAGCTGCGCACCGACCGCCGGGTCTACGGCGCGGTCACCGACGCCCGCTACAAGACGGCGATGCGGGCGTTGCAGCGCGAGGCGCGCACGATGGAGCAGGAGACCGGCAGCAACTACCTCTACCTGACCATCGGCACGCTGGTGCACACCAAGACGACCGGGGGAGAGGCGTACGCGCCGCTGTTCCTCCTACCGGTGCGTATCGAGGGTGGCAGCGGCCGTCGCCCGTACGCGATGGTCATCGACGGCACCGAGGTCGCCAGCCCGAACTACTGCCTGATCGAGTGGTTGCGGGTCAAGCACAGCGTGCGGATCCCGGAGTTGGAGCGGCCGGTCCTCGACGAGCACGGCATCGACATCGCCAAAACCCTCGCCGCGATCAACACGGGGTTGCTCGACAACCGGCTCAACTACCGCATCGATGAGACCGCCAGCCTTCGACTGCTGCAGTTCTCCACCTTCCAGATGTGGCGGGACCTCACCGACCACTGGCCCCGGTTCATGGAGAACCCGGTCGTCCGGCACCTGGTCGAGTCCTCCGGCGCCACGTTCGACGACCCGGCGCGCCCCGACGACGCCGAGATCATGGTCGACGAGGCGGACCTGCACCTGCCCATCCCCGCCGACGGGTCGCAGATGCAGGCCATCGTGCGCGCCGAGCGCGGCCACTCGTTCGTCCTGGAGGGCCCGCCGGGCACCGGCAAGTCCCAGACCATCACCAACATGATCGCCCGGGCGGTCAGCGCCGGTCGATCGGTGCTCTTCGTCGCCGAGAAGCAGGCCGCGCTGGAGGTGGTGAAGCGCCGCCTCAAGCAGGTCGGCCTCGGGCCGTTCGCCCTGGACCTGCACGGGCGCAAGCAGTCCCTCAACGCGATCCGCCAGCAGCTGCGCGACGCCCTCGACCAGTACGACCAGGGCGGCGACGGCACGTGGACGGCCGTCGAGACGGCCTACCGGACACGGCTCGCCCCGCTGACCGAGTACCCGGCCCAGGTGCACACCACCAACCCCGTCGGGATGTCGCTCTGGTCGGCCTACGAGCAGACCCTGGCGTACGGGGACGGCCCGGCCGCTGCGATCCCGGTGGCCTACCTGCACGCACCCGCCCAGGCACGCGCGCAGGTCGAGACGACCCTGCGGGAGTTCCCGGCGGCCGCGCGATCGGCCCGACTCCGGGCCGCGCACCCGTGGGCGCTCAGCGGCTGCCGGACCCTCGACGGGCTGCATGGTGCCGCTGTCACCGAGATCGCTGGTGAGCTCGAACGTCTCCGCGCCGACCTCGCCGCGCACCCGCGCCTGGTCGACCTGCTGCGGACGCTGCCCGCCCCGGAAACCGTGAGCGAGTTGCAGGCGGGCGCCTGGCTCGCCGTACGCGGAATGCTGCCGGACCGGCAGACCACCCTGCACGCCAGCGACCGACGGTGGGACGAGGCGGTGGCCCGGCTCCAGGTGAACCTGGCAGCCTTCCGGCAGGGCTTCGCCGGTGAGCTCGCGACCTTCCGGCCAGACGTGTTCGCACGACCGGAGCTGACCGCCTGGCACGGTGAGGCCCAGGAAGCGGCGAAGCGGTTGTTAGGCAAGCGCAAGCGCCGCCAGGCCATCGTGGACCGGCTGGCGGTGCACCTGGTCGGAGGTGCTCCGCTCGACGCGGAGCAGGTGGAGGTCACCACCGGTCGACTGGTCGCCGCCCAGGCGCAGGCCGCCGCACTCCACCAACACCTGCTGGGGCTCGGTGGGCTGCGGCTGTCGCAGTGGCTGCCCACGGACCCGAACGCACAGGAGCGGCTGACGGAAGCGATCGAGGCGACCCGGGTTGGCCGGACGCTGCTGAGCCAGCACCCGCAGGCATGGGAGCTGTTCCAGAGCGGGTTCACCGACGTCGGCGCGGCACTCCTCGACCGGTTCGCCTCACGGTGGCGGGCCTGGCGCGGGGTGCTGCGCTCGGGCGGGCCGGAGCTGGGCCTGTGGCTCGCCGGTTCGCACTGGGTGGACGCCTGGCAGCGCGACGGCGCGGTCTGGCTGCAGGAGCTGCAGAGCGAGGAGCTGTTTCCGCTGCGCCGATGGGCGACCGTTCTGGCCCACGCCGACGTGCTCGCCTCGGCCGGTCTCACCGACTACCGGGACCAGTTGCTGCGCGCCGAGGTGCCCGGGCAGCTCGCCGAGGAGGTCTACCGGCGGGGCGTCGCGACCGCGTCCCTCACCGAGCGGGTACGGGCCGGCGGCCTGCAGTATTTCGACCCGGAGCTGCACGACGACGAGATCAGCCAGTTCGAGGCAGCCGCCGGTGAGCTACGGTCCGCGCTGCCGACGCAGCTGCCGTCGGTGCTGGTCCGTCGCCGTCCCTTCAGCCCGGGCGACCGGCGTGGACGCTTCGCTGACTTCGCGGCGGAGCTTCGCCGCAAGCGGGGCGGGCGGTCCTTCCGAGAGCTGTTCGAGCAGTACTCGGACGCGGTGCTCGCACTGACCCCGTGCGTGCTGGTCAGCCCGGCGTCCGCGGCGAACTTCCTGGCACCGGGCAGCCAACGTTTCGATCTGGTCATCTTCGACGAGGCCTCGCAGATCCGCGTGGCGGAGGCGATCGGCGCGATGGGTCGGGGCAGCGCCGTGGTGGTGGTCGGCGACTCCCGGCAGATGCCGCCGAGCAGCATCATGCAGGCCAGCCACAGCGTGGACGAGGTCGACGAGGGCAACGGCCCGGTGCCGGAGGACCTGGAGAGCATTCTCAGCGAGGCCGTCGAGTCGGGGTTGCTGCAGCGCTGGCTCTCCTGGCACTACCGCAGTCACGACGAGTCACTCATCGCCTTCTCCAACCGCTACTACTACGACAACAAGCTCTCCAGCCTCCCGTCGCCCGGTGCCGCCAGCTCGGCGGGCGTCAGCTGGCGGCGCGTCGAGGGCCAGTACGACCGGGGCGGATCCCGAACCAACGAGGTCGAAGCCCGGGCTATCCTCGCCGACATCACCCGGCGGCTGCACGACCCGGCGACCGCCACCCAGTCCGTCGGCGTGGTCACCTTCAACATCCAGCAGCGGGACCTCATCCTCAACCTGCTGGAGGAGAGCACCGATCCGATCATCCGCGAGCAGCTCTCCGGTGCCGTCGCGGAGCCGATCTTCGTGAAGAACCTGGAGAACGTGCAGGGCGACGAGCGGGACGTCGTCCTGTTCTCCCTGGCCTTCTCCACCAACCCGGAGACTGGCCAACTCCCGCTGAACTTCGGTCCGCTCAGCCAGGCCGGCGGCGAGCGACGGCTCAACGTCGCCATCACCCGCGCCCGCCGTCAGGTCGTCCTCTATTCGTCCTTCGACCCGTCCGACATCGACCTCGCCCGTACGTCCGCGCTGGGCACACAGCACCTGCGGGCGTACTGCGAGATGGCCGCCGCCGGCGCGGAGCGCCTGGGCGACCTCGCCACCGACCGCACCGAGCGGCGCAGTCGAATCCGCGAGGAGGTGGCCGCGGCGCTGCGCGACCGCGGCCACGAGGTCCGCACCTCGCACGGCCTCTCCGACTTCACAGTGGACCTCGCCGTACGCAGACCAGGCTCACCACGCTGGCAGGTGGCCGTCATGCTCGATGGCCCGGACTGGAGTGCCCGCCCGACGGTGGCGGACCGCGACTCCGCACCGACGCTTCTCCGGTCGATCATGGGCTGGCCGGACGTCGTGCGGTTCTGGCTGCCGGCGTGGATCCACGACCGGTCGGCCATGCTCGACCGGGTCGACGAAGCGGTCACCCGGGCCGACGCCCCCACGACCGCCGCGCCGGAGCCCGAGTCGTCTGCGGTCGCAGCGGCACCCGAAGCCATCGAACTGCCGCAGCCGCGTTCCGTAACGGATGTGGAGCCGCCACGCCCCACACCGGCCGCCGAGTTGCCACAGCCGCGCCTCGCGGTGGACGAGGAGCCCCTCTTGGGCGCCTCGGCGGAACCCGTCACCGCACTCGCCGCCGCGACCACCGCGCCGCAGGTCACGGCGATCTCGGACGCGGGCACCATCACGGTGAGCCCGTTCGTTCCGTACATCCCGACCTCGCTCGGAGAGCAGGCCGACCTCGACCTTCTGGCCACCGACCGGCGGGTACGTGACCTGATGCGGAACGCACTCCGCGAGATCATCGAGGCTGAGGGGCCTATCGAGCAACACCGGCTCGCACGCCTCGCCCTCGCGCGGTTCGGTTTCCTCCGGACACGGGAGGACCGGCGTACCGCCGTGCTGTCGCTTGTCGACTCCCGCCGCCTGTACACGCACCCGACCGTGAGCCGGTATGCCTGGCCCGAGGGCGCCGATCCGCAGACGTACCGCGCGTACCGGGTGACTCAGGTGAGCAACGACCGGGCATTCGAGGAGGTGCCGCCCGAGGAGGTGGCCAACGCCTTCGTGCACGCGCTCCAGGGCGTACCGAGCATGGACGAGGAACGGCTGCTGCGCGCTGGCCTGGAACGGCTCGGCTACCGCCGACGCACCGAGAAAGTCGACAAGCTACTCCGGTACGGGTTGCACGTGGCCGTGACCAGCGGTCGCCTCCGCTTCGACCAGGAGGGCCGCCTCACCCACGGCTGACGAGAGTCACCACTCGTGCCGGTCGCGACAGAGTGGGCGGGGTCTGGGCCGCTTCAGCCGAGGCGTGCTCGTCCGGCCGGTGTTGAGGACCCAGGCGAGCGGCGTCGGCCTTGTGCTCGATTCCGGCAGCTGCCGTTCGCCAGCCGTAACCGGCTCGCTGCCACGGAACTACGCGTCGCGATGCATCATCTGGTCTGTCCGGAGCGTGACCATGGCGACGGTGCGGCCGTCGGCGTCGGCGAACTCGACTTCGTACGCAGGCGGGGGGCCGTCAAAGACATGCACGACGGTCCCCACTGCCCCGGCAGGAAGGCCTTCTCCCGGAATGGCTTCTCGGAGCTCAACCACGTCGTACAGCTCAACCACGTCGTACAGCTCCAACATGTCAGCCTTCCTTCGGCGGGAGCGAGATGGTCACCATCCGAGGCGCAGATGCGCCTTTCTCCAGGTGCGATTGGACCGAGTACCTGGCCCAGGTGCACGCCACCAACCCCGTCGGAAGGTCGCTCTCGTCGGCCTCTGAGCAGGTCCTGGCGTACGGGGACTGCCCGGTCACCCCGATCCCGGCGAGCCATCAGCACGCACCCACCGCGGCCCACCAGGTCGAGACGACGATGCGAGAGTTCGAGGCGGCCGACTCCAGGCCGTGCATGCCATCGTTGCCGTCAGGTCAGCGAGCATCATGACCGGGAAACGGATCTAACGCCGCTGACCTTGTGGGCACGTCGTAGCGGGTTCGGCGCCCAACTCCTGGGTGACGGGACCGCGTAGCGTCATCGACTACCAGGATTGCTCGAGTCGGGGAACCCGGCTGAGTAGGTTGCGTCCACCAGTTCCTGAAGATGGCGGATGACGTCGACCTTGTGCTCGGTCTCGGGCAGTTGCCGTTCGCCAGTCGTCACCAGGTCGTTTCGCCAATGACTGATGATCTCCAGCTGTGCTGCCGCGGGCAGGTCGTCGACCCACAACGACCCGAGGTTGTTGTCGACGATCTCCTGCAGGCGGTTAGCGGTCTGTCTGTCCGAGAGGCGGGAGATCAAAAACTCCAGCGTCCAGTCAAACAGCCCTCCCGATGAGGTCCAGTCGACGCCGGGTTTCAGCACGATGAGGCCAGCCATCATTTCCCCACGATGAATACTCGCGGACCGAGGTTTCGATCCGTGATGAACTGTTCGATGCGGGCAACCTGTTCCGGGACGAACTGCGACACGTCCACCGGCACCAGGTCAGCTTTGTCCAAGTGTCGTTCGATTTGATACTGCAACTGGGGCCACTGACGGTCAAAGAACTGCGCCGGGAAGTTGCCCACCGCATCGTAGGTCCGTCCGGCCTCGTCCACCCAGTCGGCAGAGGAGGCCGGGGGAGCGCGGTGGAGTATCACGCTCATTTCCTGCTCTAGCCGGACCGCTGTCTCCGCCTCGCCCGGACGGAACCTCCCGGTCGCCGGATCCATGCCGAGATCGTGTATCCGCTGCTGCTCCCTTGCCGCAAGCGTTGGGGCCTCGCGAGGCGGCTCAGGTTCGGGCGTGTTCCGGCTCGGTGGCGATTCTCCTTTCTGGAGTCGCCCGAGCGTCTGCTTGAGCTTCTCGATGAGGTCGCCGAGCCGGCGTACCTCCGGGATCAGCCGTCGCAGGCTGGCCAGCAGTCCTCGCAGCAGCCGCGCGATCCGCGCCCCCCACGCCGCCACCAGCGTCGTGACCTGCTCCACGACAAGCGGTGTGGCCAGTCCGCCGGTGACGACGAGTTCGCCCGCGTACACGATGATCCGGGACACGCAGGTGGCGATGGCGTCGCGGACCAGGAGCCGGACGGCGGCCACCAGGCCGGCGGCGCCTTCGGTGATCGCGGCCATGGTGTCGGCGCCCTGGGCGAGGCCGGTGATGGCCTGCTGTTGTTCGGCGGCCCAGGCGCGGTAGGCGGGGCCGGCGTTGCCGCCCCAGCCGGCGACGTCGTCGCGGACGGCGCGGGTCAGCGTGGCTGCTTCCTCGCGGAGCGAGGCGGCGACGTTGTGCCAGGTCTGGGCGTGTGCGGTGATCTGCGCCGGGTCGCCAGCGAGCCAGTCGAGCGCCTCGCTGAGCGGCTTGACGTGCTCGATGAGCCAGGCGATCCCGTATTGCAGCAGGGCGCCGACCGGGTCGGAGACGAAGGCGAGGGCGTCGAGGCCGGCACTGACGACACCGAGGCTGCCGTCGATCCAACTGCCGCTGCGGACGCCCTGCGCGATGAGGTCGATGTCCTCGCAGATCCACACACCCGCCCACGCGCTGGGCGGGGTGTCCGCTGTGGCGGCGACGAGCGGGTTGGACGTCACGGGCGTTGCCGCACCCCGTCGAGCAGGTGCTTGGCGCGGGCGTCGGAGTGTCGGTAGCGGTCCGCGCCGGTCCGCAGCCTGCCGGCGGTGTCCCGCACCGACGCGGCGGCGGCACCGATGCCGTCGATCAGGGTTTGTTGCAGGCCGTCGAGCAGCATCGGCAGCATCGCGCAGAGCTGCCCGTACGCGACACCGCCCAGCCGGACGTTCTGGCCCGCCTGCTGGGCGGTGTCGAGGCTGCTGGCGCAGCGGTCGAGGCGTGCGGCGTGGGCGGTCAGGTCGTCCGGGTCGACCTGGATGCCGTCACCGGCGGGCATCGCTCGGCCCCTGGTCGTGGCCCAGCCGACTGCGGTACGAGTCGATGATGGCCCGGGCGCTCGGGTCATCGCCGAGGGACTCCGCGGTTACGTCAGCCACCTGCCGCAGCAGGTCGGTGCGCGCGGCTCTCGTGGTGTCGAGGATCTGCTGGGCGGTGCGCGCCGCGGATTGTTGCCGGGTGCGCTCGTCGAGCCGTAGGTCGATCAGCAGGCCAGCCGAGTCGACGGTGACGTCAACCGTCCCGTCGGCGTTGCGGGCGCTGCCGGTCAGATCCTGCATCCTCGCTGACAGCGTCTTCGCCCGTTCCGCCCGTTCGGCGAGCGACGACTCCCACTCGTCGAGCCGGCGTCCCGCCGCGTCGAGCGCAGCGTCGTCCGCCCACATGCTGACCCTCCCCAGGGGACCACCGCCGGCCGCCGCCGGCGAGATCACCGGTACGCTACCAACCGGTGGCGCTGTGTGCATGCCCGGATATTGGGCGGCGTCCTCGTGCGAGTCGCTCCGGAGGGCGTCACTTCTTTTTGGCGACGGCCTCGCGCCAGAGCAGACCTGCGATGCTCGGCCGGACCTCGGTGGTGATCACCGCCATTGCCCGCTGGACGAACCGGTCGTCGGTCAACTGCGCCAGCATGCTCGCCGCCAGGTCCGCGCGTGCCGTGAACAGGCCGTCCGCGACGTTCTCCGCCACCTCGTAGCGCGTCGCGGTGGGGTGGTCGAACAGGCCGGACGGGCGGGCGATGGTCCAGTCCAGGTCGCTTTCGCGTACGAGCGACTCCATCCGGCGCATGTCCTCGTGGGCGGTACGGCCCACCCGGCGGTTGAACAGTGGATCCAGCACGTTGTTGAAAAAGAACTCGCCGGCCGGCCGCCAGGTCGGGTCCAGGACGCTGGAGCTGACCGTGACGAGCCGCTGCACGCCGTGGCGGTGCATCGCCGCGATGATGTGCGCGTTGCCCCGCGAGTACACGGTGATCGGTTTCGGGGTGAGCGGCACGCCCAGGCTGGACAGGACGGCGTCGCTGCCGGCTACGACCCGGTCGACCGCGTCGGGGTCCGCGACGTCGGCGCCGACGACGGTGAGGCCGGCCCGAGGCCGGACGGCGTGGGGGCGGCGGGTGACCGCGACGACCTCGTGGCCGGCGGCCAGGGCCTGCTCGGTGATCTGGCGGCCGGTGGGTCCGGTGGCGCCGAAGACGACGGTACGCATGGGTGCACTTCTCGTTGCTGTGGTGACGGTGTTGACCGTGCCACCGCAGGAGCGCATTATTCAACCGTGTTGAATAAAACGCGGGGTCGGCCCCGCGGCAATCCCGATACCCGGGCCCGCATCGCGGAGGCCGCCCGCGACCTGTTCCGCGAGCACGGTTACCCGGGTACGACAGTGCGGGCGGTCGCCGCCGCCGCGGGGGTCGACCCGGCGCTCATCAGCTATCACTTCGGCTCCAAGCAGGGCCTCTTCAGCCAGTCGCTGAATCTGCTCTGCGTCGACCCCGCCGCTCTGGACCAGGCTCTGCGGGGTGACCAGGCCGGCCTGGCCGACCGCCTGCTCGACTCGGTCACCGGTCTGTGGGACGCCAGCGTGCCCGCCGAGAACCGGATGGCGGTGCGGGACGACGACACGATGCGCGCCCTGCGTGACTACCTGGACGGTGAGCTGCGCCTCCGCATCGCTGAATTTCTCGGCGGCCCCGACGCGACCGGACGCGCCACCGCCGCCGTCGGCGTACTCGGAGGGTTGATCTTCACGCGGTACCTGAACCCGATCCGTTCGATCGGCGCACTGTCCCCTGCCGACGTCCGGCGCGTCTTCGGTCCGGCGCTGCGGGCGGCCCTGCACGCCCGGCCCCGCCGGCCCTGACCCGCCGCGCACGACGTACGCTCCGGGCCGCGGACACGAGTGAGGTGTTGTCATGGCGTTCACCACCCGGCCGACCCTGCAGGGAACCTTCGGCATGGTGTCGTCGACGCACTGGCTCGCCAGCCAGTCCGCGATGGGGGTCCTGGAACGCGGCGGCAACGCCTTCGACGCCGCGGTGACCGCCGGGTTCGTCCTGCACGTGGTCGAGCCCCACCTCAACGGCCCGGGGGGCGAGGTGCCGGCCATCGTGGCGACCGCCCAGGATCCTCGTCCGAAGGTGCTGTGCGGGCAGGGCCCGGCGCCGGCCGCCGCGACCATCGCCCACTTCCGGTCCCTCGGCATGGACCTCATCCCGGGCGCCGGCCCGCTCGCGGCCGCCGTGCCCGGCGCGGTGGACGCGTGGCTCCTGCTGCTGCGCGAGCACGGCACGTTCGCGCTCGCCGACGTGCTGGAGCCGGCGATCGGCTACGCCGCCGCCGGCCACCCCCTGGTAGGCAGGGTCGGTGAGACCGTCGCGGCCGTGCGGTCGCTGTTCGAGGAGCACTGGCCGACGTCCGCCCAGCTCTGGCTGCGCGACGGCCGGCCACCGGCGGCGGGGGAGAGGTTCGCCAACCCGGCGTACGCGCGCACTCTGCGCCGACTCGTCGAGGCCGGGCAGGCGGCCGGCGCCGACCGGGAGGCGCAGATCGAGGCCGCGCGCCGAGCCTGGGGTACGGGCTTCGTGGCCGAGGCGATCGACGAGTTCAGCCGGCGGCCGTTCCGGGACTCCAGCGGCCGCTCGCACGCCGGGCTGGTCACCGGCGACGACCTGGCCGCCTACTCGGCGACCTGGGAGGCCCCGACCACCCTCGACTGGCAGGGCTACTCGGTGGCGAAGACCGGGTTCTGGGGCCAGGGGCCGGTGCTGCTGGAGACGCTGGCCGTCCTCGACGCGCTCGACGACGACGGCGCGTACGAGACGGCCACCGCCGCCGGCGTCCACGCCCAGGTCGAGGCGCTCAAGCTCGCCTTCGCCGACCGCGAGGCATGGTACGGCGACAGCGCCGACGTGCCCGCCGCGGCGCTGCTCTCCCCGGCGTACGCGCGGGAGCGGGCGGCCCTGATCGGTGACCGCGCGTCGACCGAGTTGCGACCGGGGAGTCCCGACGGGGCGCAGCCGCGCCTGCCGACCCACGTCCGACGCGGCGCCGGCAGCCGCGTCGACGCGTCGGACCCGACCACGGGCGAGCCGACGGTGCGGTCGGACGGGGTGACCCGGGGCGACACCTGCCACGTGGACGTCGTCGACCGCTGGGGCAACATGATCTCCGCGACGCCGAGTGGTGGCTGGTTGCAGAGTTCGCCCACGATCCCGGAACTCGGCTTTCCGCTGGGCAGCCGGCTGCAGATGTTCTGGCTGGAGGAGGGGCTGCCCTCGTCGCTCGCCCCGGGCCGCCGACCGCGCACCACGTTGAGCCCGACAATGGTGCACCGCGACGGAGAGCCGGTCCTGGCATGCGGTACGCCCGGCGGTGACCAGCAGGACCAGTGGCAGGTGCCCTTCCTGCTGCGCCACCTCGTCGGCGGTCAGCACCTGCAGGAGGCCATCGACGCGCCCGCGTGGCACACCGTCAGCCTGCCGGCGTCGTTCTATCCCCGCGACTCGGAGCCCGGCGTCCTGCTCATGGAGGACCGGTTCGACGCCGACGTGGTGCGGGCCCTGCGGGCGTACGGGCACGAGGTGCGGCTCGCCGACGCGTGGAGTCTGGGCCGGCTCTGCGCCGTGACCCGGGACCCGGGCACGGGCGTGCTCGCCGCCGGCGCGAACCCGAGAGGCATGCAGGGCTACGCGTGCGGCCGATAGCGCGCGCCGGATGGCCGAGGGTCAGGCGCCGCGCGCGAACAGGGCCAGGCGTACGCGGTTGGGGCTGTCGGTCTTGGTCATGAGGCTCGTGATGTGGGTCTTGACGGTGGTGACGCCGATGTGGAGCCGTTCGGCGATCTCGCTGTTGGACAGGCCCTCGGCGACCAGGGTCAGCACGTCCTGCTCGCGGGCGGTCAGCCCCTGCACGGATCGGGGCGGCTCGGCGCGGGCGCGCACCGCGCGTTGGACGAGGCGGTGCAGCACCTCCGGGGTGAACGGGCTGTCGCCCGCGGCGGCGCGGCGGATGCCGTCCAGCAGCTCGGTCGGGGGCGCGTCCTTGAGCAGGAAGCCGCACGCCCCAGCGCTCAGCGCGGGGTAGAGGTGGTCGTCGTCGCCGAACGTGGTCAGCACCAGCACCCGGGTGGCGGGACGCTCGGCGAGGATCCGCGATGTCGCGGTGATTCCGTCGACGCCGGGCATGCGCAGGTCCATGACGACGACGTCGGGGATGAGTCGCGCGGCGAGGACGACCGCCTCGCGGCCGTTGTCGGCCTCGCCGACGACCTCGATGTCGGGTTGCGCGTCGCACAGCATGCGCAGGCCCGCGCGAATGAGGTGCTGGTCGTCGACCAGCAGGATGCGGATCACGCCGGCTCCGGGGCGGCTGATGCGGCCGGTACCTCACGGGCCCGCGGCGCCGGCCCGGCGGCGGTCTCGGGGAGCGTGTTCGGCAGGACGGTCCGCACGCGCCAGCCCGTGCCGGTCGGTCCCGCCTCCAGCCGGCCGCCGAGGACCTCGACGCGTTCGGTCATGCCGGTGATGCCGTGGCCGCCGCCGGCCGGCACGGGCGTCGGGGCGCTGTCGCCGTCGACGCCACCCCCGTCGTCGGTGACCTCCCAGTGCACGGCCCCGGCGTGCAGGGCGACCACCAGGTGCGCCCGCGCGGCCGGCCCGGCGTGGCGTGCCACGTTGGTCAGCGCCTCCTGGGTCAACCGCAGCACCGCCAGGCCACGCACCGCGTCGAGGGAGCCGATCGCCGCGTCGATGTCGGCGTCCACGGTGATGCCGGCCTGGCGGGCCCGGTCGACGGCGGCGCCGAGCGCCGAGGGGAGCGCCGAGGGCTCGATCGCCGTCAGCGCCGCGTCCCCGCGTACCCCGTCGGGGTTGCGCAGCACCGCGACCAGCCGGCGCAGCTCCGCCAGGGCCGCGGTGCCCGTGCCGTGCACGTCGTCGAACACCTCGTCCACGCGGGGGTCCAGGTCGGTGAGGACGTGCCGGGCCACACCGACCCGCAGCACCATCGACGCCACGTGGTGGGCGACGACGTCGTGCAGCTCGCGGGCGATGGCGCTGCGCTCGTCGGCGCGCGCCGCGCGGCTCTCCGACTCGCGGCGCCGCTGCTCGGCCAGCGTCCGTTCCACGGCCTGCCGACCCAGCTCCCGGTTGGTCCGGATGACCAGGCCGAGCAGCACCGGGACACCGACCTCCAGGGCCAGCCCGACGACGCCGGAGGCGACCTGGCGCAGCGGGTCGCCGATCGAGTCGGTCAGGTCGACCACGGCCAGCAGCCCGGCGCCCAGCCAGATGGTGCGGGCGCGAGCCGAGAGCATGGTGACCTCGAGCAGAGCCCAGCTCGCCCCCACCTGGTTGATGGTGAAGTCGTCGATGAGGCAGACCGCGACCGCCAGCAACGCCGTCTGGAGCACCAGGTTGACCACCGGCCGGCGATACGTCACGAGCGCGGCGGCGAACGCGGCCACCGCGAGGATCCACTGTGTCACCGTTGGCGCGGAGCCGGAGTGGGGCACGACGAGCAGGTAGCCCAACCCGCTGAGGTCGAGCAGCACCATCCGCACGCGCGCGTCCCGCGTGTCGAACAGTCGTCCCAGCCACCCCACGGTCGTCAGCCTAGGTGCTCACGGTCGGTGGCAGCGACCGCCGACCGCGGCCACCGCGTCCGTACGCCCAGGTAGGCGGCCAGCCCGAGTGGTCCGAGCAGGATGGTCAGCACCAGCACCGGAGCCATGACCAGCGCCGGCACCCCCCGTTCCCGGCTGTCCCACCAAGCCCAGCGGCCCACGAACAGATCGAACGCGATCAGGTGCGCCCAGCCCGCCGCCGCGCCGTCGGGCGTGCCGAGCAGTTCGCGTACCCCGGCCAGGGTCGGCGACGCGACGGCGGGCAGCACCTCGCCGAACGCCGGGACCACCAGCAGCGCGTAGATCACCACGACGGGCAGCACGATCAGCGGTGAGCTGATGATCCGGGCGGTCCAGGACCAGCGCGGCACCAGGATCATCAGCGCCCAGAACGGCGCGGCCACCGCGAACGTCAGGGAGAACAGCGTCGCGGTCATGCCGCGAGCGCCAGTTCCGGGCGGCGTCGGCGGGCCAGGACCAGGCCGCTGGCGGTCGCCGTCGCGACCACCAGGGCCGCGACGGCGGCCAGGGTGCGGGCGTCCGGGCGCAGCAGCGGCTGCCCGCGCAGGGCCTGCCAGGTCAACAGCATCGTGAGTACGCCGTACGCGCCGCCCGCGACGACCAGCAGCCGGACGCGGGTGCGCGTGTCGAGCCGGGTCGCGAAACGGGTCAGCAGGATCGCCAGGATCGGCAGGGCCTGCAGGGCGTGCAGCCCCACGAAGTGCCCGATCCGCAGGTCGCCGCCGGCGGTGCTCCAACCGACCACGGGCAGCCCCGGCCCACCGTCGGCCACGCCGACGCTGTGCGCCCCGGAGATGCCCTCGATGCCCGGGTCCTGCATCGGCAGCACCATCGGCACCGCCGCGAGCATGCCGAGCAGGGACAGGCCGAGCCCCCACCCGACGGCGGTCGCGGCGACCCGGTCGGGGATCCGCCGGATCAGCACGACGATCCCGATGACGAGGTGCGCGAGGAACAGCACCATGATCGCCGCGCCCATCGTCGCGAACAGGGCGGTGTTCAGGGCTGTGGTGTCGTTGAAGTGGCTGGTCTGTCCGCGGATCACCTGACCGACGATCCACGCGTTCTCGAAAACCGCCACCGTGACGATGACGATGACCGCTCGTTCGGCGATCCGGCTGCGCCGGGGCAGCAGGGAGAGCATCCAGGCGAGTGTCACGCCGTAGAGGACGAAGGACACCGCGAACTTGAACGGCTTGAGCCAGATCGGCGCCCCGGTGAGGACGCGCGGGTCGACGAGGATGCCGACCGTGGCGATGACGGCGAGCACCGCCATCGCGCAGACGAGAATCAGGAGGGGGCGGTTCCAGTGTGTCGCCCGACGCAGAACGGTAGTCATGTCTGTAGATGCTCGGGGCCGATCCCGCCGGTCGCGTCCGACCGCGGGCCCCGGTTGCGGCCCGGGGTCGGAGCGCCTCTCCTCCCTGGGTAGGAGGCGCGATCGGGGCGGCCCGCCGCCGGTGCTGGCACAATGGCCGGCCTGCCGACCGGACCGGGAGTGACCATGACGATCAACGAGGACCGCGTCCAGCCGAACGAGACCACCGTGCCGCTGCTGCCCTGCCCGGCGCCGGAGGAGACCCTGGCCTTCTGGCGTGCCCTGGGCTTCGAGGTGACCTACGAGCAGATGAGGCCGTACGTGTATCTGGTCGTTCAGTGGAGCGGGTTCGCGCTGCACTACGGGCCCGCGCCGAAGGACCTCGACCCGGCGAAGGAACAGACCGGCGGCTGCCTGGTGTTGGTCGACGCGGTCGCGCCGTACCACGCGGCGTTCGCCGACGCGATGCGCCGCGCCCACGGCAAGGTGCTGGTCAAGGGCCTGCCCCGACTGACCCGCTACCGTGCCGGAGCATCACGGTTCAGCGTCGTCGACCCGTCGGGCAACACCATCACCTTCATCCAACGAGACGAGCCGAAGGATCTGGAGTACGGCGGGTCGTCCGAGCTTGAAGGACTGGCCCGGGTGCTCGACAACGCGCGGATCCTGCGCGAGTTCAAGCTGGACGACCGGGCCGCCTACCGGGCGCTCGACTCGGGGATGCGCCGTCGTGCCGAAGACGCTCCGACGGTCGAGCAGGCCACGGCGCTGGCCGGCCTGATCGAGCTGTCGATCGCGCTGGGGAAGACCGATCGGGTGCCCGAGTGGGGCGCCCGCCTCCGCGCGCTGACGTTGACCGAGCCGGAGCGTACGCAGGTGAGGGCCTACATCGCGGACCCGGTCGTCCTCGAACCCTGGTGGTCCGATCCGCGCTGACCACACGGACCGGGGCGAGCCGGACACGGCCCGACCCCGGTCGGCGGGTCAGCGGGTCAGCGGGCTGCGGGGCGGCGACGGAAGAGCGCCGTCACACCGGCGAGCAGGACGAGCAGCAGTCCGGTGAACCAGTTCATCACCGTGATCGTGCTGACGGTTCGCGTGGCGATCCCGATGCCGACGGCCGGCAGGCTCATTCCCAGGTAGGCGATGAGGAACAGCCCGGCCAGGGCCTCGCCGCGCCGGGCGGGCGTGGCCATCGCCGCGACCATGCCGACGGCGGCCTTGAACAGCACGCCGGCCCCGACACCGGCGACCACACCACCGACCAGGAACGCGGTCAGGCTGGCGGTGTGCATACCCACCAGCACGACGGGCACGCCGACCGCCTGCGCCAGCAGCCCGAGCCGCACCTTCGCCGGGGCGGGGAGCCGGTTGGTGACGGTCTGCGCCACGGCGGCGCCGCCGAACACGGCGAACACGACCGCGCCGCCCAGCGCCCGTGAGGGCAGGTGCAGGGCGCCCGCGACGAAGCCCGGGGCGACGGAGGTGAACAGGGCGAACACGGCGAACGACGCGAAACCGGCGCCGGCAGCGGCCACGTACCCGGCCCGGTCGCCGTGGTCGGCGCTGATCCGTTGCGGCCGGTACGTGGGCTTGACCAGCCGCTCCTCGACGGTCTCCGGGGTCGCCGCGACCGCCACGATGCTGGCGGTCAGCAGCACGGCGAACACCAGGTACGGAGTGCGCAGCGGCGCGTGGACGTACTGGGCGAGGACGCCCGCGACCAACGCGCCCACGCCGAGGCCGCCGATGTTGGCGGCGGTGGAGACCACTTCGAAGCGCTGGCGCGACGCGCCGGGCCGGTGCGCCGCGTGCAGTTCCTGCAGGTAGGCGGTGGCGGTCGCGGTGATCATGCCGATGCCCAGTCCGCTCACCAGGCGGGCGACCAGCAGCACCGGCAGGGACGCGTCGCCCAGGAACAGCGCGGCGGCGACCAGCTCCAACACCAGCGCCGGAATGAGGATCTTCTTCCGGCCGACCCAGTCCGAGACGTGCCCGGCGAGCAGCAGACTGATCACCACACCCACCGCGTACGACGCGAACACGATCGTGACCATGAACGTGGAGAAGTCGTCCCGAGCCATGTAGAGCGGGTAGAGCGGGGCCGGCACGGTGCCGAACGCCATCGCGGTCAGAAACGCCAGAGCGATCACCCAGAAGCCCCGGCCGTGGCGGCGAGACGATCCTTCGGCGCGGGTGGACGCGGCGGCGGGCCGGCGGGATGACAGGATCGTCGACGACATGACCCCACTGTCGCTCCACGCGATCATCGCGTGCAACGAAAGTTGACGCTAGCAGCGATCAGTATGGGTGATACTTGGCGGCGTGGAACTCCGCCAACTCGAGTACTTCGTCGCCGTGGCCGAGGAGCAGAACTTCACCCGCGCCGCCGCCCGCCTGCACGTCGTCCAGTCCGCCGTCTCGGCGGCGGTCAAGACCCTGGAACGCGAACTGGGTGCGCCGCTGCTGGACCGCAACTCCAAACGCGTACTCCTCACCGACGCCGGCGCCGCGCTGCTGCCCCGCGCCCGCATCGCCCTCGACGCGGCCCGCGACGCCCGCGACGCGGTCGCCGAGGTGCACGGCGGCCTCCGTGGCACCCTGCGCATCGGCACGATGACCTCGATCAGACTCCTGCACCTGCCGGCCCTGCTCGGCGAGTTCCACCGCCGGCACCCCGGGGTGCTGCTGCACACCAGCGTCGCTCCGTCCGGCTCCCAGGGGCTCATCGACGCGCTCGCGGAGCGCCGGCTCGACCTCGCGTTCGTCTCGCTGCCCGGCGCGCCGCCGGCCGAGGTCCGCTTCACGGAGCTGGCCCGCTCGGTGATCGATCTCGTCGTGCCGGACGATCATCCGCTGGCCGCCCGCGAGGCGGTGACGCTCGGGGAAATCGCCGGGCTGAACTTCATCGACTCCCCGGTCGGGTACGGCAACCGCGCCGTCACCGACCGGGCGTTCGCCACCGCCGGCCTGTCCCGGCGCGTCACGATCGAGATCCCCGACATCGCCACCGGCGCCGACCACGTCCGGCACGGCCTCGGCATCGCGCTGCTGCCCCGCTTCGCCGTCGCCGACGCCGGGGGCGTGCGCACGCTGACGGTCACCGACGCCGACCTCGACTGGACGGCGTCGCTCGCCACGCCGGTGGACCGACCGGTGGGCGCGGCCGCCCGCGCCCTCATCGCCCTGACCGGCGAGTTCCTACCCTGACCCGCGCGCTGCGGGGCGGGTGCAGCCCCGCAGCGCGTGGATCAGAAGGGCCACCGGTCGTCGGACCCGGCCTCGATCAGCGGGATCATCGCGAACGCGGCGTCGGACAGTCCGCCGAAGGTGTGCCGGTTCGTGACGGTCGGCGTGTGCCTGACCCGGTATCCGGCCAGGTTCCAGGTGTAGATGGGCACCTCCGCCGGCACCGCCGCGACGACATCCGTCGAGCCGTGCCAGTGGGCCTGCTCATCGGTGAGGATGATCAGCCGGTCGTGTCGGCCGTGGTGCTCGCGGACCGCCTTCTCGGTGTCGGTTCCCCTGCCGAGGAAGTAGCCGCCCTCCTTGAACCGCCGCACCGCCGCGAGGACCGACTCGCCCGCCACCGCAGGGAACACCAGGCTGTCATTGGAGAACGACACCACCGTGGCCGACTGTGCGCGGGCGGCCAGCGCGAGACCGAACACCGCGGCGGCGTCCCAGCAGAGCAGCGTGCCGTCCTTGCTGAACGGGCTCTGCATCGAGCCGGACGTGTCGATGAGGATCAGCGTCCGCCCGTCCAGGGCGGGCACGTTCGCGAGGGCGTGCTGCAACGCCTTCTCCAGCGGGTACGCCCAGCGCAGGCTCGGCGCCGCATTGTACGCCGACAGGAAGCGCATCGGCAGCACCCGCGAACTCGCGACCTGAGCCGGGTCGGAGAGCGTGGCCGCCACGGTCTCCGCGACGGTGTCGCTGACCCCGGCCCGGTCGAAGTTGCGCAGATTACGCAGCAGCGCCAGGTAGCCCATCGTCGGGATGACCGACTCCCATGCCGCCGCGTCCATCGCGCTCTGTCGCCAGCCGGCCAGCGCCTCCCACGTCATACCGGCAGCGTCCAGCGTCGCCGGATCGGTGACCTCCCTGCGCTGCTCGACAGGCATCGCCATGAGCGCGTCCCGCGCCCTGAGCATCCGCAGGGACGGGGGTACCGGGTTGTCCCGCCGGTGCCGCCGATCCAGCGCGTGCCGGAACAGGTCGCCCTGTCGCTCATCCCTGGCGGTGGGGTGGGTCAGCTCGATGACGTCACCGAAGCGCACCTGGTTGGCGACGGAGTCGTACTTGAGCAGACTCCGCTCGGTGTAGAGCCGGACCGCCGCGTCAGCGATGCCCCGCTTCACCGGCTTGGGCAGTGCCCGGCCATGACGAGCCAGCCAGTACGCGAGCGCCTCGCCCGGCTCGTCCGCACGCTGCAACGCCGCATCCACGACCGCGCGCGAGCCCGGAATTCCCGCCGCTACCTGGGCACGGGCACCTTCAAGGGCCGCCACCACGGACGCTGAGCGCATCATCGCACCGGTTCGGAGCCACGGTACGAAGCGCGCGAACCAGTCGGGATCCGCGACGGCGACGGCGGCGACCAGGTCCCGGAAACGGGCCTCCCGGCTGGTGGAACCCTCGTAGAAGGTGTCCTCGCCCACCATGTTCGAGACACCGAGCAGGAACAGTTCGAGGCGCGGCTCACGGACGAAACCGGGTGCGCCCTCGCCGGTCGCCGGCCGATGCCGGCTCGTGCGCAGCTTGACGTTGAACTTGGCCATGACGTCCCCCACGTCAGTCAGCCGAGAAGGCGCCACCACAGCGCACACCCGAGATCAGAGTCGGCCACGGACTAGTCCGCCGTTCTGTCCGTTGAACCACCGACCCGAAGGTGTCGGGGGGATTCGAACCCCCATCTGCGGAGCCGGGAAGTAACCGTTGCCTGCGCACCGGGTGTGCGTGTGGTCGCGCTTCCCGAGATCGAGGTTGGCGACGGATGTCCTTCACCGGGGCCGGAACCCCTCCAGATGTAGCCGTTGCCTACGCACCGGGAAGTGCGGTCACAACCGTAGCGGCAGCGGTGCGGGAGGGGCAACGGGCTTTGTGATCTTGTGATCGGAGGCGGTGTGGTCGGTCGCACCGCACGCCCGAGATCAGAAGTGGACACGGTGTTCGCGGGTTCGAACCGCAGGCCCTTGCCGGGCCTTCACCAGGAAGTAACCGTATCCGTCGCACCGGGCGTGCGGCGAGAGCACCTCCCGAGATCGAAGCGGCGACGGCGACCGGCCCTCGCGGGCCAAGGTGACCTGGGCCGCTGGTCGACGCCACGTGACATGGCGGTGGGATTCGAACCCACGTCTCCCCGATTGGAAGCGGAAGTAGCCGTTGCCTGCGCACCGGGAGGTGCCCCATGACGGTAGGCCCGCGTTGCCACGCCAACAACCCGATTCCGCATCCGCTGTCGAGGACTCCGGGCGGTGGGCGCAGCCGCTGGCCGGCGGCGACCGTCGGTCACCTCCGTGGGGGCGGATGCGGTGGTGAGCGGTATACCTCAGAGTCATATTCATACCTCTGAGGTATACCGCTCACCAGCACATCGACACGGCGGGCAGCCAAAGCGGATGACCAGCGCCCTTCGCCGCAGCCCCAGCCCCGTCTTGAGTTAGGACTTATTCGTCTAGATCATGGGCAGGACCAGCGCGGTCGAGGCCGCCAGCTCCCGATCGAACACCTCGTCGTGCGGGACGAACACCATGGCCTGCCCCTCGCCGAGCACGACGTCTTCCTGTCGCGCGGTGGTGACGCCATGGAAGATGTGCACCGTCACGGTGTGCCCGAAGCCCGCCTCGTACGGGCGCGGACCGCTCCACAGCAGGCGCAGCTCACCGGCTGTCAGGCCGGTCTCCTCCAGCAGCTCGCGGCGGGCCGCCTGCTCGGGCGACTCGCCGGGCTCGATGTGACCGCCGGGAAGGCTCCACTGGTTGGGCGAGACGGGCGTGTGCTCGTCGCGATGCTGCATCAGCACCGCCCCGGAGGCGTCGACGAGCAGGACGAGGGCGACGTCGTAGGTGGCCATGCACGAGACGATGCCACGCTGGCCGGCCCTCGTCACCGACGGTCGGGCGTACCCTCCGTGAATGGATCTGGATCATCCTTCGGTGGCGGAGTTCGGGTTCCCCGGGCCGCTGCGGGACACGCTCGTGGCCGCGATCCTGGCCGGCGCGAAGACCTCCACGTCCGCGCTGCTGCTCGGCTACGAGCACGCGAACGAGCCGCTGCCGGAGGTCGGTCACGTGCTCTGAACAGCCCTGGGGCGGCCGCCGGATCAGCCCTGCGCCGCGGTCGGTCCTGGGCTACCTGGCCTTACCCCAGGGAAAGAAGAAGTCGTCACTGTCGGCGAGCCACCAGTAGTACTCGGGAGACTTGTGGTTCCTGCACGCCACCCGCGTGACGGCGACCGATGCGGCCCGGATGCGATCGGCAGCGACGCCGGGAGCGATGATCGCGGTGGGTGGGAATTCCGTCTTGATCCGCCGGCCGAGGTCGTTCGCGGCCGCCTGCAGGTCGGGCCACTCAAGCCGCTTCCGCATCAGGTTGAGTTCTTCGGCCTTGCGCGCGTAGTAGACGGTGAGCACGAGACCAACGACGCCGGTGATGAACCCGCCGATTCCCAGCCATCGATCCATCCCGCCAGCGTAGGCACGGCCCGCCAGACCTCCACGCTCGCTCGCACACCGTGGTCGCCGTCGAGTCGTGGGGATCTCAGCGCCAGGCTGGTCTTCGTAACCTGGATCCGCGAGACTCCCCGGTATGGGTGATCGTTCGCGCCGGTGGGCGTGGGTCGGAGTGCTCGTCATCGGGCTGATCCTGTATCTCGCGGTGCTGCGGACCCTCGTCCGCACCCAGAACCCGAACTTCGTGCCGGCACTGATCCTGCTCGGCGCGACCCTGGCTCCCCTGACGTTCCTCACGTTCGCCCAGGCCCGTACCGGGCGTTGGCAGGTGCCGGCGTCGGTGCTGGTGACATCGGCGTTCTTCGGCGGGGTGATCGGCACGGTGGTCGCCGGCACCCTGGAGTACGACACTCTGCGCGGCCTCGGCGCCCTGCCCATGCTGTTCGTGGCACTGATCGAGGAGTCGGCGAAGCTGATCGTCCCCGTGGTGCTGCTGTTCACGGCCCTGGCGCAGCACCGTCGCCGCCTGCCGTCCGACGGTCTGGTCATCGGTGTGGCCGCCGGCATGGGTTTCGCCGCGTTGGAGACGATGGGGTACGCCTTCACCGCGCTGCTGAGCTCGCAGGGCAACATTGGCGCGGTGGAGCAGACCCTGTTCATCCGTGGTCTGACCGCGCCCGCCGGGCACACCGCCTGGACCGGGCTCACCGCCGGAGCGCTGTGGGCGCTGCTGGCCAGCCCGAGCGTCGGCCGGCTGTTCGGGTTCCTCGGCACCTTCCTCGGCGTCGTCGTCCTGCACACCCTCTGGGACACGTTCTCCGGTTCGCTGGTCTTCGTCGTACTGGCGATCGTCAGCATCGGCTGGCTGTTCTGGGAGCTGCACCGCTACCGGACCTTCGGTGATCGCCTGGCGGTCCAGCACCCGTCGAACTGATCGCGGCCCTCCTACACCATGCCGTCGGCGGCCAGCGCGAAATGGCCCGCTCTGCTGATCCCGCTGCGGCCGGGCTGGCACCTCATCTACTGTCGGACTGTTCACATTTAGTGGCTTTCGTCGGGAAGGTGCAGCGATGGGGGTGCGGCGCTGGGTCGAGAGCTGGCCGCTCTACCGCCAGCTCACCGGCACCGACCCGCTCGGGCGGGGCGCGGCGGCCAAGTCGGCCCTGTCACTGTCGCTGACCGCCCGCACCGACACCGCCGACTCGGTCGCCCGGTCGGTCTGTCCGTACTGCGCGGTGGGGTGTGGGCAGCGGGTGTTCGTCAAGGACGGTCAGGTCACGCAGATCGAGGGTGATCCGGACAGTCCTATCTCGCGGGGCCGGCTCTGCCCGAAGGGCTCGGCGAGCAAGAGTCTGGTGACCAGTCCGTTGCGGCAGACGACGGTCCGCTACCGGCGGCCGTACGGCACCGAGTGGGAGGATCTCGACCTCGACACGGCGATGCACATGATCGCCGATCGGGTCCTGGCTGCCCGGGACGAGACCTGGGAAGACCGTGACGACGAGGGCCGGCCGCTCAACCGGACGTTGGGGATCTCCAGTCTGGGCGGGGCGACGCTGGACAACGAGGAGAACTACCTCATCAAGAAGTTGTTCACCGCGATGGGGGCGCTGCAGATCGAGAACCAGGCGCGTATTTGACACTCCGCCACCGTCCCCGGTCTGGGGGCCAGCTTCGGTCGTGGCGGCGCCACCCAGTTCCAGCAGGACATCGCCAACGCTGACGTCATCGTCATCCAGGGTTCGAACATGGCGGAAGCACATCCGGTGGGTTTCCAGTGGGTGATGGAGGCCAAGCACCGTGGCGCGAAGGTGTTCCACGTCGACCCGCGGTTCACGCGGACCAGCGCGGTGGCGGACGCGTACCTGCCGATCCGGGCGGGCACCGACATCGCCCTGCTCGGCGGCGTGATCCGCTACATCCTCGACAACGAGCTGGACTTCCGCGAGTACGTGGTCGCTTACACGAACGCCGCCACCATCGTGACCGAGGAGTACCGCGACACCGAGGATCTGTACGGGCTCTTCTCCGGCTTCGCCGAGGACAACGCCAGCTACGACCAGAGCAGTTGGCAGTACGAGGGCGTCGAGGAGAACATCCCCCCCCGGGACACCGAGACGCAGCGGGAAACGGCGGCCGGGCTGGAGCACGAGTCGCACGGCGCGCCGGTTGGCGGGCAGACGCAGCGGGACGAGACGTTGCAGCATCCGCGCTGCGTTTACCAGATCCTCAAGCGGCACTTCTCCCGCTACACGCCGGAGATGGTGGAGCGGGTCTGCGGGATCCCGCAGGAGAAGTTCCTCGAACTGGCGCAGGCGTGGACGGCGAACTCGGGCCGGGACCGCACCGGCATGCTGATCTACTCGGTGGGGTGGACGCAGCACAGTGTGGGCGTGCAGTACATCCGTACCGGGGCGATCATCCAGTTGCTGCTGGGCAACATGGGCCGTCCGGGTGGCGGGGTGATGGCGCTGCGCGGTCACGCCAGCATCCAGGGTTCGACGGACATCCCGACCCTGTTCAACCTGCTGCCCGGCTACCTGCCGATGCCGCACCACGCCGACCACCCGACCCTCGACGAGTGGGTGGACAGCATCCGCCACCCCGGGCAGAAGGGCTTCTGGGGTGACGCGCGCGCCTACGGCGTGAACTTGCTCAAGGCGTACTGGGGTGACGCGGCCACCGCCGACAACGACTACTGCTACGGCCACCTGCCGCGGATGACCGGTGACCACGGCACCTACCAGCAGGTGCTCAACATGATCGACGGGAAGGTCAAGGGGTACTTCCTGCTCGGGCAGAACCCCGCGGTGGGCTCGGCGCACGCCCGCGCGCAGCGCCTCGGCATGGCCAACCTGGACTGGCTGGTCGTGCGGGACCTCTTCATGGTCGAGAGCGCCACGTTCTGGCAGCACGCCCCGGAGATCGAAACGGGCGAGATCGTGCCCGAGGAGTGTCGTACCGAGGTGTTCTTCCTGCCGGCCGCCTCACACGTGGAGAAGGAGGGCACGTTCACCCAGACGCAGCGGTTGTTGCAGTGGCGGGAGAAGGCTGTCGAGCCGCCGGGCGACGCCCGCTCCGAACTGTGGTTCTTCTACCACCTCGGACGCATCGTCAGGGAGCGGTTGGCCGGCTCGACCCGGCCCCGCGACCGGGCGCTGCTCGACCTCAACTGGAACTACCCCACGCACGGTCCGCACGCCGAACCGAGCGCCGAATCGGTGCTATACGAGATCAACGGATACGAGGTGGCCAGCGGCCGACCGCTGTCGAGCTACACGGAGATGAAGGACGACGGTTCCACCGCCGGTGGCTGCTGGATCTACACCGGGGTGTACGCCGACGGCGTCAATCAGGCCGCGCGCCGCAAGCCCGGCTCGGAGCAGTCCTCGGTGGCGCTCGAATGGGGTTGGGCGTGGCCGTCCAACCGGCGGATCCTCTACAACCGTGCCTCGGCCGATCCGGAGGGCAGGCCGTGGAGCGAGCGCAAGAAGTACGTCTGGTGGGACCCGGAGAAGGCCGAGTGGACCGGCTACGACGTGCCGGACTTCGAGAAGACCAAACCGCCCTCGTACCGGCCGCCGGCCGACGCGTCCGGGCCGGCGGGGATCGCCGGCGACGACCCGTTCATCATGCAGGGCGACGGCAAGGGCTGGCTCTACGCGCCCACCGGCGTGCTGGACGGGCCGCTGCCGACGCACTACGAGCCGATCGAGTCGCCGGTGCGCAACCCGCTCTACCGCCAGCAGGCCAACCCGGCTCGCAAGGTCTACATCCATCCGATCAACACCCTCAACCCGAGCCCGCCCGAGCCGTACAGCGACGTCTTCCCGTACGTGTTCACGGTCAGCCGGCTCACCGAGCACCACACCGCCGGCGGCATGAGCCGGACCGTGCCGCACCTCGCCGAGCTGCAACCGGAGATGTTCGTCGAGGTGTCGCCGGAACTGGCCGCCCAACGCGGCCTGACCCACCTGGGCTGGGCGCACCTGGTCACCGCCCGCGCGGCCATCGAGGCGAAGGTCCTGGTCACCGACCGGATCACCCCGCTGCGGGTAGACGGTCGGATCATCCACCAGGTCTGGGTGCCGTACCACTTCGGTTACGAGGGTCTGGTCACCGGCGACTCGGCCAACGACCTGTTCGGCATCACCCTCGACCCCAACGTCCTCATCCAGGAAAGCAAGGTCGGCACGTGCGACGTGCGGCCCGGCCGACGCCCGAGGGGCCAGGATCTGCTGAACCTCGTATTCGACTACCGGCGACGGTCGGGGCACCTGACCCACCGCTACCCGCCGCTGATCACGACCGACGTCGCCGACAGCAGCAGCGACCAGGAGGCCTGACCGATGCCCCACCCCAACGCCCTGTACGGGCCGCTCGACCCGGCGCCGGACGCCGGCTATGTGGACGCGCCGCCGCGGATGGGGTTCTTCACCGACACGAGCGTGTGTATCGGGTGCAAGGCGTGCGAGGTGGC
>NZ_JBIAKN010000019.1:0-61067 GCF_042872475.1 Micromonospora sp. NPDC005252 | reverse complement strand
CCCGCCCCCCCGGGGGGGGGGGGGGGGGCGGCCCCCCCCCCCGGGGGGCCGGGGGGGGGGGGCCCCCCCCGCCGCCGCCCCCGGGGGGGGGGGGGGCGGCCCCCCCCCCCCCCCCCCGCCGCTCGTCGTGCGTGGGTCAGCCGGCCAGGCCGGCCACCGGGGTGGGATCCAGCACGACCGTCGCCGTGGCGGTCTGCGGCGGCACACCGGGCTCCGTCGGCGCGTCGGTGTACTCGGCGACGAAGACCGCGGTGAGATTGTCCGCGCCGCTGTGCCCACCGTCCACGAAGGTGGGGATCGTCCCGGAGCACCCCGTCGCCGTGGAGAGCGGGTGCCCGTGCTGGTCGTGCCCGAGCACGTAGGTGACCTTCACCCGGGAGCAGTCCACCGGCAGGTCGTCGGTGACCTTCACCTCGTACGCGACGGTCTGCCCGAACTCAAACGGCTGCCCGGCCACCGGGGCGACGAACTCGATGATCGGCGCGGTCGGTCCGACCAGCAGCGGCAGGGTCGCCGAGGCGGACCGCCCGGTGCGGTCGGTCACCTTCAGCGTCGGCGTGTACGAGCCGTTCTCCTGGAACGTCCAGGTCGGGTTGGCGTCGGTGCTGTCCACCGAGCCGTCCGCGTTGAAGTCCCACGCGTAGCTCAGCTTGTCACCGTCCGGGTCGGTGGTGCCGGCGCTGGAGAACGCGACGGTCAGCGGGGCCTGCCCGACGGTCGGCGTACCGCTGATCTTCGGGATCGGCGTCCGGTTGCCGCGGACGAAGTCGATCCGGGACAGCTGGGCGTCCGGGTTCTCGGCGAAGTAGCCGTCTCCGTACTCCAGCACGTAGAGCGCGCCGTCCGGACCGAACTCCATGTCCATCGGGTTGTCCACCACCAGCGACGGCGCTACGGGTCGGATGTCCTGCACGTCCCCGTCGGAGTCGAGGCGGAACTCCTTGATGTAGTCCCGGGTCCACTCGTAGAACAGCGGCACCCCGTCGTAGTAGGCCGGCCACCGGGTACGCGACGTGCTGGTCCCGTCGTAGTCGTACGCTGGGCCGCCCATCGGGGCGATGCCGCCGGTGCCCAGCTGCGGGAACTCGGCCGAGGCGGCGGCCGCGTACCAGACCTGCGGGGCCTGGACCGGCGGCAGTTGCCGCTTGCCGGTGTTGTGCGGCGAGTCGTTGACCGGCCGCTTGCAGTTGAACTTCGGACCGGACTCGCCGGTGGCGAAGTCGTAGTCGCGGTAGGCCATCGTCGGCGTCACGCAGTACGGCCAGCCGTAGTTCGCCGGCTTGTCGATCAGCATCCACCGGCCGTGTCCGGCCGGCCCGCGCGCCGGGTTCGCGGTGGAGGCGTCGGGGGAGTAGTCGCCCAGGTACACGTTGTCCGTACGCCGGTCGACGGCGAACCGGAACGCGTTGCGCAGCCCCATCGCGTAGATCTCCGGGCGGGTCTGCGCCGTGCCCGGCTTGAACAGGTTGCCGGCCGGCACCGTGTAACCGCCACCGGCCTTCACCTTGATGCGCAGCAGCTTGCCGCGCAGGTCGTTGGTGTTGGCCGCGGTGCGCTGGGCGTCGTACGCCGGGTTGCGGTCGGCCCGCTCGTCGATCGGGACGTAGCCGTCGGAGGCGAACGGGTTGGTGTCGTCACCGGTCGACAGGTACAGGTTGCCCTTGCTGTCGAAGTCGATCTGGCCGCCGACGTGGCAGCAGATGCCCCGATCGGTCGGCACGTCGATGATCTGCTGCTCGCTGGCGAGGTTCAGCTTCATCCCGTCCAGCTTGAACCGGGACAGCCGCAGCGCGCCCCGGAACCGCTGCCAGTCGGCCTCGGTGCCGACCGCCGGCGCGTCCCCCTCGTTGACGTCGGGGGTCGCCGGGTCGTCCACCGGCGTGTCCAGCGGCGGCGAGTAGTAGAGGTACACCCACTTGTTCTGGGCGAAGTTCGGGTCGATGGCGACGCCCTGCAACCCCTCCTCGTCGTGCTCGTAAACCGGGATGTCGGCGGCGATGGTGTTCAGCCCGGTGCGCGGGTCGTGGATGCGGACCTCGCCGGTCCGGGAGGTGTGCAGCACCCGCAGGTCGGGCAGGACGGCGAGGCTCATCGGCTCGCCGGGGAAGTCGTTGAGCGTCACCTTCTGGAAGCTGCTGTCCGGCGGCGGGGCCGCCGGCGCGGCGGCTGCCGCCGTCGTCGGCGCGACCAGGCCGGCCGACACCAGGAGCAGGGCGGACAGGAAAGCGGTCCGGTTCATCATCAGGTAGTTCCCCGAGGTGGTCAGTACCGGAGTGCGGCGAGGTAGTCGAAGCCGACCCGGGCGGTGTCAAGGGCGTCGGCGGGGGCGCGCGGCGGGGTGCCCGCGTCGTCGCGCTCCACGATGTACTCCTCGATGCCCGCCTCCCGCTCGTGGTCGAAGATCCGGCCGAAGTCGATGACGCCGTCGCCCAGGTCCGCGAAGCCGCCCTCGACGTCCAGGTCCTTGACGTGCACCTGGCGGATCCGGCCGCGGTTGGCCCGGATCACGTCGACCGGGTCGTGTGCGCCCCGCCAGGTCCAGTACAGGTCGAGTTCGAAGTGGACCAGCCGGGGATCGGTCTGCCCGGTGAGGATCTCGAAGCCGGTTGAGCCGTCGGTCAGCGGCACGAACTCCAACTGGTGGTTGTGGTAGCCGAAATCGAGCCCGGCGCGCTCGGCCAGCCGGCCCGCCTGGTTGAGATCCCGGGCCAGGGCACGGTAGACGGCGGGGTCCCGGTACGGACGCCCCTGGGCGTCCCGACCGAAGTACGGGTGGACGATCTTCTTGCAGCCCACCGTGTTGGCGTCCGCGAGGGCACGTTCCCAGGTGGCGGCGTCGAACGGCTGCGGGATGCCGGTGTGCCCGGACGTGGCGCGCAGCCCGGCCGCGTCGAGCGCGGCCCGGAACTCCGCCGCCGTACGCCCCACGAAGCCGGCGTGCTCCACCCGCCGGTAACCGATGCGCCGCAGGGCGGTCAGGGTGCCCGGCAGATCGGCGGCGAGCTGGTCACGCACGGTGTAGAGCTGGATGCTGATGCGGTCCACCGGCACCCGACGCCGGCCGTGGGACTGGCCCCGGGCGGCGGTGTCGCCTGCCGGCGCGGCGTTCGCCGGGCCGGCGAGGAGCCCGGCGGCGCCGACGGCGGCGGCGGAGACGGTCGCGGCGCGCAGCAGTCCGCGCCGACTGACCGACTCGGAGGTCGCTGTCGGCTCCGAGCGGTTGGTCTGGTGATCCATGGTGGTGGTCCCTTCCTGACGGCTGGTGTGCCGTCGGCAGCTGTCGACCGGCTGCCTTTGCCGGGGCGCGCCGAACCGGCCGGAGGCGCGCTCCGGCTGGACGGTGAGGACGACGCTTCGGGGCGGTCGGCGCCCCTGAGGGGGACCGCGGCCGACCCGGCAAGGGAGGCAGGCAGGCTGATTGACGAATGGGCAACCTTCTATCTGAAAGCCGACCCTACCCTTGCCTCCGGACAAAGGCAAAGCTTCGTCTCGACGAGCAGAAGTTTCGCTTCAAATGACAAAAGTCCTCCCAGCAGGTGCGGCAGCCGCGCCGACCCGTCATGCGTGCCCGTCTTACACGCCATTCCGGCCGAGCGCGACCCGAGGGGCGCACCGGTCCGAAGCCCTGCTCGCCGATCGGCCGATTCCTCGCGGAGATCCACACGACATCGGCGATGTTGCTGCCTCCCGCGCGTCGGAAACCGCCCCATCCCCGATGTCGCGATGATCTCGGCGCGGGGCGCGGGGCGCGGGGCGCGGGGCGCGGGGCGCGGGCGCGGGCGCGGGGCCCGGGGCCCGGGGCCCGGGGCGCGAGTCGTGCAACGACGGCGATAGGTGCGGGCGTGGCGGGGTCGGGGTGGGACCGGACGTTGCGGGTCGGGTGACGTGCGGGAGTGCGGACGTGCCTCAAGGCGGCACTCGTGCGTTTTTCTCGCCAACCGGCGCAGGGTCGGAAAATGCGCCAATAAATGCGCCGCCGATTATTTCCGAAGGCCCTGGATACTCCTGTCGGGGCCGACAGAATGTGGCGGAGGGCAGTCGAAAACGGGGGGACTGAACATGACATCTAGGCGGCGATTGACGCTGTTGGCGGTAGCTATCGCGGCCGCACCGCTCGTGCTGGCCGGATGTACCGCCGACCGGGACGGGCCGGCCAAGGGACACGTCGCGGCGCCGGAGCTCACCGTGACACCGGGGGACAAGACCCGGGACGTTCCGATCAGCGCCGAGGTCGGCGCGGTGGTCAAGGGTGGACGGGTCACCGCTGTCCGGCTCACCGACGACAAGGGCGCGCAGGTCAAGGCGGAGCCGCGCGAGGACGGCTCCGGTTGGGTGCCGAGCGCGCCGCTGGCAGCTCGGCGTACGTACACCGCGGAGGTGACCGCGACCGGTGACTCGGGTGCGACCACGACGCGGACGACCACGTTCACCACGATGGCCAAGTCCACGAAGCCGCAGATCACCAGCACCCTCTATTTCGTCGGCAACCGGACGTACGGCACGGCAATGCCGGTAACCGTGGCGTTCGACCCGGCAATTCCGAAAGAGGCCAGGGCGGATGTGCAGCGCCGGTTGTTCGTGAAGACGAATCCGCCGCAGCCGGGTACCTGGTCGTGGCTGGACGACGGAAGTCAGGTCTATTACCGGGCGCCCGATTTCTGGCGGCCGGGGACGACGATCAGTGTCCGGGCGGGGCTGGAGGGCTTGCCGATCGGCAAGAACCTGGTCGGGGACGCCGAGCGGACCGCGACCTCGAAGATCGGGAAACAGGTCTCGCTGGAGATCGACAACGCCACGAAGCAGATGACGGTGCTGCGCGACGGCAAGCTGGTGCGTCGCATCCCGGTGAGCCTGGGCAAGCCGAGCACGCCCAGTTCCAGCGGCAAGATGGTGATCATGGAGAAGCACGAGCGGACCACCTTCGACACCCGGGGTGAGCCGAACGGCGGCTACGTGGTCGACGTCGACGACGCCCAGCGGCTCACCTGGGGTGGTGAGTTCATCCACTCGGCCCCCTGGTCGGAGGGCGAGCAGGGCTACACCAACACCTCGCACGGCTGCGCGAACGTCTCCGCCACGGCCGCGGACTGGCTGATGGGGGTGACCCAGGTCGGCGACCTGGTCACCGTCAAGGGCACCGAGGTCGACCTGCAACCCGGCAACGGCTGGACGGCGTGGAACGTGAGTTGGGACGAGTTCGTCAAGGGCAGCGCCCTGCCGGTGCCGTCCGGGCTCAAGCCCGCGCCGGTCGCCCCGGCGCACCCGGGCGCGGTGGCCGGCGGGTCACCCGCGCCGGCGCCCTCGATCAGCGGGCGCTGAGGCACCGGGCCGACCCACCGTCGCGGTGGGTCGGCCCGTTCGCCGTGCAGGCACCCCGGCCGCGTCCGGGTCGGCCACCGCCCGCCACGCCGGGCGCGAGCCAGGCGGTCATCCCAGGGGTACGCGGGCCACGCCGGGCCCGATGAGGCTGCCCAGCCAGAGCTGGTCGCCGTGCTGTCGTACCCCGGTGATCATCCAGTAGTTCCCGGCCGGGCCGTGCAGCGTACGACGGACCGTGCCCTCGCCGTCGACCAGCGCGACCAGCCCGTAGCGGCGCGGCTGCGGCTGCATCGCGTCGGGCAGCAGAGCGGCGAGCTGGCGCAGCCGCGGGTGCGGCAGCAGCCGTTCGGCGATGGGCACCCGGGGGCTGGGCAGGGCGATCCAGTACGTCCCGTCGCCCACCGCGGAGAGATTGTCCGGGTACGCGGGCAGGTCGGCGAGCACCCGCACCCCGCCGCGCAACTCCACGCGGAGCAGCCGGTGGGTGGTGGTCTCGACCAGCATCAGCGCCGACTCGTCGGGGGTCAGCGCGATCCCGTTGGGGAAGTACAGCCCGTCGGCCACCACCTCGGTGCGTCCACTGCCCGGGTGGTGGGCCAGCACACGGCCGTTGGGGCGGTGCTCCAGCAGGTCCCGCTTCCAGTGCGAGACCGGGAACCGGTCCGACGAGTCGGTGAAGTAGACGGTGCCGTCGCGGGCCACCGTCGCGTTGTTGGCCAGGTGCACCGGCGGCGCCGTGCCGGTCAGCTCGCGGACCGCCCCGTCCGGCGTGACCCGCAGCAACCCGCGGTACGCGTCGCACACGATGAGCGCCTCCCCGGACGGATCCGCCTCGATGCCGAGCGGCCGGCCGCCGGTCTCGGCCAGCAGCCGGGGTTGGGTGCCGGCCGGCGCGTCGGCCGGCCACCACCAGATGTTGCCGTCCTCGTCGCCGCTGATGACCCGGCCGCTCGGGTCGACAAGCACGTCCTCCGGCCCGACGGCCCCCGGGGGGAGGGGCAGGAGGTCGACCTGGTCGAGCCGGCGGTCCGTGGCCGCCCACACGCCGTTGAGCGGAGGCGGGACGGTGGCCGGTTCGCGGACGGGACGGATCAGCCGTGGCGGCCGGGGCCGGGGGATCACCATCGGGTCATTCTCCACCGCCGATGCCCTGTCGACCTGGAGCGCCGTGCACGCGGCGCGGCACCTGGCCGTTCGGCCGACCGCGAGGGCCCTGGCCTCCACCCCTAGGGGGATGAGGGGCACATCGGGGGATGACCCTGGGCGTACCCGGGATCACTCCGCGGAGGGGCGAAACTGTCGGTGGTGGGGGCTAGATTTCACCTCATGGAAGAGCGCAGCGACCGGATCGACGTGCAGGTCAGCGTCGGTGACCAGGTGGTCCAGGTGCGGGTGGCCGGCGAGGTCGACATCGCCACCGTTGCCGCCTTCCGGTCCGCTCTGTGGTCCGCGCCGGCACGGCCGGTCGTGCAGCTGGAGATGTCCGGGCTGCGCCTGCTCTCCGCGGCCGGGGTGCGCGCGTTGCTCGCCGCGCACCTGCGCGTCCGGGCCCGGGGCGGCGAGCTGGTCCTGGTCGATCCCACCCCGGTGGTGGCCCGGGTGCTGCGCGCCACCGGCCTGCACCGGGTGATGCCGATCCTCGAGCCCGGCCGGGTGGTCGAGGCCGCCCGTCGTCCGGTGCCAGCCGATCTGGTCGAGGCCGCCCGTCGTCCGCCGGCCGCGGCCGGCGGCCTGGTGCTGGCCGCCTGACGCTGACCGCGGTGTGAGCAGGGGCCCCGTCCGAAACGCGGACGTGCGCACGCCGACCAGCGGTCCGACGCCGGCAGCGGGCGCGCTCAGGGGCCGCCCGGCATCGGGCCGAACGACCCCTGCCACGTTCGATCAGCCCACGCCGAGCAGGTCGACGACGAAGATCAGCGTCTCGCCCGGCTTGATGACGCCGGCAGCGCCGCGGTCGCCGTACCCCAGGTGCGGCGGGATGGTGAGGCGGCGACGGCCGCCGACGCGCATCCCCGCCACGCCCTGGTCCCAGCCGGCGATGACCTGACCGCCGCCGAGCGGGAACTCGAACGCCTCGCCCCGGTTCCAGGACGAGTCGAACTCGCCGCCGGTGGAGTGGGACACGCCGACGTAGTGAACGCTGACCAACTGACCCGGCTCGGCCTGCGGGCCGTCGCCCACGGTGATGTCCTCGACCACGAGGTCGGCCGGCGGCGCACCCTCGATCGGACCCACCTCGGGCTTGCCCGATCGGGCGCCTGCTGCCTGGTTCATGTGGGGATCTCCTGCCGTGTTGGGTGATGTGTCCGGTCACCGTCGATCCTGCCGGATAGCGCGTCACCGATGTGCGGCGGACCCGCCACCTGCCCCGACGCGTCCGGACCCGACCCCGGATCACCGAACTGGGGTCCGCGTCTCGGCGGGCGTCACCGGTGGTGACGCCCGCCGTGCGACGGTGCGGTGGTGCTCACCGCAGCCAGGGCGCCCGCGCGACGATCGGCAGCCTCGCCCAGAGCTTCCCGAGGCCCCAGGTGTCGCCGGCGTCGACCAGCGCCAGGACCGCGAGCACCGCGGCGTAGATCAGGTGGTCGTCCATGAAGAGGTTGTTCTCCGGAGGCAGGACGGCGGTCCACATGAGGACCAGCAGCAGCCCACCGGCCACGGCCGCGACCCGCATGCCGACGCCGAGCAGGAGCGCGATGCCGATCCCGGCGAGGCCGGCCATGAACAGCCAGTCGGCCCAGGCGGCGCCGGCGATGCCGGTGTAGACGTCCTTGAACGGGCCGGCGACCCCGAAGGTGAGGAAGCCCTTGGTGGGGCTGCCCCCGTTGATCCAGGCGTTCTTCGACCCGGTCTCGTGGCCGAGGCCGAACAGCTTGTCGAGGAAGGCCCAGAGGAAGATCCAGCCGAGCGCCATCCGGGTGCCGGCCAGGACGTACCGGGTGGCCTTCTCTCGGGTGGTGCCGGTCGCCGGAGCGGTGGTCTCGGCGGTGGTCCGCTCGATCGTCGCGGTCATGGTGTCCACGTCCCTTCTCTGCCTCGCACCGCGCTTCCCGGTGGCATCTCCATCAGACGCTCGCGGCGGCGCCCTCGGCAGGGCCGACGGACCGCACCGGCCCGGGACCTTGGACCCCCAACGGCCCTGCTGTTCGGGGTGGTCGTCTGGTGGGGCCTCGGCGGCGACCGGCTCAGGGTCGGGCCGGCGCGATCCGGGCCGTCACGTCGAGGTGTGCGGGTTGGCAGCCGGCCGTCGTGGCGAATCGGCGGACCGATTCGTGGACGTGCTCGCGGACTCCGGCGGCGCGGGCATCGCTGGTCAGGTCCACCCGGACCCACACGTCGGGGCGCGGTGGCGTGCCGGTGAGCACCACCCGGGCCCGGTGCACCCCGGGCGCGCGCAGCAGGTCCCGTTCCAGCGCGCGTACGAGCACCTCGCTGGCCATTCGGGTGCGACCGGGCAGGCGTCCGGGGCGGCTCAGCGTGCCCCGCAGGGCCCGGTCGGGTCGGCGTAGCGCCCGGTGCAGCAGGCGCTGGCCGGCGACGGCGGTCAGCAGCCCGCCGACCGCCGCGGCCAGGGTGCTCCAGGGCGTCGCGAGCCGCCACGCGTCCACCAGCCCGCCGCCGAGCAGGACCGCGTCGGGGTCGCCGAACGGCAGCGTGCCGGAACCGGCTGCCAGCGCGGTCGCACCGCCGGCGACCAGCAGCAGCGCGACGATCGTCCACAGCAGGCGGTGCGCGGCATCGGTCATGCCGGCCGCCGGCGGGGCAGCAGCCGGACGTCGACGCGGTCGGCGCGTGGCGAGGCGAGCTGACGCAGCTCCTGGCGCACGGCGAACTCGACCTCGGCGCGGGCCGCCGGGTCGCCGGTGGCGCGCAACCGGGGTCGCCACCGGTCGCCGTGGCGCCGGACCCGCACCCGGGTTCCGCGTACGCCCGGCACGGTGTCCGCCGCGTCGGTCAGCCGGCGTTCCACGCACCGCCGGTGCAGGTGCCAGCCGTCGCGCGGGTCGACTCGCAGTCGGACCGGCGTCCACCGGCGCAGTTGGGCGGTCAGGACGAGCAGGCCCAGCAGCGCGGCGGCGGCGGCCGCTGCCCGTACGCCGGGATCGTGCCACCGGGTGGTGGTCAGCGCGCCGTACCACCCGGGGCGGATGAGCAGCGGCGTCGGGCGACCCAGCGTGACCAGCAGCGCCTGCGCGGCCAGCAGGACGCCGCCGGCGAGCAGGGCGACGGCCAGCAGCGCGGACGCCACCCGGTTGGCGGTCGCCGTGGTCAGCTCGGGGCGTGCGACCGGTCGGTGCGGCGGGACGTCGTCGGCCGAGCCGGTCACCACCAGGTCCCGCACCGTGATCGTCACCGCTGCCACCGCGCGGCCGGTGCCGGCGAGCACCTGCTCGGCGACCGCCCGGCGGACCGCGTCGGCGACGGCGGGCACGTGGTGGCCGTACTCGATGATGAGGTTCAGGTCGAGGCCCACGGACCGGTCGCCCACGCGGACGGTTGCCGGGCGGACGTCGGACACGCCCGGCACCCGTCCGGCCGCGTCGGCCGCGATCCGCCCGACCTGGGCCGCGCCGTTTTCGCCGGCCGGTCGGTGCGCGGCGGGGCGCGGCCCGCCGCCGGTCGGGTCGGCGTTCGGGGTGGAACGGGTGGGGGTGGGGCGCGGGGGAAGTCTGTGGTGTCGTCCCGTTCGGTCGGCGTTCGGTCGGCGGCGGATGGTCGGATCACCGGCGGGGCGCGGCTGGCGAGGTCGACGCGGGCGCTCCCCCCGGGGTCGGCGAGGACCCGGCCCGCGCGCGGCGAGGGTGCCGAACTGCTGACGCGACATGCGCTGACCTCCCAGCCGGTCCGCTACGGGCGACCTCGCTGGATACACCTCGCCGGGCGTCCTGGAACACGACCCGCATGTGATCCAGGTCACAGGAGCCTGTCGAGCGCTGGCATCGCCCGCCGACCCTTGACAGGCTTCTACAACGGTGGAGATCCATTCGGACTGACCATCCACCGCGGCACCCCGAACGTCTCCGGGTCGGCCCGCCCAGTCCTGGTGCTCGGCGTCGACGCGCCCGGTGCGGGCAACGCGGCCCACCACGACATGGCCGTCACCCGGGGGTACTGGGAGCAGCTCCCCGGGGAACGCCCGCCCGGCCCGGCCGTCCGGGCCGCACCGCCGAGGCGCACACCATGATCGACCGCCTAGACTCGGCGCGGTTCGACCGACCGGCGGATGGATCAGGCAGATGACGAGCAGCGGTGATCGCGGCTGGCTGCGGGCGATGCCCGCCGATGGTGGACGCGACGCGCTGTTCGACCGCGCCGGCCACCGGGTGTACGGGACGTGCCGGCTCAGCGAGCTGGTGCAGGGGCGTCCGCCCGGCGTCACGGGCAGCCAGTGGGGTTCGGCCAGCCGGGCGGCGTTCGACCTCGTGGTCAGCGCCGCCGACACCGGGCGGCCGGTCGTCGCCGTGGCGATCGGTCCGGTCCCGCCTGCCGGGTCGACCGAGCAGCGCGTCGAGCGCCTCACCGACGCCGTGAGCGCGGCCGTCGGACTGCCCGTGCTGCGCATCGGGTCACCGACGCTGCGGGCCGCCGAGCACGGCCGGCGCCTCGTCGAGTACGTGGTCGACGCGCGCGCCTACGCGGCGGGCGGCACCGGGGACGAGCCCGCTCCGGTGGGCTTCCGCGACATCCTCGGACGGCTTCCGGACGGCCGGACCGGCCCGGTGAACGACCTCGGCACGTTGACCCGCGCGGCGGCGGTCGAGGCGTACGTGGCCGGGCGCCTGGCCGACCCGATCGTGCGCGGGCTGCACGTGCACTGGGCCGAGGGCCCGGCGGAGGGCTGGAGCTGGGTCCAGGTGCGCCCGGACGCCTGCCTGGTCGAGCGGGTCTCGGTGACCGCGCAGCGCTTCTCCTGCGGCGTCGACGCGGCCCGGCTGGCCGAGGACCTGGCGACCGTCGCGGTCGGCGAACGGCTGCGCGCCGTGCGGCCGGACGGCCCGGACCTGCTGGCGCGCGCGGACCTCACCACGGAGATCGTCGCGTTGAGCCGGCGGCGGGACGAGCTGGTGGGCGGTTTCGCGTTCGACCACCTCTGCGCGGACTGACCGGCCACTTTCCCTGCTGAACCCTGCTCCGCACCCGATCCGCTCGGGGGCGGAGCAAATTTTCCTGTGCGCGGGTTGAACCTTCCCCATCGCCGTCCCGTACTCCTGCGCGAATGAAGAGGATCTCCCCAACCGCGTCGACCGGACGCGGGAGACGGTGCGGAAAGGGCATCGTCGGCCATCGACACGTTACCGGGTAGGTCGCGGTGGTCGCCGCCGTGGCGTGCCATCTCACATCCGTCGGTCCGCCGAGGGCAGGAATCCACTACCGGATCGAGAAGGAGAGCAATTCGATGCGCAGGTCCACTCGGGCGCGCCGGTCACCCGGCATCGCGCGGAGCAAGCGTCTGCTGGCCGTTGTCGGCACGCTCGTGGTCTTCGGCGGAGTAGTCGCCGTCACCCAGATCTCGTCGGCCCAGGACCGGCGGACGAACAAGCCCCGGCCAGCCGCCGGGCAGTGCGTGGAGCCGAGCCCGGGCTCGACCGCGCCGAGTGGCGCCTCGACCAGCCGCACCTGGCAGAACGGTCGGTGGGTGCGTAACCACTGGGGTGACGGTCAGGAGTCGGTGGCGGAGTGCGAGGACGCCAAGGACGGCACGGTGGGCACCGGCTCGGCCGTCGCCTGTCCCGATGTGGCGGCCAAGCTGCCGCAGGTGCCGGATCGGGCGCGAGCCGAGGTCGACCGTAATCTCGCACAGTTGCAGACCCAGATCGCCGAGGCCGATCGACGGCTGGCCGCCGAGGGCAACAAGGGCGCCGATTTCATCCGCAGTGCGATCCTGCAGCCGCTGGCCGGAAAGCGTAAGGCGGTGCTGGACCGGATCACGACCGCTATCGACCGGGTCGGACCGCGTCCGCAGGGTTTGGCGCAGCTCGCCGAGTGCCAGGTGCAGCCGACCGGTAACAACAACGGCGGCAGCACCGGTGGCGGGAACAACAACGGTGGGAACACCGGCGGTGGCAACAACAACGGTGGGAACACCGGCGGCGGAAACACCGGCGGTGGCGGAAACACCGGCGGCGGCAACAACAACGGCGGGAACAATGGCGGCAACGCCCCCGGCGCGGGGCTCGGCGTGCTGGCCAACAACTGCGACGAGAGCCAGTTGCAGCCGCACAACGGTTTCCAGAACGGCAACCGGTGCGTGAGCACCGAGTTCGGTGAGGTCGGCGCCGCCGCCAACAACCCGTCGCTGCTGATCACCCAGTTCCCGCAGCAGGTCGGCCGCAACCAGCCCTTCACCCTGCGGGTCAGCACCAAGAACCTGGTCCGTGACCGCTTCCTCGCGGCCGGTCAGGGTGGGTACTACGTGGAGAGCTCGCTGCTCAACGCCCAGGGCCTGGTCCGGGGTCACTTCCACACCGCCTGCCGGATGCTGGACAGCCTGACCGCGCCGCCGGAGCCGCAGGAGGTGCCGGCGTTCTTCGTCGCGACCGAGGACGGTCGCGGTGGCGCCCAGCCGGACGACGTGACCATTCAGATTCCGGGCCTGCCGGAATCGGGTACGGCGCAGTGCTCGGTCTGGGCCGGTGACGGCTCGCACCGTCTGCCGATGATGGAGCGGGCGAACCAGACCCCCGCCTTCGACTCGATCCGCATCAACGTGAACTGATTCGACAGTCGGCCGGCCAGTCGGGGTGGACAGCCCCGGGTGGCCGGCCACGCACACAGCGACGGGGTCCTGCCGTTTCCGGCGGGACCCCGTCGCTGTTGCCGTGTGTCAGCGGCTCTTGTACGCCTCGACGACCTCGACCGGGATCCGGCCCCGCTCGGAAATCTTGTAGCCGTTCTTGACGGCCCATTCCCGGATCGCCCGGTTCTGCTCGCGGTCCATTCCGGCGCCGCTGGGTCGCCCCGGCCGCCGAACTGTCCGTGTGTTCTCCGCCGGGCCCCGACCGATCCGCCGACCCGCATTGATGTACGGGTCCAGCGCCTTACGCAGGACGCCGGCATTCTCGTCCGAGACGTCGATCGTGTAGGCCACGCCGTCGAGACTGAACTCGACCGTCCGGTCGGCCTTCCCGCCGTCGAGGTCGTCGGTCAGGACCGTGATTACTTTTCTCGCCATTGCCGATTACTCCCTGTGTGTGGCGGGATGTGTCCAAAGTCTGACCTACCACCCGGGGAATCCGCAACAATATGCGTCCCATTCATTCGGCGCGTCGCGATTGAGTGGCGCACAAAACCGCGAACCGACGCGGAATCGCGGGCGTTGCCGGCGCGTCAATCGGTAAGCAGGCCGGCGTGGCCGGCGATGGCCGCCGCCTGCGCGCGGTTGGAGACCCGCAGCTTGCGCAGCAGCGCGGCGGTCATCCGTTTCACCGTCCGTTCCGAGACGTGCAGTTCCTCGGCGACGTCGACGGTGCTCATGTGGCTGGCCGCCATCGAGCAGCTCAAGGAGGACGGCCTGGAGGACATGCCGGTGCCGGACGCCTTCCCGGATTCCGGGGAGTTCACCGACGAGTTCGGCTACACCTACCTGGGCTTCTCCTCCGGCACCGACGCCGCCCAGGGGCGCTGGGCGTCCGGGCCCGCGCCGGACGGCAGGGGCGAGTTCCGCTACGACGACAATCCGCGCGCGAACGCCCCCGAGCCGGTGCTGCCGCCCGGTGACCCGCGGCTGTACGGCACCAACCCGGGCATGGCCGGCAGCGCCGTGGACACCGTCACGAGCAAGCTCACCTGAGGTCGTCTCGTCGGGTCGCCCGCCCCGCACGGGACGGGACCGGCCCACCCAGGAAACGAGGAGGAGAAGCGCATGTCCGTCGTCGCGTCCGTCCGGGACACCGCCGTCGTCCCGCTGTCGCGTACCCGGGTGAAGCTTGTGGTCTGCACGGTGTTGACCGCGCTCGCCGTCGGCGTCGGGCTGCCCGCCCGGGTGGTGCTCGCCCTGTCGTTGACCAGCCTGGCCATTCCCGTCGCCGTGGCGCTTGCCGGCGGCGTCCGGGCGGTCCGGGAGCTGGTGCTGCCGGTTCGCCCGCCGGCGCCGGGCAGTGGTCTGGGTCACACCTCGGAACAAGGGGAACGCTTTGTTACTTGAGTGAGACACGCTCAACTCAACGCGATAGCAGGTGTTCGATGGCAACTCTTCCGGTACTTCCCCTGACCGACGCCGTGCTGCTGCCCGGCATGGTCATCCCGGTGACCCTCGACCCGACCACCCAGGCCGCCATCGACGCGGCCCGGACGACCGGCGACCGCAAGCTGCTGGCCGTGCCGCGTATCGACGGCGAGTACGGCCCGGTCGGCGTGGTCGCCACCATCGAGAAGGTCGGCCGGCTGCCCGACGGTGAGCCTGCCGCCGTGGTCCGTGGCCTGTCCCGGGCCCGGATCGGCTCCGGCGTGCCCGGCCCCGGCGCGGCCCTCTGGGTCGAGGCGACCGAACTCGACGAACCCGCTCCCGCCGGCCGTGCCCGGGAACTCGCCCGCGAGTACCGCGCCCTGGTGACCTCCGTGCTCCAGCAGCGAGGCGCCTGGCAGGTCATCGACGCGGTGGAGCGGATGACCGACCTGTCCGAGCTGGCCGACTCGGCCGGCTACGCGCCCTGGTTGACCCTGGACCAGAAGACCGAGCTGCTCGCCGCGCCGGACGTCACCGCCCGGCTGGAGCTGCTGGTCGGCTGGGTCAAGGCGTACCTGGCCGAGCAGGAGGTCACCGAGCAGATCAACAGCGACGTCCGCGAGGGCCTGGAGAAGTCGCAGCGGGAGTTCCTGCTGCGCCAGCAGCTCGCCGCGATCCGCAAGGAGCTGGGCGAGGACGAGCCCGACGGCTCGGCCGACTACCGCTCCCGGGTGGAGAGCGCCGACCTGCCGGACAAGGTCCGCGAGGCGGCGATGCGCGAGGTCGGCAAGCTGGAGCGGGCCAGTGACGCCTCCCCGGAGGCGGGCTGGATCCGCACCTGGCTGGACACCGTGCTGGAAATGCCGTGGGGTACGCGTACCCAGGACAACACCGACCTGGGCGCGGCCCGGGCGGTGCTCGACGCCGACCACGCCGGCCTGGCCGACGTGAAGGACCGCATCCTGGAGTACCTCGCGGTGCGCAACCGCCGGGCCGAGCGCAACCTCGGCGTGGTCGGCGGTCGCGGCTCCGGCGCGGTGCTCGCCCTCGCCGGTCCTCCCGGGGTCGGCAAGACCAGCCTCGGCGAGTCCGTGGCCCGGGCGCTCGGGCGCAACTTCGTCCGGGTGTCGCTCGGCGGCGTCCGCGACGAGGCGGAGATCCGCGGTCACCGGCGTACCTACGTGGGCGCGCTGCCCGGCCGGATCGTGCGCGCGCTGCGCGAGGCCGGCTCGATGAACCCGGTCGTGCTTCTCGACGAGGTGGACAAGCTGGCCGCCGGCTACGCCGGCGACCCGGCCGCCGCCCTGCTGGAGGTGCTCGACCCGGCGCAGAACCACACCTTCCGGGATCACTACCTGGAGGTCGACCTGGACCTGTCCGACGTGCTGTTCCTGGCCACCGCCAACGTGGTGGAGTCCATCCCCGGCCCCCTGCTGGACCGGATGGAGCTGGTCACCCTGGACGGCTACACCGAGGACGAGAAGGTCGCCATCGCCCGCGACCACCTGCTGCCCCGGCAGCGGGAGCGGGCCGGTCTGACCGCCGACGAGGTAAGCGTCGCCGACGAGGCGTTGGCGCTGATCGCGGGGGAGTACACCCGGGAGGCGGGCGTCCGGCAGCTCGAACGGGCGCTGGCCAAGATCCTGCGCAAGGTGGCGGTGACGCTGGCGACCGACCCGTCGCCGGTACGCGTCGACACCGACAACCTCACCGGCTACCTGGGGCGGCCGAAGTTCACCCCGGAGTCGGCCGAGCGCACCGCGGTGCCCGGCGTGGCCACCGGCCTCGCCGTCACGGGCGCCGGCGGGGACGTGCTCTTCATCGAGGCGACGAGCATGGAGGGCGAGCCGGGGCTGACCCTGACCGGCCAGCTCGGTGACGTGATGAAGGAGTCGGCGCACATCGCGCTCTCCTACCTGCGCTCCAACGGGCGGCGGTTCGGCATCGACCCGAACGTCCTGGCCGGGCGCCGGATCCACGTCCACTTCCCGGCGGGCGCGGTGCCCAAGGACGGCCCGAGCGCCGGCATCACCATGGTGACGGCCCTGGCGTCGCTGGTCACCGGTCGCCCGGTCCGCCCCGAGTTCGGGATGACCGGCGAGGTGACGCTCTCCGGACGGGTGCTGCCGATCGGCGGGGTGAAGCAGAAGCTGCTCGCCGCGCACCGGGCCGGCCTCACCGAGGTCATCATCCCGGCGCGTAACGAGCCGGACCTGGACGACCTGCCGACCGAGGTGCGCGAGGCGCTGACCGTGCACACCCTGGCCGACGTGGCCGACGTGCTCGCCCTGGCGCTGCGCCCGGCCGACGTCCAGGCGCTGGACGGTCCGGCGCTCTTCAAGGTCTGACGCTCCGAACCAATGGCCCCCGCCGTCTTCTGACGGCGGGGGCCATTGATGTACGCGCACAGGGGTCTACTGTCTCGCTTGAACCCTCAATCACCTCTCCGCCGCGAGGCGGTTCCCCCGGAGGAAACCCCCGTGAACCTGGTGCTCTGGATCATCCAGATCCTGCTCGCCGTCGTCTTCGCCGGCGCCGGCCTGGCCAAGCTGACCCAACCCAAGGAGAAGCTGCGCGACCGGATGGGCTGGGTCGACCCGGTCCCGCCGACCCAGGTCAAGGCCCTCGGCGCCGTCGAGCTGCTGGCCGCCATCGGGCTCGTGCTGCCCGCCCTCACCGGCATCGCCACCGTGCTCACCCCGCTCGCCGCCGTCGGGCTGGTCATCGTCATGGTCGGCGGCATCCTGGTGCACCTGCGCGACATGAAGACGCGCACCGGCGACCGACGCAAGCTGGAGATCCAGGGCGCGATCACCTGCGTCGTGCTGCTTGTCCTCGCCGCCCTGGTGGCGTGGGGCCGATTCGGGCCGTACTCCTTCTGAGCCTCTCGCCGGCGACCGTCGTACCCCGGCGGTCGCCGGCGGCGCGCTCAGCGCCCCTCGCCGCCGCGGTCGCGACGAACCGTGGCCTTGCGGCCCTTGATGGTGCTGGAGCGCAGCCCGGAGATCACCTCGTCGGCCACCCCCTGCGGCACCTCCACCAGGGAGAAACGGTCGGCGATCTCGATCGAGCCGATGTCCCGGCCGCGGATCCCGGTCTCGCCGGTGATCGCGCCGACCAGATCCTGCGGGCGCACGCCCGCGCGCCGGCCCAGGCCGACGAAGACCTGGACGGTGTTGCCACCGCCCGAGCGGGGCCGACCCCCGCCGCGCCGGTCGCCGCCCCGGCCACCGGCCTCCGGCCGACCCTCGCGCGGGCCGCGCACCGGCGCCTGCGGGATCTCCTCCTCGTCGTCGGAGCCGGGGGACGTCACCTCGTGCGCCAGTTTCACCGCGGCGAGCGCGACCTCCATCAGGTCGAACTCGTCGGTAAGCGTCTCCACGATCACCCGGAACGGGTCCAGGTCGTCCTCCAGCAGGCTCTCCCGCAGCGCCGCCTGGGTCAGCTCCAGCCGGCGGGTCCGCATGTCGGCCACGGTGGGGATCTTGTCGATGGTGATCCGCTGGCCGGTCACCCGCTCGATGGTCTTGAGCATCCGGTGCTCACGCGGCTCGGCGAGGGTGATCGCCACGCCCTCCCGACCGGCCCGGCCCACCCGACCGATCCGGTGCACGTACGACTCCGGCGCCGACGGCACGTCGTAGTTGACCACGTGGGTGAGCTGCTCGACGTCCAGCCCACGGGCGGCCACGTCGGTGGCGACCAGCAGGTCGGCGGTGCCGGCCCGCAGCCGGCCCATCACCCGGTCGCGCTGCTCCTGGCTCATCCCGCCGTGCAGCGCCTCGGAGCGGTAGCCCCGGCCGTTCATCGTCTCGGTCAGCCGGTCCACCTCCTCGCGGCTGCGGCAGAACACGATCGCCGCCGTGGGCGACTCGACGTCCAGGACCCGGCCCAGCGCGGCCGGCTTGTGCGCGCGCGTCACGATGTACGCGCTCTGCCGCACCCGGGGCGCCTCGCCGGCCACCGTCGGCTCCCGGCCGATCTCGATGCGGACCGGCTCGCGCAGGTGCTGGCGGGCCATCCCGTCGATCCGGGACGGCATGGTGGCCGAGAACAGCACCGTCTGGCGCTGCGCGGGGGCGTGCTCCAGGATCGCCTCGATGTCCTCGGCGAAGCCCATGTCGAGCATCTCGTCGGCCTCGTCGAGCACGACGGTGGCCAGGCCACCGAGGCGCAGGGTGCCCCGGGCGATGTGGTCGAGGGCACGACCCGGGGTGGCCACCACCACGTCGACGCCCATGTCCAGGGCCCGTAGCTGCCGCCCGATTGGCTGCCCACCGTAGATCGGCAGCACTCGCGCGCCCAGGTCCTTGCCGTAGCGGTGGAACGCCTCGGACACCTGCACCGCCAGCTCCCGCGTCGGCACCAGCACCAGCGCCACCGGGTCCCCGCCGTCGCGGTGGGCCGTCATGAGGTTCAACAGTGGCAGCGCGAACGCCGCCGTCTTGCCGGTGCCGGTGGCGGCCTGACCCAGCAGATCCCGACCCTCCAGCAGCGGTGGGATAGCCTCCCGCTGGATGGGGGTCGGCTCCTCGTAGCCGAGGGCGGCCAACGCGCCCAGCAGCTCGGGTCGCAGCCCCAGCTCGGTGAAGGCGTACACCTCTTCGGTGCCGGCGGGGGTGGCGTCAGTCGGTGCGTCAGTCGGTGCATCGTGCTGTGCAGGTGCGGAACTCATGTGCCAAGCCTTTCATTCCGCCGTCCGGGCCGCTGCGCCGACCGGCACAAGAGCGCACCCGGGTCAGCCGGCGGCGGTCAGGATCGCCAGCACCATCACCGCCGCGAGGGCCGCGTCGAGCACCCCGCACCACTCGGCGTAGGCGCGTGGCACCACCCGGCCGGTGCGGTGGTGCACCAGGTCCCAGCCTGCGTGCGTCAGCCACCCGAACGCCACCAGCCACGCGGCGGTCCGTCCGCCCGCCGCGACGGCGACCAGCGTCAGGGCGACCCAGGCCGCCAGACCGGCGAGTTGAGTGGCGAGCACGCCCGGCCCGCGCAGCGTCCGCCGGGCCACGCCGATCACCAGGTAGCCGCCGGGCAGCACCAGCATCGTCCACGGGCTGAGCACCCCCGGGTCGACCCACATGTCGACTGTCATCAGCAGCGCGAGCCCGGTCGGCCAGCGACGGGCGAGCGCCACCACGGCCGGGTGCCGGCGTACCGCCGTCGGTGTGTGGTGCCGGTGGCGGACCGCCACCAGCACCATGGCCGGCACCATCAGCAGGTGCCCGCCGAGCAGCAGGGCGTCGCCGTCCAGCAGACCGGCCCGAAACGGCACGAGCAGCAGCAGGAACGGAACGTACATCGTGGCGGCCATCTCGCCCACCCCACGCCAGCGGTGCCCCCGGTGACGCATCCACACGGTCATGCCGACGGTCATGTTCGTGGCCATCACCAGCGCGGCCACCTCCGGGCGACCCAGCGTCGCGCCCACCCCGAGCAGGGTGCCGGCCGCGTCCCACAGCGGGCCGAGCAGCAGCATCCCGACGAGCATCGCGATCGCCATCTCGCCGAGGTGCCACCACCACCCCCGCCTGCCGCCGGTCGCCGCCGGGACCGGGGGCGCCGGCTGACCGGTCGGCACGGGCGCGGCCGACGGTACGACGGGTGCGGTGTCCGCGTACATCTGTGTCTTGTCCATGCCTCGACCCTGCCGGCGGCGCGGCGGCAAGGGCAGATGCGTCCGTCACCGGAAGTTCGTGCGGGCCGCACGGTTCGACCGTGACATCTCGCAGGGGTGGACCGTGCGCGGGGCGGTCCTAGGATCGGTGCGTGCTGAGCGAGGCGGGGACTCCCCGGGCGGACCGCCGGTTGCGCCGGGCCCGCCAGGCGACGCTGCTGTCGCTCGTCACCGGCGTCTGGGCGAGTGTTCTGCTGCCCGCGGTCGGCCTGGCCCGCGAGCCCGATGCGGGCCGGGCGGTGCTCGGCGCGGTCGGCGTTCTCGCCTTCGTGATCGCCCAGACCGCCGTGCTGTACGCGGCCGTGACGCCGTGGCTCGACAGGCGCTGGCGCCGCCGTGCCCACCTGGGTCTGGCCGGGGCGGCGGTGCTGACCGTTCCGCTGGTGGGGCCGGTGGCGGCCGGCGCCTGGCCGACCTGGGCCTGGCTCGGGGCGGCGCTGATCGGCATGGCGCCGCTGCTCGTCCGGCCACCGGCCGCGCTCGCGGTGGCGGCAGCCGTCCTGCTGGTGTCGGTGGCCGTCGCCGGGTGGACCGGTGGTTCCGTCGCCCGCCACCTGGCGGTGACCGGCGGGATCGGGGTGGCCGTCGCGGCCGTCAACGGCTTGCAGGTCTGGTTCTGGGACCTCCTGGTGGACGCCCGGCAGGGCCAGGCGGCGCAGGCCCGGCTGGCCGCCGCCGAGGAACGGCTGCGCTTCGCCCGCGACGTGCACGACGTGCTGGGCCACCGCCTCACCGTGATCGCCCTGAAGGCCGAACTCGCCGCCCGGCTCGCCCCGGTCGACCCACAACGGGCCGGCCGGGAGGCCGCCGAGGTGCAGCGACTCGCCGCGTCGGCGCTGACCGAGGTACGCGAGACCGTGCACGGCTACCGCGCCGTCGACCTCGACGAACAGCTCACCGCGATCGTGGGGGTGCTGCGGTCCTGCGGCGTACGGTGCACGGTCGGGCCGCCGCCGGCGGACCTGCCGCAGTCCGCCGCCACCGAACTGGCGGCGGTGCTGCGCGAGGCCGGCACGAACGTGCTGCGGCACAGCCGGGCCGACTGGTGCCGGATCCACATCGACCGGGAGGACGACGTGGCCAGGATGACTGTGGTCAACGACGGCGCCGACGACCGGGGCCCGGACGCGCACAGCCACGGCCTGCGCGGCCTGGCCGACCGGCTCGCCGCCGCCGGCGGCGATCTGCGGGTACGCCGGGAGGACGCCGTGTTCACGCTCGAGGCCACCGTGCCGGTGGTGACGTGATCCGCGTCCTGCTCGCCGACGACGAGGACCTGATCCGGGTCGCCGTCGGCGCGCTGCTCGGTCTGGAGCCGGACATCGAGGTGGTGGCACACGCCGCCGACGGGCCGACGGCGGTCACGGCGACGCTCGCGCACCGCCCGGACGTGGCCGTCGTGGACCTGGAGATGCCCGGCCTGGACGGCATCGCGGTCGCCGCCGAACTGGCCCGAGCGCGGCCCGAGTGTGCGGTGGTGGTCCTCACCGGGCACGGCCGGCCGGGTCACCTGCGCCAGGCGCTGACCGCCGGCGCCCGAGGCTTCCTGCCCAAGGGCTCGCCCGGTGGCGCGCTCGCCGACGTGATCCGCCGGGTGCATGCCGGCGGCCGGTACGTCGACCCGTCCCTGGCCGCCGACGCGTTGACGCTGCCGGCCTGCCCGCTGACACCCCGCGAACTGGAGACGCTGCGGCTGGCCGAGTTCGGCGCACCGGTCGCCGTGATCGCCCGCCGGGTGCACCTGTCCACCGGCACCGTGCGCAACCATCTCTCCGCCGCCGTGCAGAAGCTCGGCGCGACCGACCGTGCCGAGGCGGTACGGACCGCCCGGGACAATGGCTGGCTCTGACCTGTCGTCACCCCTTTGCTCTGCTTCACCCCACGCAACACCGGGCCTTCGAAAGGCTCGGCTACCGGCAACGCGCCCAGGCGACGAACCGATCGTCGAGGTCTGGCGTGGACATGCCGGAATGATGCTCGGCGGCCTCGTCCCTCAGGGCTGTCAGGTGGACCAGCAGGGCCGCTCGGTTCTCGCGGTACTCGCCGAGGAGACTCAGCTTCGCCGCCGAGCAGGGCCAGGCGATCCCGCACGACTGGCACCGCCAGGTGGGACGGGTCGGCAGGTGGGGGAGACCGCGCCGCCTCACCCGGACGCTCCCGTCCGAGCCGGGCGGCGCTCGGGCCCCACGGACAGCCACCGCAGCCCGTCGCGGAGGACGAACACCTCCCGCTTCGCCACGGCCCGGCCGCCGCGACCCAGCTCGTACCCCTCGACCCACGTCCACCCGTGATAGGTGTGGCGGTCGGTCAACTCGCGTACGACCCGCAGGGTGAGCGGGCGGACGAACTGCGGACTGGCGGCACGGGTCAGGTACAGAACGTCTCCGACCCTGATCGTGCGGGCATTCGCCGCGACATCCTCTGACACGTCGCGCTCCTTCCGAGGTGGAGGGAGCCGCCCCTGAGCGTCATCCCCAGGGACGGCTCCGTTGCGAACGCGTCCGCCGGGTCTCGGGTCCCTGCCGGCCGCGCCGTTCCACCAACACCCTGCCGACTGTTGCGGCCCAACTACACTGCGTTGCACTATGGCGGTAGGACGTTCGGGATATCCTGGGAGGACAGCGGATGAACCACGCCGTCGTGGAGGCCATGACCCAGTGCGGTGAGACGGCCGACTCCCTCGCCGCTCAAACGGGCGTCGACCCGAAGACCGCCGCCCGCTGGGCAAACCCTGGACGGATCCCGCAGACCCGACACCGCGCCCAGGTCGCGGCGATCCTCGGCCGAGAGGTAACCGAGCTGTGGCCGGACATCCTGAAGCGCCGCGAACCGGTGTGGTTGCGCGCCTGGATCGACTGGGAACGGGAGGCGGTGGCGCTCCGCTGGTTTGAGCTGGCCTGGGTTCCTGGCCTTCTGCAGACCGAGGCTTATGCGCGGGCGACGCTGGCGGGGGAACCGCTATCCACGGAGGAGGTGGACCACTTCGTGAAGGCCCGCATCGGGCGTCAGGCCATCCTCCACCGTGATCAACCGCCCCTGCTGATCGCGGTCATGGATGAAGCCGTTCTGTGGCGATCGGCAGGCGGCGACCGGGGCTTCATGCGCGACCAGTGCACTCACCTCGTTCAGTGCGCGCAACTTCCTTCGGTGCAGATCTACGTCGTGCCGACGTCTGCGGGGATGTATTCGGGTCTCGGCGGACCGTTCATCGTTGCCGAGTTGGACGGCGGTGCACGCGTTGCCCATGTGGACAGCCAGGCGCAGGCGCAAATAATCGACCAGTCTCCAGAGATTGCTACCCTTGACCGACGGTGGGAACGCATCCGCGGAGAAGCTCTCTCGCGCGGGCAGTCCCTAGATCTGCTCAGGGAAGCGGCTGCATCATGGACCTGACCGGTGCGCAGTGGCGCAAGAGCACCAAGAGCGGCAACAACGGCGGCTCATGCGTGGAGGTCGCCGACAACCTGCCGGGGGTCGTTCTCGTTCGGGATACGAAGGACCGTGACGGTGGGACGTTGACCTTCGCGCCGGAGGCGTGGCGGGGCTTCGTGACCTTCGCGCGGGCCCAGCGCTGACCGATGGGACAAGTCAGGCCCTCGTGTCCGAATTGGCTGCAATGATGGCTTGATGCCCAGGAAGGTCGCGGCGGGCCCGGTCAACCCGGTCCGGGCAAGCGTCGTCGAACTGTTCTTCGACCTCGTCTTCATCTTCACCCTCGGCCGTCTGTCGACGGCTGATCTTCGAGGCATGGGTGTTTGGCCAGCTGACCAAGTACTGCCTCACGGCCGTGGTGGGCTGCCTGATCCTGAGCCCGGTGGCGGCACAACTCCCGCCACTGGCGGTGGGTCTGCTGGGCGCGGCGACCATCACCGCCGTCGCCGCGTTCGACCTGACGATCCGAGCGCGGGTCATGGGCGCGGTCAACCCGACGGCCGCCGGCGGGGCCAGTCACCTGTACGGCCGGGGCCGGTGACGCGTTCGGGCTAGCGTGTCTGCGTGCGTACGGTGGAATTGGTCTGCTCGCCCGGGTTGGACGCCGCGATCCGGACGGTCTGGGTGCGGTTGGCGGCCGCAGGGTTGCCCAGCCTGGCCCGCAACATCCATCCGACGAACCGGCCGCATCTGACCATGGCGGCCGTGGACGAGTTCCCGCCCGGTGTCGAGCACCGCCTGGCCGAGTTGTTCGACGCCGCGCTGCCGGTGCCGGTGACGCTCGACCGGGTCGTCGTCCTCGACGGCAGCGCCCCGCTGGTCTGGCTCGTACGGCCCACGCCGGCGTTGACCGCGCTGCACGCCGCCGTCTGGGACGTCCTCGACCAGGCCGACGGGCACCGTCCCTGGCACGCCCCGGGAGCGTGGGTGCCGCACCTCAGCCTGGCGCTGCGGTTCCGCGACGCGGACCTGCGGATGGCCCGCGCCGTGACCGGTGGGCAGCGCCCGACGGGCGCGTTCGTCGCCGCCCGCAGCTACGACGGTACGGACCGGACGGTGACCCCGCTCCCATGACGTCACCGGCGCTGTTGAAGGGCTCCCTGCGCGATCGGTGGCAGCTGAGCAGTCCGACACGCCGAGGGTCGCACTGCTGAACTGCCACCGATCGCCGCGGCTGTCCCGCGTGCGGCCGACCAGGCCGTTGCGTCAGCGGTAGAAGCGCAGGTAGTCGAATTGAGCGGTGACGGCCGGCTCGGCGCCGCCGTGCGCGACCAGCCCGATCCGGGGGGTGGTGTCTGCGGGGAACGTCCACACCGCGCCCCACGTCCAGGTACGCCCGTCTGAGCTGGAGCCGGCCCGGAACTCGTGCTCCCCGGTGGCCCGGTCGACGTGGTGTGCGAGGCGTAGCCAGGTGGTGGTGGCCGGTGTGCCGACGATGCTGCCGCCGTACACCGGCTGGCCGGCGAAGGGCAGCTCGTAGCCGTACTCGACCTGCCGGGTGTTCCAGATCGCCACCTGGGTCAGCCGGGCGAACCGGTCGTCGTCGACGTAGGCGACCAGCCCGGCCTGCTGGTAGTTGCGGACCGTCTCCTCGCCCAGGTCCAGCGTCACCTTCGTCTCGGCGACGTAGTCACCCCGCGGAGCGTCGCGCAGCAGCACGCCGGCCGTGTTGCCGGTGCCGGTCAGGTCGGCGGCCTGCACGGGCCAGCGCAGCGCCCCGTCGGCGACGGTGGCCGCCGGGTCCGCGCGTACCCACTGCCAGTCGTCGTCGAGCCCGCCGCCGAACTCGTCGGAGTACGCCGGCAGCGGCGCACCGACCCGGGGCTCGGGCACGGCCCGCCTGGCCGGCTGGTACAGCCGCGCCACGCTGACGTTGTCGAACTCGGCCGTGCCGCCGGTGGCCGTCAGCCCGGGTCGGCCGGCGACCGGGCGGTCCAGCCGCAGGGACACCACGGCGAGCTGGTCACCGAGGCGGGCGGGGCTCAGCTCGGCGACGAGCTGCTGTCCGCGTACCTCGATGGCCAGGTTGTGTCGACCGCCCAGGTCGAGCCCGGCGGGCAGCGGCGCGCTGGCCTGGCGGCGGCCGTCGCGGGCGACCAGCCGGCCGGCGGCGGCGTCCACCCGGACCTCGACCCGATCGCCGAGGGTGACCCCGGCGCTGGTCGCGCCGGTGAGCCGCAGGTCGGCCTCCGCGCGCACGTCCCCGCCGACTGTGGTACGGCTGGTGAGCGCGCCGCTGCCGCTGAGCCGGCCGTCGATGACCCGCCACTGGCCGGCGCGCTGCCAGCCGGCGAGGCTCGCGGTGTCGAAGCGTTCGTCGACGCGGCCGGTGGTGACCGGTGCGGGTCGGGTGCCCTCGGACGGGCCCGCGCCGGCGTTGACCGTCGGCCAGCCGTCGATCCAGTCCAGCCGGTCGAGCAGCATGGGTCGCTCGTTGATGCCGAAGGGCTCGTCGAGGTACGGGTCGGCCCGGTCGATGGCGTGGTAGACGATCCAGTCCTGGCCGGACAGGTCGGTGAGGAACCCGTTGTGCCCGGTGCCGATCCAGCGGTTGCCGTTCTGGGTGAGCACCGGCGTGCCACCGGCCCGGGACGCGGTCAGGGCGACGCCGTCGCGGTCGGTGAACGGGCCGCGCGGGCTGCGTGCGCGTCCGACCTGGACGGAGTAGCCGGTGGCCGGGCCGGCGCAGCAGTTCGCGGTGGAGGCGAACAGGTAGTACCAGCCGTCGTGGCGCAGCACGTAGCTGCCCTCGAACTTGTTGTCGATCGCCACCAGCGTCGGTGCGCCGACCGCGCGCAGGCCGTCCGGGCTGAGTTCGGTGACCGAGATGCCGCCGTAGTAGCTGCCGTAGTAGAGGTAGCTGCGGCCGTCGACGTCGGTGAACTGGCTCGGGTCGATGGTCCACAGCCAGCCGCCACCGCCGCCGGGGCGCGGGGCGACGACGGGCTGGTCGGCGAACGTCCACGGCCCGGCGGGGGTGGGGGCGGTGGCCGCCCCGATCGCGTAGTCGCTGCCCTCGGTGGAGACGGTGGTGTCGGTGACCGTCACGTACATGACCCAGCGGTCGCCGAGGCGGCGGACGTCCGGCGCCCAGTACGCCGCGCCGGGCGCCGCGTAGGGCGGGCGCTGGTCGGGGCCGAACGCGTCACCGACGTACGTCCAGTCGACCAGGTCGGCCGAGCGGGCGGTGGGCACCCGGTGGAAGACGCCCTCGCCCTCGCGCAGCGGGTCGGTGGTGCCGTAGGCGTACCAGAAGCCGTCGTCGCCGCGGACGATCACGGGGTCGGCGAAGGTGTCGCCGACGTCGGCGGAGATCGGATTGCGGTAGCGGGACGGGCCGTCGGATCCGGCGGCCGACGTGGACGGGGACACGGCCAGGAGCAGACCGAGCACGGCGGCGAGCGCGCCGCCGCGGCGGAGATGTCGCATGTGGACCTGCCTCGGGGGAGTGGGCGGTGTGCCCTCCGTTCTTACAACGTTGGATACAACGTTGTAAAGAGTCTGCGGTGGCGTCTCCCTAGACTGGGTCGATGAGTACTGGCACCGACGGCCGGGGAATGGCCGAGCTGGCCGCCCTGTTGGCCGACGGCACCCGAGCGGGCATCTGCGTGGCGCTGCTCGACGGCCGGGCCTGGACCGCCGGCGAGCTGGCCCGACGTGCCGGCGTCGCCCCGTCGACAGCCAGCGACCACCTCACCCGCCTGGTCCGGGGTGGGCTGCTCGTCGAGGAACGGCAGGGCCGGCACCGCTACCTGCGCCTGGCCGGGCCGTCGGTGGCCCAGCTGATCGAGGACCTTGCCGGGCACGCGCCGACCCCGCCCGCGCCGACCACGTCCCTGCGCGCGGCGCGTGCCACCGCCGCCCTGGCGTACGCCCGGACCTGCTACGACCACCTCGCCGGGCGGCTGGGCGTGCTGATGTACGACGCACTGCTGGCCGCCGGCCGGCTGGACCGGTCCAGTGGGTTGGCGCTGACGCGTGACGGGTGGGCCTGGGTGAGCGAGTTGGGCGTACCGGTGGACGTGCTGCGCGCCGCCCGCCGACCGGTGGTCCGCGACTGCCTGGACTGGACGGAGCGTCGGCCGCACCTCGCCGGAGCGCTCGGCGCGGCACTCTGCCGCCAGTTCTCCGATCTGGGCTGGATCACCCAGGGCGCCGGCCGGGCGGTACGCCTCACCCCGATCGGCCGCGCAGCCCTGGCCGAGAGCCTGGGCGTGCCCGTCAGCACCCTCGTTCCCGGCACGCCCCCGGCGCCGTCCAGCGGCCGAGCCTGACCCGCCGGCCGCCGCGCTCCGGCGCGGCACGACATCCCGGATCACGCACGATTCTGTTCGGTGTGATGCGGTGCGGGACGGTTCGGTGGGGAGCGAACGGTTCGGGCTCTACGGTCGGGCGGTGATCGACATCTGGCCTGACATCGCGCCCGTTGCGGGAACGCCGGCGTGCGGCCCGCCCGCCTTTGAGCCGGGCAGCGGGTGGTGGGTGACCCGGCACGCCGACGTCCGGGCGGCGCTGACCGACCCGGCGTTCCGGGTGCCAGCCGTCGACAGCGGTCCGCCCGGCACGCTCGCCTGGCTGCGCGCCTCGGTGAGCAGGTTCAGCCCGCCTCAGCGGCACGCCGAGCGCCGCGCGATCGGGGTGACCGCGCTGGCCGAGCTGAACCCGGACGAGCTGCGGCACGAGGCGGCCCGGCTGACCGTCGCCCTCCTCGACCGGGCGGGTGACCACCTTGACGTGATGCGTGAACTGGCCCGGCCGGTGCCGCTGCGGGTGCTGGCCGACCAGCTCGGTCTCGTCGATCCGGCAGCCGCCGGGACGGCGGTCGCGGTCGTCGCCGCGGCGTACCACCCGGGGGTTGATCCGGCGCTGGCCGAGCGGGCCGACCGAGCGGTGGCGGCGCTGCTGGCGCTCTGCCCGCCGGCCCCGCTGGAGGTACGGGCGAACCTCATCGGTCTGCTGGTCCAGGCGTGCGACGCGACCGCCGGCCTGATCGGCGCCGCCGCCCACCACCTGCTGAGCCCGGCCGTCCCGATCACGGCGGGGACCGCCGACCTGCTGACCGAGGTGCTGCGCCTCGACCCCCCGGTCCGGGCCACCCGACGGGTCACCGTCGACGCGGTACGACTGGGCGGACGCGACCTGCCGGCCGGCAGCGCGGTGCTGCTGCGCTTCGACGCGGCCAACCGTGACCCGCGGGCGTTCGCCGAGCCGGAGACGTTCCGACCCGGCCGGCCGGGCGCCGGTCTGCTCACCTTCGGCGCGGGGGAGCGCGGCTGCCCCGGTGACCGGCATGCCCTCGCGCTGGCCGGCGGGGTGCTCGACGTGCTGCGGGAACGCTGTCGGCGCACCCCGACTCCGCTGCGCCACGAGCCGCACCCGACCCTGCGCGTCCCGACCACCGTGGAGGTGAGCGTCCGATGATCGAGCGCCGTGCCGCGTTCCATGCCCTGCACCACACCGGCCGTCCCCTGCTGTTGCCCAACGCCTGGGACCACGCCTCGGCGGCGGCGCTCGCCGCGCGTGGCCATCCGGCGGTCGGCACCACCAGCCTCGGGGTCGCCGCGACCGCGGGCCTTCCCGACGGCGTGGCGGCCACCGCCGAGGAGACCCTGGCCCTGGCTCGCCGGCTGGCCCGGTTGCCGGTGCTGCTCAGCGTCGACGTGGAGGCCGGGTTCAGCGACGACCCGGCCCAGGTCGCCGGGTACGTGGCGGAGTTGGCCGGCCTCGGTGTGGTCGGGATCAACCTGGAGGACGGGCGCTCCGACGGCACGCTTGCCGATCCCGAGTGCGTCGCGGAGAGGATCGCGGCGGTGAAGGCGGCGGTGCCGGACCTGTTCGTGAACGCGCGCACCGACCCGTGGTGGCTGAACGTGGCCGACCCGCTGCCGCAGGCCCTCGCCCGCGCTCGCGCCTACCGGGCGGCCGGCGCGGACGGCATCTTCGTGCCGGGCGTCGTCGACGAGGCGACGCTGCGCCTGCTCACCGAGCGGCTCGACGCGCCGGTCAACGCGCTGTACCAGCCGGGCGGGCCCGGGCTGACCGAGCTTGGTCGGGCCGGTGTGGCCCGGGTCAGCACCGGCTCCCTGCTGTTTCGGGCCGCGCTGGGTGCCGTGGTCACCGCCGCCGACGCCGTCCGCGCTGGAGGGCTCACCGCACCGCCGGGACTGCCGTCGTACGCCGAGGTGCAGGACCTGGTGCCGGGCGACTGACGGGCCCCGCCGGCCTGCGATGGTGGTCGCGTCCGTTCAGGGGTAAATCGGAGGATTGTTCGGTCTCTGCCGGTCCCGATGATTACGGTGTATTTCAGGGTGATTTACCCAGCGCCGTGGCCGGAGAAAGGGACCCCGTCATGCGAGTGCCCAGCCGTAGTCCGGGGCAGCAGCCCGGACCGCCCGCGTCGCCCGCCGCCCCCGCCCGCCGCCGGCCACCCAGCGCCGCCGCCCGCCGGCTGCCCGCCGCCGCGCCCGACCTCGCCGCCTACCGGGCGGCGGTGGCCGACCTGCTGGTCGAGGTGGGCGCCCTGGCCGACGCCACCAGCACCCGGGCCCGCCAGGTGCTCATCGACGAGCGGCTGCGCGAGCCGGCCCTGGCGGCCGTGCTCGACGCCACCCCGCAGGGTCTGCTCGGCGCGCGTGAGACGTTGCTGCTGGAGATGGCCCGCTACCAGCCGAACGAACGCACCTCGGCGCGGGACCTCACCGCGCTGGTCCGGATCTACCTGCTCTCCCGCATCGACGTGCTGTGGTGGCAGGACGCCCCGATCTTCGTCACCGACGACCAGGTCAACGGCAGCGCCGACCTTGTCGACCTGGAGTGGCTGCGCCGCCGGGACCTGCTGCGCTTCCGGTACCAGGAGCAGCCCACCACCGTCCTGGGCCGCGCCGCGCGCGGACTGCGTCGGCGACTGCTACCCGACGCGAGCCCGCGCACCGCCGGGCTGCTGTTCCGTCGGGCCCGCCGGGAGGTGGTGGCCCTGCTCAACGAACTCGGCCGGGAGTTCGCCGCCGCCACGCCGCCGGCCACCCCGCCGCTGTGGGTGACCAGCCTCGTGCGCAGCACCGAGCACCAGTACCGGCTGCGTCGCCTGGGCTACGCCGCCATGCTGCCCAGCGGGCACTGCCTCGGCTACTCGGCCGACGTCGAGCTGGCCTGGTTCGAGCGGTTCGGCGCACGCGACACCCTCGCGGAGCTGCTGTTGGCCCGCCAGGACGCCGGCGAGCTGAACGTGATCGACGAGGGACAGGCCTGGCACCTGTGTCTCGCACCCTCCGCCCGGCGTCGTCTGCGCCGGGCGTACGAGGCCGAGATGGGGGTCTGAGCCCGTGTGTGGCATCGCGTTGAGCCTCGGCCCCGAGGCCGACCCCGCGACCTTCCGGCGGATGCTCGCCGTCCTCGCCCCGCGCGGCGAGGTCACCGAGACCCGCTTGGAACGCGGGCTGCTCGCCGGCACCCGCCGACTGCGCGTCGTCGACCGTGACCGGGCCGTGCAGCCCTGGACGTCGACCGACGAGCGCTGGCTGCTCTGCTTCAACGGCGAGATCTTCAACCACCGGGAGTTGCGCGCGCAGCTCACCCGGCTCGGGCAGGTGTTCCGCACCGACAGCGACACCGAGGTGCTGCTGGCCGCGTTCCAACAGTGGGGCGAATCCGCGGTGACGCGGCTGCGCGGCGAGTACGCCTTCGCGGTCGTCGAACGCGCCAGCGGTCGGGCGTACCTGGCCCGCGACCCGCTCGGGGTGAAACCGCTGTACTGGTCCCGGCGACCCGGCTGCCTGCACCTCGCCTCCGAGGTGAAGGCGCTCGTCGGGCACCACGCCCCGGTCGCCGAGGTGCCGCCCGGACACCACGGCTGGGCCGAGCCGGACGGGCCCGTGCGGCTGCGCCCGTACGTCGACCTGCTCACCATCGGCGCGGGTCTGCCGGTCATCGACGACCCGGACGAGGCCACCCTGCTCGTCCGGGCTGCCCTGACCGACGCCATCCGGATGCGGGTGGAGACCGATCTGACCGTCGGGGTGGTGCTCTCCGGCGGGCTGGACAGCTCGTTGACGCTGCGGCAGGTGCGGGACATCCACCCGGACTGCGTGGCGGTGACGGTCGGCGTGCCGGACAGCCCCGACGTGGCGTACGCCCGGCGGCTCGCCGCCGACCTCGACGTGCCGCACGTGGTGGTCGAGCTGCGCCCACGCGACATCCGGCTGGCCGACGTCCGCGAGGCCATCCGGATCTCCGAGCTGACCGAGTACGGCGACATCATCAACGCCGTCGTCTCGGTGCCGATCTTCCGGCGGCTGCGCGACCTCGGCGTGAAGGTGGTGCTCACCGGCGACGGCTCCGACGAGCTGTTCGGCGGGTACCCGATGTACCACCAGGTCGACCCGATCGCGTCGCGTCGGCTGTTCCTGCACCGCATCCGTAACCTGTGCCGTACCGAGTTGCAGCGGGTCGACCGGACCGCCATGGGGCACGCGGTGGAGGCACGGGTGCCGTTCCTCGACCTCAGCGTGGTGGAGTTGGCGATGCGTCTGCCCCTGGACCTGAAGGTGCGCGACGGCCAGGAGAAGTGGATCGTGCGGCGGGCGTTCGCCGACGTGCTGCCCGACTACGTCCTGCGGCGGCCGAAGAACCCCATGTCGTACTCCTCCGGGCTGCACGAGCGGGTCCGGCTCTACAAGCCGCTGTTCGCGCGGATGCACCGGTCGTTCGGCTACGACCTGCTGGAACCGGTCCGCCGTGACTTCGACAGCGTGCTCAGCCGCTGCGGCAACGACCTGGACCGGGCCATCGCCGACGGGATGAACCGGCCCGACTACACCGTCCTGGAGCACGCCCGCGACCTGGTCGGGGCGGCGAGGTGGAACGCCGCGCCGATGGTCCGCCGACTGGTCGGGCCCCGCCCGCCCCGCCGCTCACCCGTCGGCTGAGCACCCCACCCGACGCTTGACTCTGACACCGTGTCAGGGACGAGCGTGAGGGGACCATGTTCACCATCGGAGACTTCGCCCGACTGGGCCGCGTGTCGGTGCGGATGCTGCGCCACTACGACAGCATCGGCCTGCTCCGCCCGGCCAGCGTCGACGCGCACACCGGCTACCGCTTCTACCGGGCGGACCAGCTGCGTCGGCTCAACCGGGTGCTCGCCCTCAAGGACCTGGGTCTCACGCTGGAGCAGGTGCGGGCGATCCTGGACGACGCCGTCGACGTGGCCGAGCTGCGAGGCATGCTGCGGTTGCGTCGCGGTCAGCTGACGGCGCAACTGGCCGCCGACACCGCCCGGCTCGCGGCCGTCGAGGCGAGGCTCCGGATGATCGAATCGGAGGGTCGGATGACCGCCCAGGATGTCGTCCTCAAGGACATCGCGCCGGTTCGCCTCGCGGAGCTGACCGCCGTCGCGCCCAGCTATGAGAGCCAGGACATCGGTCCGGTGATCCAGCCGCTCTACCCGGAGCTGTTCCGCCGGCTGGCCGAGGCCGGGATCACGCCGACCGACCCGGCCATCGCCTGGTACGAACCCGCCGGCGACGACGACGGCGACGCGGTCGTCGTGCACGCCGGGGTGACCGTCGGCGCCGGCGTGTCGGCAGGTCCTGACCTGGCGGTACGTGATCTGCCCGCGGTGGGCACGGCCGCGACGATCGTCCATCACGGCGCCATGGACGACGTCGAGCAGAGCGTCGAGGTGCTTGCCCGGTGGATCGAGGAGAACGGCTACCGCACCGACGGATTCGCCCGTGAGGTGTACCTGGACTATTGCCAGGACTCCCCGGAGCAGGGCGTCACCGAGCTTCAGCTCGCCGTCTACCGCGCCTGACGGTCGCGCTGCCGTCCCGACGGCGGCGCGTCGGCGGCCGGAGCCCGGACCGTCCCCAGCGCCAGGTCCGATCGCCGCCAGCACCCGCGCCGCCGCCGGGCCAGGCTGGACGCATGACCACCACCACCACCTTCCGCGTCCAGGCCCTGCCGGCCGCGGCGCTCGACCTCGTCCGTCGGACCGGCCGCGACGCCGCCGGCCATCTCGTCGAAGGTCGCCTGGCCGGCGGCGGGGAGCCGCTGCGCTGTTGCCTGCGCGACGCCGAGGCGGGGGAGGCGCTGCTGCTCTTCGGCTACGCCCCGCCGATCGCCGCCGTCGCATACCGGGAGATCGGGCCGATCTTCGCGCACGCCGCCGCCTGCTCCGGTCCGGATCACGGCGGCGGCCATCCGTCGGCCTGGCGGGCACGTCCCCAGGTCCTGCGGGCGTACGACCGGCAGGGACGGATCTGCGGCGGCCGGCTGCATGACGGCACGGACCCGGAGGCGGTGATCGCGGAGCTGTTCGCCGACCCGCAGGTGCACCAGCTGCACAGCCGCAACGTGGTCTACGGCTGCTTCATGTTCGTGGTGGAGCGGGCCGCCGGGTGACGGTCCTCAGCTGACCAGCAGCAGCGCGCCGACCGCCGCGAGCGTGCCCACGACGGCGAGCAGGGTGCTGGTCAGCACGAACCGCTTCACCGGCACCGCCACACCGGCCGCCCGACACCGTTCGAACCACAGCAGGGTGGCCAGCGACGCCCACGGCGCGGCCAGCGGGCCGACGTTCGTGCCGATCAGCAGGGCCAGCAGGCGGGTGTGGTCGGCGCCGGGCAGCACCGACTCACCGGCCAGGTACGCCGGCAGGTTGTTCACCGCGTTGGCCAGCAGCGCCCCGGTGCCGCCGGCACGCAGCGCGCCGGCCGCTCCACCGTCGGCCCCGACCAGGCCGGCCACCAGGTCGTCCAGCCCGTGCCGGCCGAGGGTCTGCACCACCAGGAACAGGCCGACGACGAAGAGCAGCAGCCGTACGGGCACCAGCCCGGGGCGCAGCGTCGCCGGGGAGCGGACCACGAAGCCCACCAGCACCAGCGCGAGCGCGACGCTGGAGGCGAGCCCGATCTCCACCCCGGCGAGGATGCCGGCGACGAAGAGCAGGCAACCGGCGAGCGCGGTGCGGTGCAGCACCGGGTCGGGCGGCACGTGCCGCTCCGGCGGGACGAAGCGTCCGCCGGTCGGCCGTTCGCGCCGCCACCAGCCGTACCAGAGCAGCACCATCGTGACCGCCACGGCGGCGAGCTGCGGCAGCGCCATCCGCTCGGCGTACGCCAGTGGTGCGAGGCCGACCCGGTCGGCGGCCAGCAGGTTCGTCAGGTTGGACACCGGCAGCAGCAGGCTGGCGGTGTTCGCCAGCCAGACCGTGGTGACCGCGAGCGGCGCGGCCGGGACCCGCAGGGTGCGCGCCAGCGCCAGCAGCACCGGGGTGAGCAGCACGGCTGTGGTGTCGAGGTTGAGCACGAGCGTGGTCACCGTGGCGAGGCCACCGCAGAGCAGGAACAGCGCCGCCCAGCGGCCGCGGGCGGCGATGGCCAGCCGGCTGGCCAGCACGTCGAAGACGCCGGCCACGGCGGTCAGCTCGGCCAGCACGATCACGGTGCCGAGGAAGAGCAGCAGCGGCAGGATGCGGTGCAGGGTCGCCGTGGTCTCGGCGCGGGGCAGCAGCCCGCTCAGCGCGCAGGCCGCACCGGCCACCGCGAGGACGACCGCCACCAGGTCGAGCGGGTGGGGGCGCCAGCGCGCGGTCGGCTCGGGCGGGGCGGGCGGCGCGCCGGCGGCAGACTTCACAGCTGACCACGTTGGCACATCACCCGCCGGCCCGGCCGGCCGCCCCCGCCCAGGTGACGGGCCCCACCGGGCTGCCCCCGATCGGGGCGCCGGCCTGCCGGGCAGGGGCCTGATCCACGCGGCTGACGTGGCCGGGCCCGGCCCCTCGACGAGAGGCCGGGCCCGGGTCGCGCGGTCGGTGCTACCAGCTCAGGTAACCGGGCTGGGTCTGCACGTTCAGCTCCTGGAACCGGGTCAGGTTGGCCGTCCAGGTCCGCCAGTCGTTCAGCTCCAGGACGTCCAGGCCCTTCTGGATGTCGTTGGAGTAGATGTTGCCGTTGTAGTAGTACGTCGACCAGGCGCCGCCCGTGATGGCCTGGGTGGCGGACAGCGGGCCCCGCTCCCAGTACGCGATCTCCTTGGGGTGGCGCGAGTCGGTGAAGTCCCAGACGGAGATGCCGCCCTGGTACCACGCCTGCACCATGATGTCCCGCCCGAGCACCGGGATCAGCGAGCCGTTGTGCGCCACGCAGTTCTCGGTCTCGGCGTTCGTCCGGGGGATCTTGTAGTAGCTGCGGAACGCCAGCGTCCGAGCGTCACCGCGGCCGGTGATGTCGTAGATGGCGTCCGCCCCCCGGTTGGGGCCGACGGTCTCGTTGCAGGTGGCCGCCCCGCCGCCGCCCAGCTCGTCGGTGAAGACGACCTTGGTGCCGGCGTTGTTGAAGGTGGCCGAGTGCCAGAAGGCGAAGTTGACCGTGTCGCGGACCTGGGTGATCACCCGGGGCGCTTCGCGGTTCTTGATGTCGAGCAGGATGCCGTCACCCATGCAGGCGCCGGCGGCGATGTCCTTCGACGGGTACGCGGTGATGTCGTGGCAGCCGGTGGTCGCCGAGCCGGTCTCGCTGCCCGGGAAACCGCCGTCCGGGAAGAGGTTCGGCGTCGAGATGACGGCCGCCTGGGTCGGCTTCTTCACCGGCACCTTGATGATGGAGATGGAGTCGTGCGGCGGCTGGCAGTCGGGGAACTCGGCCCGCGGGCTGTACGACGAGACGTACAGGTAGACGTTCTTGCGGTCCTTGCCCGGCACCAGCGTGTGGGTGTGCGACCCGCAGGCGGTCTCCACGGACTTGATGTAGCGCGGGTTGGCCTTGTCGCTGATGTCGAAGACCTTGATGCCCTCCCACGACTCCTTCACGGAGGCGGGCTGGGCGACGCTCGCGCACGAGTCGTCGCTGCGCGACGAGTCGGTGGAGACGAAGAGCAGGTCACCGTAGACGGAGATGTCGTTCTGCGAGCCCGGGCAGGACACCTGAGCGGTGATCTTGGGGGCGCTGGGCCGGGAGATGTCGTAGACGACGAACCCGTTGTAGTTGCCGGCGAAGGCGTACCTGCCCTGGAACGCCATGTCGCTGTTGAGCGCGGCCGTCGTGTCGAACGGCGCCTGCTTGGGGATGTTGGCGATCTGCCGCAGGTTGGGGCTGCTGCGGATCTCGTCGACGCCCGGGATGTCGGCGGCGGCGGCCTGTGGTGCCGCGGCCGGTGCTGCCTCCTGGGCGCTGCTCGGCGTCGCCACGGCGACGCTGGTCAGCAGCAGGCCCGTTGCGGCCAGGCTGACGATGCGGAGTTGTCGGAGCCGTGCGGTGGCCAACTTGATCATCGGCGGCGCCCTTCGAAAGGGGGGATGACGTTGTCGGTACCTTACCGAGACACGGAGATCATCGATGTGATCTGGGTCACATCTAACTCGACTCGTCAATGGATAGGATCGCTGCGACCTCGACCTGAGGGGGGTGTGGCATGACCGTCCGACGTGCTCGGTTACTGGCCGTCGTCATATCGGCGGCCATCATTGTGGTGCTGACGGTGCTGGCTGTCCGCGCCGCCGGCGACCCCGGCCGTCCGACCGCCGAACGCGGTTCGGCGTCACCGTCACCGACGACCAGCCCGACCGGTCCGCCACCCCCGCCGGTGCTCGTGCCCGGCCGCCCGGGGGAGCCGGCCGTCGCCCGGTCCGCCCAGGAGCTGCGCGACGACAGCCCACCCCGCTACAACGGCCTGGACACCGTCTTCGTCCAGATGATGATCCCGCACCACGAGCAGGCGCTGGAGATGAGCACGCTGGCCCAGGAGCGGGCTGCCGATCCTCGGATCCGCGCCTACGCCGACCGGATCCGCGCCGGCCAGGGCCCGGAGATCAAGGTCCTGCGCGGCTGGCTCGCCACCCGCGGGCTGCCCGAGACGGCGCCCGGTCACGACCACGCCGGCATGCGGGGAATGCAGTCACCCGAGGCGATGAGGCAGCTGACCGCCGCCCGGGGCGTCGAGTTCGACAGGCTCTTCATCGCGATGATGACCGACCACCACCAGGGCGCCGTCACCATGGCCACCGACCTGCTGTCGGTCGGCGTCGATGCGACACTCAACGAGCTGGCCACCTCACTCGCCACCGAGCAGGCCATCGAGATCACCCGCCTGCGCGAGCTGACCCCGCCCTGACCGGCTGCCGGCCGGCCGCCACCAGCCACGACACGTACGCTGGGTGACCGTGAGACGCACGCTGTTCGGCCGCCCCCTGCGCGGCGTCGCCTTCGACGTGGCCGTCTCCGCCGTGGTGGCGTTCGTCGGCCTCGCCTCGGCGGTGGCCCAGCCCGGCGGTTGGGCCGCCACCGGCGTCGGCGTGGGCATGGCGGTGGCGCTGCTGTTCCGCCGCACCCACCCGGGCGCGGTGACCGTCGTCGTGGCGGCGCTCGCCCTGGTCCAGGTGATCGCCCGGTGGGGTCCGCTCGCCTTCGACGTCGCCGTCCTCATCGCGCTCTACAGCGTCGTGAAGTACGGCAGGCGCCTGCGCGACGGGGTGCTGGCCGGCGCGGTCGCCGCCGTGGGCGTGCTGCTCGCCGCCGCGCAGACCCCCGGCGTCATCGACTGGTGGGTGACCGCGCTGTGGTACGCGCTGGTCACCGGCGCGGTCTGGCTCGTCGCGCTGAACGTGCGGACCCGCCGCCTCTACGTGCTCAGCCTCGAGGAACGGGCCGCCACCCTGGAACGCGAGCGGGAGGCCGAGTCCCGGGTGGCGGTCGCCGAGGAGCGCACCCGGATCGCCCGCGAGTTGCACGACGTGGTGGCGCACAGCATGGCGGTGATGATCGTCCAGGCGGACGGGGCCCGGTTCATGCTCGACCGTGACCCCGAGCAGGCCCGCACGGCCGTGAAGGTGGTCGCCGACACCGGCCGTTCGGCGCTGGAGGAGATGCGCCGGCTGGTCGGGGTCCTGCGCGACGCGGGCCCGTCCGGAGCGGGCGGGTCGGTGGTGGCCGCCGACCCGGAGCACCGCCGGCTGGCCCTGGCCGAGCTGCCCGACCTGCTGGCCCGCTTCCGCGACGCCGGGCTGCGCATCCGCGACGGTGCCACCGGTCAGCCGCCGGCCCTGCCTCCGGGTCTGGAACTGACCGTCTACCGCGTGGTGCAGGAGGCGCTGACCAACGCACTCAAACACGCCGGCGTCGGGGCCGCCGTCGACGTCACCCTGACGTACACCGCCGAGGCCGTCGTGGTCCGGGTCGTCGACGACGGCCGGGGCCGCCCGGTGGTCAGCCCGGCGCCGTCCGGCGGTCACGGTCTGCTCGGCATGCGCGAGCGGGTGGCGGTGTACGACGGCAGCCTCACCGCCGGCGCCCAGCCGACCGGGGGTTGGCAGGTCCAGGTCCGGCTACCGCTACCGTCGGAACCCTCAGCGGAGGTGATCGCGGCATGACGGTCCGGGTGGTGATCGTGGACGACCAGGCGCTGGTGCGCGCCGGGTTCCGGATGGTGCTGAGCTCCCAGCCTGACCTGGAGGTGGTCGGGGAGGCCATCGACGGCGCGGACGCCCTGCGGGTGCTGGCCCGCACCGAGGCCGACGTGGTGGTGATGGACATCCGGATGCCCACCATGGACGGGGTGGAGGCGACCCGCCGGCTCTGCGCCGACCGGCCGTCGGGCCCGCCCCGGGTGCTGGTGCTGACCACCTTCGACACCGAGGCGGACGCGTTCGCCGCGCTACAGGCCGGCGCCAGCGGCTTCCTGCTCAAGAACGTCCCGCCGGAGGAGCTGCTGGACGCGATCCGGGTGGTGGCGCGGGGCGACTCGGTGGTCGCCCCGTCGATCACGCGGCGGCTGCTGGACCGCTTCGCCGGTCAGCTCGGCGCCGGCCCGACCGCCGACCCCCGGCTGGCCCAGCTCACCGAGCGGGAGCGGGAGGTGCTGCTGCTGGTCGCGCAGGGCCTGTCCAACGCCGAGATCGCCGCCAAGGCGCACGTGGCCGAGGCCACGGTGAAGACCCACGTCGGGCGGATCCTGGCGAAGCTGCACCTGCGCGACCGGGTCCAGGCGGTCGTGCTGGCGTACGAGAGCGGCCTGGTCACGCCCGGCCGGTGACCCGCCGTACGACCCGGGTCGTACGGCCGGCGGGCCGGGCGCTACCTCGGGCGTACGCGGGTCGAGCGCGCAGGTGGAGATCGATCGGATCGGACCGGCCATAGCGTCGGAGGGGTCCGATCCGCGCCTGCACCGGGAGCCCGCACATGATCCGATTGACCCTGCGCTCGCTGCGCGTCGAGGCGCTGCGCATGCTGCTCTCCGCGCTGGCCGTCGTGCTCGGCGTCGCGTTCATCGCCGGCACGCTGATCTTCGTCGACGGGATGCGCGCCGGCGCGTACGAGCGGGCCGGGACCTTCGACCGGCACACCGACCTCGGCGTCTACCCGAGCGGCGACAAGGCGCTGCCGGCGAGCCTGGTCGACAGGGTCCGCGCCGTCGACGGCGTGGCCGCCGCGGCCGGGGAGCTGACCGGGGCCGGAGGGCTTCTCGGCGCCGACGGCCGGCCGGTGCTCGGCTACGCCGTGCTCGCCGCCATCCCCACCGAGGCCGCCCTGCGCTCGTACGACGTGGTGTCCGGCCGCCTGCCCGACCGCGCGGGCGAGGTGGTGCTCGACGCGCCCACCGTGGCCGAGGAGGGCTTCACCCTCGGCGCCCCGGTCCAGATCGGCGGCACCGGCGGGGCGGCCCGCCCGTACACCCTGGTCGGTACGGTCGACGTGGCGGGCAGCGTGCGTGACGTCGGCGGGCCGTTCATCGGCCTGGTCGGCCCGGACGCGCTCGCGGTCAGCGGTGCGCGCGGCTATGGCCGGATCATGGTGGCGGCACGGCCGGGAACGTCCGAGACGGTGCTGGCCGACCGGCTGCGCGCGGTCGTCGGGGGTGCCGACGCCAGCGTGAAGGGCCGTCAGCAGATCCTCGACGAGGCCGTCGACGACGCGGTTCGGGACCTGAACCAGTTCATGATGCTGCTGCTCATCTTCGTCGGGGTCGCGGTGGTGGTGGCCGGCTTCGTGATCGCCAACACCTTCGCGATCGTGCTGGCGCAGCGCACCCGGCGGACCGCGCTGCTGCGCCTGGTGGGCGCGACCCGGGGGCAGGTCTTCCGGGCCGCCCTGCTGGAGTCGGCGCTGGTCGGGTTCGTCGCGTCCGTGCTCGGGGTGCTGCTCGGGGTGGCTCTCGCCGCCGGTATGCGGCTGCTGATGACCCGGCTGGACGTGCCGATCTCCGGTGGGCTGACCGTCGCCGGCTCGACCGTGCTGACCAGTCTGCTGCTCGGCACCGCGCTCACCGTGGCGTCCGCCCTGCTGCCCGCCTGGCGGGGGACCACTGTCGCCCCGGTGGCCGCGCTCACCGACGCCGCGGTGCAGCCCAGTCGGGGCGCCGGTCGGCTGCGCCTGATCTTCGGCGCGGTGGTGCTCGGTGCCGGCGTGGCGGCCCTCGCCGGCGCTGCCAGCGCCGGTCAGGTGCTGCTCGTGGCCGTCGGCGGCGTGTTGGCGTTCTTCGGGATCGTCCTGTTCGGGCCGGTGCTCGTCCCGGCGCTGGTCCGGGTGATCGGCTGGCCGGCCCGGCGGCTGTTCGGGATGACCGTGGGCCTCGCGGTGGCCAACGCCGTGCGCAATCCGCGCCGGATCGCCGCCACGGCGACCGCCCTGGTGATCGGGATCGGACTGGTGTCGGCGTTCGTGGTCGGCGCGCGCAGCACCAAGGACGGCATCGAACGCAGCGTCGACGCCGAGATCGGGACGGACTTCGTGGTCAGCGGCATCGGCCAGAACCTGCCCGCCGCGCTCGCCGGTGAGCTGGCCGCGCGCCCCGAGCTGGGCGTGGTGCACGAGCAGCGCAGCACCGTCACCGGCGACATCGAGGTCCGCGCCGCCCACCCGGCGCTGGTGGGGCGGACGCTGACCGGGGTGCTGGCCGGCGATGTCGGGCGGCTCGGGCCGGGGCAGGTCCTGGTGCACCGGGAGTTGGCGCAGGCGCGCGGCTGGCAGGTCGGCTCCGCCGTCACCATCGCGGGGCGGCCGTTCCGGGTGGCAGCGGTGGTCGCCGACGACGCGCCGGCCATGGTCGCCAGCGCGGCGCCCGAGGGGCATGTCATCGAGGTGGACGACGCGGACTTCGCCGCGCTCTTTCCCCGCGAGCGGGGCTTCCTGGCCGAGATCGACCCCGCCAGCGGCGTGAGCGCCGAAGAGGCCCGCGACGCGATCGAGGCGGTGCTGGCCCGCTATCCGACGGTGAACCTGATGGACCAGGGCGCGTACAAGAAGATGCTCACCGGCACGGTGGACATGCTGTTGGCCTTCGTCACCGCGCTGCTCGGCCTGGCCGTGGTGATCGCGCTGGTCGGCGTGGCGAACACGCTGAGCCTGTCGGTGGTCGAGCGCACCCGGGAGAACGCGGTGCTGCGGGCGGTCGGGCTGACCCGGGCCCGGATGCGGGCCATGCTCGCGGCGGAGGCGGTCCTGATGGCGCTGGTCGGCGCGGTGCTCGGCATCGGGCTGGGCACCGGTGTCAGCGCCGCCGCGATGGCGCTGCTGGCCCGTCTCGGCGGTGACTTCCACGTGGTGCTGCCGCTCGGTCAGCTCGGCCTGATCCTCGGCGTGGCAGTGCTGGCCGCCCTGCTGGCGTCGGTGCTGCCGGCCCGTCGGGCGCTGTCGCGGCCCGTCGTCGAGGCGCTCGCCGACCAGTGATCTCGGCCGTCTCCGTCTCGCGGCCTTCGGGCGGGGACATCCGCCGGCCGGTCCCGCCGTCTTCCCCGGCGGCGGGACCGGCCAGCGGTGCCGGGTCTAGAGGCGCTCGACCATCTCGCCGACGCACCGGTTGCGGGTGTCGAAGACGTAGCGGGCGTGCCGGACCACCAGGTCGTAGTCGAAGCTGTCGTGGTCGGTGACGACCACCACCGCGTCCGCGGCCCGCACCTCCCGCTCGGTGAGCTCGACGATGGTGACCCCGGCGGGAATGTGGTGGGCCTCCGCGTACGGCTCCACCGCGTAGACCTCGGCGCCGAGGGCCTGCAACCGGCGGGCCACGTCGACGGCGGGGGAGTCCCGCATGTCGCCGGTGTTCTTCTTGTACGCGAGCCCGAGCAGCAGCAGCCGGGCGCCGCTCACCGCCCGGCCAGCCCGGTTCAGTCCCGCCATGATCCGCTGCGCGACGTGCTCGGGCATCTCGTGGTTGACGTCGTTGGCCAGCTCGATGAACCGGAACTGCCGGCCGAGGCGCCGTTTGACCTGCCAGGACAGGTAGCACGGGTCGATCGGCAGGCAGTGCCCGCCGACACCGGGGCCGGGCCGGAACGGCAGGAACCCGAACGGCTTGGTCTCGGCGGCGTCGATCGCCTGCCAGACGTCGATGTCCAGGTGGTGCGAGAGCATGGTCAGCTCGTTGATCAGCGCGATGTTGACCTGGCGGAACGTGTTCTCGATCAGCTTGGTCAGCTCGGCGACCCTCGTGGAGTCCACCGCGACGGTGCGCTCCACGAGGCGCTGGTAGAACCCCTGCACCCGGGCCAACGACACCGAGTCGACACCGGAGACCACCTTCGGGGTGTTCTCCAGTCGCCAGGTCGGGTTGCCCGGGTCGATCCGCTCGGGGCTGTAGCCGAGGTGGAAGTCGCCGGGGCTGGTCAGCCCGCTGGCCGACTCCAGCAGCGGTCGGAGCAGCTCCTCGGTGGTGCCCGGATAGGTGGTCGACTCCAGGATCACCGTGCAGCCCGGCCGCACGTACGGGCCGATGCCGACGCCGGCCTGCTCGACGAAGCTCAGGTCCGGGGTGCCGTCGCGCAGCGGGGTGGGCACGGTGATCACGCAGATGTCGAAACCCTCGGCGTCGGTGTACTCCGTGCTGGGACGGTACCGACCGCTGCCCAGCGCGCGGCCCAGCCGGTCGGTGGGGATGTCCTCGACGAAGGACTCACCGGACGCGAGCCGCTTCACCCGGCCGGCGTCGACGTCGAGGCCGACGACGTCCAGGCCCGCCTCGACGGCGCGCATGGCCAGCGGCAGTCCGACGTACCCCTGGCCGATCACGACCAGCTTCTCAGCGCTCACCCGGGCTCCCGCGGCAGATGGTGGAAATGACCTGCGGAGAGCCTAGAGGGGTCTTCGGCCGTGTAAGTCCGTTTTGGGGATATCGGTGCTGGTGCGACGGCTGGTCAGTTGCCCGCCGGTTCGCCCGGACCGGTCGGCGCCTCCGTGGTGGGGACCGGCTCGGTCGGGGGCGGGTTGCTCGGCGGCGGGTCGGACTTCGGCGGGTCGCTGGGCGGGGGCGCGGTGGTCGCGCTCGGCGTCGCCGACGGCGGGCTGGACGACTGGGAGGGCTGCACGCTCGGCGTGGCGGTGACCGACGCCGACGCGGTCGCGTCCGGGACGGTCGGCCGGTTCGGGCGCTCCGGGTCGTCCGTGCTCTGCTCGTTCGCCGCCGGCAGCTCCGCCTGCTGGGTCGGCCCCTGCGTCACGGAGGTCGTCGGCAGGTTGACGGCCGGCTCGTCGTCGCCGGTGTTGCGCGCCGCACCCAGTGCCGCCCCGAGGCTGATCAGGGCGACCAGCATCGCGGCCGCCGCGCCGACCAGTGGCCCGCGACGTCGCTGACGCCCGGCATCCGCCGTGCTCGCCACCGCCGCGCCGACCGGCACGTCGGTGCGGGTACCCGGTCCGGCCTCGCGCAGCGGAACCGACGCCGCCATCGCCGTCGGCGGCTCGCCGCCGGTGACCGCGGTGCGGGCGGCCTCGGCCATGGCCGAGCCGCTGGTGAAGCGGTCGAGCGGATCCTTGGCGAGGGCCCGCGACACCAGGGCGCGGACCGCCTCCGGGATGTCGTGCGGCAGCTCCGGCGGCTCGTCGTCCAGGTGCCGGACGGCGACCTGGAGGGGGTTGTCCCCGGTGAACGGTGGACCGCCGGTGAGGCAGCAGTAGGCGACCGCGCCGAGCGCGTAGATGTCGGTGGCACCGCTGACCGGACGACCGGCGGCCTGCTCGGGCGCCATGTAGAGAGCGGTGCCGGGCACCGCGTTGGTGCTGGTGATGCTGGTCACGTTTGTGGAACGGGCGACGCCGAAGTCGACGAGGACGACCGTGCCGTCCTCCTGGACCAGCAGGTTGCTGGGCTTGACGTCGCGGTGCACGATGCCGCCCCGGTGCGCCGCGCTCAGCGCGTGCGCCGCCTGGGCCACGATCGACATCGTCTCGGCCACGTCGAGCCGGCCGGCCGCCTCGATCCGCTTGGACAGCGGCTCACCCTCGACGAACTCCATGACCAGGTAGTCCGCCCGACCGCCGTCGGGCAGGTCGTCCTCGCCGCAGTCGTACACCTGCACGATGCCGGGGTGCCGCAGAGCCGCCATGATCCGTGCCTCGGCCCGGAAACGGGCGATGAAGTCCGGATCGGAGACCAGCGCCGGCAGCAGGACCTTGACCGCGACCTGTCGGCCGAGGACCAGGTCCGAGGCACGCCAGACGTCGCCCATGCCGCCGGTGGCGACACGTTCGTCCAGGCGGTACCGCCCGCTGAGCACGACCTCCGATGACAACACAGCATTACCGTACCCAGAGTGGCGGGCAACGGCGCGCTGCGGTTGATCGGCCGCGTGGTCGTACCCGCCGGTCCGTCCGGTCTGACCTCTATGGACGCGGTCGGATCTGTGACGGCTCGACGACGGCGGGTGACAAAACCCGACACATCCCGGCGTACGCTTGCCGGATCACCGCCCCGGGCCGCCTACCGGCCCGGGGAGCGTCCTGCGGTTCACACCTGTTACGGCGGCACGCCGGTCTGGCGGCTTGATAATTGTCACTCTTCCGTGACGCGATCCCGACTTGTCGCTCGGATGGTCCCCTTTTACCGTTAGCCCGGCTCGGGGCCGCCCGGCCGGCCGTGCGTCGAGAGCCGAGAGCCATCGCGCCGGTGCGGACGCCCCGGCCGGCCCGGACGCGGGCGCGAAGCGAATTCGGTGGAGGGCGGTGCGCGTGCGGGAGCCGGCGGGGTCGACGGTTCGCGCGCGGACGCAGGCGTGGCGCGTCGGGCCGGGCCGCCGTCCCGAGCCACCCGTGAGCCGCGGATGACCGGCGAGCTGTCCGAGGCGGTCACCGCCGCGCAGGCCGGGGACGAGGACGCCTTCCGCTTCCTGTACCGCAGCCTGCAGCCGGGCCTGCTGCGCTACCTGACCGCCCTGGTCGGCGCGGACGCCGAGGACGTGGCGTCGGAGACGTGGTTGCAGATCTCCCGGGACCTGCCCAACTTCACCGGCGGTGAGTTCCGCGCCTGGACGGTCACCATCGCCCGTAACCGGGCCATGGACCATCTGCGTCGGCTGCGCCGACGACCGTCGCTGCCGGTCCCGGTGCAGGCGCTCACCGAGTTGGCCGGCGACGGCGACACCGCCGAGCGGGCCGGCGAGACGATCAGCACCGAGGCGGCCCTGGCGCTGATCGCCACGCTGCCGCCGCGCGAGGCCGAGGCGGTGCTGTTGCGGGCCGTGATCGGGTTGGACGCGGAGTCGGCCGGTCGGGTGCTGGGGCGTCGGGCCGGGGCCGTCCGGACCGCCGCCCACCGTGGGCTGCGGCGGCTGGCCACCCTGTTGGACCGGCAGACGGTGACCGCACCGCCACCCGACGGCGTCGTCACGACCGGGGCGCCCGGCGCGCCGGGCCGGGTGTCCGCGCCGACCACGCGGCCTGCGCCTGCCGTGCCGCGCGGGGTGTCCGTGCCGAACGCGCCTGGCGGGGTGTCCGCGCCGGGCGGGGTGTCCGTGCCGAACGCGCCGGGCGGGGTGTCCGTGCCGAACGCGCCGGGCGCGACTGCGGCGCCGGCCCTCGGCGCCGACGGCGTCGCACCGTCGGTCGGCGCTGAGGTGGTTCCGCCACCTCGCGGACGCACCAGCCGATCCCGGCGGACGTCACACGCCGAGCAGGCGGACGGCTGACGTGAGGGGATTCCGGATGAACCCGTACCGGCCGGACCGGCACGCCGGCCGTGCCGAGACCGAACGGCTGCTCGACGCCACCCGCATCGACGCGGCCGTCTACCCCGAGGCGTCCCTCCGCGCTGGCACGTCTGCGGACTTCGACGCAGCCGTCGACTCCGACGCGGCACTCCACGTCGACACGGCCGTCGACTCCGACGCGGCGCTTCACGTCGACGCGGCCCTCGACCTCGACGCGGGCGAGCGGTCCCGCGCGCCCGCCGCCTCGCAGGCGGCGGCCGACCCGCTGGCGCGGCTGCTCGCCGCTGCCGCCGGCCCGGCCCGGCCGGGGGAGCTGGCGGGCGAGGAGGCCGCGCTGGCCGCGTTCCGGGCCGCCCGGGCCGCCGCCCCGGAGCCCGCCGCGGCCCGACGACCACGCAGCCGTCGGCTCACCACCAGCGCGTTGGCCTGGATCGGGGCGCTGGCCGCCACCGCCACCGCGGGCGCCGCGTTCGCCGCGGCCGGCCTGGACCGGGCACCCGACCCGGTCCCGCCGGCGCCGAGCAGCGCGCCACCGACCGCCAGCGATCCCGCGGCGACCGCGGCGACCACGCCGACCGCGCCGAGCCGATCGGCGTCGCCCGGCCCGCCGTCCCCGACCGGCACTCCGACCGTCGGTTCGGCGCCGAACGGTCAGCTGCACGGGCTGTGCCGGGCCTGGCGCGCAGGGAAGCCCGAGAAGCGGGAGAAGAAGTTGCGGACGCCGGCCTTCCAGCGGCTGGTGGAGGCCGCCGGTGGCGTCGCCGCGGTCGAGGAGTACTGCCAGCGACTGGTGCCCGAGGCGAAGCCGTCGGCTCCGGCGCGGTCGTCTGCCCCCGCCGAACCGTCCTCGGCGGGGACGCCGCCCGGATCGGCGAAGACCAAGCCCTCCCACCCGGCCGGGTCGGCCGCGAACTGAGCGTCCGGCCGGCGCGTTCGTTCTGCCGTGCACCGGGAAATTCGTCTGTTAGACAGGGGTTGGTGGCACCGTCGACGCCGCCGACAGTGTCGGTGGCCTGGTTTACGGTGGCACAGTGTTCCGGAGTTGGCGCACGACGAAGGAGGCTGCACCAATGGTGACGTCGCCCGAGCTGGATCGCAGCGCGATCCTGCGTGAGTCCGCGGCCGCAGGCCGACATCTCGCGCGCATCTGCTTCAAGACCGGCCCCCCGACATACACCGGCGTCGAACTGGAATGGACCGTGCACGACGCCGCCGACCCTGCCCGACCGGTCGACCCGGTGCGGCTGCGGGCGGCGCTGGGGCGCCACAGCCCCGTCACGCTGGACCCCACGAGCCCCGCCGAGCCGCTGCGACACGGCGGCACGGTGACCCTCGAACCGGGCGGCCAGTTGGAGATCTCCACCCCGCCGCGCTCTTCGACCGGCGCGCTGATCCAGGCCACCGAGGCCGACATCGCCCAGGTCACCGGCCTGCTGGCCGCCGCCGGGCTGACCCTCGGCCGCAGCGGAATCGACCCGCACCGTCGGCCCCGCCCAATGGTGGACACTCCCCGCTACCGCGCCATGCGTCGCGCCTTCGACCGGCGGGGTCCGGCCGGCCGGACGATGATGTACAGCACCGCCGGTCTGCAGGTCTGCCTCGACATCGGCGAGCCGGACCAGGTCGCGGCGCGCTGGGCGACGGCCCACGCGGTCGGGCCGCCGTTGCTCGCGGCGTTCGCCTCGGCCAGCCGGCACGCCGGGCGGCGCACCGGTTGGGCGTCCGCGCGTATGGCCGCCTGGCTGGCCATCGACCCGGCCCGCACCCGCCCGGTGTGGGTGCCCGGCAACGCCGACGAGGATCCGACGACCACCTGGATCCGGTACGTGCTTGCCGCGCCGCTGCTCTGCCTGCGCCGACGCGGCCCGGACTGGGCCCCGCCGCCGGGTGTCACCTTCGCCGACTGGCTCGACGGCGCGCTGCCCCGTCCGCCCACCACCGACGATCTTGACTACCACGTCAGCACCCTTTTTCCACCCGTGCGCCCGCGCGGCTACCTGGAACTGCGCTATCTCGACGCCCAGCCCGACCGGGACTGGCGTCTCCCGCTGGCGGTGCTGAGCGCGCTGTTCACCGACGCGGGCACCGTGCGCGCGGCGTACACGATCGGCGCGCCGGTGGCGCACCGCTGGTCGGCGGCCGCGCGGCACGGCCTGTCCGACCCGACGCTGGCCGCCGCCGCGGCCGCGCTGCTCGACCTGGCCCTGGCCACACTGCCCCAGCTGGAGCTGCCGGCCGGCACCCACGACGAGCTCCAACGAGGCGTACGACGGCGGCTGGCCGCCGCACAGAGGGGAGACCGGTGAGCGCGAGGAGTGAGCCGGGGTGGCGAGCCCCGCAGTCGCGAACGGAGGGGAGACCGGTGAACGGCGAGACGGTGAGTGTGGGCACGACGGACCATCCCGAGGGGGAGCGGTTGCGGGGGCGGATCGCGGCGGAGTTGGCGCGCGCCCGGTCCCGTACCGCCCTGCTGACCGAGGCGGTCGACGACGCCGACCTGATGCGCCAGCACTCTCCGTTGATGTCGCCGTTGGTCTGGGATCTGGCGCACGTCGGCAACCAGGAGGAACTCTGGCTGGTCCGTGATGTGGGTGGCCGCGAGCCGGTCCGCTGCGACATCGACGAGCTGTACGACGCGTTCAAGCAGCCCCGCCGCGACCGGCCCGCGCTGCCGCTGCTGCCACCGGCGGAGGCGCGTGCCTACCTGGGCACGGTCCGGGACAAGGTGCACGACCTGCTCGACGCCGTGAGCTTCACCGATCGGCCGCTGGTCGCCGACGGGTTCGCCTTCGGCATGATCGTCCAGCACGAGCAGCAGCACGACGAGACGATGCTCGCGACCCACCAGCTGCGCGCGGGCGCGGCGGTCCTGCACGCCCCGCCACCACCCGAGCCGACCGCCCGCGTCGGCGGTGAGGTGCTGGTGCCGGCCGGGGAGTTCACGATGGGCACCGACACCGACCCCTGGGCCCTGGACAACGAACGTCCCGCGCACCGCGTCGACCTGGCCGCGTACGTCATCGACGCCGCGCCGGTCACCAACGGCGAGTACGAGGCGTTCATCGCCGACGGCGGCTACGACGACCCGCGCTGGTGGAGCGCGGCGGGTTGGGAGCATCGTGTTCGGGAGCAGCTCGTCGCGCCGATGCACTGGCGTCGCGACGGCGACGGCTGGGCGTACCGGCGTTTCGGCCGGTGGGATCCGGTGCGCGCCGACGAGCCGGTGGTGCACGTGTGCTTCCACGAGGCGCAGGCGTACGCCGCGTGGGCCGGTAAGCGTCTGCCGACCGAGGCGGAGTGGGAGAAGGCCGCCCGGTGGGACCCGGCGACCGGGCGGTCGCGCCGCTACCCGTGGGGCGACGGGGACCCGACCGAGGCGCACGCGAACCTCGACCAACGTCACCTGCGGCCGGCGCCGGTGGGAGCGTACCCGGCCGGCGCGTCGCCGCTGGGCGTGCACCAGCTCATCGGGGACGTCTGGGAGTGGACGTCGACCACCTTCCGCGGGCATCCCGGCTTCACCGCGTTCCCCTACCGCGAATACTCGGAGGTCTTCTTCGGCGACGACTACCGGGTGCTGCGCGGCGGCTCGTTCGGCACGGACCGGTCGGCCTGCCGGGGGACGTTCCGCAACTGGGACTATCCGATCCGGCGGCAGATCTTCAGCGGCTTCCGCTGCGCCCGGGACGCCGCACCGGACGAGTCGCGCCGGTGATGCCGCACCGGGCCGGCGCGGCGGCGGCCGGATTGCGCTGATGTGCCGTCACCTGGCCTATCTGGGGCCGCCGGTCACGCTGGCCGAGTTGCTCTTCGCGCCGGCGCACGCACTCGTACGCCAGTCCTGGGCGCCTCGCGACATGCGCGGCGGCGGCACGATCAACGCCGACGGGTTCGGCGTCGGCTGGTATCCGAGCGACGGCGAGCCGGTGCGTTACCGGCGTGCCCAGCCGATCTGGAGCGATCCGACGATCGCCGAGCTGGCTGCGGTGACCCGCGCCGGCGCTGTGCTGGCCGCGGTCCGCTCGGCCACCGTCGGGATGGCGGTGCTCGACGGCGCCGCCGCGCCGTTCGCCGAGGGTCGGTGGCTGTTCAGCCACAACGGTGTGGTCCGGGGCTGGCCGGACGCGATGGTGTCGCTCGCCGCCGGCCTGCCGGTGCGTGACCTGCTGACCCTGGACGCGGCCACCGACTCGGCCCTGCTGTGGGCGCTGGTGCGGCACCGGCTGCGCGCCGGTGACGACCCGGCGGAGGCGGTGGCCCGGACGGTGGCCGAGGTCGCCGTGGCCGCTCCGGGGTCGCGGCTGAACGTGCTGCTCACCGACGGGCGGCGGGTGGTGGGCACCACGTCCGGCCACGCGCTGTCGGTGCGTGCGGCGGCGGGCTCGGTGCTGCTGGCCTCCGAGCCACACGATGACGACCCCGGATGGCGGCCGGTGCCGGAGGGGCACCTGGTCACGGCCACCGTGGACGAGGTGCGGATGTGCCCACTGCCGACCCGGTGAGCCGCACCGGTCGGGCACGCGAGGTGTGTGACTGAGCAGAGAGGCAGGACCGATGACCGCGGAACCGTTGGAAATCTACCTTGAGCCGCAGGACCTGGAGCGTGGTCTGCGTCAGGACGTCCGGGCCGGGTTGACCGCCGAGCCGAAGTGGCTGCCGCCGAAGTGGTTCTACGACTCGCGGGGCAGCGAGCTGTTCGAGGAGATCACCCGGCTGCCCGAGTACTACCCGACGCGGGCGGAGCGGGCGGTGCTGGCCGAGCACGCACCGGACGTGGCGGCGCTGACCGGTGCCAAGACCCTGATCGAGCTGGGCTCCGGCTCGTCGGAGAAGACCCTGCTGCTGCTGGACGCGTTCACCCGTCGGGGCGGCCTGGGCACGTTCGTCCCGTTGGACGTGTCGGTCAGTGCCCTGCTGGGGTCGACCGCGCAGATCGCCGCCGACTATCCGGGGCTGCGGGTCCGGGGCATCGTGGGGGACTTCACCCGCCAACTCGACCGGCTGCCCACCGGCGGTCGGCGGTTGGTGGTGTTCCTGGGCGGCACGATCGGCAACCTGCTGCCGGCCGAGCGGGCCGACTTCCTGGCCGCGATGCGCGCCGCGCTGGAGGTCGGCGACTGGCTGCTGCTCGGCACCGACCTCGTGAAGGACCCGTCGGTCATCGTGCCCGCGTACGACGACGCGGCCGGGGTCACGGCCGAGTTCAACCGCAACGTGCTGTACGTGATCAACCGGGAGTTGGGCGCCGACTTCGACCCGGAGGCGTTCGAGCACGTCGCCCGCTGGGATGCCGACCACGAGTGGATCGAGATGCGGCTGCGGGCGACGCGCCCGATGCGGGTCCGGGTGCTGGACCTGACGGTCCAGTTCGCCGCGGGGGAGGAGCTGCGGACGGAGGTGTCGGCGAAGTTCCGCCCGGAGCGGGTGGCCGCCGAGCTGCGCGACGCGGGCTTCGCGGCGACGAACTTCTGGACCGACCCGGACGGGCTCTTCGGGGTGACGTTGGCCCAGGCGCGGTGAGGCTGTTCACCACGACTTCCGGCCCGGGCACGGTGAGGCTGTTCACCCACGGCGTCCGAGCCGCTCGGTGATCGGTTAAGCTGGTCGCGCGAAGGGGAGTAGCCCTCAATGTCGTGGTCGACATACTGGTGCGTTCCGCACCCGGCCACGCGGCCCCGGTCTCCGGGGCGGGCGAGACCTTCGACTCAGGCTGTTGCAGCCGGGTCGAGGGCGCCCCCGTACCTCCTCCCGGCGTGAACGGGAAGGATGTCATGGAGGGATTCCTCGCCGCGCTGGTCGTCAGCTTCGGTGTCATTTTCGTGGCCGAGCTGGGAGACAAGTCCCAGCTGATGGCGCTGACGTTCGCTACGCGGTTCAAACCGATTCCGGTGCTGATCGGCATCACCGTCGCCACGGCGGTGGTGCACCTGGCGTCGGTCGCCATCGGTTCGGGCCTCGGCGCCGTGCTGCCCACCGAGTGGATCTCCCTGGTGGCCGGTGTGGCGTTCCTCGGCTTCGGCGCGTGGACCCTGCGCGGTGACACGCTCACCGAGGAGGAGAAGCGCAAGGCCGAGAAGACCAGCAAGACCGCGATCGTGGCGGTGTCGGTGGCGTTCTTCCTGGCCGAGCTGGGCGACAAGACGATGCTCGCGACGATCACCCTGGCCACCAAGTACGGCTGGTTCGGCACCTGGCTCGGCTCCACGATCGGCATGGTCGCCGCGGACGCGCTGGCCATCCTGGTCGGTCGGATGCTCGGTCGCCGCCTGCCGGAGAAGACCATCAGGTACGGTGCCGCGGTGCTCTTCGCCATCAGTGGCCTCTGGCTGATCCTGGAGGCCGTCAACGAGCTGACCTGAGCACCGACTAGCCGCCCCGCTGGCGGGTAACGGCTCCGGGTGGAGCCGGCGGAGCTGCTGCGCCACGGCGACGAGGTGCTGGTCGCCGTGGTGGAGGTGGCCGGGGCCCTGGTGATCTTCGTGGGTGCCGTCTGGGCGGCGGTGCGGTTCGCGGTCGAAGGGCTGCGACACCGCACCGCCGCCGTCTTCACTCCGATCCGACTGTCCCTGGGCCGGTTTCTGACCCTCGGTCTGGAGTTCCAGCTGGCCGCCGACGTCCTGCGCACCGCGGTGTCACCGTCGTTCACCCAGATCGGCCAGCTGGCGGCGATCGCCACGATCCGGACGGCGCTGAACTACTTCCTGGGCCGGGAGATCCGGCAGGAGCAGCGGCAGGTCACCGACGGGCAGCGGCGGCCGTGAGCGGTGCGCTGGTCGAGGTGGTGACCGCGCTGGCCCTGGTCGCCGGTGTGGTCACGGCCCTGTGCACCGGTGCCGTCCGGGTCGCGGTCCGGGTGCTGTTGGACCTGCTCACGGCGGCCGGCCTGCTCCGCCTGGCCGGTGATCCGCAGTGGGGTGGCCTGGCCGCCGCGGCGGCGATCGTCGCGCTGCGCCAACTGCTCGCGGCGGCGTTGAGTCTCGCGCCGCCGTGGTCGCGCCGACAATCCCCGCCGCGCTGCGCCGAGGACGATCACCACTTACCGTGGGCAGTAGCAGCGAAACAGGGAAAAGCGGGAGGATAACCACATGAGCCGGCACGACGAACCGAACGAGTACGGCTACGCCGGTGGCGCCACCGCTCCCGAGCCCCAGCCCGGCGGCAAGCCCGACGAGCAGGACCTCGCGGAGGAAGTTGCGGTGCCCGGCGACGATCTCACCGCGCCGGCGACCGACGCGCTGGCCGACGAGACCGAGGAGCGTCGCCCCAGCGAGCGCCGCCGCTGACGCGTCACGCCTAACGGCGGTCGCCCGCACGGGCGACCGCCGACGCCGTTCGGGTCATGATTGACCGCCGACGCCGTTCCGGTCACGACCGACCCGAGTGAAGGCAGCTCGTCCGTGACCACCCTGCCGGCCGGTGCCAGGTGTGAGCTGACCACCGTGAGCGCGGCCAGCGTGCGGGCGATGTCGGTGGCAATCGGGATGGCCCGACCGCGCAACCTCCCCCCGCCCGCTGTCTGGACCACCGCCGCGTAGATCAGCGCGAGGGGCAGCAGTGCGCCTCCGATGGTGGGGTGCGGGCGATCACTCGGCGTCCGGGACGGGGGCGGCCAGAGATCGGCCGTGGACTTTTCCCGGATGTCGCCGCTGCCGAATGACCCTTTGTCGGGTTGGTCATGTGGGCGCACTTGTTCGCCTCGAAAATGCATAACTCCGGACATAAGCCCTATGAGGGGCTTTAATGGTTTCACGAGTTGGCAGACGACCTTGGGGGTTTTCGTGAAGTTCTTTGGCGTAACCGGACCCGCACGGAGGCACTCCTGATGGACCTGCTCCGCCAATTGCGCCACGTGCGTCGGCACTGGTGGGTCGTGCTGGTCACCGTCATGGTGGCCCTGGGCGTCTCGGCGTTTCTGACCGTACGGGCCCAGCCCCGGTACGTCGCTTCGGTGACCTTCTTCGTCACCACCCCCAACCAGGGCGTCAGCGACGCCTACCAGGGTGGTCTGTTCCTTCAGCAGCGGGTCAAGTCGTACGCCGACCTGCTCAGCAGCGATCGCCTGGCGCAGAGCGTGGTGGCCGAGACCCCGGTCGGGCTCACCGCGGACGAGGTGCAGCGCCGGGTGACCACCTCCACGGAGACGGGCACCGTGCTGCTGCGCGCCTCCGTCACCGACACCGACCAGGCGCGGGCGATGCGGGTGACCGAAACCCTCGCGGCAAAGTTCGTCGAGCTCGTGCAGAAGGTCGAGACGCCGCCCGAGGGCAAGGCGCCGATCAAGATCGAGGTGGTCAGCGGCCCACGGGTCAGCGCCAGCCCCGTCTCGCCGCAGCCGGTCCGCAACCTCACGCTCGGCGGTCTGGTCGGTCTGGCGCTCGGTGTCGGCCTGGCGATCCTGCGCGGCGTCGCCGACGTCCGCCTGCGCGACGCCGCGGGCCTGCAACGCGCCACCGGAAGCCCACTGCTCGGTGAGATTCCGTTCGAGAGCGCCGCCCGCACCGCTCCGCTGATCGTCGGCGAAGCCGCGACGTCGGCGCGCGCGGAGGCGGTCCGCAAGCTGCGGACCAACCTGCGCTTCGTGGACGTGCACGAGCCGGCCCGGGTCATCGCCGTGACCAGCGCCCTGCAGGGCGAGGGTAAGACGACGCTCTCCTGCAACCTGGCCATCGCGCTGGCCGAGGCGGGCTGGCGGGTGCTGCTGGTCGACGCGGACCTGCGCCGCCCGAAGGTCGACGAGTACCTGGGCCTGGACGCGGGCGTCGGTCTCACCGACGTGCTGGTCGGCGACGTCCAGGTCGGTGACGTGGTGCAGCGCTGGGGCGACAAGTCCCTGCTGGTGCTGCCCAGCGGCTCCGCGCCGCCGAACCCGAGCGAACTGCTCGGCTCCAAGGCGATGGCGGACCTGCTGCTCGCGCTGCGCGAGTCCACGGACATCGTGATCATCGACACCGCGCCGCTGCTCGCGGTGACCGACGGTGTCGTGGTGGCCGTCCAGGCCGACGGCGCGCTGCTGGTGAGTCAGCAGGGCCGTACGTCGCGAACCCAGGTGGCCGCGGCGGCCCGCTCGCTGCACTCGGTCTCGGTGCGGTTGCTCGGCTGCGTGCTGAACATGGCCAAGGTGGCCAAGGCCGAGGCGTACCAGTACGAGGCTTACCGGGTGGCCACCTCGTCGGCCACGCCGTCGGTGCCGACCGACCGGGCCACCGCGGCCCGGCACAGCGAGGGCGCCGGCGTCAACGGCGTCAGCGACCGCACCCAGGAACTCACCCGGTTGCCCCGATGAGCGCGGCGAGGGGTCGTAGCGAGCGTTCGATCTCCTCAGCGCAGCGACGGAAGTCGGCGGCGGTCCCGCCGATCGGGTCCCGCAGGTCGTCCGCGTCCGGAGCGGCGGGTTGCAACCGTCCCCTGGCGTGGGCGGCGGCGGCGATGGCGGCCCGCAGCGGGTCGTCGCGCGACTCGGCGGGCGGCTCGGCCGCCGCCGCCAGTCGGCCGAACTGGCGCAGGGTGAACGTCCGGTGCAGCGCGCCGGGCGCCAGCGCGGTGCAGATCGAACGCTGCCGCCGTGTCGCGGTCAGCACGAGCGTCGCGTCGGCGAGGTGTTCGGGACGCAGCGTCCGGCTGGCGAAGGCCGCCGGGTCGCCGCCGCCCTCGGCCGCGACCTGGGCCGCGTACGGGTGCATCGCCATCCCGTCCATCGCGTCGGTGCCGGCGCTGGACACCAGCACGGGCCGGTCGGCCAGCAACCGGCGGGCCAGGTATTCGGCCATCGGCGAGCGGCACAGGTTGGCGTGGCAGACGAACAACACGCGGTCGGCCATCGGGAGCCCTCTCGTGGGTGCGGACACGGGTCTCCACACCCCGAGGGTGGTGCGTCGACGCCGCTGGCCGCGCGGGGAGGGGATGTCGGCATCGTACGCGGGCCGACCACCCGCCGGACGTGCTGCCGCGCCGGCCGAGGCCGATCAGTGGTCCTCGGCGGTGCCCCGGTGAAGATCGGCATCCTGTCGTACCACTTTCCACCCGAGCCCGCCTTCATCCCCGGCAGCCTCGCGGAGGAGCTGGCCGCGCGCGGGCACGAGGTCCGCGTGCTCACCGGCTTCCCGGACTACCCCGGCGGCCACGTCTATCCAGGGTGGCGGCAGCGCTGGCACCACGAGACGCACAGTCAACGGCTGGCGGTCCGGCGGGTGCCGCGCTACTCCGGCGGGGCCACCTCCACGTACGGGCGGATGGTCAGCTACCTGTCGTTCGCGGGCAGCGCGTCGCTGGCGGCGCGTCGGTTCCTCGGCGACGTGGACGCGCTCTACGTCTTCCAGCTGCCGGCCACCACGTTCGCCACCGCCGCTCTGTTCCGGCTGCTTCCGAAGGTGCCGGCCGTGTTGCACGTACAGGATGTCTGGGCACGCGACGGCGCGGACGCGGACGGCGACGGCCGCTGGTCGGCACGGATGGGCGCCGCGATGACCCGCATCTACCGGACGGCCGCGCGGGTCGCGGTGGCCGCACCGTCGATGCGGGACCTGGTGGTCGCCGCCGGGGCCGACCCGGCCCGGGTCCAGCTGGTGCTGAACTGGACCGACGAGCGCATCTTCTACCCGGCGACACCCGGCGCGGCGGCTCGGCAGATGGTCCGCCGGGATCGCCGGTGCGTGGTCATGCACGCCGGGACCATCGGCGCCCGCCAGGGGCTGGAGACGGCGGTACGGGCCGCCGCGGCGTTGGACCGCACCATGGATCTGGTCCTGGTCGGGTCGGGCGCGGATGAGCAGCGGGTGCGGGGGCTCGCCGCCGAACTGAAGGCGGAGAACGTCCGCTTCCTTCAGCGGCGGTCGCCGGTCGACATGCCCGAGCTGTACGCCGCCGCCGACTACCAGCTGATCATGCTGCGCGACCTGCCGGAACTTCGGGGCATGGTGCCCGGCAAGCTGCAGGCCGCGCTCTCCTGCGCCGCGCCGGTGGTGGCGTCGGCCGGCGGGGACACCGCCGAGCTGGTCGAGCGCGCCCGAGCCGGGTTGTCGTGCCCTCCCGAGGACTGGGCCGCGCTGGCCGACCGGTTCTGGTTGGCCGCCACCATCCCGCCGCCGGCGCGCACCGAGATGGGCCGCCGGGGCCGACAGACGTACCTGCGGGAGATGTCGTTGCCGGCCGGGGTGGACCGCATCGAGCGGTTGCTGCACGAGGCCGCCGGCCGGGTCCCGCAGGGTGCAGGAGAGCCGCGAGGAAACCTCGCGTAAAGGACGAGAAGGCCCATAACCGTACGAGATCCCTTGCAACGTGCTAAGAACGTCAGGGAATCGAACGGACTGTCCGATTCCGGCAAACGGGAGTGTGGTGTGACGGAGAGCGAACGGCCGCGTCGACGGCGAAGCCGATCCCGGCGTCGCCGGCGCGCACGGCTGCGACGGGCCCTGCTCGGCGCCCTGGTGGTCGGATCACTGCTGCTGGCCAGTGGCGGATGGATCGGCTTGCGGGGCTGGCAGGCGCGCGCGCACCTGCTCAACGCCGCCGGCCTGGCCCGGGAGCTGAGCACACAGGTGGTCGGCGGGGACACCGACCGTGCTCTGCGGACTCTCTCCGCTCTGCAGGAGCAGTCCGGCGCGGCCCGAGCCGCCACCTCCGACCCGAGCTGGAAGGTCGGTCGGCGTACCCCGATCGCCGGCGACGACCTCGACGCGGTCCGGCTGATCGCCATCGCCATCGACGACCTGGCCCGGCGGGCGTTCCCGACCCTGCTGCGGACGGACCTGACCAGCCTGGTGCCGGCCGAGGGTCGGTTGGACCTGGCCCGGCTCAGCTCGGTCTCCGCAGAGCTGACCCGGGCGAACGACGCGGTGCAGGCCACCCGCCGTGACCTGAGCGAGGTGCCCGTCGACCGGCTGGTCAACCAGGTGCGCCAGGCGCTGACCGATCTACGTGGCGAGATCGACCGGCTGGCCAGTCTCACCGCTGCGGCCGACCAGGGCGCACGGCTACTGCCGCCGCTGCTCGGTGCGAATGGCTCGCGGCGTTACCTGCTCGTCTCGCAGAACCTGGCCGAGCTGCGTGCCACCGGCGGCATGTTCGGCGCGTACGCGATGATCGAGGCCGAGAACGGACGGGTTCGGATGGGCGCGCAGGGCAGTAGCGCGTCCCTCGGCCGGTTCACTCCCGCGTTGAAGCTGCCCGCCGAGACCCGAGCGGTCTGGACCGACCTGCCGGGCATCTACCCCGCCGACGTGAACCTCACCCCGCACTTCCCGACCGCCGCCGCCCTGTACCGGGAGATGTTCCGGCGCAAGACCGGGACCACCGTCGATGGCGTTCTCGCCGTCGACCCGGTGGTGCTGTCCTACCTGCTGAAGGCGACCGGCCCGGTGCTGGTGCCCGGTGGAGTGCCGCTGGCTAGCGAGAAGGTCGTGCAGACCCTGCTCAACGAGACCTACCAGCGGCTGGGCACCACGGAGCAGGACGCCTACTTCGCGTCGTCGGCCGCCGCGGTGTTTGACGCCTTCTTCAAGAAGAATGTCAACCCACGGGTGTTGTTGTCCGCATTCGACCGTGCTATCACGGAACGCCGGATATTGTTCTGGAGTGCTCATCCGGAAGAACAGCGGACATTCGGCGACAGCCGGATGGCCGGGACGCTCCCGGAACAGGACACCGTGCCGACTGTCGGCGTGTTCCTCAACGACGGCAGCGGCGCGAAGCTCGGCTACTACCTGCGGCCGACGGCGAGCCTCACGGTCGGCGAATGCCGGCCCGACGGCCGCCGCGAGCTCCGGCTGCGGGTGACCCTGCGCTCGACGGCGCCGAAGTCAGGGCTCAGCAAGTCGATCCTTGGCCTCGGTCTGGCTGGCGATCCGTACACCGTCCGCACGCTGGTGTCGATCTACAGCCCGGCTGGCGGCTCCGTGCTCGACGCCCGGCTCGACGGGGCTGAGACGGCACTGGGCAGCGGCACCGAACGCCGCCGCCAGGTGGCGACGGCCAACGTCGACATCGGCCCCGGCGTCGAGAGGGCGCTGGAGGTCACCGTCCTGACGGCCAAGACCGACGTCGGGCAGGCCGAGCTATGGCTGACCCCCACCGCCAGCCCGTGGACCACCCAAGTTCATTCCGCACCAAGCTGTGACCAGTAGGAGGGAACCAATCATGCGGCTATCCCGCATCATCATGGCGCTCACGGTCGGCCTGGCCGTGGTGGCCGTGCCGACGGCAGCGGGGGCGGCACAGCCGCAGCCGACGCCCAGCGCGACCACCGATCCGACTCAGCCGCCGCCGTACCCGCCGACCGCCGCGTCCCTGACCGTCAACCGGCCGACGATCTTCCTCGGCGAGACGGTCATCCTGACCGGCACCAACTTCGGCCCCAACGAGACCGTCGACATCACGGTGACCGTCACCCCGATCGCGGCCCCGGCCGCAGGCAAGGCGCCGGCCCGCCGCAGCGACGGCACCACCGTGGCCATGGCGCCGGTGGCGTACCAGGCGAGCGCGCCGCTGCAGTTCACGGCGTTCACCAACGCCCAGGGCGGCTTCACCAAGAGCTACAAGCCGTCGGTGACCGGTCTGCTGACCTTCACCGCCACGGGCCGCGAGTCCGGCCGGACCGCCAGCACGGAGCTGCGGGTGCTGCACAAGAAGCAGCCGCTGCCCGTCACCGGTGACAGCATCGGTACGCCCATGAAGCTCGGCGGCGGCCTCGTCGGCGCCGGCGCGATCATGCTGCTGCTGACCCTGGCCTGGCGTCGCCGCCAGCGCTTCAGCGGGGCCGCGCACTGATCGCCGTACCACCAACCGGGCAGTGCCCGGAGCGCACTTCAGGCTGGCGCCCGTCGGATCTCCCGACGGGCGCCAGCCCCCTGTCATCCCTCCGACGGGACGTGATCGACTCGCGTGGTCGGAAAACCGGGGCATCCGGACGACCGGGACACCCCGATATCCAGGATCCCGAGTCGATCACACCCGCAGTTCCGCCCAGGTCGCCGTGCCCGGGGACGTCCGCGCGGGCCTGGTCCCGGCGGAGGCGTGTTCGGGCAGGTCAGGTCGACGTGACCGGCCCGGTCGGGTTGCCCTGATCGGCACGGTGTCGGCGAGGTGGGGGTGTCCGGCTGGCCGGATGCCGCGATATCACCGATCTGGAGTCGATCAGCCCGGCTGTCCGGTGTGACCGGTCGGGGTCGTGCCCGGTTGGGTGGGATGTCCGTTTCTGGGGCTGTTGGGGTGTGACCGGGTGCATCCGTGGGCTGGAATCGTGGCGGGCCGGGGGTCGTTACATACCCTGACGATCGCAGGACCACGGCCAGCCGCCCCGCCCGCTCAACCGGGATGGGAATGGCCGGCCCGGCCGGGTCGTTGCAGACCCCCGGAACGAGCGTGGGCTCGTCCCCCGGGTCCGCTATTCGGCGCCGGTGGCCCGGGAATGACTCCGGCCCGACGGTCGTTACACACGGTCCCGGCGCCACGAGCCCCGCTCGCGGGCCGCCCCGGGAATCCCCCCGGCCCGACGGTCGTTACACACCGTCCCGGCGCCACGAGCCCCCCGCTCGCAGGCCGCCGCGCCGCGAGCCCCGGCTCGCAGG
>NZ_JBIAKN010000018.1:0-61979 GCF_042872475.1 Micromonospora sp. NPDC005252 | reverse complement strand
CGAACACCGCCTCCTACGACATCACCGTCGAGCACCTCGCCGACTGGATCGCCACCCGCGGCTACGCCACCAGCTGACCCCACCCCAGCACCACCCCACCCAGCACCACCACCGACAAGGGCCGGACCCCACCACGGGGCCCGGCCCTTTCGGCATGCAGTCAGTCGGTCGCGAGGACGGCCAGGATCTGCTCGCCGTACTTGGCGAGCTTGTTCTCGCCGACCCCGCCGACCCGCGACAGCTCGGCCAGCGAGGTGGGCGCGTCACCTGCGATCTGCCGGAGGGTGGCGTCGTGGAAGATGACGTACGCCGGGACGCCCTGCTCCTTGGCGGTGGCCGCCCGCCAGGCGCGCAGCCGCTCGAAGACCGACGCGGCCGCCGGGGTGAGCTCGGCGACGACGGTGGCCGCCCCGCGCGGCTTCGACGACCGGCTCGACGCGGGCCGCTCCGGCTCGCGGCGCATCGTGACGGTGCGGCGGCGGCCCAGCACGTCGGCGCTGGCCTCGGTCAGCGCGAGGGTGCCGTAGTCGCCCTCCACGGCGAGCAGCCCCTCGGCGAGGAGTTGCCGGACCACGCCCCGCCACTCGGCCTCGCTCAACTCCGTGCCGATGCCGAAGACGGTAAGCGAGTCGTGACCGTACTGGCTGATCTTGTCGGTCTGCTTGCCGAGCAGGATGTCGATGCAGTGCCCGGCGCCGAACCGCTGGTTGCGCTCGCGGTCGAGGCGGAACACGGCGGAGAGCAGCTTCTGGGCGGCCACGGTGCCGTCCCACGGCTCCGGTGGGTTGAGGCAGGTGTCGCAGTTGCCGCAGGCCGTCGGGGTCGTCTCGCCGAAGTACTCGAGCAGCTGCACCCGTCGGCAGCGGACCGTCTCGCAGAGCGCGAGCATCGCGTCCAGGTGTGCGGCGAGGTTGCGCCGGTGCGCGAGGTCGCCGTCGGACGTCTCGATCATCTTGCGCTGCTGGACCACGTCCTGCAGGCCGTACGCCAGCCATGCGGTGGACGGCAGCCCGTCGCGGCCGGCGCGGCCGGTCTCCTGGTAGTAGCCCTCGACGGACTTGGGCAGGTCGAGGTGGGCGACGAAGCGCACGTCGGGCTTGTCGATGCCCATGCCGAAGGCGATGGTGGCCACCATGACCAGGCCGTCCTCGCGGAGGAAACGTTGCTGGTTGGCGGCGCGGGTGGCCGCGTCCAGACCGGCGTGGTACGGCAGCGCGGCGACGCCGTTGGCGACGAGGAACTCGGCGGTCTTGTCCACCGAGGCGCGCGACAGGCAGTAGACGATGCCGGCGTCGCCGGGGTGCTCGTCGCGCAGCAGGGCCAGCAGCTGCTTGCGGGGCTCCCGCTTGGGCACGATCCGGTACTGGATGTTGGGCCGGTCGAAGCTGGCCACGAAGTGCCGCGCGTCGTCGAGCGCCAGCCGGCTGGCGATCTCGGTGCGGGTGGCGCTCGTCGCGGTGGCGGTCAGCGCGATGCGGGGGACCTGCGGCCAGCGCTCGTGCAGCATCGACAGCGCCAGGTAGTCGGGTCGGAAGTCGTGCCCCCACTGGGACACGCAGTGCGCCTCGTCGATCGCGAACAGGGAGATGCGCCCCCGGTCCAGCAGGGCGAGGGTGGACCGGACGCCGAGCGCCTCGGGCGCCAGGTAGAGCAGGTCCAGTTCGCCGGCGACGAACGCGGCCTCCACCCGCCGCCGGGCGTCCAGGGTCTGGGTGGAGTTGAGGAAGCCGGCGCGGACACCGACCGCGGTGAGCGCGTCCACCTGGTCCTGCATGAGCGCGATCAGCGGGGAGACGACGACCGCGACACCGTCGCGGACCAGGGCCGGGATCTGGTAGCACAGCGACTTGCCGCCACCGGTGGGCATCAGCACCAGCGCGTCGCCACCGGCGACGACATGGTCGATGACCTGCTGCTGGAAGCCGCGGAAGGCGTCGTAGCCGAACACCCGGCGCAGCACCGGCAGCGCGTCCTCGGTACGCAGGTCGGTGGGGGAAGCCATTCGCGGAGTCTACGAGTCGACCCCGACACCGCTCGCCCGGCGCACCCGGGCACACCGGACGAGCGTGCGGTCAGCTGGGCCGGTTGGCCAGGCCGCGCGGCGGGGCCTTCATCCCGACGACGATGTCGACGATCTCGATGTAGCGGGCCTTGGCCCCATCCGGAACGCGGTGGCCGCGGCGTTGATCTCCTCGAGGGTGTCGGCCTCCACCATCGTCACCTGGTCGTACTTCCCGTTGACCCCGGTGCAGACGACGTGGGTGAGCTGCTTGGCGAAGCGGCCCAGATCCCGTGCGTGCTCGGCGGAGACCTCGTGGATGCCCTCCCGGCCGAGGGCGAAATACTCCGGACTGATCCGCATGAACAGGAAACCGACGTACTTGTTCTTGTCCGCCAGATCGTGCATCGCACCCTCCCAGATGTCGGCCTTGACCTGCGGCGATCACGAGGAGCGTATAGATGATTACTGATCGTTATCAAGGGCGGAGGCTGTCGGGAGGGCGACCCGCGGTCCCGGGTGCGGACGCGCCCGACCCGACGCCGGCCGGCGGGATAGAGTCGCTGATTGACCAATCGCGGCCGATGGCGGCCGCGGCGCCACGGCTTGGGGGTACGGGTGAGCGAGGCGCACACAGCCGGTGACGGGCAGCCGGCGGCCGAGTCGGAGACCACCCTGGTGGTGGTCACCGGGCTGTCCGGTGGTGGTCGCAGCACCGTCGCCCGGGCGTTGGAGAACGTCGGCTACTACGTCGTGGACAACCTGCCACAGGCGCTCATGCTCGACATGGCCGAGCTGGCGTTCAAGGCCGGCGGCGCGGCCCGGCGTACGGCCATGGTCCTGGACGTGCGCTCGCGGGCCTTCTCCACCGACCTGGCCGGGGCGATCCGCGAGCTGAAGGAGCGGGGCTTCTCGCCGCGGGTGGTGTTCGTCGACGCCGACGACGAGGTGCTGATCCGGCGTTTCGAGAGCGTTCGGCGTTCGCACCCGTTGCAGGGCGACGGGCGGCTGGCCGACGGCATCGCCGTGGAGCGCGGGCTGTTGGAGGAGGCCCGCGACCAGGCCGACGTGATCATCGACACCAGCCACCTGAACGTCAACCAGCTGCGCCGGCGCATCGAGGAGCTGTTCGGCGGCGAGGACGCCCGCCGGCTGCGGGTCACCGTGCTGTCGTTCGGCTTCAAGTACGGCCTGCCGCCGGACGCCGACTTCGTGCTGGACGCCCGGTTCCTGCCCAACCCGTACTGGGTGCCCGAGCTGCGCGAGCACACCGGGCGGGAGGAGGCGGTCAGCGCGTACGTGCTGGGTCAGGAGGGCGCGGACGCCTTCGTCGCCTCGTACGCCGACCTGGTCAACGCCACCACCACCGGGTTCGAGCGGGAGGGCAAGCGGTACCTGACGGTCGCCGTGGGCTGCACCGGCGGCAAACACCGCAGCGTGGCCATCGCCGAGGAGCTGGCCGGTCGGCTGCGCCAGTCGGGGCTGGCCGCCAACGCGCAGCACCGCGACCTGGGGCGGGAATGACGGCGCGTCGGGTGGTCGCGTTCGGCGGAGGGCACGGGTTGTCCGCGTCGCTGCGCGCGTTGCGTCACTGCGCCCCCGAACTCGACCTGGACATCACCGCGGTGGTCACGGTCGGTGACGACGGCGGTTCCAGCGGCCGGCTGCGCGCCGAACGGGGCGGCCTGCCCCCGGGTGACCTGCGCCAGGCGCTGGTGGCGCTCGCCGGAGACCACCCCGCCACGCGACGCAGCGCCGGGCTGTTCCAGCACCGCTTCGCCGCCGTGCCGGCGCTCGGCGTACCCCCGGACGGCGGGACCGACGCGGACCCGGCGGCGGCGGGCGGCCCGGAGCCGCGCGGCGCGGACCCGACGACGGCGCGCACCGACGGCCTGGCCGGGCACGCGGTGGGCAACCTGGTGCTCTGCGGTCTCATGGAGCTGCTCGGCGACCCGGTGGCCGCGCTGGAACACGCCGGGGCCATGCTCGGCACGGTCGGCCGGGTCCTGCCGATGTCGCGCCAGCCGGTCGGCATCGAGGCGCGGGTGCGCGGCGCCGACCCGAGCGCCCCCGACGAGGTGCGCACCGTACGCGGTCAGCACCAGGTGGCGGTCACCACCGGGCGGGTCGAGTCGCTGCGCCTCACCCCGGCCGCCCCGGCGGCCTGCGCCGAGGCCCTGGCGGCGATCGGCGCGGCGGACTGGTTGATCTTCGGGCCGGGCAGCTGGTACACGAGTGTGCTGCCGCACCTGCTGGTGCCGCAGCTGGCCGACGCGATCGTGTCCAGCTCGGCCCGGCGGCTGGTCACGCTGAACCTGGCCGCGGAGAAGGAGACCCTCGGCCTCTCGGTCGCCGATCATCTGGCGGCGTTGCGCTGGTACCTGCCCGAGCTCAAGGTTGATCTCGTGCTCGCGGACGCCAAGGCGGTGGGTGACCCTGAACCGGTCGAACGTGCGGCAGAATCGCTGGGTGCCCGCCTGGTCCTCGCCCCCGTCGCCGTCATCGACGGCACTCCCCGCCATGATCCGGCTGCCCTGGGCGCCGCGCTGGTGCCTGTCCTGGGCGCCGATCGTTAGACACGTACGTAATCTCCGGCGACACGCCGGAACAGGTCCGTGAGGGGACGCACAATGGCGATGACGGCTGCGGTCAAGGACGAGCTGAGTCGGGTCGACGTGCCCAAGCCCTGCTGTCGGCGGGCGGAGATGGCGGCGCTGCTGCGCTTCGCCGGCGGGCTGCACATCGTCTCCGGCCGGGTGGTGGTGGAGGCTGAGCTGGACACCGGCGCGGTGGCGCGTCGGTTGCGCCGGGAGATCGCCGAGGTCTACGGCTACCCCAGCGAGATCCACGTGCTGGCGTCCGGTGGGCTGCGCAAGGGCAGCCACTTCATCGTCCGCGTGGTCAAGGACGGTGAGGCGCTCGCACGGCAGACCGGCCTGCTGGACGTGCGCGGCCGGCCGGTGCGCGGGCTGCCTCCGCACGTGGTGGCGGCCAACGTCTGCTGCGCGGTCTCGGCATGGCGGGGCGCGTTCATGGCGCACGGCTCGCTCACCGAGCCCGGCCGCTCCAGCGCGCTGGAGATCACCTGCCCGGGGCCGGAGTCGGCGCTGGCGCTGGTCGGCGCGGCCCGGCGGATCGGCATCACCGCGAAGAACCGCGAGGTGCGCGGGGTGGACCGGGTGGTGGTCAAGGACGGCGACGCGATCGCGGCGCTGCTCACCCGCATCGGCGCGCACTCCAGCGTGCTGGCCTGGGAGGAGCGTCGGGTCCGCCGCGAGGTGCGGGCCACCGCCAACCGGCTGGCCAACTTCGACGACGCCAATCTGCGCCGCTCGGCGCGCGCCGCCGTCGCCGCCGCCGCCCGGGTGACCCGGGCGCTGGAGATCCTGGCCGAGGAGGCGCCCAACCACCTGACCGACGCCGGGCGGCTGCGCCTGGAGCACCGGCAGGCGTCGCTGGAGGAGCTGGGCGCGCTGGCCGAGCCTCCGCTGACCAAGGACGCCATCGCCGGACGGATCCGCCGTCTGCTGGCGCTGGCCGACAAGCGGGCCCGGGACCTCGGCATCCCGGATACCGAAGCGGCCGTCACGCCCGACATGCTCGTGGTCTGATAGGACGGTGGGGCCGTACGGTGCGCCGGGAGCACGACCCGGCGCGGCGTGGTCTCACGCGCTCGGATAAGGTCGCTGAGTACGGCAAGGGGGCCGACACGGGCACTCCTCGTCGTGCTTACCGCCTCGGGCGGTCAGGTCCTCAGACCGCGGCGGGGTGCCGAGACGAACCGTCAACGGCCGGCTCCAACGGTCGGCGCACACCACTCCGCCGGCCCGTTGTCTGAAGCCGGCAGACCAGAACGCGAGGAGATGGGACCTGTGACCATCCGGGTTGGCATCAACGGCTTCGGCCGAATCGGCCGGAACTTCTTCCGGGCAGTGCTGGCGTCCGACGCCGACATCGAGGTCGTGGCGGTGAACGACCTGACCGACAACGGCACGCTCGCCCACCTGCTCAAGTACGACAGCATCCTCGGTCGCCTGCCGTTCGAGGTCAAGGCCACCGCCGACGAGATCACCGTCGGTGGCAAGACCATCAAGGCGTACGCCGAGAAGGACCCGGCGGCGCTGCCGTGGGGTGAGGTCGGCGCGGACGTCGTCATCGAGTCGACCGGCTTCTTCACCGACGCCACCAAGGCCAAGGCGCACGTCGACGGCGGCGCCAAGAAGGTCATCATCTCCGCTCCGGCGAAGAACGAGGACGTCACCGTCGTCATGGGTGTCAACCACGACACCTACGACCCGGCGAAGCACACCATCATCTCCAACGCCTCGTGCACCACCAACTGCCTCGCGCCGATGGCGAAGGTCCTGCACGACACGTTCGGCATCCAGCACGGTCTGATGACGACGATCCACGCGTACACCCAGGACCAGAACCTGCAGGACGCCCCGCACTCCGACCTGCGCCGCGCCCGGGCCGCCGCGCTGAACATCGTGCCGACCTCGACCGGTGCCGCGAAGGCCATCGGCCTGGTGCTGCCGGACCTGAAGGGCAAGCTCGACGGGTACGCGCTGCGGGTGCCGATCCCGACCGGCTCGGTCACCGACCTCACCGTCACCGTGGGTCGTGAGACCACCGTGGACGAGGTCAACGCCGCGCTGAAGGCCGCCGCGGACGGCCCGCTCAAGGGCATCCTCGTCTACAACGAGGACCCGATCGTCTCCACCGACATCGTCACCGACCCGGCGTCGTGCATCTTCGACGCGCCGCTGACCAAGGTCGTCGGCAACCAGGTCAAGGTCGTCGGCTGGTACGACAACGAGTGGGGCTACTCCAACCGCCTGGTCGACCTGGTCAAGCTGGTCGGTTCGTCGCTGTGAGCATCCGGACCCTCGACGACCTGCTCGCCGAGGGGGTGTCGGGTCGGCGCGTGCTGGTGCGCGCCGACCTGAACGTCCCGCTCGACAAGCAGACCGGTGCGATCACTGATGACGGACGCATCCGCGCGGTGCTGCCGACGCTCGGCGCGCTGGTCGAGGCCGGCGCGAAGGTGGTCGTCTGCTCGCACCTGGGCCGCCCGAAGGGCACGCCGGACCCGCAGTTCAGCCTGAGCCCGGTCGCCGGGCGGCTCGGTGAGCTGCTCGGCGCTCCGGTGCACTTCGCCACCGACACGGTCGGCGACTCGGCCCGCTCCACCGTCGCGGGCCTGGCCGACGGCCAGGTCGCCCTGCTGGAGAACCTGCGTTTCAACGCCGGTGAGACCAGCAAGGACGAGGCCGAGCGGGGCGCCTTCGCCGACCAGCTCGCCGCGTTCGGCGACGCGTACGTCGACGACGCGTTCGGCGCCGTGCACCGCAAGCACGCCAGCGTGTACGACGTGCCGGCGCGGCTGCCGCACGTGGCCGGCCGGCTGGTGCTGCGCGAGGTCGAGGTGCTCGGCAAGCTGGCCGGCGACCCGGAGCGCCCGTACGTGGTGGTGCTGGGCGGTTCCAAGGTCTCCGACAAGCTGGCGGTGATCGAGGCGCTGCTGCCGAAGGTCGACCGGCTGCTCATCGGCGGCGGGATGTGCTTCACCTTCCTCAAGGCCCAGGGCCACGAGGTGGGCACCTCGCTGCTGGAGGAGGAGATGGTGGAGACCTGCCGCAACCTCCTGGAGCGCTCCGAGGGCAAGATCATGCTGCCGGTCGACGTGGTGGCCGCGACCGCCTTCTCCCCGGACGCCGATCACGACGTCTTCCCGGCGGACGGCATCCCGAGCCACCGGATCGGGCTGGACATCGGCCCGGAAACGGTCGCCGGCTTCGCCGCCGCCCTGAAGACCTCCGCGTGTGGAGATCCCGGGAACGCGCGGACGATCTTCTGGAACGGGCCGATGGGCGTGTTCGAGATGGCGCCCTTCGCCGCGGGCACCCGGGGCGTCGCCGAGGCCATCGCCGATTCCGACGCGTTCAGCGTGGTCGGCGGCGGTGACTCGGCGGCCGCGATCCGGCTCCTCGGCCTGGATGAGAAGGCGTTCGGGCACATCTCCACCGGCGGTGGCGCCTCCCTGGAGTACCTGGAGGGCAAGACCCTCCCCGGCATCGCGGCCCTGGAGAACTGAGCATGGCGAGCACGACCCGCCGGCCGTTGATGGCCGGCAACTGGAAGATGAACCTCAACCACCTCGAGGCCAACCTGCTCGTGCAGAAGCTGGCCGCGAGCCTCACCGAGAAGCAGCTCACCGAGGTCGAGACGGTCGTGCTGCCGCCGTTCACCGCCCTGCGCACCGTGCAGACGGCGGTGGACGGCGACAAGCTGCTGATCGGCTACGGCGGGCAGGACCTCTCCCCGCACACGGCGGGCGCGTACACCGGGGACATCTCCGGCGTGATGCTCGCCAAGCTCGGCTGCACGTACGTGGTGGTCGGGCACTCCGAGCGGCGGGCCTACCACCACGAGGACGACGGGTTGGTCAACGCGAAGGTGAAGGCGGCGCTCACGCACGGCCTGACCCCGATCCTCTGCGTGGGGGAGGGGCTGGACATCCGCGAGCAGGGCACCCACGTGGCGCACTGCGCCGACCAGCTCGACGGGGGCCTCGCCGGGCTCACCGCCGAGCAGGTGCGCCAGGTCGTCATCGCGTACGAGCCGGTCTGGGCGATCGGCACTGGCAAGACCGCGACGCCCGAGGACGCCCAGGAGGTCTGCGGTGCGGTCCGCCAGCGGCTGGCGGAGCGCTTCGACGCCGAGACCGCCGACGCGGTTCGGATCCTCTACGGCGGGTCGGTCAAGGCGTCCAACGTCGCCTCGATCATGGCTCAGCCGGACGTGGACGGGGGCCTGGTGGGCGGCGCCAGCCTGGACGCGGAAGAATTCGCGCAGATCTGCCGGTTCCCCGAGCACATCGCTCGCTGATCGCTCGCTATCCTGGACACCGCCCGTCCACCGGCCGGTGCCACCGTGCCCGACCTGTCCGGGCGAGGATCGCTACGAGAGGACTCCCCCCAGCCATGCCGATCTGGTTCGCATACACGTTGATCGTGTTGCTGGTCATCACGAGCATCCTGCTCACCATGCTCATCCTGCTGCACCGCGGTAAGGGTGGCGGGTTGTCGAGCATGTTCGGCGGTGGCGTCAGCTCCAGCCTCGCCGGCTCCTCGGTGGCCGAGAAGAACCTGGACCGTTACACCGTTCTGGTGGGTGTCGTCTGGTTCGCGGCGATCGTCGGGCTGGGGCTCTGGCTCCGTCTCCAGTTGAACAGCGGCTCCTGAGCAGGCCCGCGAAGTCGTACAATCTGCGCGCGGTCCGTCACTCGACGGGCCGCGCGCAGTCTTTTCTCCGCTGCACCGCGTCGCCCGCCGCCCATCCCCGACGGCGGCGGGTCCCCTCCGACGACAGGAGCGAGCAGCCGTGCCCAGTGGCAACGTCATCCGCGGCGCCCGCGTCGGGTCCGCACCCATGCGCCCGGACGAGCGGCACCAACCCGCACCCCGACAGGACGTCACCTACTGGTGTCGCAACGACCACCAGACCGACATCCGGATCGCGGCCGACGCCACGGCGCCGCCGCTGTGGGACTGCCCCCGCTGCGGGCTCCCCGCCGGTCTGGACGCGCAGAACCCGCCCGGACGGGTCCGCGCCGAGCCCTACAAGAGCCACCTGGCGTACGTGAAGGAGCGGCGTACCGCCGAGGAGGGCGAGGCGCTGCTGGCGGAGGCGCTCGCCGCGCTGCGCCGCCGCCGGGGCGAAAGTTAGGCAAGGGCCCCGCGTGGGGGCCCTTCCCGTCGTTCAGCGCAGGCTACGCAGCCGGGCGGGCACGTCAGCGGCCGCCGCGCGGTCCAGCAGCCAGCGGGTACGGTCCACGCCGTGCACCCCGGCGGCCGGCAGCTGCACCGGGCCGGCGCCGGCCAGCGCGATGCCCACCGCACGTGCCTTGTCGGCGCCGCCGGCCACCAGCCAGACCTCCTCGGCGGTGTTGATCGCCGACAGGGTGAGCGTGGTCCGCACCGGCGGCGGCTTCGGGCTGCCCCGCACCGCGCTGACCGGCCGCGTCTCGTAGTGCACCGGGTGCCCGGGGAAGACCGACGCGACGTGCCCGTCCTCGCCGACACCCAGCATCAGCACGTCGAAGTGCGGCAGCGCGGCGTGCCCCGGCCGGGCGGCGCGGGCCAACTCGTCGGCGTACGCGGCGGCGGCCGCCTCGGGGTCGTTGCCGGCCGGGCCGTCGGAGGCCGGCATGGGATGCACCCGGGCCGGGTCCAGCGGCACCACGTCCAGCAGGGCGGCGCGGGCCTGGGTCTCGTTGCGCTCCGGGTCGCCGGCGGGCAGGAACCGCTCGTCACCCCACCACACGTCGACCCGGGACCAGTCCACCGCGTCGCGGGCCGGCAACTGCGCCACCGCCCGGTACACGGCCGCGGCGACGCGCCCACCGGTGAGCACCATCGCGGCCTCGCCCCGGTCGGCCTGGGCGTCGAGCAACTTCACCAGCAGCCGGGCCGCCACGGCCTGCGCCAGCAGGTCGGCGTCGGCGTGGACGGCGACACTCGCCTCACTCATGGGTTGTGCCTTCGTTTCCCGACCGCTGGGCGGTCGCTGTCGCGTCGTCTCCGGGCCGGTACGCCCAGAGGTGCTCCGGTGGAGGGCCGGAACCATCCCGGCCCTCCCGTTCGTCGTGCTGCGGACGTTCCGGCTCAGCTCTCGCCGCTCGTGCCGGTGTGCGCGGTGACCCCGGCCTCGGCGCGCTGGGCCGTGGCCGGATCCTTCCAGACGTGCACCCGCTGCGGGGGGCGCTGTTCCAGACCCCGCAGCCCGGCGGTCGCGCCCAGCGCCTCCGCGTACACCTGGTCCGCGTCCAGCCGGCGCAGCTCCTCGGCCAACTCGTCGCCGAGCGGCCGACGGACCAGCGGCAGGGCCCGGTCGTCCTGACCGGTCCGCCGGAACACCGCCAGGCTGTCCTCGCGGGTCAGCGTCAGGCGGTCGCCGTTGGCGCAGGTCAACTGCACCTCCCGCATCCGGGGGAACTCGTTGGTGTCGACCCGGCGCGGGGTGATGCCCAGCCGGCTGGACAGCCAGCCGACCATCAGCGCCGCCGTCGGGTCGGTGGGCGGCGCGACGACGGTCGCCTCGGTGACCTTCGCCTCGGTGGTGTCGAACGCCCCGGCGACCAGGGTCCGCCACGGGGTGATCCGGGTCCACGCCAGGTCGGTGTCACCCGGGGCGTAGTCCCGGGCGCGCTGCCGCAGCGCCTCCACCGGGTCCGTGGCCTGCGCGGTGTCGGTGATCCTCCGGTCGGCGACCACCCCGAGGAAGTCGGTGGCGATCTCCGCCGGCGGTTCGCCGTGCCACCAGGTGACCACCGGCACGTCCGGCACCAGCAGCGGCATCACCACCGACTCCGCGTGCAGGGCGAGCCGCCCGTACAACCGGGTGACCACCGCCTCGCAGGGGCCGAGTCGGCCACCGACCACGATCTCCGCGTCCAGTCGGTTGCGTTCCCGCTCGATGTCGGAGCGGACCACGACCACCAGCCGGCACGGGTGGGCGGCGGCGGCGATGGTCGCCGCCGCCTCCGCCTCGCGGACCCGCTTCTCGTCCACCACCACGATGAGGGTGAGCGCCATGCCGCTGGCCACACCACCGGCGCTGCGCCGCTCGGCAGCCAGCGCCTTGACCACCTCGTTGCCGGTGGTGTCCCACAGCCCGATCATGCTCTTCTCCAAGCGCGGCCCTCGCGGGCCAGCATCTCGTCGGCCGCCCGCGGCCCCCACTCGCCGGCGCGGTACGGCTCCGGCGTGGTGCCCTCCCAGGCGTGCTCCAGCGGGTCGATCACCTGCCAGCTCTGCTCGACCTCGGCCGCGTCCGGGAACAGGGTGCGGTCCCCGATCAGCACGTCCAGCACCAGCCGCTCGTACGCCTCCGGGCTGGACTCCGTGAACGCCTCGCCGTACTGGAAGTCCATCGCGATGTCGCGGACCTCCATGGTGGTGCCCGGCACCTTCGAGCCGAACTTGAGCACCACGCCCTCGTCCGGCTGCACCCGGATGACGAGCTGGTTGTTGCCCAGCGACTCCATGTCGGCGTCGTTGAACGGCAGGTGCGGCGCCTTCTTGAACATGATGGCGACCTCGGTGACCCGCCGGGGCAGCCGCTTGCCGGCCCGGATGTAGAACGGCACCTCGGCCCAGCGCCGGTTCTGGATGCCGAGCCGCACCGCCACGTACGTCTCCGTGGTGGAGTCGGGGGGTACGCCCTGCTCCTCCCGGTAACCGACCGCGCGTTCGCCGCCGACCCAGCCGGGCAGGTACTGGCCGCGGACGGTGTCCCGGGCGACGTCCTTCGGCAGGGTGATGGCCTTGAGCACCTTCAGCTTCTCGGCGCGGATCTCGTCGGCGTCGAAGCTCGTCGGCTCCTCCATGGCCACCAGCGCCAGGAGTTGGAGCAGGTGGTTCTGCAGCACGTCACGGGCGGTGCCGACGGTGTCGTAGAAGCCGGCCCGGCTGCCGATGCCGACGTCCTCGGCCATGGTGATCTGCACCGAGTCGACGTACTTCGAGTTCCACAGCGGCTCGAACAGGTTGTTGGCGAACCGCAGGGCCAGGATGTTCTGGACGGTCTCCTTGCCCAGGTAGTGGTCGATCCGGAAGACGTCCTGGCGGGTGAACACGTCGTCGACGAGGTCGTTGAGCGCCTTCGCCGACGGCAGGTCGTTACCGAACGGCTTCTCCACCACCACCCGGCGCCAACCGCCGGACTTCTCGTTGTCGGCCATCCCGGTGCGGGCCAGTTGCTTGAGCACGACGGGGAACGCGGCCGGGGGGATGGAGAAGTAGAACGCCGCGTTGCCGGCGATGCCGTGACTCTGCCGCAGGTCGTCCAGCGTCGAGGCGAGCTGGTCGAAGGCCGCGTCGTCGTCGAACGACCCGCCGACGAACTTGATGTTGCCGGCCAGTCGCGCCCACACCTCGTCCCGCCACGGGGTACGGGCGTGCTTCTTCGCCGCCTCGCACGCGAGGGTCTCGAAGTCGCCGTCACCCCAGTCGCGGCGGGCGAAGCCGAGCACCACGAAACCGGGCGGCAGCAGGCCCCGGTTCGCCAGGTCGTAGACCGCCGGGAGCAGCTTCTTGCGGGCCAGGTCGCCGGTCACCCCGAAGATCACCAGAGCGCACGGCTCGGGGATCCGGGGCAACCGGCGGTCCTGCGGGTCGCGTAGCGGGTTCGTCGAGCCACCTTCGGTTCGCGCCTCCGGGGCTCGCAACCCCGGTTCACTCCTCGCGCTCACGGTGCTCCCTCGCTTCCGCTTCTGTCACAGCGTCCATCCTCACGCCCGCAGCTCACCGGCCGCGTCTAGTAGTTGGGCGACGCCGGTTGCCCGGTCGGTCAGGTGCAGCCGCAGCAGCGGCCGCTTCCGACCCGCGAGGGCCTGCCGGTCGCCGGCGGCCTGTGCCGCCTGCAACTCACCGAAGGTGTACGGCTTGCCCGGCACCGCCAGGTCCTCGGTGACCGCGCCGGTCACCTGCAGGAAGCTGCCCACCTGCGGGCCGCCCTTGTGGTACTGGCCGGTGGAGTGCAGGAACCGCGGCCCCCAGCCGAAGGTGACCGGCCGACCGGACGCGCCGGCCAGCAGCGGCCGCAGCCGGGCCGCGTCGGCGTCGGCGAAGCGGTCCAGGTACGCCATGACGGCCAGGTAACCGTCGTCGCCGAGACCGTCGAGCAGCCAGCGCAGCACGCCGGCCAGGTCACCGGGCGCGCCCTGCGGCGCGTACACCTCGATCGCGCCCTCGGTGAACGACGGCGCCTGGACCGGCAGGCCCGAGGCCAGGATCTTGTTGGTGTTCTCCTTGGACTCGGTGACGTTCGGCTGGTTGAACGGGTCGATGCCGAGCACCACGCCGGCCACCGCGGTGGCGTACTCCCAGGCCAGGAACTGCGCGCCGAGCGGGCCGTTGACGGCCACGTCCGGGTCGGCGCCGCCGCCCGGCACGTCACCGGGGGCCAGCGCGCCGCCGTAGCTGACGGTCAGCACGTCCGGCCCGGTGGCGCCGGGGCTCTGCGGGGACTCGACCACGACGGGCAGGATGCCCACCCCGGCCTTGCCGGTCGACTCGGCGATCAACTGCTCGGCCCAGTCACCCAGGCCGTCGATGCCGGTGCCGTCGGACACCAGGGCGACCTTGTCGCGGGCCAGCGTGGCCGCGGCGCCCAACGCGGCGCCCAGCGCCAGCGCCGGGTTGTCGCGGTCGGAGCCGAGCGACTCGGCCAACGCGTCGGCCTGGTCGATCAGCTCGGCGACCTCGACACCGGCCAGCGCGGACGGCACCAGCCCGAACGCGGTCAGCGCCGAGTACCGGCCGCCCACGTTCGGGTCGGCGAGCACGGTGAACGCGCCCATCTCGGCCGCGGTGGCCTCCAGCGGCGAACCCGGGTCGGTGACGATGACGAAGTGCCGGCCGGCCTCCGCCTCGGTCATCCCGGCGTCCAGGAACGCCTGCCAGTAGGCGCGACGGTGGCTGTCGGTCTCCACCGTCGAGCCGGACTTGCTGGCGACGACCACCACGGTGCGCTCCAGCCGGTCACCCAGGGCCGCCCGGACCTGGCCCGGGTCGGTGGTGTCCAGCACGGTCAACGGCCGGCCCAGGGTCCGCGTGATCACCTCGGGGGCGAGCGACGAGCCGCCCATACCGGCGAGCACCACGTGGTCCAGGTCGGCCAGCTCCGCGGTCAGCTCGGCGAGCTGCACCAGCAGCTCCCGGCTGCGCCGGTGGGTGTCCACCCAGCCGAGCCGGACCTTCGCCTCGGCCTCGGCGTCCGGGCCCCACAGGCTTGCGTCCTTGGCGGCCAGCCTGCCGGGGACGCCGGCCTTGACCAGCGCCTCCCGGGTCGAGGCGGGCGCGGACTTGTCGACCGCGTCCGCGCCGTACACAGCGAGCCCGGCGGCTGCCTCCACCGGCCCTGCAAGAAGATCGCTCATGCCGCCACTCCGCTTCGCTGCGTGCCGATTCGCTCGCTCACGCGCCACCCGCCTTCGCGGCGGCGTTCGCGTTGCCCTTGGCCGCCTTGTTCGGAGCACCCTTGCCGCTGCCGGCCGCCTCCAGCGACTTGCGGACGCCGTCGAGCAGCTCCTGCCAGCTCGCCTCGAACTTCTCCACGCCCTCGCGCTCCAGGGTGGCGATCACGTCGGCCATGTCCACCCCGACCGACTCCAGGTCCGCGAAGACCTTCCGGGCCGCGTCGTAGGCGCCGGTGATGGTGTCGCCGCGCGTCTCGCCGTGATCGGCGTACGCGTGGATGACCGACTCCGGCATGGTGTTGACCGTGCCGGGGGCGATCAGCTCCTCGACGTAGATCACGTCCCGGTAGTCCGGGTTCTTCGTCGAGGTGGAGGCCCACAGCGGCCGCTGCGGGTGCGCTCCGGCGGCCTCGAGCGCCTTCCAGCGGTCCGAGGAGAAGACCTCGGTGTAGCGCTCGTACGCCAGCTGGGCGTTGGCGATCGCGGCCTTGCCCTTCAGCGCCTTGGCCTGGTCGGAGCCGATCTTCTCCAGTCGCTTGTCGACCTCGGAGTCGACGCGGGAGACGAAGAACGACGCGACGGAGCCGATCTTCGACAGGTCGTGCCCGTTGGCCTTGGCCTGCTCCAGACCGGTCAGGAAAGCCTCCATGACCGCCGAGTAGCGGTCCAGACCGAAGATCAGCGTCACGTTGACGCTGATCCCCTCGGCGAGCGTGTCGGTGATCGCCGACAGGCCCTCCTCGGTGGCCGGGATCTTGATGAAGAGGTTGGGCCGGTCGACCAGCCACCACAGCGCCTTGGCCTCGGCGACCGTCTTGTCCGCGTCGTGCGCGCTGCGCGGGTCCACCTCGATCGAGACCCGGCCGTCCACGCCTGCGCTGCCGTCGTACGACGGGCGCATCACGTCGCAGGCCCACCGTACGTCGTACGTGGTGAGCATCCGTACGGCCTCTTCCACGTCCACGCCACGGATGGCCAGGTCGCGCAACTGCCAGTTGTACTCGTCGGCGTCGCTCAACGCCTTCGCGAAGATCGTCGGGTTGGTGGTGACGCCCGCGACGTGCTTCTCACGGCGGAGCTTGTCCAGCCCGCCGGAGCTCAAACGTACCCGGGAAAGATCATCGAGCCACACCGCCACACCCGCGGCGGTGAGCTCATTCAGCTTGTCCGTCATGCCGTCCACGCTCCCTCAGTTGCCGGTCGTGAAACCGGTGATGTCGCCCACCCGGGCCAGCGAGGCGTGTGCCGCCGCCACGATCCGGTCGGGGGTGAACCCGAACTGCTCGAAGAGCACGGTGTGCGGGGCGCTCGCCCCGTAGTGCTCCAGGCTGACGCTCTCGCCGAGGTCACCGACGATGCCGCGCCAGGACATGGCGATCCCGGCCTCCACGCTCACCCGTGCCTTTACCCCACGCGGGAGCACCGACTCCCGGTATGCCTCATCCTGCTCGTAGAACCACTCCTGGCAGGGCATCGAGACGACCCGGGTCGGCGTGCCGTCGGCCTCCAGCCGCTCCCGGGCGGTCAGGGCGAGCTGCACCTCGGAGCCGGTGCCGATGATGATCACCTGGGGCTTGCCGTTGGACGCCTCGGCCAGCACGTAGCCACCCTTGGCCACGCCGGCCACGTCACCCAGGACATCCCGGTCCAGGGTCGGCAGCGGCTGGCGGCTCAGCGCCAGCGCGGTCGGCCGGTCGGTGTGCTCCAGCGCCTGCCGCCAGGCCCACGCCGTCTCGTTCGCGTCCGCCGGGCGGACCACGTCCAGGCCCGGGATGGCGCGCAGCGCGGTCAGGTGCTCCACCGGCTGGTGGGTCGGGCCGTCCTCGCCCAGGCCGATCGAGTCGTGCGTCCAGACGTACGTCACCGGCAGCTTCATCAACGCGGCCAGCCGCACCGCCGGGCGCATGTAGTCGCTGAACACCAGGAACGTGCCGCCGTACGGGCGGGTGCCGCCGTGCAGCGCGATGCCGTTGAGGATGGCGCCCATGGCGTGCTCACGGATGCCGAAGTGCAGCGTCCGGCCGTACTCGTGGCCGGGGAAGTCCTTGGTGGCGTGCGCGGCCGGGATGAACGACGGCTCGCCCTTCATGGTGGTGTTGTTGCTCTCGGCCAGGTCGGCCGAACCGCCCCACAGCTCCGGCAGCACCGGCGCGAGCGCCTCGAGCACCTTGCCGGAGGCGGCCCGGGTGGCAACACCCTTGGCGTCGGCGGGGAAGACCGGCAGCGCCTTGGTCCAGCCGTCCGGCAGCACCCGGCCGGCCATCCGCTCGTAGAGCGCCGTGCGCTCCGGGTTCGCCTTCTTCCAGGCGTCGAACGCGGCGGTCCACTCCTGCTCGGCCTTGTCGCCGCGGCCCATCACCGTGCGGGCGTGGCCGAGCACCTCCTCGTCGACCTGGAAGGTCTGCTCCGGGTCGAAGCCGAGGATCCGCTTGGTGGCCTTCACCTCGTCGGCGCCGAGCGCCGAGCCGTGGATCTTGCCGGTGTTCTGCTTGTTGGGCGCGGGCCAGCCGATGATGGTGCGCAGCGCGATGAAGGAGGGACGACCGGTCTCGGCCTTGGCGGCCACCAGCGCGCGGTACAGCGCCTCGGCGTCCTCGTGGTAGTCACCCTGGTCGGCGTCACCGCTGCGCCAGTCGACGGTCTGCACGTGCCAGCCGTACGCCTCGTAGCGGGCCGCCACGTCCTCGCTCTTGGCGATGCGGGTGTCGTCCTCGATCGAGATCTCGTTGTCGTCGTAGATCACCGTGAGGTTGCCCAGCTGCTGGTGCCCGGCGAGGGCGCTGGCCTCGTGGCTGATGCCCTCCTCGATGTCACCGTCGGAGACGATGCACCAGATGTTGTGGTCGAAGACCGACCTGCCCGGCTCGGCCTCCGGGTCGAACAGGCCACGCTCGCGACGGGCCGCCATGGCCATGCCGACCGCGTTGCCCAGGCCCTGCCCGAGCGGGCCGGTGGTGGTCTCCACGCCCGGGGTGTGACCGTGCTCCGGGTGACCCGGGGTCTGCGAGCCCCACTGGCGCAGCGACTTCAGGTCGTTCAGGCTCAGCGGGTAGCCGGAGAGGAACAGCTGGATGTAGAGGCTCAGGCTGGAGTGCCCGGCGGAGAGCACGAACCGGTCCCGGCCGGGCCAGTTCGGGTCGGCCGGGTTGTGCCGCATGACCCGGTTGAAGAGGAGGTAGGCCGCGGGCGCCAGGCTCATCGCGGTGCCCGGGTGGCCGTTGCCGGATTTCTCGACGGCATCCATGGCCAGGACGCGGACGGTGTCGACAGCCCGGCGATCGAGGTCGGACCAGTTGAGTTCGGAGTGCTCGGGTCGGTTGGCAGCCACGATGGTTGTGCTCCTCGGCAGATGGGCGGAACCCTCACTGATGACCCTATCGAGCGCGACTAAACGTGCGCCCGGGGATCTCCGCATGGTGTGCAGTACGTGACTCTGCGCCCAGACGTTCAACCCGGTGGTGTGACGGCCCGCACCGTTGTCGGGTCGGCCGGGCAGCCAAAACGACAACGCGTAGTGTGTGGGTCGGTGTGCGGCCCCCGAGCGGGCGCGGCCGACTCGATCTCCCCGTGCCGATGCCGGAAGGTGGCAATCCGTGAGCATGATCACCGAGCGCCCCGCGAGCAACCCCACCGGGCAGCCCCCGGTACGGGCGGCCGAGGGTCCGGTGGCGCGGCGGGACGTGCGCGCGATCGTGTCGGCGTACGTGGCGCTCACCAAGCCGCGCATCGTCGAGTTGCTGCTGGTCACCACCGTCCCGGCGATGATGCTCGCCGACGGCGGACTGCCGTCGCTGTGGCTGATGGCCGTGGTGCTCATCGGTGGCTCGCTCGCCGCGGGGGCGGCCAGCGTGCTCAACTGCTACATCGACCGGGACATCGACCAGTTGATGCGGCGGACCAAGCGGCGTCCGCTGCCGGCGCACACGGTGTCGCCGCGCAGCGCGCTCGTCTTCGGTCTGGTGCTGGCGGCGATCTCGATCGTTCTGATGGCGTTGTTCACCAACCTGCTCGCCGCCGGGCTGACGCTCGCCGCGATCGTCTACTACGACGTCGTCTACACCCTCTGGCTCAAGCGCTCCACCTCGACGAACACGTTCTGGGGTGGCGCCTGCGGTGCCGCTCCGGTGCTGATCGGGTGGGCGGCGGTCACCGGCGGGCTCGCCCCGGCGGCCTGGGGCCTGTTCGCGGTGGTCTTCTTCTGGCAGATGCCGCACTTCTACCCGCTCGCGATGAAGTACAAGGACGACTACGCCCGCGCCGGCATCCCGATGCTGCCCGTGGTGGCCTCCACCCGCCGGGTGAACGCCGAGATCCTGATCTTCGCGTGGCTCACCGTGCTCACCTCCCTCGCGGTCTGGCCGCTGGGCCTCAGCGCGATCTACGGCGTACCGACGCTGGTGGTGGGCGCGATCTTCCTGGTCGAGGCGCACCGGCTCTGCCGGCGGGCGACCCGCGGCGAGGCGGTCAAGCCGATGCGGCTGTTCCACTGGTCGACGACGTACCTGACCATCGTCTTCGTGGCCGTCGCGCTCGACGCGCTGATCTGACCCGCGTCGCGGGACGTCCCACGACGCTGCGGAAATCCGCAGACTAATCATGGTCGTGGATGAGTTGTCCGGGTTTAATGTCACATGAGAGTAACTTTCGGCATGAGTCGGATCGACTCAACCTGCGGGCACTGGACCCTGATTTGCCCGAGTGGTTAGTGCGGGAAAGTCCGGATATAACCGGACAGGAAGCCTGTGGCCTTCCTGAAACCTAGAGGTAATTGGCATCACAAAAGGTTCATGGTTCTCGCACGCGTGAGTGCAACTCTGCTTAGGCTTCGCGTCATGGCAGATGGTTCCGATACGACGCTGACGGCCGAGCAGACCGCCGGCGAGCAGGCCCCGCACGGCCTGGTCGCGGGCCTCCGGTCGTTCGCCGCCGGGCACGGCGGCGCGAAGGCCGTCATCGAGTACGTCGGTAAGCGCGGCGCACGGATCGTCCTCGTGGGTGCCGATGGTGAGTGGGGCGACCAGTTCGCCGAGGACACCGTCACCGCCCGGGAGGCGTGCGCCAAGGCGGGAGTCACCGTCGAGAACGCCTGGGAGCGTGAACTGATGGACCAGATGCGACCGAGCAACGACCTCTGGCGGTCGATGGCCCGGCGCACGATGGCCCGTTGAGATAGAGAGCTGAATTGACCAACCACCACCAGTCGACCCGGGGGGAACCCCGGGTCGCTCTCGTCACCTGCGCCGATCTGGTCGACCTCGACCCAGACGACCGCCTCGTCCTCGACCCGCTCACCGCCCGGGGGATCGCCGCCGAGGCGGTCGTCTGGGACGACCCCGACGCCGACTGGTCCTCGTACGACCTCGTCGTGCTCCGCTCACCGTGGGACTACGCCCTGCGCCGCGACGAGTTCGTCGCCTGGGCCGCGTCGGTGCCCACCCTGGTCAACCCGGCCGACGTGGTGCGGTGGAACACCGACAAGCGCTACCTGGCCGAGCTGAGCGCCGCCGGGGTGCCGACCGTGCCGACGTCCTGGGTCGAGCCGGGCGAGAGCTGGTCGCCGCCCGCCGAGACGGGCGAGTACGTGCTCAAGCCCTCGGTCAGCGCCGGCAGTCAGGACACCGGCCGGTACGACCTGGCCGACCCGGAGCACCGCGACCTGGCTCACGCCCACGTACGCCGCCTCTCCACCGCCGGCCGGACGACCATGGTCCAGCCGTACCTGAGCGCCGTCGACAGCGAGGGTGAGACCGCACTGCTCTTCCTGGCCGGCCCGGACGGGCTCGCGTACAGCCACGCCATCCGCAAGGGTCCGATGCTGACCGGCCCGGATCTCGGCCCGGACGGCCTCTACAAGGCCGAGGAGATCAGGCCCCGCGCCCCGCGGCCCGAGCAGTTGGCGGTCGCCGAGCGGACCCTCGCGGCGGTGCCCGGTGGCACGCGTCAACTGCTCTACGCCCGGGTCGACCTGATCCCCGGCCCGGACGGCGACCCGGTCCTGGTGGAACTGGAGCTGACCGAGCCGTCGCTCTTCATCGGGTACGCCGACGGCGCCCCCGACCGCCTCGCCACCGCGATCGCCACCCACCTGGCCCGCCGAGCCTGACCCGCCGAGCCTCCGCGCCGACGTCTGCGCACCATCATGGAAGTAGTGGCATCGGCGTGCTGGCGATGCCACTACTTCCTGGATCGAGCATGATCGTGACAAGCGCACCGCGACATCTCCGATGTCGCGCGGGCGCGGGGGTTCAGGCGGTGACCGGGACGGCTTCGGCCTCGGTCGCGGTGGCCTGCGGCGCCGGGGCGGCCGGGCGGCGTTCGCGGGTGGACCACTGCACGGCGAGGGCGGCCAGCAGCACCAGGCACGAGCCGAGCATGTGCGCGCCGACCAGGACCGCCGGCACCTGGGTGAAGTACTGCACGAAGCCGATGAGCCCCTGACCCAGCTCCACCGCGAGCAGGACGACGGCGGCCCGGGTGGCCCGGGCCGCGCCGACCGCGCGGAACGCGAAGATCAACGCCACCGACAGGCCGATCAGCAGGAAGACGCCGTCGGCGTGCACCTGGGAGATCGACTCCGGGTCCAGTCCGTTGCGGGCCGCGCCGTGGTCGCCGGCGTGCGGGCCGCTGCCGGTGACCCAGGTGCCGATCACCAGCACCGCGACGGTGACGCCCGTGGTGACCCGGGCCAACGTGCGCAGGGGCGAGGGCACCACGGCGACCGTCGGGGCGTCCGGTTCGTCGACCCGCCGCCAGAGGGCGTACGCGGCGGCGATCACCGCCATCGAGGCGAGGAAGTGCAGCCCGACCACCCACGGGTTGAGGTTGGTGAGCACCGTGATGCCACCGATCACCGCCTGGGCGGGAATGCCCAGGAAGACGGCGACGGCGAGGGTCAGCAGCCCGCGGCGGCGCGGCCGGTGTGCCAGGACCGCCAGCACGGTGGCCAGCGCGATCAGGCCAACCGCGAAGGTCAGCATCCGGTTGCTGAACTCGATCACCCCGTACACGCCCATCTCGGGCGTGGTGACGTACGAATCGTCGGTGCACCGGGGCCAGGTGGGGCAGCCGAGGCCCGAGGCGGTCAGCCGGACCGCCCCGCCGGTGACGACGATGCCGACGTTCGCGATGATCGAGGCGAGCGCGAGGCGGCGCAGCAGGAGACCGGAGACCGGACGGACGATGCGGTTCACGGCGCAAATCCTACGCACCGTAGTGATCGAGGTTCGTCCGACTCCGCAGGGTCGGTGGTTCGGATCACCGGGGCCCGGGTTTGCCACCCTCCGGGTAATTACGTAACGTTGGTGTTGTGAAAAACGCGGCGGCGCTCTCCGGGCACCAGCCGACGGCTGCCCAGGCCGTCGGCGCGTCCGCGTCCGCCCTCGTCGGGGCCTCGTCGTCCGCGCTGGGCGGCGCCGCGACAGAGATCTCCACCCGGGACCGCGTCACCCAGCTGCTGCTGGAGCGGGGCGCGACCACCGCCGCGCAGCTCGGTCTGGCGCTCGGCCTGAGCCCGGCGGCGATCCGCCGGCACCTGGACGCGATGCTCGCCGACGGTGACGTTGTCGCCCGCGAGCAGACGGTGCAGGGCAGCCGCGGTCGGGGGCGTCCGGCCAAGGTCTTCGTGCTCACCGAGGCGGCCCGGGTCCGCTGTGGCACACACCACTACGACAACATGGCCACCGCCGCGCTGCGCTGGATCGCCCGCAGCGGAGGCCCGGACGCGGTCGAGGCGTTCGCCACCGAGCAGGTGTCCGCGCTGGAGTCGCGCTGCCGCGCCGCCATGGAGGACGCCGGCGACGACCCCCTCGCGCGAGCTGAGGCACTCGCCGGAGCGCTCACCGCCGAGGGTTACGCTGCCAACGCGACCACGATCGCCTCCGGCGGCCAGCTCTGCCAGCACCACTGCCCGGTGGCGCACGTGGCCGCCGAGTTTCCCCAGCTGTGCGAGGCCGAGACCGCGGTGATCTCCCGTCTGGTCGGCACCCACGTACAACGCCTGGCCACCATCGCGCACGGCGACGGGGTGTGCACCACGCACATCCCGACCCAGCCGGGCCGCGCCCAATCCGGTAATCCCGTCACCACTGTGAGGACAGATAGATGACCGAGCAGATCGTCCAGCCCCTGACCCAGGAAGAGCAGCTCGCCGCCCTGGGTCGCTACGAGTACGGCTGGTCCGACCCGGACGCCGCCGGGGCGGTCGCCCAGCGCGGCATCAACGAGGCGGTGGTGCGGGACATCTCGGCCAAGAAGAACGAGCCGGCCTGGATGCTCGACCTGCGCCTCAAGGGTCTGCGGCTGTTCGGCCGCAAGCCGATGCCGGCCTGGGGCGCGGACCTCACCGGCATCGACTTCGACAACATCAAGTACTTCGTGCGGTCGACCGAGAAGCAGGCCACCAGCTGGGAGGACCTGCCCGAGGACATCAAGAACACCTACGACCGGCTGGGCATCCCGGAGGCGGAGAAGCAGCGGCTGGTCGCCGGTGTCGCGGCGCAGTACGAGTCCGAGGTCGTCTACCACAAGATCCGTGAGGACCTTGAGGAGCAGGGCGTCCTCTTCCTGGACACCGACACCGCGCTGCGCGAGCACGAGGACGTCTTCAAGGAGTACTTCGGCACGGTCATCCCGGTCGGCGACAACAAGTTCGCCGCTCTGAACACCTCCGTGTGGTCCGGCGGCTCGTTCATCTACGTGCCGAAGGGCGTGCGCGTGGACATCCCGCTGCAGGCCTACTTCCGGATCAACACGGAGAACATGGGCCAGTTCGAGCGGACGCTGATCATCGTCGACGAGGGCGCGTACGTGCACTACGTCGAGGGCTGCACCGCGCCGCTCTACTCCTCGGACTCGCTGCACAGCGCGGTCGTGGAGATCATCGTCAAGAAGAACGCGCGCTGCCGGTACACGACCATCCAGAACTGGTCGAACAACGTCTACAACCTGGTCACCAAGCGCGCCGTCTGCCACGAGGGTGCGACCATGGAGTGGGTCGACGGCAACATCGGCTCCAAGGTGACCATGAAGTACCCGGCGGTCTACATGACCGGCGAGCACGCCAAGGGCGAGGTGCTCTCGGTGGCGATGGCCGGCGAGGGCCAGCACCAGGACGCGGGCGCCAAGATGGTGCACGCCGCGCCGCACACCTCCTCGACGATCGTGTCGAAGTCGATCGCCCGTGGCGGCGGCCGCACCTCGTACCGCGGTCTGGTGCAGGTGCTGGAGGGCTCGCACCACAGCCGGAGCACGGTCAAGTGCGACGCGCTGCTGGTCGACACCATCTCGCGCTCGGACACCTACCCGTACGTCGACATCCGCGAGGACGACGTGTCGATGGGGCACGAGGCGACCGTCTCCAAGATCAGCGACGACCAGCTCTTCTACCTGATGAGCCGGGGCCTGAGCGAGGACGAGGCGATGGCCATGATCGTTCGTGGCTTCATCGAACCGATCGCCAAGGAACTCCCGATGGAGTACGCCCTGGAGCTGAACCGCCTGATCGAGCTTCAGATGGAGGGCGCGGTCGGCTGACGCCGCCGCCGCCCGGCCACGGACGGGCCCGGACCCGGTACGCCGGGTCCGGTCCAGCCCGCTTTGACCCTCCGATTCATGACAGACCAAGGAAGACATGACTACCCAGGCTTCCGCGCCGCCCAGCACCAAGTCGCAGGCGCTGCGCTCGTACGACGTCGCCGACTTCCCGGCCCTCACCGGCCTGGAGGAGGAGTGGCGTTTCACCCCGCTCAAGCGGCTGCGCGGCCTCAGCGGCGACGCCCAGGCCGGTGCCGGCACGGTCCGGCACGAGTACGGCGAGCTGCCCGAGGGCGTGGCCATCGAGCGCATCGGCACCGACGACCCGCGGGTGGGCAGCGTGCTCACCCCGGTCGACCGGGTCAGCGCGCTCGCGTACGGCGGCGCCGGGCAGGCGCTGCTGCTCTCGGTGGCGAGCGATGTCGTGGTGGGCGCCCCGGTGAGCGTGCGGGTGGTCGGCGACGGCGGCGAGGGTCTGGCCTTCGGGCACACCTTCGTCGAGGTGGGCCGATTCGCGGAGCTGACGCTGGTGCTGGAGCACGTCGGCTCGGCGACCCTGGCCGACAACGTCGAGGTGTCGGTGGGCGACGGGGCCAAGCTGACCCTGGTCACCGTGGCCGACTGGGCGCCGGACGCGGTGCAGGCGCAGCACCTCAAGTTCAAGCTCGGCCGGGACGCCCGGGTGACGCACGTGCAGGTGAGCCTGGGCGGTGACCTGGTGCGCCAGTTCACCAGCGTGGAGTACACCGGCCGGGGCGGCGAGGCCGAGCTGTACGGGGTCTACTTCGCCGACGGCGGCCAGCACCTGGAGCACCGCCAGCTGGTCGACCACTCCGTGCCGGACTGCCGCAGCTACGTCGGCTACCGGGGCGCCCTGCAGGGCGCGGACGCGCACACCGTCTGGGTGGGCGACGTGCTGATCCGGGCCGAGGCGACCGGCACCGACACGTACGAGATCAACCGGAACCTGCTGCTCACCGACGGCGCGCGGGCGGACTCCGTACCCAATCTGGAGATCGAGACCGGCGAGATCGCCGGCGCGGGCCACGCCAGCGCGACCGGCCGCTTCGACGACGAGCAGTTGTTCTACCTGATGGCCCGGGGTATCCCGGAGAGCGAAGCCCGCCGCCTGGTGGTCCGCGGCTTCTTCGCCGAGCTGATCAACAAGATCCCGGTGGAGTCGCTGCGCGAGCGCCTGGGCGACGCGATCGAGGCCCGGCTGGCCAAGGCGGGCGCTTGATGATCCGGATCTGCTCCACCGAGGACGTGCCGAAGGGCACCGCGATCAGCGCGGACGTCGACGGCACCCCGATCGCCCTGGTGCACGGCGAGGACGGCGAGTTCTACGCCGCCTACGACGAGTGCTCGCACGCCGCGGTCGCCCTCTCCGAGGGTGAGGTCGACGGCTGCACGCTGGAGTGCTGGCTGCACGGCTCGCGCTTCGACCTGCGCACCGGCGCGCCGACCGGCCTGCCCGCCACCGAACCCGTCCCCGTCTACCCCGTCGAAGTCCGCGACGGCGACATCTACCTCAGCCTGACGCCGAGTAATGGAGTGACCCGATAATGAGCACCCTGGAGATCCGCGACCTGAAGGTGTCGGTCAAGCTGCCCGAGGGTGAGCTCAAGCCGATCCTGCATGGGGTAGACCTGGAGGTGAATTCCGGTCAAACCCACGCGATCATGGGCCCGAACGGCTCCGGCAAGTCCACCCTGGCGTACTCGATCGCCGGCCACCCCAAGTACGAGATCACCGGCGGCTCGGTGACCCTCGACGGCGAGGACGTGCTGGCCATGACGGTCGACGAGCGCGCCCGCGCCGGCCTCTTCCTGGCCATGCAGTACCCGGTCGAGGTGCCCGGCGTCTCGGTGGCCAACTTCTTGCGCACCGCCAAGACCGCCATCGACGGCGAAGCGCCCAAGCTGCGCACCTGGGGCGGCGAGCTGCGCGGCGCGATGGAGCGCCTCCAGATGGACCCGGCGTTCGCCCAGCGCAACGTCAACGAGGGCTTCTCCGGCGGTGAGAAGAAGCGGCACGAGATCGTCCAGCTCGAGCTGCTCAAGCCGAAGATCGCGATCCTCGACGAGACCGACTCGGGCCTCGACGTGGACGCGCTGCGCGTGGTCAGCGAGGGCGTCAACCGGGTCCGCGACACCGGTGACACCGGCGTGCTGCTGATCACCCACTACACGCGGATCCTGCGCTACATCAAGCCGGACTTCGTGCACGTCTTCGTGGCCGGCCGGATCGTCGAGCAGGGCGGCCCGGAGCTGGCCGACAAGCTCGAAGCCGAGGGCTACGAGCGGTACGCCGCCGGGGCCGGCACGGCCAAGGCCTGAGTGGGGAAGGCGCTGCCGAGATGACCAGCATCGCGATCCCCGAGGGGATGCCGCAGTACGACGACGTGCCGCGTTTCGACGTGGCCCGGGTACGCGCCGACTTCCCGATCCTCGATCGGGAGATCAACGGCCACCCGCTGGTCTACCTCGACAGCGCCAACACCTCGCACAAGCCCCGTCAGGTGCTCGACGTGCTCGACGAGCACTACGCGCGGCACAACGCCAACGTGTCGCGCTCGGTGCACACCCTGGGCACCGAGGCCACCGAGGCGTACGAGGGGGCGCGGGCCAAGATCGCCGCGTTCATTCACGCGCCGAGCGTCGACGAGGTGGTGTTCACCAAGAACTCCACCGAGGCGATCAACATCGTGGCGTACGCCTTCTCGAACGCCTCGCTGCGCCCGGACGGTGACCCCCGGTTCCGGCTCGGCCCCGGCGACGAGGTGGTGATCTCCGAGATGGAGCACCACTCGAACATCGTCCCGTGGCAGCTGCTGTGCGAGCGCACCGGCGCGACCCTGCGCTGGTTCCCGGTCACCGACCAGGGTCGGCTGGACGAGTCGGGCCTGGAGGACCTGGTCACCGAACGGACGAAGATCGTCTCGCTGGTGCACACGTCAAACATCCTCGGCACCGTCAACGCCACCTCCCGGATCACCGCGCGGGTCCGTGAGGTGGGCGCGCTGCTGCTGCTGGACTGCTCGCAGTCGGTGCCGCACCTGCCCATCGACGTGGTCGACCTGGACGCCGACTACATCGTCTTCACCGGGCACAAGATGTGTGGCCCGACCGGGATCGGCGTGCTCTGGGGCCGGGGTGAGCTGCTGGCGGCGATGCCGCCGGTGATGGGTGGCGGCTCGATGATCGAGACGGTCACCATGGCCCGCTCGACGTTCGCCGCGCCGCCGGCCCGCTTCGAGGCGGGCACCCCGCCGATCGCCGAGGCGGTCGCGCTCGGTGCGGCGGTCGACTACCTGACCGGCGTCGGGATGCGGGCCATCCAGTGGCACGAGAAGGAGCTGACGGCGTACGCGCTGGACGCTTTCGGCTCGGTGCCCGACCTGCGGATCTTCGGCCCGACCGTGCCGATCGGGCGCGGCGGCACCATCTCGTTCGCGCTGGGTGGCGTGCACCCGCACGACGTGGGTCAGGTGCTCGACTCGCTCGGCGTGCAGGTGCGGGTGGGCCACCACTGTGCCAAGCCGGTGTGCAGCCGGTTCGGCGTCCCGGCGATGACCCGGGCCTCGTTCTACCTCTACACCACCACCGAGGAGATCGACGCCCTGGTGGGCGGTCTGGAGCAGGTGCGGAAGGTGTTCGACTGATGGTGCAACTCGACCAGCTCTACCAGGAGATCATCCTGGACCACTACAAGCATCCGCACGGCCGTGGCCTGCGCGACGCCGACGATGCGGCCGATCAGGTCGCGGAAGCGCACCACGTCAACCCGACCTGCGGCGACGAGATCACCGTCCGGGTGGCCACCGACGGCGACGTGCTGCACGACATCTCGTACGACGGGATGGGCTGCTCGATCAGCCAGGCGTCGGCGAGCGTGTTGCACGAACTGCTGCGCGGTCGGGGCACCGGGGAAGCATTCGAGGTGCACGAGGCGTTCGTCGAGTTGATGTCCGGACGTGGCCAGGTCACGCCCGACGAGGACGTACTCGGTGACGGGGTGGCCTTCGCGGGCGTCGCCCGCTACCCCGCCCGGGTGAAGTGCGCGCTGCTGCCGTGGATGGCGTTCAAGGACGCCGCGGCACGCGCCGGCGTGGGCGTGGGCCCGGAGGTGAAGGCGTGAGCGAGCGTCAGCGAGCGATTTCCAGCAGCACTGTGGTGCCGGGTGGCATCACGAAGCGAACCGGAGGGACGGCATGAGCGAGAACACCGCTACCGCGGCGACGCCGGAGGCCGGTGACGCCACCGCGGCGCCGCAGACCGACGCCGTGACGACCGACGGAGCCGCGACGACCAACGCCGCGCCGACCAACGCCGCTGCGACCGACGGCGCTGCGGCCCCGGGTGCCGGCGACGCCGCCACCTCGGCGGGCGGCGTCAGCAAGGCGATGATCGCCGACATCGAAGAGGCGATGAAGGACGTAGTCGACCCCGAGTTGGGCATCAACGTGGTCGACCTGGGCCTGGTGTACGGGGTGCACGTCGACGACGAGAACGTCGCGACCCTGGACATGACGCTCACCTCGGCGGCCTGCCCGCTGACCGACGTGATCGAGGACCAGGCCCGGCAGGCGCTGACCACCGGCCCGGGCGGCGGCCTGGTCAACGACATCCGGATCAACTGGGTGTGGCTCCCGCCGTGGGGACCGGACAAGATCACCGACGAGGGTCGGGACCAGCTCCGTTCCCTGGGCTTCAACGTCTGACGCACCGATCCTCGAGGGCGCGGCACCCACCCGGGTGCCGCGCCCTCGTTCCGTCGGGGTCAAGCGGCCAGCTCGACAGCTCGCACGTTTCTGCAGCTAGCAGGAGTGTCGCCTTGGTGGCAGCAGAGCAAAGCGTCCGACGCGGGCGGTCGCCTGCCGGACGAAGGTCACCAGACGTCACCGGTCCTCCCAACGAAAAACCGCTGGTCCGATCGGGCCGGTCGGCGCACGATGGGCGGGTGATCGAGGCGTACCCGAAGCAGGCTCCTGTCCGTGCGGCCACCGCCGCACGCCGACAGCGGACCGGCTCCGGGCGTGCCTCGACCCGCTACCGACCGTCGTGACGGCCGCGTTCCTCGCTGGGCTGGTCGCCGGCTACGGCGTCGCCGTGCCGGTCGGCGCGATCGCGGTGCTGGTCCTCGGGCTCAGTGCGCGTACGTCGTTCCGGGTCGGCGCCGCCGGCGCGCTCGGTGTGGCCACCGCCGACGGGTTCTACGCCACCATCGCGGTGCTCGGCGGCGCGGCGATCGCCGGGCTGATCGCGCCGGTCGCCGGGCCGCTGCGGGTGGTCGCGGCCGTGGTGCTGCTTGCGCTCGCTGCGCACGGCGCGTGGCGGGCGCTGCGCCCGAGGCCCACCGCCACCGCGCCGAGCGTCGGGCGGGGGATGGACACGCCGGTCCGGGCGTACGCGGGCGTGCTGGCGCTGACCCTGCTCAACCCGGCCACCGTGGTCTACTTCGCGGCGCTGGTGTTCGGCCGCGGCGACACCGCCGAGGCCGGGCCGGTGGCCGCGGCGCTCTTCGTGCTCGGCGCGTTCGTCGCCTCGGCGAGCTGGCAGCTGCTGATCGCGGGCGGCGGCACCCTGGTCGGGCGGCTGTTGGCCGGCCCGCGTGGGCGGCGCGCGACGGCGCTGGCGTCCAGCATGATCATTGCTGGCCTTGCGGTCGTCGTCCTGCTGGGTCGATAGCGGCCCGACCTCCGTCGTTTTCCCGGCCGCACTGGATCTGCCCGCCTCACCGGGACCAGGTGCGGGGCGACCGCCTCCGGCCGGCGCCGTGCCGTACGGTCGGATCATGAGCAGCCGACCCGCAGCCGGCGGCGGCCGGTGGGTCGAGGTGGCCCCCGGCCGGATCGCCCGCTGGGTCGAGGGCTTCACCGACCGGCACGGCCCGCCCACCACGACCGTCGAGGGGTACGGGCTGCGGCTGGCCGCCCCCGACGGTGCCACCGCCGAGCTGCACGCACCACCGGGCGCGCCGTCCGCCGCCGACCTGGCCGGATTCGTCGCCGCGGCGACCGCGCCCCGCCGGCTCGGGCTGCTGCTGGCCCGCAAGGGTTCGGTGGCGGTGGGCGTCGCGGCGGGGGAGGAGCTGGAGGTGTCCAAGGTGGACACCCGGTACGTGCAGGGACGCACGGCCGCCGGTGGCTGGTCGCAGCACCGCTTCGCCCGGCGGCGGGACAACCAGGCGAAGGCGGCACTCGGTGAGGCGGCCGACCTTGCCGTACGGCTCCTGCTGCCGGAGGCCCGGACGCTGGCGGCGCTGGTCTGCGGCGGTGACCGGCGGGCGGTGGACACCGTGCTGGCCGACCGGCGGTTGGCCCCGCTTGTCGCGCTGCGCGCGGAGCGACTGCTCGACGTGCCCGAGCCCCGGCACGCGGTGCTGGTGGAGGCGATCGCCGCGGCGCGCGCGGTCCGCGTCCTGGTCCGCGACTCCGACCCGGCGGCCCCACCGCCGGGCTGATTCGGGCGGGGACGGCGGCGGCCGCCGGGCGGGTGCCCGGCGGCCGCGGTGGCGCGTTGGTGCGCCGGTCAGAGGTTGCCCGCGAAGGTGTCGCAGGTCTTCGGGTCGCCGCTGTTGTAGCCCTGCTCGAACCACTTCTGCCGCTGGGCGGCGGTGCCGTGGGTGTACGAGCTCGGGTCGTTGCCCCGGCCGGACTTCTGCTGAATGGCGTCGTCGCCGATCGCGCCGGCGGTGTTCACCGCGTCCTGGATGTCCTGCTGGCTGATCGACTTGAAGATCGCCTGGTTGTTCTTCGACTTGGTCTCGGTGGCGTGGTTGGCCCAGGCGCCCGCGAAGCAGTCCGCCTGCAACTCCAGCCGGACCGAGCCGGAGGTGGGCCCGGTCTTGCCGTCCTGCGCCTTGGCCTCGGTGCCGAGCAGGTCCTGCACGTGGTGGCCGTACTCGTGCGCGAGAACGTACGGCTGGGGGAACTCGCCGTTGACGCCGAACTCGGACTTGAGCGTGTCGTAGAAGGTCAGGTCGATGTAGACGTGCTTGTCCGCCGGGCAGTAGAACGGGCCGACACCCGAGTCGGCCTGACCGCAGCCGGTGTTCACGCTGTCGCTGAAGAACCGGGTGGTGACCGGTTGGTACTGGTCGCCGAACGCCTTCGGCATGGCGTCCTTCCAGTAAGCCTGGATGGAATTGATGTAGAGGGTGTTGCGGCAGTCCTCGGTCTTGGTCGCGCTCGCGGAGCACTCGGCGTCCAGGCTGGAGTTGTCGGCCGGCTGGTCGCTGCCGCCTCCGCCGCCGAGCTGGCTGAGCCCGAACCCGCCACCGGCCAACGCCAGCACGACGGCGATGATGATGCCGATCAGGCCGCCGCCCCGGCCGCCGCCCCCGGGGATCGGGATCCCGAGGCCTCCGCCCCCGCCGCCTCCGCCGGATCCACGCATGTCCTCTACCTGACTGGTGTCGACCTGCGCGTTCTCGTTCAGCTCCATCGTGACCTCGATCGCGTGAAATGTCCTGTGATACGCCGTCAGCGCCGGACCGGGTCCGGACGGCGTTCCGGTACCCGATGATCTTGATTGGTAATCCAGCCCGGCCGCTCGACCCGCGCCCCGGTACACTTGTCCCCGTGCCGCGCTGCGAAGGCTGAACCGCCCCGCGCCGACGGGCCCACCGCCCGCCGGCGCTTTCGCGTGCCCTGAGTCAGCCTTCCAGACCCCGAGAGCGAGTCCCACGAGATGATCACTGCCACCGGCCTGGAGCTGCGTGCCGGCTCCCGGATCCTGCTGTCCGACACCACGCTGCGCGTGCAGCCCGGTGACCGGATCGGCCTGGTCGGCCGCAACGGCGCCGGCAAGACCACCACCCTGAAGGTGCTCGCCGGCGAGGGGCAGCCGTACGGCGGGCAGATCGACCAGCGCAGCGCCATCGGCTACCTCCCGCAGGACCCGCGCACCGGCGACCTGGAGGTGACCGGCCGCGACCGGGTGCTCTCCGCCCGCGGCCTGGACGTGCTGATGGCGCAGATGAAGGAGATCGAGGCCCAACTGGCCGAGGACGCCAGCGACAAGCTGGTCCGCCGCTACGGCGCGCTGGAGGACCAGTTCGCCGCCCTGGGCGGGTACGCGGCCGAGGCCGAGGCCGCCCGGATCTGCGCCAACCTGGGGCTGCCGGACCGCGCGCTCGCCCAGACCATCGGCACCCTCTCCGGCGGTCAGCGCCGACGCATCGAGCTGGCCCGGATCCTGTTCCGCGACGCCGGTGAGAACGGCGGCGGCATCCTGCTGCTCGACGAGCCGACGAACCACCTCGACGCGGACTCGATCACCTGGCTGCGCGGCTTTCTCGCCAACCACAAGGGCGGCCTCATCGTGATCTCCCACGACGGCGCGCTGCTGGAGTCGGTGGTCAACAAGGTCTGGTTCCTCGACGCCACCCGAAGCGTGATCGACGTCTACAACCTGGGCTGGAAGGCGTACCTGGAGGCCCGCGAGACCGACGAGCGCCGCCGCCGCCGGGAGCGGGCCAACGCGGAGAAGAAGGCCGGCGCGCTGATGGCGCAGGCCGACAAGATGCGGGCCAAGGCCACCAAGACCGTCGCCGCGCAGAACATGGCCCGCCGCGCCGAGAAGCTGATTTCCGGCCTGGAGGAGGTGCGCGTCGCCGACCGGGTGGCCAAGGTGCGCTTCCCCAGCCCCGCCCCGTGCGGCAAGACGCCGCTCACCGCGACCGGCCTGTCCAAGTCGTACGGCTCGCTGGAGATCTTCACCGACGTCAACGTCGCGGTGGACCGGGGTTCCCGGGTGGCCATCCTCGGGCTCAACGGCGCCGGCAAGACGACGCTGTTGCGGATGCTCGGCGGGCTGCTCACCCCGGACACCGGCGAGGTGCACGCGGGGCACGGGCTGCGGTTGGGCTACTACGCCCAGGAGCACGAGACGCTGGACGTGGAGCGGACGGTGCTGGAGAACATGCGGGCCGCCGCCGTCGAGCAGTCCGACACCGACCTGCGCAAGATCCTCGGCGCGTTCCTGTTCTCCGGCGACGACGTGAACAAGCCGGCCGGGGTGCTCTCCGGCGGCGAGAAGACCCGGCTGGCGCTGTCCACCCTGGTCTGCTCCGGCGCCAACGTGCTGCTGCTCGACGAGCCGACGAACAACCTCGACCCGGTCAGCCGCGAGCAGGTGCTCGACGCGATTGCCAACTACCCGGGCGCCATCGTGCTGGTCACGCACGACCCGGGCGCGGTGCTCGCGCTCAAGCCCGACCGCGCGATCCTGCTGCCCGACGGCGACGAGGACGCCTGGAGCGACGACCTCCTCGAACTGGTCGAGTTGGCCTGACCGGCCCGGCTCGGGCCGCCCGCGGCGGCAGGGGGCGGGTCCGCCTCAGCCGAGCAGGTCCACCAGCCGGCCGAGCACGCCGGAGCTGACCAGGATCACCACGCCGATGGCGACGAAGATCGTCGGCACCAGCCAGTGGCCGGCGCGCTCCACCAGCCGGACCACCCGGCGGTGCCCACCCAGCCAGGCCGCGGCGGCGCACCACAGGCCGACGAGCACCACGAAGACCAGCAGGAAGACCGCGCTGTCGCCGGGGCCGAGAGCCCGGAACACGGGTACGTAGACGGCCACGTTGTCGGCGCCGTTGGCGATGGTCACCCCGGCCACGCCGAGTGTCCCGGTGACGACCGTTGTCGGCTCGTCGTCGTCCGAGCCGCGCAGCGCGCGGACGCCCAGCGCGATCGGCAGCAGGCCGAGCAGCCCGGTCCACGGGTCCGGCACGACCAGCAGCCCGGCGGCGATCACCGCGCTGGCCAGGGCGAGCGCGCCGATGCCGAGGTACTGGCCGGCGACGATCTGCCAGGTGCGGGGCCGGCCGGTGGTGCGGGCCGCCACAAAGAACAGCGTGAGGATGACGATGTCGTCGATGTCGGTGGCGGCGAAGACCACCGCCGCTCCGGCCGCCGTACCCAGCAGGTCGATCACGCCCGGGAGCGTACGGGCCGAGGCGTCGCCGCTCGGCGGTGGCCCTTCCGGACGGTGTGCCGGGACCGATCGCGAGGATCACTCTATCGGGAAGCTGACATTGCATAGCGTGTCGGTTGGCGAAGAGTTGATATCTGGCGCATGATCGTCCGAGGCGGTCTAATAGGTGGGACCGTATCCGAACCGCACAGTCTGGGACGTGAGGACACAGCATGGCAGCCACTGGCACAGCCACCAGCACTGAGAAGGGTCGCCGGATCGTCGGAGCCGAGCGTCAGACGCTCGCCAAGGACCTGGTAAAGCGGTACACCTCGGGGGAGAGCATCCGCGCACTGGCGGCCTCGACCGGCCGTTCCTACGGGTTCATTCACCGAGTGCTCACCGAGTCCGGGGTTCAGCTGCGTCAGCGCGGCGGTGCCCGGCGCCGCAAGAAGGCGTGACCCGCCCCTTCGCGTCGTTCACCAGCGCCGCGCCCCGGGCAGCCCGGTGACCGCCGAGGCGACCGGGGTTCGGCTGACCTGCGACGGGCCGGTTGCCACGGTGACGTTGTGCCGGCCCGACGTGCTCAACGCCCAGACGCCGGCGATGTGGCGCGCGATGAGCGACTTCTCCCGCGACCTGCCCGGCGACGTCCGGGTGGTGGTGGTGCGTGGCGAGGGGCGTGCGTTCTCCGCCGGCCTCGACCTCGCGGTTGCTGGCGCCTCCGGCCCGGGGTCGTTCGCCGAGTTGGCCACGCTGCCCGAGCAGGAGTGCGCCGACCAGATCGCGGCGTTCCAGGCCGGCTTCACCTGGCTGCACCGGCCGGACGTCATCTCCGTGGCCGCCGTGCAGGGGCACGCGATCGGCGCCGGTTTCCAACTCGCGCTGGCCTGTGACCTGCGGGTCCTGGCCGCCGACGCGAAGTTGTCGATGGCCGAGGTGACCCTCGGGCTGGTGCCCGACCTGGCCGGCACGAAGCGCCTCGTCGAGCTGGTCGGCTATTCCCGGGCGCTGGAGATCTGCGCGACCGGCCGCCGGCTGGACGCCGCCGAGGCGGACCGGATCGGCTTGGCCACTCTTGTCGTACCACCGGCCGAGCTGGACGGCGCGGTCCGTGACCTGACCGCGGGCCTGCTGGCCGGGGCCCGCGACGCGGTGGTGGAGATCAAGGCCCTGCTCGCCGGCGCTGCGGGGCGGTCGCACGCCGACCAGCAACGCGCCGAGCGGGAGGCGCAGACCCGCCGCCTGCGGGATCTGACCGGCCGAGGAGAATAGTAAGGACCGTACGGGAAGATCCGGGTTACGACCGAGGTTGTCAGAGTCGTCGGGAGAATTGACCTGACGTGTGTGGTCCACCCGACGACCCGGAGGTGAGCGGTGTCCAACCCGATGTCCGGCGGTGGCATGGCCGGGTGGAGCATGCTCCGGTCGATGCGTAACCGCGACGAGGTCTCCACCCACCGGCTCAAGCACGGCGTGGCCCGCCGCATCGTGGCCTTCGCCCAGCCCTACCGGCGCGACATCATCGTCTTCCTGGCCACCGTGGTGCTCGCCGCCATCATCGGCGTGGCCACGCCGGTGCTCGCCGGTGACGTCATCAACGCGATCAACCGGGGCGGCAGCGAGGCCGGCCGGCTCGTGGTCCAGCTGGCCCTGTTCATCGCCGGGCTGGCGGTCGCCGACGCGCTGCTGTCGCTGGCCCAGCGGTGGTATTCGGCCCGCATCGGCGAGGGCATCATCCTCGACCTGCGTACCCGGGTCTACGACCACGTGCAGCGGATGCCGCTGCAGTTCTTCACCCGCACCCAGACCGGTGCCCTGGTCAGCCGGCTCAACAACGACGTTCTGGGCGCCCAGCGGGCGTTCACCTCCACCCTGTCCGGTGTGGTCAGCAACGTCATCCAACTGGTCCTCACCGCCGCGGTGATGTTCACCCTCTCCTGGCAGATCACCGCGCTCTCGCTGGTGCTGCTGCCGATCTTCATCATCCCGGCGCGACGGGTCGGGCGGCGGCTGGCCGACATCACGCGCGAGGCGTACAACCTCGACGCCAAGATGAGCGCGACCATGACCGAGCGGTTCGGGGTGGCCGGCGCGCTGCTGGTGAAGCTGTTCGGCCAGCCCGAGATCGAGGCCCGCCGGTTCGCCGACCGGGCCGAGCGGGTGCGTGACATCGGCATCCAGTCCGCCATGTACTCCCGGACGTTCTTCGTGGCGATGCTGCTGGTCGCCTCGCTGGCGCAGGCGCTCACCTACGGCCTCGGCGGTTGGCTCGCCGTCACCGGCGGCGTCAGCGCGGGCACCGTGGTGACCCTCGCGCTGCTGCTCACGCGGCTGTACGGGCCGCTCACCGCGCTCTCCAACGTCCGGGTGGACGTGATGAGCGCGCTGGTCTCCTTCGACCGCGTCTTCGAGGTGCTCGACCTCGAACCCGGCATCGTCGAGAAGCCCGACGCGGTGCCGGTGCCCCGCGGCAACGGTCGCGTCGACTTCCGCGACGTCCGCTTCCGCTACCCGAGCGCCGCCGAGATCTCCCTCGCGTCGCTGGAGGAGGTCGCCACCCTCGACCGGACCGTCAACGAGCCGGTGCTCAAGGGCGTCTCGTTCAGCGTCGAGCCGGGGCAGATGGTCGCCCTCGTCGGCCCGTCCGGCGCCGGCAAGTCGACGCTGTCCATGCTCATCTCCCGCATCTACGACGTCACCGACGGCCAGGTGCTGGTCGGCGGGACGGACGTGCGCGACGCCACGCTCGCCTCCCTGCGCGACGAGATCGGCGTCGTCACCCAGGATTCGCACCTGTTCCACGAGACGATCGCCGAGAACCTGCGGTACGCCAAGCCGGACGCCACCGACGACGAGATCTGGGCGGCGCTCGCCGGCGCCCAGGTCGCCGACCTCGTCCGGTCGCTGCCCGACGGGCTGGACACCACGGTGGGCGAGCGCGGCTACCGCTTCTCCGGCGGCGAGAAGCAGCGCATCGCCATCGCCCGCCTGCTGCTCAAGGCCCCGTCGATCGTGATCCTCGACGAGGCGACCGCACACCTGGACTCGGAGAGCGAGGCGGCCGTGCAGCGGGCGCTGTCGGTGGCGCTGGCCGGGCGTACCGCCCTGGTGATCGCGCACCGGCTCTCCACCGTCCGCGACGCCGACCAGATCCTCGTGCTCGACGGCGGGCGGATCGTCGAGCGGGGCCGCCACGACGAGCTGGTCGCGGTCGGCGGGCTCTACGCCGAGCTGTACCGCACCCAGTTCGCGGTCGCCGACTCGCCCCGGCCCTTCGTGGACGCGACCGGCTCCGAGCCGGTGGTCATGCCCCTGGGCACGTACGTCGCCGACGAGGCGATGCCACCCGCCGCCGCCAACTGACCCGTCAGGTGCCGATCGGGGGGTGCGGCGAGTCGATCGTGCGCACGCCCCGCGAGCGCAGCAACGCGTTGACCCGGTCGGTGATCTGCCGGTCGGGCTTGCGCAGCATCCAGATGCGACCCACGAGGACCGCGCTGTTGGGGCCGGGCACGTCCCACGGCCCGCCGTTGGGGTAGACAGCCAGGGCGACCTGACCGAAGCCCGGCCGGGTCAGGCCAGCTTCGCGGATCTCCTCCCATCGGTAGCGGCGAGTGACCCGGCCACGGCGCCGAATCCACAGTCCGGTCTCGTCGGCCAACAGGGCGTCGCCCCGCTGTCGCCAGGCCACCACCACCGTGGTGAGCAGAAGAGCGACCGGTACGAACGGGAAGGTGGGCGCCAGCCAGATGCCAGCGGCGACCAGCGCGGCGAGCGCACCGAGCGGGACGAGGACCGCGGGCCACAGCCGCGAGGCGAGCAGCTCCTCCAGCCCAGGCTTGCAGTCGTCGGCCATGTGGCGTTCGTCCCCAGTCCACGATGGAACGAACCTGTCGATCATGGTGGGGGGACCAGTGGAAGCGGCAGCCCAGGAGTGGGTTACTCGGCTACGAACACACCCACGCCCCCGAGCGTTGATCGACTCGGGTTCCTGGAATCGGGGGTGTCCCGGTCGCGTCGACAGCCCGACTTCCATGAAGTCGAGTCGATCAATGGCCGGGTGCGTCAGTCCGGGCGACGGTCCGGCAGGCCGGTCGCTTCGCGTAGCTCGGCGAACGCGGCCCCCAGCGTGACCGGCGTGAAGTGCGCGTTCAGGCCACTCGGGTTCGGCAGCACCCACAGCCGCGCCCCGGCCAGCGACTCCGGCTGCGGCCCGAAGGCGGCCTTCGGCCGCTGAAAGCCGATCCGGTACGCGGTCACCCCGACCACGGCCACCCAGCGCGGCCGGTACCGGGTCACCTTGTCGGTCAGGATCACGGCGCCGTCCAGCAGCTCCTCGGCGCTCAGCTCGTCGGCGCGGGCGCTGGCCCGAGCCGCCATGTTGCTGATGCCGAGCCCGAGGGCCGGCAACTCGCCCTGCTCGCTCGGGTGCAGCAGCCGGGGAGTGAACCCGCCCAGGTGCAGTGCCGGCCAGAACCGGTTGCCAGGCCGGGCGAAGTGCCAGCCGGTGGCGGCCGACCAGAGGCCCGGGTTGATCCCGACGAAGAGCACCGACAGCTCGGGCGCGAGCACGTCGGGGATGGTCCGGTCGGTGGCGGCGGCCAGGTCCGCCTTGCTCGGCCGTGGATGCGCGGCACCCGCACGACCTCCCAGCGCGGGCGGCACATCCCCGCCTCGGCCGCCCCCGCCGGGCGTCGAAGCGCCGGCTCGCCCGCCGGGTGCGGGAGCGCCGCTTCGCCCGCCGGGTGCGGGAGCGCCGCTTCGCCCGCCGGGTGTCGAAGCGACGGCCCGGCCGCCGGGTGTCGGAGCGCCGGGTGTCACAGGCCGCGCAGCGCGCCGCCGTCGACCGGCACGGTGAGGCCGGTCAGGTAACTGGCGGCGGGGGAGAGCACGAACGCGGCCACCCGGCCGAACTCGGCCGGGTCGCCGAGGCGTCGCAACGGGATGCTCGCCTCCGCCTCGGCGCGGGCGCGCTCCGGGTCACCGGTGGCGGCGAACAGCTCCCGGTTGCGGTCGGTCAGGATCCGGCCGGGCAGCAGGCCCACCACCCGTACGCCACGCGGGCCGTAGTCGTCGGCGATGTCCTTGGCGACGCCGACCAGGCCGGGCCGCAGGCCGTTGGAGATGCCCAGGCCGGGCACCGGGCCGCGGGCCGAGGTGGAGAGCACCAGCCCGATCGCGCCCCCGTCGGGCAGCGCGGCGGCGACGGTGCGCGCCGCGCGGACGGTGCCCAGAAAGACGGTCTCGAAGGAGTGCCGCCACTGCTCGTCGGTGATCGACGCCGCATTACCGGCGGGTGGGCCACCGACCGAGATGAGCGCGCCGTCGATCCGGCCGAAGTGCTTCCGGGCCGCCGCGACGAGCCGCTCCGGGGTCTGCGGGTCGGCCAGGTCGGCGGTGACGCCGACCGCCCGGTCCGGGCCACCCAGCGCATCGGCGGCGGCGTCGACGGCGTCGGCGTCGCGGGCCGAGAGCACCACCCGCGCGCCGTCGGCGACCAGGCACTGCGCCGTCGCGTAGCCCAGGCCGCGGGAGGCGCCGGTGAGCACGTACACCCGGTCGGTCAGTCCGAGATCCATGTCGCCGATCCTGCCGCATCCGGCTCGGGCCCGCCAACGTGGGCGGGCGGACGCGCGGCGGGGCGCACCAGGCGTACCCAACCGGCGATCTGCACCGCGACGGCCCCGCCGGCGCGGGCCACGGCCGGCAGCCGGCGCGGACGCGGCGCTTGACGCCCGTCGTAGCGCAGGCCCGCCTCGCGGACGGCCAGCTCCTCGGCGCCGGCCGGCGGCAGCGCGTCGCGGTCGCGCAGCGCCCGGGCCAGGTCCCAGCCGTCGCGCAGGGACCCGGCGGTGGGGCGCTCGGCGGCCCAGTCGGCGAAGGTCGCCGGCCAGGCCGTGCCGAGGCCGGCGGCGAGCAGCGGCCAGTGCCGGGCGACCTCACCGGCCCGTTTGCGTCGCAGCGCCGCCCGGGTGGCGGCCAGCGGCCCGGCCGCGAAGCCCGCCGGCGGCGGACCTCCGGCGACCAGCGTCGCCACCAGCTCCGCCTGCCGCGCGGCGAGCCCGGCGCGGGGGTCGGTGCCCGTCACGTCACGGCCGGGAAGCCGGCGGCGGTGGCCAGGGCGTCCAGCTCGGCGCGCAGCTCGGCGGCCGGTGGGTAGCCGCCGTCGCGTTCCAGCAGGAGCGCCGGTGGCCGCTGCCGGGCGCAGAGCGCGCGGACCAGCTCCAGCACCTCCGGCGGCACCGGATCGGTGTGCGTGTCGTGGTAGAACCCGCCGTGCTCGGCCCCGCCGGCCACGTGCACGTAACCGATCCGGTCCAACGGCAGCCGGTCGAGCAGCGCGAGCGGGTCGCTGCCCCGGTTGCGGGCGTTGGCGTGCACGTTGGCGATGTCCAGCAGCAGCAGCGCGCCGGTGCGGTCGAGGATCTCGGTGAGGAAGTCCGCCTCGTCCAGCTCGTCGTCGGGCCAGTCGAACAGGGCGGCGATCGGCTCCAGCGCGATCGGCACGGGCAGCTCGGCCTGCGCCCGGGCCACGTTGGCGCAGACCGCGTCGACCGCCTCCCGGCTGCGCGGCAGCGGCAGCAGATGCCCGGCCTCCAGCCCGCCGGCCCGCACGAACGCGATGTGCTCGCTGACGAGCGGGGCGTCCATCCGCTGCGCGACGGCGGCCAGGTGGGCGACGCGGGCCGGGTCGACCGGCTCGGCGCCGCCGAGGGAGAGCCGCACCCCGTGCGGTACGACGGTCACGCCGCGCTCGGGCAGCTGCGCCAGCCCCGGCGGCAGCGGCCCGGTCGCCGGCACCGACTCGGCCACCACCTCGACGAAGCGCAACCCGGGCAGCTCGGCCACGAAACCGGCGATCTCGGGACGCCAGCCGATGCCGACGCCGTACGGGGCGGTCATCCGCCGCACCCACCGCCGCCGCATCCGCCGCCACCACCGCCACCGCCACCGCAGGAGCTGCCGCCGCCACACGAGCTGCCGGCGGTGCCCGATGACCCGGTGCTGGTGCCCGAGGACCAGCCGCTGCTGGCGATGGCCTGCCGCTGGATCTCGGCCTGCTCGGCGAAGCCCGGGTCGATCGCCCAGAGGGACGCGGTGCCGTACAGCGCCACGCCCATCGCCGCGCCCGCCGCGCCGTAGGTGGCGTACGCGGGGGACGAGGCGGGGGCCAGGTGGGTGTGCCGCTTGCGCAGGTCGCGCAGCGCGGCGCGACCGGCCCGGCTGGTCTGCGGCACCCGCCAGAGCAGCAGCACCGCCACCAGCACCCCGACCAGGGTGAGCAGCAGGTAGCCCACGGGCCGCCCGTTGGCCAGGCCGGCGAACAGCCGCACCACGCCGAGCACCAGCAGCGCGGCGAGGAGGAGCCTCCACTGTCGTGCGGAGGCCTGCTGCGCCTGGCTCACGCGCAGTCCCCGCCCTTCGAGGCTGACGCCGAGCTGGTCGAGCGCGGCGGCCACGCGCTGGTCCTGGGCGAGGTCCCGGGCCCGGGCGCCCTGGTGGGCGGCCCAGTGGATCGCCTGTTCCAGCGGGGTGAGCCCGGTCGGGGTCGGGCCGGTGGTGAAGAGGCGGCGATCCGGACCGACGTCGATCGCGCCGCTGCCCCGGAGGCCGCCCAGCGCGGCGTGCACCGCGAGGGCCGGCCCACCGTTGAGGTAGGCGACCTCCTGGGGACCGAGCGGCTCGGCGACGAGGGGTTCCGCGCCGGTGGCGAGGCGTACCCGGTGCAGCACCGCGAGGGCGACCACGACGGCGGCCGCCACGAGGTAGAGCCGGAGGAAGGTCGGGCCGGGGATGCCCCAGGTGTCGCCCGACGCGGCGTGGACGATCATCGGCTGCTCCTGTCGCCGGAGGGATCGGCGGCCCCATTGTGGAGCACGACCGCCACGGTCCCCGTCCCGGTGCGCGGCCGGGATTCAGCGGCGGCGGACGGCCTCCTCGACCAGGCGACGGTGCGGCCGGAGTTCAGCGGCGGCGGACGGCCTCTTCGACCAGGTCGAGCACCGGGCCCAGGTCGCCGGCCGGTCGGCCCATCGCCAGGTGCAGCACCAGGCCGTCGTAGGCCAGCTCCAGGAACTGGGCCAGCACGTCGATCGGTACGTCCTCGCGCAGCACCCCGGCGTCGCGTTGGCGGGCCAGCCGGTCGCGGGTCGCCTCGGCGATCGCGGCGGACCGTTCGGCCCAGCGCTTGGCGAACGCCGGGTCGGTGCGCAGCCGGCGGGAGACCTCCAGTTGACTGCCCAGCCAGCCGGTGGTGTCGGGGGAGACCGCGCGGGCCAGCAGATCGCGCATCACCTGCACCAGACCGTTGCGGGCCACCGTCTCGACCATGGCGGCGGCGTCGTCCTCCGCGACGGCGAGGAAGAGCGAGTCCTTGTCCCGGAAGTGGTGGAAGATGGCGCCCCGGGACAGCCCGGTGGCCTCCTCGAGGCGGCGGACGGTCGCCCCCTCGTAGCCGAGCCGCGCGAAACACGCCCGCGCGGCGGCGAGGATCTCCTGCCGGCGCGCGTCGAGCTGGTCCTGGCTTACTCTGGGCACACGTCGATCGTCGCAGGTCACCCCGGCCTATGCAAACCGTACGTACGGCTTGGTGCGGTGCCGTTTACCATCCTCCGGTGACCCCGCCTCACCCCACGCCCACCGCGGCGCTGACCGTCGCCACCGTCCAGGCCACCCCCGTACCCGGTGATGTCGCCGGCAACGCGACGGCCGCCGCCGAGTTGGTCCGTCAGGCCGCCGGACAGGGCGCCCGGGTGGTCGTCCTCCCCGAGCTGTACCTGTGCGCGTACCACCCGCCGACCCTCGCCGCCGACCCGGTCGGCACCGACGTCGTGGCCGACCCGGCCGGGGTGGTCGCCGACGGTCGGCTCGACCCGTTGCGCGCCGCGGCGCGGACGGCCGGGATCACCGTGGTGGTCGGGGCGGCGGCGCGGCACCCGGACGGTCGGCGCACCATCGCCGCCCTGGTGGTCGACCGCGCCGGCGCGATCCGGGTCGGGTACGACAAGCAGCAGCTGTGGGGCGACGAGCGCGAGCTGTTCAGCCCCGGCGGTCGGGGCGCCACGCTGCTGGTCGACGACTGGCGGCTCGGGTTGGGCATCTGCTACGACGGCTGCTTCCCCGAGCACGGCCGGGCCGCCGCGCTCGACGGCGCGCACGCCTACCTGTGCCCCAGCGGCTACCTGGCCGGCTCCGAGCACCGCCGGGACCTGTACTACGCCGCGCGGGCCCTGGACAACACGATGTTCGTGGTCTTCGCCAACGCGGTCGGCGGCGGCGACCCGTGGCGGTTCAACGGCGGCGCGGCGATCTACGACCCGCAGGGACGTACGCTCGCCCGGGGCGCTGACGAGGGCACGGCGGTGCTGGTGGCGACCCTCGATCCGGCCGCGCTCACGGCCACCCGGTCGGCCCATTCGATGCTCGCCGATCTGCTGCCGAGCCAGGGCGGCCCACGGGTGTCGCTGACCGGTTGAGCCCACCGTCAGGTCGACACCCGCGGGATCTGTTGGCGGACACGTCGGTCCCGTAGGGTGCCCGAGTGCCACTGCTCCTGCTGGACCTGGACAACACCCTGCTGGATCGGGCCGGGCCGTTCCGCCGCTGGGGTGAGCGCTTCCTGGACGGTATCGGCGCGCCCCCCACCGACATCGACTGGCTGCTCTCGATCGACGCGGACGGGTTGACCGACCGCTGGGACCTGGCCGACGCGATCCGGGACCGCTACGAGCTGCGGATCCCCTCGATCGACCTGGTGGAGGAGCTGCACGACGGAGTGGTGGCGCAGACCCGCCTCGATCCGCTGACCGCCTGCGCGCTGCGGATCGCCGACGACGCGGGCTGGGTGCCGGTGGTGGTCTGCAACGGCACCGTACGCGTCGAGGACGCCAAGATCCGCCGTACCGGCCTGGACCGGTACGTCGCCGACTGGGTGATCTCCGAGGAGGCCGGGGTCAGCAAGCCCAACCCGCGGATCTTCGCGCTCGCCGCGCAGCGGGTCCGGATGCCGCTGCGCGGCGCCTGGGTGGTCGGCGACAGCCCGGAGGCGGACATCGGCGGCGCTGCCGCCGTCGGGTTGCCCAGCGTCTGGCTGCACCGGGGACGGACCTGGTCGGACGTCCGGTTCGCGCCGAGCCGCACGGTGGACGGGCTGATCGCCGCGGTCGCCACGGTGCTCGCGAGCTGACGCGGTTCGCCGCCGCCGGACGCGGCGCGCACCGGCCGGGCGGCGGCAGCGGTAATTCGATTGACCGGCCGTCGGGGCGACGGCAGCATGGGCGGCGCATCGTGCACCCGGGCGTACGCCCGGTCGAGGAGAGGGGGTTGGTCATGGCCGTCTTCGCAGGTCGCTTCCAGCTGCCTAACTCAGCCTCGACCAAGGGAACCTCACCACAGTGCGCGATCATGACCTGCCGGCGCTGGAGCGCCGCAGCCGCGGCAAGAGCCGCTTCGACGACGACGAACCGCAGTTTCTGAAGCGCGGGCGGCCCACCGAGCCGCTCGCCGACCCCGACGGCGATCCTGACCCGGCCACCGGCGAACGCTGGTCGTCGTGGGACGACGCCGTGCACGGCCCTGCGCCGCATCCGCAGTGGCTGGTCACCGAGCTGGCCGCCAAGGACACCGAACTGGGTGTGTTGAAGACCGGTAAGGAGGCGGACGTCCACCTGGTCCGCCGGGCGGTACCGGACACGGACCGCTCCTGCCTGCTGGCGGTCAAGCGATACCGGGACGCCGAGCACCGGCTGTTCCACCGCGACGCCGGCTACCTGGAGGGGCGCCGGGTGCGGCGGTCCCGGGAGAACCGGGCGATGGCCGGCCGGACGGCCTTCGGCCGGCAGATGATCGCCGGGCAGTGGGCGGCGGCCGAGTTCGCCGCGCTGGCCCGGCTCTGGGAGATCGGCGCCGGGCACGACCGGATCGCCGTGCCGTACCCCGTGCAGTTGCGGGGCACCGAACTGATGTTGGAGTTCGTCGGCGACGCCGAGTCGGGGCTGGCCGCGCCCCGACTGGCCCAGCTGCGGCCCGGCCCGGCCGAGCTGCGCGACCTGTGGGGTCAGCTGGTCGAGGCGCTGCGCGTGCTGGCCCGGGCCGGCTACGCCCACGGCGACCTGTCGCCGTACAACCTGCTCGTGCACTCCGGGCGGCTGGTCGTGATCGATCTGCCGCAGGTGGTCGACGTGGTGGCGAACCCGCAGGGGCCCGAGTTCCTGGCCCGCGACGTGCGGGTGGTCAGCGCCTGGTTCGTGGCCCGGGGGCTGGGCGCCGAGCAGGTCGACCCCGGTGCTCTGACGGGGGAGCTGCTGCGGGAGGCGGGCATCCGCTGACCGGAGCGGGTCGGGCGGCCCGAGCGGCCGCCCGACCCGCCCGTACCCGTCACTGCAGGTAGCGCTCGACCTCGGGCTTGGGGCGTTCGCCCTGGGAGTCCGGGTCGCCGTGGGTGGTTCGGGCGGCCCGACGGCGGCGTAGCAGGTCCCAGCACTGGTCGAGGGACTCCTCCAGGGCGCGCAGCCGCTCGCTGGCCTCGCCCTCGGTGCCCGACTCGTGGGCCTGGGCGTCCGCGCGCAGCCGGTGTTCCTCGTCGACCAGCTCGGAGATCCGGTTCAGGATGGTCTTGTCGTCCATGCCACAGAGCCTGGCACAGGGTGCCCGACATCGCCCGGATTCGCAGGTACCGGTGCGTCCTGGCGCGCCCGCGCCGCCCGCCCTCTGGGATCGCCCGGGTGCGACCCGGCGGGCGGGCCCGCTGGCCGAGCAGCCCACGGACCCGCCGTCCCGTGGGCTCGCCGGCGGCTGCGACCTCAACGTGCACGGGTGCGACCTGCATCGGTGCCGCATCCTGACTATCCACTCAGGACTCAGGCCGGCCATCGCCATCGATGTCCGTTGGGCGTGTCGGTGGAATCTCACCGGTCACAGGTCTAGAGGTGCCCCCGAATTGGTGAGATGCTTCCGTCGCCCAGAAGGTGAAAGTTCCACAGTCCCGACCGGCCGAAGTGGACAACCCAGGCCGGCGGAACGACGAGGAGACGTTGCATGTCCCAGGTGTCCGATGCCGGCCCCACCCCCGTCAGCACCGAACCCCGGATGATCCCGCTCCGTCGCGCCCTGCCCGCGCTGGTCCGCGACCCGCTCGGCGCGCTGGTCGGCTTCGCGGACGCCGCTGGCGGCGAGGTCGTCCGGCTGAACCTCGGCTCGTTCCGCCCCTACCTCGTCAGTCACCCGGAGCACCTGCAACGCGTGCTGAGGGACAACGTTGCCAACTACACCCGCGACGGCGACGGACTGCTGTGGCGGCCGGTCCGCCGGATCGTCGGCGACGCCATCCTGGTCGCCGAGGGCGAGATCTGGGAGTCCAGCCGCGGCGCGCTGCAACCGCTGTTCACCGCGAAGCGGGCCGAGACGCTCGTCGACCGGATGGCCGAGGCGATCAACGAGGCCGTCGACGAGTGGCTGGAGCCCGCCCGCGACGGCCGCCCGATCGACGGCGGCGCCGAGCTGACCCGGATCGTGCTGCGGACCACCATGCGGGTGCTCTTCGCCGACCGCATCTCCGTGCCGGACGCGCTGCGGATCAGCGCCGCGCTGGACACCGTCACCACCGCGATGCTCCCGCGCCTGCTGGTGCCCTTCGTGCCGTACGCGGTGCCGATGCCCGGCGACCGACGCTTCTCCGAGGCCGTGCGGACCATCGACGAGGTGGTGCTGCCGATCATCCGGGAGGCCCGGGCCCGGCCCACCGACGGCGACGACATCATCTCCACCCTCTGCCGGCCGCGCGCCGACGGCAGCGAACCGGACGAGTACGCGATCCGCGGCGACGTGGTGGCGATGTTCTCCACCGCCACCGAGACCACCATCGCCCTGCTCTCCTGGCTGTGGCCGGTGCTGGCCTCCCGGCCCGACGTGGCCGAGCGGATGACCGACGAGATCGAGCAGGTGGTCGGCGCGGAACGGGTCGGCCGCGAGCACCTGCCGCAGTTGCGCTACGGCCGCATGGTGCTCGACGAGATGCTGCGGCTCTACCCGGCCGGCTGGATGATCCCCCGGACCGCGGTCGGCGACGACGTGCTGGGCGGTGTGCGGATCAAGGCCGGTGGCACGGTGCTGGTCAGCCCGTACGTCACCCAGCGGATGTCGACGTTCTGGAACGACCCGACGCTGTTCGACCCGGAGCGCTTCGCGCCGGAGAAGCCCCGGCGGCGCTACCGCTACTCCTACTTCCCGTTCGGCGGCGGCCCGCACCAGTGCCTCGGGCAGTACCTGTTCCTGCTGGAGGCGCAGCTCATCGTCAGCACCGTGCTGAGTCGCTACCGCTTCCGACTGCGCGAGCCCGTCGGCCTGACACCCCGGCTCGGCGCCTCGCTGCAACCCAAGCAGCGGGCCGAGCTGATCGTCACTCCGGTCGAGCGGCCGGTCGTGTCATGACCGGGGTCCCGTGGCCGGTGCAGGCCGGGCCCGACGCGGTCGCCGAGCAGGGCCGGGTGTGCGCGCTCGCCGTGCGTGGCGTCCGCGACCTGCAGGGCGTCACCGCCGCCCACCCGGAACTCTTCGACGCCGCGCCGTTCGACGCCGCGCTGCTCAGCTCGGTGGCCACCGCGATCGCGTTCACCGCGCCCTGGCACACCGCCGCCGAACTGCGGATCACCACCCGTACCCTGCTCTGGGTCTTCGCCGCCGACTGGCAGGTCGACTACCTCGCCCGGTCCGCCGACGACGTCCGGGCGATCGTGACCGACTGCCTGGCGGTCGCCGACGGCGCCGCGCCCCCGCCGGGCCGGCACCTGGCGCGGCTGCTGGCCGACCTGCGCGACGAGTTGGCGAGCGTCCCGGCGTTCACGCGGCTGCGCCCGATCTGGCGCGACGAGCTGGCGCGGATGCTCGCCGCCGTGTCGCGTGAGTGGGACTGGAAGAACCTGCCGACCGACCCGACCACCGGGCGGCGCCTGCCGGACCTGGACCGCTATCTGGACAACGCCGACAACCTCGCCTGCTCCTTCGTCAACGTCACGCACTGGATCGCCACCGGGGACGAGCGGACCCTCGCCCAGTTGACCGACCTGCTGGACGCCGGACGTGGCGTGCAGCGGGTGCTGCGGTTGGTCAACGACCTCGCCACGCACGGGCGGGACGCCGAGTGGGGTGATCTGAACGCCCTGCTGCTTGTCGACGACCCGGCGCGGGTGCACGCCCGGCTCGCCGAGCTGACTACCCGGTCTCGCGGCGACCTGGCCGCCCTCGCCGAACGCTGCCCCCGCCAGGCGGACTACCTGCACCGGCAGATCTCCTTCACGGGTGGCTTCTACCAGCTGTCGGACTTCTGGGGGGCACGCGGTGAGTGAGGGCTCCCCGCGCGTACTGGCCGAGCCGGCCACCGACGCCGCGCGCGAGCTGATCGCCGGCCTCGCGCTGCGGCCGTGGGGGCAGGTCGCCGCCTCGGTGTACGAGAGCGGCCGGCTCGTCGCCGGTGCGGCCTGGCTGCCGGGACACCACCAGCGGATCGGGTTCCTGCTGCGCGAGCAGCGCCCGGACGGCGCGTGGGGCCCGCCCGAGGGGTACGCCCTGGTGCCCACGCTCAGCGCCACCGACGCTCTGCTCGCCGCGCTGGCCGACGGCGGGTGGTCCGGGCCGGACCTGCTCGCCCCGGTGGCGCGCGGGCTCGACGCGCTCACCGGCCGGCTGCTCGCCACGCACGCGCGGGCGTTGCCGGACACCCCGGCGCTGGACCTCATCGTCCCCGCGCTGGTCGAGTCGATCAACGACCGGCTGACCCGGCTGGACCGGGCGACCGCCGACCGGCTGCCCCACCCGCCGCTGACCCTGCCACCGGGGCTCGGCCCCGACCGGTTGCGCGCGGTACGGGCCGCGGTGGCCGCCGGGGCGGCGCTGCCGACCAAGCTGGCCCACTTCTACGAGGTGCTGGACGCGACACCGGCCGACGCCGGGCCGACGCTCACCGCCGTCGGCGCCTCACCCGCTGCGACCGCCGCCTGGCTGACCGCCGCCGGCCCGGACGCCGGCCCCGCCGCGCACGCCTTCCTGCGGGAGTTGATCCGCGAGGGCGACGGGCCGGTGCCCTGCCCGGCCCCGATCACCGTCTTCGAGCGGGCCTGGGTGCTCGGCGGGCTGCGCCGCGCCGGTGTCGCGGTCAACCCGCCGGCGACCGTGCTGCGCACCCTGGCCGCCGCCACCGCCGCCGAGGGCGTCGCCACCGGCGAGGGCCTGCCGACCGACGCCGACACCACCTCGGTCACGCTGGACGCGCTGGCCCGGCTCGGCCATCCCGCCGACCCGGCCAGCCTGTGGGCGTACGAGATGGCAGACGGTTTCTGCACCTGGCCGGGGAGCGAGGACGGCTTCTCGGTCACCACCAACGCGCACGTGCTGGACGCGTTCGGCCAGCACGTGGCCGCGCACCTCGGCGCGGACACGCGCTACCACCGGGCGATCGAGCGGCTCAGCATCATGCTGCCGGCACACCAGCTCGCCGACGGCCCCTGGCAGGACCGGTGGCACGCCTCGCCGTACTACGCCACGGCCTGCTGCGTGCTGGCCCTGGCGGAGTTCGGTCGCGGCGGCGTGGCGGCCGAGGCGGTGGACCGGGCGGCCCGTTGGGTGCTGGACAGCCAACGCGCCGACGGCTCGTGGGGGCGGTGGGGCGGAACGGCCGAGGAGACCGCGTACGCCCTGCAGGTGCTGCTGGCCGCACCGACCGGAGCGCCCCGGGTCGACGACGCGGTGGCGCGCGGCCACGCCTACCTGCACCGGCCGTCCGGTCGGGTCGACCCTCCACTGTGGTACGGCAAGGAGCTGTACTGTCCTACCGCGATCGTCCGCGCGGCGGTGCTGGCCGCCTGCCGGTTGGCCTCCGTCCATCTGGCGGATGCCGACCGTTCGGTGGTGGATTGTGGTTACGCGGCAACAAAAACAACAACTTGAGGGGTTGTGTGGACACTGCTAGCGTACGCAGAGCCTCAGCCCCGTTCGCCCCGCCGTGGCGGGACGTCGTCTGCCATGATCACCCGTTGATGAGCTGAGTCAACCCCGGCCTGGGACGGTTCAATGCGTTCTCGCGGTACGAGTATCCGCACCAAGGTTGTCGCCCTGCTGCTCTCCCTGGTCGCGCTCTGGATGTTCGCGGCATGGGTGACCCTGCGGGACGGTTTCAACCTGCTCGGTGTCCAGCTGCTCAACAGCAGGGTCTACACGCCCAGTGAGCCGTTGCTGCAGGAGCTCCAGTTGGAGCGGCGGCTGACCCAGGCGTACCTGAGCAACCCCGACGCCGAGCAGCGCGCGACGCTGGAGGCCGAGCAGGGCAAGGCCGCGCGGTTGGCCGAGGACTTCGCTGCCTCGGTCCGCAACTGGCAGGTCGACGTGGCCGGCAGCTCGGCGCTCGACGCCCAGCTGGACGCCACGATCGCGCAGGTCGACGGGCTGAAGCAGACCCGCGCCGACGTGCTCGCCCGCAAGGTGGACCGGATCTCCGCCGCCGACGCCTACACCGACGCGATCGAATCGATCTTTCGGATCTACGACGTCACGGGCAGCCTGGACGACAAGGAGATCGCCGCCGACGCGGCGGCCCTGATCCAGCTCAACCGGATGAAGGAGCTGATCTCCCAGGAGGACGCGCTGCTCAGCGGCCTCTTCGGCAACGGCCGGATCAGCGGCCCGGAGTACGCCCGCTACGTCAGCCTGGTCGGCGCCGAGCGGTTCCTCGGCGAGGAGACCCGGGCCCGGCTCGCCGACGCCGACCAGCGCCGCTACCGGCAGCTCGTCGAGGGCGAGGCGTTCACCCGGCTACGCGCCGTACAGGACAGCATCATCCGCGAGGGCCGGCCGGCCACCCAACTGCCGGTCAGCGCCGAGCAGTGGCGCGGCACCGTCGAGCCGGCGCTGGCCGAGGTGAACGACGCCGTAACCGACGGCGGCGAGGGCATCGTCGGCCGGGCCACCGGCGTGGCCGTGATGGTCGTCGTCCGGCTGGTGCTCGCCACCGGCCTGGGCCTGCTCGCCGTCATCGCCTCGGTCGTCGTCTCCATCACCACGGCCCGGACCCTCCTGCGCCAGCTCGAACGGCTGCGGCAGGCCGCCTGGCAGCTCGCCGACGAGCGGCTGCCCCGGGTGGTCGAGCGGCTCGGTCGCGGCGAGGAGGTCGACGTCGCCACCGAGGCGCCCCCGCTGGAGTTCGGCACCGACGAGATCGGCCAGGTCGGCAAGGCGTTCAACGCCGTCCAGGAGACCGCCCTGAGCACCGCCGTCGAGCAGGCCGAGCTGCGCCGCAACGTCCGCGAGGTGTTCCTCAGCCTGGCCCGGCGTACGCAGGCGCTGGTGCACCGCCAGCTCACCCTGCTCGACGCGATGGAGCGGCGTGAACACGACGCGGAGGAGTTGGAGGACCTGTTCCGGGTCGACCACCTGGCCACCCGGATGCGGCGTAACGCGGAGAACCTGATCGTGCTGTCCGGCTCCACCCCGGGCCGGGCCTGGCGGCGCAACGTCCCCATGGTGGACGTGGTGCGCGGCGCGGTCGCCGAGGTGGAGGACTACACCCGGGTCAACGTGCTGCCGCTCGGGCCCGTCTCGCTCGCCGGCCGGGCGGTCGGCGACATCATCCACCTGCTCGCCGAGCTGATCGAGAACGGCCTGTCGTTCTCACCGCCGCACACCACCGTCGAGGTCCGTGGCCAGCTCGTGGCCAACGGGTTCGCCATCGAGATCGAGGACCGGGGCCTCGGCATGAGCGAGGAGGACCTGGCCGCGGCGAACCACCGCATCGTCGACCAGTCCGAGCTGAACCTCGCCAACGCCGCCCGACTCGGCCTCTACGTGGTGAGCCGGCTGACCGAGCGGCACGGCGTGCGGGTCCGGCTCAAGGAGTCGGCGTACGGCGGCACCACCGCCGTCGTGCTCATCCCGCTGGACTTGGTCACCTCGAACGGGACCGCCCCGGAGACCTCCGGCGCGTTGCCGGTCGGGCCGACGGCCATCGCGCTGCCCTCGGGGCCGCCCGCCGGCGGTCCCGCCGACGGCGGCCGTTCCGCCAGCCTCTCGTCGGTCGCGGTGGCCGCCGCGGCGACGGACACGAGCGGTCCGGGCGCGGCGCAGCCGGTGACCCCCGGCGCCCCGGTGCCGGCCGAGAGCAGCACCCCGACCGAGCAGCAGGTGGACGGAACCGACACCGACGTCGTACTCCCCACCCGGCAGCGCACGACCCTGGGCGCCTCGGCGGCGGAGCTGCCCACCCGGTCCCGGCGTGGCCTGGGCCAGCCGGCCCTGGAGGGCCCGACGGTGCCCACCGGCCTGCCCGCGGTGGACCGGGGCGGCCCGAGCGGCGGCGGCAGCGAGCCGGGCGGCGAGGGCGAGCCGGGCGGCGAGGGCGGGCCGATTCCGGCGCGGGCCGAGACAGACCGGACCGGCTCGGGCCTGCCGGTCCGCGTTCGCCAGGCGAACATCGTTCCCGAGCTGCGCGACGACCCGGCGGCGGCAACCGAGTCCGACGAGGAGGACGTGGCACGGCCGCCGGAGCAGGTACGCCGGATGATGAGCTCGTATCAGACCGGCACCCGGCGCGGTCGGACCGACGCGGCGCGACTGCTCGGTGGCGCGTCCGACGCCTCGTCGAGCGGCACGTCCGAGCCGACCGACGAGGAACCACAAGCCACCTGACCGAGCGCCGGTGCTGCGGGTTCCCGCGCGGTGTGACGGTCAAGCCCAAGACGAATACGGCGCAACTGCCGGGCGAGAAGAGGACGACGAAGTGGCCCAGAAGACGGCTTCGAGTGCCGACCTGACGTGGTTGCTGGATGATCTGGTGGGCCGGGTGAAGCAGGCCGAGCATGCGGTCGCGCTCTCCACCGACGGGCTGTTGATGGCTTCCTCACAGGGGTTGAGCCGCGACGACGGCGAGCACCTCGCGGCGATGGCGGCCGGCATCCAGAGCCTGGCCCGGGGCGCCGGCAAGCGCTTCGGCGGTGGGCAGGTGCAGCAGACCATCATCGAGATGCAGTCGTCGTTCCTGTTCGTCACAGCCGCCGGCCGCAACGCCTGCCTGGCTGTTCTCGCCAGCGAGGACGCCGACGTCGGTCTCATCGCGTACGAGATGGCGATGCTCGTCACCCGGGTCGGCAAGTACGTGGCCTCCCCGTCGCGGAGCGCCGAACAGTCGGCTGGCGAGAGGTAACGGCCATGACGGTGCAGGGGGAGTCCGCAGAGCATCAGTGGGTGGATGACCATGCGGGCCCGGTGGTGCGCCCGTACGCGGTGACACGCGGGCGTGCCCGTCCGGTCACCGGCACGTTCGACCTGATCTCCCTGGTCACCGCGACCCGTGCCGACGTGACGCCGGAGGTGGGTCTCGGTCCCGAGCACCTGGCGATCGTCGGCCTGTGCCAGCGAATACAGTCCGTCGCCGAGATCGCCGCCCACCTCGACCTGCCGGTGGGGACCATCCGGGTGCTCCTCGGCGATCTGGCGGCCCGCAACCTCGTGCAGGTACGCGAACCGCAGACCACGGCCGGTCTTCCCGACAACAGCATCTTCGAGGCGGTAATCAATGGACTACGGGCACTCTGAGCGGCCGGCGGGAGCGACGCCACTGCCCACCGCGATCAAGATCCTGGTCGCCGGTGGTTTCGGCGTGGGCAAGACCACCATGGTCGGCGCGGTGAGCGAGACCCGGCCGTTGCGCACCGAGGAGGTGCTGACCGAGACCGGCGTCGGCATCGACGACCTGTCCGGGGTGGAGGGTAAGACCACCACCACCGTGGCGATGGACTTCGGTCGGATCACCATCAGCGACGACCTGGTGCTCTACCTGTTCGGCACACCGGGGCAGGACCGGTTCTGGTTCGTCTGGGACGAGCTGGCGCTGGGCGCGATCGGCGCGGTGGTGCTTGCCGACACGCGCCGGTTGGCCGACTGCTTCCCGTCGATCGACTACTTCGAGGGTCGGGGCACCCCGTTCGTGGTGGCGGTGAACTGCTTCGAGGGCGCCCGCCAGTACCGGCTCGACGAGGTGCAGACCGCGTTGAACCTGGACCCGGGCGTGCCGGTGCTGCTCTGCGACGCCCGTCAGCGCGAGTCCAGCAAGGAGGTGCTCGTGACCCTCATGGAGCACGCCATGAAGACCCGCGAGGCTCGCCGGCGCGCCGCCAGCGGGGACTGACCGACGGTCGGGGCAATTTTCCGGGCACCCGTGTCCGGATCGGCCCCGGCCGTTCGTCATGCTGGCGACACCCGGAAAACCCGAGGGAGCGCCAGATGAAGTTCATGATGTTCGTTTGCAGCGACACCGCACCGGACACCGACCCGACCGAGCTGCCCGACATCCACACGTGGGTGGCCGACAACGACACCCGCGGCCGTCGCCTCACCGGCAACGTGCTGGCGCCGACCACGGCGGCCACCACCGTCCGGGTCCGCGACGGCGAACTGCTCGTCTCCGAGGGGCCGTTCGCCGAGACCACGGAGGTCATCGTGGGCTTCGACCTGCTCGACTGCGCGGATCTCGACGAGGCGATCGAGGTGGCGCGTACCCACCCGATGGCGCGGGAGGGGCGGCTGGAACTGCGCCCGTTCGGTGCCCTGTCGGACTGATCGGATGGCTCGCACCGACACCACGACCGGTGCGCCCGACGACGTCGGCGCGGCCGTGGCGGCGCAGGCCGTCGCGGCCGCTGGCGTCGACGCGTACCCCCGGATCGTCGCGACCCTGATCCGGGTGACCGGGGACTGGGCGTTGGCCGAGGACTGCGCGCAGGAGGCCCTGGCCGTCGCGCTGGAGCGCTGGCCCGGCGACGGCGTGCCGGCGAACCCCGGCGCCTGGCTGCTGACCGTCGCCCGCAACCGCGCGATCGACGTGCTGCGCCGGACCGCCGTCGAGCGCCGCAAGCTGCACGAACTGGCGGTCCTCGCGCCGGACGACGCGTGGCCCGAGACCCCGGCGGGGGAGGACGTGGTGGACGACCGGCTGCGGCTCATCTTCACCTGCTGCCATCCCGCGCTCGCGATCGAGGCTCGGGTGGCGTTGACCCTGCGGAGCGTCTGCGGGGTGCCGACCGCCGACATCGCCCGGCTCCTGCTGGTCAGTGAGTCGACGATGACCCGCCGGCTGACCCGCGCCCGGACCCGCATCGCGCAGGCCGGCATCCCGTACCGGGTGCCGAGCGGGCCGGCGCTGGCCGAGCGGCTGCCCGGGGTGCTCGCCGTGCTGTACCTGCTGTTCACCCGGGGCTACGTCGTCGACGGCGAGCCGGCCTTCGCCGACGAGGCGGTCCGGCTGGCCCGGCTGCTCGACCGGTTGATGCCGGAGCAGTCCGAGGTGGCCGCGCTGCTGGCGCTGCTGCTGTTCCAGCACTCCCGCCGGGACGCCCGTCGCGACGCCGCAGGCAACCTGCTCACCCTTGAGCGGCAGGATCGCGCGCGGTGGGACCGCGCAGCCATCGCCGAGGGCCAGGCCGCCCTTGCTCGGGTACGCCACGACGGGCCGTACGCGTGGCAGGCCCGGATCGCCGCCTGCCACGCCACCGCGCCGTCCGCGGAGGCCACCGACTGGCCGACGATCGCGCGGGCCTACGACGCGCTGGCCGACATCCGGCCCTCACCGGTGATCGCGCTCAACCGCGCGGTCGCGCACGGCTACGCGTACGGGCCGTACGCCGGATTGGGCCTGCTCGACGCGGCGCAGGCCGGGGGAGGGCTGGACGGTAACCCGCTCGCCGTGGCGGTGCGGGCCGATCTGGTCGCCCGGCAGGGTGACCGGCTGCGGGCCGCCGCGCTGTTCCGGGAGGCCGCCGGGATGGCCGGCTCGGCCGCCGAGCGCCGTGCTCTGCTCGACCGGGCGGACGACCTCGCGAGGTAGCCGGATCCTCCGGGTCAGCCGCGCTTGGCCAGCACCAGGAAGCGGGTCCAGGCCGCCGGGTCGAAGGCGAGCGTCGGACCGGCCGGGTCCTTGGAGTCGCGTACGCCGATGACGCCCGCGAGGTTGTCGGCCACCTCGACGCAGTCGCCGCCGTTGTTGCCACTCTTGCTGCTCTTGCGCCACCGAGCGCCGGTCAGGTCCATGATGCTGCCGCTTCTCTGATGAGGTTAAGGGACTGCGCACGAGACAGGGCTGCATCGCGGATGCGCTCCCACCGTCGGTCCAGCGTAGCAACGTCGGCCGCCTTGTCGATGAGCTGCGCTTGCGCCTGACTGTCGACGTGGGCGACCCGCGCCCCGTCCGGCATCTCGGCCACGGTGAACGGCCCACCGAGGCCCGGATACATGCCGACGTCGGCGGGCACGACGAACAGCGACACGTTCGGCAGAGCGGCCAGTTCGGCCAGCCGCTCGCACTGCTCACGCATCATGGCCCGATCGCCGTCGATGGTGCGCCGGAGGATTCCCTCGTCCAGGACCGCGACGATGAGCGGCGGGCGTTCCCGGCGCAGGATGGCCTGCCGGCTCAGCCGCGCCTCGGCGAGATTGTCGGCTTCGGCCGGTGTCAGCGCCTCGCCGACCAGCGTCGCCAGCGCGTACGCCTTCGTCTGAAGCAGGCCCGGTATCCACGCGAGCTGAAACGACCGCAGCGACAGCGCCTCGCGCTCGATCTCGGCCCAGGGTCGGAACCAGGCCGGCGTTCGACGCTTCAGCGCGTCCGGCCACAGCTCCTCGACGTTCCGACCGAGCAGCTCGGCGACCCGGGCACGATGACGAGTCTGGGGAATTCGATCCCTGCTCGCCCACTTTGCCGCCGTCTTCGGATCGACACCAATCTGAGCAGCGAGACTGTCCGCTGTGTAGCCCTTTTCGACCATGGCCGCCTGTACGGCTCGATTCATCTCCGCACTCTCCAGAACGTTCCAGACGTCGGAGGTAAATACTTCTACGCGGTGTAATTGTTTGGCAACCCTCGGCAGGGTGCTGTGTAGACAGCATCGACGAGGGAGCGCAGGATGCCCGAGGAAAAGCCGCGAGAGCACGCGAAGCCGACCGTCGGTCCGTTGCCGTCCCGGCCGAAGCAGCCGCGCAAGAGCGCGCCCCGCCCCATCGAGCGGCTCATTCCTCCGCACCGTGGTTCCGGTCGCGCCGCCAACGTCGTACCCGAATCACGCTGGCGACCCCGGTGCGGCCCGCCGGTCGGGCACACCGCCGACGGTCCCCTCTGGATGTGCGACGCCTGCGGGCGGGACTGGCCCTGCCCGGCGCTGCGAGCGACCCCGACGGACGCTGCTCGCCGCGCGACCCTTATCCCCGAGTTCTCCCGGATCACCCGGCGGGCGATCCGGGACCTGCGCGGCCAGCCGGGCGGCCCCGATCCGGTGGCCATCGTTCGCCGTTTCCTCTGGTTCCTGCCCCTCACCGACGAAGAGGCCCGCGCGGTCGCGCTGCGACTGCGCTGAGCGGGACCTGGTCCGGATCCTTCGCTGGCCGTACCACGTTCTTGCCCTTTGCTCTGCTTCAACGGGCGCAACGGCACCGCACGGTCAGTGTTGCGCCGAGTGAAGCAGAGCAAAGGGCGCGAGACAGCTACCCGGGGCATGGGAAGGCAGAGACGGGGAAGGGCCGCTCCCCGCCAGCGCGGGAAGCGGCCCTTCGCAAATGTCGTACGCGATCAGTTGGCGATCATGCGGCGCAGCACGTACTGCAGGATGCCGCCGTGGCGGTAGTAGTCCGCCTCACCCGGGGTGTCGATCCGCACCACGGCCTCGAACTCCACGCCGGTGTCGGTCGTGACCGTCACCGTACGCGGGGTGTCGCCGTCGTTCAGGGCGGTCACACCGGTGATGGTGAACATCTCGGTGCCGGTCAGGCCGAGCGACTCGGCGGTGACGTCCACCGGGAACTGCAGCGGCAGCACGCCCATGCCGATGAGGTTGGAGCGGTGGATCCGCTCGTACGACTCGGCGATGACCGCCCGCACGCCCAGCAGCATGGTGCCCTTGGCCGCCCAGTCCCGCGACGAGCCCGACCCGTACTCCTTGCCGGCAAGGATGACCAGCGGGATGCCGGCCTCCTGGTAGGCCATCGAGGCGTCGTAGATGGAGGTCTGCTCGCCGGTGAGGTGGTTGACGGTGAAGCCGCCCTCCACCCCGGGCACCAGCTGGTTGCGCAGCCGGATGTTGGCGAAGGTGCCTCGGATCATCACCTCGTGGTTGCCCCGGCGGGAGCCGTACGAGTTGAACTCGTGGCGCGGCACGCCGTGCTCGGCGAGGTACGTGCCGGCGGGGGAGTCGGCCTTGATCGAGCCGGCCGGCGAGATGTGGTCGGTGGTCACCGAGTCACCCAGCTTGGCCAGCACCCGCGCGCCCGAGATGTCGACGACCGGGCTCGGCTCCTGCTGCATGCCCTCGAAGTACGGGGGCTTGCGCACGTAGGTCGAGTCGCTGTCCCAGGCGAAGGTGTCGCCGGTCGGGGTGGGCAGCGACTGCCACCGCTCGTCGCCGGCGAAGACGTCGGCGTACGCGGCGCTGAACCCGGTCGCGCCGATCGCCTGGGCGATGACGTCCTGGATCTCGGCGCTGTTCGGCCAGATCTCGCGCAGGAAGACCGGGTTGCCGTCGCTGTCCTCACCGATCGGCTCGTTGGCCAGGTCGATGTCCATCGTGCCGGCGAGGGCGTACGCGACGACCAGCGGCGGGGACGCCAGGTAGTTCATCTTGACGTCCGGGTTGATCCGGCCCTCGAAGTTCCGGTTGCCGGAGAGCACCGAGACGACCGACAGGTCGTGCTCGTTGACCGCCGCCGACACCTCCTCGGGCAGCGGGCCCGAGTTGCCGATGCAGGTGGTGCAGCCGTACCCGACCAGGTTGAAGCCGAGCTTGTCCAGGTAGGGGGTGAGGCCGGCCCGCTCGTAGTAGTCCATGACGACCTTGGAACCCGGGGCGAGGGTGGTCTTCACCCACGGCTTGCGGGTCAGGCCCTTCTCCACGGCGTTGCGGGCCAGGAGCGCGGCACCGATCATCACCTGCGGGTTGGACGTGTTGGTGCAGGAGGTGATCGCCGCGATCACCACGGCGCCGTGGTCCAGCTCGTACTCGACGCCGTCGGCGCCGGTGACCCGGATCGGGTTGGTGGCCCGGCCGCCCGCGCCCACCGCCGCGGTCTCCAGGTCGCGCGGCTCGTCGGCCGGGTCGCTGAACTCGTTGGCGGGCGGGTCGCTGGCCGGGAACGACTCGGCGCTGGCCTCGTCGGCCGGCCCGTTCGCGCCGCGCGGCAGCTCCTCGCGGGGCACACCCGGCTTGAGGTCACGCTCAACGTCGGATTCCTCGGCGACGTAGTCGGTCAGCGCCGAGCGGAACAGCGTCTTGGCGGCGCCCAGCGGCACCCGGTCCTGCGGACGCTTCGGGCCAGCGAGCGACGGCTCGATGGAGCCCAGGTCCAGCTCCAGGCGCTCCGAGTAGTCCGGCTCCGCCTTCGGGTCGTGCCAGAGGCCCTGCTCCTTGGCGTACGCCTCGACGAGCGCGACCTGCGCGGCGTCGCGGCCGGTCAGCTCCAGGTAGCGGATCGTCTCGCCGTCGATCGGGAAGATCGCGACGGTGGAGCCGTACTCCGGGGACATGTTGCCGATGGTGGCCCGGTTGGCCAGCGGCACGGCGCTCACGCCGGGGCCGTAGAACTCGACGAACTTGCCGACCACGCCGTGCTTGCGCAGCATCTCGGTGATGGTGAGCACCAGGTCGGTGGCGGTGGTGCCGGCCGGCATCTCGCCGGACAGCTTGAAGCCCACCACGCGCGGGATCAGCATGCTGACCGGCTGGCCGAGCATCGCGGCCTCGGCCTCGATGCCGCCGACGCCCCAGCCCAGCACGCCCAGGCCGTTGACCATCGTGGTGTGCGAGTCGGTGCCGACCACAGTGTCCGGGTACGCTTGGCCGTTGCGCTCCATGATGGTGCGGGCCAGGTACTCGATGTTGACCTGGTGCACGATGCCGGTGCCCGGGGGGACGACCTTGAACTCGTTGAACGCGGTCTGGCCCCAGCGCAGGAACTGGTAGCGCTCCCTGTTGCGCTCGTACTCCAGCTCGACGTTGCGGGCGAACGCGTCCTCGCGACCGAACAGGTCGGCGATCACCGAGTGGTCGATGACCAGCTCGGCGGGGGCGAGGGGGTTGACCTTGGTGGCGTCGCCGCCCAGCTCACGTACCGCCTCGCGCATGGTGGCCAGGTCGACCACGCACGGCACGCCGGTGAAGTCCTGCATGAGCACCCGCGCCGGGGTGAACTGGATCTCCACGCTCGGGTCGGCGGTCGGGTCCCACCCGCCGAGCTGGCGGATGTGGTCGGCGGTGATGTTCGCGCCGTCCTCGGTCCGCAGCAGGTTCTCCAGGAGGATCTTCAGGCTGTACGGCAGCCGATCGTGGCCGTCCACCTTGTCGATCTTGAAAATCTCGTAGCTCGCGTCTCCGACGCGTAGCTGGGTCTTCGCACCGAAGGTGTCGAGGCTCGCCACGTCGTACTCCTTCACACCAGCGACCGTGAGTAGTCCTGAGCAGTGTGTCGCACCGACCGGGGTGCCGCCGAGGTTAGGTGACACTTACCGACGATTCCGCTCTCAAACAAAACCGTACGTCCGTCTTGCTAGTTTCGCAACTCGGCGCACGGTTCGCCCATCCCTCCATCCCTAGCCTCCTAGGATGGATAGGGGGTGTGCGCGTGGCCGCACCGCCCGCCGCCGGGTCTTCGTCGAGGGGCCGGCCGGGCAGGCCGCCGCGGGTAGGGTTCGAGGTCCGGTCGGAGGAGGGTCAACCGTGTTCGACGTCCAGCACTGGCTCGTGTCGCTGCCGCCGATCGCGGTCTACCTGCTCGTCGCCGGGGTGATCGGCGTGGAGAGCATGGGGGTACCCCTGCCCGGTGAGATCGTCCTGGTCAGCTCGGCCCTGCTCGCGGCCACCGGAGTGGTGGAGCCGGAGTGGGTGGCCACGGCCGCCGCTACCGGAGCGATCGTGGGCGACTCCATCGGGTACGCGGTGGGTCGCCGCGGCGGCCGCCCGCTGCTGGCCCGGCTGGGCCGACGCTTCCCCCGCCATCTCGGCCCCGCCCAGCTAGCCCGGGCCGAGCAGAGCTTCGCCCGGCACGGCGTCTGGGCGGTGTTCTTCGGCCGGTTCGTGGCGCTGCTGCGGATCCTGGCCGGCCCGCTCGCCGGGGCACTGCACGTGCCGTACCGGCGGTTCCTCCTGGCCAACGCCGCCGGCGGGCTGGTGTGGGCGTTCGGCACCACGTACCTGCTGTTCACCGTCGGCCGGGCCGCCGAGCACTGGCTCAAGGACATCTCCTGGGCCGGCCTGGTCCTCGCGGTGCTCGCAGGGCTGGCCAGCACGTGGTGGCTACGCCGACGGGCCCACCGCGTGAGTGCGGCCGAGCCGGCGCAGTCCGCGGAGCCGGCCCGCACCGGCAGGGATCGCTGACCCGGGGCATGCCGAAAGGGCCGGGCCCCGTGGTGGGGTCCGGCCCTTGTCGGTGGTGGTGCTGGGGTGGGGTCAGCTGGTGGCGTAGCCGCGGGTGGCGATCCAGTCGGCGAGGTGCTCGACGGTGATGTCGTAGGAGGCGGTGTTCG
>NZ_JBIAKN010000017.1:0-73014 GCF_042872475.1 Micromonospora sp. NPDC005252 | reverse complement strand
CGCCGGGATCTTCGGCTATTCGCATCTGACCGGCGGCTTCGCGGGCGGTCAGGCGCAGTACGCGCGGGTGCCGTTCGGGTGGTCCCGGCCGGGACCACCCGCACGGCCTCGCTCAGCTCGCCTCGCTCAGCTCGCCTTGGTCAGCTCGCCTTGGTCAGCGCCTCGAACTCGTCGTCGGTGAGCCGCACGTCGGCCGCGGCCACGTTCTCCTCCAGGTGCGCCACCGAGGACGTGCCGGGGATCGGCAGCATCACCGGCGAGCGGCGCAGCAGCCAGGCCAGCGCGAGCTGCGCGGGCGTCGCGCCGTGCTCGGTGGAGATCGCGTCCAGCGGGCCGCCCGGCCGGGCCAGCTCGCCGGTGGCGATCGGGAACCACGGGATGAACGCGAGGTCGTTGCGCTCGCAGTACTCCAGGACGTCCTCGGCGCTGCGGTTGGCGAGGTTGTAGAGGTTCTGCACCGAGGCGATCGTGGTGATCGCGCGGGCCTGCTCAATCTGCTCGACGCTCACCTCGGACAGCCCGATGTGGCGGATCTTGCCCTCCTGCTGCAACAGGGCCAGCTCACCCAACTGGTCGGCCAGCGGCACCTGCGGGTCGATCCGGTGCAGCTGGTAGAGCGGGATGCTGTCCAGACCCAGGTGACGCAGGCTCAGCTCACACTGCTGACGCAGGTACTCCGGCCGGCCCACCGGACGCCAGTCGCCCGGGCCGGAGCGGGTCAACCCGGCCTTGGTCGCGATGACCAGGTCGTCGGCGTACGGGTGCAGAGCCTCGCGGATCAGCAGCTCGGACACGAACGGGCCGTACGAGTCGGCGGTGTCGATGAACGTCACGCCCAGCTCGACCGCCCGGCGCAGCACCCGCAGCGCCTCGGCCGGGTCCTTCGGATCACCCCACACACCCGGCCCGGTGATCTGCATCGCCCCGTAACCGAGCCGGTTGACCGTGACGTCGCCCCCGATCCGGTACGTACCGGACGCCTTCGCGGGCTGCTTGCTGATGTCGGTGGCCATACGCGCATCCCCAATCGTCTTCGTCGCGGCGGGCAAGACAGACAACCCACCACCTCGTGATCATCCCCCGGGAGCCGGCCATCATGCCGCCGCTCGCCCGATTGTGTGCGCCGACACGGCAGCATGCGATCACTGTCGTCCTGCCGCTAGCGCCCGTCCTGTCCGGTCTGCTACGCCTGATCCGAGTCGGTGCGGCCGGCCGGGGGAGGCGCGATGTGGCGACGGTTCAGACCCGACCCGGTCGGTCGGCTGCGGGAGCGGCTGGACCGCTTCGACACCACCCGCGACCACCGGGCGGTCCTCGACTCCGGCGCGTTCCGCGACGCCGAGGCCGTCGTCGACCTGGTGACCGCGACGCCCACGGACGGGCCGCTGCCCGAGCGGGTCGCCGAGGGTGTGTTCCTCCTGGCCTGCCTGCACTGGTACCGATACCAACTGCTGCCCCCGGGCGAGGACGCCGACGACCTCGGCCAGGCGCTCGGGCTCACCCAGTTCCTGCTGCGCTGCGCCCCGCAGCGGGTGTCGCCGGCAATGCTGGCCCTGCTGCACGCGCACCGACCGCCAAGCGGCGGCGGCCCACACGCCGACGCGCCGCCGACCCGGTCCGGCCCGCGGTCGGCCGGGTCGGGTGCCGACGCCGCCGGCGCCCGCTACGTCGAGGCCGTCATGCTGATGGCCGCCGCGGAGACCAGCCGCGACTACCGGGCGGCCGACCGGGCCGAATCGCTGCTGCGCCAGGCCCTCGACGGTACGCCGGCCGGTGCGCCGGAGCGGCTGCACTACCTGTCCGCCCTCGGCAGGGTCCACCGTGACCAGTTCCAGCACCTCGGCCGACGAAGGGCCCTCCCGGCGGCCGTGACGGCGCACCGGGAGAGCCTGGAGGCCACCGGCCTCGGGGACCCGGAACGTCCCGTGCGGCTGTTCAACCTCGGCAACGTCCTGGGCGACACGTACGAGGTCGACCGCGACCCGGCCGCGCTGGACGAGTCGATCACGGTGCTGCGCGACGCGGTCCGGGCCGCCGCGACGGGCACGCCGGTGCGCACGATGGCGCGGATGAACCTCGGCCAGCGGCTGCGCGACCGGTGGCGGCTGCACCGGCGCCCGGGTGACCTCGACGAGGCGATCGACGCCTTCGCCGGGGCTCGGGGCAGTGCCGATCCCCGGGTCGCCGCGCTGCACGGCGCGGCGCTCGCCGAGCGGTTCCTGCGCGACCGGACGCCCGCCGACCGGGACTCCGCGATCGAGGCGTACCGGTCGGCGCTGACCGGGTTCGGCGGGCTCGACCCGGAGCTGGCCGGCACCGCGCAGGTCGGGCTCGCCACCCTGCTCGCGGACCGGCACCAGGCCGCCGCCGATCCGGTCGACCTCGACGCGGCGATCGACGCGTACCGGGCCGCGGCCGGTTCCGGAGCGACACCCGGCGGGACGGATCGCGAGGAGCTGCGCCACGCCATGGCCGGTCTGCTGGCGAAACGGTACGAGTTGCGGCAGCGGGCCGACGACGTCACCGAGGCGGTACGGGTGCTGCGCGCCGGCGTGGCCGCCGCCCGGGACCCCGGTCAACGAGCGCGTCGGCTCGCCGACCTCGGCTACGCGCTCGCGCTCGGCCACGCCGACCTCGGCGGGGTGAGCGCGCTGCGCGCCGCACGGGACGGGCTGACCGAGGCGGAAAGCCTGCTTCCCCGCACCGACCCGCTGCGTCACCACGTGCTCAACAACCTCGGCAACACCCTGCGCGAACTCTCCGACCTGGCCGGAGAGCCGGCGCTGCTGGAGCCGGCCGCGGTTGCGCTGCGCTCGGCCGTGGCCGCCGCCGGGCCGGACGCCGCGTCCCTGCCCCGGTACCGCTCGAACCTGGGCCTGGTGCTGCAGGCGCTGTTCGCCTCGACCCAGGACCTGGCGACCCTGACCGAGGCGATCCAGGTGCTGGCGCAGGTGATCGACACGACGCCACCCGGGCACCCGGACCGGTTGCCGGCGCTGACCAACTACGGGGCCGCCCTGAACCGCCGGGTCGAACTCTTCCTCGACGGCGCGCTGCCCGCCGGCGGCGAGCCCGCCGACCAGGTCGCGGCCGGCGTCGCCCGGGACTCCGACGCCGCGGTGGCCGCCCTGCGCGAGGCCGCCCAGCTGGCCGAACAGGAGGCCACCCCCAGCGAGTACGCCCAGACGCTCGGCACCCACGCGCTGGCCCACCTGCTGCGGCACCGCCTGCACGGCGACCTGCCGGCGCTCGACACGGCGATTCGACTGCTCCGGCGACTGAGCGAGCGACAGTCGCTCGGCGCGGACCGCTACCGGATCCTCACCAACCTCGCCAACGCCCTGCTGCTGCGCTACCGCGCCGGTCACGCCGATGCCACCGCCACCGCGATGCTGGCCGCGTACCGTGCAGCGGTCGACGAGCTGACCCCCGAGCACCCGGCGCGCACCATGTGTCTGAGCAATCTCGCCACCGCCCTGGAGGCGGTGGCCGACGCCGCCACCTCCGACCCCGGCTCCGCCGCGACGGCGACCGCCGGTGTGGGCGGCTCCGCCGCGCTCGCCGAGGCGGCGGCCGCGCTGCGCGCCGCCGCCGACGTCGAGTCCGCCCCGTCGCTGTTGCGGGCGGTGGCTGCCAGCAGGTACGCGGCGCACGTCGCCCAGGCCGGCGACCTTCCGGCCGCGCTCGACGGGTACGCCACCGCGATCGAGCTGATCGATCTGGTGGCCTGGCACGGCATGGACCCCGACGACCAGACCCGCCTGCTCGGGCGTTTCCCCGGGCTGGCCAGCGACGCCGCGGCGGTCGCCGTCGCCCTCGACAACCCGGAGCGCGCGGTCGAGCTGCTGGAGTACGGCCGCGGGGTCCTGCTCACCCGCGCCCACGACGCGGGCGCCGACCTGGCCGCGCTGCGCGCGCAGGCCCCCCGGCTGGCCGCCCGCCTCGCCGAACTCCAGGACGCCCTCGACGACTTCCCCGCGCCGGCCGGGGTGGCATCGGCGGCTGGGCTGACAGCGACCGCCGGACCGACCCCGGAGCAGCGGTACGACCTCGCCACCCGCCGTCGCCAGCTGCTGACCGAGATCCGCGACCGGCCCGGCTTCGCCGACTTCCTCCGTCCACCGCCCTTCGACGAGCTGGCCCGGGCCGCCGCCGACGGTCCGGTGGTGCTGGTCAACGTGGCTGCCCGGCGCTGCGACGCGCTGGTCGTCGCCAAGGGCCGGGTCAGCGTGGTGCCGCTGCCGGAGCTGACCCTGGACGAGCTGGTCGTCCGGACGGCGAGCTTCCTGGCCGCGATCGCGGTGCTCACCGGGCCGGCGGCGCCGGACGTCCCGCAGCCGCAGGTGCAGCGTCGTCGATCGGCGGCCCGCGCCGAGGTCGCCCAGACACTGGACTGGCTGTGGCGGGTCGTCGCCGCACCCGTACTCGACCGGCCTCTCCCCGCCCCGCCGTCGGCGGACGCCGAACCGTCCACCCCGCCGTCGGCGGACGCCGAACCGTCCACCCCGCCGTCGGCGGACGCCGAACCGCCCGCCGTGCCGTGGTCCGGCGTGGGCGGGTCGGTGGGGGAGTGGCCTCGGTTGTGGTGGTGTCCCACCGGGGTGCTCACCCTGCTGCCGCTGCACGCGGCCGGTCCGATCGAGGGTGGCGACGGGGTGCTGGACCGGGTGGTCCCGTCGTACACGGCGTCGCTGCGGGCGCTGGCGCACGCGCGCCGGGGCGTCCCGGCCCGGCCCGAACCGGTCGACTCGGCGGTGTTCGTCGGCATGCCCCGGACGCCCGGCCTCGCCGACCTGCCCGGCGTCGCGCGGGAGGAGAAGATCGTCCGTCAGCACGTGCCGCGGGTCCGCTCACTGCTCGGCTCGGTGGCCACCCCGGCGGCCGTGCTCGCCGCCCTGCCCGACCAGCCGGTCGCCCACCTGTCCTGTCACGGCACGCAGGACCTGCGCGCCCCGGCCTGGGGTCGTCTGGAGCTGGCCGGCGGCGCGCTGCACGTCCGGGACCTGTGGCGGCCGGCCGGCAACCCGGCGGCGCTGGCGGTGCTCTCGGCCTGCGAGACGGTACGCGGCGGGGCGGCCCTGCCCGACGAGGCGCTCACGCTCGGTACGGCCTTTCAACTGGTCGGCTTCCGGCACGTCATCGGCGCGCTGTGGTCCATCTCGGACACGCTGACCGTGCGGCTCTGCAAGGACCTCTACGACGGATTGTCAGTGCCCGGAGGGATCGCGCCGGACCGCGCGGCCGTGGCCCTGCACGCGGCGGTCCGCCACCTCCGCGATGACCTGCCGGATCACCCGGACACCTGGGCCGGCTACGCCCACCTCGGCCCCTGACGGCCGCCCGACCTGCTCGATGGCGTCCGCGCAGGCGCACGCCGCGCTCGACGGGCGGGCTCGGGGCGACACGCGGGCAGGGTGGCGACTGCGGATGCCGTGCCGCTGACCGCCGAAGCGCTGCCCGCCGACCCATCCGCCGCCGGACCGCCAGGCCCGGGGCGCTGGGCAGACCGCGCGCTAGCGAGTCGACGCCGGGGAGCTGATGGCCGGGGAGCTGACGGCCGGGGAGGCGGGGCGGGCGGGGGCGTACCAGGTCACGCCGACGGCCGCGACCAGCAACGCGGTGCAGAGCAGCACCAGCCCCACTCCGGTCCGCAGGGACCGGACCGCCGCCAGGGCCTCCAGGTGGTCGCCGAGCGGGGCCGGCGGCAGAGCCGCCACCGGGGTCACCGTCAACCGGCCGTGCGCCGCGCGGAGCAGCGCGAGCGCCCCGGCCACGCCCGCGGCCAGCGCGGCGAGCAGCAGGACCCCGACCAGCGCGCCCCAGCCCGCCGCGAGCGTGGTCACGTCGGTGCGACCCCGGATCAGGCTGAACCCGACCAGCGCCACCAGCAGGCCACCCAGCCCGTTGCGCCAGGCCACCGCCGCCGCGCGGACGCGCTCCAGCTCGCCGCGCAGCAGGCCGGCCAGCTGCTGCGCGCGGTGCAGGTCGGCGACGGTCGCGGGCGGCCCCGGGCGAAGCCGGATCACGCCTCGACCTCCAGCCACAGCGTCCAGTACGCCCCACAGCCGCGCATCCCGGCGGGACGCCCCGGGTGCTCGGCCTCGCACTCGCACAGCAGCGTCCGGTAACCGGGATCCGGGGCCCCGGCGTCCTTGCGGTACACCTCGTCGACGAGCGTCGTGGTGCTCGGGTGGCCGCACCGGGGGCACCGCCCACTGAGCACCACCGCGAACTCGAATTCCTGCGGCCGGAAGCCCGCCGCGGCCTGCGTGGCGTACGCCTCGTCGGTCACCTCGGCGTACGACAGTGGGCTCGACACCGGCTCGTCGTCGCGCATCCCGACCTCCCACCACCGACACCCGGACCGTCCACCGTAGTCGGTGTCGGCACCCGCGCCGACCGACGTGCCGGGTCGCCGCCGGCCGGGGATTCCGGCAGGCGGGGCGGCGGACTGCCGCCCGGCCACGCCACCACCGACCGTGGCCGTGGCACCGTCGACCCGTGGACTGACCGGGGGGCAGTTGCGCGGAGCGACCGGTACCGCCGTCGTCGGCGTGCGACGCTGGGCGCGTGCCGGTGACGCCGGCTCGGGCGGCCGGGCCGGTGCGTGCCGGCGCGACGGCGGAGGGAGCACCATGGCGGGAGTGCCGCAGGTCGACTTCGCGCTCGACACGTACGAGTGCATCGTGATCTATCCCGGCGCGGCCGGACGGGCCCTGCCCCCGGAGACCGTGCAGCGGTTGCAGGCCGAGCACACCGAGCACATGCAGGCGTTGCAGCGCAGCGGAATCATCCTGGTCGCGGGCTCGGTGGACGGCCCGGCCCGTACGCCGGAGCCGCCGATCGGCTTCGGGCTGGCCCGCACCGGCAGCGTCGACGACGTGCGCAGCGTGCTGGAGGCCGACCCCGCGGTGCAGGCCGGCCTCTACCGGGTGGACGTGTTGACCTTCCTCTGCCCGGCCGGCTCGTTGGAGTTTCCGCTGGTCAAGGCCCAGAGCTGACGGTCGGTCCAGCGACAGGTGTCGTGATGGTGACGGCGTTGCGGCGTCCGCCGGTGCTACGGTCGCGCGCACCGAGGATCGCGGTCGGGGCGCACCCGGCGTCATCGGCCGGGCCCGGTCGAGGAGACGCCATGAGCTCCGCCGCCACCCCCGATGTCGCGTCCGCCGCCGCGCGGCTGCGTGCCCTGCTCGGTGACCGCGTCCACGAGCCGGGCGAACCCGGGTTCGACACCGCCACCCGCCTGTGGAACGCCGCCGTCGACCGTACGCCCGCCCTGGTCGCCCACTGCCTGGACGCCGACGAGGTGGCCGCGGCGATCCGTGTCGCCGCCCGGTGTCACCTGCCGGTGTCGGTCCGCTCCGGCGGGCACGACTGGGCCGGCCGGGCATTGCGCGACGGTGGCCTGGTTCTCGACCTGACCGGCCTGCGTACCGTCCGGGTCGATCCGGACCGGGGCACGGTGACGGTGGCCGGCGGTGCCAGCGCCGCCGACCTGCTCGCCGCCGCCGCCCCGTACGACCTGGTGGTGCCCACGGGTGTGGTCCGCGACGTGGGCATGGCCGGGCTGACCCTGGCCGGCGGGTACGGCCCGCTCTGCGGGCGGTTCGGCCTGGCCCTGGACAACCTGCTCGGCGCGGAGGTCGTCCTCGCCGACGGTCGTCGGGTCACCGCCGACCCACGCCACGACGCGGAGTTGTACTGGGCGCTGCGCGGCGGCGGTGGCAACGTCGGCGTGGTCACCGAGCTGCGGTACCGGGCGCACCCGCTGCCCGCCGTGCTCGCTGGCATGATCATGTTCGCGCTGGCCGAGGCGCCGGCCGTGCTGCGCGGCTACGCGGCGCTGCTCGCCGACGCCCCGGACGAGTTGACCGTCATGGCCGGGTTCCTGCCCGGCCCGGCCGGCGAACCGGTGGTCTTCGTGTGCCCCTTCTACAGCGGCCCGGACCTGGACGCCGGCCGCCCGTGGCTGGACCGGCTGCGGGCGCTGGGCACCCCGTTGGTCGACCAGGTCGACCCGCTGCCGTACGCGGACGCGTTGCGGATGTTCGACGGCGGGATGGTCGACGGAAACCACTACCTGCTGCGTACCCGCTGGCTGCCACCGCTCGCCGACGGCGCGGTGGACGCGCTGGTCGACGCCGCCCGGCAGGTCACTTCGCCGTTCTCCGCGCTGGCCCTGCACCACTTCCACGGCGCGGCCACCCGGGTCCGGCTCGGCGACACGGCGTTCGGTCTGCGCGCCGAGCACCTGCTGACCGAGATCATCGCGGTGTGGGCGCCCGGCGGGGAGGCCGCACCGCACCTCGCGTGGGCCGAGCAGACGTCGGCGGCGCTCGCCCCGCTCGCCCTGCCCGGGGGCTATCCGAACCTGCTCGCCCCGACCGAGACCGAACGGGTCCGGCTGGCGTACGGCGCGAACTGGTCGCGTCTGCGCCGGGCCAAGCGGCACTACGACCCTCGTGACCTGCTCACCGCCGTGCCCACGCTGCCCCCGTCGGAGCACCCGGAGTGAGCGTGCGCCGGGAGCGCCCCGACACCGCCCGCCGCGACAGGCGTACGATTCCCGGCGCGCGGTCGCCGTTGCCCGTCGCCACAACGTTCCCGGTGCGGCTCCGCCCGCCGGTCCGACGCGCACCGCGCGTTGTTGGACACCTGTTCCGCTGCCTGCAAGGGGTCGGCCCCGAGTCCGACCTGAAGGAGAGACTAGCCTGATGGGCGTGACACGCCGCGCGAAGATCGTCTGCACTCTTGGTCCCGCCACCTCGTCCCCGGAGCGCATCCGGGGCCTCGTCGAGGCCGGTATGAACGTGGCGAGGCTCAACTTCAGCCACGGCAGCCACGCCGACCACGAGGCGGTCTACCGACTGGTCCGGGAGGCGTCCGAGGCGTCCGGCAAGCCGGTAGCCGTCCTCGCCGACCTGCAGGGGCCCAAGATCCGGCTGGGCCGGTTCGCCGACGGCCCGCACGAGTGGCGCACCGGCGACTCCGTCGTGATCACCGGTGACGACATCCTCGGCAGCAAGGAGCGGGTCTCCTGCACCTACCGCAAGCTGCCGCAGGAGGTGAAGCCCGGTGACCGCCTGCTGATCGACGACGGTCGGGTTGCCGTGGAGGTCACCGACGTCACCGGCAACGACATCCGCTGCCTGGTCACCGAGGGCGGCCCGGTCTCCAACAACAAGGGCGTGTCGCTGCCCAACGTGGCGGTCAGCGTGCCCGCCATGTCGGACAAGGACGCCGAGGACCTGCGCTTCTCCCTGGGGCTCGGCGTCGACCTGGTCGCGCTGTCCTTCGTGCGCTCGGCCGAGGACATCAAGCTCGTCCACAACATCATGGCCGAGGAGGGCGTGTTCCGGCCGGTGCTGGCCAAGGTCGAGAAGCCGGAGGCCGTGGATCACCTGGAGGCCATCGTGCTGGCCTTCGACGGCGTCATGGTCGCCCGTGGCGACCTCGGCGTGGAGATGCCGCTGGACGAGGTCCCGCTGGTGCAGAAGCGGGCCGTGCAGCTGTGCCGGGAGAACGCCAAGCCGGTCATCGTGGCCACCCAGATGCTCGACTCCATGATCGAGAATTCCCGCCCCACCCGGGCGGAGGCCTCCGACGTGGCCAACGCGGTGCTCGACGGCGCGGACGCGGTGATGCTCTCCGGCGAGACCAGCGTCGGCAAGTATCCGGTGCTCACCGTCAGCACCATGGCCAAGATCGTGACGACCACCGAGGCCGGCTCGATCGGCGTGCCGCGGTTGCAGCACGACCCGCGTACCCACGGCGGCGCGCTCACCGTGGCCGCCTCGTCGATCGCCCGGGCCATCAACGCCAAGGCGCTGGTCGCCTTCTCGCAGACCGGCGACACCGTCCGGCGGCTCTCCCGCCTGCACTGCGACCTGCCGCTGCTGGCGTTCACCCCGGTCCCCGAGGTGCGTGACCAGCTCGCCCTGACCTGGGGCGTGGAGACCTTCCTCATGCCGTTCGTGCAGCACACCGACGACATGTTCCGCCAGGTCGACCAGGCGCTGCTCGGCCTCGACCGGGCCAACCCGGGTGACTACGTGGTGATCGTGGCGGGCAGCCCGCCCGGCACCCCCGGCTCGACCAACACTCTGCGCGTCCACCAGCTCGGCTCGCTTGTCGACGCGGCGTCGGCGCGGGCGCTGCAGTGAGCGACGATCGGGTCGCGGTCGGCCAGGCAGCGGTCGACCAGCTGCTGGAAGTGCTGGACCTCGACCCGACCGGGGAGATGACCTTCCGGGGGATGAGCCCCCCGGTCGGCCCACAACGGGTGTACGGCGGCCAGGTTGCCGGTCAGGCGCTGGTCGCCGCCGGCCGCACGGTGGACCCGGAGCGGTTCGTGCACTCGCTGCACGGCTACTTCGTCCGCCCCGGCGACCCGGTCGAGCCGATCGAGTACCAGGTGGAGAACATCCGCGACGGCCGGTCCTTCTCGGTACGCCGGGCGGTCGCCCTCCAGCACGACAAGCCGATCTTCTTCATGTCGGCGTCGTTCCAGCGGGCCGAGGAGGGGTTGGACCACCAGGCCCCCGCGCCGCTGGACGTGCCTGCCCCGCAGGACGTGCCGACGATGTCCGACCGGCTCTCCCGCTACCCCGAGCGTCTGGGCATCTGGGGGCAGATCCCCCGCCCGATCGACGTGCGCTACGTGGGGGAGCCCGGCTGGGTCCGCCCCGGCGACCGGCCGGCCGACCCGCACCAGCGGGTCTGGATGCGCATCGACGGCAAGCTGCCCGACGACCCGCTGCTGCACGCGTGCGCGCTCACGTACGCCTCGGATCTCACCCTGCTCGACTCGGTGCTCTCCGTGCACGGTGAGGTGTGGGGGCCGGGCGGTGTGGTCGGCGCGAGCCTGGACCACGCGCTGTGGTTCCACCGGCCGTTCCGCGCCGACGAGTGGTTCCTCTACGACTGCTGGAGCCCGTCGGCGTCCGGCGCGCGAGGGCTGGCCACCGGCCGGATGTTCACCACCGACGGCCGGCAGATCGCCAGCGCCGTGCAGGAGGGTCTGCTGCGCCGCGTCGGCGCCTGATCCGCCGGCCCTCGGGCCGCCGGCCCTCGGGCCGTCGGCCCCCCTCGGGCCGTCGGCCCGGTCACGCCGCGTGGATGGCCTCGCCGGCGATTTCGATCTGCACGGTCTTCCCGACCAGAACGCCGCCGCTCTCCAGCGCGACATTCCAGAGCAGGCCGTAGTCCTCCCGGTTGATCTCGGCGGTCGCGCTGAATCCGAAGATGTTCTGCCCGTACGGATCACGACGGGCGCCGCCGAAATTCACCTGAAGGTCCACCGCGCGAGTGATCCCCTTTACCGTCAACTCGCCGGTGAGCACAAATCGATTGGGCTCGGACTGCGGCGGGGGATTGTGACTTCTGCCTCGTCCGCCGAATCGGTGGTTTCGCAGGCGGGCCCAGTGGAAAATCGGGTCCTCGTCGCTCTGCCAGTTAATGCCCGTGCTTCGATATTCGAGCGTGGGATAACGCTCCACGTCGAGGAAGTCGGCGCTTTTCAGGTGGGTGTCCCGGTCGACGCTCCCGGTGGAGATGCTCGCCGCCGCGATGGTGGCGGTCACGCTGGAGCGCAGCGGATCCTCCGCCAGGAAGATCTCCGCGCTCGCCTCGGCGAACTCGCCGCGGACCGGGCTCACCATCATGTGGCGGGACAGGAAACCGATCCGCTTGTGCGCCTGATCGAGGCGATAGGTGCCGGCGATCGGGATGGTCATGCCATCCCAGGTGCGTGTGGCGACATCGGTCATCGTGTTGCCTTCCCCCCGGGTGGAGCCGGGTGTTTATCAATGTCCTGCCGAGCCCCCGTAACCGGTCCGGCAGTAATACCGCCCGCCCAGCATAAGGACGCGCCGAATCAGCATTCCGGGCCCCACCGGGTAGTGGATCACGGCGTCCGACGTTATTGGCTAATCGTCGATGCGTGACCGATCGGCCGAGGGTCGCCGACCCGGCCGGATGACCTGCGGGCTAACCTTGCCGGCATGCGTCTCTCCGCCCGGGTCGACTACGCCCTCCGCGCGGCCGCCGAGCTCGCCGCGACGGCCAGTGGCCCCGGGCGGGGCCGGCCGGTCACCGCCGACCAGATCGCGCGTGCGCAGGAGATCCCGCCGAAGTTCCTGGAGAGCATCCTGCTGCAACTGCGCCGGGGTGGCATCGTGCACGCCCAGCGCGGCCCGGAGGGCGGCTACTGGTTGGCCCGCCCGGCCGAGGAGATCTCTCTCGCGGAGGTGATCCGGGTGATCGACGGGCCGCTCGCGCACGTCCGGGGGCAGCGCCCCGAACAGCTCGGCTACCACGGCCCGGCCCGTGCCCTGCAGGAGGTCTGGATCGCGCTGCGCGCCAGCGAGCGGGAGATCCTCGAACTGGTCAGCGTCGCCGACGTGGCCGCCGGCACGTTGCCGGCCCGCGTCACCGAGCTGGTCGCCGACCCGCGCGCCTGGATCTGAGTTGGCAGCGGGCACCCTGCCCGCCCCGCGTCACCGAGCTGGTCGCCGGCGCGCGCGCCTGGATCTGAGTTGGCAGCCGGCGCGTTGCCGGCCCGCGTCACCGAGCTGGTCGCCGGCGCGCGCGCCTGGATCTGAGCGCCGGCCGATGCCCGGCCTGATACCCGCTGCGACGCCGCGGCGCGGCTTCCGCGAGATCTTGGACAGTTTCCGTCCGCGCCGAACGGAAACTGTCCAAGATCTTGCCGTGGTGGAGGAGCGTGCGCGGTCGCGACGCCCCGCGGGGGCGCGTCCGGGCGGTTGGTCTGCGGGAATGCGTCGCATTGCCGGGGTACGGCGCGTCGCGGTCCGGCCCGGCCGCGCCTCGCGGTGGCGTCCCACCCCCCGGTCGAGGGCTTGACCCGGGCAGCCTCGTGCCGCATTGTCGACCAAGTTGATAGGAGATACCGAAAAGTCAGGGGGCGCTCGTGCGCAAGCTGCTGGTCCTCGCTCTGGTCGGGCTCGTCGCGCAGTTGATCGATGGTTCGCTCGGTATGGCGTACGGGTTGACCTCGTCCACGTTGCTGCTGGTCGTCGGGGTCGCTCCCGCTGCCGCATCGGCGTCGGTGCACCTGGCCGAGATCGGCACCACGCTCGCGGCCGGGGTCGCGCACTGGCGCTTCGGCAACGTCGACTGGCGGGTGGTGACCCGCATCGCCCTGCCGGGCGCGATCGGCGCGTTCGCCGGGGCCACCCTGCTCAGCTCGATCTCCACCGAGTCAGCCGCGCCGTGGATGGCCGCCATCCTCTTCACTTTGGGCGCGTACCTGCTGCTGCGCTTCGCCCGACCGCTGCGTACCGGCCGGGTCGGCGGACGGCTGCGCGGACGCTTCCTCGGCCCCCTGGGCCTGGTCGCCGGCTTCGTCGACGCGACCGGCGGTGGCGGGTGGGGCCCGGTCGCCACCCCGGCGCTGCTGGTCTCCGGTCGGATGGAGCCCCGCAAGGTGATCGGCTCGGTCGACACCGCCGAGTTCGTCGTGGCCGGCGCCGCTAGCGTCGGTTTCCTGATCGGCCTGGGCACGGAGGGGTTCCTTCTCCCCACCGTCGTGGCCCTGCTGATCGGCGGGCTCATCGCCGCCCCGCTGGCCGCCTGGCTGGTGCGCATCGTGCCCGCCCAGCTGCTGGGCGCGGCGGTCGGTGGCGTGATCGTGCTGACCAACGCCCGCACCCTGATCCGGTCCGCCGAGCTGGACGGCCCGCTCCGCCCCACCCTGTACGCCCTGCTGGCCGCCGCTTGGCTGACCGCGCTGATCTTCGCCGTGCGGGCCCTGCGCCGCGCCCGCCGCGCCCGCGCCACCGTCGCCGCCGCCCCGACCGTCACTCCCGCCGCCCCGAGCGTCGCTCCCGCCGTCGCTCCCGCCGCCCCGGCCGTCGCTCCCGCCGCCGACGTGGTGCCGGCGGATCTGGCCACAACGGGTACGCCCAGCCCGCGCTGACCGGCGGGCGAGGGTCAGCGGGTGGGGAGGTCGTCGGCCGCGCCGGCGAGCAACGTCCACGCCTCGTCGACGTGTGCCTCGGTGGTCTGCGGTGCGCCGACGGCCAGCCGCAGCGTGTAGCGGCCGGCCACGCGGGTGTGGGTCAGGTGTGCCCGCCCGGTGCCGTTGACCCGGGCCAGCAGCTCGGCGTTGGTGTCGTCGTCGGCGCGCAGCCGGAAGCAGACCAGCGAGAACGGGTGCGCCGCGGCCAGCTCGAACCGGTCGTCCTCGCGGACTCGGTCGGCGAACCGGGCGGCCAGTGCCACGCCGGAGCGGATGTGCGCCCGCAGCCCCTCGGCGCCGTACCAGCGCAGCACGAACCACAGCTTCAGGGCCCGGAAGCGGCGACCCAGGGGCACCTGCCAGTCCCGGTAGTCGATCACCGCCCCGGATTCGGAGGCGGCGTTGCGCAGGAACTCCGGGAGCACGGTCAGCGCTTCGATCAGTTCGGCGCGGTCGGCCACCCAGAACGCGTCGCAGTCGAAGCCGGTGAGCAGCCACTTGTGCGGGTCGAAACAGTAGGAGTCCGCGTACTCCAGGCCGGCGTGCGACCAGCGCAGCTCGGGGCAGACGGCGGCGGCGCCCGCGTACGCCGCGTCGACGTGCAGCCAGATCCCGTACTCGGCGCAGATCGCCCCGATCTCGGGCAGCGGATCGACGGCGGTGGTGGAGGTGGTGCCGATGGTGGCGACCACCATGGCGGGTACGTCCCCGGCGGCCAGGTCCGCCTCGATCGCGGCCCGCAACGCGTCGGGGCGCAGCGCCTGGGTGTCCGGGTCCACGTCGATCGGCCGGATCCCGTCGCCGCCCAACCCGGCGATCCGTGCGGCCTTCTCGATCGAGGAGTGCCCGTGCACGGAGGTGTACGCGCGATAGCGCCTGTCGATTCCGGTGACGCGCCAGCGACCCGCGCTGGCGCGGTGCAGCGCGGCGAGGGTGGCCACCAGGGTCGCCGAGGAGGCCGAGTCCTGGATGACGCCGCCACCGGCGCCGGTCGACCGGAAGCGTTGCGGCAGGTCGAGCAGCTGGGCCAGCCAGTCCATCATGACCGTCTCCAGCTCGGTGCAGGCCGGGCTGCTGGCCCACAGCATGCCCTGCACGCCGAGGCCCGAACTGACCAGGTCGCCGAGCAGACTCGGGCCGGAGGTGTTCGCGGGGAAGTAACCGAAGAAGCTCGGGTGCTGCCAGTGGGTCAGCCCCGGTAGGACGATCGCGTCCAGATCGGCGAGGACCGCCTCGACCGGCTCGCCGCCGGTGGTGGGCGGCACGCTCGGCAGGGCCTTGGCCACCGTCCCGGGTGGGTCGGCCGGGGCGACCGGCCGCTGGTGCAGCGTCGTCCAGTAGTCGGCGATCCAGTCGACGACGGCGTGGCCGGCGCGGCGGAACTCGTCCGGGTCCATGTGCGGGGCGCTCACCCGTACGAGTTGATCAGGCATCCCACCGCGGGGCAAGAGCACACGGTTCACGGCGGGGTGTGACATCCGTCGATATTGCGGAGCGGAAAGCGCTTGCCTTACGATGCGGCTGAGCCGGATCCGCGAGTTCCAGGGCGTTTCACCCCGACCAGATCGCCGTTCGTCGCTGCGGCGGCGGGCCGTTCACCGTGCTTCCCGGGCAGGGCAGGTGGACCACAGCGGTCATCACCGGATCCTCCGGAGGCAGTTCATGCACCCGTCCAGACAACGGCTGATCCTGCTGGCCGCGTCGACGGCCACCGCCGTCGTGGCCGGCGCCGTCGGCACGGTCGTCGCCTCGGCCGCCGCCGTCGGCTGTCGCGTCGACTACCAGGTCACCAACCAGTGGCAGGGCGGCTTCGGCGCCAACGTCACCATCACCAACCTCGGCGAGGAGGTCAACGGCTGGGCCCTCACCTGGTCGTACGCCGCCGGCCAGCAGGTCACCCAGGCGTGGAACGCCACCGTCACCCAGTCCGGCGCCCAGGTGACCGCGCGCAACGTCGACTACAACGGCGCCCTCGCCACCAACGGCATCGCCTCGTTCGGGTTCAACGCCTCGTGGACGAGCAGCAACCCGGTGCCGGCCAGCTTCGCGCTCAACGGCGTCACCTGCACCGGGGCGCCGGCCACCGACGGCCCGACCACCCCGCCACCGACCACCCCACCGCCCACGACGCCACCGCCCACGACGCCGCCGCCGACCACTGCGCCGCCGACGACGCCGCCACCCACCACGCCTGGAGCCGGGGCGAAGCAGATGGAGAACCTGGACCGAGGGTTGATCAGCGTCCGCTCCGGCAGCGGCAACCTGGTGTCCTGGCGGCTGCTCGGCACCGAGACCTCCGGCGTGGCGTTCAACCTCTACCGGGGCTCGACCAGGGTCAACGCCACCCCGATCACCGGCGCCACCAGCTACCTCGACAGCGGCGCGGCGGCCGGGTCGGCGTACACCGTGCGGGCCGTGGTGGGCGGCGCCGAGCAGGCGGCGTCCGCGCCCGCCCTGCAGTTCGCCAACGGCTACCTGGACGTGCCGTTGCAGGTGCCGGCCGGCGGGACCACCCCCAGCGGGGAGAGCTACACCTACAGCGCCAACGACGCCTCCGTCGGCGACCTCAACGGCGACGGCACCTACGAGATCGTGCTCAAGTGGGATCCGTCCAACGCCAAGGACAACTCCCAGTCCGGCTACACCGGCAACGTCTACGTCGACGCGTACACCCTGACCGGCACCCGGTTGTGGCGGATCGACCTGGGCCGCAACATCCGCGCCGGCGCCCACTACACCCAGTTCCAGGTGTACGACTACGACGGTGACGGCCGCGCCGAGGTGGCCATGAAGACCGCCGACGGCACCCGCTCCGGCACCGGTCAGCTCATCGGTTCGTCGTCGGCGGACTACCGCAACTCCAGCGGCTACGTGCTCTCCGGCCCGGAGTACCTGACCATGTTCAACGGTCAGACCGGCGCGATCGCATCCACCGTGAACTACGACCCGCCGCGCGGCACCGTGTCGTCCTGGGGCGACTCGTACGGCAACCGGGTGGACCGGTTCCTCGCCGGCACCGCCTACCTGGACGGGCAGCGTCCCTCGCTGATCATGGCCCGGGGCTACTACACCCGGGCGGTCATCGCGGCGTGGGACTTCCGCAACGGCACGCTGACCAAGCGCTGGACGTTCGACTCGAACGCCTCCGGCAACGGCGCCGCCGCGGGTCAGGGCAACCACCAGCTCTCCGTGGCCGACGTCGACGCCGACGGCCGCCAGGAGATCGTCTACGGCGCCGCCACGATCGACGACAACGGTCGGTTGCTCTACTCGACGGGCAACGGGCACGGCGACGCCCTGCACGTCGGGGACCTCGACCCGGGCCGCGCCGGCCTGGAGGTGTTCAAGGTCGACGAGGACGCGAGCAAGCCCAGCTCCTGGTTCGCGGACGCCCGTACCGGTCAGATCCTGTGGTCCACGCCGGCTTCCGGCGACAACGGCCGGGGTGTCTCCGCGGACATCTGGGCGGGCAGCCCCGGCGCGGAGTCGTGGTCGGCGGCCGTGTCCGGCCTGGCCAGCACGCGCGGGCAGAACGTCGGGCGCAAGCCGTCGTCGACGAACTTCCTCGCCTGGTGGGACGGCGACCCGGTCCGCGAGCTGCTGGACGGCACGAAGATCGACAAGTACGGCACCAGCGGCGAGACCCGGCTGCTCACCGGCGATGAGGTGGCGTCCAACAACGGCACCAAGTCCACGCCGGCGCTCTCCGGCGACATCCTCGGCGACTGGCGCGAGGAGGTGATCTGGCGAACCACCGACAGCCGGGCGCTGCGCATCTACAGCACGCCCACCCCGACCAGCACCCGGATCCACACCCTGATGCACGATCCGCAGTACCGCGTGGCGATCGCGTGGCAGAACACCGCCTACAACCAGCCGCCACACCCGGGGTTCTTCATCGGCGACGGAATGGCCAGCCCACCCACCCCGAACATCTACCTACGCTGATCTGACCCTGGCGGTCCTGATCGGGTTCGCCTAGGGTGGCAGGCACCGGGCCGCAGCCGCGGAATCCGCACAGCTCCGGCCCGGTGCTCCACACCGCGGCATTCCCGACCCGTCCCGACCGGGAATGCCGTACCACCACCGGCACCAACATTAGGCACCGTCCGGGTCGCGGGGGTGACGCTGACGTGAAGATCGTGTTTCACGCGTCCCGGCGCAGGCCCCCCGCCACCTGCTCGGCGATCAACTCGTACGACCGCACCCGGTCGGCGACGTCGTAGACCAGGGTGGTGAGCATCAGCTCGTCCGCGCCGGTGCGCTCCTGCAACTCGGTCAACTGCCGGCGCACCGTCTCCGGCGAGCCCAGCGCCTGACCGTCACGGCGCTGCAGCACGAACTCCCGCTCCATCTCGGTGTACGGGTACGCCGCCGCCTCGTCGGGCGTCGACAGCGGCTCCGGTCGACCGGAGCGCAGCTTCAGAAACGACAGCGCGCTCGGCCCGGCCAGCCACTCGGCCCGCTCGTCGGTCTCGGCGCAGACCGCGTTGACGGCCACCATCGCGTACGGCTTGTCCAGCCACTGCGACGGCCGGAAGTTCTGCCGGTACAGCGCCAGCGCCGGCAGCGTGTTCGCCGAGCTGAAGTGGTGCGCGAAGGAGAACGGCAGACCCAGCAGGCCGGCCAGCTGGGCGCTGAAGCCGCTGGAGCCGAGCAGCCAGACGGCCGGCTGCTCACCCCGACCCGGGGTGGCGATGATCTGCCCCGGCTTCTCCCCGCTGAAGTAGTTCATCAGGTCCGCCAGCTCACGCGGGAAACCCTCCGCCGACAGGCCCTCCATGGTGCGCCGCAACGCCAGCGCGGTCACCTGGTCGGTGCCCGGGGCCCGCCCGATGCCCAGGTCGATCCGACCGGGGTGCAGCGCCTCCAGGGTGCCGAACTGCTCGGCCACCACCAGCGGCGCGTGGTTGGGCAGCATCACCCCGCCCGAGCCGAGGCGGATCGTCGACGTGTTCGCCGCCAGGTGCGCCAGCAGGACCGCCGGCGCGGAGCTGGCGATCGCCGGCATGTTGTGGTGCTCGGCCACCCAGAACCGGTGGTAGCCCAGCTCCTCGGTGCGTCGGGCCAGCTCGGTGGTGGCCTGCAGGGCCGCTCCGGCGGTCGTCCCGCGAGCGACCGGGGCAAGATCAAGAACAGACATCGGTACGGTGATCACACGCAGTGCCAACTCCCTGGCCTGCCCATTCATTCCGGCTGCCGCTCACCCCACCCCGCGGGCCTGCTCGAAGATCAGGCTGGTCTGCGTGTGCTGCACCACCGGGTCGACCGCGAGATGATCCAGCACGAAGTCCCGCAGCGCGTCACCCGACGCCGCCCGCACGTGCAGCACGTAATCCTCCGCGCCGGCCACGTGGAACACCGACACCACCCCGGGCAGGCGCACCGACCGGGCCCGGAACGCGTCCACCGCCGCCCGCTCGTGCGCGGTCAACCGCACCGACACCAACGCCTGCAACGGCAGACCCAGCGCGGCCGGATCCACCTCCGCGTGGAAACCCCGGATCGCCCCGCGCTCGCGCAACGCCCGCGTCCGTGTCAGGCACGTCGACGGCGCCACTCCCACCCGCTCGGCGAGCGCGTTGTTCGGCAACCGGCCGTCCGCCGCCAACTCGGCGAGGATCGCGCGGTCCACCTCGTCCAGGGCCGGATACGGCCGCACTTCGTTCGGCTCAGGGGGCATCCGAGCATCCTCCACCGAATATCCCGACGAAGCCAGCCCTCATCTCAGAATTATTCACCAAACCATTGCCCTCTCGGCACCGGATGTTCGACGCTACCGCCATGACGACGGTGGACACCCGGGCCGTACACGCCGGCCGCGACGACCTGCGCACGCTCGGCGTGCACGTGCCACCGATCGACCTCTCCACCACCAACCCACTGCCCTCGGTCGACGACGGCGGCAACGCCTACGAACAACTCGCCACCGGCGGCACCCTCCCCGCCGACGGCAGCGCCGTCTACCAGCGGCTCTGGAACCCCACCGTCGCCCGCTTCGAGACGGCCCTCGCCGAACTGGAGGGCACCGCCCAGGCCGTCGCCTTCGCCAGCGGCATGGCCGCCCTCACCGCCACCCTGCTCGCCGCCACCCGCGACGGCCACCGCCACATCGTCGCCGTCCGACCCCTCTACGGCGGCACCGACCACGTCCTCGCCACCGGCCTGCTCGGCACCACCGTCACCTGGGCCCACCCCGACCAGGTCGCCGCCGCCATCCGCCCCGACACCGCGCTGGTCGTCATCGAGACGCCCGCCAACCCCACCCTCGACCTCGTCGACATCGCCGCCCTCGCCACCGCCGCCGGCGACGTACCCCTGCTCGTCGACAACACCGTCGCCACCCCCGTGCTCCAGCAACCCGCCCGGCACGGCGCCACCCTCGTCCTGCACAGCGCCACCAAGAGCATCGGCGGGCACGGCGACGTCCTCGCCGGCGTCGTCGCCTGCGACGCCGACTGGGCCGTCCGACTGCGCCAGGTCCGCGCCGTCACCGGCGCGATCCTGCACCCCCTCGGCGGCTACCTCCTGCACCGCGGCCTGCAGACCCTGCCGCTGCGGGTCCGCGCCCAACAGGCCACCGCCGAGAAACTCGCCGGCTGGCTCGCCGACCACCAGGCCGTACACCGGGTGCACCACCCCTCGGCGTACGACCCGGCGGCGCTCGTCGGCCGGCAGATGTCCGGACCCGGCAGCCTCCTGGCCTTCGAGGTACGCGGCGGTGCGCCCGCCGCCGCCACCGTCGCCGCCGCCTGCCGACTGATCACCCACGCCGTGTCCCTCGGCGGCGTGGACACCCTCATCCAGCACCCCGCCTCGCTCACCCACCGGCCCGTCGAGGGCGACGCGAAGCCCGACGGCGCGCTGCTGCGCCTCTCCGTCGGCCTGGAAGACCCCGACGACCTGCGCGCCGACCTCGCCCAGGCGCTCGACACGATCGCCTGATCAGCGCAGCTCGCGGTTGCCCAACACCCGGGTCGGCGCGCCCTCCCGGGCCACGCGCAGCATCGCCCGACCGATCCCGTCCGTCGTGGTGACCTGGTTGGGGAAGAGGCGCCGCAGCACCGGGAACAGCGGACGGGTGACCGCGTACCCCAACCGGTACCACCGCGTCTTCGACACCGCCCCGTGCGTCGGCTGGATGAAACCCGGTCGCGCCGCGTACCCGTTGGGCAGCAGATCGATGATCGCGTTCTCGGCACGGCCCTTGACCCGCGCCCACATCACCCGACCCTGTTCGGTCGAGTCGGTGCCGACGCCCGAGACGTAGACGAACGTGACCCGCGGGCTCACCTCGGCCAGCAACCGGGCCGCGGCGAGGGGATAGTCGTAGCTGATCCGGGTGTACGCCGCCTCGTCCAGACCCAGCGACGAGACGCCCAGGCAGTAGAAGCAGGCGTCGACGCCGGTCAGCTCCGCGCGTACCGTCTCCAGGTCACCCACGTCGGGGACCGTCAGCTCCCGCAGCTTCGGATCCTGCCGACCGGTCGGCCTCCGGCCGACGGTGAGCACCTCCCGCACGTCCTCGGCGAGCAGACACTCCCGCAGCACGCCCTGGCCGACCATCCCGGTCGCACCGAAAATGACCACCCGCATCAGAACCCGCCCTCTGTCGTCGACCCCCGCACAGGCTCCCACGCACGCGATGCCGCTGCCCCATCCACCGGTCGATCATGAAGTTATCGCCTTCGATGTCGGCGTGTCGGCGCAATAACCTCATGATCACCAGGGTTGGGCGGCCTGGCGGGGTCAGGACTTGGGGCCGACGTGCCGGTCGAGCGCGGCTACCGCGTCGCGCCGCGCCACCGACAGCGAGTTGCGACGGTTCATCCGCCAGGCGATGCCGAGCAGGTCGAGGCCCCACTGGCAGAGCCCCATGATGTCCGTCGACTCGTTGACAAACATGTAGCGCGGGTAGACGTACGCCCTGCCGCGCATGGTCACCCGGTTGGCGATGCGGCAGCCGTCGGAGTGGAACAGCCCTCTCAGGAAGTCGCCGGGGTGCTGCTCCATGATCGGCCTTTGCCAGTCGGCGAGGACGATCGGTCGCTCGTGCTTCTTGCCGGGACCGTGCTGCGGGAGCAGGCAGGGCCAGTGGAGGCCGTAACTCTGCACGCCCACGCAACCCTGCTTCTGGACCCGTTGCACCTTCGAGGCCAACACGGCTCGCATGGCCACATCGCACGCCTCGATCAGCCCGGGCCAGGCATTGGAACAGTAGATGCGCAACACCGGAACACGCGCCGCCGTCACCAGGTGGCCGTCGCCCAGGTAGAGACCGAGCAGGTAGGCGTAGGCCGCGGGGTCTGTCGGACTATCGACACCTTCACGGCAGCGGAAACACCGGAGCTGGGTGCCCTGGAACTTCGCTTCCGGCCGGTCGTTGCACCAGTGCCAGACCGTGCGATATGGCAGACCGACAGCCCGAGCGGTGTCGGCGACAGTGCCGCCCGCGAGGAAGAACTGGCGTGCACGAGCACGGATCTCAGGTGGATGCACGGGACCATGCTCGAACATCCGTACGACATTAATTTGTGCCCTCGGTGGGATTCGAACCCACACTGTATGGAGTTTGAGACCATTGCCTGCTGCCAGTTGGGCTACGAGGGCGCTTCCCTGATTCAGCCCTGACAGGATACCCACTACGCTGAGGGCGGTGACACCCGGCTGGGCGGGTGTCGGGTTCGAACTGGTGGGGGTAGGGCTGGTGGCTGAGATGCCGACGGATGCCGAGCGCAGGCGCGTACTGATCGCCGAGGACGAGGCGCTGATCCGGCTGGACCTCGCCGAGATGCTTGTCGAAGAGGGCTACGAGGTGGTGGGGGAGGCCGGCGACGGCGAGACCGCCGTGCGCCTCGCCGAGGAGCTGAAGCCCGACCTCGTCATCCTCGACATCAAGATGCCGATCATGGATGGGCTGGCCGCCGCCGAGCGGATCGCCGGCGCCCGGATCGCCCCGGTGATCATCCTGACCGCGTTCAGCCAGCGGGACCTGGTGGAGCGGGCGCGGGCGGCGGGCGCGATGGCGTACCTGGTGAAGCCCTTCCAGAAGAGTGACCTGGTCCCGGCGGTGGAGATCGCGCTGTCGCGCTACTCGGAGGTCGCGGCCCTGGAGGCGGAGGTCGCGAGCCTGACCGACCGCCTGGAGATCCGCAAGACGGTCGAGCGCGCCAAGGGCGCGCTGATGACGACGTACGGGATGACCGAGCCGCAGGCGTTCAAGTGGATCCAGCGCACGGCGATGGACCACCGGATGACCATGAAGGAGGTCGCCGAGCGGATCCTCGCGGAGACCGCCGGCGGCGAGGTGGCGCAGCAGCCGACCGTCTGAGCGGCTGCTCTGCTCGGGGTCACCGCGGGCGGCGGGTGGTGGTTAGCATCGACGGGTGTCCGTCCGACGGGTGATCGCGGTGTTCGGCCTCTTCGCGCTGCTGCTCGCCGGCTGTGACGGGCCGGCCGCGTCGACCGGTGAGCGGCTGTCCGCTGGTGCCGCGCCCGCGCTGCGGCCGGCATGGCAGGCGTTGACGCTGCCGGCGCCGCCGGGTGGCGCGGGCCGCCTGTTGGTACGCGACGTGGCGGCGTGCGCGGGCCGGTGGTTCCTGGTCGGCGGCGTCGCGGACGCCGCTGGCGGCACGCGCCCGGCGGTCTGGACCAGCGTGGACGGTACGGCGTGGACGGTCCTGCCGGTGCGGGCGGATTCGTTCTACGGCAAGCAGAACGTGCTGTCGTCGGTGGCGTGCCGCGACGGCCGGGCGGCGGTGATCGGCGCGAAGGTCGGCGGGGCGCACGGCTATCCGCGGGTGAGCACGTGGCGGCAGGTGGCCGACGGCGCGCTCGTCGAGGTGCAGGCGTCCTTCGAGACGTACGGCGGACCGAAGGCGGTGAACGTGTCCCGCCTGGCGGCGGGTCCGTCGGGCTGGTTGATCGTGGGGAACCGTTCGGCGGGTGCGGCCTCGTGGGTGTCGTCACCGGAGGCGGCGGAGTTCGCGCTGGTGGAGGGCGCGCCGGGGCTGGCGAGTGACACCACGGGGGTGACCTGGGCGTTCGACGCCGCGGCGACGTCGTCGGGTTGGCTGGCCGTGGGTGGTCTGCTGCCGGCCGGCCGGATCGACCGGGACCCGGCGGTGTGGTCGTCGCCGGACGGGCGGTCGTGGCAGCGCACGGTGTTGCCGGGTGGCGCGGAGTACGAGGAGTTGCAGCGGGTGGCGCTGGCCGGTGGGGTGCCGGTGGCGGTCGGGCTGCGGGGTGCGACGTTCGGCGCGTGGCGTCAGGAGGCGGCGGGCTGGGTGGCGGCGGGGACGTTCGGGCGGCGGTCCGCGGCGGGGGTGCCTCAGGTGGCGTCGCTGGTGGCCTCCGGTGATCGGCTGTTCGCCGCGGTGACGGACGGTGCGCGTTACTCGGTGTGGGTGTCGACCGATCGGGGTGGATCGTGGCGGGAGGCCGCGATGCCGCTCGATGTGGCGGCGGGTGCCGACCGGGACGTGGCGCTGGTCGCGGTGGGTGAGCGGTGGTGGCTGGCGGTGGACGACGGTTCGCGGTCCGGGCTGTGGTGGGCGGGCGGGGTGGGCGCCTGAGGGTGGGGCCTGGTGGTCCCGTGGCCGGGCGGCCGACTGTCCGGATTGTTTGCGCAGGTCAGATCGTCTTTTCGGTGGGCTCCGTCGGTCCGGGTGGGTGGGCGGGCGCTCAGACCGACCGTGGGCTTAAGGACCGATCGACGGATTCACCTGTTACGGGCATCGACAGGATTGCCCGCGTCTTCGTAACGGTTTCGCAGACCCCGCGTTCAGGCCTTCCGGGACGGTATGCGGTGTCGGTACGCTCCGCCATCACGAGCCGTTACGCAGGGGGCGTCCCTGCGGGGTGGGTGGATCTGCGGTCCGCGTGCTGTCGCCGTCACTACGGGTCAGCCGCGTCCGCATCTGGAGGAGGTCAGGAAGCCGTGAGGCGAAGCTATGTACGGGCGCTGGGCACTGTTGCGCTCGCCGCGACCCTGGTGGTCGCGGCTGGTTGCCAGGATTCCGGTGGCGGCGACGGTGGGACCGCGTCCGGTGACTGCGGTGGCAAGATCGCGATCTTCGGCGCGTTCACCGGTGACAACGCGGGTCTGGTGATCCCGTCGCTCAACGGCGCGAAGCTCGCCGTGAAGCAGTTCAACGAGGCGAACCCGAACTGCAAGGTCGAGATGCAGCCGTTCGACACCCAGGGTGACCCGGCTGTCGCGACCCCGTTCGCGAACCAGATCGCGGGTGACAAGTCGTTCCTCGGTGTCATCGGTGGCCACTTCTCCGGTGAGTCGGACGCCACCATGCCGATCTACCAGGCCGCTGGCCTGGCCATGATCAGCCCGTCGGCGACCCGTACGGACCTGACCCAGAAGGGCAACACGTCCTTCTACCGGGTCGTCGGCAACGACGGCACGCAGGCCGGCGCGGTGGCGAGCTACCTGAAGGCGCAGAACGCCGCCAAGGTCTTCATGATCGACGACGGCAGCGCCTACGGCGCGGGCATCACCGCCGAGCTGGGCAAGAACCTCGGCCCGGCGCTGGCTGGCAGCGACAAGATCCAGGAGAAGCAGTCGCAGTTCGACGCGACCATCTCCAAGATCAAGGCGAAGCAGGCCGACTTCGTCTTCTACGGCGGTTACACCCGTGAGGCCGCTCCGCTGGTGAAGCAGATGCGCGCCGCCGGTGTCCAGGCCAAGTTCGTCGGCCCGGACGGCCTGTACGACCCGGCGTTCCCGGCGGGTGCCTCCGGCGGCGCCGAGGGCGCGATCATCACCTGCCCGTGCCTCCCGGCCGACAAGGCCGGCGGCACCTTCGCCGCCGACTACCAGAAGGAGTACGGCATCGCGCCGGGCTCCTACGGCGCTGAGGGCTTCGACGGCGCGCAGATCTACCTCGACGCGTTCAAGGCCGGCAAGAAGACCCGGGCCGACATCCTGGCCTTCGTGAAGTCCTACGACAAGCAGGGCGTGTCGAAGTACATCAAGTTCGACGACAAGGGCGACGTCGACCCGTCGAAGGTCGTCATCTGGGCCTACCAAATCAAGGGCAAGGAGATCACCGCGCTGCAGGAGCTCAAGCTCAGCTGACGGCACGGCAAACGGGGTGCGGCCGGGGTTTCTCCCCGGCCGCACTCGATTCAAGGAGACCCCGGTGAATTTCGACGAACTCTTCGGCCACCTCGGCCAGCACACCGTCGACGGGTTGTCCAAGGGGGCGATCTACGCCCTGATCGCCCTGGGCTACACCCTCGTCTACGGCGTCCTTCGCCTGATCAACTTCGCTCACTCCGAGGTCTTCATGGTCGGCACCTTCGCGGTGCTGGGCGTGTGGAGCGCCTTCGGTGTGCAAAATAACCCGCCGGTCGGACAGGCCGTGCTCTTCCTCGTACTCGGTCTGGTGGCCGCGGCGGTCGCGTCGGGCGGCACGGCCCTGGCGATCGAGCGGATCGCCTACCGGCCGCTGCGCCGCAAGAACGCCCCGCCGCTGATCTTCCTGATCACCGCGATCGGCCTCTCCCTGGTGCTGGTCGAGGTCTTCGGCCTGCTGCTGCCCGACACCGTCGGCGGCACGTTCCCGGACCTGTTCGGCCGGCCGCGGCAGATCGTCGGCATGCCGACGATGATCAAGCAGGAGACGCTGTTCTCCATCGGCGGCACGAACATCACCAACATCCAGGTGATCGTGTTCGTGTCGGCCGTGGTGATGATGGCCGCGCTGGACTGGTTCATCAACCGCACCCGGTACGGGCGGGGCGTGCGCGCCGTCGCCCAGAACCCGGAGACGGCGGCCCTGATGGGCGTCAACCAGGAGCGCGTGATCATGCTGATCTTCGTGCTCGGCGGGATGATGGCCGGCGCGGCCGCGCTGCTGTGGAGCATGCGCTTCGGCTTCACCCAGAACAGCATCGGCTTCGTGCTGGGCCTCAAGGCGTTCACCGCCGCCGTTCTCGGCGGTATCGGCAACCTGCGCGGTGCCCTGGTGGGCGGCCTCTTCCTCGGTCTCGTCGAGGTCTATGGAGCCACCCTCTTCGCGTCGAACTGGGAGGACGTCATCGCCTTCGTGGTGCTGATCGCGGTGCTGATGTTCCGGCCCACCGGTCTGTTGGGTGAGTCGCTGGGGAGGGCCCGCGCATGATGAACTCCATTCGCGGCGCCGACCGGCGTCGGGTCAGCCTGCTTACCGGCGTCGGCGACCGGTTCCGGGCGCTGCCGAAGTGGCAGCGGGCCGCGGCCTTCCTGGCCTTCGTGGCGTTCCTCTACTACCTGCCGCTACTCGGTATCCCCGGCCTCACCTGGCTGCGGACCGACTCGATCGCCGGCGGCAACAACTGGGCCGGTGTGCTCTTCATCTGCGCCATCTACGTGCTGGTCGCGATCGGCCTGAACGTGGTGGTCGGCCTCGCCGGTCTGCTGGACCTGGGTTACATCGGCTTCTTCGCCGTCGGGGCCTACAGTGTGGCGCTGTTCGGTTCGGTGAACTCGCCGGTGGTGAAGTGGATCCAGCAGAAGTTCGACCTGCCGCCGACCTGGGCGGTCACCTGGGCGATCTGCCTGTTCATCGCGATCGTCCTGACGATGATCTTCGGGGTGCTGCTGGGCTGGCCGACGCTGCGGCTGCGCGGCGACTACCTGGCCATCGTGACCCTCGGCTTCGGTGAGATCATCCGGATCGTGGCCCGCAACGCCACCAGCATCACCAACGGCAACCAGGGCATCTCCGCGATCCCGGGGCCGGAGGGCCCGCCGTCGGCCGACAACCAGATCTTCGGGCTGATCGACGCGAAGCCCTGGTACTGGCTGGCAATCACGGTGGTGCTGCTGATGGTCTTCGCGGTGCGCCGGCTCGAGCACAGCCGGGTCGGCCGAGCCTGGCTCGCCGTCCGGGAGGACGAGGACGCCGCGGCGGTGATGGGGGTCTACCCGTTCAAGTTCAAGCTCTGGGCGTTCGCCATCGGCGCCGCCCTGGGCGGGCTCTCCGGGTTCCTCTTCGCCAGCCGTAACGCGTTCATCGACCCGACCCAGTTCAACGCGAACCTCTCCATCCTCTTCGTCGCCATGGTCGTGGTCGGCGGCTCGGGGAACATGATCGGGGTCTCGCTCGGCGCGGTGCTGCTCGCCTACCTGCCGGAGCGGTTCCGGGAGGTCGCCGACTACCGGTGGCTGGCCTTCGGCCTGGCCATGGTCGTGGTGATGATCCTGCGTCCGCAGGGCCTGATCCCCAGCCGGCGGCGGGCCCGCGAGCTCAAGGACCGCGCGGCGGCGGCAGAGGAGGCGCCCGCTCATGTCTGACCAGACGACCGACACCGTGACGCCGAAGATCCCGACCCAGCCGGGGCCTCGGCAGGTGCTTCTCGAAGTCGACGACGTCACGCTCCGCTTCGGCGGCGTGGTCGCCCTCGACAAGATCAATTTCCAGATCTACGAGGGCGAGATCCTCGGCCTCATCGGGCCGAACGGCGCCGGTAAGACCACCAGCTTCAACGTGATGACCGGGGTCTACAAGCCGACGTCGGGCGCGGTCCGGTTCCGGGGCCAGAAGGTGACCGGCCGCAAGCCGCACCAGATCAGCCAGTTGGGCATCTCCCGGACGTTCCAGAACATCCGTCTCTTCCCGGAGATGACGGCGCTGGAGAACGTCATGGTCGGCACGGACTCCCGGCACAAGACCAGTGTGCCGGGGGCGCTGTTCCGGCTCTACCGGGTGCGACCCAAGCCGGAGGAACTGCCGCAGGTCACCGCCGCGTCCGGGATCGTCCGGACCTGGCAGCAGGTGCGCCTGAAGGCCGCGAAGATCTTCGGCCTGTCCCGGCACATCCTGGAGGAGCGGGCGGCGGAGGCCAAGGCGCTCGAGTTGCTGCGCTTCGTCGGGATCGCCGACCGGGCCAACGACGAGGCGCGCAACCTGCCGTACGGCTACCAGCGGCGGTTGGAGATCGCCCGCGCGCTGGCCACCGAGCCGAAGCTGATCTGCCTGGACGAGCCGGCCGCCGGCTTCAACCCGGCGGAGAAGGAGGAGCTCCTCACCCTGATCCGCAAGATCCGTGACATGGGCCTGACCGTCCTGCTCATCGAGCACGACATGCGGCTGGTCATGGGTGTCACCGACCGGATCGTGGTGCTGGAGTTCGGCCGCAAGATCGCCGAGGGTGCGCCCGCGGAGGTCAGCCGCGATCCGAAGGTGATCGCCGCGTACCTGGGGGAGCCCGCCGATGACGCTGCTTGAGCTCGAGAACGTCGCCGTCGCGTACGGCCGGATCGAGGCGTTGCACGGGATCAGCCTCACCGTCAACGAGGGTGAGGTGGTGGCCCTGATCGGCGCGAACGGCGCCGGCAAGACCACCACGATGCGGGCCATCTCCGGGACCAGGTCGCTCAGCACCGGGAAGATCACGTTCAACGGTGAGGACATCAGCAAGCTCCGCGCCGACCTGCGGGTGGTGCGGGGGTTGTGTCAGTCGCCGGAGGGGCGGCAGATCTTCCCCGGCATGACGGTCATGGAGAACCTGGACATGGGGGCGTACACCCGGCGGGACTCCGCCGGCATCGCCGCCGACCTGGATCGGGTGCTGACCCTCTTCCCACGGCTGGCCGAGCGGCGCAAGCAGGCCGGCGGCACCCTCTCCGGCGGCGAGCAGCAGATGCTCGCGGTCGGTCGGGCGCTGATGAGCCGTCCGAAGCTGCTGCTGCTCGACGAGCCGTCGATGGGTCTGGCACCGCTGGTGATCCGGCAGATCTTCGACATCATCAGCGAGATCAACGAGCAGGGCACGACGATCCTGCTGGTCGAGCAGAACGCCCAGCAGGCGCTGTCGCGGGCACACCGCGGCTACGTGCTGGAGACCGGTCAGATCGTGAAGGAAGGGTCCGGTCAGGACCTGCTGCACGACCCGTCGGTCAAGGAGGCGTACCTCGGCGTGGCCTGAGCCACCGCATCCGGCGGCCGGTCGTCCCCTCGTGGGCGGCCGGCCGTCGGCGTGCGTGCCGTGGGTTGTGTTTTCGCGCCCGTGGCGCGGTGCCGCCACCCTGGGTTGTCGGTGCGACGGACTAGAGTCGCTGCCGTGACAGCTACGACGCCGCGCCTGCTCCTCGTCGACGGACATTCCCTGGCATACCGGGCCTTCTTCGCCCTGCCGGTGGAAAACTTCTCCACCACGACGGGTCAGCCGACCAACGCGGTGTACGGCTTCACCTCAATGCTGATCAACGTCCTGCGCGACGAGCAGCCCACCCACATCGTCGTCGCCTTCGACGTCTCCCGCCGGTCCTTCCGCACCGAGAAGTACGCGGAGTACAAGGCCGGCCGCAGCGAGACCCCGACCGACTTCAAGGGCCAGGTCAGCCTCGTGAAGGAGGTCCTGGCGGCGCTGCAGATCCCGGTGGTCGAGATGGAGGGCTACGAGGCCGACGACGTCATCGCGACGCTCGCCTGCCAGGCCCGCGACCAGGGGATGACGGTGCTGATCAGCACCGGCGACCGGGACGCCTTCCAGCTCGTCGGTGACCAGGTCACCGTGCTCTATCCCCGCAAGGGCGTCTCCGACCTGGCCCGGATGGACCCGGCGGCGATCGAGGCGAAGTACGGCGTCGGGCCCGAGCGCTACCGCGACCTCGCCGCCCTGGTCGGCGAGACCAGCGACAACCTCCCCGGCGTGCCGGGCGTCGGCCCGAAGACCGCCGCCAAGTGGATCACCATGTACGGCGGCGTGGAGGGCGTGATCGCCCGCGCCGACGAGATCAAGGGCAAGGCCGGCGACAGCCTGCGGGAACGGCTCGCCGACGTGATCCGCAACTACGAGATCAATCGCCTGGTCTCCGACCTGGAGCTGCCGCTGCGCCCGGAGGACACCCGCTGGGCCGGCTGGGACCGGGAGGCCGTGCACCAGGTCTTCGACACGCTGGAGTTCCGCATCCTGCGCGACCGCCTCTACCAGTATCTGGAGGCCGTCGAGCCGGAGGCCGAGTCGGGCTTCGACCTGACCGGTGAGGTGCTCACCGAGCCGGGTGGGCTCGCCGCCTGGCTGGGCACGCACGCCCCGACCGGCACCCCGGTCGGGCTCGCGGTCAAGCTCGACACCGGCCCCAACCGCCGGCACACCGCCTCGATCACCGGTCTGGCGCTGGCCAGCGCCGGGGGCGCGGCCGCCTGGGTGGACCCGACCGGGCTCGACGCCTCCGACGAGAGCGCCCTCGCCGCGTGGCTGGCCGACGCGCAGCGGCCCAAGGTGCTGCACGACAGCAAGCCGGCGGTGCTGGCCTGCGCCGCACACGGCTGGGAGCTGGCCGGCATCGTCCGCGACACCCAGATCGCCGCGTACCTGGCCCGTCCCGACCAGCGGTCCTACGACCTGACCGACCTGGCCCTGCGCTACCTGCACCGCGAGCTGCGGGTGGACGTGCCCGAGACCGGGCAGCTCACCCTCGACGGGCTGGGCGACGAGGGCGTGGCCGAGCAGAACCTCATGCTCCAGGCCCGCGCCACCCTCGACCTCGCCGACGCGATCGACGCCGAGCTGTCCCGCGACGGTGAGCAGTCCGCGCGGCTGATGGCCGGGGTGGAGCTGCCGCTGATGCGGGTGCTCGCGGGCATGGAGCGCACCGGCATCGCCGCCGACAACGACTACCTGCACGAGTTGGAGGCGCACTTCGCCGGCGAGGTCAAGACCGCCGCGCAGGGCGCGTACGAGGCGGTGGGCCGAGAGTTCAACCTCGGCTCGCCCAAGCAGTTGCAGGAGATCCTCTTCACCGAGCTGGGCCTGCCGAAGACCAAGAAGATCAAGACGGGCTACACGACCGACGCCGACGCCCTGCAGTGGCTCTACGCGCAGCAGCCGCACCCGGTGCTGGCCCATTTGCTGCGCCACCGCGACGTCGCCAAGCTCAAGTCGACGGTGGACGGCCTGCTCAAGTCCGTCTCCGACGACGGCCGGATCCACACCACCTTCAACCAGACGGTGGCGGCCACCGGGCGCCTCTCCTCGACCGAGCCCAACCTGCAGAACATCCCGATCCGCACCGAGGAGGGCCGGCGCATCCGCCGGGCCTTCGTGGTGGGTGAGGGGTACGAGTGCCTGCTCACCGCCGACTACAGCCAGATCGAAATGCGGATCATGGCGCACCTTTCCTCGGACGACGCGCTGATCGAGGCGTTCAACTCCGGGGCCGACTTCCACGCCGCCACCGCCTCGTCGGTCTTCGGCGTGCCGGTCGACGAGGTCACTCCGGACCAGCGGCGCAAGATCAAGGCGATGAACTACGGCCTGGCGTACGGGCTCAGCGCGTTCGGCCTGTCCCAGCAGCTCAACATCAACACCGAAGAGGCGCGCGGCCTGATGGAGAACTACTTCGCCGGCTTCGGCGGAGTGCGCGACTACCTGCACCAGGTCGTCGCCCGGGCCCGTCAGGACGGCTACACCTCGACCATTCTGGGTCGCCGCCGCTACCTGCCCGACCTGGTGAGCGACAACCGGCAGCGCCGCGACATCGCCGAGCGGATGGCTCTCAACGCCCCCATCCAGGGGTCGGCCGCCGACATCATCAAGGTGGCGATGCTGCACGTCGACACCGCGCTCGCCGACGCCGGCCTGCGCTCCCGGATGCTGCTACAGGTGCACGACGAGCTGGTCTTCGAGGTCGCCCCGGGTGAGCGGGAGGCGTTGGAGGCGCTGGTGCGGCGTGAGATGGGTGGGGCGTACCCGCTGTCGGTGCCGCTGGAGGTGTCGGTCGGCGAGGGCCGGGACTGGAACAGCGCTGATCACTGATCTGGTTGTTGGTTGCGGTGGGGGGTTCCGGGGCAGCCCGACCCGCTCCGGGCGGTCAGGCTTGATCCCTGCGCGGGTCGGGCTGCCCCGGAACCCCGACCGGGTCGCCCTGGTCGGGGTCGCCGGCCTCGCCCTTAATGTGATCTTGAAAGTGATCCTTGGTCGCTGGGTTACTTCATGGGGTCGTGGCCCCAGTTCATGAGGGACCAGCGCCACTTGGTGTCGCGGACGTCGCCAGAGGGGCGCTGGGCCATGTGCCGGCGGACGTAGCCGACCACCTTGCGCATGTGCTTGTAGTCGCCCTCGGACAGGTCGGCGCGCTTTCGACGCAGCAAGTCGACGATCTTCCGACCCGAGTCGTGGCCGACGGACTCGCCACCGCCGGAGCGGCCACCCTTGTGCCAGCCGACCTGCTTCGACTCGTCGGTCTCCAGCCAGGTCGACAACTCACGGGGCTTCATGTTCACCGCCTCGGTGAACTCCCGGTAGGTGTCCCGGCCGTCGTCACCTCTGCTCATGGCGCAACGCCTCCGGTCGGTGGGCCACGTCGCGGCCCGTACCGTCACTGCGGACCCGGTACTGCGGGTCGTCGGGAGCCGCGTTCACGGCCCGCCCCCGGATCCGAATCCGGTCGGTGATCTCCTCCTGCACCACGCCGTACGCGCGGCTTCCGTGGGCCGACCAGGAGACGTGGTCGCCCGTGTGGAACCTCTGCTCGGCCATGCGCCTCGGCTACCCGACCCGGTCGGGGTGAAACGGCTACGGGGTGATCTCGGCGATGGGCAGCTTGATGTCGAACGGCTCAGTCAGCTCGATCACGTCAGGCCCGTCGGCGACCAGCTCGTACTGCCGCTCACCGCCCGGCCCGACCCGGTCGCCGATCCGGTACGCGTACACGTGCACCGGGTCCTGCTCGATCCGCCAGTAGAACGCGATGCCGGCGGCGGCGTACTCCCCGGGCTTGGCGAACCGGTCGATCCGCCGCGTGCCCGGCGAAACGACCTCGACGGCGAGCACCACATCCTTCGGTTGCAGGATGGAATGGACGGACGCCACGCCGGCACGGTGCAACAGCACGTCGGGCTGTCGGCTCGTGTTGTGGCTGAGCTTGACACCGATGGCTTGGGCGGCGCCGAGGTGCTGCGGTGCGTGGCTGTGCAGCCAGAGCCACAACAGGCTGGAGATGTTCTGGTGGCCCAGGGTGGGGGAGGGGGTCACCTGGATAACTCCGTCGACGAGTTCGACGCGGGGGGCGTCGTCCGGCAGGGCGAGCAGGTCCTCCAGCGTGTAGTCGGCACGCTGCTGCCGCATCGGATCCGGACACCAGGGGGCAGGTGATGTCGGGATGGGCTCGGCGCTCATGCAGCCGAGCCTACCGGCGATCGATGGTATGCAGGTCGGACCACGGGTGCGACGCGGTCAATCGAGCGGCTTCTCGGTGACGAAGATGGCGGTGCCGGGGAAGAGCCGTCCGCGCAGCGGGCTCCACTGCCCCCAGATCCCCTCGTGTCCCTCCGGCCACTCCGGCTCGACCAGGTCCAGCAGCCGGAACCCGGCGCCGACCAGCTCGCGGATCCGGTCGCCGAGGGTGCGGTGCTGCTCGACGTAGGTGGCGACGCCGGTCTCGTCCTGCTCGACGTAGGGGGAGCGGTCGAAGTACGAGTGCACGGCCGTCAGACCGCCCTCGCCGGGATCGTCGAGGAAGATCCAGCGCATCGGGTGGGTCACGGAGAACACCCACCGGCCGCCCGGGCGCAGCACCCGGTGCACCTCGGCGAGCAGGGTCGCCGAGTCGTCCACGAAGGGGATCGCGCCGAACGCCGTGCAGGCCAGGTCGAACGAACGGTCGGCGAACGGCAGGGCGAGCGCGTCGGCCTGCACCAGCGGTACGCGTACCCCGGTGCGGTCGGCGGCCTGCGCGGCGTGCCGCAACATGCCGGCGGACAGGTCGAAGGCGATCGGACGCGCGCCCTGGGTGGCGAGCCAGCGGGCGGCGGCCGCGGCGCCGCAACCCACCTCCAGCACCCGCCGCCCCGACACGTCGCCGAGCAGGCGGGCGTCGGCCTCGCGCAGCCCCTCCGGACACCAGACGAAGTCCACGTCGCCGAGGAACCCCCCGTGCTCGGCCTGGTAGTCGTCGGCGTCGGTGTCCCACCAGCCGCGGTTGGCCCGCCGGGCCTCGGCGTCACCCACCCGGCGCCGGGTCACCCGGCTGTCGTCATCCACGCGCCCACGCTAGGCCCCGGTCAACCCGATGGGGGCGGCGGCGCGGCCTGATCGACTCGGTTTCCGCGAAGTCGTGGTGCCCGGGCCGGTGGGAAGCGCTGATTTTCCGGAAACCACGTCGATGAGGCGTGGCGCGCGGCCCGTCCGGCCGGCCCGCCCAGCGGGGCGCCTGGGGCCCCTGTGACGTACGAGACAGGAGGGGTCGTTTCCGGGCGATTGTTCGGCTTTCGCAGGTCATGGTGCGGCGACGAGTCGGGAGGGCTTGCACGCTGTGGTAATGCGCACGGTAGGCTAGACGATGCGCTCGCGGATCGTGTGTCTCGGCAGGGAGCAGGTGCGCGGTCGACGGAGCACATCATGATCCCACTAGGTGATCGTTCGGTGTGCCCGGCGACGGATCCGCTGGCGCGAACAGGTCACCGCGACACCAGCCTGCTGTGACAACCCATCCGACCGGAGCAACCGCCCACATGACGAGCAGCATCGAGGCCCCCTCGAGCGCCACCCGGGTCACCCACGACGATCTCGGTTCCGAGGAGGCATTCCTCGCCGCGATCGACGAGACCATCAAGTACTTCAACGACGGCGACATTGTCGAAGGCACCGTCGTCAAGGTCGATCGGGACGAGGTCCTGCTCGACATCGGCTACAAGACCGAGGGTGTCATCCCCTCTCGGGAGTTGTCGATCAAGCACGACGTGGACCCCGCCGAGGTTGTGACGGTTGGTGACCACATCGAGGCCCTGGTCCTCCAGAAGGAGGACAAGGAGGGTCGTCTGATCCTCTCCAAGAAGCGGGCGCAGTACGAGCGGGCCTGGGGCACGATCGAGAAGATCAAGGACGAGGACGGTGTCGTCCGCGGCTCGGTCATCGAGGTAGTCAAGGGTGGCCTCATCCTGGACATCGGGCTGCGCGGCTTCCTGCCCGCGTCCCTGGTCGAGATGCGGCGCGTGCGCGACCTGCAGCCGTACGTCGGGCGTGAGCTCGAGGCCAAGATCATCGAGCTGGACAAGAACCGCAACAACGTGGTCCTGTCCCGCCGGGCCTGGCTGGAGCAGACGCAGTCCGAGGTGCGCACCGAGTTCCTCAACAAGCTGCAGAAGGGCCAGGTCCGCAAGGGCGTCGTGTCCTCGATCGTCAACTTCGGCGCCTTCGTGGACCTCGGCGGCGTCGACGGTCTGGTGCACGTCTCCGAGCTGTCCTGGAAGCACATCGACCACCCGTCCGAGGTCGTCGAGGTCGGCCAGGAGGTCGAGGTCGAGGTTCTGGACGTCGACCTGGACCGCGAGCGCGTCTCGCTGTCGCTGAAGGCGACGCAGGAGGACCCGTGGCGGCAGTTCGCCCGCACCCACGCGATCCAGCAGATCGTGCCGGGTAAGGTCACCAAGCTGGTGCCGTTCGGTGCGTTCGTCCGGGTGGACGACGGCATCGAGGGCCTGGTCCACATCTCCGAGCTGGCCGAGCGCCACGTGGAGATCCCGGAGCAGGTCGTCCAGGTTGGCTCCGAGGTCATGGTCAAGGTCATCGACATCGACCTGGAGCGCCGCCGGATCTCGCTGTCGCTCAAGCAGGCCAACGAGGGCTTCGTCGAGGGCGAGGAGCACTTCGACCCGACCCTCTACGGCATGGCCGCGACGTACGACGCCGAGGGCAACTACATCTACCCGGAGGGCTTCGACCCGGAGACGGGCGAGTGGCTCGAGGGGTACGACAAGCAGCGCGAGACCTGGGAGAACCAGTACGCCGAGGCCCGTCAGCGTTGGGAGGCCCACACCAAGCAGGTGCAGACCTCTCGCGCCGCCGACGCCGAGGCCGCTGCCAACCCGACTCCGGCCGTTCCGGCTGCCGGTGGCGGCACCACCTCCTCGTCCAGCCCGGCCCCGAGCCGGCAGGCCGAGGAGCCGGCCGGCACCCTGGCCACCGACGAGGCGCTCGCCGCTCTGCGGGAGAAGCTCGCCGGCGGTAAGTGACCCGCTGAACGACGACGGGCCCCGTCCCCGCGATCTTTCCGATCGCCGGGGGCGGGGCCCTCGCCATACCCGCCCCCGCTCAACGCTGGCCGCCCGCGCCCGCGCTCGTGCCTGCGCCTGCGCCTGCGCCTGCGCCTCGTGCTCGTGCCCGCGCCTGCGCTCGCGCTTCGCGCTCGTGCCCGGGCCTCGCGCCCGCGCGTCGCGCTCGTGCCCGGCACCCCGCGCTGTAGTGGCCTTGCGGCTAGATCGCGCTCGATCGTGGATGTAGGGGCCTCTGAGCGGTCGGGATGCCACTACTTCCTGGATCGAGCGCGATCTTGCGGGCGGCGGGCGGCCGGCACACGGCCGGGACGGCCGTGTGGGGAGCACGGGAGCGCGTGGGCGGCACGGGGGCGCGTGGGCCGCGCGTCGATGACACGGTGCGCGCGGGCGGCGTTGGCGCGGGCCCTGCGGGCCAAACCGGCCTACGGGGGCCGTGGGCTGGGGACGGGTGCGGGTGGGCTTGGCGGGGAGGCTCGTGATCCGGTTGACTGGTCGGGTGCTGAGGGTGGGTTTGACCGGCGGAATCGGGTCGGGCAAGAGCGCGGTGGCCGCGCGGCTGGTGGAGTTGGGCGCGGTGCTCGTCGACGCGGACCAGATTGCCCGGGAGGTCGTCGCGCCGGGCACGGAGGGCCTCGCGGAGATCGTCGCCACCTTCTCGGAGAAGGTGCTGGGCGCCGACGGCGCGCTGGATCGCGCCGCGTTGGGCGCCGTGGTGTTCTCCGACGAGGCCGCCCGCCGCCGGTTGGAGGCGATCACCCATCCCCGGGTGCGGGCGCGTACGGCCGAGCTGGTCGCCGCGGCGGCACCGGACGCGATCGTGGTCAACGACGTACCGCTGCTGGTGGAGGTGGGGCTCGCGCCGACGTACCACCTGGTGGTCGTGGTGCAGACGGCCGTGCCGACCCGGCTGGAGCGGCTGATGCGCGACCGGGGGATGGACCGCGCGGAGGCCGAGCGGCGGATTGCCGCGCAGGCCGACGACGCCCGTCGGCGTGCCGCGGCGGACGTGGTGTTGACCAATGACGGCAGTCTGGTGGCGCTGCACGCCGCGGTGGATTCGCTGTGGCGGCAGCGGCTGCGACCCTACGAGCACAACCTGCGGCAGCGGCGGGTCGTGCCGCTGCCGAGCCGCGGCGACGGGGTGGATGCGGATCCGAGCTGGCCCGAGCAGTACGCGCGGCTGGCCGCCCGGATCCGTCACGCGCTGGCCCCGGCGGATCTGCGGATCGACCACATCGGTGCGACCGCGGTGCCCGGGCTCGCCGCCGACGACGTCATCGACGTGCAGGTGGCCGTGCCCAGCATCGCCGACGCCGACGGGCCGCTGGCCGACCGGCTGGCGAACGCGGGGTTTCCCCGCGTGCCGGGGCACTGGTGGGACGATCCGGGCCCGGCCGGCCGAGGTCGGTGGGAGAAGCGGCTGCACGGCAGCGCCGACCCGGATCGCCCGGTGCGCCTGCACGTGCGGGAGGTCGAGTCGCCCGGCTGGCGGTATGCGCTGCTCATGCGTGACCACCTCCGCGCCGACCCGGATCAGCGGGGCAGGTACCTGCTGTTCAAGCGGGATCTGGTCGACGCGGCGCCGCACGTCGGTGGCTCCGGCACGGCCCGCGATCCCTGGTTCGACGAGGAGTACCTGCGGGCCGAGCAGTGGGCCGCGCGGACCGGCTGGCGACCCTGAGAGCCGTGCCACCACACCCGAGTGCGTGTGGTCAGCGTGCTCCGGGTCGGGGCGGTCGGCTCGGTGCTGTGGCGCGCGGCGGCGGGCTGAGGCGGGGCACCACGGCGGGGCTGAGGTCCACCTGCGCCCACGCGCCGGGGCCGGTGTGCAGTTCCACCCGGCGCAGCGACCCGTCGCGGTCGATCCAGTAGCGCAGGCGCGCGTCGGCCGTGCGAAGTTCCACGACGTCCACGGTCCGTCCGGCGGCGAGGTCCTCGCGTACCCGCACGGCCGCGCCGCGCCGCGTCACCGGTCCGGCGGCGGCCACTGCGGCGTCGACCAGCAGATCGAGGTCGTCGCGGGGGGACCGGGTGGGCCGCCACGACCCGGCCGGGACCGGAAACGGCGGCCGGCCCGGGGCCTCGGCGGTGCCACCGCCACCGGTCTCGGCCGGCACGTCCGTCCGGGACAGGCCGGCGGCGTCGCGGTGCAGCAGGGTCCGGCGGCCCGGTACGCCCAGGTCGGCGACCGCCACGTACGCGGTGCGGGCGGCCCAGCTCAACCAGCCGGCACCCCGCAGGTTGGTGTCCGTGCCCACCGGCGCGGTCAGCGTCAGCGTGGCACCGCCCTGGCCGCGCAGCCGGGCGGCCAGCCGGTCCAGCCGGCGCTGCTCCGCGTCCGTGAGCGCGCGCGGCAGCCCGGGTCGGCCGCCGAGCGCGTCGACCGGGCGCAGCGTGGGACGGTCGATCCGGTTGAGGAGGACCGTGACCGGCCCGACGCCGGGCAACCGGGTCACCAGTTTGTGCAGTCGGCCGTCCCGGTCGAGCCAGTAGCGGGTCGACCCGTCCGGCCCGGTCGCCGCCGTGCCGCCCGTTGCGGCGCTGCCGGGGGTGGGCGGGGTCGGGGCGGGAAACGGCGCCTGCAGGACGTCGACCGGCCCGGCCGCGATCACGTCCCGGGCGACCCAGCGGGCGTTGCCGCCGTCCATCGCCGGGGTCGGGTCCGGCCGGTCGGCGGCGAGGCCGAGGAGCAGGTCGAGGACCGGTGCCAGGCCCGCGCCGGGCGTCAGGTGGTGCAGGCGCCAGCGGTCCGCCGGTGGCACCAGGGGCGGCGCGGCCGGGGTGGGCACGGCCGCCGGGTCCGGTCGGGTGACCAGCACCGACCCGGCGCTCTGCAGCAGGCCACGCTCGGCCCCCGCCCCAGGCCCGCCCACATCCAGGTAGAGCAGGGGCCGCGACCAGTCCACCCACCCCACCAGCTCGGTACGGGCGGCGCCGGCGCCGACCGTGACCTGGACGCCGGCGCGCAGGTCCCGAAGGTTGGTGACCCGCATGGCGGCCAGCCGCTCGGCCTCGGAGACGGTCAGCGGTCGGGCCGGCGCGGGTGGGTCGGGAGTCCAGCTCAGCAGCCCTGCCACCAGCGCTGTCGCGGACGTCACAGCGGTCAGGGCGAGCAGCAGCAGCACCGTACGCCGACGACGGCCAGCTCGGGAGGGTCGGGCGCTGCCGGTGTCGGGGGCGGCCGTCTCGCGCGGGTGCCCGTCGGGGTCGGAGGACGGCCCGCCGGCGCGGACTGCGTTGCCAGCGCGGGTGGTGCTGGGGGAGGGGCCGCGCGCCGGGGCCGGAGAGGTGTCCACGGATGTGAAACGGGCGGGACGGCACGGGGTGACGAGCTGGGGGTGACGAGCTGAGGTGACGCGGCAGGGGGTGATGCGGCAGGGGCGCTCGCGGCGGCCGGTCTGCGCCTCGAGCGCGACCACACGGGTGCGCACGCCGGACGAGCCGGGTGCTGCGACCGCTGTGCCGGGGGCGGCCGGCCGTGATGACGGCCTGGCCTCCGGCCCGGTCGGCCGCCGCGAGCGGCCTACATGAAGAGGGTAGCCCCGGTGACATGGGCCACACAATGGGAATATCGAAGCCGATCACGCACCATGCGCGACGGCCGAACCTGTCGGACCTGCGGCGTACCGTTGAGGTCATGGCGCTCGACATTCCCCGGCTCGACGGCCGCTTCCAGGTCGTCAGTGAATTCCAGCCGGCCGGCGACCAGCCGGCCGCCATCGACGACCTTGAGCGCCGGGTGCGGCGCGGCGACCGCAACACGGTGCTCCTCGGCGCGACCGGCACCGGCAAGAGCGCCACCACCGCGTGGCTGATCGAGCGGCTGCAGCGCCCCACCCTGGTGCTCGCCCCGAACAAGACGCTCTGCGCGCAGCTGGCCAAGGAGTTCAGCGAGCTGCTGCCGCACAACGCGGTCGAATACTTCGTCTCGTACTACGACTACTACCAGCCCGAGGCGTACATTCCGCAGACCGACACCTACATCGAGAAGGACTCCTCGATCAACGAGGAGGTCGAGCGGCTGCGGCACTCGGCGACGATGTCGCTGCTCACCCGCCGCGACGTGATCGTGGTGGCGACCGTCTCGGCGATCTACGGTCTGGGCACCCCGGAGGAATACCTCAACCGGGCGGTCCGGGTCGAGGTCGGGCAGGATCTGGACCGCGACCAGCTGCTGCGCCGACTGGTCGACATCCAGTACACCCGCAACGACATGGCCTTCCAGCGGGGCACCTTCCGGGTCCGCGGCGACACGCTGGAGATCATCCCGGCGTACGAGGAGCTGGCGGTCCGCATCGAGCTGTTCGGCGACGAGGTGGAGAAGCTTTACTACCTCAACCCGTTGACCGGTGACGTGGTCCGTGAGGTCGACCAGCTGGTGATCTTCCCGGCGACGCACTACGCGGCCGGCCCGGAGCGGATGGAGCGGGCGATCCGCGACATCGAGGTGGAGCTGGCCGAGCGGCTGGCCGAGCTGGAGCGCCAGGGCAAGCTGCTGGAGGCGCAGCGGCTGCGGATGCGCACCACGTACGACATCGAGATGATGCGGCAGGTGGGCTTCTGCTCCGGCATCGAGAACTACTCGATGCACATGGACGGGCGGCTGCCCGGCAGCCCGCCGCACGCCCTGCTCGACTACTTCCCGGACGACTTCCTCACCGTGGTCGACGAGTCGCACGTGACGATCCCGCAGATCGGCGGCATGTACGAGGGTGACGCCTCCCGCAAGCGGATGCTCATCGACCACGGGTTCCGGCTGCCCAGCGCCGCCGACAACCGGCCGCTGCGTTTCGACGAGTTCCTGGAGCGGGTCGGCCAGATGGTCTATCTGTCGGCGACCCCGGGCACGTGGGAGCTGGAACAGGCCCAGGGTGAGTTCGTCGAGCAGGTCATCCGCCCCACCGGGCTGGTCGACCCGCAGGTCGTGATCAAGCCGACCAAGGGGCAGATCGACGACCTGATGCACGAGATCAAGCTGCGGACCGACCGCGACGAGCGGGTGCTGGTCACCACGCTGACCAAGAAGATGGCCGAGGACCTGTCGGACTACCTCCTGGAAAACGGCGTCCGGGTGCGCTACCTGCACTCCGAGGTCGACACCCTGCGCCGGGTGGAGCTGCTGCGCGAGCTGCGTAAGGGCGAGTACGACGTGTTGGTCGGCATCAACCTGCTCCGCGAGGGTCTGGACCTGCCCGAGGTGTCGCTCGTCGCGATCCTCGACGCCGACAAGGAGGGCTTCCTGCGCAGCGGCCGGTCGCTGATCCAGACCATCGGGCGGGCGGCCCGGAACGTCTCGGGCCAGGTGCACATGTACGCCGACAAGATCACCCCGTCGATGGCGGCGGCGATCGACGAGACCGACAGACGTCGCGCCAAGCAGATCGCGCACAACGAGGCACACGGGATCAGTCCGGAGCCGCTGCGCAAAAAGATCCACGACATTCTGGACGACATCTACCGCGAGGCGGAGGACACCGAAAACTCCCGGGTCGGCGGCGCGGCGCGTCAGCTCTCCCGGGGCAAGGCGCCGGTCAAGGAGACCCGCAGCCGCAGTCGGTCCACCGCCACCGCCCCGTCCCGGGAGGGGATGGCTCGCGCCGACCTCGCCCAGCTCATCCAGGAGCTCAACGACCAGATGCTGGCCGCCGCCCGCGAGCTGCAGTTCGAGCTGGCGGCGCGGATCCGCGACGAGGTCGCCGACCTGAAGAAGGAGCTACGCGGCATGGACGCCGCCGGCGTGAAGTGAGGGCGGCCCGGCCGGCGCGGGCCGGGCTGCCCGAACGGCAGGTGTGGGGCGTCCTCGCCCGGCCCGCCGGCCGACCGTTCGATTGCGGTGCGCAAGCGAAGTATTGCACTGGGTGATCGTCCTGCGTACGCTCCCTCGATGGGGAGGCCGGGATGCCGTTGCCAACAAGTCCTGTCATTCGACGCGCGCGGCTCGGCGCCGAGCTGCGCCAGTTGCGTCGGCGCGAGGCGCTGACCCTGGAGCAGGTCTGCGACCGGCTGGGCTGGGCGTCGACGTCGAAGCTGTCCCGCATCGAGCTGGGGCAGAGCCGTCCGGATCTCGCCGACGTGCTGGACCTGCTCGACATCTACCAGGTGCCGGCGTCGGCCCGCGACGCCCTGATCGTGATCGCGCGGGATGCGGCCACCAGCCGCGGCTGGTGGAAGACGCTCGGCGAGATGGGCGAGCGGCAGCGCATCTACGCCGAGTTGGAGGCGGGCGCGGCCGACATCGTCGAGTACCAGCCGGCGGTCGTGCCGGGGCTGCTGCAGACGCCGGCGTACGCCCGCTCGCGGGTCGCCGCCGGCGTTCTGCTCGCGCCGGAAATCGACGTGGAGGCGGAGGTGCGCGCCCGGGCGCTGCGGCAGGAGGTGCTGCGCCGGGCCGAGCCGCCGCGCTACACGGCGGTGCTCGCCGAGACGGTGTGCGACCCGGCTGACCTGCCGGTCGAGGTCTGGCGTGAGCAGTTGCGGCACCTGGTGGCGGTGACCGGGTTGGCCCACGTGACGGTGCGACTCCTGCCCCGCGGGGCGGCCGGCAGCGGCCTGCACCCGCTCACCCCGTACTCCTGGTATGCCTTCCCCGACCCGGCGGATCCGCGGACGGTGATGCTGGAGGCGTTGACCACCGACGTCCGGCTGGCGACCGTGCTCGACGTCGACCGGTACGAGCGGATGACGGAGGCGCTGCTGGCGGCCGCCCTGTCACCGGAGGAGACGGTCACCGCGCTGGCCCGCCGCGTCGGCGAGTGAGGGCCGATGCGGTGCCGCCCGCGCGGCCCCCGGACCCGGCGCCCCCGAGCCCGTCGGGGCCGGCGACCGGCGCGTGCGCAAGGCACGATAACCGCGGGGTACGACAGCTTCCGTCAGGCTGATACGTCGAGGAAGTGCTCGACCAACGGTGGCCCGGCGAAGTGCGGCCCGATCAGCGCCCGCCACTGGGCGAACCGTTCGGTGTCCCGGAAGTTCTTCTCGTGCGCCTCGACCGAGTCCCACTCGACAAGCAGCACGAACCGGGTCGGGGACTCGATGCCCCGGGTCATCCGCACCGACCGGCAACCGGGCGTCCCGGCGAGCACCGGGTGACCCTGGGCGTACGCGGCGACGAAGGCGTCCTCGTGTCCGGGCAGTACGTCGATCAGCGCGACTTCAAGCACCATGCCGCAAAGCCTCCCACGGGCCAGGAGCGCAGGGGCGTGCGGGTGTAGCGGCGTCCACACACTAGCCTCCTAGGACGCCGGAGGGGGTGTGCCGGTATTCCCGGCGACCCGGGTGCGCGTTCACACCCGGTGCCCGGGGTGTGATCACGGCGAGTGGTGGGCAACAATGGTCATCGAGGAGGGGAGTATTCCCCCGCGACGAAGTCGTCAGCACGGACGATCGCCGGCACCTCGGCGTTCGACCCGGCTTCGTCGGTCGCCGTCCCGTTCGCGGGTCGGGGGCGGAAGAGACCTCCGACAGTCACCAGAGTGAGCGACAGCGGCACGCCAGCCCCCACGGGGGCGTACGGTGTGCCCGACGCCGCGTGTCTGCCGGAGGAATGAACGTTGGACGTGTCCGGATTGGTGTGGGCGGGGACCCTCGTCGCACTGTCTGCGGTGCTGCTCGTCGACCTGTTGATCATCGGTCGGCGCCCGCACGAGCCGAGCGTGCGCGAATCGAGCCTCTGGGTCGCCTTCTACGTGGGCCTCGCTCTGCTCTTCGGCGTCGGCGTCTGGCTGACCGCCGGGGCCAGTCCGGCGGGGCAGTTCTACACCGGCTGGCTCACCGAGTACAGCCTCTCGGTGGACAACCTCTTCGTCTTCGTCATCATCATGGCCCGCTTCGGGGTGCCCCGGCAGTACCAGCAGAAGGTGCTGCTCATCGGCATCGTGCTGGCGCTGGTGATGCGCGGCGGCTTCATCGCCGCCGGCGCGGCGTTGATCTCGCAGTTCTCCTGGGTCTTCTACATCTTCGGCGCGTTCCTGATCTACACGGCGGTCAACCTGGCCCGCCAGGGTGAGCCGGACGAGGACGAGTTCTCGGAGAACCTGCTGATCCGGTGGAGCCGCCGGGCGCTGCCGATCTCCAAGGGCTACGACGACGCGAAGCTGATGACCCACGAGAACGGGCGTCGGCTGTTCACGCCGATGCTCATCGTGATGATCGCGATCGGCACCACCGACCTGATCTTCGCGCTGGACTCGATCCCGGCGATCTTCGGCATCACGCAGGAGCCGTACCTGGTCTTCACCGCGAACGTCTTCGCGCTGATGGGCCTGCGGCAGCTCTACTTCCTGCTCGGCGGCCTGCTCGACCGGCTGATCTACCTGAGCTACGGGCTGGCCGTCGTGCTGGGCTTCATCGGCGTCAAGCTCGTGCTGGAGGCGCTGGCCGACAACAACCTGCCGTTCATCAACGGCGGGGAGCACGTCGGGTGGGCGCCGCACATCCCGATCTGGCTGTCCCTGCTGGTCATCCTCGGCACGCTGGGCATCGCCACCATCGCCAGCCTGGTCAAGTCCGCCCGGGACCGGCGCCGCGAGCTGGCCGGGGTCCGGCGCTGAATCACCGCCGGTCGGGCCCGAAGAGGGGCCCGACCGGTCAGACCCGGTGGACGCCGACGAGGGTGGCGGCCCGATCGGCCGGTAGCTGTTCCTCCAGCACCCGTCGCCGCCGGTAGCAGGCGTGCAGCATCCGCCGGTCCGTCGGGTCGTCGGCGACGGCGGTGACGATGCCGATGTGGTGGATCTTGCGGCCGGGGCGGGCGAAGAAATAGAGGTCGCCGGGGCGTTCCGCGCCGAGGGGCAGCGGGGTCGTGGCGACGGCCTGGTCGTCGGCGTCGCGGGGCAGCAGCACGCCGAACCGGCGCCAGGCCAGGTGGACGAGGCCCGAGCAGTCGATGCCGTACGCGGAGAGCCCGCCCCAGATGTAGGCGACGTCCAACAGCCGCTGGGCCACCGCGAGCGCGTCGGCGGCGGTGGGCGGCTCAGTCGGCACCGGGACGAGCTGCCCGTCGGGCAGCCAGAGCGGCGTGGCCTGGCCGGGGACGTGGACTTCTCGCCAGCCGTCGCGGGCCGGGCCGGCCGGGATGAGGCGCGTGCCGACGACGACGCCCGCCAGCGCCACCGGCCCGCCCGGGGCGGCGTGCAGCCCGGTGACTGTGGCGTCCACGACCAGCGGGTCGCCGCTGACGGTGGGATCCACGGTGGTCAGCTGATCGGCGGGGAGCCAGCCCGGGTAGCCGCGGGGATCGAGCTTGGCGGCCGGCTGCTCGACGGCGACGACCCGTGCCCAGCCGTCCGGGCGCAGCTCGTCGATCAGCACCCGTTCGCCGAGCAGGAGCTGGCTCAGCACGCAGTCGCCGACCTGCTGGTCGGTGTCCATGCCGCGAACCCAGGTCGGGATGTCGGCGCCGGCGGTGAGCGCGGGACCGTCGACCGGCCGGACCGCCTCGGGGGAGGACCACAGCGTCGCGACGGCGACCCGGACGATGGCCTCGCGGCCCGGTTGCAGCTCCACGTCAACCCCCAGCTCGTGTCGGCTGTTCAGGGGAACCCTATGAAAGAAACCAACGGTCATCAACCGCGGGCCTGCATCTTTACTTCAGCCAGGCCGGAGATGCCCAGGCCAGGCGCATCCGGCAGCACCACGGTCGGCCCCTCGTAGCGGATTCCCCCCTGGACCGGCGACCAGGCCAGCCACCAGGCGGCGTCCAGGTCGGCGACCGCCGTGGTGCCGTACGCGGCGACCAGGCTCGCCGCCGCGCCGATGCCGACCTGACTCTCCATCATCGACCCGACCACCGTGCCGAGCCCGTGCGCGGTGGCCAGCTCGAGCAGGGTGCGCGCCGGTTGCAGGCCGCCGCACTTGGCCAGCTTGACGTTGACCAGGTCGGCGGCCCGGCGACGGATCACCTCGACCAGGTCGCGGACCCCGAAGACCGCCTCGTCGGCCAGGATCGGCACGGACACCCGGTCGCTGACCCACGCCAGCCCGTCCAGGTCCCAGCGGGCCACCGGCTGCTCGACGAGCTCCACGTCCAGCCCGGCGTCCTCGATGCCACGGATCACCCGGACCGCCTCGCGTGGCGTCCAGCCCTGGTTGGCGTCGAGTCGGATCCGGACCCCGGCGCCGACCGCCGCGCGGACCGCCCGTACCCGGTCCAGGTCGCCGGCCGCGTCCGTGCCGACCTTGAGCTTCAGCACGCCGAAGCCGTCGGCCTGCCGCTGGCGCGCGGCCGCCGCCAGGTCCACCGCGTCGCCCGCGGCGAGGGTGACGTCCGTCGGAACCCGCAGGGTGGTGCCGCCGAGCAACCGCACCAGGGGTACGCCCAGCCGCTGCGCGGCCAGGTCGTGCAGGGCCACGTCCATGGCCGCCTTCGCCGCCTCGTTGCCGACCACCGCGCGCTGCACCTCGGCGCAGCGGGCCACCAGGTCGTCCGGGTCACGTCCGGTGAGCAGCGGGCCGAGCAGTTCGCGTACGCACGCCTGCGCGCCGGCGACCGACGCTCCGGTGACCTGCCACACCTGCGGCGCCTCGCCGAAGCCGGACCGACCGTCGGCATCGACCAGTTCGACGATCAGGGTGTCCACGGTGGTGGTACTTCGCAGCGCGGTGACGAACGGGGTGTGTAAGGGGGCAGAAACCCGGTGGGTGCGTACCGCCGAGATCGTCATGTGGGGCACCCTATATGCAGGCACGCGGCGAGAGGGGACACCGGATGGTCGTGCGGGACTGGGAGCTGGTGGGCGCGCCGAACGCCCGTGACCTGGGCGGGCTGCGCGGCGTCGACGGCCGGAAGGTGCGCGCCGGACGGCTGATCCGCACTCCGGCGCTGGGTCGGCTCACCGACGAGGATCTGCCGGTGCTCGCGAAGCTGGGGCCGGCCTGCGTGCTCGACCTGCGCGCCGCCGCGGAGATCGCACTCGCCCCGACCGATCGGCTGGCGGGCGAGCCGCGGGTCGTGCATCTGCCGGTGCACGACCCGGAGCACCCGGTCTTCACGTACGTCTCGGCGGTGCTGCTCGGCCACGACCTCGACGCGTACGCGGAGCTGGCCCGGCAGGGCACGGCGGGAGCGATGGCCGAGATCTACCGATGGTTCGTCACCGGCGAGTCGGCCCGGGGCAACTTCGGCGCGGCGGTGCGGCTGGCCGCCCGGTCGGAGAACCTGCCGCTGCTCTACCACTGCTCCGCCGGCAAGGACCGCACCGGCTGGCTCACCGTCATCCTGCTCACCGCGCTCGGTGTGGACGAGGCCGCGATCCGCGCCGAGTACCTGCGCAACAACGCGCTGACCGGCAGCCTCCGCGCGGTGATCATCGAGGCGATGCGACGCCGGCAGCCCGGCCTGGACGTCGACGCGGTGCTGCCGGTGCTGGAGGTTCGCGCCGAGTACCTCGACGCCGCCTACCAGGAGGTGCGCCGGGTGCACGGCTCGTTCGACGGCTACCTGCGCGACGGGTTGGGGCTGACCGACGAGGTCCTCACGGCGCTGCGGGCGCAACTGCTGGAGTGACCGCCACGCCGGGCGGCACGTCGGCGCGGGCGACCCGCCCGATGACGATCAATGCCTGGCCGGCCGCGTACGTCGCCATCACGAGCACCGGCGCGCCGGGCGGCTGGGCCACGTCGGCCACCCCGGCGGCGATCAGCAGATCGGAGCCGAGGAACAGCGCGGCGCCCACACCGACCCGCCAGCCCTGGGTCACGGCGGTGGTGGCCATCGCCGCCAGCGCGACGGCGTAGCCGGCCACCGGCACGGCCAGCCCGGCCTCGGTCAGCCCCGCCCACATCCAGGCCAGCGCGGCGACGGTCAGCACCGCGTACACCAGCGGCATTGCGACCAGCGGCGGACGACGCAGCCGCGTCGCGGCGCCGTGCCGGGTGAAGGCCACGAGGTAGCAGACGTGGGCGGCGAGGAAGCAGACCATGCCGGCCATGAACCAGCCGGTGCCGGAGGCCAGCAGCGCCACGTCGCCGGCCGTGGAGCAGGCCAACGCGGCGAGCACCAGCCGGTCCGGCCGGGCGCCGCGTTCGGTGGCCGCCCGCCAGAGGTACGCGGCCAGCAGCGGCATCAGCAGCGGCTTGGTGAGCAGCTCGGCCACTGGACTGTCGACGGCGTTGGCCAGCAGGTTCGCCGCCGTCACGACCAGGAAGACGACGAGCAGGGTACGGCTGCGAGGCATCAGCGGCTCCGAGGTGGGGGTGGCAGCAGCCTAGCCGGATCGGCGGGCGCCGGCCTCAGAGCCGGTGGCGGGCGGCCCAGACCTGCGCCGAGACGTGCGCGATCAGGCGGCAGGCGCCGTCGACGACTCCCTCGTCGCTGTCGGCCAGGTCGGTGGTGGTGCACACGGCGATGACGTACGGCGGGGCGTCGTCGGGCAGCACCACGCCGACGCTGTGGCGCACGCCGCGCACCCAGCCGTTCTTGAGCGCGACGCGGGTGCCCTCGGGCAGGCCGGCGGCCAGGTCCTCGCGGTGCTCCTGGGCGAGCAGCACGTCCAGCATGGCGGCGCAGCCGGCCGGCGAGGCGAGGCGGCCGGGAGTCGTGGCGCCGCTGGTCAGCGCGCCCAGCAGGGCGGCCAGGTCGGCGGCGGTGACGGTGTTGGTGATGCCGGCCTCGCGGGCGGCGAAGTCCTCGATGCCCCGGCCGGTGACGCTGTTGCGGGCGCCGGCGAGCCTCCACACCTCGGCCACCGCGGGCAACCCGACGTGCCCGATGACCAGGTTGGTGGCCAGGTTGCTGGACCGCACGATCATCCGTTCGGCGAGCCAGCGCAGGGGCGCGGTGCCGCCGAGCCGGTCCCACACGGCGTCGTCGTTGTCGTAGTGCTGGGCGCAGGAGAAGCGGGGCGCGCCGGGTTGAGCCGAGTCGAACTCGTTGACCACCGGGACGTCGGCGTCCAGCTCCAGCGTGCCGGCCTCGGCGGCGCAGTGCAGCGCGGTCAGCACCCCCACCTTCATGGTGCTGGCGGCGTAGTGGCCGGCGTCGGCGTGGCGGGTCCAGGTCGGGGGCGCGTCGAGTCGACAGACGTACGCCGAGACGGTGCCCGGCACCCGGTCCAGATGGGCGTCGAGATCATCCCAGGTCATGCCGGTGACCGTAGCTGATCACGGGGCGGGCGGGCCCGCGTACCCCCGCCGGAAAGCGGACGGGCGCGCCGGCCGCAAGCGGCCGACGCGCCCGGTGCCGGGTGCTGGTGTCCTCAGCCGGCGTGCTTGCGGCGGGCGGCGGCCCGACCGCGCTGCTGCTGGTCGAGCACCACCTTGCGGATGCGCACCGCGGTCGGGGTGACCTCGACGCACTCGTCCTCGCGGCAGAACTCCAGCGCCTGCTCCAGCGAGAGCTTGCGCGGCGGGATCAGCTTCTCGGTCTCGTCGGAGGTCGAGGCCCGCATGTTGGTGAGCTTCTTCTCCTTGGTGATGTTGACGTCCATGTCGTCGGAGCGCGAGTTCTCCCCGACGATCATGCCCTCGTACACCTCGGTGGTCGGGTCGACGAAGAGCTGGCCGCGCTCCTGCAGGTTGATCATCGCGAAGGCGGTGACCGCGCCGGCCCGGTCGGCGACCAGCGAACCGTTGTTGCGGGTGCGCAGCTCGCCGAACCACGGCTCGTACGACTCGAAGACGTGGTGCAGGATGCCGGTGCCCCGGGTGTCGGTGAGGAACTCGGTGCGGAAGCCGATCAGGCCGCGCGCCGGGACCAGCCACTCCATCCGGATCCAGCCGGTGCCGTGGTTGACCAGCTGCTCCATCCGGCCCTTACGGGTCGCGAGGAGCTGGGTGATCGCGCCCAGGTACTCCTCGGGCGCGTCGATGGTCAACCGCTCGACCGGCTCGCAGGTCCTGCCGTCGATCTCCTTGGTGACGACCTGCGGCTTGCCGACGGTCAGCTCGTAGCTCTCCCGGCGCATCTGCTCGACCAGGATGGCCAGCGCCAGCTCACCACGGCCCTGCACCTCCCAGGCGTCCGGCCGCTCGGTGGGCAGCACCCGCAGCGACACGTTGCCGACCAGCTCCTTGTCGAGCCGGTCCTTGACCATCCGCGCGGTGACCTTGGAGCCCTTGACCCGGCCCACCAGCGGTGACGTGTTGGTGCCGATCGTCATCGAGATGGCCGGCTCGTCGACGGTGATCAGCGGCAGCGCGACCGGGTTCTCCGCGTCGGCGAGGGTCTCGCCGATCATGATGTCGGAGATGCCGGCGACCGCGATGATGTCGCCCGGACCGGCCGTCTCGGCCGGCTTGCGCTCCAGGCCCTCGGTCATCAGCATCTCGGAGATGCGGACCCGCTGGGTGCTGCCGTCGGTGCGGCACCAGGCCACCGTCTGGCCCTTGCTGATCGTGCCCTGGCGGACCCGGCACAGCGCCAGCCGGCCGAGGAACGGCGAGGCGTCGAGGTTGGTGACGTGCGCCTGCAGCGGAGCGCCATCCTCGTACGCGGGGGCCGGGATGGTGTCCAGCAGGGTGCGGAACAGCGGCTCCAGGGAGGTGCTGTCGTCGGGCACCGAGCCGTCGGCGGGCTGGGTCAGCGAGGCGATGCCGTCCCGGGCGCAGGCGTACACGATCGGGAAGTCGATCTGCTCCTCGTCGGCGTCCAGGTCGAGGAAGAGCTCGTAGGTGTCGTCCACGACCTCCTTGATCCGGGCGTCGGGGCGGTCGACCTTGTTGATCACCAGGATGATCGGCATCCGGGCCTGCAGCGCCTTACGCAGCACGAAGCGGGTCTGCGGCAGCGGGCCCTCGCTGGCGTCGACCAGCAGCACCACGCCGTCGACCATGGTGAGGCCGCGCTCGACCTCGCCGCCGAAGTCGGCGTGGCCGGGGGTGTCGATGATGTTGATGGTGACCGGGTCGGAGCCGTCCGCCGGCAGGTAGCGCACACCGGTGTTCTTGGCCAGGATCGTGATGCCCTTTTCCCGCTCCAGGTCACCCGAGTCCATCACCCGTTCGGTGTTCTCGCCCCGGGCGCCGTACGCCCCGGCCTGCCGCAACATGGCGTCGACCAGGGTGGTCTTGCCGTGGTCGACGTGAGCGATGATGGCGACGTTGCGGAGGTCGGTGCGAAGCTGCATACCCTCTATCCTTCCGCCTGCGCGCGCGCAGGCTGCGTCGGGGTCACCCCCAGGTGCCCCTGATCTATGGTGAAACTGCTGTCCCGGTCGTTGCACCGGCTGGCATGCTGGCTCCCGTGTCCCGGGGGCCTGAGTGCACGACCTGCTGACCTGGGTGCAAGGTCTGCCCACCCTGTGGATCTACCTGGTCGCCGCGCTGATCGTGGCGGGCGAGACCGCGGTGATCTTCGGCCTGCTGGTGCCGGGTGAGGCTACCCTGCTGCTCGTCGGCTTCCTCACCTACAACGGTACCTTGCGGCTCGGACCGGCGTTGCTCGCGATGATCGTCTCGGCGTTCGTGGGCGATGCGCTGGCCTTCCGCGCCGGGCGGCGCTTCGGCCCGAAGCTGCGTGCCGGGCTGGGCCACCGGGTCGGGCCCGAGCGGTGGCGCCGGGCCGACGCGATGCTCGCCCGGCTGGGCGGCCGGGGCGTGTTCGCGGCGCGCTGGGTGGCCTTCGCCCGCACCCTGGTGCCCCGGCTGGCCGGGTCCGCCGGCATGTCGTACCGGCGGTTCGCGCCGTGGAACGTGGCCGGCATCGTCACCTGGGTCGGCTGCTCGGTGCTGCTCGGCCACCTCGCCGGTGAGTCGTACGACACGGTCTCCCGGCTGCTCGGCCGGGCCACCGGCGCCGCACTGGCGTTGCTGGCGGGGCTGCTGGGGGTGGTGCTCTCCGGGCGGTGGCTCGGCCGCAACCCCGACCCGGTACGCGCGCTGCTGTCCCGGGCCGCCGCGCTGCCGCCGGTGCGCTGGCTCAGCGCCCGCTACGGGGTGCTGTTCTTCCTGGTGGCCATGCGGATCGGGCCGGCCTGGACGCTGCTGCTCAACCTGGCCGCCGGGCTGCTGCTGCTCTTCGCCGCCGGGCTGGCCATCGCCGGCCTGCTCGCCGTCGTGGTGCGCAACAGCGGGCTGGCGGCGCTGGACGGGGCGATCGGTGCCTGGTTCACCGCCCGCCGGACCCCGGACGCCGCCGACGCCACACTGGTCGTGGTGTCGCTGGTACGCGGGTGGGTGCTGATCGTGTTGGTGGCTCTGGTGGCGGCGGTGCTGGCGTGGCGGAATCGCCCCTGGCGCGCGGATCTGCTCAGTGTGGTCGGCACCGTGGGCGCGTTCGTGCCGCTTGTGGTGCTGGCCGTGGTGGCCGAGTTGACGCCGACGCCCGGTGGCGGTCCGGGAGGGCACGAGGCCGTCCCGTTCTCGACCCAGAACGCCGTGGTCCCGGCGAGCCTGTGCACCCTGGCGTGGCTGGTGTCGCGCAGCGCCCACTGGCCGGTGGCGGTGGCCGCGTGGACGACCGCCGCCGCGGGCGTGCTCGGGGTCGGCGCTGCACGGCTCTACCTCGGCCTGGACACGGCGAGCGGCACTGCCGCGGCGGTGCTGCTCGGGGTGCTGTGGACGGTGGTGTTCATGGTCGCCTGGGCCACCAGGGACCGGGCGGTGGGCGACCGGGCGCAGCCGGCCGACCCGGCCCGGCCGCCGCAGGGGCCCCGTCGTCCGGTCGAACCTTGCTAATCTGCGGCGACTGTCAGACGGGGGAGGACCACCATGCATGAACGGACCGGTCGGGTGGGCGCACTCGTGCTCGCCGGGCTCCTGCTCGCCGGCGGGGCGGTCGGCTGCGCCGGTAAGGGGAAACGCCCGCAGGACCAGGCCGCCCCCGTCTCGGTCACCGAAGCGCCGACGGAGGAGACCCCGGTCGACGAGGCCGCTGGCGAGCCGAGCCCCTCGCCGAGCGCGGTGGCGGCGATGGGTGCCGCCCCGAGCCGCAGCGCGTCGGCCTCCCCGACGCCCTCGAAGAAGCCGACCCGTACGACGGCGGCCCCGAAGCCGCGCGCGGTCGCCAAGCCGCCCACCGAGACGCAGGTCCCGCCGGCGCCGCCGAAGCCCGCCCCCTCGTCCTGCAAGCCCAGCTACAAGGGCACCCAGGCGAGCCGCGCCGACGTGAAGGCGGCGCTGACCGATGCCGCCAGCCGCACGTACTGGCCCGGCTCCGCACCGGAGCTCAAGATCCCGCTCAACCTGGTCAAGGCGACCGCCTGGCAGGAGAGCGGCTGGCAGTCCAACATCTACGCCTGCGACGGTGGCGTCGGGCTGATGCAGGTGATGCCGGGCACCGCCACCTGGATGAACCAGCGGTTCGAGCAGAGCTACGACATCGCCGACTACCGGGACAACGCGTACCTGGGGGCCAACTACCTGGCCTGGCTGACCAAGTACATCGGCGACATGTACTTCGAGTCCGACTTCCGACTCGACGCGGACCTGTGCACCGCCGAACTCGACTCCTGCCTGCTCAACGCCGTCATCTCCGCGTACAACTACGGGCACGGGGCGGTGGCGCAGGAGGGCGAGCCCCTCGCCATCCCCAATCCGTCGTACGTGCGCAACGTGCGGGCGTTGATGACCGAATGCGTCTGCCTGGGGTACTGAACACGTCGACGGGGGCGGGGTCGGGTGGTTCCCGGCCCCGCCCCCGTCGCGTGGGCGGTCAGTCCCGCGCGGCCACCGGCTCACGCGTCGTCGGGACGTCGACGCCCGGGTGGGCGTCGACGCGGCCTGGCCACCAGAAACGGTCCCCGAGCAGGAACGCCAGCGCCGGCACCAGGACCGTGCGGACCAGCAGCGTGTCCAGCAGGACGCCGATGCAGACGATGATGCCGATCTGCGTGAGCGTGATCAGCGGCAGCACACCGAGCACGGCGAACACCGCGGCGAGCAGCACTCCGGCGCTGGTGATCACACCTCCGGTGACCCGCAACGCGGACAACATCCCGGCGCGGGTGCCCGTGCTGCGGGCGTCCTCCCGAGCACGGGTGACCAGGAAGATGTTGTAGTCCACGCCGAGGGCGACCAGGAACACGAAGGCCAGCAGCAGCACGCCGCTGTCGAGCGCCGGGAAATCGAGCACGTGGTCGAAGAGCAGCCACGCGGCACCGAGGCTGGCGAAGAACGACGCGATCACGGTGAGCACCAGCAGCACCGGCGCCAGCAGACCCCGCAGCAGCAGCACGAGCACCGCGCCGACGAGCAGCAGGATGATCGGCAGGATCAACCGCAGGTCGCGGTCGTTGGCCTGTTCGGAGTCGTACGTGGCGGCCACCGAACCACCGACGATCGCCCCGGCGGGCGCGTCGGCGCCGGCGACGGCCGGGGGAGCGGAGCCGGGAACGGCGGCGACCGCGTCGCGCAGCGCCTCGATCGTGCGGTCCGAGGCGGTCGTGCCGGGTTCGGCGTCCAGCACCACGTCGACCTGGGCGACGGCCTCGCCGGCGTCGCCGGGTCGCGCGGAGGCGACGCCGGGAACGGCGGCGGCGACGTCGGTGACCGCCCGCACCGCCGCCGGGGTGGTGAGCACGGCCACCGGTTGGGTGCTGCCGGCGGGGAACGCCCGGGCCAGGGTCTGCGCGCCGGTCACCGCCTCGGGCTGGGCCCGGAACTGCTCGGTCTCGGACAGGCCGGTGCGGATCCCGAGCCCACCGAGCGCCAGGCCGCCGAGCAGCAGGGTGGCCAGCACCGCGACGACCACCGGACGGCGTTGCACGGCACTGCCGAGCCGACCCCAGAGCCGGCCCTCGCGCACCGGGCCGCCGACGCGGGGTACGAAGGGCCAGAACAGCCCGCGGCCGAAGAGCACCAGCACGGCGGGGAGCACGAACAGCGCCGAGAGCATGGCGAAGACCACACCGGTGGCGCAGGCCACGGCCAGTGCCCGGTTCGTCTCCTGCTCGCTGAGCAGCAGGGTGAGCACACCGAGCACCACGGTTCCGCCGCTGGCCAGGATGGGCTCCGCGGTACGCCGCAGGGCGGCGCGCATCGCCGCGAAGCGGTTCTCCTCGCGCCGCAGCTCCTCCCGGTAGCGGGCGATGAGCAGCAGGGCGTAGTCGGTGGCGGCGCCGAAGACCAGCACGCTGGCGATGCCGGTGACCTGGCCCTCTTGGAGGTTGATGCCGACGGCCGGCACGATCGTGTCCACCGCGCGCAGGGTGAGCTGCTCGGTCGCCGCGACCACGAGCAGCGGAACGATCCACAGGAACGGGCTGCGGTACGTGATCAGCAGCAGCAACGCGACCACGGCGGCGGTCACCGCGAGCAGGGTGACGTCGGCGCCGTCGAAGACGGACGACAGATCCGCGGTGAAGGCGGGGGCGCCGGTGACCTCGGCGGCCAGCCCGTCGGGCAGGTCCGCGAGCGTGTCGCGCAGCTGGGTGACGGTCTCGGTGACCGCCTCCTGGCCGCCGGCGGTGTCCAGCGGCACGGCGACGAGCGCGACGGTGCCGTCCGGGGAGACCTGCGCAGGGCTGACCCGACCACCCACCGCGAAGCGACCCAGGTCGCCGGAGCGGGCGGCGAGGGCGGCCCGGTCGGCCTCGTTCAACGCCGCACCGTCGCCCCGACTGACGACCACGATGGCCGGCTGGACGTCGCTGGACGGCAGCTGGTCCTGGAGGCGCTGCACCTGGGTCGACTCCCACTGCACGGACAGGCCGGTGGCGGAGACCGGCGCCGGGTTGTCCGGTCGGGGTATCCCGAAGACGGCCGCGCCCACGACGAGCGCGGCGGCCACGGTGAGCCAGGCGGCCAGCCGGCCCCGCGCGACAGTGGTGAAGACAGACATCGGTGACCCCTAGATCTTTCGAGAGTCGAGTATCTTGATAAACGAGATTATCGGCGGCTGTTCTATGCTGCAACCCGGGGACCGACGACGGGGAGAAGCGGCGCGAGGTGGCGACTCACGGCATGTACCGGCGGCGCGACACGCGCCGCGATCAGCTGGTCGCGGAGATCACCAACAACCTCCGGCGGTACGCGGTGGACGCCCAGCAGGTCGGCCACGCCTTCGCCAACCTGCACGGCCTCAACCCGACCGACCTGAACGCGCTGATCGCGGTCATGGACGCCGAGCTGTTCGGTGACCCGATCACCCCCGGCCGCCTCGGCGAGCAGCTCAACCTGTCGTCCGGGTCGGTCACCGCCCTGATCGACCGGCTGGAGCGGGCCGGGCACATCCGCCGGGACCGGGACACCGTCGACCGACGCAAGGTGCTGCTGCACTACGCCGACCAGGGCGCCGCGCTGGCCATGGAGTTCTTCCGGCCGCTGGGCGCCCGCACCGACACGGTGATGGACCGCTTCGGCGAGGACGAGCTGGAGGTGGTGCACCGGTTCCTGGCGGAGATGGGCGAGTCGCTGCGGGCGCACCGCGACGCGGTCCGCGCCGCCCGGCCCGAGCCGCCCCGCCGGACGACGGGCTGAGCGTGCCGGGCCGGCTCGTCGCCCGCCTCGCCGCTGCCGCGCTGCGGCTTCCCGCCGTGCGCCCCGGCCCGGTGCGGGTCACCCGCGACATCCCGATCCGGGTACGTGACGGCGTCGTGCTGCGGACCGACCACTACGCCCCGGCCGACCGGTCCGCCCCGACCGTGCTGATCCGCACCCCGTACGGGCGGGGCGGGCCGTTGCGGCTGCTCGGCTGGTTGCTCGCCGCGCGCGGTCGACACGCGGTGATCCAGTCCTGCCGGGGCACGGGCGGCTCCGGTGGCACGTTCGCCCCACTGGTGCACGAGCGCGACGACGGGGTGGACACCCTGGACTGGCTGCGCCGCCAGCCCTGGTGGTCCGGAGCGCTCGGCATGTTCGGCGTCAGCTACCAGGGCTTCGCCCAGTGGGCGCTGGCCGCCGACGCCGGCGAGGACCTGCGCGCGATGGTCGCGGTGGTGACCGCGTCGTCCACCCGGGACTCGACGTACGCGGGGGAGTCGTTCGCCCTGGACACCGTGCTGACCTGGGCCGAGCTGCTGCACGCCCAGACCGTGTCGAGGCTGGCCCGGCAGTGGGAACTCAAGCGTGGGCAGCCCCGCTTGGCTGCCGCACTGGATCACCTGCCGCTGGCCGGAGCGGACCGGGTCGCCACCGGCGTCACCATCCCGTTCTTTCAGGAGTGGCTGCGCCATCCCGACGCCGCGTACTGGAAGGGCCGGGTCTTCGCCGACCGGGTGGCCCGCGTGCGCGCACCCGTGGTCATGGTCACCGGCTGGCACGACATCTTCCTGCCCGCCCAGCTCGACGACCACGCCACCCTGCGCGCCGCGGGCGCCCGGCCGCGGCTGGTGATCGGCCCGTGGACGCACGGCAGCCCCGGTCTCTTCGTGGCCGCGTTGCGCGAGGGGCTGGCCTGGCTGGACGAGCACCTGGGCGGGTCTGCGGCCGACGAGCGGCGGCCCACCGAGGTGTCCCGCGGGGCCCCGGTCCGGCTGCACGTGGGCGGTCCCGACGGCGGCTGGCGGGACCTGCCGGACTGGCCACCACCGGCCACCGACACCCCGTGGCACCTGCACCCGGGAGGCGAGCTGGCGATCCGCCCGCCGAACCCCTCGGCCCCGGACGAGTTCCGGTACGACCCGGCCGACCCCACCCCGTCGCTCGGTGGCCCGCTGCTGGTCGCCAAGCGGGCCGGCCCGGTGGACAACCGGCACGTCGAGGCCCGGCCCGACGTCCTGACGTACACCAGCGCTCCGCTCACCGAACCGGTAGAGGTGATCGGCGGCGTACGCGCGGAGATCCACGTCCGCAGCGAGCTCGGGTACCTGGACGTCTACGTCCGGCTGTGCGATGTGGACCGGCGAGGGCGCTCTCGCAACGTGTGCGACGGACTGGTCCGGGTCGCACCCGGCCGGTTCGCCCTCGACGGGTCCGGGGCGCTGCGGGTGCCGGTGCCGCTCTGGCCGACCGCGTACCGGTTCGCGGCCGGGCACCGACTGCGCGTCCAGGTCGCTGGCGGCGCCCACCCGCGCTGGGCGCGCAACCCGGGCAGTGGGGAGCCCCTCGGCACGGCCGTTACGCTGCGTGCCGGCTGGCGGCAGGTTCTGCACGATCCGGCGCATCCCTCGGCGCTGTGGCTGCCGATCGTCCACACTGCCCCGCGCAGCATCTGAAACGAAGATACCCCATCTGAGCTGGGCGTTCATGTTTTGTGCGGGCTATGGTTGGGTCAACGCCCGGCGCCGTGCACCAGTAGGCCGGGCTCGCCTGAAGCCCAGCACCGCGTACGCGGTGTGACGTCATGTCCGGCCCCCGTCAATCGGAAGGGGGCCCCATGACCCGGGCTCCGGCGAACCTGTTTGCCGTCCGAAGTCTCCTTCTCACGCACCTCAACGTCGACCCGAACACCGTTCGCGACGCCGACCTGGAACCAGCGGAGGTCGGGATCGTCGGTGACGCGGCCCACCGGGGCGGCTACCACTGCGGATCGGACCGGGTGGTGACCAACGACTACTCGGTGGTGGAGTCGTCGCGGGACCGCAACGGTCTGACCCTCGACGCGGCGGCGCTCGACGTCGGCGGCTTCGAGGTCCGTTCCGGCGGACGTACGCACACCCTGCCCAGCTTCTCGCTCTGGTGTGTGGGTCAGTGCACCGCGAACGCGGCGGACACCCGGGACATCCGCGAGATCATCTACAGCCCCGACGGTACGACCGTGAAGCGGTGGGACCGGCTCGGCAAGCGCACCAGCGGCGACAGCTCGCACCGCTGGCACACCCACTTCAGCTTCTTCCGTGACGCCATCAAGGCCGGCGGTGACCAGCGGCCACTGTTCCGCCGCTACCTCAGCTCCATCGGACTCCTGGAGGACGACGACATGACCCCCGAAGAACACAACTGGCTGGCCACCGTCCACAAGAACCTGACCGTGCTCGACGGTCGTAACCCGATCGGTCAGGTCTACCTGCGCCTGGCCGAGGGGCGGGACGACACCGGAGCGCCGGTGACCGGCCACCCGAACCTCAAGAGCCTCGGCGTGCAGATCACCGCCATCCAGACGGCGCTGAACACGCTGGCCGGGCGCGACTTCACCGACGAACCGGCGATCATCGCGGGCGTGCTGGCCGGCCTGACGCCGGAGAAGATCGCCGCGGCCATCCCGCCTTCCATCGCCAAGCAGGTCGCCGACGAACTGGGCCGCCGGCTCGTCGCCTGAGCGAGGGGCGGCTCGTCCCCACCGGGCCGCCCCTCCCCACCACTATCCGCAAGAACGATTGGGCAATAGTCGTTGCGCAACTGCCATTGCGGATGCGATGCTCGCGCCATGGACACACCCGACGTACGCCAGGTCACCGACTCGCGAGTGCTGGCCGCCATGGCCCACCCGCTGCGCCGCCGACTGATGGACGTGCTCAAGGTGCACGGCCCGTCGACCGTCGGCCTGCTCGCCGAACGCACCGACCAGGCGCCGGCGAACGTCAGCCACCACCTCAAGGTGCTCGCCGCCGCCGACCTCGTCACCGAGGCTCCCGAGTTGGCCCGCGACCGCCGCGAACGGTGGTGGCAGCTCGTCACCCGGGGAGTGCGCTGGTCCAACGCCGACTTCGACGCCGACCCGGCGGCCCGGGCCGTCGCCGACGCCGCCACCTCACTCAACCTGGACCGGCACGTCTCCCTGGCGCGCGCCTGGCACGCCAGCGACGAGTCGGCGCAGGCCGCCTGGGCCGACGCGCCGTTCTCGACGGACAAGTGGCTGCACCTCACGCCCGAGGAACTGGCCGAGCTGAGCCGCGAGATGATCGACCTGCTGGATCGCTGGGCGGCCCGACCGCTGCCCGACGACGGCCGCGAACGCCAGCCCGTCTTCGTGTTCGTCCACGGCGTACCGGCCCGGCCGTGACGGCGGCCACCCGCACCGACCCGAGCCCGCTCCGACCGGCCGGCGGGCTGCTGCGGCATCGCGACTTCCGCCTGCTCTGGGCCGGGCAGACGGTCAGCAGCATCGGCAGCAACGTCACCACTGTCGCGCTGCCCCTGGTGGCGGTCGCCGTGCTCGACGCCGGCACCTTCGAGGTGGCGGTCCTCACCGCCGCGGCCTGGCTGCCCTGGCTGCTGATCGGCCTCCCGGCCGGCGCGTGGGTGGACCGGCTGCCACGCCGGCCCCTGATGGTGGTCTGCGACCTGCTCTGCGCCCTGGCGTTCCTCAGCGTGCCGGTGACCGCCGCCCTGGGCCACCTCACCGTCGAGCAGTTGCTGCTTGTGGCGCTCGGCACCGGCGCCGCACGGGTCTTCTTCGAGACCGCCGACCAGGTCTACCTGCCGGTGCTGCTGCGGCCCGAGCAACTGCCCGAGGGAAACGCGAAACTACAGGCCACGCAGACCGTGAGTTACGTCGTCGGGCCCGGCATCGCGGGCCTGATCGCCCAGCTCACCGGGGCGGTCGCCGCGTTGCTGCTGGACGCGCTGACGTTCCTGTTCTCGGCGGTCCTCCTGCTGCGCATCCGCACCGCCGAGCCGCGCCCCGCCCGGCCGGACCGGTCCCGGTCGCTGCGTCGGGACATCGTCGAGGGACTGCGCTTCGTCATCCGCGACCCGTACCTGCGGGTGCTGACCGTCTTCGGCGCGGCCAGCAACATCGGTCTGACCGGCTACCAGGCGGTCCTGGTGGTGTTCCTGGTGCGTGAGCTGCGGCTCGCACCGGGCCTGGTGGGCGTGCTGGTCGGAGTGATGAGCGCCGGGGGAATCATCGGCGCGCTGCTCGCCACCGCCCTGGCCCGCCGGTGTGGCACCGCGCGCGCCATGCTGATCGGGGCAGCCCTGAGCGGCCCGCCCGCCCTGCTCATCCCGTTGGCCGCACCCGGCGTCGGGCTGGTCTGGCCGGCCCTCGGCGGCGTGCTGATCGGCCTCGGAGTGGCCATCGGCAACGTGGTCAAGGGCGCCTTCCGGCAGACGTACACACCGCACCACCTGCTCGGCCGCGTGACGGTGAGCATGCACCTGCTCAACTTCGGTGCCATCCCGCTGGCGGCCGTGCTGGCCGGAGCCCTCGGCGCGCGCTACGGCGTTGGCACGGCGATCGGCGTGATGACCGCCTGGTTGGCGATCACCCCGCTGATCATGCTGATAGGGCCGCTCCGGGGGCGGCGGGACCTGCCCGCCGCCCCGGCAGCGTCTTGAGTGCACTGCGACGGCGGCCGGGGACCGACCGCCGTCACCGGCACGGAACTACATCGGGCGGACGTTGTCCGCCTGCGGGCCCTTCTGGCCCTGGGTCACCTCGAACTCGACCTTCTGGCCCTCGTTGAGCTCCCGGTAGCCGCTCGAAGCGATGGCGGAGTAGTGGACGAACACGTCCGGCCCTCCACCGTCCTGCTCGATGAAGCCGAAGCCCTTTTCCGAGTTGAACCACTTAACCGTGCCGGTTGCCATGCATCTCTCCCTGTTCAAAGCGGCGGACCACCGGCCTGTGGCCGATGGTCGCCCGTACCTGTTCGACAGTAGCGGGCGAAGCCGCGATCTGCCGGCCGAAGTGCCGTAGGTGTTTACTCGAACTCAGATGAACTCTGTGCGCGCCGGCACGCGAAAGCCGCCCCGACCACCCTCCGCTACGGCATGCTTGCGCCGATGAGGGGTGCCGCAGCCACTGCGCTGTCCGAGCTGGAGCGCGAGATCGACGCGCCCGGTTCCGGCCTGGACCGGCTTCAACTGGTGCCCACCCCGTTCGTCCCGGAGGTGCGGCTGCACCTCGCCGAGGACGCGATCGTCTGGTGGGCCCGGATGGAGGCGCTCGCCGGTCACGCCCTGCCACCGCCGTACTGGGCCTCCGCCTGGGCCGGCGGCCAGGCCCTGGCCCGGCACCTGCTGGACCATCCGGAGCTGGCCGCCGGACGCCGCGTCCTCGACCTCGCCGCCGGCTCGGGTCTGGTGGCCATCGCCGCCGCGCTGGCCGGCGCCGCCGACGTCGTCGCCAACGACATCGACCCGTACGCCGTGGCGGCCATCATCGTCAACGCGCGCGCCAACCGGGTCACCATCGACGCCAGCGGGGACGACCTGCTCGACAGCGTCGGCGTCGACGCCGATCTGGTGGTCGCCGGGGACGTGTTCTACAGCCGCCCGATGGCCGAGAGGATGCTGCCGTTCCTGCGACGGGCCGTCGCCTCCGGCGCCGAGGTGCTGGTCGGGGACCCCGGCCGGGGGCACCTGCCCGCGGACGGGCTGCGGGTGCTGGCCGACTATCCGGTGCCCACCACCGAGCCGTCGGTGGACTCGTCGCTGCGCCGGGTGCAGGTGCTGCGACCCGCGTGACGCGCGGGCCCTCTCAGGGGCGACCCCGAGGCGGATACCAGGGGGCGCTGGGGGCTGTGACCTGATGTCCGCGGGGGTGCGGCGGCCATAGCGTACGAGGCATGACGCAATGGCTGGCCCAGGTCGGAGAACTGCCCATCCTGGTGCTGATGGGCGCACTCGGGCTGGTCATGCTCTTCGACGCCGTACCGTTGCTGGGTGTGCTGATCCCCGGTGACGTGGCGATCCTGGCCGCGGTCGGGGTGGGCCGCCCGGCCACCGGGCTGGCCACCTTCGCCGCGGTGCTGGCCGGCTGCCTGGCGGGCTGGTCGCTGAGTTTCCTGGTCGGTCGCCGCTACGCCGAGCGCCTGCGTCACAGCCGGATCGGGGGCTGGATCGGTGAGTCGCGCTGGAGCGCGGCGGAGGGGATCCTCAGCCGCGGCGGTGGCCGGATGATGATGATCGCGCCGTTCCTGCCGGTGTTCAACGCGCTGCTGCCACTGGCCGCCGGCGGGCTGCGGATGTCGTACCGCCGGTTCCTCGGCTGCGCGACCCTCGGCGCGGCGGCCTGGGCCGGTCTCTACCTGGCGCTGGGCACCGCGTCGCGGTCGCTGGCCGGGCTGCTGCCGGGGGCGCCGAGCCCGCTGCTGGTGACCATGGGGGTGGGGCTGGCGCTGGCGTTCGTGGTGCTGGTGGGGGCGCGGCGGCGGTTCTCTGCTCTTGCTGGTTGAGCTGTGGCTGGTTGGGCTTGCCGTGGTTGCGGTGGGGGTGCGGGGGCCTGCCGTGCCCGGCTCCGGGCGGTCAGGCTTGATCCCTGCGCCGGGCACGGCAGGCCCCCGCACCCGTCGTGGGGGCGGTTCGTCCGGTGGTGTCGCGATCCGCCGGTGGGTTGGATCTTCAGTGGTGTTTGGTCAGCGTTGGGTGACCATCGTTCGGGGCTTGGGGGTGGTGTTGGGGGGTTACCAGCCTCGGGCTCGCCACTGGGGGAGGGATGGGCGTTCTGCTCCCAGGGTGCTGTCCTTGCCGTGGCCGGGGTAGAACCAGGTGTCGTCCGGCAGTTGGTCGAACAGCTTGTGCTCGACGTCGTCGATCAGCGCGGCGAAGCGCTGCGGGTCCTGATCCGTGTTGCCAACGCCGCCGGGAAAGAGGCTGTCGCCGGTGAACAGGTGGCCGGTGCCGCTCGGGTCGCGGTAGAGCAGCGCGATCGAACCCGGCGTGTGGCCCTTGATGTGGATGACCTCCAGCGCGCAGTCGCCGACCGCCACGGTGTCGCCATCGGCCAGCTGCTCCGCCTCGATCGGCAGCCCGGCCGCGTCGTCGGCGTGCACGAGCGCCCGCGCGCCGGTCTTGGCGACCACCTCCTCCAGCGCCACCCAGTGGTCCATGTGCTGGTGGGTGGTCACCACGGCGGTCAGACCACCGTCGCCGATCAGCTCCAGCAGCCGGGGCGCCTCGTTGGCGGCGTCGATCAACACCTGGTCGCCGGTGCCGGTGCAGCGCAGCAGGTAGGCGTTGTTGTCCATCGGGCCCACCGACAGCTTGCTGATGGTGAGCCCGTCCAACTCCCGTACCGCCGGCGGGCCGCCGTGGGTGACATCTCCGCTGTAGGTCATGACGTGTCCATATCCGTTCCGGTGGAGTAGGCAGGGGGACCGTCGGGGTCGACGGCGAACGTGGCGGCCGGTGGTGTCGTCCGCCGCGCCCCCGAGCGGCAGCGGACCCGTGGTCACGCGTCGACCCTAGCGGGCCCGCGCCGCGCCGTCGTCGCGGAAATCGCTTTCGGCGCGTCGCCCCGCGCCCTACCGTCGGCCTCACAAGCGGCACCGGGACGTCGGACGGAGGTGGTGTTCATGCCGGACGTGGCACGCGTGTTCCGCCATCACCAGCTCGACACCGATGAGGATGCCATGACGATCGATCTGACCGCCCTCGGCTGGGACGCCGACCGGGCGGCGTACGCCGCCCGACGCGGCGAGCACCACCCCGGCCGGGTGGCCCGGGTGGACCGGGGGGTCTGCACGGTGCTCACCGCCGGCGGCCCGGTCCGGGCCAGCCTCGGCCCGTCCGTGCTGGCCGCCGCCGTCCAGGACCCCTCGGCACTGCCCTGCGCGGGGGACTGGGTGCTGCTCACGCACTGGCCGGACCGCCGGATCACCGTGGCGGCCGTGCTGCCCCGGCGGGCCGCGCTGATCCGCCGTACCGCCGGCAAGGACGCCAGCGGCCAGGTGCTGGCCGCCAACCTCGACGCCGCCGCCGTGGTGGAGCCGGTGCACCCGGAGCCGGATGTCGGCCGCATCGAGCGGCTGCTCTCCCTGGTCCACGAGTCCGGGGCCCGGCCGCTCGTGGTGCTGACGAAGGCCGACCTCGCGGCCGACCCGGCCGCGCTGGCCCGCCAGCTCGCCGTGATCGCCCCCGGTGTGCCGGTGCTGTCGGTCAGCGCCGAGCGCGGCACGGGGCTGGACCCGCTGCGCGCCGAGGTCGCGCCGGGTCGCACGCTGGGGCTGCTCGGGCCGTCCGGCGCCGGCAAGTCGAGCCTGGTCAACGCGCTCGCCGGCGCGGTGATGATGCCGACCCAGGCGATCCGTCGGGTCGACGGCAAGGGCCGGCACACCACCACGTGGCGGGCCCTGGTGCCGATCCCGAACGGCGGTGCCGTCATCGACACACCCGGCGTACGGGCGGTCGGCCTGCTCGACGGCGTGGCCGGGCTGGACCGGGCGTTCGCCGACATCGCCGGGCTGGCCGAGGGCTGTCGGTACGCCGACTGTCGGCACGACGGCGAACCGGCCTGCGCGGTCCGCGACGCGTTGCGGACCGGTGAGCTGTCCACCCGTCGGTGGGAGAGCTGGCGGCGTCTGCAGTCGGAGGTCACCCACGAGAGCCGGCGGCGCGAGGCGCGGCTGGCCGCCGAGCGGCGCGGCGGGTGGCGATCGGCGCGGCGTCGGGCGGCCCGGCCGCCGTCGCCCGGAGGTTACTGACGGGCGGTCGTGCGTGGCGCGGCCGACCGGGCTGAGCTGGGGGAATGTGCGGGCGGGGAAAACTGTCACACCTCGGGGCTAGAGTTGCCGAGGCGTGTTTTCCGCGCCCGCACGACCGCTCGAAATCCCCCAGAGCGGGACAGATCCTTCGCTTCGTCTTCTCCCGGGAGTACACGCACTGTGGCCGACCGACTGATCATCCGTGGCGCGCGCGAGCACAACCTGCGTGACGTCAGTCTCGACCTGCCCCGGGACGCTCTCATCGTGTTCACCGGGCTGTCCGGGTCGGGCAAGTCGAGCCTGGCCTTCGACACGATCTTCGCCGAGGGGCAGCGTCGCTACGTCGAGTCGCTCTCCTCGTACGCCCGGCAGTTCCTCGGGCAGATGGACAAGCCCGACGTCGACTTCATCGAGGGGCTGAGCCCGGCCGTCTCGATCGACCAGAAGTCCACCTCGCGCAACCCGCGCTCGACCGTCGGCACCATCACCGAGGTCTACGACTACCTGCGGCTGCTCTTCGCCCGCATCGGTGAGCCGCACTGCCCGGTCTGCGGCGAGCGGATCTCCCGGCAGAGCCCGCAGCAGATCGTCGACCGGGTCCTCGCGATGGCCGAGGGCACCAAGTTCATGGTGCTCGCGCCGGTGATCCGCGGCCGCAAGGGCGAGTACGTCGACCTCTTCGCCGAGCTGCAGGCCAAGGGCTACGCCCGGGCCCGCGTCGACGGCGTGGTGCACCCGCTGACCGAGCCGCCGAAGCTCAAGAAGCAGGAGAAGCACACCATCGAGGTGGTGATCGACCGGCTCACCGTCAAGCCGAGCGCCAAGCAGCGGCTGACCGACTCGGTCGAGGCCGCGCTGGGCCTGTCCAGCGGGCTGGTCCTGCTCGACTTCGTCGACCTGCCGGAGGACGACCAGGACCGGGAGCGCCGCTACTCCGAGCACCTGGCCTGCCCCAACGACCACCCGCTGGCCATCGAGGATCTCGAGCCTCGGGTCTTCTCCTTCAACGCGCCGTACGGCGCCTGCCCGGAGTGCACCGGCCTGGGCACCAAGAAGGAGGTCGACCCGGAGCTGCTGGTCCCCGACCCGGAGCGCAGCCTGCGCGAGGGCGCCATCCAGCCCTGGTCCACCGGGCACAACCTGGAATACTTCCTGCGCCTGCTGGAGGCGCTCGGCGAGGCCCAGCACTTCGACGTCGACACCCCGTGGCGGGCGCTGCCGGCGCGGGCGCAGAAGACGATCCTGCACGGCTCCGACGACCAGGTGCACGTGCGCTACCGCAACAAGTACGGTCGCGAGCGCTCCTACTACACCGGGTTCGAGGGCGTGGTGCAGTGGATCGAGCGCCGGCACTCCGACACCGAGTCCGAGTGGTCCCGCGACAAGTACGAGGGCTACATGCGCGACGTGCCGTGCGCGGCGTGCGGCGGCGCCCGGCTCAAGCCCGAGGTGCTCGCGGTCACCCTCGCCGGCAAGAGCATCGCCGAGGTCTGCAACCTGTCGGTGGGGGAGTGCGCCGACCTGCTCGCCGGCATCGAGCTGACCGACCGGCAGAAGATGATCGCCGAGCGCGTCCTCAAGGAGATCAACGCCCGGCTGCGGTTCCTGCTCGACGTCGGCCTGGACTACCTCTCGCTGGACCGGCCGGCCGGCACGCTGTCCGGCGGCGAGGCGCAGCGCATCCGGCTGGCCACCCAGATCGGCTCCGGCCTGGTCGGCGTGCTCTACGTGCTCGACGAGCCGTCGATCGGTCTGCACCAGCGCGACAACCATCGGCTGATCGAGACCCTGATCCGGCTGCGCGGTCTGGGCAACACGCTGATCGTGGTGGAGCACGACGAGGACACCATCCGCGTCGCCGACTGGATCGTCGACATCGGGCCCGGCGCTGGCGAGCACGGCGGCAAGATCGTGCACAGCGGCTCGGTGCCGGCCCTGCTGAAGAACAAGGAGTCGATCACCGGGGCGTACCTGTCGGGGCGCCGGTCGATCCCGACACCGACGGGCCGCCGCCCGCAGGATCCGGCCCGCGAGCTGGTGGTGCACGGCGCGCGCGAGCACAACCTGCGCAACCTGACCGTCTCGTTCCCGCTGGGCCAGCTCATCGCGGTCACCGGGGTCAGCGGCTCGGGCAAGTCGACGCTGGTCAACGACATCCTGTACGCCGTGCTGGCCAACCAGATCAACGGCGCTCGGCTGGTGCCCGGCCGGCACACCCGGGTCTCTGGTCTGGAGCACGTGGACAAGGTCGTCGGTGTGGACCAGTCGCCGATCGGCCGTACCCCGCGCTCCAACCCGGCCACCTACACGGGGGTCTGGGACCACGTCCGCAAGCTCTTCGCCGAGACCACCGAGGCCAAGGTCCGGGGGTACGGGCCGGGCCGGTTCTCGTTCAACGTCAAGGGCGGTCGCTGTGAGGCGTGCTCCGGCGACGGCACCATCAAGATCGAGATGAACTTCCTGCCCGACGTGTACGTCCCCTGCGAGGTCTGCAAGGGCGCCCGGTACAACCGGGAGACCCTGGAGGTGCACTACAAGGGCAAGACCGTCTCGGACGTGCTGGAGATGCCGATCGAGGAGGCCGCGGAGTTCTTCTCCGCGATCCCGGCCATCCACCGGCACCTCAAGACGCTCGTCGACGTCGGCCTGGGGTACGTCCGCCTCGGGCAGCCCGCGCCGACCCTCTCCGGCGGCGAGGCGCAGCGGGTCAAGCTGGCCTCCGAGCTGCAGAAGCGCTCCACCGGGCGGACGGTCTACGTGCTCGACGAGCCGACCACCGGTCTGCACTTCGAGGACATCCGCAAGCTGCTGATGGTGCTCGAAGGGCTGGTCGACAAGGGCAACACGGTGATCACCATCGAGCACAACCTCGATGTGATCAAGACGGCCGACTGGCTGATCGACATGGGTCCGGAGGGCGGCCACCGGGGCGGCATGGTGCTCGCGACCGGCACCCCGGAGGAGGTCGCCGAGGTGCCCGAGAGCCACACCGGCCAGTTCCTGCGTCAGGTGCTCAAGCTCGACGGCGAGGCCAAGGGCGCGGCGGCGGCGACCACCCGCGCCGCCAAGGCCAACGGCGCCACCAAGACGCGGGCCAGCCGCAAGGTGCCGGCCGGCGCGCGCTGACCGCGACGCAACTCTTTCGGGGCGGGTCGGATGACGACCCGCCCCGACCCTTTTGCGGGGTGTCGCACCGATGCCGGGGTGAACTATCCGGCACAGTTGCCCGTGGAGAGAAGTGTGGCCGGCTTTTGGACCGGCGCACTGGGCGAGAGAGAGGCGAGGCATGAGCGACGATCAGGCGCTGACCGGACCGGGTACGCAGACCCGTCGTACCCTGCTCACCGGCGTCGGGGCCGTCGGCGCGGCCGTCGTCCTGGCGGCCTGCGGCAGTGAGGACGACGGCAGTGGCAGCGGTGCCCCCACCAGCGGCGGCCCGGCGGTGCCCAGCACCGGGGACGCGGGCGGCGGGGATCGGCAGAACGCCCAGTCGCTGGCCACCACCGCCGACATCCCGGTCGGCGGCGGCAAGGTCCTCGCCGCCGAGGGCGTCGTGATCACCCAGCCCACGGCCGGTCAGTTCAAGGGCTTCAGCCCGATCTGTACGCACCAGAACTGCCCCGTGACGAACGTCGACGGCGGCACCATCAACTGCACCTGCCACAACAGCAAGTTCTCGATCGAGGACGGCTCGGTGAAGGCCGGCCCGGCCACCAAGCCGCTGCCGCCGAAGGACATCAAGGTGACCGGGGACCAGATCTCCCTCGCCTGACCCGCGCGGCTCGACGGCTTGATCGACTCGCGTTCCATGAAGTCGGGGTGTCGGTAGGCATCGGACACCCCGACTTCCCGGAAACCGAGTGGATCAAGTGCTCGCGGTGGGTGTCGGGGGTGCGGACTAGGCTTGTCGACGTGGCTGACCCCTCGACCTACCGTCCCGCACCCGGCACCATCCCGGAGTCACCGGGGGTCTACCGCTTCCGCGACGGCACCGGCCGGGTGATCTACGTCGGCAAGGCGAAAAACCTGCGCAGCCGGCTCAACTCCTACTTCGGCGACGTGTGGAACCTGCACGAGCGCACCCGCCAGATGGTCACCACGGCCGAGTCGGTGGACTGGATCACCGTCGGCACCGAGGTCGAGGCGCTCCAGCAGGAGTTCACCTGGATCAAGCAGTACGACCCCCGGTTCAACGTCCGTTACCGCGACGACAAGTCGTACCCCTATCTCGCCGTCACCCTCGACGAGGAGTACCCGCGACTCCAGGTGATGCGCGGCGCGAAGCGTAAGGGTGTGCGCTACTTCGGTCCGTACTCGCACGCCTGGGCCATCCGGGAGACCCTGGACCTGCTGCTGCGGGTGTTCCCCGCGCGCACCTGCTCGGCCGGCGTGTTCAAGCGGGCCGGCCAGGTCGGTCGTCCCTGCCTGCTGGGCTACATCGGCAAGTGCTCGGCGCCGTGCGTCGGCACCGTCTCCGCCGGCGAGCACCGTGCCATCGTCGACGGCTTCTGCGACTTCATGGCCGGGCGCACCGACACCATGGTCCGCAAGATCGAGCGCGAGATGACCGAGGCGAGCGAACAGCTGGAGTTCGAGCGGGCCGCCCGGCTGCGCGACGACGTGGCCGCCCTGCGGCGGGCCATGGAGAAGCAGACCGTGGTGCTCGGCGACGGCACCGACGCCGACGTGGTCGCGTTCGCCGACGACCCGCTCGAGGCGGCCGTGCAGGTCTTCCACGTCCGCGACGGCCGGGTCCGCGGCCAGCGCGGCTGGGTGGTGGAGAAGACCGAGGACCTGACCACCGGCGACCTGGTGCACCACTTCTGCACCCAGGTGTACGGCGGCGAGCACGGCGAAGCCGACGTGCCCCGCGAGCTGCTGGTGCCCGAGTTGCCCGCCGACGCCGACGCGCTGGCCGAGTGGCTCAGCAGCCACCGGGGCAGTCGGGTGTCACTGCGCGTGCCGCAGCGCGGCGACAAGCGTTCGCTCATGGAGACGGTGGAGCGCAACGCCAAGGACGCGCTGGCCCGGCACAAGCTCAAGCGGTCCGGCGACCTGACCACCCGCGGCAAGGCGCTGGACGAGATCACTGAGGCGCTCGGCATGCGCACCTCGCCGCTGCGCATCGAGTGCTTCGACATCTCGCAGATCCAGGGCACCGACGTGGTCGCCAGCATGGTGGTCTTCGAGGACGGGCTGCCCCGCAAGAGCGAGTACCGGCGGTTCATCGTGCGGGGCGCCACCGACGACCTGTCCGCCATGTCCGAGGTGCTGCGCCGCCGCTTCGCCCGCTACCTCGACGCGCGGGCCGAGACGGGCGAGGTGGGCGTGGAGTCCGCCGACGACCCGACCGCGCCCGGCGGCGCCACGGATCCGCAGATCGGCATCCTGGTCGACCCGACCACCGGCCGGCCGCGGAAATTCGCGTACCCGCCACAACTGGTGGTCGTCGACGGCGGCGCCCCGCAGGTTGCGGCGGCCGCCCAGGCCCTCGCCGATTTGGGCATCGACGATGTCGCGCTGTGCGGCCTCGCCAAGCGGCTGGAGGAGGTGTGGCTCCCCGACGACGAGTTCCCGGTCATCCTGCCGCGCACCTCGGAGGGTCTCTACCTGCTGCAACGGGTCCGCGACGAGGCGCACCGCTTCGCCATCACGTTCCACCGCCAGCGTCGGTCGAAGCGGATGACCGAGTCGGCGCTGGACAATGTCCCCGGCCTGGGCGAGGTACGCCGCAAGGCGCTGCTACGGCACTTCGGCTCGCTGAAGCGACTCTCGACGGCGACCGTCGAAGAGATCACCGAGGTGCCCGGGGTGGGTCGACGCACCGCCGAGGCGATCCTGGCCGCCCTCGACAAGGGCGCAAAAGCGGACGACAGCGCCGAGTCGACGCCCAGCGCGTAGGCGACCCGCAGCGCGGGGGGCGACGCCCTGCGCGTAGGCGACGCCCTGCGCGTAGGCGACGCCCTGCGCGTAGGCGATCCGCAGCGCGGGGGCGACGCCCAGCGCGTAGACACACCGCGACAATCCTCGCGCCCCGCATGATCGTGCTCGATCCTGGATGTAGTGGCCTAGTTGGCAGGGTGAGGCCCCTGTTTCCTGGATCGAGCGCGATCATCCGGTGGCGGTCGGGCCGCGTGGAGGTGATCGACTCGGGTTCGGTGATGTCGGGGTGTCCGGCGCGTCCGGATGCCCCGGTATCGCCGAAGTCGAGTCGATCAACCCCCGGGATGGTGGCGTGACCCGGAGGTCGGCGTGCAGTGGCGTGTCGCCCACCGAGGGACGCCGTGCACGGCACGTTTCGGCGGGCATGATCGTGCTCGATCCTGGATGTAGTGGTCTCGCCGGCAGGGTGAGGGCCCTGTTTCCGGGATCGAGCACGATCATCAGGTGGCGGTGGGCCCGCGCGGGGGTGATCCACTCGGGTTCGGTGATGTCGGGGTGTCCCGGGCGCCCGGATACCCCGGTATCGCCGAAGTCGAGTTGATCACCACCGGGTGGTGGCGGATGTCCGTTTCCGATGGATGGTTTGGGGTGGATTCGACATCGCCGTCCCGTGGTCGGTGCCACGCTGGTGGCGGAATCGGGGACCCGGCGGGGTCGTTATACCTGGCATGCCGCCGCGACCTACCGGCTAGCGGCGCGCGGCAGCCGCCGGGAACACCCGCCCGGCCGCCACGGTTACACCCCCGCACGGCCGAGCAGCACGATTGGCCGGCCCGTGTGGCGGCCCGCCGGGAACACCCGTGCGGTCGCTACGGTTACAGCCGAGCACCACCGGCCGGCGCCGTCCGGAATGCGGAATGAGTCGCTGCCCCGGGCCGTTGCACCACCCTCCGGGACAACCCCCGTGCAGGCCCCCGGGTCGCCGGGCCAGGTCCCGCCGTGAACTTTCCCGCTCGGCACACATCCCCCC
>NZ_JBIAKN010000016.1:0-79592 GCF_042872475.1 Micromonospora sp. NPDC005252 | reverse complement strand
CCACACAGACCTACAGCTTCCACGCCGAAATCACACTCTTCGAGAAAGGACTTGCCTCCCGCTCACGGCGCTAAACGCAACGGCGTTGACATCCATGTTCGAGCGTGATCATGGGACCCGACGGCAGGTACGCGCGGGCACCCGTCAGGCGACCGTGGCGTGCATCTCCCAGACGAGGATCTCGGCCGGCTCGTCGGCGGTCACCCGCCGGCCGCCGGTCATGGTGAGCCGGGCGGCGTCGCCGGTGCCGAGCGGGCCGCTGTCCTCCAGGGTCACCGTGCCGTTCGGCACGTACAGGTGCACGAAGGGCGCGTCCGGGAGGGTGACCTCGTCGCCGGGGCCGAGTCGGGCGGCGTGCAGGGTCGCGTACCGGTTGCGGATCCGGATCGCGGACGCGCCGTCGTAGCGGTCCATCCCGGACGCGATCGGCACCAGGCCGCCGCGCAGCAACTCGTCCTCGATCTCCAGCTGCTCGTAGCCGGGGTCGACGCCCTGTTCGTCGGGGAGCACCCACATCTGCACGAAGTGCACGGGGTCGCTGTGCGGCTCCTGGTTGTTGAGCCGCCAGGCGTCGTTCTTCTCCGAGTGCAGGATGCCGGTGCCGGCGCTCATCCGCTGCGCCAGGCCGGGGTAGATCACCCCGGAGTGGCCGGTGGAGTCCTGGTGCACGAGTGAGCCGCGCAGCACCCAGGTGACGATCTCCATGTCCTCGTGCGGGTGGGTCTCGAAGCCGGCGCCGGGCCGGACCACGTCGTCGTTGTTCACCAGCAGCAACCCGTGGTGGGTGTTGGCCGGGTCGTAGTGCCGGGAGAACGAGAAGGAGTGCTTGGAGTCCAACCAGGAGATCCGGGTGGCGAACCGGTCCTCGGCCCGACGCAGGTCGACCGACGGCGCGGGTGCGGTCACCAGGCACGCTGCCCGGCGTCGGGGGTCGACGGCGCCCAGGTCAGGGCCGGTTCACCGGTGACCAGCTCGGCGATCTCACCGGTGCGCAGCTGCGGCGTGTGACCGAACTCCGCGCAGTGCTGCTCGGCGATCTCGGCGCAGATCTCGGCGACCTGTTCGCAGATCGGGTCGCCCAGATCCGCCGCGTTCAACGCCATGATCATTTTGTACCGGAGATCCCGCATATCCACCCCCAGCCGCCGATTCCCGCCGAGTCCCGCCACCTCCGGACCCTACCTGCCCCCACCTCCCCGAACCCCGAAACAACCAACCCAGACCCCCCACCCCGGCCGCGTCGATCATGGAGTTGTGGCGGTGAACGAAAGTCGTGAATGCGACCGAACCGGCCACCACAACTCCATGATCGACAGGGTGAGACGCCGGCGCCGCCCCGCACGTCGTGTGCGGGGCGGCGCCGGGAGGATGGTCTCGCGTTACCAGAACCGGCGGCGCTTGGCCTTCTGCGGACGGATCAGATCCGCGCCCCTGGTCAGCAGCCGGGTCGCCCCGGAGGGACCACGCCGGGCCTCCAGGGTGTGGCTGAGCCGGCGGGCGCCGGCCGCGGCCAGCGGCACCGCGATCGCCATCACCGCCCACTGGGCAATGCGCTTCTGGATCATGTGGGTTCACCTCCGTCAGTGGCTTCTGACGTTCCTGATACCCAGCGTGACGGGTGGATAAGCCTCGCTCAGACCGTCGGAGCCACCGGGTTGGGCAGCGCGCCGCCGAACCGCCGGTCCCGCTGGGCGTACAGCTCGCACGCGTACCAGAGGTGGCGGCGGTCGAAGTCCGGCCAGAGGGTGTCCAGGAAGACCAACTCGGCGTACGCGGTCTGCCAGAGCAGGAAGTTGGAGATCCGCTCCTCGCCGGAGGGCCGCAGGAACAGGTCCACCTCCGGGATCTCCGGGTGGTACAGGTATTTCGCGACGGTCTTCTCGGTGACCTTCGACGGGTCCAGTCGACCGGCCGCCACGTCCCGGGCGATCGCCGCGGCGGCGTCGCCGATCTCGGCCTGCCCGCCGTAGTTCACACAGAACTGCAGGGTCAGCGTCGAGTTGCCCCGGGACATCTCCTCGGCGGTCTGCAACTCGGAGATGACGCTCTTCCACAACCGCCCCGGCCGCCCCGACCAGACCACCCGGACGCCGAGGTCGACCAGCTGGTCGCGGCGTCGACGGATCACGTCCCGGTTGAACCCCATCAGGAACCGGACCTCGTCGGGCGAGCGCCGCCAGTTCTCGGTGGAGAACGCGTACGCCGACAGGTAGGGGATGCCCATCTCGATCGCGCCCTCGATGGTGTCGAAGAGGCTGTGCTCCCCCGCCTCGTGGCCCTTGGTGCGGGGCAACCCGCGCTCCTTGGCCCACCGGCCGTTGCCGTCCATCACGACGGCCACGTGCTTCGGCACCGCCTCGCTCGGCAGCGCCGGCGGCCGGGCACCGGACGGGTGCGGCGTCGGTGGCGTCGGCTCCCGCCGGCCGGACCTCATCGATCGGATCACTCGGCTCTCTCCCTGCTCGTGCCGTCCGCACCGGCCTCGACGTCACCGTGCGGCCGGAGCATCGCAGCCCCACCGCCGCCCGGCGGCGGGACCGTGCCGGCGACCGAGGGCCCCCGGTCGACCAGCGGCAGCGAGCGTAGCGCGCGTTCCAGATGCCACTGGAGGTGCGCCGCGACCAGCCCGCTGCACTCCCGACGTACACCGGTCTCGGTGGCGTCGGCGACCACCCAGTCGCCGGTGGTCAGCGCGGACATCAGGTCGATGGTGGCCGGCGCGGGATGGGCCGCGCCGGGCGGCCGGCAGTCCGGGCAGACCGCGCCGCCGGCCGGCACGGAGAACGCGCGGTGCCGCCCGGGGGTGCCGCAGACCGCGCAGGCGATCAGCGCCGGAGCCCAGCCCGCGAGAGCCATCCCGCGCAGCAGGTACGCGTCGAGCACCAGCGTGGTCGCGTGTTCGCCCCGGGACAGCGCCTTCAGCGCCCCCACGGTGAGCTGGAACAGCCGCAGCGACGGCTCCCGCTCGACCGGCGTCAGCCGCTCGGCGGTCTCGGCGATCGCGCTGGCCGCCGTGTAGCGGGGATAGTCCCCGAGGAACCGCTTGCCGTACAGCTCGATGCCCTCGACCTGGCTGACCGTGTGCAGCGAGCTGCCGTGGTTGCCCTTGGGGTCACCGGCGAGTTGGAGGTCGACGTGACCGAACGGCTCCAGCCGGGCGCCGAACTTGCTCATCGTGCGCCGGACCCCCCGGGCGACCGCCCGCAGCCGGCCGTGCCGGCGGGTGAGCAGCGTGATGATCCGGTCGGACTCGCCGAGCTTCTGCACGCGCAGCACCACCGCGTCGTCGCGGTAGAGCTGTCGGCGGTACCCGGCCATCGGACCATTCTCCCTCGGGGTGTGAAATCAGGGTTGGTTCGGGGTGGACGCGCGGACGAACCCCGATGCGCCCGGCTCGTCACCGGCCGTAGCGTGCTCGCCATGGCACTGCACGAGACCACCGCCGCCCGTCGTCGCCACGCCACCGCGCCCGTCGCGTTGGGGCTGGCCACAGCCCTCATCCTGCTCGCCGGGTGCGACAACCTGTCCTTCCGCCGGCTCGACTACGACAACACCGAGGCGGTGAAGATCAGCACCATCCGGGTGCAGGGGGGCTCCGGAGACGTGATCGTCCGAGGCGACGGCACGGCGGGCGAGGCACGGATCAAGCGGGTCGTGCGCTATCAGGGCGGCGAACCCAAGGCCCGGTACGAGATCAAGGACAGCGAGCTGGTGCTGGACACCGACTGCGGCGACCGGTGCAGCGTCTCGTACGAGGTGACCGTCCCCGGGGGCGTGACCGTGCAGGGCGAGAGCGGCTCGGGTGACGTCGAGCTGACCAGGGTCGGCGCGGTGAAGCTGCGGCTGGGCTCGGGCGACGTGCGGATCAGCGACGTCGCCGGTGCGATCGACGTGGAGACCGGCTCCGGCAACATCGAGCTGAGCGAGGCCCGTTCGGCCGTACGACTGCGCGCCGGCTCCGGCGACATCACGGCTCGCCGCGTGGGCGGAACGACGGACGCCGAGGCCGGCTCCGGCAACGTCGTCGTCGAGCTGGAGACCGCCGCCTCGGCGCGTCTGCACGCCTCCAGCGGGGACGTCTCGCTGGTGGTGCCGGCCGGCAGTTACCGGGTCCGCTCCAACACCGGCTCCGGCGACGCCCGGATCACCGTCGCCGACGACCCGGCCGCCTCCCTGGTGCTCGACGGCTCGGCCGGCAGCGGCGACGTGTCGATCAGCCAGCGTTGATCTCGACAGTCGCCGCCGCTCCGGACACCCGCTGCGCCGGTACCGCCGCCCGTCCGACGGTCTCGCCGACTCCGAGACGACCCGCCGGACCACCGTCGGAGGGGGCCGGCGGGCCGGTCGGGCGCGACGAGCCGGCGGGAATCAGCTCCGGGCGGCGACGGGCGGCGACGTCCTCGACCCAGCCGACGGCCAGGGTGACCAGACCGACAAGCGCGAAGACCAGCAGCACCCGGACAGCCAGCCCCACCGGGTCCTGGTGCGACCAGCCGACCACGTCGACCAGCGGGGTGAGCGCCACCACGAACGGCATGTGCCAGAGATAGATGGTGAGCGCCCGCCGGTTGAACACGGTCACCACCCGTTCGGCCAGCCGGCTGCGCTCCAGCCAGGCCACCCCGGCCGGCGCCCGACCCAGCACGACCAGGATGAACGCGGCCGACCAGAGCGCGTTGCCGAGGTGGTTGTCGTTGAGGTCGTACCCGCGCGGGCCGGGATGCGTGACGATCCAGGCCCCACCGACGACCGCGAGGCCCAGCGACAGCGGGTACAGCACCCGGCCGGTGAGTCGACGCAGCATCCCGGCGTGGTGGGCGAAGCCGAGCAGCCACGCGCCGAAGTACAGGCCGAACTCGCGCACCACCGGCGGCGCCGGGTAGATCCCCACCTCGATCGTCACCAGCACCACGTACGGGGCGAGCAGGGTGGGCAGCGGGGCCCGCCGGAACAGCCAGAGCGCGACCGGCGAGGCGAGCACGAACCACAGGTAGTCCCGCAGGTACCAGATGATGCTCAGCGCCAGGGCGCCCCAGTTGTTCGCCGGCGGGTCGGTGATCGGGAACAGCCACAGCAGCACCCGGGGCGACAGCGCCAGCCCGGTGAGCAGCATGGCCGGCACGAAGACGGCCGCCAGCACCCACAGCGACGGCAACAGCCGGCGCAACCGGCGGCCGACCGCCACCGGGCCGGACCGCGCGAGCGAGGCGGCCATCAACGAGCCGGCCAGCGCGAACATCACCGACATGGCGGGGAAGACGAGGGTGAGGGTCGCCCAGCCGGTGACGTGGTAGACGACCACCCGGACGATGGCGAGGAAACGGAGCAGATCGAGGTATCTGTTGCGCATCAGCCTGCATCTGGATCGGGGACGCGGTGCTTTCTCCCCTACCCTTCGCGGCCCGCGCGCCAAACGACGCCGACCCCGGCCGATCGTGAGGCTGCCCATGGGGCCGACCGGAAACGATCAGGCCGGCCCGCACCCGCCGTCAGCAGGCCGGCCGGATGACGCTCAGAAGCCCAGCTTGCGCAACTGCCTCGGGTCGCGCTGCCAGTCCTTCGCGACCCGCACGTGCAGGTCGAGATAGACCCGGCTGCCCAGCAGCTCCTCGATCTGCCGGCGGGCGTTCGTGCCGACCTCCTTGAGCCGGCTCGCCTTGTGACCGAGGACGATGGCCTTCTGGCTGGGCCGTTCCACGTACAGGTCGGCGTAGATCTTCATGACCTGACCCTCGGGGATCATCTCCTCGACCACCACGGCGATGGAGTGTGGCAGCTCGTCGCGGACGCCCTCCAGGGCCGCCTCCCGGATCAGCTCGGCGACCATCACCTGCTCCGGGTCGTCGGTCAGCATGTCGTCCGGGTAGAGCTGGGGCGACGGCGGCAGGTATTTGGTCATCACGTCGACGAGCGTGTCCACCTGATGCCCCGAGACGGCGCTCACCGGCACGATCTCGGCGAACTCGCCCAGCTCGCTGACCGCGAGCAACTGCTCGGCCAGCCGGCGCTTGTCCACCAGGTCGGTCTTGGTGACCACCGCCAGCACCGTCGCCTTCAGCTCGGCCAGCTCGCCGGTGATGAACCGGTCGCCGCGCCCCACCGGCTCGTCCGCCGGGATGCACAGGCCGATCACGTCGACCTCGGTCCAGGTCGAGCGGACCAGGTCGTTGAGGCGCTCACCGAGCAGCGTACGGGGGCGGTGCAGACCCGGCGTGTCCACCAGAACCAGCTGCGACTCCGGACGGTGCAGCACCGCCCGGATGACGTGCCGGGTGGTCTGCGGCTTGTTCGAGGTGATCGCGATCTTGGTGCCGACGATGGCGTTCGTCAGGGTGGACTTGCCGGCGTTGGGCCGGCCCACGAAGCAGCCGAACCCGGCCCGGTACGGACGCGGCTCCGGATCCCGGACGGGGCTCACTGGGTCACCGTGCCGAGCACGGTGCCGTCCGGGGCGGCCACGTGGATCGGCGCGTCCACGGCGAGGTCGCGTACCGCGGCGTGCCCGGCGCCGTCAAGCGTCGACGCCTCGGTCACCACCACCGCCGCCTCCAACCGGCCCGCACCGGCGGCCACGGCAGAGGCCACCGCCAACTGCAGGGCCGTGAGGGTCAGCGAGGGCAGCGCGACGCTGGCCGCCGCGTACGTCCGGCCGTCGGAGTCCCGGACCGCGGCCCCCTCCACGGCACCGACCCGCCCGCGGGCGCCCCGGGCCAGGACGACGAGCTTGCCGTCCTCGGCGCTCAGCGGTCCCGGCGCGGTGGGGGTGGGCCGGGCGGCGGGCGCGGCGGGTGTCTCAGGCATCGGCGGCTTGCCTCTCCTCGTCTCGGTAATGATCCGGGTCGTCCCCGGGGCCGGCATGGTCGCCGCGCCCGGTGCTGTCCTGCTCGTCGCCCGACTCCACCCTGCTGACCAGGACGGTGTCGATCCGGTTGCGCCGGCCCGTGGTGCCCTCGGCGACCAGCCGGAGGCCGGCCACCTCGGCCTGCGCTCCGGGGATCGGCACCCGTCCCAGCGACTGGGCGAGCAGGCCACCGACCGTCTCCACCTCGTCGGTGGGCAGATCGGCGCCGAACATCTCGCCCAGGTTCTCCACCGGCAGGCGGGCGGTCACCCGCACCGAGGAGTCCGCGAGGCGTTCGACCGGCGGGCGTTCGACATCGTACTCGTCGGTGATCTCACCGACGATTTCCTCCAGGATGTCCTCGATGGTGACCAGACCACCGGTGCCGCCGTACTCGTCGACCACGATGACCAGGTGGTTGCGGGCCGCCTGCATCTCCGACAGCAGATCGTCGACCGGCTTGGACTCCGGGACGAAGGTGGCCGGGCGCATCAGCTCGGCCACCGGCAACTGCTCGGCGTCCGGGTCGCCGCCCCGCGACCGCCGGATCAGGTCCTTGAGGTAGAGCACCCCGAGCACGTCGTCGACGCTCTCCCCGATCACCGGAATGCGGGAGAAACCCGACCGCAGGAAGAGCACCAACGCCTGGGCGAGGGTCTTGCCCTCCTCGATCCACACCATCTCGGTACGCGGGACCATCACCTCGCGGGCGATGGTGTCGCCGAGCGCGAAGACCGAATGGATCATCTGACGCTCGCCGTGCTCCACGACGCCGCGCTGCTCGGCCAGGTCCACCAGCTCACGCAGCTCCACCTGGCTGGCGAACGGCCCCTCCCGGAAGCCGCGCCCCGGGGTGACCGCGTTGCCGATCAGGATGAGCAGCGACGCGAGGGGGTTGAGCGCGCGGCCCAGCCAGCGGACCAGCGGCGCGACCGCCCGGCCCACCGCGTACGCGTGCTGCCGGCCGATGGTGCGCGGCGCGACACCGACCACCACGAAGCTGACCACGGTCATCGCGCCGGCGGTGACCAGCGCGGCACGCCAGCCGGCGCCGAAGCTGTCCACCGCGACCAGCGCCACCAGCGTGGTGGCGGTCAGCTCGGCGAGCAGCCGCAGCAACAGCAACAGATTGAGGTGCCGGACGACGTCCGAGGCCACGACCTGGAGGGTCCGGGCGCCGCGCACACCGTCCCGGGCCAGCTCGGCGGCCCGGGCCGGCGAGACCGCGGCGAGCGCCGCCTCGGTCATGGCGATCACACCGCCCAGCACCACCAGGCCCGCCGCGAAGACGATCAGTTGCAGGTCGGGAAGGCCGGCCGTGGGGCCGACCGCGAGTAACGAAGGAGTGGACATCACTGGGTGCGGGTCGACCGCCAGCTCGCCAGCAGTCGAGCCTGCAGAGCGAACATCTCGCGCTCCTCCTCCGGCTCGGCGTGGTCGTAGCCGAGCAGGTGCAGCACCCCGTGAACGGTGAGCAGGTGCAGCTCGTCGGCTGAGGCGTGCCCGGCGGTCGCCGCCTGCTTGGCCGCGACCTCGGGGCAGAGCACGATGTCACCGAGCAGGGCCGGCTCGCCGCCGGCGGGGGCGCTCTCGCCCGGACCGTGGTCGACGCTTCCCTCGTCCATCGGGAAGGCGAGCACGTCGGTCGGGCCGTCCCCACCCATCCAGCGGTGGTTCAGCTCGGTCATGTAGTCGATGTCGACCAGCAGCACGGAGAGCTCGGCGAGGGGGTTGACCCCCATCTCGTCGAGGGCGTGCCGGGCGACGGCGAGCACGGCGTCGGTGTCGACCTCGACACCGGACTCGTTGGCGATCTCGATGGACAACTGCTTTCCTCTGCTTTAGCGGCGGCGGCCGGACCGGCCGCCCTGGGCGGGTCGCCCGGGAACGGCGTGGACGCCCTGCGCCTGCTGGGTCTCCCGCTCGGCGTCCCAGCGGGCGTACGCGTCGACGATTTCCCCGACCAGCCGGTGGCGAACCACGTCGGAGCTGGACAACTGGGAGAAGTGCACGTCGTCGACGTTCTCCAGGATCTCCCGGACCACCCGCAGGCCGCTGCTCGTCCCGCCGGGAAGGTCCACCTGGGTGATGTCACCCGTCACGACGATCTTGGAGTTGAAGCCGAGTCGGGTGAGGAACATCTTCATCTGCTCGGGCGTCGTGTTCTGCGCCTCGTCCAGGATGATGAACGCGTCATTCAACGTCCTGCCCCGCATGTACGCCAGGGGCGCGACCTCGATCGTCCCGGCGGCCATCAGCTTCGGGATCGACTCCGGGTCGAGCATGTCGTGCAGCGCGTCGTAGAGCGGGCGCAGGTACGGGTCGATCTTCTCGTTGAGCGTGCCGGGCAGGAAGCCCAGCCGCTCCCCCGCCTCGACCGCCGGTCGGGTCAGGATGATGCGGTTGACCTGCTTGGCCTGGAGCGCCTGGACGGCCTTCGCCATCGCCAGGTAGGTCTTGCCGGTGCCGGCCGGGCCGATGCCGAAGACGATGGTGTTCGAGTCGATCGCGTCGACGTACCGCTTCTGCCCGAGCGTCTTGGGGCGGATGGTGCGCCCGCGACGGGAGAGGATGTCGAGGGTCAGGACCTCGGCGGGCCGCTCGGCGCTGCCCTGCTCGAGCATGCCGACGGTACGCCGGACGGCGTCAGTGGTCAGGGTCTCGCCTTTCTCGATGAGTTCGAGCAGCTCACTGAAGACCCGCTCGGCGAGGGCGTTGTCCGCGGGGGCGCCGGTGATCGTGATCTCGTTGCCCCGGACGTGCACGTCACTGGCGACCGAGCGTTCGACGAGTCGCAGGATCTCGTCGCCCGCGCCGAGCAGATTGACCATGATCTTGGAGTCGGGCACGGTGATCCTGGTCTGCACCCGGGGCGGGCCGGGAGGTGGGGTGCCGGTCATAGGTCGGGCCGAAGGGCCCTGCGCACCTGCTCTCGATCTCGGCGCCGGCCCTGCTGGCACGGCGTGCGGACGTTACACCCATCGTATCGGGTCAACGCGGGCCGCATCGCGCCCATTTCCGCTGGCCGCGATCAACTCCCGGCCCGGAAGTCGTACCGGTCGAAGGTCTCCTGGTGGCGGGTGAACCGGTAGGTCGCCCAGTGCATCCGGACCACCGTCTGAGCTTCGTCCCGGGTCAGCCGCAGCAGCTCGCCGACCTCCCGGCCGGAGACGGTCCGGAACACGTCCGGCCGGTCCGGCAGCGGTGCGAAGACCGCCGGGGGGCGGCCGGCCGCATCCCCGGCCCCGCGCGCCCGCAGGGCGCCGTCGTGCCAGGAGAAGACGTACTCGAAACCCTCGCCCCACCAGCGGCCGAGCACCCCCCGCAGGGCCGCCGGAGCGGGTGCGCCGGGCGTCCACGGCTCGATGTCGGCGGGATCGTGCTCGACCGCCTCGGTGAGCAGCCGGTGCGGCAGTTCGAGCAACTCGGCCGCTGTGCCGGACGAGCCGAGCACCGCGGCGCCCATCGCGCCGGCCGTGCCGTCGCCACCCCGCCGGCCGTACACGCCGGCCAGGAAGCCGGGCATCGCCCCGTCGTGCCCCACGTGCACCACCCGCTCGCCCTGCGGGACGAGGATCAGGCCGAGCCCGAAGCCGGCGCCCCAGAGCGTCTCGTCGGTCGTGGTCAACGGCCAGCGCATCTCGTCCAGGGTGCCCGGGGCGAGCACCGCTCCGGCCGGGTCGAGCGCCGCCGGGTCGGCGAGGAACGCCGCCCAGCGGGCCATGTCGGTCGCGGTGCTCCAGAGCTGGGCGGCCGGGCCCACCGCGCCGAAGTCGGTCGGCGGCTCCGGGTGCGCCTCGTCGGAGTACGCGTCGACCAGGTAGCCGGTGGCCGCCGAGGGCCGAGGGGTCACGGTCGTGTCGGTCAGCCCCAGCGGCGTCAGCACCCGCTCGGCGAGCACCTCCGCCCAGCTGCCCCCGCGCAGCCGACCGACCAGCAGGCCGAGCACGGCGAGGCCCAGGTTGGAGTAGTGGAAACGCCGGCCGGTGGGCAACACCCGCTCGGCGCGGTCCAGCCCGGCCACCAACTGCTCGGCGTCCGGCGCGTTCAGGGTGTCCCAGACGTCACCGAACGGCTCGCGTTGCAGTCCGCCGGTGTGCGACAGCAGCCGGCGCACGGTCAGCTCGCCGTGTGCGGGAAGGTCCAGGTGCCGGCCCACCGGGTCGTCCAGGTCCAGCAGCCCGTCGTCGCGGCACTGGAGGGTGAGCACCGCCGTGAAGGTCTTGGTGACCGAGCCGATCCGGAACTGGGTGCCCGGACCCAACGGGCTGTCGGTGCCGGTGCCCCCGACAGTGCAGCTCCACAGCGGTCGGTCGGCCCGGTGCAGCGCCGCCGACACCGCCGGCACCCGGGCGTCGGCCTGCACCCGGCGGACCAGCCGGCCCAACCGGTCGTGCGCGTACGGGCCGGCCGTCACGCCAGGTCCCGGGCGAGCATCGGGCCGAGCGGCGCGCCACCGAGCAGGTGTGCGTGCGCGTGGAACACCTCCTGCCCGCCGTACACCCCGGTGTTGAACATCAGCCGGAACCCGTCGCCGAGCAGCCCCTCGTCATCGGCCACCGCGGCGGCCGTGGCGAGCACCGCACCGGCCAGCGCCGGGTCACCCCCGGCGAGCGTGGCGACGTCGGCGTAGTGCTCCTTCGGAATGACCAGGACGTGCACCGGGGCCTTCGGGTCGATGTCGCGGAAGGCGAGCGTGGTGGCGGTCTCCCGGACCACGGTGGCCGGAATCTCCCCGGCGACGATGCGGCAGAACAGGCAGTCGGATCCCATCGGGGCAGTGTAAGGACGCGGGGCACGGCTGAGGCAGGATGGCCGGCATGACGGATCGGGCGGTACTGGTGACCGGTTCCTCGCGTGGCATCGGCCGCGCTGTGGTGGAGGCGTTCGCCGCCAGCGGCGACCGGGTGGCCATCCACCACCGCGACTCCGGCGACGCGGCCGAGGAGCTGCGCGCGGGCCTGCCCGGCTCGGGGCACGTGGTGGTCCGCGCCGACCTCACCGACCCGGACGCGGTCCGGGCCATGGTCGACCGGGCCGCCGAACTGCTCGGCGGGCTGGACGTGCTGGTCAACAACGCCGGGACGTACGGCGACCGGGACGACCCGCACCCGATCTTCGGCGCCTCCTACGAGCAGTGGCAGCGGCGCTGGCGGCAGGTGCTGGAGACCAACCTGACCGGGGCCGGCAACGTCATCTGGTGCGCCGCCCAGCACCTGCGCGAGCGTGGCGGCCGGATCGTCAACGTGTCGTCCCGGGGCGCGTTCCGCGGCGAGCCGCACCAGCCGGCGTACGGGGCCAGCAAGGCGGGGCTCAACGCGCTGGGCCAGTCCCTCGCCGTGGCCCTCGCGCCGTACGGCATCACGGTCGCCACCGTCGCGCCGGGCTTCGTGGCGACCGACATGGTCACCGAGTACCTGAGCGGTGCGGAGGGCGCGGCGACCCGGGCGCAGAGCCCGTTCGACCGGGTGGCCCGGCCGGAGGAGATCGCCGCCGCGGTGCACTGGCTGGCGTCCCCCGAGGCCGAGTGGGCCTCCGGCACGATCGTCGACCTCAACGGCGCCTCCTACCTGCGCACCTGACCACCCGCCAGCCCGCGCCGCCACCGGCCAGGGCCTCCCGCCTGCTCATCACGTCCTTTGCTCTGCTTCAACCACGGCAACACTCAACGGCCGAAACTGTTGCGTCGGTTGAAGCAGAGCAAAGGACGCGGACAAGGTGGGATGCCTGGGTCGGGGCACGAGTCACCACAGCTACACGAGTCACCACAGCTAGCGGTGGGACTACCAGCGGCCGAGGCGGGTGGCGAGCACGCTGAGCGCGGCCACGCCGGCCGTGGAGGTCCGCAGCACCTCCGGCCCGAGGCGTACCGGCCGGCCGCCGGCCTCGCGGAAGGCGGTCAACTCGGCCGGGGCGATGCCGCCCTCGGGGCCGACGACCAGGACGATCTCACCGATGGAGGGCAGGTCGGCGGTGGTGAGCCGCTCCTCGGCCTCCTCGTGCAGGACGAACCCGGCGGCGGCGCCGGCGATGCGGCGGGCGACCGTCGCGGTGGACTCGTCGGGCGCGCCGGCCACCACCGGCAGCCAGGGCCGGCGGGCCTGCTTCGCCGCCTCGCGGGCGGTGGCGACCCACTTCTCGCGGGCCCGTACGCCCCGGTCGCCGCGCCACTGGACCACCGAGCGCGACGCCGCCCAGGGCACGATCTCGTCCACCCCGACCTCGGTCATCGCCTGCACGGCCAGCTCGCCCCGGTCACCCTTGGCGATGCCCTGCACGGTGACGATCCGGGGTACGGGCGCGTCCGCGTACTCCCGGTAGGTGACGGTGACCTCCAGGCTGCCCCTGCCGACGGCGGTGACCACGGCGGCGGCCGTGCCACCCCGCCCGTCGGCGAGCAGCAGTTCCTCGCCGACGCGCAGCCGCTGCACGGTGGCGGCGTGGTGCCCCTCGGGCCCGTCGAGGGTCAGCGCGTCGCCGGTGGGCAGCGCGTCGACCAAAAAGAGCGGCGCGGACACGTCAGGCGTGGCCGTTGAACGCGTCGCGCATCCGGGAGAAGAAGCCGCCCTGCTTGGTCAGCTCGGCGACCTCCTCACCCCGGGTCTTGGCGAAGTCGCGCAGCATCTTCTCCTGGTCGGGGTCGAGCTTGGTGGGCGTCCGGACGTCGAGGTGCACGTAGAGGTCACCCCGGCCGGTGCCGCGCAGGTGCGGCACACCCCGGGCGCGCAGCCGCAGCGTGCTGGCCGGCTGGGTGCCGGCCTTGACGTCGACGGTCTCCTCGCTGTCCAGCGTCTTGATGGTGAGCCGGGTGCCCAGCGCGGCGGCGGTCATCGGCACGGTGACCCGGCAGTGCAGGTCGTCGCCCTTGCGGGAGTAGACGTCGTGTGGCCTCTCGTGGATCTCCACGTAGAGGTCACCGGCGGTGCCGCCGCCCGGGCCGACCTCGCCCTGCTGGGCCAGCCGGATCCGCATGCCGTCCTCGACACCGGCCGGGATCTTGACGGTGAGCGAACGGCGGGTGCGCACCCGGCCGTCGCCGGCACAGGTGGGGCAGGGGTGCGGGATGGTCGTGCCGTAGCCCTGGCAGACGGTGCACGGCCGGGCGGAGACCACCTGGCCGAGGAAGGTGCGCTGCACCGACTGCACCTCGCCCCGACCGCCGCACGCCTCGCAGGTGGCCAGGTGGGTGCCGGCCGCCGTGCCGGCGCCCGAGCAGGTGGTGCAGAGCACCGCGGTGTCGACGGTGATCGGGGCCTCGACGCCGAACGCCGTCTCGTGCAGGTCGAGTTCGAGCCGCAGGATCGCGTCGGCGCCCGGCCGGGTCCGCGGCCGTGGGCCACGGGCGCCACCTGCCGCGCCGCCGAAGAACGCGTCCATGATGTCCTGGAAGCCGACGAACGGGCCGGCTCCGCCCGGGCCACCCGGGCCGCCCGCGCCGCCGCCTCCCGGGGCGAGCGGGTCGCCACCCAGGTCGACGATCTGCCGCTTGCGGTCGTCCGAGAGGACCTCGTACGCGGCGTTGATGTCCTTGAACTTCTCCTGGGCCTCCGGGTCCGGATTGACGTCCGGGTGGAACTGGCGTGCCAGCTTGCGGTAGGCGCGCTTGATCTCGTCATCGGAGGCTTCCCGGCTGACACCGAGGATGCCGTAGTAGTCCCTGGCCACTGCGTTCCGTGTCCTCATGTTCGTCTCGCGTTACGCCGACCGGCGGCCGCAGCCGGCCGTCGGCCCTGACTGGTCAGTTCTGGGCCAGCAGCTCGCCCACGTAGCGTGCCACGGCGCGCACCGTGGCGATGGTGCCGGGGTAGTCCATGCGGGTGGGCCCCAACACGCCGAGGCCGCCCACGATGGTGGCACCCGGGCCGTACCCGGTGCTGACCACCGAGGCGGCGCGCAGGTTGTCGAACTCGTTCTCGTCGCCGATCAGGACCCGGGTCGTGCTGGGCTCGGTCTCGCCGATGAGCTTGAGCAGCACGACCTCCTCCTCCAGCGCCTCCAGGATGGGTCGCAGCGAGCCCTGGAAGTCGAGCAGGCCGCCCCGGGTGAGGTTGGCGGTGCCGGCCAGGGCGATGCGTTCCTCGTGCCGCTCGACAAGCGTCTCCAGCAGGACGGTGGAGAGGGTGGTCATCGCCGGACGCAGCTCGGCCGGCGCCTCCTCGACCAGCGCCTGCACCAGCGGCGGGGTCTCGGACAGCCGGGCGCCGGCGAGCTTCTCGTTGACGAGCCGGCGCAGGTCGGTGACGTCGTCGGCGGGGACCGGGCCGGGCAGCTCCACCAGCCGCTGCTCGACCCGCCCGGTGTCGGCGATCATGACGAGCATCAGCCGGGTGGTGGAGATCGGCACCAGCTCCAGGTGCCGCACCGAGGAGCGGGCCAGGCTCGGGTACTGCACGACGGCCACCTGCCGGGTGAGCTGGGCGAGCAGGCGTACGGTGCGGTGCACCACGTCGTCGAGATCGACCGCGCCGACGAGGAAGCGCTCGATGGCCCGGCGTTCGGCGGGACTGAGCGGCTTGACCCGGGACAGCCGGTCGACGAAGAGGCGGTAGCCGCGGTCGGTGGGCACCCGGCCGGCACTGGTGTGCGGCTGCCGGATGTAGCCCTCCTCCTCCAGCACGGCCATGTCGTTGCGGACCGTCGCCGGGGAGACCCCGAGCTGGTGGCGCTCGACCAGCGCCTTGCTGCCGACCGGCTCCTGGGTGGAGACGTAGTCCTCGACGATGGCGCGGAGCACGGCGAGCTTGCGGTCGTCCAGACCCATCCTCCGCACCTCCTGTCGCACGTCGGCCGGCGGCCCACCCGGGGCCGACGGCCGTCCTGGCACTCGACTGTAACGAGTGCCAGTCTACGTCGGCACCCCCGCCGACGCGATGATCAACGACAGGCCGTGGGTGCGGCCCGCGCCACCTTGCGCGGGCCGATCGGCCCGCGCGGCCGGGCGGTATCGCTCTGGTGCGACGTTGCCGCCGACACCTACCGTGACAGTCATGACTGAACCACCTCGCCCTCCCGGCGCGGGAGACCCCGGCAGTTACCCGCCGGAGCCGACCCTCCCGGGCTCGCCCTCCGCGGCCGAGCCGCCCACCGCACCACTGTCCGGGGCACCCGGCCCGGCCGGCTATCCCCCGGCCGGTGGCTATCCGCCGCCCACCGGTGACCAACCGCCGTCGGGCGGCTACCCTCCGCCAGGTGGTTACCCCCCGCCGGGCGGTTACCCCCCGGGCGGCCCGACTGGCGGGTATCCGACCGGCGGCGCCTTCGGCGGCCCCGGCGGCGGCTACGCCAACAACGAGGACAAGACCTGGGCGCTGGTCGCGCACTTCGGCGGCGCGGCCGGCATGATCATCAGTGGGGGCGTGCTCGGCTGGGTCGCCCCGCTGGTGGCGATGCTGGCCCGGGGCAACCAGTCCCCGACGGTCCGGGCGCACGCCGTCGCCGCGCTCAACTTCCAGCTCATCTGGTCGATCGTCGGCCTGGTCGGCTGGGTGCTCTCGTGCATCCTGATCGGCTTCATCGGCGTCGGGGCGGCCATCATCCTCGGCGCCGTGTTCGGCATCCTCGCCGGCATCAAGGCCAACGAGGGCAGCCTCTACCGCTACCCACTCTCGGCCAACCTCGTCAAGTGATCCGGGCCGGCCGCTCCCCCGGCCGGTCCGGCGCACCGCCCGCACGGCCGGCCGGGGCGCGGGCTGACCGGCGACGGTCGGTCGCACCTGCCGGCCGGGGCGGCGCGTCCGGGTCAGGGCAGCAGGTCGCGGACGACCGCGTCGGCGAGCAGCCGGCCGCGCAGGGTGAGCACCGCTCGGCCGGCGGCGTAGTCCCCGGCGGCCAGCAGGCCGTCGGCGAGGGCCCGCTCGGCGCCGGCCCGGCCGGCCGCGTCGAGCACCGCCAGCGGCAGCCCGCTGGCGAGCCGCAGCCGGAGCATCACGTCCTCCATGTGGGCCTCGTCGACGGTGAGCACCTCGCGGGCCAGGCCGGGTGACGCGCCGGAGGCCAGCCGCTGGGCGTACGTCGTGGGGTGCTTGACGTTCCACCAGCGCACCCCGCCGACGTGGCTGTGCGCCCCCGGGCCGAGCCCCCACCAGTCCGCGCCGGTCCAGTAGAGCAGGTTGTGCCGGCACCGGGCCGCGTCGGTGCGCGCCCAGTTGGACACCTCGTACCAGGACAGGCCGGCCGCGTCGAGGGCGGCCTCCGCGGCCAGGTAGCGGTCCGCGGCGACGTCGTCGCTGGGGTACGCCAGCTCGCCGCGCCGCATCCGGGCGGCGAGCCGGGTGCCGTCCTCGACGATGAGGGCGTACGCGCTGACGTGATCGACCCCGGCGGCGACGACCTGCTCCAGCGTGGCGGCGAAGTCCTCGGCCCGCTCCCCCGGCGTGCCGTAGATCAGGTCCAGGTTCACGTGCTCGAACCCGGCGTCGCGTGCCTCCAGGGCGGCGGCGGTGGCCCGACCGGCGCTGTGTTTGCGGTCCAGGATCGCCAGCACCCCCGGGGAGGCCGACTGCATGCCCAGCGAGATCCGGGTGTAGCCGGCCGCCCGCAGCCGCCGCAACGACTCCGGGGTGACCGACTCCGGGTTGGCCTCGGTGGTCACCTCGACGTCGGCGGCGAGCCCCCAGGTGCGGTCGATGCCGTCGAGGATGCGGGCCAGGTCGTCGGCGGGGAGCAGGGTCGGGGTGCCGCCGCCGACGAAGACCGTGTCGACCCGGGGCGGCGGACTGTCGCCGAGCACCCGGGCGGCGAGCGACAGCTCGGCCAGCACGGTGTCGGCGTACGCCTCGCGGCTGGCGCCCCCGCCCAGCTCGGCGGCCGTGTAGGTGTTGAAGTCGCAGTAGCCGCAGCGACTGGCGCAGAACGGCACGTGGACGTACACGCCGAAGCCGCGCGCGCCGACCGCCGAGGTGGCGGTGGCGGGCAGCGATCCGTCGACGGGGACGGTCTCACCATCTGGAAGGACGCCGGGCATGGCCACTAGTGTGCCCCGCATGACCTCTCCCGACGTCCTCGTGCGGGTCGCCACGGCCCGTGGGGTGACCACCCTCACCCTGGACAGCCCACACAACCGCAATGCGCTCTCCACCGCCCTGATGACCCAGTTGCTGGCCGGACTGGCCGACGCGGCGGCCGACGACGCGGTCCGGGTGATCGTGCTGGACCACACGGGCCCGGTCTTCTGCGCGGGCGCGGACCTGAAGGAGACCGCCGCGGCGTACGCCAGCGGCACGGTGCCGGCCGGGATGCTGGGCGACGTGCTGGCGGCGCTCTGGGACTGCCCGAAGCCTGTGCTCGCGCGGGTCGCCGGGCCGGCTCGGGCCGGCGGGCTGGGCCTGATCGCGGCCGCCGACCTGGCGGTCTGCGCCGACGAGGCGACGTTCGCCTTCACCGAGGTGCGGATCGGGGTGATCCCGGCGGTGATCTCGGCAACCGTGCTGCCCCGCCTGCACCCGCGTGCCGCCGCCGAGCTGTACCTGACCGGCGACACCTTCGACGGCCGCCGGGCGGCCGAGATCGGCCTGGTCACGGCCGCCGTGCCGGCGGACGGGCTGGACGACGCGGTACGGCGCTACTGCGACTCGCTGGTGCGCGGCGCGCCCGGCGCGCTGGCCGGCGCGAAGGAGCTGCTGCGCCGACCGGGCACCACCGAGCTGCGGGCCGACCTGGCGCGGCTGTCCGCCCTCTCGACCGGTTACTTCCTCTCCGACGAGGGGCGCGAGGGGGTCCTGGCCTTCCGGGAAAAGAGATTGGCTCGATGGGTGGCCGCTCTGGACGGTGGTTCCGCTGATCATGCCGGGTAGGGGCGGGACGCGCCGCTGAACGTGCCGGGTAGGGCCGGGACGTGTCAATCGGTCAAGTCCTTGACCGGTCAATCGCTTCCCGGCGTCCAGGTCGGGTGACGTGGCAGACAACCCGGAGCCCGGTCGGCGCGGCAGGTGAGTTCGGCGCCGGAGCGGGAACGTCCCGATCGGTACGCGGCGGCAGCGCGGACCCCGAACCGGTCGGACGACCCGGACGACGCCACCGGGGACGTACGCTTGTCGAACTGTCGATCAGGGGGTGTGGGTGCGAACTCGGGCAGCCGTGGCGGGTGGAGTGGTGCTCATCCTCGTCGCTGTGATCGCGATCTGGCTCGTCGTCCGGCAGGTCGGGGATCAACTGCGACTGCCGCGGGCGGGACGCACCTGCACGGTCCAGGCCGACGGCCGGGTCGCGCTGGACGTCGAGCAGATGGCCAACGCGGCGACCATCGCGGCGATCGGCGCCCAGCGCGGGATGCCGGAGCGGGCCGTGGTGATCGCGCTGGCCACCGCCTACCAGGAGTCGGGGCTGCGCAACCTCGCCGACGGCGACCGGGACTCGGTCGGCCTGTTCCAGCAGCGCCCGAGTCAGGGCTGGGGCACGTCGGCGCAGATCCGCGACTCCCGCTACGCGGCGAACAGGTTCTACGCGGCGCTGAAGAAGGTGCGCGGCTGGGAGAAGATGCGGGTCACCGATGCCGCCCAGCGGGTGCAGCGCTCGGCGTTCCCCGAGGCGTACGAGAAGTGGGCCGACGACTCCGAGGTGCTCAGCAAGGCCCTGCTCGGCGACGTCACCGGCGCGGTGGCCTGCACGGTGGGGCGTACCCCGGCGATGCACGGCGCGGCGGCGACCGCCCAACTGACCCGCAACCTGGTGCTGGACTGGGGCGTGTCGAGCGCCGGCCCGGCCAGCCAGACCGGGCTGGCGGTGACGGCGGACGACCAGCGCGACGGTTGGCGGTACGCGCACTGGCTGGTCTCGCACGCCCAGGACCACGGGGTGAAGCGGGTCCGCTTCGGCGACCTGGAGTGGACCGCCCGCAACGGCACCTGGGGCCGGGTCACCGGCGAGCAGGGCCCCGCGGGTCAGGTGGTGGCCGAGGTCTTCGCCGAGGGCTGACGACCCGGATCTCTTAACCGGCAGTCACCGCACAATCGGGCACCGCACCACATGGTGCCCAATTCACCACAGAAATCTCACTGTCCGCAGCAGTACCGCTGCACATGGTCTGGTCCGGGTCCGCCCGCGCCGCACGCCCTCCCCGATGTCTGGACAGTCGCGTTACGATCGGCGGCCTGTGCCAGAAATGGTTTCACCTCATGGGGAGGGGTACGACGCGGTGTTCGATTACGGCGACCGGACCGGCTACGAACCGATCAGCGACATTGACCGCAAGGAGTTCCACGAGCAGGGTTTCCTCCTGCTGCGCAACGTCCTGACGGAGGACCACCGGGCGGCGCTGGAGGCGGCTGTCGACCGCGTCTACGCGGAGGAGCAGGCCAAGGGCAACACCAAGAAGGACGGCACGCTGCACCTGCTGGGCTTCCTGGAGCGTGACGAGCTCTTCGGCGAGCTGCTCACCCACCCGATCGCCTTCCCGTACATGTGGGGGCTGGCCGGCTGGAACATCTACACCCACCACAACCACCTGGACGTCACCCCGCCGGCCGCCGAGCCGGAGAAGCCGTACTGGGGCTGGCACCAGGACGGGTACCGGCAGAACTCCGACCCGGAGACGATGGACCCGAACCTGCCCCGGCCGATGTTCTCGCTGAAGGTCGCGTACGTGCTGTCCGACCTGTCGCAGACCGGCCGTGGCGCCACCAAGGTCATCCCGGGCAGCCACCTGTGGAACTCGCTGGACCGGCCCAAGGACCTCAGCGTGCACAACCCGGACCCGGAGGGCACGGTGGAGATCACCGCGAACCCGGGCGACGCGTTCATCTTCGACCGTCGGCAGTGGCACTCCCGCTCGACGAACCTGTCGACCATCACCCGCAAGATGCTCTTCGTCGGCTACACCTACCGCTGGATCCGGCCGCTCGACGAGCTGCACCCGGACCTGAACGGCGAGTGGTACCGCAACCGCACCCCCGTGCAGCGCCAGCTGATCGGTGAGGGCACCCACACCGCCAACTACTGGGGCATCAACTGGGACGGGTACGTCGACGACGAGATCCCGCTGCGCAAGGAGCTCAAGGAGCGCGGGCTGCTGGACCGCAACATCCCCTGGCTGCGCTGATCACCTGCGTCTGCGAACGGCCCCCCGCCACCGTCGGCGGGGGGCCGTTCTCGTATCCGCTTCCGGGCCATCCGGTGCCGCGCTGTCGGTAGCGTGACGGCCGGCTACCCAACGCTGGCGTGTCGTCTCGGCACCGCGCTCAGCCGTGCGTTCCTCGCGGCGGCGCGGTCAGCCGCGCGAGGCCAGGCGGCGGCGGGCCTTCTCCCGGATCGGCTCCGGCAGGTCGTCCGCGTCGAGCAGGCGGGGCAGCAGCTCCGGCTCCAGGCTGGTCGCCCGGAACACCTCGCCGATGGTCACCCCGTGCGCGGGCCGCTCCACCACCTCGACCGGGTCGCCGGCACCCACCTCGCCCTCGCGCAGCACCCGCAGGTACGCCCCCGGGGAGGCCCGCACGGTGAAGCGCCGGATCAGGTCGGGCACACCCCAGAAGCCCGCGAACGTCGTGCAGGGAGTACGCGGCATCGTCACCTGGAGCACCGCTGTGCCCACCGCCCACTGTTCGCCGATGACCGCGCCGGTCACGTCGACGGCGTAGGTGGTCAGGTTCTCCCCGCAGCCGCCCGGGCGGACCGACCGGCCGATCTCGGCCGACCACCACGCGGCGTCCTCCTCGGCGTACGCGTAGACGGCCTTGTCCGGCCCGCCGTGCACGGCCCGCTCGCCGATGAAGTCACCGGCCAGGCCACCGGTGAGCACCGCCACGGGCCCGTCGACCGGTCGCTTGTCGATGCCGCTGCGACCGCTCGCGTCGCCCGCCCACGCCGCCTCGGTCACGATGCCGAGGTTCACCGTTGCCACCCTGCCCGTCATGACGGACAGCCTAGGTGAATCCGCGGTACGGGCTTGACCTTGACGCTGCGTCAACCCCCCCGACTGACCGCCGGGGGTCGGGTCCGACCGGTCAGCCCTTGACGGCGCCGGCCACCAGGCCGGAGACCATCCGCCGCTGCACCAGCAGGAAGAAGATGATGACCGGCAGGGTGAACAGGGTGGAGGCGGCCATGACCGGCCCCCAGTTGGTGTCGTCGCGGCCGAAGAAGAACGTCATCGCCACCGGCAGCGTGTAGCGACCCTGGTCGTTGATGAACGTCAACGCGAAGATCAGCTCGTTCCACGCGGTGATGAAGGAAAAGATGCTGGTGGCGACCAGGCCGGGCGCGACCAGCGGGAACAGCACCCGACGGAACGTCTGGGCCCGACTCGCGCCGTCGATGGCCGCCGCCTCCTCCAGCTCCTTGGGCACTGCGGCGACGAAACCGCGCAGCATCCAGACCGCGAACGGCAGCGAGAAGCCGAGGTACGTGAGGATCAGGCTGGGCAGGGTGTTGTAGAGCCCGAGCCGCTGGATCATCAGGAACAGCGGGATGACCAACGCCTCCAGCGGGATCATCTGCACCACGAGCAGCATGATCAGGAAGCTGGTCCGCAGCTTGAAGCGGAACCGGGCCACCGCCGTCGCGGCGAGCAGGGCGACCAGGCCGCTGAGCACCACCGTGGAGACGGCGACGATCGCGCTGTTGAGGAAGAAGTCCAGAAAACTGACGCCGGGGATCAGGTTGCCGGTCAGGATCTCCCGGTAGTGCGCCAGCGTCGGGTGGGCCGGCACCGGCTGCGGGGTGGACGAGAAGATCTCGCTGCTCGGCTTCAACGAGGTCGAGATCATCCAGTAGACCGGGAACGCCGCGAAGAGCGCGACCAGCAGCCCGGCGGCGTTGAGGGCCACCTTCTTCACGACTCGTCCTCCTGCCTGAGCACCATCCGTACGTAGAAGCCGGTCACCACGAGCAGGATCAGCGTGAGGATCACCGCGATGGCCGCGCCGAGGCCGTACTTCGGTGGCGGAGAGAAGGCTTCGGCGTACGAGTAGATGGAGAGCATGAACGTCGGCCGGTCCTGGGTGCCGCCGGCCAGGACGAACTGCTGGGTGAAGACCTTGAAGTCCCAGATGGTGGAGAGCACGATCAGGATCCCGAAGACCGGGCGCAGCAGCGGGAACGTGATCTTCCAGAAGACCCGCCACGGGCTGGCACCGTCCACCCGGGCCGCCTCGTGCAACTCACTCGGCACGCTCTTCAGGCCGGCGAGCACGCTCACCGCGATGAACGGGAACGAGTGCCACACGACCACCAGGGTGAGGATGGCGAAGAAGAGCAGCGGCGAGTTGAACCAGCCGTAGCCGGTCCAGTCGCTGCGGCCGAACAGGGCGTGGGAGAACCCGTCCGGCAGCGCGTTGAACAGCCAGGTGACCAGGCCGCTGGTGTCGTCGAAGATCCACTTCCAGACGATCGTGCCGGTGAGCGCCGGGGTGGCCCAGGCGAGCATCACGCAACTGGCGACGAAGGTGGCCATCTTGCGGCCGAGCCGGTTGAGCAGCAGCCCGACCAGGGTGCCGAGCACCATCGTGAGCAGCACGTTCGCCAGCGCGAACAGCACCGTGTTGCGCAGCACCGTCAGGAAGAACGGGTCGGAGAGGATGTCGGTGTAGTTGCCGAGCCCCACCCACGGCCACTCCCGGTCGCCGCGCAACTGCCGGACGCTGTTCAGCCGGTAGAAGGACATCGCCACCACCTGGCCGAGCGGCCAGAGCAGCAGCACGCCGATGATGACGAGCGCGGGCAGGAGCAGCAGGTACGGCAGGCGGTCCACCGGGCGACGCCGCCGCGCGGGGGTCTCCCGCGCGGCGGACGTCTCGGCGCTCTTGGTCAGTAAGCTCACTTGCTGTTCAAGATGCCTTCCATCTCGGCGGCCGCGTCGGCGGTGGCCTTCTCGACCGTCTTCTGACCCTTCATGACCGAGCTGTTCATCGCCTGGGTCACCGTCTTCGTCCGGCTGACCTCCACCCACTTCGGGGTGAGCGGCGTGAGCTTGGTGTTCTGCATGGTGGTGGCGAACGCCGCCATCACCTTGTCGTTGGCGTACGTGTCACCGGCGACCAGATCCTGGTAGACCGGGAAGAAGCCGAGGCTGCTCGCGAAGCTCTGCGAGTTCTTCTTGTTCAGCAGCACCGTCAGGTAGTCCCAGGCCAGATCCTGGCGCTCGCTGTCCTTCCAGATCGCCACGTCCGAACCGCCCGCGAAGCCGGGCGCGGCCTTGCCGTCCGGGCCGGGGATCGGGAACGTACCCCAGACCTTCTCGATCTCGGGGTTGTCCTTCTTGATGGCGGCCTGCTGCCAGCTACCGGCGAACGCCATGGCGGCCTTGCCGGTGGCGAACTGGGTGCGCGCGTCGATCTCGTTCCACCCGGCGGCGGCCGGCGGGGCCACCTTGTGGACGGTCACGAGGTCGGTCCAGTACTTGACGGCCCGCTGCGCCTCCGGCGTCGTGTAGCCGGACTTCCAGGCGCCGCCCTGGTTGGTCGCGATCTCCGCGCCAGCGCCCCAGAGGAAGGAGTAGAAGGGCAGCTCGGAGTTGCCCGGCAGCGCGATGCCGTAGGTGCCCGGCTTCTTCGCCTGCACGGTCTTGGCCACCGTGACCAGGTCGTCCCAGGTCTTCGGCGGCTGGACGCCCGCCTCGGCGAACCAGTCGGTGCGGTAGTAGATCGCCCGCACGCCCGCGTACCAGGGGACGCCGTACTGCTTGCCGTCGAGCTGCGCGTTGCGGACCAGGTCGGGCAGCAGGTCCTTGCCGTCGGCCCAGCCGCCCATCCGGCCGCTGACGTCGGCGAGCGCCTCCTGCGCGGCCCAGCCCTGGGTCTCGGTGTTGCCCAGCTCGGTGATGTCCGGTCCCTCACCACCGGCGAGCGCGGCCTGGAACTTCTTGGGCGCCTCCAGCCAGGGGATGTACTGCACGACCACATCGGTGTCGGGGTGCTTCTGGCGGAACTCCGCCTCGACGCCGTCGAGGAACTTGTTCTGCGCGTCGCCGCCCTCGCCCATCATCCAGACCGTGAGCTTGCTGTCGTCGCCCGCCTTGTCGTCGGAGCCTCCGCAGCCGGTCAGCACCATCGCGGCCGAGGCCACCACGGCGGTGACCGGGGCCAGCCGCTTCCACCTGTTCACGCCACTTCTCCCCTCGCGCCGCCTGGAACTTACCTTCTCCGCCGCACCTTAGTACGAAGAAATCCTTTACGACAGTGGGCGGGCAGGCCGAAGCGTCGCGACCGTACCGCAGGGAACCGACCCGACGGGCCCGTGGCATCGGGCCGAATCCGGGCACTTCACCACGAAAGAGCGCCCGACCAGTGGTCGGGCGCTCTTTTCCGTGGTGCGGTGATGCCAGGTTGTTACCGGGTGACGCTGCGGCGGCGACCCACGCCGGCCACCAGCGCGACCGCGATCGCGGCCACCACGACCTGCACCAGCAGCTCCGTCCAGTCGATACCGGCCGTCTCGGTCGCGATACCCATCGCCCGCGCCAGCACCGTACCCAGCAGAGCCGCACCAACACCGATCAGCAGGTGCAGCCACATCGGCATGTTCTGCCGACCCGGAACAACCAGGCGGCCGAGCGCCCCGACGATGAGACCAACAACGATGGCAGTGATGATGCCCCACACGGTGAGCTCCACGGTCGCCCTCCTTCTAAGAATGTCTGACACACAATGTGTGCTTCCTGTCGTGACGACTAAGTTCCCGACCCACCGAAAAACCAAACCGACTTCGCGGCTCAGAGGATCACGATTTGGTCAACAGCGGCACGTTCCACCGGGCCCCCGGGCGGCGCGGACCGGGACACCGCGATCGACTGAGCCTGGCCGGGAGGTGCGCTGGCTGCGCACGGGCATGATCGACTCCAGTGCCCCGATGTGGCGGTGTCTGGCGAACCGAATGCCGGCCACGTCGCCGCAGTGGAGAGCGGCCCCACCCACCGGCCCGGCGAACGCCGAGGGGCGCCCGGCCTGTCGGCCGGGCGCCCCTCGGAAGTGGTTCGGTGTTACGGGTGTGCTGGTGTCATCGGGTGACGCGGCGGCGGCCACCCACGCCGGCCACCAGCGCGACCGCGATCGCGGCCACCACGACCTGCACCAGCAGCTCCGTCCAGTCGATACCGGCCGTCTCGGTCGCGATACCCATCGCCCGCGCCAGCACCGTACCCAGCAGAGCCGCGCCAACACCGATCAGCAGGTGCAGCCAGATCGGCATGTTCTGCCGGCCCGGAACAACCAGGCGGCCGAGCGCCCCGACGATGAGACCAACAACGATGGCAGTGATGATGCCCCACACGGTGAGCTCCACGGTCGCCCTCCTTCTAAGAATGTCTGACACACAATGTGTGCTTCCTGTCGTGACGACTAAGTTCCCGACCCACCGAAAAACCAAACCGACTCAACCGCAGAGAAGTTGTCGGCGTCGATGCCGGACGGCTGCGTCGATTGGGGTGGGAGCGCGTCCACACAGGTCAGGCAACATGTTGCCCAGGGCGACGACCCCGCCCACGCGGCCAAAAATTTTCTCCCTCAGCCGCACCCGACCAGGCCCAGACCCTCGCCCCACGTCGGTGATCAAGAGGTTTGCGTCAGGATCAGGGCCTCCACTGACGCAAACCTCTTGATCAACACGGGTGACCCCGGGGGCCCGGAGGCAGGGGGCGGGCCGGGGGGTTACTTCTTGGTGGCCTTGGCGTCGCCGGAGTCGGAGGACAGGGCGGCGATGAAGGCTTCCTGCGGCACCTCGACGCGGCCGACCATCTTCATCCGCTTCTTGCCTTCCTTCTGCTTCTCCAGCAGCTTGCGCTTACGGCTGATGTCACCGCCGTAGCACTTGGCGAGGACGTCCTTGCGGATCGCGCGGATGGTCTCCCGGGCGATGACCCGGCTGCCGATGGCCGCCTGGATCGGCACCTCGAACTGCTGGCGCGGAATGAGGGTGCGCAGCTTGGCGGCGATCGTGACGCCGTAGTTGTACGCCTTGTCCTTGTGCACGATGGCGCTGAACGCGTCCACCGGCTCGCCGTGCAGCAGGATGTCCACCTTCACCAGGTCGGACGCCTGCTCGCCGGACGGCTCGTAGTCGAGTGAGGCGTAGCCCTTGGTCCGGCTCTTCAACTGGTCGAAGAAGTCGTAGATGATCTCGGCGAGGGGCAGGGTGTAGCGCAGCTCCACCCGGTCGGCGGAGAGGTAGTCCATCCCGAGCAGGCTGCCGCGCCGGCCCTGGCAGAGCTCCATCACCGCGCCCACGTAGTCGTTGGGCGTCAGCACGGTGGCCCGCACCACCGGCTCGTACACCTCGGCGATCTTGCCGGTGGGGTACTCGCTGGGGTTGGTGACGACGATCTCGGCGCCGTCGTCGGTGATCGCCCGGTACACCACGTTGGGCGCGGTGGAGATCAGGTCGAGGTTGTACTCGCGCTCCAGCCGCTCTCGGATGATCTCCAGGTGAAGCAGGCCGAGGAAGCCGCAGCGGAAGCCGAACCCGAGCGCGCCGGAGGTCTCCGGCTCGTAGTCCAGGGCGGCGTCGTTGAGCTTGAGCTTGTCCAGGGCCTCACGCAGGTTCGGGTAGTCGGACCCGTCGATCGGGTAGAGGCCGGAGTAGACCATCGGCTTCGGGTCCTTGTAGCCACCCAGCGCCTCGGCCGCCGGCCGGGCGTTGATGGTGACCGTGTCACCGACCCGGGACTGCCGGACGTCCTTCACACCGGTGATCAGGTAGCCGACCTCGCCGACGCCGAGCGCCTCGGCCTTCACCATCTCCGGTGAGATGACGCCGATCTCCAGCAGCTCGTGCACCGCCCCGGTGGACATCATCTTGATCCGGTCGCGGGCGCTGATCCGGCCGTCGATGACCCGGACGTATGTGACGACGCCGCGGTAGACGTCGTACACCGAGTCGAAGATCATCGCCCGGGCGGGCGCCTCGGCGTCGCCGACCGGCGGGATGAACTGCCGGACGATCTCGTCGAGCAGGTACGGCACGCCCTCGCCGGTCTTGCCGGAGACCCGGATGCAGTCGGCGGGGTCCCCGCCGATGAGGTGGGCCAACTCCTCGGCGTACTTCTCCGGCTGGGCGGCCGGCAGGTCGATCTTGTTGAGCACCGGGATGATGCGCAGGTCGTTCTCGAGCGCCAGGTAGAGGTTGGCCAGGGTCTGCGCCTCGATGCCCTGCGCGGCGTCGACCAGCAGCACGGCGCCCTCGCAGGCGGCCAGCGACCGGGACACCTCGTAGGTGAAGTCGACGTGCCCCGGGGTGTCGATCATGTTGAGCACCGCGTGCTCACCGGCCCGCTCGCCGTCGCGGATGGTCCACGGCATCCGGACGGCCTGGCTCTTGATGGTGATGCCGCGCTCGCGCTCGATGTCCATCCGGTCCAGGTACTGCGCGCGCATCTGCCGGGGGTCGACCACGCCGGTGAGCTGCAACATCCGGTCGGCCAGGGTCGACTTCCCGTGGTCGATGTGGGCGATGATGCCGAAGTTCCGGATGCGACCGGGGTCGGTGGCACCAGGGGCGTTCGCGCCGGGATCGAGCTTCGGTGGCACAGCGGTCCGTTCTGGTCGGCTGACGTGAACAGGCCGGCGCGCCGCCGACCCCCTCCATGTTCCCACGCCGCCGGGGTACGCCCGCTGCGCGGGCGACGGATCGGCCCCGGCGACCTCTCACTCCATGGGCGGCTCGACGAACAGCGCGGCCAGCCGGGGCAGGCGGCGGCGGGCCTCCTCCTCGTCGTCGAAGTCCCAGAAGTCGTTGAGGTCGGGCGTACGCACCGGCTCGCGGTCCTCCGGCAGCTCCGACGCGGTGGCCTTGCGGTACGCGTCCCAGGGCACCGTGAGCATCTGCTCGGCGGAGAACTCCTCTCCGCTGAGCGAGGCGGCCCGCACCTGGGCCAGTTCGGCCAGCGAGTCGGGGTCGCTGACCGCGCGGGCGAAGACCGCTCGCCCCTGGGTCATCAGCCAGCCCCGGAAGTGCTCGAAGCCGTCCGCGGAGGCTCCGCCGTTGATCAGGTACGCCGCGCCCCACAGGTCCGCCTTGTGCGAGGCCGCCAGCACCCTGCGCTGGTGGTGGGCGTACCCGACGATGTCCTCCGGGTCGCGCTCGGCGAGCAGGGCGACGGCCCGCGCGGCGACCGGCCCGGGCTCTCCCCCGCCCCCGGCGCGGGCCTGGTCGATCAGCTGCCAGAAGTCCTCGGTCCTCATGGCTTGGCAGTCTGGCAGTGTCGCCGCGCGCCGCGCACGTACCCCGGGGCAGCATGGTGGGGTGTCCTCCCCGCCGCTGCCCCCGGTGCCGTACCACGCGGGTGCGCTGCGCCCGTCGTGGCCGGCCCTGCCGGCGGCGCTGCGGGCCGCCATCGCCGGGCGCCTCGGCGCGCCGGTGGTCACCGCCCGGGTCGCCGCCGCCGGCTTCACCCGGGGGTTCGCCGCCGTGCTCGATACCGCCGACGGTGGTCGGGCCTTCGTCAAGGCGGCACCCGCCGTCGAGCAACCGCGCCTCGTGCAGGGGTACGCGCGGGAGGCCGCGATCCTCGACCGGCTGCCGGCCGGCCTGCCGGCGCCCCGCCTGCGGTGGACGCTGGACGAGGCCGGCTGGTTCGCGCTCTGCACCGACGCGGTCGACGGCCACACCCCGCGCCTGCCCTGGACGCGGACCGAGCTGGACGCCACGCTCGCCGCGTACGCCGAGGTCGCCGCCGCCCTGGCCGCCCCGCCGGCCGGGCTGACCGCGCTCGGCCTGCCACATCTCGCCGAGCTGGCCCGCTCGGACATCCTGTGGTGGGAGGAGGTCGCCGCCGGCCGGGAGCCGCTCCCGGCGCTGCCCGCCGCCGCCCGGGGCCGACTGCCCGAGCTGGTGGCGCTGGAGTCCCGCCTCCCCCGGTACGCGGACGGCGCGACCGGCATGATCCACGGCGACCTGCGGGTGGACAACGTGCTCATCGGCGGTGACGGTCGGGCCTGGTTCTGCGACTGGACCTGGGCCTGTTCCGGGCCGGCCTGGTTCGACCTCGTGAGCCTGCTGCTCACCGCGTACGCCAGCGGCCTGGACACCGACCGACTCTTCGCCGGACACCCGGCGTCGGCGGGCGCTCCCCCGGACGCGCTGGACGCCACCCTGGCCGCGCTGGCCGGCTACTACCTCACCGGGGCGGACGCGACACCGGCGACGGCCTCACCGCACCGGTCGGCGCACCAGCGCTGGAGCGGCGAACAGGCCCTCGACTGGCTCGCCCGCCGGCAGGGCTGGCGGTGACGCGGGCCGGCCTGGCGCTGACGCGGGGCCGGCCGGGCGGGGAGGCGGGGCCGGCCTGTCCGGGGCGTAGTCTGGTGGTCGTCGGGCCGGGATGGGCCGCGCGATGACCGAGCCGTTTTGGCTCGTCCCGGGCGACCTGGTAACCTGGCTCTTCGCGCAGCGATGACGCATGTTCGTCATCCCGCGCAATAAGCTGACCAACCCGAGCTATCAAGACGAGGCTGTCGCGTGGCGAACATCAAGTCCCAGATCAAGCGCAACCGGCAGAACGAGAAGGCCCGGCTGCGCAACAAGTCGGTCAAGTCGTCGCTGAAGACCGCCGTCCGGAAGTTCAACGAGGCTGCCGAGGCCGGTGACGTCGAGAAGGCCACCGCCCTCATGCTGGACGCCTCTCGCAAGCTGGACAAGGCCGTCAGCAAGGGCGTGATCCACTCCAACCAGGCCGCGAACCGCAAGTCCGCGATCGCGAAGCGCGTGGTGGCACTCTCCGCCTGACGACTCCGTCAGACTGATTCGGAAAGCCCCGGACCCCCGGTCCGGGGCTTCCGTGTGTCCACGGACGGGTCGACGTGCCGGCGTGGCGTCGGCAGGCCGATCGGCGTGCCCGTGTCGTGGCCTCGGCGGCGGTCAGTCCGACGGGTCGGTGCGGCGGGTCGGCCGCACCGGGTCGGTCGTGACCACCACCGCGGTCACGACGTTCGAGACCCGGGCCCGGCCGACGACCGGCTCCATCTGCCGGCGGAAACGGTCCCGCTCCTGCTCGGGCACGAGCGCGGCGGAACGGACCACCACGGCGGCCACCATGTCGTTGAGCTTGACCATCGCCGCCACCACCACGGGCAGCACCAGCACCGCCCACCAGGTCACCAGCTCCGCGAGGGCGAGCAGCACCGCCAGGGCGATGGCACCTTCGAAGAAGAGGAAGCAGAGCACCCCGCCGGGGTTGACGAACCGCAGGCCGAGGAGCCGGGCGTAGAGCGGCCGGTACCGCTCCTCGTCGGCGGGCATGGTGGCCCACGCCGTACGGTTCGGCCCCGTCACCGGCCGCTGCCCTGCCGGGCGGCCGCCACCGAGAAGACCGCGCGCTCCAGGGCGTACGCCCGGTCGTCCGAGCCGCCCTTGACGGCCGCGTTGCACTCGGCGGCGACCTGCATGGCCCGGACCAGCCCCTCCGGCGTCCAGCCGCGCCCCTGCCGCTGCGCCCGCTCGATCTTCCAGGCCGGCATTCCGAGGCTGCTGGCGAGCTGGTACGGGTTGCCCCGCCCGGCCGACGCCACCCGGGCCACCGTACGCACCCCGTCGGCCAGGGCGTCGGCGATGGGCACCGGGTCGACACCGACGTGCAGGGCCCAGCGCAGCGCCTCCAGGGCGGCCGGCACATCGCCGACCATTGTGGCATCCGCCACCGTGAAGCCGGTCACCTCGACCCGGCCCCGGTAGTAGCGGGCCACCGTCTCGGCGCTGATCCGCCCGTCGGTGTCGGCGATGAGCTGGGAGCAGGCGGCGGCCAGCTCGCGCAGGTCGTTGCCGACCGCCGCGATCAGCGCCTCGGCGGCGTCGTCGGTGCACCTGCCGCCGGCCCGGCGGATCTCGTCGCGGACGAAGGCGACCCGCTCGCGGTGCCCCTTGAGCTTGGCCGCCGGGATCACCGTCGCGCCTGCCGACCGCAGCCCGTCGGCGAACGCCTTGCCCTTGGCCCCGCCCAGGTGCAGCACCAGCAACTGGACGTCCGGGTCGGGATTCTTCGCGTACGCCAGCAGCGCGGCGACCAGGTCCTTCCGGGCGTCCTGACCGGAGCGCAGGATGAGCAGCCGCCGCCCACCGAACAGCGATGGGCTGAGCATCTCGGCGATCTCACCGACGGTGAGCGCACCTGCCTGGTACTCGCGAACGTCCACCTCGGTCTCGACGCTGCGGACCCGCTCGACAGCTTCGGTCACGGCGCGCGTGGCGAGCAGCTCCTCGTCGCCGAGGACGAGCAGAATGGGGGCGAGGCTGGCGGGGGTCACGTCGCCCATATTCGCACGGCCCATGGCGGGTACGGGCCTGCTCATTCGCCGACCGGTCGGTGCAGCCCGCACTAAGCGCAAATCCAGACATTTATCTCGGTTCGTCATCTAATCCGCAATACGGTCACCATTTCCTCCATAACGCTGCAATTTCCACGGCAGAGCCGCCTTTCCCGCGACGGCAGAGCCGGGCCGCCCCGCGGTCGACTCTCACGGTGGTCGTCCGGGTTGCACCCCTCGGCGGGCCACCGCCAGTCCGTGGCCGGTCCGGATCGCTGCCAGGTCACCATCGGTGTCGGTCCGCAGGACCCGGGCGCCGCCCCTGCTGAGCCGGGCCAGAAGCGCCGGGCTCGGGTGCCCGTAGGTGTTGCCCGCGCCGACCGGCACCAACGCGATGGCCGGCCGTACGGCGGCCAGGAAGCCGTCGTCCTGATACGCCGAGCCGTGGTGGGCGACCTTCAGCACGTCCGCCCTCAGCTGTCCCGACGCCGTCCGGGTCAGCACGGCGTGCTGCTCCTCGGTCTCGGCGTCGCCGGGCAGCAGGATCTGCACGCCGGCGACCGTGGCGCGCAGCATCAACGAATTGTTGTTCGGGTCGGATCTGGTGCCGGCCAGCGGGTACGGCGGACCGAGCACGAGCAGGTCGACACCGCCGACCCGATGCAGCGCCCCGGCGGTGGTGCCGAGCAGCGTGGCCCGTCCGCTCGTCGCCGCCGCGCGGACCGCGTCCCGGCCGCTCGCCGGATCCGTCGATGGCGGGGTCAGCACGGCGCTCACCCGCCGGCCCCGGAACACGCCGGCCACCCCGCCCACGTGGTCGGCGTGGAAGTGGCTGACCACGAACAGCGGCACCTCCCGGATGCCGAGCCGTCGCAGGCACGCGTCCACCGCGCCCGGCTCCGGGCCGGCGTCGACCACCACCGCCCGGCCGGGGGCGACGGGCAGCACCAGGGCGTCACCCTGCCCCACCGCACAGGCCACCACCACCCAACCGGGCGGCGGCCAGCCGGTGGCGATCAGCCGGACGCCGAGGGCGCCGAGCAGCGCGGCGACCGCGACGACCGCCACCACTCGACGCACCAGCGGTCGACGCGCGGCGACCAGCAGCGCGACGGTCAGCCCGGCCAGCAGCAGGGCGCCCCACGTGCCGCCGGGCCAGGGCAGGGTGCCGGCCGGGAGGCGGGCGCCCTGGCGGGCGATGACGACCAGCCACCAGGCCGGCCAGCTCGCCAGCCACGCGACGAACCCGGCCCCGGCGGGCCAGACCGGAGACAGCACGGCGGCCGTCACGCCCAGCACCGTCGCGGGGGCGATGGCCGGCACCGCCAGCAGGTTGGCCGGCACGGCCACCAGGCTGACCGTGCCGGAGATGCCGGCGACGACCGGCCCGCAGGCCACCTGGGCGGCCGCCGGCACCGCCAACGCCTCGGCCAGCCCGGCCGGGACACCCCTGCGGCGCAGCCCGTCCCGCCAGCGCGGCGCGAGCAGCAGCAGACCCCCGGTGGCCAGCACGGACAGCGCGAACCCGGCGTCACCGGCCAGCTCGGGGTCGACCAGCACCAGCACCGTGACGGCGGCGGCCAGTGCGGGCAGCGCGGCCCGCGGTCGACCGGCGGCCAGCGCGACGAGCCCGATCGCCCCCATCGTGGCGGCCCGGACGACGCTCGGCGACGGGCGGACCAGGATGACGAACCCCACCAGCGCCACCCCGCAGAGCAGGCCGGCGAGCCACGGGCCGGCGCGCGCCCAGCGGGCCAGCAGCAGCACCGCGCCCAACACGATCGCGACGTTGCTGCCCGAAACAGCGTTGAGGTGTGTCATTCCGGTCGCCCGGAAGTCTTCCTCGACGGCGGGCGGCAGGCGGCTCGTGTCCCCCACCACCAGCCCCGGCAGCAGGCCACCCGGATCGTCGGGGAGGGGCACACAGGCCCGTTGCAGGCCGGCACGCAGCGTGCCGGCTGCGCGCTGCGCCCAGGACGGCGCACCATGACGCTCGGGGGGCCCGGTGGCGCCGAGCACCGCCGCGGTGAGGTCGCCGCCGCGCGGAAGGCCGAGGCGACCCTCGGCGGTCACGCGCTGACCGGGCAGCAGACCTCGCCAGCCCGGGTCGGTGGCCAGGACCAGCAGCCACGCCGACGCCCGAACCCGCTGGCCGTTCGGACCGGTCAGCCGGATCAGCTCGCTCGACACCAGCAGCATGCCGGGACGGCCGGCGGATCGGATCGGGCGCGGATCGTCCCGGACGACAAGCTCGGCGGTGACCGGAGCGCGCTGCTCGGCCAGGACGTGGATCGGCGGCGCGTCCCGGACAGCCAGGCGGCCGGCGGTTGCCGCCGCGCCACAGAGCACGCCGAGGCCGACCGCGACGGCGATCCAGCCGTGCCGACGGGCGGGAGCCCGGGGGTGGCCGAGTCGGCCGAGCAGGTGCAGGGCGCTGAACGCCGACAGCACGGCCGCTGTCCCGCCCACCAGCAGGAGCGGGCGGACGCCGACGTGCAGGCCGGTGAGCGCGGTGAGCCAGGCGGCCACGGCCAGCCCGGCGAGCCGGAGATCCGGCGGCGGGGTCCGGGGCTGGGCGAGGTCCGGGTGGCTCGACGGCGCGGGATGAGCGCCCCTCACACCGTCACCAGATCCTTGAGCTGTTCGTAGCGCGCGTCACCGATCCCGTCGACCTGGCGCAGGTCACCGACGCCCTTGAACCCGCCGTGCTGATCCCGGTAGGCGAGGATCCGCTGGGCGAGCACCGGCCCCACCCCGGGCAGCGCGTCGAGCTGGGCCAGCGTCGCGGTGTTGAGGTTCAGCGGCCCGCCGGCGGCCGGTGCCCCGCCGGCCGCCGGGTCGGCCCCGCCCCCCGGCACCGGTGGTGGCGTCACCCCGACCACGATCAACTCGCCGTCGGTGACCTTGCGCGCGGGGTTGAGCAGCGCCACGTCGACACCCGGCAGCGGGCCGCCGGCCGCCTGCACGGCGTCGGCGAGCCGGGCCCCGGCCGGCAGGCGCACCAACCCGGGCCGGCGCACCTTGCCCGCGACCGCCACCACCAGCTCGCCGGCCGGCGACGCGCTCCCCTGCTCGGCCGAGACGGCCGGGGCCGCCGCGCCGGTCGACGGAGTGACCGGTTCCGCGTGCGGCCGGGACCGCCAGGCCCAACCAGCGGCGGCCAGCACCACCACGAGGGCGACCACCGCCAACGCCCGCACGCCGCGCCGCCCCGGATCGAACGCCCCCGGGCCGGGCAGCCGTGCGGCGCCGCCGTCGGAATCGGGGGGCCCGTGCGCCGCCGGGTCGGTCGACGGCGCACCGACCCGGGGCAGCGGCACGCCGAACGGAAGCGCCCCCGCGAGCGGCACGCCAGCTCGGGGTGGCGGCACGCCGAACGGGAGCGCCCCCGCGATCGGCACGCCGCCACCCGTCGGGGCCGTCAACCGGCGCAGACGCTGGCGTACCTCTGTCTCCTCGTCCTGCGACACACCGCGACGCTAGGGCCGACGGGCGGCAGGCCGGGGCGCTCCGGCGTCGACCTGTGGACAACCGGCGCCACTGTGGACAACGCCCTGATCATGTCCCGATCTGCTACTGGCCGCCCGGGGCGACGAGGCGTCGCGGCACACCGGCGGCCGGGCACGGGAGGTAGCGCGCACGCATGGACGACTATTAATGTTACAGGTATGACGTGTGACGTCACGATGGGCCAGCGCCCGGCGGACCGATCCCGCACCGCGCCGGTCCACCGAGGACGGGCCACGCGGCACGTCCCGTCCCGCTGAAGTGCGCCCACACGACGGACACCCGCCCTCCGTCGGCGTCCGTGGGATCCCTGACCGCCACCCATTCCCATCACCCTCCACCACCGAAGAGGAATCCATGGACGTGAAGAGAAGGCTGAGCCGTTCGCTGGCCGCCGCGGGGACCCTGCTGGTCCTCGTCGCCGGGGCCGGCGTCTACGTGGTCTCCGAGACGCCCGGCGTCGCCCGGGCCGCCGGCACCGGCCCGTGCGACATCTACGCCTCCGGCGGCACGCCGTGCGTGGCCGCGCACAGCACCACCCGAGCCCTGTACGGGGCGTACAACGGCCCGCTCTACCAGGTCCGCCGCTCGTCGGACAACACCACCCGCGACGTCGGCGTGCTCACTGCCGGCGGCGTCGCCAACGCCGCCACGCAGGACACGTTCTGCGCCAACACGAGCTGCGTGATCACGGTCATCTACGACCAGTCCGGCCGCAACAACCGCCTCACCCAGGCGCCTCCGGGCGGCTTCACCGGCCCCGCCGCCGGCGGGTACGACAACCTCGCCGACGCGAAGGCGGCACCGGTCACCATCGGCGGTCAGAAGGCGTACGGCGTCTACATCGCCCCCGGCACCGGCTACCGCAACAACAACACCAACGGCGTCGCGACCGGCGACCAGCCCGAGGGCATCTACGCGGTCGTCGACGGCACGCACTACAACCAGTGGTGCTGTTTCGACTACGGCAACGCGCAGACCAACGTCCAGGCCGACGAACGCGCCATCATGGAGACCGTCTACTTCGGCGCCAACAAGCAGTGGGGCTACGGAGCAGGGGCGGGCCCCTGGATCATGGCCGACCTGGAGTGGGGGCTCTTCTCCGGGGTGAACGCGGGCTACAACAACATCGCGTCCATCAACCACCGCTTCGTGACCGCCATGGTCAAGGGCGAGCCGAACCACTGGGCGATCCGGGGTGGGAACGCGCAGTCGGGCGGCCTGACCACCTACTTCGACGGTCGACGCCCCAACGGCTACAACCCCATGAAGAAGGAGGGGGCCATCCTGCTCGGTATCGGCGGCGACAACAGCATCACCGGCCGGGGCACCTTCTTCGAGGGTGTGTTGACGTCCGGCTACCCGTCGGCCGCCACCGAGGACGCCGTGCAGGCCAACATCGCCGCTGCCGCCTACACCCCCGCCACCGGTGGCAACCCGCAGCAGAACGTCCAGGTCGTGGGCGCGCAGTCCGGCCGCTGCGTCGACGTACCGAACGGCACCACCACCAACGGCACCCAGGTGCAACTGTGGGACTGCATCAGCAACAGCACCGCCCAACGCTGGACCTACACCGCCGCAAAGCAGATCCAGGTGTACGGCAACAAGTGCCTCGACGCCAACGGCCAGGGCACCACCAACGGCACCCAGGTCATCATCTGGGACTGCCACGGCGGCACCAACCAGCAGTGGAACGTCAACGCGAACGGTTCCATCACCGGCGTCCAGTCCGGGCTCTGCCTCGACGCCAACGGCGCCGCCACCGCCAACGGCACGAAGGTCATCCTCTGGGCCTGCAACGGGCAGCAGAACCAGCAGTGGGCCCTGCGTAGCTGATCAGGCCGCCTGTCGGGCCGTCTCCGGGTCGTCACCACGACCCGGAGGCGGCACGCTCGCGCCGGGTCAGCGGGCCTCCGGGTCGAGGCCGAGTACGGCTCGTCCGCCGTCCACCGGCAGCGTCACCCCGTTGACGAAGCTCGCCGCCGGCGACAGCAGGTACGCGACCGCCTCCGCCACCTCGTCCGCGCGCCCGATCCGGCCCACCGGATGCAGCCGGGTCAGCTCGGCGTCGATCCACTCGGCCTGGGACGGCTCCTGCGCGGCGAGGAACTCGGCGTGCCGCTCGGTGGCGATCGAGCCGAGCGCGACGGCGTTGGCGCGGATACCGTGCCGCCCGTACTCGACGGCCAGCGCCCGGGTCAGCCCCTCCACGGCGGCCTTCGCCGTGGCGTACGGCAGGGCGCCCGACACCGGCCGGCGGGCCTGGTGCGACGAGACGTTCACGATGGCCCCGCCCGTGCCGGCGGCCAGGAACCGGCGGACCGCCACCGCCGCGCCCACCACGGCCGGGCGCAGGTTCAGCCCGATCAGGTCCAGGACGGTGTCGGCCGACGCCGAGTGCAGCGCCGCGTCCCGGAACACCGCCGCGTTGTTCACCCAGCCGGTGAGACGGCCGGCGCGCTCCGCCACCTCGGCGGCGTGCTCGGCCACCCGCTCGTCGCCGGCGTCGCCGACCACCGGCAGCAGGCGGTCGGCGGCCGGGTGCCCGGCCAGCCAGTCCACCGCCTCGGCGTCGCGCTCCACGACGACGACTGTGACGCCGGTCGTCACCAGCCGTTGCACCACGGCCCGGCCGACGCCACGGCCGCCACCGGTCACCACGCACGTGGTGGCCACCGGCTCAGCCGTCCGATCGGCGGTGCACGACCACGCACGCCAGCCCCGGCCCGGCGTGCGCGGCGACCACCGCGCCCGCCTCGGAGACGTACGTGTCGTGCAGCCGTGCACCGAGTCGCTCGGTGAGCGCGGCGAGCAGCGCCTCGGCACGTTCCGGCGCGGCCAGGTGGTGTACGCCGAGGTCCACGTCGTCGTCGCCGGCGGCCTCGACGGCCAGGTCGACGAGACGGGCCACTCCCCGGCTGGCGGTACGCACCTTCTCGCGCAGCACGATCGCCCCGTCCGGCATGTGCATGATCGGCTTGACCGACAGGGCGGTGCCGAACAGCGCCTCGGCCGCGTTGATCCGGCCACCCCGGCGGAGGAACTCCAACGTGTCGACGTAGAACCAGACGGTGGTCCGAGCGACGGAGGCGAGCGCCGCGTCGCGTACACCGGCGAGGTCTGCCCCGGCCTCGGCGGCCGCGGCGGCCGCGATGGCCGGGAAGCCGAGCCCCATGCCGGCGGATCGGCTGTCGACGACCTCGACCCGACCGTCGAAGTCGGCAGCGGCCAGCCGGGCCGCCTCGACGGTGCCGGACAGGCCGGCGGACAGGTGTACCGAGACGACGCCGTCGGCGCCGTCGTCCAAGAGGCGGCGGTACGTCCGTGCGAACTGCTCGGGGGCCGGGCGGGAGGTGCTGGCCGAGACCCGCCGCTCGCGCAGCGCCCTGGTGGCGTCGGCGGGCTGGGTCTCCACCCCCTCCAGACCCTCCGCGCCGTTGAGCACGACGGTCAGCGGAACGACGGTCAGCCGGTGCCGCCGCACCAGCTCGGGCGGAAGGTAGGCGGTGGAGTCGGTGACGACCGCGACGGGCATGCCCGGCACGCTAGCCGATCACGACGGGATACGCCGAGGCGCGAGCGCGCCGGCCGCGGGCGGGAACGGCGCTCAGACCGCGTCGACGACGGCCGGGGCGGTGACCAGGCCGACGTTGTGCCCCCGTAGCTGCCAGCCTCGAACGTCGTCGTGCCGCAGCTCGGACCAGTGGCAGTTGGCCAGCGAGCCGATGGTGCGCAGCACGCCGGAGGGCCAGCCGAGCAGGTGGCCGACGCCCTGGCGGGAGCCACCGCCGTGGGTCGCGATGACCGCGGTCCCGCCGGGGGCCACGTCGGCCGCCGCCAGGAACGCCGCGGCGACCCGCTCGCCGAGGGCGTCCAGCGGCTCCAGGTCCGCCCCCGGGGCGGGGTCGCCAGCCCGCCAGCGGGCGTACTCGGCGGGGAAACGCTCGGCGACCTCGGTGAGGTGCAGGCCCTGCCACTGGCCGAAGTGCCGCTCGCGCAACCGGGCGTCGGTGCGGACCGGCAGCCCGGTCAGCGCGGCCAAGGCCGCCGCGGTCTCCGCGGCGCGGCTCAGGTCGCTGGACACGATGGCGTCGGGACGCAGCGACGCGAGCAGCGGGGCGGCGACGCGGGCCTGGTCGCGGCCCAGCTCGTTGAGGGGTACGTCGGTCTGCCCCTGGACGCGGTTGGCGGCGTTCCAGTCGGTGTTGCCGTGCCGCCAGACGATCAGCCGGGTCATTCGGCTGCGGCGGTCCCGCCGGCGTCGGCCTCGACCAGGTCGCGGTCGACGAACGGGATGGTGGGGCAGTCCTTCCAGAGGCGGTCGAGCCCGTAGAACTCGCGCTCCTCGGTGTGCTGGACGTGCACCACGATGTCGACGTAGTCGAGCAGCACCCAGCGGCCGCCCCGCTCACCCTCGCGCCGGATCGGCTTGGCCTTCTCCGGAAGCTCCAGCAGGCGCTCCTCGATGGCGTCGACGATGGCGAGCACCTGACGCTCGTTGGGGGCGGCGGCGAGCAGGAACGCGTCGGTGATGGCGAGCTGGTCGCCGACGTCGATGATCGCGATGTCCTGCGCCTTCTTGTCGGCGGCGGCCTGGGCGGCTGCCATTGCCAGCTCGTGCGCGCGTTCGGAAACTGTCACCGTTCTCCTTCGATCAGGCGTGCGATCCACCAAGCGTCTCACACCCGGCGAGGTCACGACCCGTCAGTTCTGGTCGATTAGACGTACGGAACGGTGCATACCGGACGTGATCAGGGCTGATAGAGGCGTCGCTTGGCGATGTACTGCACCACACCGTCGGGCACCAGATACCAGACCGGTTCGCCCCGGGCGACCCGGGCGCGGCAGTCGGTCGACGAGATGGACATCGCGGGCACCTGGATCAGGCTGACCGTGTCCGCCGGAAGGTGCTCGTCGGTCAGCGGGAAGCCGGGGCGGGTCACCCCGATGAAGTGGGCCAGCTCGAAGATCTCGTCCAGGTCCTTCCAGGACAGGATGCGTTGCAGCGCGTCCGCGCCGGTGATGAAGAACAGCTGCACCTTGGGGCCGTACTCGGCCTGAAGGTCGCGCAGGGTGTCGACGGTGTAGGTCGGCCCGCTGCGGTCGATGTCGACCCGACTGACCTGGAACCGGGGGTTGGAGGCGGTGGCGATGACCGTCATGAGGTACCGGTCCTCGGCGGGGCTGACCGGTTCGTCAGCCTTCTGCCATGGCTGCCCGGTCGGGACGAACACCACCTCGTCCAGGCCGAACCGGTCCGCCACCTCACTGGCCGCGACGAGGTGCCCGTGGTGGATCGGGTCGAAGGTGCCGCCCATGATCCCGATCCGCCGGATATCTTCCTCCACCCCGTGATCGTAGGCCGGGCATCGTGGCCGGCCACTCCGGCCCGGCGCGCGAGGGGGTCGCCAGGCGACCGATCCCGCGCATATACTCGTCTACGAGTAATTGTCGGCGAGTAAGGGGACGTCATGCCGAAGCGGCGCAAGGTCGGCAACCTGCTGGCACTGGCCGTGCTCTCCGCCCTCGTCCAGCGGCCCATGCACCCCTACGAGATGGCAAGCACCCTGCGCGCCTGGGGCAAGGACCAGGACATGGAGATCAAGTGGGGCTCCTTCTACACGGTCATCCGCAACCTGGACAAACACCAGTTGATCGCCGCGGTGGAGAGCGTCCGCGAGGGCCGACGCCCGGAACGCACCGTCTACCGGATCACCGACGCGGGGCGGGCCGAGCTGGTCGACTGGGCGCGCGAGCTGGTCGCCACGCCGATGCCGGAGCATCCCCGCTTCCGGGCCGGCCTGTCCGTCCTCGCCGCCCTGCATCCCGACGAGGCCACCGACCTGCTCCGGCAGCGACTCGACCGGCTGGACGACGCGCTCCGCCGGGACCGCGAGACGCTCGACGCCCACCTGCGGGAGATCCCCCGGCTGTTCCTGGTGGAGTCGGAGTACGACCTGGCCATGCGAGCCGCTGAGGCGACCTGGCTGCGGGCCCTGCTCGCCGAGCTGACCTCGGGCAGCTACCCGGGGCTGGACACGTGGCGGGCCTTCCACGAGACCGGCGAGATGCCGGCCGAGCTGATCGAGCTGGCCGAGAGGACCAGCAGCGACCCCGACAACGCCGACTGAGAAGACAGCTCCGGCGGGGTGCGCCAACACCCCGCCGGAGCCCTACCTCGAACCGACACCTGAGCAGGCACCCGGCCCGAAGCGGCAGTCATGAGGATAACCGGGTTCCCTCCCAGGTCGGTTCGCACGCACGCACCCGACGACACCCAGGGAGAGAGCATGACCACGGTACGAACCGCGATCGTCATCGGCGGCGGCATCGCCGGCCCGGTGACGGCGCTCGCGCTACACCGCGCCGGCATCACCGCCACCGTTCACGAGGCGTACCCGGCGACCGCCGCCGGGGTGGGCGGCATCGGCGGCACCCTCGCGCTCGCGCCCAACGGCGTGGCCGCCCTGCGGGCGGTCGGCGCGGACGAGGCGGTGACGGCGATCGCCACCCCGATCGACCGCACCGTCATGGCCGTCGGCCGTCGGCGCATCGACCTGCCCACCTTGGCCGGAGTGCCGCCGCTGCGCGTGGTGCACCGGGCCGAGCTGCACCGGGTTCTGCACGACCGGGCGGTCGCCGAGGGCGTCGCCTTCGCGTACGGCCGGCGGCTGGTCGCCGTCGAGCAGACCGACAGCGGCGTGACCGCGCGCTTCGAGGACGGCAGCACGGCCACCGCCGACGTCCTGGTCGGCGCGGACGGCATCCGGTCCACGGTCCGTGGCCTCATCGACCCGGCCGCGCCCGGCCCCCGGTTCACCGGGCTGCTCGGCTTCGAGGCGGTCGCCCGGCACGAGGTGAGCGCCGAGGCGGGCACGATGACGTTCGCGTTCGGGCGACGTGGCTACTACCTGTACTGGCCGGAGCCCGGCGGCGGCACCCGCTGGGGGGCCAACCTGCCGCAGCAGCGGCCGATGAGCCTCGTCGAGGCCCGCACGGTGCCGGCGGAGCAGTGGCTGGACACGCTGCGCACCACCTACGGCGACGACGACCCGGGCGGGGAGCTGATGGCCACCAGCAACGCCGACGAACTCCAGGTCGTCGGGTCGTTGCAGATCATGCCGCCCGTGCCGCACTGGCACCGGGGCCGGATGGTGCTGGTCGGCGACGCGGCGCACGCGCCGTCGAACAGCTCCGGGCAGGGCGCCTCGCTCGCCATCGAGAGCGGGGTGCAGCTCGCCCGCTGCCTGCGGGACCTGCCCGACGTGGCGTCGGCGTTCGACGCGTACGTGCGGCTGCGCCGTACCCGGGTCGAGAAGGTCGCCGCCCGCGCGGCGCGGATCAACCACACCAAGGCCCCGGGGCCGGTCGCGCGGACGCTGATGCCGCTGCTGATGCCGCTGCTCGTGCGCACGGCGATGGACCCGGAACGGACCATCGCCCACGAGCAGCGCCACGTCATCGACTTCGACGCCCCGGTGACGGCGGAGCCCGCGCTGCGCTGACCGCAGGGCGCGGGGTGGCCGGGCCGCCCCGCGCCCTGCCGGCACCGAATCGTCTCGGCGGCCCGGCCTCAGGCTGCCGCCGTGACCCCGCCTCAGGCTGCGGCGGCGGCCACCGCCGTCCGGGCGACGAGCGCGCGCCGCAGGTCGTCGTCCGTGTCGGTGACCACCCGGCGCAGGCCCGGGGTCAGGTCGTCGCGGGCCAGCAGCGCCGCGGCCGCCTCCCGGGTCGGCTGCGCCACGGCGTAGTGGGGAAACGCCAGCTTCGCCACCCGGTCGGCCGTCCACGCGGTACGCCGACGCGCGGCGGCCGGCATCTCCGTGAAGTACCGCTCGACGTACGCGGCGGTCAGGTCGGCCTGCTCGGGCTGCCAGAACCCCTCGGCCGTCGCCTCCAGCAGCCGGTTGGACAGCTCGGTGTCGCGCACGATGATCTCCCATGCCGCCTGCTTGGCGGCCGGGTCGGGCAGAGCGGCCCGGCAGCGGGCGACCCGTTCCGCGCCGGTGGAGCTGACGTCGGCGGCCGCCTCGGCGGCGATCTCCGCCTCCCCGGCCGCGCCCAGCACCACGAGCCGGCGCAGCACCGCCCACCGCAGCTCGGCGTCGACCTTCAGCCCCGGCGGTACGTCCCGGCCGGCGAGCCAACCGACGAGCAGGTCCGTGTCGGTGGTCGCGGCGATCCAGCCGCGCGCGGCGGCGAGCTGCAACGACTCCCCCGCCGTGGCGCCGTCCAGCAGCTGTCGGCAGGCCAGGGCGACCCGGGCCAGCGCCGCCGAACGGGCCAGCGGGTCGAGGTAGCGGTCCACCAGGGACCGGCTGAGGGTCAGCACGTCCTCCGCGATGATCACCTCGGTCTCGGCCGGCAGCGCCGCGACCATCAGGTCGACGAGGCCGCTGACCGGCCGTTCACCGTCGGTCACCGCGTCCAGTGCCTCGCTCCAGAGCACCGCCCGGGTGAGCGGGTCGGCCAGGCCCGGCAGGACCAGCGCGACGGCGTCCGCCGACGCCGGGTCGAGGCGCACCTTGGCGAAGGTGAGGTCACCGTCGTTGAGCAGCAGCACCCGGGCCGCCGGCTCGCCGGTCAACGCGCCGAGCACGGTCCGACCACCGTCGACGGCCGGGTCGAGATCCACCTCGTCGCGCCGCACCGTGCCGTCCGCCGCGTACCGGCCCACACCGATGCGGTGCGGACGCAGCACCGGATGCGACTCGGGCGCGGTCTGCACCACGGCGACCTCGGTGTAGCGGCCGTCGGCGTCGACGGCGACCTCGGCGCGCAGCGTGTTGACCTGCGGCTGGCGCAGCCACAGCTCGGCCCATCCGGACAGGTCCCGGCCGCTGGCCGTGCCCAGGCTGGCCAGCAGGTCGGCGAGGGTGGCGTTGCCGAAGCGGTGCGCGGCGAAGTGCGCGTTCAGGCCGGCGAGGAACGCCTCGTCGCCGAGCCACGCCACGAGCTGCCGCAGCACGGAGGCGCCCTTGGCGTACGAGATGCCGTCGAAGTTGAGCAGGGCCTCGTCGGCGTCGGCCACCTCCGGCGGGGCGACCGGGTGGGTGGAGGGGCGCTGGTCCGCCGCGTACCCCCAGGCCTTGCGGCGCATGGCGAACGTGGTCCACGACTGGTCGAAGCGGGTCGCCCCGGCGGTGACCCGGGTGCCCAGGTACTCGGCGAACGACTCGTTGAGCCACAGGTCGTCCCACCAGCGCATGGTGACCAGGTCACCGAACCACATGTGCGCCATCTCGTGGGCGATGGTGGTGGCCCGCAGCTCGCGCTGGGTGTCGGTGACCGCCGAGCGGAACACGTAGTCGTCGCGGAAGGTGACGATGCCCGGATTTTCCATCGCCCCGGCGTTGAACTCGGGGACGAACGCCTGGTCGTACTTGCCGAACGGGTAGCGCTCGGTGAAGAGCTGGTGGAACCGGTCCAGGCACTGCCCGGTGACGGTGAAGATCTCCTCGGCGTCGGCGTCGAGGTGCTCGGCGAGCGACCGTCGACAGTAGAGGCCCAGCGGCACACCATCGTGCTCGGCCCGCCGGACGTGGTACGGCCCGGCGATCAGCGAGAAGAAGTACGTCGCCAGCGGCGCGGTCGGGGCGAACTCCCAGCGCCCCGGGGCCGGGGTGGCGACCACCTCGGCGTTGCCGGAGACGGTCCACTGCGGCGGCGCGGTGACCGTGAGGGTGAACGGGGCCTTGAGGTCGGGCTGGTCGAACGCGGCGAAGATGCGCTGGGCGTTGTCGAGGAACGACATCGCGTAGAGATAGGTCTCGCCGTCGGCCGGATCGACGAAGCGGTGCAGCCCCTCCCCGGCGTTGGAGTACGCCATCTCCGCCTCGACGAACAGGGTGTTCGTCTCGGCGAGGTCGGCCAGCGGCAGTCGGTTGTCGGTCAACGTGCCGGGGTCGACGTCGCGGTCGTTGAGGCGTACCGCGAGGAGGTTGGCGGGCTTGACCTCGGCGAAGGTCGCGGTGCCGGGGGTCGCCCGGAACCGGATCTCGACGCGGGAACGGAACAGGTCCCCGTCGCCGGTCAGGTCGAGGTCCACCTGATAGGACTCGACAGTAATCGCCGCGCCACGCGCGGTCGCCTCTACACGGGTCAGGCTCGGCATCCGCTTATCCTGCCCGATGGGGATCGGCACGCGGTCCCCAGACGGCCCCCGCACTGGAGGAAAGAACCATGGCGCAGCACCCCAAGGGCGATTTCGACCTCTCCCGGGCCGTCTGGCAACGGGCCGAGGGGGACACCTCGGAGAGCGCCGTCGAGGTCGCGTTCGTCGACGATCTGATCGGGATGCGCAACTCCGCCGAGCCGGAGGGCCCCGTGCTCGTCTTCACCCAGGCCGAGTGGGACGCGTTCGTCGCGGGCGCGCAGGACGGCGAGTTCGACCTGGACTGATCACCCGGCGGGGGGGGGGGGGGGGGGGACCGCCCCCCCCCCCCCGCCCCCCGGCCCCCGACCCCCCCCCCCCCCCCCGCCCCCCCCGCCCCCCCCCCGGGGGGGGGGGGGCGCCCCGCCCCCCCCCCCCCCCCCCACGCCAGGTCAGGCATCACCGTCGCCCCAGCCGAGACCGCCGGGACCCGGCGCGTGGTGGAAGCCCGGATGCTCGGCGACATCGACGCAACGCTCCCCGTCCGGGCCGACCGCGCCACAGAACAGCCGCTCGGCCCGGTGCCACGCGTCGGCCGGTGACAGGGCCGCCGCACCGAGGGCCACCTCCGGGCGAAGCAGGCTCAGCGCCTCCGCGTACGCCACCGCCTGCTCGCGGGCGTCGGCCGCGCCCGGCGCGGTGAAGCCCAGGTGCACGGTGAAGAACCGGCGCGGCCGCAACGGCCGACCGGGCGGGCCGATCAGTGGGCGCAGAGCACGACCCGCGCCCGTCGCCGCGACCGCCCGCCGTTGCCGCCAGTGCGGCGCCCTGTTGTCGTGCATTCGCCCTCCCCGTGGTCGTGGCCATCGGCCCACCGAGGGCCGCACCGGCCGACCGGTGCTGCCGGCTCACGGCGGCCCCACCAGCTGAGCAAACCAGGTTCCGCCGCCCGTGGGAGGGGCCAGCCGACGCGCTGTCGCCGCGGGGATTCAGCGGCGGCAACACGGGTAGACGCAGCGCGACGGCGACGCCGGCCACCGCTCGCACCCGAGGAGACCCGATGGCGACCATGCCGGCCGACCGCACGCCGGACAGCACCCTCGCGCTGCTCCGCGCCGGCTACCGGTTCATCGGTGAGCGCTGCGAGCGGTACGGCAGCGACGTCTTCCAGGCCCGCATCCTGCTCGCACCGACCATCTGCCTGCGGGGCCGGCCAGCCGCGATGCTCTTCTACGACAACGAGCGCTTCCAGCGCGACAGCGCGATGCACCTGCGGGTGCAGCGGACGCTCACCGGCCGGGGTGGCGTGCAGGGGCTGGACGGATCGGAGCACTCCGACCGCAAGGCCATGCTCATGTCGATCATGACGCCGACGGCCATCCAGCGCCTCGGGCAGCTCTTCGACGACGAGTGGCGGGCGCGGATCCCCGCCTGGGAGGCGGCCGGGCCGGTGCCGCTCTACGACGAGCTGGGCCGCCTGCTGACCCGGGCGGTCTGCGCCTGGGCCGGGGTGCCGCTGGCCACGTCGCAGGTCACCCGCCGCGCCGTCGAACTGCACGCCATGATCGAGGGCCCGGCGGTCGTCGGCCCACGGCACTGGCGGGGCCTGCTCGCCCGCCGTCGCGCCGAACGCTGGCTCGGCGACCTCGTCGAACGGGCCCGGACCGGCATCCACCCGCCGCCGGCCGGCAGCCCGCTTGAGATCGTGGCCGAGCACCGCGACGCGCGCGGGGCGCTGCTCCCCCGCCGGGCCGCCGCCGTCGAACTGCTCAACCTGCTGCGCCCGGTGGTCGCCGTGGACCGGTACATCGTCTTCGCCGCGCTCGCCCTGCGCGACCATCCCGGCTGGCGGGAGAGGGTCCACGGTGACGACGAGGCCACCGAGCAGTTCGTCCAGGAGGTACGTCGCTACTACCCGTTCTTCCCGATGGCCGCCGCCCGGGTCCGGCGCTCGTTCGACTGGGAGGGCCACCACTTCCCCCGAGGACGGCGGGTGCTGCTCGACCTCTACGGCACCAACCACCACCCGGCGCTCTGGCCCGAACCGGAGCTGTTCCGTCCCGAGCGGTTCGCCGGCCGCCGTGTGGACCCATTCGAGCTGGTCCCGCAGGGCGGCGGCGACCACACCACCGGGCACCGCTGCGCCGGCGAGTGGATCACCATCGACCTGATGAAGCGGGCGGTCACGAACCTGACCGGCGGTATGCGCTACGAGGTCCCGCCGCAGGACCTGACCCTGGACCTGCGGCGCATGCCCGCGCTGCCGCCCAGCGGCCTGACCCTCACCAACATCCGCCGCGCCTGACCCCGTCGCCGGTTTGGATCGAGGCAGGGCGGGCACGTGCAGCGGGCGGCCCGCCCACCGCCGGCCGCGGACCGCCTGCCCAGGAGGCGCCGATGCCCTTCCCGGCCGCCGGTGACGCCGCCCGGCGAGCCGGGCACGACAACACCGGCACACCGCCGACCACCCTGCCGCCGGCCGTCCTGCCGATGGCGTACGTGCTGCCGCTGCGCTGGCACACCGACAGCGGTCTGGACGAGCTGACCGGCTACCTGCGCCGGCTGAGCGGCCTGGTCGAGGTGCTCGTCGTCGACGGGTCACCGCCGGAGCTCTTCGCCCGGCACGCGGTGGCCTGGCAGGGGCTGGTCCGGCACCTGCCGCCCGATCCCGCCGGGCGAGGGCACAACGGCAAGGTGGTCGGGGTGCACACCGGCGTTGACGCGGCACACCACGAACACGTGGTCATCGCCGACGACGACGTCCGGTACGACGAGGCCGGGCTGCGCGCCGTGCACCGGCTGCTGGGCCGGGTCGACCTGGTCCGGCCGCAGAACTACTTCGACCCACTGCCCTGGCACGCCTGGTGGGACACCGGGCGGACGCTGCTCAACCGGGCGCTCGGAGACGACTACCCCGGCACCCTCGCGGTGCGCCGCAGCACGTTCCTCGCCATGGGCGGGTACGACCCGGACGTGCTCTTCGAGAACCTGGAGCTGATCCGCACCGTACGCGCGTACGGCGGTGTCCAGGTCGCGCCGCCCTGGCTGTACGTACGCCGGCTGCCGTCGGACGCGACGCACTTCCGGGGCCAGCGGGTCCGCCAGGCGTACGACGATCTGGCCCAGCCGGCCCGCCTGCTGACCGCGCTCGCGGTCCTGCCGGCGCTGGCCGCGGCGGTCGCGGCGCGGCGGCCCCGGCTGCTGCTCGGCACGGCGGCAACTGTCGTCGCCGTGGCCGAGGTGGGCCGCCGCCGCGCCGACGGCGGGACCGTCTTCCCACCGAGCACCTCGCTGGCCGCCCCACTCTGGCTGCTCGAACGTGGCATCTGCAGCTGGCTGGCGGTCGCCCAGCGCCTCCTGCTCGGCGGAGTCCGCTACGGCAACACCCGTATCCGCCAGGCCGCTCGCCGACCCGGCCGACGCGGGCGCTGATCAGGCGTCCGCGCCGCCGCTGCACCGCGACCGCGTCGGGGCGCGGGTGGACATGCGACAGCTCGCGGCCACCGGGGTGACCGCGAGCTGTCGCCGATTGCGGTGGGCTCAGGAACTGACCTGCTGGCGGGCCTGCTGGGCCTGGTCCTTGACGTCCTGGGCGGCCGACCGGCCGTCGTCCTTGACCGCGTGCACGGCGTCCTGGGTGGTGGACTTCACCGACTCGGCGGCGTGCTGGGCCGGCTCGCGCAGCTCGTCCTTGAGCTCGCTGGCCACCTCGCCCAGCTTCTCCTTCACGGCGCCGCTGTGCTCGCTGACCTTGTCCTTGACCTGAGCGGCGGCCTGCTGCTCCCGGCGGGAGGCCGGGATCAGCGAGGAGGCCAGCCAGCCGACCCCGAAGGCGATCAGGCCGGCGGCCAGCGGGTTGCCCTGCGACTTCTGCCGGATGACCCGGGGCGCGCTGTGGGCGGCGTCGCTGACCGAGGAGGCCGCCGAGTGCGCGGCGTCGCTGACGCTGGAAGCCGCCGAGGAGGCACGGTCACCCACCGAGTGGGCGGCGTGTCCGGTGCCGTGGCCGAGGTCAGACGCGGTTCCCATGACCTTGTCCCTCACATTCTGCAGCGCGGAACGGGCCCGCTGCTTGCGGTCGTCGACGATGCGGCTCGGGCTGACCTTGTACGCCAGCGCGTCCACATCGGAGCTGAGGCTGTTGCGGGTGGCCTCGATCTCCCGGCGGATCTGGTCGGGATCGGTGCTCATCGGGTGACTCCCTCCGGGTGGGGCTTGAGCGCGTCGGGGATCCGCTGCACGCTGTCGTTGGTCTGCTTGAGCCCGCGTACGTGCTGGGCGTTCTTCTTGGCCATCGAGTAGAGGACGGCGGCGACCACGGCCCAGATGACGGCCACGATCAGCGCGGCCAGGCCGGAGTCCATGACGTTGTCCAGGAACTGCCACACGGCGATGGAGACGAACAACGCCACCATGTAGCCGCCGAAGCCAGCGCCGCCGAAGAGGCCCGCGGCCTTGCCGGCCTTCTTGCCCTCCTGGCGGATCTCGGCCTTGGCCAGCTCGACCTCCTGGCGCATCAGCGTCGACAGGTCGGTGGTGACCTGACGCATCAGGTCACCGAGCGAGCTGCCCTTCACCTCCGCCGCGGTGTGCGGGGCACCCGCGTCGGGGTGGTAACCGGAGTCCAGGCCGGACCCCTGCGTCGGCATGGTCATGCCGTCGCCTCCCTTCGGATGACTCGGCGCCTCACGGGCGGGGGCTGCCGCTGGACGGCACGCCCGGCAGCGGGTCGGTCTGGGTCACCGGCGGCAGCGGCTGACCGGTGCTGGCCGGCTCGGTGTAGCCGTCCGGACGGGTCGGGTCGCTGTAGCCGCCGGGCGTCGGGTCGCTGTAGCCGCCGGAGGTCGGCTCGGTGTACGTCCCGGGGGTCGGGTCGAGGTAGCCGCCCGCCGGGGTGGTGTCCGCGGTCGTGCGGGGTGCCGGCGGCGGCGTGGGGATCACCGCGGTCTGCTCCGGGTCGTACGCCCCGTTGCCGCGGTAGCCCGCGGAGCCGTTGCCGGAGTGGTCGCCGGAGTCGGAGATGCCGCGGGTCAGGCGGCCGGCCAGCACGCCGAGCACCGCCGCGCCGACCAGGAAGGTGCCCGGGTTGCGCCGCGCGTAGTCGCGTACCTCGTTGATCAGGTCGCCCGGCTCGCGCTCCTCCAGCCAGCCGGCCACACCGTGCACCCGGTCGGCGGCCTGGCGGGCCAGCTCGCTCACCGGGCCGGACTGGCCACCCTGCTCGGCCATGGTGCGCATCTCGTCGGCGATCGACCGCAGTCCGCCGGCGGCCCGGCGCTGCTGCTCACCGGTCTGGCTGGCGAGCTGAGTGCGGGCCTCGCCGTAGAGGTTGCGGGCCTGCCGGGCGGCCTCGCGGCCGACCTCGGTGCCCTGCTCCTTCGCGGTCTGGGCGACCGCGCCACCGGCGTGCGCCGCCTCGGACCCGACGTGCCGGGCCTGCTCGCGGACGCCGCCGCCGTTGGTGGACTCGTGCCCGTACGTGGAAGACGTGGGTGACACTTCGTAAGTCATGATTTCCCTTCCGCTCGGAAAGTCGTCGCGGTTGTGCTGGGGGGATGCGGCCGTGACGCAGTGGCCGCTGACAACTCACCTACCCTGCGTTTCGGCTTCCATACCTGTTCGTGCATTTCTCTGCGCGGCCGGTGGGATCGACTTCAAAATGGAGGATCGTCGGGCTGCGTCACGTCGCCGCTGCGGACAGCGAGGTTCGCGGGACCGGCAGATCCACGAAAAGGGGGCAGGGATGGCACGAGACGCGCGAGGTGGCCGACCTGCTGCCTCCCGACCCCGGGTGCAGGTGGTCGCGCTTGTCGTGGCCGGGGTCTTCCTGCTGATCGGAATCCTCGGCTACATCCCCGGCATCACCACCGACTACGGCGAGCTGACCTTCGCCGGGCACCACTCGGACGCCAAGCTGCTCGGGCTGTTCCAGGTGTCGATCCTGCACAACGCGGTGCACCTGCTGTTCGGGCTGGTGGGCCTGGTGCTGGCCCGCAGCGTCGCCGGCGCCCGGCTCTTCCTGGCCGGCGGCGGCGCGATCTACCTGGCCCTCTGGCTGTACGGCCTGGGGATCGAGGCGGTCGACCCCGAGGCCGGAGCGAACATCCTGCCGGTCAACGACGCCGACAACTGGCTGCACCTCGCCCTCGGCTTCGGCATGCTCGCGCTCGGGCTGTTGCTGTCCAACCAGGTGGGCACCGGTGGGCGCCTGGACACCCCGATCGACCGGCCTTGACCTGCCGATTCACGGCGCCTGACCGCCACCGCGGGCGAGCGACCCGTCGCCGTCAGGCCGCGACCGGGAGCCGCTTGGCGAAACAGACGCTGTACGGGTTGCCGACGTACTCCCCGTACACCGGGACCGGCTCGTAGCCGCACGAGGTGTACAGCCCGATGGCCGCCGGCAGGTACGTGCCGGTCTCCAGGCAGACCACCGTGTGCCCCTGCCGGAACGCGCACTCCTCCAACGCGGCGAGCAGTTGGCGGGCGATGCCCCGGCCCCGGTACGCGGGCCGGACGTACATCCGCTTGACCTCGCCGGTGACGGCGTCGAGCGACTGGAGCCCGCCGCAGGCGACCGCCCGGCCGTGCACCACCACCGCCAGGTAACGGATGTCGTCGTGGGCGACGGTGACCTGCCCGTCCAGCCCGCCGTCGGCCTCGCGCAGCTCACGCTGCTGGGCGACGACCAGGGCGGCGATCTCGGGATCGGTGGCGGGCCGCGACTCGATCAGCATCACCCCACGCTAGGCGGGGTGGATTTCGCGCAGGTTTCCGGCAGTCGTCCCGATCACGGAGAGCAACGGGCTACTCGGCGTCGTCCTCGTCCTCGATGTCCTCGACGTCGTCGTCGGACGAGTCCGCGCCCACCTCGTCCGCCGAGCGCACCCGGCGGGCCTTGCGGGCGGCGAGCCGCTCCGCCGCCGAGGCCCGGTTCGACTTCTCCTCCAGGCGGACGTCGGTGCCCCGGTTGCCGGGCGCGAACTCCACACCCGCGTACAGCGTCGGCTGCCAGTCGAACTCGCGCTCACCGATCCGGACCAGGTCACCGGGCTGGGCGCCGGCCTTGGCGAGCTTGTCCTCCACGCCGAGCCGGGCCAGCCGGTCGGCGAGGTAGCCGACCGCCTCGTCGTTGTCGAAGTTGGTCTGCTTGACCCACCGCTCCGGGCGTACGCCGCGGACGGTGAACGAGCCGTCGGCCTCGGCCGTGATGGTGAAGCCGGCGTCGTCCACGGCCATCGGCCGGATCACGATCCGGGTCGGCTCGGCCGGCGGCGCCGCCTTGCGCTCCGCCTCGACCAGCTCGGCCATCGCGTACGTCAGCTCCTTGAGCCCCTCCCGGGTGGCCGCGGAGACCTCGAACACGCGGTAGCCGCGCTCCTCCAGATCCGGGCGGACGATCTCGGCGAGGTCCCGGCCGTCCGGCACGTCGACCTTGTTCACGGCCACCAGCCGTGGGCGGTCGGTCAGCCCGCCGTACTGGCTCAGCTCGGCCTCGATGGCGTCGATGTCGGCGACCGGGTCGCGGCCGGGCTCCAGGGTCGCCGAGTCGATGACGTGCACCAGCACCGCGCAGCGCTCGATGTGCCGCAGGAACTCCAGGCCCAGGCCCTTGCCGGTGGCCGCGCCCGGGATCAGGCCCGGCACGTCGGCGACGGTGAAGGTGTGGTTGTCCATCCGGACCACACCGAGGTTGGGCACCAGGGTGGTGAACGGGTAGTCGGCGATCTTCGGCTTCGCGGCGGAGATCACCGAGATCAGCGACGACTTACCGGCCGACGGGAAGCCCACCAGGCCCACGTCGGCGACGCTCTTCAGCTCCAGCACGATGTCCAGCTGGTCGCCGGGCTCGCCCAGCTCGGCGAAGCCGGGAGCCTTGCGCTTGGCGTTGGCCAGCGAGGCGTTGCCGCGCCCGCCGCGCCCGCCCCGGGCCACCTCGAAGGTGGTGCCGGCGCCGACCATGTCGGCCAGCACGGTGCCGTCGGTGGTCTGGACCACCGTGCCGTTGGGCACCTTCAGCACCAGGTTGTGGCCGTTGGCCCCGTCCCGGTTCGACCCGGCGCCGCCCTTGCCGTTGTCGGCCTTGACGTGCGGGTGGAAGTGGAAGTCGAGCAGCGTGGTCACCTGCGGGTCGACCACCAGCGACACGCTGCCGCCGTGCCCGCCGTTGCCGCCGTCCGGCCCGCCGAAGGGCTTGAACTTCTCGCGGTGGATCGAGACACAACCGTGCCCACCATCGCCGGCCTGCAGATGCAGGACGACCCGGTCAACGAACGTCGCCACGGCGTCAATCCTTCCAGCGAGGTCCACCTCGCACTTCGTGAAAAAGGCTAAGCGGGCCGGGACCCGGAGGTCCGCGGCCCGCTTAAGCCCGAGAGCTACTGCTGCGGAACGATGCTGACGGTCTTGCGACCGCGCTTGGTGCCGAACAGGACCGCACCGGCGGACAGCGCGAAAAGCGTGTCGTCGCCGCCACGGCCGACCAGGTCACCGGGGTGGAACTTGGTGCCACGCTGCCGGATGATGATCTCACCGGCGCTGACGACCTGACCACCGAAGCGCTTCACGCCGAGTCGCTGGGCCGCGGAGTCACGACCGTTACGCGAGCTGGACGCACCCTTTTTGTGAGCCATTGGAGGACGACCTACTTCCCGCTGGAGATGCCGGTCACCTTGACCTGGGTCAACGGCTGGCGGTGACCCTGGCGCTTGTGGTAGCCGGTCTTGTTCTTGAACTTGTGGATCCGGATCTTCGGGCCCTTGGTGTGCGCGGCGATCTCGCCGGACACCGCGACCTCGGCAAGCTTCGCCGCGTCGGTCACCAGGTCGTCACCGTCGACGAGGAGCACCGCGGTGAGCTTCACCGCGTCACCGGGGGCACCGGTGAGCTTCTCGACCTCGATCACGTCGCCCTCGGCGACCTTGTACTGCTTGCCGCCGGTCTTGACGATCGCGTACATCGGAGGCGGACTCCCTGTCGTTGAGGCTGCTGGCGGTCGTCCCCGCGGCGGCTCGCCGGGTAGCAGTGCACGGCGGCGCGGGCACACGGGAACTCGGCACACCAAAGGTGGGCCGCAGGCAAGAGTACGCCATTGCCGGCCCGGACCCCAAACCGGCCCGCCCTGGTCAGCGGGCGCAGAGCTGGTCGAGGCGCTGCTGGAGCCGGTCCAGCTCGGTCTCGTCGATCGACTCGACGTCCGCGCCGAGTGCGGCGACCTCCGTGCCGAGGTCACTGAGCAACGTCTTGAGCTGCGGATCGGTGGACCGCGCCGACTGCTCCCGCAGCGCGGCCCGCCACCCGGCCAGCGCCGTCTGCGCCCTCGTGCGGGCCGCATCGGCGGTGGCGGTGTCCCCCGCACCCACCGCCGCGACCATCCGGCCCAGCTCCGCCACGTACTCCCGGACGGCGGTGGCGCCGGCCTGCTGCGCCTCGGCGCACACCTGCCGATTGTCGCCCGCGACACCGCCACCCACCGGCGTACCGGTCGACCCGCCGGGAGCGCCTCCGGACCCGGCGGCCGGGCCGGAAGCCCCGGCGGTCGCGCCGGTCGGGCCCGCATCGACCGACCGGTCGGCGGAGCAGGCGGCTCCGACGGCGAGCACGGCCCCCAGCACGGTGACGGCGAGCAGGCGAGGCATCTTCTTCTCCTGACCGGGGGGCGACCGCTCCCGGCCCGGGGTGACCGGAACGGCGAGGTCCCTCCCCGTCACATTGCCGGGAAAGGGACCTCGTCAAACACCGGGCCGGTCAGGCCGTCAGGGGCGGGTCCGCCGACGAGCGCCACCGCGGCGGGAGCGGCGACGCCCCGCGCCACCGGCCTCCTCGTCGGTGTCGCCGTCGGCGAGCGCGTCCGGGTCGTCGGCCGCGGCCAGCCGGGCCGACTCGCCCTGCAGGCTGTCGGACACCGCCGGCGCCGCCTCGGTCTCCGCCTCGTAGCGGGACAGGTCGTACCCCATGGTGTCCTGGTAGTCGGCGTCCGGTTCGACGCTGGTGTCGGTGTCGACGACCTCGACCACCGCGCGCTCGGCCGGGGCGCTCTTGCGCGCCCGGCGGCGGGACGACGCGGTGCCGGCCTCGACGGCCGGAGCGGCCGGCGCCGACGAGGCGACCGCCTTGACCTTCTCCGCGGCCCCACCGGTATGCGGCTTCTCCGGCACCGGCTCGGTGTGGATGATGACGCCCCGGCCCTTGCAGCACTCGCAGGTCTCGCTGAACGCCTCCAGCAGGCCCGCGCCGATCCGCTTACGGGTCATCTGCACCAGACCGAGCGAGGTGATCTCGGTGACCTGGTGCTTGGTCCGGTCCCGGCCCAGGCACTCGGTGAGTCGGCGCAGCACCAGCTCCCGGTTCGACTCCAGCACCATGTCGATGAAGTCGATCACCACGATGCCGCCGATGTCGCGCAACCGGAGCTGGCGGACGATCTCCTCCGCCGCCTCCAGGTTGTTGCGGGTGACGGTCTCCTCCAGGTTGCCCCCGGAGCCGGTGTACTTACCGGTGTTGACGTCGACGACCGTCATGGCCTCGGTCTTGTCGATCACCAGCGAGCCGCCGGAGGGCAGGAAGACCTTGCGGTCCAGGCCCTTGATGATCTGCTCGTCGATCCGGTACTCGGCGAAGACGTCGCTCGTCCCGACGTGCCGGCGCACCCGGTCGACCAGGTCCGGAGAGACGTGCGACAGGTACGACTCGACGATGTCGTACGACTGCTCGCCCTCGATCACCAGCTCGCGGAAGTCCTCGTTGAACAGGTCCCGGACCACGCGGATGACCAGGTCCGGCTCCCCGTAGAGCAGCGCCGGGGCGCCACCCTCGGCGGCCTTGGCCTGGATGTCCTCCCACTGCGCCTGGAGCCGCTTGACGTCGCGGGCCAGCTCGTCCTCGCTGGCGCCCTCGGCGGCCGTCCGGACGATCACGCCCGCGCCGTCCGGGACCAGCTTCTTGAGCACGTCGCGCAGCCGCTTGCGCTCGGTGTCCGGCAGCTTGCGGCTGATCCCGGACGCGTTGCCGTTGGGCACGTAGACCAGGTGCCGGCCGGAGAGGGCGATGTGGCTGGTCAGCCGGGCGCCCTTGTGCCCGATCGGGTCCTTGGTGACCTGGACCAGCACCGAGTCGCCGGAGCGCAGCGCCTGCTCGATCGAGCGGGCACGCCCCTCCAGGCCGGAGGTGTCCCAGTTGACCTCGCCGGCGTACAGCACCGCGTTGCGGCCCCGGCCGACGTCGACGAACGCCGCCTCCATGCTGGGCAGCACGTTCTGCACCTTGCCCAGGTAGACGTTGCCGGCCATGGTGCCCGAGGAGTTTCGGGTGACGTAGTGCTCGACCAGCACACCGTCCTCCAGGACGGCGATCTGGGTGCGGTCACCGCGCTGCCGGACCGCCATCACCCGGTCGACCGCCTCCCGGCGGGCCAGGAACTCCGACTCGCTGAGGATCGGCGGCCGCGTACGCCGCTGCTCCCGCCCGTCCCGGCGACGCTGGCGCTTGGCCTCCAGCCGGGTCGAGCCGGACACGCCCTGGACCTCGTCGACCGTGCGCCGCGGCTCGCGGATCTTGACCACGGTGGGCACACCGTCGTCGGCGGCTCCCTCGGTGTCACCGGCGCCGCGACGGCGGCGACGACGGCGACGACGGGTCAACCCGTCCCCGCCCTCGGTCTCCTCGTCCTCGTCACCCTCGGCCTCGGCCTCGGCGGTCTCCTCCTCGTCGGCCTGTGCCGCCTCGTCGGACTCCTCGTCCTCGGCGTCGTCGGCACCGCCCTTGCCCCGGCCCCGACCCCGGCGGCCACGCCGACGGCGGCGACGCGCGGCGGCGCTGTCCTCGTCGTCCTCGTCCACCTCGGCGGCCTCGTCGGCCTCCTCGGTCGGCTCTTCCTCGGCCTCGACCGGCTCCACCGGCTCGACGTCGCGGCGACCGCGCCGCCGTCGACGGGACGGCTCGGCCTCGACGGCCGGTTCCTCGGCCACCGGAGCGGGCTCCGCCGGCCGGGTCACCGGCACGGCGTCCGGCTGGGGTGCCATGAACAGCACTGTGGGTGCGGAGAGCGCGGCCCGCCGACGGCGGGTGCGCGGCTGCTCGGCCTCGACGACCTCGGCAGGCTCGATCGGCTCATCGGCCACGTTCGCCACGGCGACACCGGGCGCCACCTCGCCGGAGCGCTCCCGCGCGTCACCGAACGCCTGCTCGGCGCCGGTTCCGTCCGGCGGGGTCTGCGCCTCGTTCAGCTCGGCTTCCGCCTGACGCAGGTCGGACTCCGCCGACGTCTCAGCGGCGTCCCCCTCGGCGGAGGGCTCCTCTGCGGCGGGCTCCTCGACGGCGGGCTCCTCGGCGGCGGCGGGCTCCACGACGGCCGGCGGCTCCTCGACGGCGGGCGTTGCCTTCTTGCGCCGGGTGCGGGTCACCTTGACCGGAGGAACGACCTCGGGGGAGGCCAGCTCCGCGCTGGCGGCGACCAGCGGCTCCTCGGCGGTCGTCTCGACGGGGGCCGCCTTGCGCCGGCGTCGGGGGGTCTTCGGGGCGACGTCCAGGTCACCGGAGACCGGGGCGAAGACCTCCGCCTGCGGCGACTCGACGGCGCCGGACCCGCCGGCGGACGCCTCGACGGGCGCCTCGGCCTGCTCCGGCTGGTTGAGCGGGGCGGCCCGACGCCGGGTGGCCCGCGCCCGCCGTGGCGGTGCGGCAGCCTCGGCGCTCTCCGCGCCCGCCTGCTGCGCGCCGGCGGCGCCGTCGGTGGTGGTGCTCTGGTCAGCGGTGTCGCCGGCCGGCTGTGAACCGGTCCGTTCGCCGCCCTCGGGCTCGTTCTCGAGCATGGACGTTCTCCAGTTCTGGCTGCCCCGGGCGCGGGTGAGCGCTGCCACGCAGGGTCGCCGCAAAAGTGTTTCCGCCGGGCGCGCGTGGTGCGCGACCGCCGAAGTCTGCCTGCAAGAGCGCTGACCGTCGGTCAGTGCCCAACGATGGCTGCCCCGCCGCGATCCGCATCCAACGGATCCACGATCGCACCCTGCGCGGTCAGCGTGCCCTGAGCCAGCCGGGTCACCCTCGGCGAGACCGGCGGCTCCAGGTCGGCCACCACGCGGAGGCCGGAAAGGACGTCATCGGGCCGTACGGACGGGGTGACCTGCCGCACGACCAGTTCGAGTATCGCACACGGTACGGCCGGCGCCCCGGAAGGCGTCTGCGTCGGGGAGGGGACATCGATCGACATAACCGCCGCACGGGCATCGAAGGTGCGTCGCCCCTGCTTGGTCATCCGCTCGACCAGCACCTCGTCGGCAGCGGTGAAGGCGTCCACGGCGGCGCGCAGCGTCTCCGTGTCGACCTCGGGCAGCTCGATGTGCCAGTGCGACGCCTCGATGCGGTCCGCCAGGCTGCCGCCCTCGGCGATCACCACCTCCAGCACGTCCAGCCCGGGTGAGAGCGCGGCGTCGAGCGCGGCGCGCAGCGCCTCCGGCTCGACCGGCGCCTGAAGGCCGATCTCCAGGTACTCCGCCTCGCTCGCCACCCCGGTGGGCGCGGCGCTGGCGTAGGAGATCTTCGGGTGCGGGGTGAAGCCCTGGGAAAACGCGATCGGTACGGCGGCACGGCGCAGCGCACGCTCGAACGCCCGGGCGAAGTCCCGGTGCGAGGTGAACCGCAGCGGCCCGCGCTTGGCGTACCGGATGCGGGCGCGCTGAACGACCGGCGCCTGCCCACCCTCCGGCTGGTTTTTCTTACTGATCGTCTCGCTCCTCGGAACTCAGCACCGGTTGATCATGAAGTTATTGTCGGCGACACGCGGTGCTCCGGGCAACAACTTCATGATCGACGCGGGCGACGGGCGGGGCCGGGAGGGCCGGGGGTCAGGGCGTGGGGGTTTTCAGGCCCTTGATCGGCGTCAGGGGCAGGAGCTTCTTGCCGGTGGGGCCGATCTGGATCTCGGTGTCCATCGAGGGACAGACACCGCAGTCGAAGCACGGGGTCCACCGGCAGTCGTCCTGCTCGAACTCGCTCAGCGAATCCTGCCAGTCCTGCCAGAGCCAGTCCTTGTCCAGGCCCGAGTCCAGGTGGTCCCAGGGAAGGACCTCCAGCTCGTCGCGCTGGCGGGTGGTGTACCAGTCGAGATCCACCCCGAACGCCGGCAGCGTCTCGGCCGCCGCGTCCACCCAGCGCTGGTAGGAGAAGTGCTCGCTCCACCCGTCGAACCGGCCGCCGTCCTCCCACACCTTGCGGATCACCGAGCCGACCCGGCGGTCACCCCGGGAGAGCAGGCCCTCGATCAGCGACGGCTCGCCGTCGTGGTAGCGGTAGCCGATGGCCCGGCCCAGCGAGCGGTCCGAGTTGATGGCCTGCTTGAGGATCTTGAGCCGGTGGTCGATGACCTCCGGGCGCTCCATGGCGGCCCACTGGAACGGGGTGTGCGGCTTGGGCACGAACCCGCCGATGGAGACCGTGCAGCGGATGTCCTTCGAGCCGGTCGCGGCCCGACCGGCCTTGATCACCTCGTGGGCCATGTCGGCGATCTCGAGGACGTCCTCGTCGGTCTCGGTGGGCAGGCCGCACATGAAGTAGAGCTTCACCTGCCGCCAACCGTTGCTGTACGCGGTGACGACCGTCCGGATCAGGTCTTCCTTCGACACCATCTTGTTGATGACCTTGCGGATCCGCTCCGACCCGCCCTCCGGGGCGAAGGTCAGGCCGGTACGCCGCCCGTTGCGGGACAACTCCTGCGCGAGGTCGATGTTGAACGCGTCGACCCGGGTCGACGGCAGCGACAGCGACACGTTGGTGCCCGCGTACTGCTCGGCCAGGCCGGAGCACATGTCGCCGATCTCGGAGTGGTCGGCCGAGGAGAGCGACAGCAGGCCCACCTCGGAGAAGCCGGAGAACTCCAGGCCCTCGCGCACCATCTGCCCGACGGTGGTGATCGACCGCTCCCGCACCGGACGGGTGATCATGCCCGCCTGGCAGAACCGGCAGCCCCGGGTGCAGCCCCGGAAGATCTCCACCGCGTACCGCTCGTGCACCGTCTCGGCGAGCGGGACGAGGGGCTTCTTCGGGTACGGCCACGCGTCCAGGTCCATCGTTGTGCGCTTGTGCACCCGGAACGGCACGTCTGCCCGGTTCGGCACGACCCGCTGGATCCGCCCGTCCGGGAGGTAGTCCACGTCGTAGAAACGCGGGACGTACACGCTCTCGGTGCGGGCCAGCCGCAGCAGCAGCTCGTCGCGGCCACCCGGGGAGCCCTCGGCCTTCCACTCCCGGACGATCGCGGTGATCTCCAGGACCGCCTCCTCGCCGTCGCCGAGAACGGCGGCGTCGATGAAGTCGGCGATCGGCTCCGGGTTGAAGGCGGCATGCCCACCGGCCACGATCACCGGGTCGGCGTCGGTGCGGTCGGCGGCCAGCATCGGGATGCCGGCCAGGTCGATCGCGGTGAGCATGTTGGTGTAGCCCAGCTCGGTGGAGAAGGAGATGCCGAAGACGTCGAAATCGCGCACCGGCCGGTGCGCGTCGACGGTGAACTGCGGCACGCCGTGCGTGCGCATCAGGTTCTCCAGGTCGGGCCAGACCGCGTACGTCCGCTCGGCGAGGGTGTCGGGCAGCTCGTTGAGCACCTCGTAGAGGATCTGCACACCCTGGTTGGGCAGGCCCACCTCGTACGCGTCGGGATACATGAGCGCCCAGCGCACCGTCGCGGCATCCCAGTCCTTGACCACCGCGCCCAGCTCACCGCCGACGTACTGGATGGGCTTGGAGACCTGAGGGAGCAGCGGCTCGAGCCGGGGCCAGACGGAATTGGTCGCGGCCGCGCGCGGCGTCGTGGACGGGGCACTCATGATGCCCAAGGGTACGCGCCCGCCCGCCGGTGACCGCGCGCACGCCACGATGCCGCCCGACCAACCACCTGTGCACGCACTCCGCCCCGATGCCCGGGCGGCGGCGGTGGCGACGCGGTACTAACCTCGGACCGGCGCGAGAGGAGATTGCCGCGATGCCGGAGCCCCAGCCGGGAGCACGGCCGGCCGACGGGCGCACCCCGGGCCCGGAGCCGGACGACGCTCCGGCGGTCGCCGACGAGTCGACCTCCCCACCCGTACCGCCGGACCACCCCGCCGCCCCCGACCAGCCGGAACCCACGGCCCAGGAGCCGACGGCCCAGGAGCCCGCGGCCCAGGAAGCCGCGGCCCAGCCGGAACCGACGGCCCAGGAGCCCGCGGCCCAGCCGGAGCCAACGGCCCAGGAGCCCGCGGCCCAGCCGGAGCCAACGGCCCAGGAAGCCGCGGCCCAGCCGGCCGCGTCCGCGGACTCCCCCGCGCCGCGGTGGAGTGGGTCCGCGCCGGTCCCTCCCCCGCTGCCGCGCAGGCGTGCCTGGGGTGAGTCAGCCGAGCCGACCCCGCCGCCGCCCCTGCCCGAGCAGCCACCCGAGCACCGCACCCCGGTCGACCCGTGGGCCGGGGTGGACACCGGCGGCTGGGACCTGCCCTCCGCCGAACTGCCCCCGCTGCCCCCGACGTTGGACTACCCGGCGCCCCCGTCGACCCGGCAGTGGTCCGGGCCGCCCGCACCGCCGGTGGGGATGCACCCGGTGTCGCCGTCACCCGCCCACCCGACGTCGCCCGCCTACCCGGCGCGACCCACCTACCCGGCGCCGCCAGCCCACCCGGCGCCGCCAGCCCGGCCCGCCCTGCCGGCGCAGCCCGGCACGGGCCGACCCACCGCGCCGGTGCGGCCGGCGCCGCCCGCCCGGGTGCCGAAGCAGCGGCGGGGTCGGCGGTCGGCCACGCCACCGCCTGTGACGCCACCACCGGGCTGGGAGGCCCCGAAGGGGTACGTGCCGGTTCCGGTCCGTCGTCGACGTCGCTGGCCGTGGCTGCTGCTGCTCACCCTGGCCTGCTGCTGCGGATGTCCCGCCTACTACGGCCTGCCGATCTCGTCCCAGTACCCGGCCCGGGCCGCGCTGCCCGGGCAGGTCGCCGATCTGAGCCTGCGTGAGGACGACGTCAGCGCCGCGACGGCCCGCCAGCTGGAGAACGAGGTACGCCAGGAGAACTGGCTGGCCGAGGACACCTTCGCCGGCGTATACGCCACGGCGGACGGCAAGCGGGTGACGGTCTTCGGCGGGACCGGCTTCCGGCTTAACCCGGAGGCGGACGCGAACGCGGAAATCACGCGGCTCAAGGAGCGCTACGCGCTGGAGTCGCCCGAGACGGTGCAGACCGGCGTACGGGGTCGGCACGAGCGTTGCGCGATCGGCCGGCCGGCCGACGGCGACGTGGTGGTGTGCACCTCGGTCGACCACGGCAGCATCGCCACCGGGGTGTTCACCCGACTCTCCGTCGTCGACAGCGCCGACCTGCTGAAAACCTTGCGCGGCCAGATCGTTCAGCCCGAGCGGGGCTGAGCCGCGCCCCGGCCACAGGAGCGACGCCGCACCGTCGACGGCGGGGCGGGCCGGGCCGCCGGCGGATCGCGGGGCCGGGCCGGGCGGCGGATCGCGGACCCGAGTGGGTCAGCGGGACCGCGACCACCGGCGGCCCCGTTACGCCCCGTGACGTCACGCGGACGAAGCGGGCCGGAGACCGGCATTCCTGTGAGTCATCTTTATGACTCGCAGGAATGCCGCTTCGAGGAGCGAGTGCCCCGGACGAAGGGTCCGCCGTGGGCGGCCAGACGCGCGGGAAGGAACCGAGGCCCCGGCCCGGCGCGGTTCAGACGCCGCAGTCCCGGCGCCGCGCCACACATCGCGTGGTCAGCGCGGGCCAAGCGCCGCAGATCCCGGGGCAACACGACCCCGGCCCGCGGATCAGGCGTCGCCGGTCAGACGTCGCCGGTCGGGTCCGGGTGGGCGCGCGGCGGGGCGTAGCGCGGGACGTACTCCTGGCCGGTGAGCTTCTGGATCTCGCTCATCAGCTCGTCGGTCATCTGGCGCAGCGAGGCGCGGTCGTCCGGGCGACCGGTGAAGTCCAGCGGCTTGCCGAACCGGACGGTGATCTTGGCGCTGCCGGGGCGGGGCACCCGGGCGCCGATCGGCTGAGCCTTGTCCGTGCCGATCGTGCCGACCGGGATGATCGGCACACCGGCGGAGATGGCCAGCCGGGCCGCCCCGGTCCGCCCCCGGTAGAGCTTGCCGTCCGGGGAGCGGGTGCCCTCCGGGTAGACCACCACCAGGTCACCACCCTGCAACGCCGGGATGGCGGCGTCGAACGCGGACAACGCGGCCCGCCCACCGGCCCGCTCGACCGGGATCGCGCCCAGACCCGTGAGGACGAACTTCGAGAACGCGCCCTTCACGCCGGTGCCCTTGAAGTACTCCGACTTGGCCCAGAACGCCAGGTGCCGGGGCACCACCGTGCCGAGGAACAGCTCGTCGGCCACCGAGAGATGGTTGCCGGCGAAGATCGCGCCGCCGGTCTCCGGCACGTGTTCCAGACCCTCCACGGTCGGGCGGAACGCCAACCGCAGCGTGGGCGCCACGGTGAGCTTGCCGATGGTGTAGAGCAGGGGCACTGGTCCTCCGGCAGATGAGGTGCGAGCAGGCGGTGTCACGGTAGCGGACGCCTCCACACCTCCCGGACGGAGGTGGGGAGGCGTCCGCTACCCGCGCGTTACACCCGGCGGACGACGACCGTAACCCGCTCGCCCTCGCCCACCTCGCCGGCGAAACCGTCGAGGCCCTCGGCGAAGTCGATCGAGTCGGCCAGCACCTCACCGGCGACGAAATCGACGTACGCGCTCACCGCCGCGCGCACCTCCTCGGACGCCGACACCGACACCACGATCCGGTCGGAGACGTCCAGGTCGGCGTCGCGGCGGGCCTGCTGCACCACCCGCACCACGTCGCGGGCCAGGCCCTCGGCGGCCAACTCCGGGGTGACTTCGGTGTCCAGCACGACCACGCCCTCGCCGCCGGGCAGCGGCGCGGAGTGCTCGGCGTCGGCGGCGACCAGGCGCAGCTCGTACTCGCCCTCGGCCAGGGTGATGCCGGCGGCCACCGGGGCGCCGTCGACCAGCTCCCACTCGCCCGCCTTGACCGCCTTGATCACCTGCTGGACCTGCTTGCCGACGCGCGGGCCGAGCGCCCGGGGCACCACGGTCAACACCTGCTCGCAGTACGCGGCCAGCTCGGCGCTGAACTCCACCGCCTTCACGTTGACCTCGTCGGCGATCAGATCGGCGAACGGTCGCAGCTGCTCCGCCGCCGGCGAGGCCACGGTCAGCTTCGACAGCGGCAGCCGTACCCGCAGACCCTTGGCCTTGCGCAGGGACAGCGCCGCCGAGGCCACGGCCCGCACGTTGTCCATGGCGGCGACCAGGTCGTGGTCGGCCGGGAACTCGCTCGCCTCCGGCCAGTCGGTCAGGTGCACCGAGCGCTCCCCGGTCAGCCCGCGCCAGATCTCCTCCGCGGTCAGCGGCGCCAGCGGCGCCACCACCCGGCAGAGCGTCTCCAGCACGGTCGACAGGGTGTCGAACGCGTTGGCGTCGCCGGACCAGAACCGGTCCCGCGAGCGGCGCACGTACCAGTTGGTCAGCGCGTCCAGGTAGGACCGCACGGTGGCGCAGGCGCCGGAGATGTCGTACGCGTCCATCTGCGCGCTGACCGTCGACACCAGCTCGTTGGTCTTCGCCAGCACGTACCTGTCGAGCAGGTGCGTCGAGTCGGTGCGCCGCCGCGCCTGGTACCCGTCCGCGTTGGCGTAGAGCGTGAAGAAGTACCAGACGTTCCACAGCGGCAGCAGCACCTGCCGGACGGCGTCACGGATGCCCGCCTCGGTGACCGCCATGTCACCGCCGCGCAGCACCGGCGAGGACATCAGCATCCACCGCATCGCGTCCGAGCCGTACGCGTCGAAGACGTGGTAGACGTCCGGGTAGTTGCGCAGGCTCTTGGACATCTTGCGCCCGTCCGAGCCCAGCAGGATGCCGTGGCTCAGGCAGTTGCGGAACGCCGGCCGGTCGAACAGCGCGGTGGCCAGCACGTGCATGGTGTAGAACCAGCCGCGGGTCTGCCCGATGTACTCGACGATGAAGTCACCCGGGTAGTGGTGCTCGAACCAGTCCGCGTTCTCGAACGGGTAGTGCACCTGGGCGAACGGCATCGACCCGGACTCGAACCAGCAGTCCAGCACCTCCGGCACCCGACGCATCATCGACTGACCGGTCGGGTCGTCCGGGTTGGGGCGGACCAGGTCGTCCACCGCCGGCCGGTGCAGGTCGGTGAGGCGTACGCCGAAGTCCCGCTCGATGTCCGCGAGGGAGCCGTAGACGTCCAGGCGCGGGTAGTTCGGGTCGTCGGACTTCCACACCGGGATCGGGGAGCCCCAGAACCGGTTCCGGCTGATCGACCAGTCCCGTGCGTTGGCCAGCCACTTGCCGAACGAGCCGTCCTTGATGTGGCCGGGCGTCCAGTTGATCTCCTGGTTCAGCTCGACCATCCGGTCCCGGAACTGCGTCACCGCGACGAACCACGACGACACCGCCTTGTAGACCAGCGGGGTGTCGCAGCGCCAGCAGTGCGGGTACGAGTGGGTGTAGGTGTCCTGCTTGAGCACCACCCCCCGGTCCTTCAGCTCGCGGATCACCGGCTTGTTGACGTCGAAGACCTGCTCACCCTGGTACGGCGGGACCAGCGCGGTGAACCGGGTGTGGTCGTCCACCGTGACGATGGTGGGGATGCCGGCGGCGTTGCAGACGTTCTGGTCGTCCTCGCCGAACGCCGGGGCGAGGTGCACGATCCCGGTGCCGTCCTCGGTGGTGACGAACTCCGCGCCGAGCACCTGGTAGGCGTTCTCGCCCGCCTGCTCGACGAGGAAGTCGAACAGCGGTGTGTAGCGGCGCCCGACCAGGTCCCGGCCGTACACCGTGCCGACCTGCTCGTACCCCTCCAGCTCCTTGGCGTACGCCCCGAGCCGCGCGGCACCCACCACGAACCGCTCGCCGTCGCGTTCCAGCACCGCGTACTCGATGTCGGGGCCGACGGCGAGCGCAAGGTTCGACGGCAGGGTCCACGGCGTGGTGGTCCAGACGCCCAGCTTGACGGGCCCGCGCACCAGTTCCGGCGCGGACTCGTCGGCGGTCAGCCCGAACCACACCGACAGGGTGGGGTCGTGCCGGTCCCGGTAGACGTCGTCCATCCGGGTCTCGGTGTTCGACAGCGGCGTCTCGCAGCGCCAGCAGTACGCCAGCACCCGGAAACCCTCGTAGATCAGACCCTTGTCGTGCAGGGTCTTGAAGGCCCACATGACGCTTTCCATGTAGTCCAGGTCGAGGGTCTTGTAGTCGTTGGCGAAGTCGACCCAGCGGGCCTGCCGGTTGATGTACCGCTCCCAGTCCTGGGTGAACTCCAGCACCGAGGTGCGGCAGGCCTCGTTGAACCGGGCCACGCCCAGGTCGATGATCTCCGCCTTGCTGGTGATGCCGAGCTGCTTCTCGGCCACCACCTCGGCGGGCAGGCCGTGGCAGTCCCAGCCGAAGCGCCGCTCGACGTGCCGACCGCGCATGGTCTGGTAGCGCGGCACCACGTCCTTGACGTAGCCGGTGAAGAGGTGGCCGTAGTGCGGCAGGCCGTTGGCGAACGGCGGGCCGTCGTAGAAGACGTACTCGTTCTTGCCGTCGGTGCCGGCGGGGCGGGCCTCGACGGACGCCTCGAAGGTCTTGTCGGCCGTCCAGTGCTCCAGCACCCGGCGCTCGACCGCGGGCAGGTCCGGGCTCGCCGGCACACCGGCGGCGGTCGGGTCGTGCAACGGATAGGCCATCGCCTGTCGCTCTCCTCGCAGCTCACTCAACGTGGGTCTGCGAGGACGAACCGTCCGGGTACGCCGACGACGGCGCTCCCGGGTGGCCCGCGGTACCACCCCGCTTGGCGGTCAGGATCGACCGCCCGCTCATTTGCCGGCTGTGACGGGCCGCACCCGTCCGGTTCTACTGGGCCGGTTGCCCGGCTGTTCTTCCGGAGGCTCACCGGTGATGGCCGGGTCATCGCCTTACGGTGCTCAACGATACAAGACCCACCCATCACTCCGCCGCCGAGTAATCCCGCGTGCACCCCACCCCGGCGGATGCTTCCGTTGATCAAGAGATTTGCGTCAACGTCGCGCCAAATCCTGACGCAAACCTCTTGATCAACAGGGGACGGTGGGAGGGTGGGTTAGGGGGCGGGGAGGGTGGTGTTCCAGAGGGAGGCGCCGTCGCGGTCGCGCAGGTGAACTGTCAGGGCCGCGGACTCGCCGTCGATCGATACCTCGCCGAAGTGCTGGAAGCCCTCGGCCGGCGAGGTGTTGGCGCGCGGCGGGGCGTGCACGAAGACCGCCTGCGGGCCGAACGTGCCGTCCAGGGCGTTCGGGCCGAACGCGCCGGCGTGCGCCGGACCGGAGACGAACTCCCAGAACGGCGTGAAGTCACCGACCGCCGCCCGGGACGGGTCGTAGTGGTGCGCGGCGGAGTAGTGCACGTCGGCGGTGAGGAAGACCATGCCGGTCACCTGAGCCCGGTGGGTGGCCCGCAGCACCTCGGCGAACTCCAGCTCACGACCGAGCGGCGCACCGGGGTCGCCCTGCGCGACGCCCTCCTGCGCGCCCGGACCGTCCGGCACCACGACCCCGATCGGCAGGTCGTTGGCAATCACCTTCCAGGTCGCCGTGGAGCGCTTCAGCTCCCGGATCAGCCACTCCCGCTGCTCGCGGCCGAGCAGACCGCGCTTCGGGTCGGCGTACGTGTTGCCGTCGTTGGGGTCCTTGTGGGTACGCATGTCGAGCACGAACACGTCCAGCAGCGGCCCGTACGAGATCCGCCGGTACAGCGGCCCGTCGTCCGGCACGGGCAGCCACTCGTGGAACGCCTGACTGGCCCGCGCGGCGAGCACGTCGACCCGCTGCTCGGTGTAGCGCGGGTCGTCCAGGATCTCCCCCGGGTACCAGTTGTTGAGGACCTCGTGGTCGTCCCACTGGTTGATCTGCGGCACCGCCGCGGCGAACTCCCGCAGGTGCGCGTCGAGCAGGTTGTAGGCGAACTGTCCCCGGTACTCGGTAAGCGTCTCGGCGACCTTGCTCTTCTCGGGGGTCACCAGGTTGCGCCAGATCCGCCCGTCGGGCAGCGTCACCGACTCGACCAGCGGGCCGTCGGCGTACACGGTGTCGCCGCTGCACAGGTAGAAGTCCGGACGGGCCTCCCGCATCGCGCGGAAGATCGACAGTCCGCCGTAGTTGGGGTCGATCCCCCAGCCCTGCCCGACGATGTCCCCGGTCCAGACGAACCTCACGTCGCGCCGCCGGTGCCGGCCCGGCGCGGTCGTCAGCGACCCGGTCAGCGGCTCGCTGACCACCCCGTGCCGCTCCAGACTCTCCACCCGGACCCGGTAGTGCAGCCGCTCGGCGTCCGGCAGGCCCCGCAGCCGCACCTTGCCGGTGAAGTCTCCGCTCGGGCCGAGCACCGGGCCACGCAACTGCCGCGCGCCCCGGAAGTCGGGCCGCCGGCTCACCTCGACCAGCATCCGGCCCGCACGGTCGGCCCGCGCCCAGACCAGCGCCGAGTCGGCGGTCACGTCGCCGCTCTGCACGCCGTGGGTGAGCACGGGGCGTCCCGCCGGGCGCCAGGCCGGGGCGGCGTTCGCGCCGGCGCCGCCCAGGAGCGCGCCGCCGGCGACTCCGGCCCCGGCCACCAAGCCGGCCCGCAGCAGGGTACGTCGATCAAGCTCGGTCATGCTTCCTCCCGGTCATGGGTTGACCCCGTCGGTCTACCGGGCGGAGATGACCGCGATCGGCGGCCCGGATGACCGGGGCCCGAACGCCGGTTGTCCGGCCGGAACGGCCGCACGCTCCGCTCTGGACGACGGTCGCCGCTTGACCCCGTTGACGGGCTCGCGCAAACTTCGCCGGTGCGTCCGCTCGATTACGACGAGTTCCAGGCCATGCGACGCTTTCCCGCCCTGGACGGCCTGCGGGCCGTGGCGGCCGTCATGGTCTTCGCCTTCCACTTCGGTGGCCCGTCCTGGGCCTGGCTGACGGGCTGGATCGGCGTCCACCTGTTCTTCGTGCTCTCCGGTTTCCTGATCACCACGCTGCTGCTGCGGGAGGAGCACCGGTACGGGCGGGTCTCACTGCGCGCGTTCTACCTGCGGCGGTTCTTCCGGATCATGCCGGTGTACCTGCTGGTGCTCTTCCTGACCTGGGCACTGGCCCGGCTCAGCGGCACGGCCGACGCGCTGGAACGCTCGCTGGCGTACTACCTGCTCCTGCTCAACGACTTCCTGCCGGCCGGCGCCCCGTACCTGCACTCCTGGACGATCGGGATCGAGCAGAAGTTCTACCTGTTCTGGCCGGCCATCGCGTTCGTGCTGGTGACCACCGTCTTCCGCCGCCGACTGGCCGTCACTCTCGGCCTGCTCGTGCTCCTCGTCGCGTTGATCCCGCCGGAGATCGCGTGGCTGAGCTGGCCGATCCACTACGTGGCGATCCTGCTCGGCTGCCTCATCGCCGTGATCATGCAGCACCCCCGGGGCTTCGCCCTGCTCCGGCCGCTGACCCACCCGATCACGGCCAGCGCGGTGATCATGGCCTTCGTCGCGGTCCAGGTGGCCGTGCGGTACTGGCCGGCCCGGCTCGGCCCGGAGGCGCTGATCGGCAGCTACGCCGCGGCGGCCGCCCTGCTGCTGCCGGCCCTGCTGTCGCGCAGCCTCCTCGCGCGCGTACTGGCGCTCCGTCCACTGGTCTTCGTCGGCGAACGGTCGTACTCGATGTACCTGGTCCAGTCCATCGCGGCAGGGGTGGCGATCGGGTTGCTGCCCACGAGGGGGCGCCACGGCACCGTCATCTTCGTGGGCGCCGTGGTGGTGGGGCTGATCCTCGCGGACGTGCTCTACCGGTGGGTCGAGCTACCCGCGATCGGGGTGGGGCGGCGGCTCGCCGCCCGCGTCGCGCGGCCCGCGTCGCGCGACGACGACCGACCGGTGGACACCGTCGATGACAGCCCCCGGATCCCCCGCCCGCGCGAGGTGCTGGCCGACACCGTTCCGACGGCCTCCGGCCGGGCCCACCGCCACGCGTGACCGGGGTCACCACCGCGGTTGTCACGGCACGCCCCGGTCGAACCGTCGTTGCGGTGTCGGATCGAACAGGGAGTTGGTCATGCAACGAATGAGGCTCTTCGAGGTCGCGCCGCAGGGATACCAGGCCGTGTCGGGCCTGGAGAAGTACGTCCAGGCGAACGTCGACCACACCGTGCTGGAGCTGGTCAAGCTGCGGGCGTCGATGCTGAACGGCTGCGCGTTCTGCGTGGACATGCACAGCCGCGACGCCCTCGCCGCCGGCGAGTCGAGCCGGCGGCTGTTCGCGGTGGCCGCCTGGCGGGAGGCGCTGTCGTTCTTCGACGAGCGGGAGCAGACCGCGCTGGCGCTCACCGACGCGGTGACCCGGCTCGGCGAGCACGGGGTGTCGGACGAGGTGTGGGACGCCGCCGCGAAGGTCTGGCCGGAGAAGGAACTGGCCGATCTGGTCCTCGCGATCGCCACAATCAACGTGTGGAATCGTATCGCCGTGACCACGCACACGGAGCCCCCGGCGCAGGTGTGACGACCGAGGCGGCAGAGGCGGCCGGTGCGCTCCAGGCGCACCGGCCGATGCTGCTCGGGCTCGCCTACCGCCTGCTCGGCAGCCGGCACGACGCGGAGGACGTGCTCCAGGAGGCGTACCTGCGGTGGCTGGGCGTGGACCGCGCCACCGTGGCCGAGCCGCGCCGCTACCTGTCCCGGGTGGTCACCCGGCTGGCGATGGACCGGCTCCGGGCCCGGCAGGCGGCCCGCGAGACCTACGTCGGGCCGTGGCTGCCCGAGCCGGTGCCGACCGAGCCCTCGCCGTTCGGCCCGCTGGACCGCGCGGAGCTGCGCGACTCGCTGTCCACCGCCCTGCTGCACGTGCTGGAGCGGCTCACCCCGCCGGAGCGCGCGGTGTACGTCCTGCACACCGCGTTCGACCTGCCGTACGCCGAGATCGCGGAGATCCTGGACCGGACCCCCGAGGACTGTCGACAGCTGCACCACCGGGCGGCCACGCGGGTACGCCAGGAGCGCCGCCGCTTCACCGCCAGCCGCTCGGAGCGTGAGCGGCTGCTGGAGGCGTTCCTCGCCGCCGCCCGGAACGGGGACCTGGCGACGCTCACCAGTCTGGTGGCCGCGGACGTCACGGCGTGGAACGACGGCGGCGGCCGGGTGCGTTCCGCCCGCAACCCGCTGCGGGGCGCGGACCGGGTCGCCCGGTTCTACGCCGGGATCTACGGCCCACGCCGCGAGTGGGCGGCGCGTCGGCTGGAGTTGAACGGCGAACCCGCCATCCTGCTCACCCGCTCCGACGGCGGCCGGTACACGCTGACCGTCACCGCCGCAGCCGGCCGGATCACCGGGATCTACGTCGTGGGCAACCCGGAGAAGCTGCCGCCGGTCGGCTGAACCCCCGGCGCCGTCAGCTCAGCTCGGGGAACCAGAGCCCGATCTCGCGCTTGGCGCTGTCCGTCGAGTCGGAGGCGTGTACCAGGTTCTCCCGGTTGGACAGCGACAGGTCGCCCCGGATCGTGCCGGCGGCGGCCCTGCGGCCGTCGGTCGCGCCGACCAGCCCACGGACCACGTCGATGACCTGGTCGCCGGAGAGCACCAGGGCGACCAGCGGGCCACCGGTCATGAAGTCCTTCAGCGGCGGGTAGAACGCCTTGTCGACGTGCTCGGCGTAGTGCGCGTCGGCCAGCGCGGCGTCCATCGTCCGGTGCACCATCGCGTCGATCCGCAGCCCCTTGCGCTCGAAGCGGGAGAGGACCTCGCCGACCAGGCCGCGGCGGACCGCGTCCGGCTTGATCAGCACGAGGCTGCGCTCATCCGGGCTGTTGCTGGACACGCTGGGTTCCTCCTGTACGCGCGGAACGCTTGGGATCGGTACGGTCAGCCTAGCGACCCGGTCCCGGCGCCGGCGCGGCGGCCGGTCTTTCCCCCGGTGGCCGATCCGGCCTAGCCTGGCCCTGACCCCCGGGAGGTCCACTGTGGCGAATGGCGGGAACCGGCCCATCGCGCCGGTACGCAAGCTCATCGGCACGGTGCTCGGCACCGTGGCCACCTTCGTCGTCCTCTTCGGGCTGGGCATGACCAGCTGGGCCATCGTGGCCCTCGGGGTCGCCCTGCTGGTGCTGGCGATCGCGCTGGCTACCGTACGCGGCGGCGGGCGCACCTGGGTGGTCGGCGTGGCGCACGTGCACAGCGCCTCCGAACCACCCACCCAGTACGCGTTCGGCCGGTGCGAGCTGCAACTGGTCATCGACGCGCCCGGTCTGCCGCCCCGATCCAAGAAGATCATCGAGCCGCGGGTGCCGGTCTCGAAGTGGCCGTCGCTGGGTCAGACCCTGCCGATCCGGGTCGCGTTGGACGACCAGCGGCACGTCAAGGTTCTCTGGGACGAGGTGCCCACCCACGCCGAGACCGCGGCGGCCGTCGCCGACCTCCCACCGGAGTTCGGCGACATCGACGCCGTGGACGACGTGCTCATCCAGCAGGACGCTCCGCCGTGGGCCGACCGCGCGACGGACGACGACTTCCGGGACGCGCGCGACAGCGAGGGGTTCCTCGACCCGCGTGGCCGCGACGGCGACCCCTTCCGCGACGCCCGCGACGGTGACCCGTTCCGTGACCCACGCGGCCCCGAGGTGTTCCGTGACCCGCGCGGCCCCGACCCGCTGCGCGACGACCCGGCGGTCGCGCCCGACGAGCGCGAGCCGGTGGTGATGAGCCAGAGCCCGGGCGGCCCGGTGGTGCTCGAAGGCGTCGTCGTCGAGCCGCAGCCCGGTGCGGGGCTGCCCCGACGGGCCACCCCCGCACCGCGCCCACCGGCGGAGGAGCACTTCGACCAGCCCAGCGCGGACCCGCTCGCCCCGATCGACGACCGCGTCGACCAACCCGACGACCGCGTCGACCCGGCGCCCGACGACCGGCGCGCGACCGCCGAGGCCCGCCTCGACCCACCCGCCGCGCCGCGCTTCGATCCACCTCCGGCGCAGCGCACCGGCCCGGTCGCCATGGATCCGCTGGACCCGCTGGACCTGCCGCTGGACGATCCGACCCCGACCGGGAAGGCCCGCGAGACCGTCACCGCCGAGGACCTGGACGAGGCGATCTTCGGGTACGACGGCGCGTCCGCGACTGATCCGGCCGGCCCGATCAGCGGTGTCGGCCTGACCCTGCTGGTCACCGACCTGTCCCGGTCGCTCGGCTTCTACCGCGACATGCTCGGCTTCAGCGAGGTCGACCAGGGCGCCGGCAACGCCGTGCTCGCCTTCGGCACGACCCGGCTGGTGCTGCGCGAGGTGACCGGGGCGGCGCCGATCAGCCGCCGACTGGTGCACGTCAACCTCGAGGTGGACGACATTGAGGCGGCGTACGGCCGGCTGCGCGACTCCGGGGTCCGCTTCACGTACGCGCCCCGGGTGGTCAACCGGGGCAGCAGGCTGGAGGTGTGGGCGGCTGCCTTCCGGGACCCGGACGGCCACGGCATCGCCCTCACCCAGTGGCGCGAACGCGCCGACGCCTGACCCGGCCGGTCCTCCCGGAGCATCGCCGGACGAGTCGGCGTGTCAGCCGAGGATGACCCGGCGGACGTGCAGCGCGTACGCCCAGACCAGGGCGAAGATGATGCCCAGCACGAGCAGCGACCAGTGCAGCAGACCGGCCAGCATCAGCAGGCCCTGCAGCACGGTGCCGGCGTGCCAGGCCCAGGGGCGGCGCATCATGCCGGCAAGCAGGACGGCGGCAACCGCCAGGGCCACCACCGCCGCGATCGCGGCCCCGCCGAGGTCGCCACCGACCACCCGGATCGGCTGGATGGCCAGCAGCAGCACCAGCGCCTCCAGGCTGAGCGTCCCAGCGCCCAGGCCGCGTACCGCCCGCTCCGGGTTGCGCAGCCCGGACCGCCGCGGCTGCCCGGCCTCCGGCTCCCCCACTGACGATCCGGCCGCGCCCTGCTCGGTAACCGAGCCCGCCTCGCCGCGCGACGAGCCCGCCTCGCCGACCGACGGGCCGGCGGGGCCCTCGGTGGCGCGCGGGTCCTGTTCCGGGCCGGTCATCGCTTCAACAGCCGGCGGGCGTCGGCCACCGTGACCACCGAACCGGTCACCAGGACCCCGACGCCGCTGAGCTCTCCGGGGACGTCCTCCTCGGCCAGTGCGACCGCCAGCTCGATGGCGTCCGGCATCTCCTCGGCCGACTCCACCCGCTCCTCGCCGAAGACCTCCTCGGCCAGCGCGGCGAGCTCCGCCGTCGGCATCGCCCGCGGCGAGCTGTTACGGGTGACCACCACCTGGTCGACCACCGGCTCCAGCAACTCCAACAGGGCTTCCGCGTCCTTGTCGGCGAGTACGCCGACCACCGCCACCAGCTTGCTGAACGCGAACTCCTCCTGGAGTGCGGTCACGGTGGCGGCCATGCCGTGCGGATTGTGCGCGCCGTCCAGCAGGATGGTCGGCGCGTTGCGTACCCGCTCCAGCCGCCCGGGGGAACTGGTCGAGGCGAAGGCCTCCCGGACCGCGTCGACGTCCAACTGCCGTCGGCTCCCGGCGCCCAGGAACGCCTCCACGGCGGCGAGCGCCACCGCGGCGTTCTGCGCCTGGTGCGCGCCGTGCAGCGGAATGAAGATGTCGTCGTAGATGCCGCCCAGGCCTTGGAGGCTGAGCACCTGCCCGCCGACCGCGACAGCCCGGCCCAGCACGCCGAACTCGGCGCCCTCCCGGGCGATGGTGGCGCCCACCTCGGCACAGCGGTCGAGGAGTGGCCGCGCGGCCTCCTCCTCCTGCGCCGCCGCGATCACCGTGGCGCCCGGGTGGATGATGCCGGCCTTCGCCAGCGCGATGTCCTGGAGGGTGTCGCCGAGCCACTCGGTGTGGTCCAGGCCGATCGGGGTGATCACGCACACCCCGGCCTGGATGACGTTCGTGGCGTCCTCGGCGCCGCCGAGTCCCACCTCGACCACGGCGATGTCGACAGGCGCGTCGGCGAACGTGGCGAACGCCAGCGCGGTGGTCATGTCGAAGTACGTCAGCGGCTCGTCCGACCGGGCGTCGACCAGCTCCGCCAGCGGCTTGATCTCCCGGTACACCGCGGCGAACCGCTCCTCGCTGACCGGCTCGCCGTCCAGGCTGATCCGCTCCCGCACGGTCTCCAGGTGCGGGCTCGTGTACCGGCCGGTGTGCAGCCCGAACGCCCGCAGCAGCGAGTCGATCATCCGCGCGGTGGACGTCTTGCCGTTGGTGCCGGTCAGGTGGATCGCCGGGTACGCCCGCTGCGGGCTGCCGAGCAGGTCGAGCAGCGACTCGATGCGGTCCAGCTCGAAGACCATGCGGGTGAAGCCGCGGGCGTTCAGCTCGGCTTCGGCGGCGGCGAAATCGGTACGGTCGGTCACGAGGGCAGTGTCTCCAGAGCAGCGTCGATCCGGACCAGGTCGGCCTCGGCGGTGGCGAGCCGGTCGCGGATCTTCGCGACGACCGGCTCGGGGGCCTTGCCGATGAAGGCAGGGTTGTCGAGCTTCGCTCGGGCCTGCGCGACCTCCTTCTCGGCGGCCGCGCGGTCCTTGGTCAGCCGGGCCCGCTCGGCGGCCACGTCGATCGACCCCCGGGTGTCCAACGCGACACCGACCGCGCCGGGCATGGCCAGCGTCGCGCTGGCCTGGAAGTCGTCACCGGCCGCGTCCAGCCGGACCAGCGACCTGATCAGCGGCTCGTGGGCCGCGATGCCGGCCCCGGCCAGCCCGTCCAGGCGGGCGGCCACCCGCTGCGTCGGGCGCAGCCCCTGGTCGGAACGGAACCGGCGGATCTCGGTGACCACCCGCTGCACGGCGGCCAGCTCAGCCTCGGCGGCGTCGTCGACCAGCGACCGGTCGGCCACCGGCCAGGCGGCGGCCTGCACCGTCTCGCCGCCGGTCAGCGCGAGCCACAGCTCCTCGGTGACGAACGGGATGACCGGGTGCAGCAGCCGCAGCAGCTGGTCGAGCACGTGCCCGAGCACCCGCCGGGTGGCGTCGGCCCGCTCGCCGCCCTCGGCGAGCACCGGCTTGCTCAGCTCGACGTACCAGTCGCAGACGTCGTCCCAGGCGAAGTGGTAGAGCAGGTCGCACACCTTGGCAAACTCGTACGCCTCGAACTGCTCGTCGACCTCGGCGGTGACGTGCGCCAGCCGGGACAGGATCCACCTGTCGACGGTGGAGAGCTGCTCGACCGGCGGCAGGTCGCCCGTGGTGTGCGCGCCGTTCATCAGGGCGAACCGGGTGGCGTTCCAGAGCTTGTTACAGAAGTTGCGCGAGCCCTGGCACCACTCTTCGCTGACCGGGACGTCCTGACCGGGGTTCGCACCCCGCGCCAGGGTGAACCGGGTGGCGTCGGCACCGTACCTGTCGATCCAGTCCAGCGGGTCGACCACGTTGCCGAACGACTTCGACATCTTCTTGCCGAACTGGTCACGCACCATGCCGTGCAGCGCGACCACGTCGAAGGGCGGCCGGCCGTCCATCGCGTACAGGCCGAACATCATCATCCGGGCCACCCAGAAGAACAGGATGTCGTACCCGGTGACCAGCACGCTGGTCGGGTAGAACTTCGCCAGGTCCGGGGTCTGCTCGGGCCAGCCCAGGGTGGAGAACGGCCACAGGCCGCTGGAGAACCAGGTGTCCAGGACGTCCTCGTCCTGGTGCCAGCCCTCGCCGGTCGGGGCCTCCTCGTCGGGGCCGACGCAGACGATCTCGCCCGCCGGGCCGTACCAGACCGGGATGCGGTGCCCCCACCACAGCTGGCGGGAGATGCACCAGTCGTGCATGTTGTCGACCCAGGCGAAGTAGCGCTTGGCCAGCTCGGCCGGCTCGATGCGCACCCGGCCGCCGCGGACCGCGTCGCCGGCGGCCTGCGCGAGCGGGGCGGTGTTGACGAACCACTGCAGCGACAGCCGCGGCTCGACAGTCGTCTTGCAGCGCGAGCAGTGCCCGACCGCGTGCACGTACGGCCGCTTCTCGGCGACGATCCGGCCCTGCTCCCGCAGCGCGGCCACGATCGCCGGCCGCGCCTCGAACCGGTCCAGCCCCTCGAACGGGCCAGGCACGGTGATCACACCGCGCTCGTCCATCACGGTCAGCGCGGGCAGGTCGTGGCGCTGGCCGATCTCGAAGTCGTTCGGGTCGTGCGCGGGCGTCACCTTCACCATGCCGGTGCCGAAGCTCGGGTCGACGTGCGCGTCGGCGACGATCGGGATCCGCCGGCCGGTGAGCGGCAGCTCGACCTCGGTGCCGATCAGGTGCTGGTAGCGCTCGTCGTCGGGGTGCACCGCGACGGCGGTGTCGCCGAGCATCGTCTCGGCCCGGGTGGTGGCCACCACGACCTCGTCGCTGTAGCGGATGGAGATCAGCTCACCGTCGTCGTCGGTGTGCTCGACCTCGATGTCGGAGAGCGCGGTGAGGCAGCGCGGGCACCAGTTGATGATCCGGTTGGCTCGGTAGATGAGGCCGTCGTCGAAGAGCTTCTTGAAGATCGTCTGGACGGCGCGGCTCAGCCCCGCGTCCATGGTGAAGCGCTCACGGTCCCAGTCCACGGAGTCGCCGAGGCGGCGCATCTGGCCGAGGATGGCGCCGCCGGACTCGGCCTTCCACTGCCAGACCCGCTCGACGAACTTCTCCCGGCCGAGGTCGTGTCGGGAAAGGCCCTCGGCGGCGAGCTGACGCTCGACCAGGTTCTGGGTGGCGATGCCGGCATGGTCCATGCCGGGCAGCCACAGCGCCTCGAAGCCCTGCATCCGCTTCCGCCGGGTCAACGCGTCCATGAGCGTGTGCTCGAACGCGTGGCCCATGTGCAGCGAGCCGGTGACGTTCGGCGGCGGGATGACGATGGTGAAGGGGGGCTTGTCGCTGTCGGCGGAGGCCCGGAAGTGCCCAGCGGCTACCCACTGCTCGTACCGTCGCTGCTCTACCTCGCCGGGCTGGTACTGGCCGGCGAGGGTCGGGGCGTCGGGGCGTCGGGCATCCAGTCTCTCGGTCACCTGACAAGTCTACGGAGGGCTTCCGCGGACCTGACGTGCGCCACCTGCCGTTCGCGTACGGTGTCGGCTATGTCCGACGCACATCTCACCGAACGTTCGCTCGACGACAGTCGCGAGCCGGTCGAACTGACCGAGGAGCCCATCCAGCTGAGCACCCGGGACACCGGGGGCGACCCCGACGAGCGCTCCGGCGGCTGGTCCCGGCGCCGCAAGATCGGTTGGGCGGTAGCGCTGGTCGTGGGTCTCGCGGGTGCGGGCGTACTGGGGGTCGGCGGGTGGCGCGTGGCGCAGCAGAAGGACACCCGGCTGAATTCACCCGATCAGGTGGCGGGGTTGACCCGGGACGACAGCGAGCGGGCCAAGAGCACGGCGGACTATCTACGCAGCGGCCTGGCCGCCGACATCGAGCTGGACCGCAGTTTCGGCACCGTCTACCGCGACCCCGCCGACGACAAGCGTTCGGTGCTGATCTTCGGCGGCACCACGCTGCTCTGGCAGCCCGAACGCGACCTGGACAGCCTCTTCGGCCTGATGTCCGACGAGACCGGCGCGGTGACCGGCCTGCGCGAGGTGCCCGCGGGCGACCTGGGTGGCGTGATGAAGTGCGGCAGCACCAGTGGCGACGGCGGCGACTTCGCGGTGTGCGGCTGGGCGGACCACGGCAGCGTCGTGATGGCGATGTTCCCCGGTAGGTCGGTGACCGACGCCGGCGCCCTGTTCCGCGACCTTCGCGGGGACATGCAGACCCGCGACTGATCCGCGCCCGCCCGGCGATGTGACCTCGTTGAGCGACGCGCCTTCCCGGATATCGGGTGTCCGCAACTGCGGAAGCGCCCGATATCAGCGGCGCGGAGTCGGGGAAACGCAGAAAAGGCCACCCCTGTTGGGGGTGGCCTTTTCTGGAAGATTGTCCGGCGGTGTCCTACTCTCCCACACCCTCACGAGTGCAGTACCATCGGCGCTGGAGGGCTTAGCTTCCGG
>NZ_JBIAKN010000015.1:0-82688 GCF_042872475.1 Micromonospora sp. NPDC005252 | reverse complement strand
ATCGGTGAACCGGTTCCCCGGCGGGTGATTCTGAGCAGCTGCTGACCTTCCTGATCACTCAGCCGCCGCACGCGTACAAGATCTGCCACCGCCACAGCCTGACCGCTGCGGCGCCGCCCGGCCGATAGGCCGGACGGCGTGTCACCCAACACCGTGAACGTTCGTGGTCACGGCACTAGCGGCACGAGCAGCCGGGCCGGCACCCGCAGGCGTGGAGTGCCGGCGCCACGGTTGCCGAGCGGTTCACCCCACGCTGTACCAGTGCGTGGTCTCGCCCGGGATGGGCGTCAGCCGAACCCGTGCGCCGCCCGGGTCGTCGAACATGCGCACCCCGTCTCCGAGCAGCACCGGAGCGAAGAAGATCAGGATCTCGTCGAGCAGGCCGGCCCGGACGCACTGCCGGGCGATGTCGGCGCCGAGGACGTTCACGTATGTGTCGCCGGCCGCCGCCTTGGCCTGCTCGACAGCGGTGTGCAGGTCGCCGACGAACGTGATGCCGTCCGGGGGCTCGGCCGGCGGCTGGTGGGTCAGCACGAACACCGGTCCGTGGTACCGGCCGCCGAACGCGCCCTCTTTCTCGGTCCCTCGGTTGGGGTCGTCGCCGCCGAAGGTGCGGTTGCCGGCCAGGATCGCGCCGACGTTGGCCAGGACGCGGTCCGCGGTCGGGTTGTCGATCGTGAGGTGTTCGGTCAGCCAGGACATGTCCCCGTCGGGGCCTGCGATGTAGCCGTCGAGCGACGCGGTCGCGGAGTAGAGCAGCTTGGCCATGGTTCCCCCCTCGTCGATGCCCATTCTGATGGACGCCGCACGGCGGCAGAAGCCATCGGGGGCACGTCCACTGAGATCGACTCGGGTTTCTGGATGTCGGGGCGTCCTCGTCAACGGGACACCGCGACTTGCAGGAACCCGAGTCGATCAAGGCGCGGGGCCTGGCCGGACCGAGCCGGCCGGTGAGGGATCAGACGGGGACGGGCTCTTCGGCGCGTACCGCCGAGGCTTCTGCCCGGGCGATGGGCCCGGCGGGCAGCGCGGCGACCGCGGCCCCGACGGCCACCGCCACCCCGGCGAAGACGAAGGCCCACGGCACGCCCCCGGCGTGATCCACGATCAGGCCGGCCACCGAGCCGCCGGCGGCGCTCGCCGCCACGGCCACCGTGACCACCCAGGTGTACGCCTCGTTCAGCATGCCGGCCGGGGCGATCCGGCCGACCAGGGTGTTCTCCAGGGTCAGCGCCGGCGCGATGGTGGCCCCACCGACGATCAGCGCCACGCCCAGCGCCAGTGGCGTGGGCATCACCGCGAACACCACGAAGGTGCCGGCCAGCGCGGCGAGCAGCAGGGCGAACTGGCGGGTCATGTTCGGTGCCGGCCGGCGCACTCCGAACCAGAAGCCGCCGATCGCGCTGCCGACTCCCCAGACCGCCAGCAGCAGCCCGGCCAGGCTCTCCGGATCGTCGGTGGTGGCGTTGCCGGCGTACGCCGGAACGATCACACCGGCGGCGCCGAAGGCGATGCCCAGCCCGGCTACGCAGACCAGCAGGGCCGGAAAGCCGCCGACCCGCAACGGGCCGAGCCCACGGGCGTGGTGTTCGCGCGGGTGCGGACGCCACCCGCGCATCACGCGACCGAGGGCGACGGCGGTGGTGCCCACCAGGGTGACGACCGCTGCCCCGATGAGCGCGGCGACCGCGTCGGCGACCAGCACGAAGCCGGCCACGAGCAGCGGGCCGAGCACGAACACGATCTCGAACAGTGAGGTCTCCGCGGCCAGGGCGGTGTTGCGCAGGGCGTACCGGCCGGAGGCGGGGCTGGTCAGCTCGTTCCAGGCGCCGCGGATGGCGGCGGTGAGCGGCGGGTACGTCGCACCGGCGACGCCGGCCGTCAGGTAGATGGCGGCGAGGGCGTCGTCGCCCGAACGGCTGGCCAGCAGCAGTCCGATGAGCGCCAGCGGGTGGGCCACGGCGGTGACGAGCAGCACCGGGCTCGGGCCGACCCGGTCGGCGATCCGCCCGGCCACCGGGCTGAGCGCGGCGCCGGCGACGGCGTAGATGCCGCCGGCAACGGCAGCCAGCGCGTACCGGCCGGTCACCTGCTCGACCACCAGCAGTAGCGCCAGCGGCGTCATGCCGATTCCGAGTCGCCCGATGATGCCGGTGACCAGCAGGATCGGCGCACCGGGGATCCGCCAGACACCCAGGTACTGACGCAGCGCGGCCACGTGAACCTCCGAGCATGTAATGAGCGTGAGCGGTTATGACCCTAACGCCGCCGGTCGGGCGGGCAGTACCGGATATCGGCCCCGACACAGCACTCCGCCCGCACCGGAGGCGAGCGGGTGCGGGCGGAGTGCAGGAAAGATCAGCGCTGGAACTGCACGGGCCCCGAGTTGGCGGCCATCCGCTCCAGCCGGGCGACCCGGTCCTCCATCTTGGGGTGGGTGGAGAAGAGCGCGGCCACCGCGCCACCGGAGAACGGGTTGGCGATCATCAGGTGGGCGGTGCTGGTGAGCGTGCCCTGGGCGGGCAGCGGGCGTTGCCGGGCCACGGCGTCGATCTTGCGCAGGGCGCTGGCCAGGGCCAGCGGGTCGCGACTCAGCTCGGCGCCCGACTGGTCGGCCTGGAACTCACGGCTGCGGCTGATCGCCAGCTGGATCACCGTGGCCGCGATCGGGCCGAGGATCAGGGTCAGCAGCAGGACTGCCGGGTTGGGCGAATCCTCGTCGTCCCCACCGCCCAGCGGGATGAACCAGGCGATGTTGGCCAGGAAGGTGATGATGCCGGCCAGACCGGCCGCCACGCTGGAGATCAGGATGTCCCGGTTGTAGACGTGGGACAGCTCGTGCCCGATCACACCCCGCAGCTCCCGGTAATCCAGGATCTCGGTGATGCCCTGGGTCACGCAGACCGCCGCGTGCTGCGGGTTACGCCCGGTGGCGAACGCGTTGGGCTGAGCGGTCGGGCTGACGTACAGGCGCGGCATGGGCTGCCGGGCTTCGGTCGCGAGTTCGCGCACCATCCGGTACAGCTCGGGGAACTGCGCCTCGCTGACCGGTTGCGCCCGCATCGAGCGCAGTGCGAGCTTGTCCGAGTAGAAGTAGGAAATGCCGTTCATGACCAGTGAGATGAGGACGGCGATGACCAGGCCGCCACTGCCGCCGAACCAGTAGCCCACCGCGAGGATCAGGGCGGTGAGCAGACCGAGCAGCGCGGCGGTCTTCAGACGGTTGTGGTGCACGATCTCTCCTTCGGTGCACGGATCGCCGGGATCCGCTGACCGGTTCAACAACCCGGTACCCGTCAACCATCCGTCTCAACGCTGAGAACTCACTGAGATTGGGGTCGCAGGTCAGCGGGCGGCCAGATCCAGCACCAGCTGCGGGGCGAAGCCCAGCACCACCGCGGCCACCGTGGCCACCGCCAGCACCGCCGCCACCACACCCCCCAGCGGTGCGGCCGGTGCCGCGGCACCCGGTGTCGCCGTCGGCACCCATAGCGCGGCCGTGACCCGCAGGTAGTACGCCAATCCGATCACCGCGTTCAGCGCCACCACCAGCGCCAGCCAGGCCGCGCCGCCGTCCAGCAGCGACCGGACCACCGTCACCTTCGCGAACAGCCCGGCCAGGCCCGGCGGCAGCCCGGCCAGACCCACAAGCGCGAGACCGAGCGCCGCGCCCCGCCACGGGTGCCGGCGGGCCGCCCCGCGCAGGTCGTCAAGCGTGCCGCCGTCCGCACCCACCGGGCGCAGCGCGGTCACCCCGGCGAACGCGGCCAGCTCCAACACCACGAAGAAGACGGCGTACGCCACCGCGGCGGCGTACGCGGCGGACCGCGCCTCGCCCGTGCGGCCGGCGGCCAGCGCCAACGCACCCAGCGGGGCCAGGATGTAGCCGGCCTGCGCCACCGAGGACCAGGCGAGCAGCCGGACGGTACGCCGCTGGCGCAGCGCCACCAGGTTGCCGACGGTCATCGTGAGCACCGCCAGCAGGGCGAGCACCGGGCCGGTCTGGTCCGCCGGCAGCGCCCGCTGCACCACGGCCAGCAACGCGACGAGGCCACCCAGCTTCGACGCCGTCGACAGGTAGGCGGCCACCGGCAGCGGAGCGCCGTCGTAGGTGGCCGGCGCCCAGGCGTGGAACGGCACCGCCGCCACCTTGAAGGCCAGCCCGAGCAGCAGCAGCGCCACGGCGGCGGTGGTCAGCGGCAGGTCGCGCAGCTCCGACCGCTCGGCCAGCAGGGCACCGAGCCGGTCCAGGTGCAGCGACCCGGTCACCGCGTACAGCAGCGCGGCGCCGAGCAGGGTGATCGTGGTGGCCACCACGCTCACGACGAAGAACGTCACCGCCGCCTCGGCGCTGGCCAGGCTGCCCCGGCGCAGGCCGACCAGCACGTACAGCGGCAGGGTCAGCGTCTCCAGGGCCACGATCAGGGTGATCAGGTCGCCGGCCGCGCCGAGCACCACACCGCCGGTCATCGAGCAGGCGAGCAGGAAGGCGTACTCCCCCACCGGTGACCGCCCGGCCCGCAGCGCCGGCACCGACAGCCCGAGCACACCCAGGGTGAGCAGCGCCACCACCGCGGCGACCAGGGCCGCCCGCCCGCCGAAGACCCAGGAGCAGTCGGCGCCGACGCAGAACGTCCGCCGCTCGCCGCCCGCACCGACCACGGCGGCGCCGACGGCGGTACCGAGCGCGCCGAGCGCGGCCACCGCGACCGTGACCCGAGGCCGCGCCAGGACAAGATCGATGATCAGCACGAGTACGGCGGTGCCGGCCGCCAGGTACGCCGGCAGCAACGCCACGCTGTCCACACTCTGCACGGCGCTCATTCGGGCCTGCCCTCGTTCGCATCCACCCGCTGTGCGGCGCTCATCGGGAGACCACCCCGATCAGGGCGTCGACGGGCGCCTCGGCGACGCCGAGGACCAGCGCCGGGACCAGGCCGATGGCCAGCGCGAGCAGCACCAGCGGCGCCCACGCGGTCAGCTCCGCGCCGGCCAGACCGAAGCCGACCCGGCCCACCGCGGGGCTCGGCCGGCCGTGGGTGACCTGGCGCAACAACCGCAGGAAGTACGCGGCCGTGAGCGCGCCACCGACCGCCGCCAGCACCCCGAGGGTGATCCACAGCGGGCCGCCCACCTGGATCGCCGCGACCACCGCGAACGCCTCCCCCCAGAAGCCGGCCAACCCGGGCAGGCCGAGCGACGCGATCGCCGCGAACGCCAGCAGACCCGCCAGCCGGGGCGCGGTCTCCCGCAGCCCGGACAGCTCGGCGAGCGCACCCGTGCCGGTACGGTCCTTCACGGCGCCCGCGAGGAAGAACAGCAGGCCGGTGATCACGCCGTGCGCGACGTTGCCGATCAGGGCCGCCTGGATGCCTGTGGCGGTCAGCGTGGCGACGCCCAGCAGGACGAAGCCCATGTGCCCCACGCTGGAGTACGCGATGAGCCGCTTCACCTCAGCCTGGGCCAGGCAGACAAGCGAACCGACCAGGATCGCGGCGACCGCCAGCACGCCGAGCACCGGCGCGGCCCAGCGGGCGCCCTCGGGCGCCACCCCCACCGCCACCCGGATCAGCCCGTACGTGCCCATCTTGAGCAGTACGCCCGCCAGCACGACGCTGCCCACCGTCGGGGCCTGCGTGTGCGCGTCGGGCAGCCAGGAGTGCAGCGGCCAGAGTGGACTCTTCACCGCGAACGCGAGCGCGAGCAACGTGAACGCGGCCAACTGGGTGCCCCGGGACAGCCCGCCCCCACCGGTCAGCGCGACCACGTCGGCGGTGCCCGCCGCGGCGACCACGACGTACACGCCGACCAGCAGCAGCACCGACCCGAAGAGGGTGTAGAGCGCGAACTTGCTGGCCGCCCGCCGCCGGTCCGCGCCACCCCAGCCGGCGATGATCGCGTACATCGGCAGCAGGACGACCTCGAAGAAGAGGAAGAACAGCACCAGGTCCAGGGCGAGGAACGTGCCGAGGATGCCCACCTCGACCACCAGCAGCAGGGCCACCAACGCCCGGCCGCTGCCGCCGCCGGGCACCCGCCACACCGTGTACGCGCAGCAGAGCAGGGTGAGCAGCGCGGTCAGCACCACCAGCGGCCAGGAGATGCCGTCGACGCCGAGGTGGAAGCGCAGATCCAGGCCGGGCACCCAGGGCAGGTCCACCTGGTGCCAGGGGCGCACCGCAGGCGTACCGGCCGACCAGGCGAACCACCCCCGCCCACCGAACACCAGCGGTACGGCGGCCAGCAGGGTCAGCGCCGCCGCGACCGTCCCGACGATCCGTGCGGCCCGGTCCCGTGGAGTCGCCGCCACCGCGACCGCGCCCACCGCCGGCACCACCAGCACGGCGACAAGCAGAACCTGCCCAAGCGTCATCGGATCGCCTCTGTTCGCGACTGCGGGGCTCGCAAACCCGGCTCACTCCTCGCACTCACCGGATCGCTCCCAGCATGGCGGCGGCCAGGCCGATCAGCAGGGCGCCGGCCAGCACACCAGCGGCGGCTCGGGGCAACGCCGCCCGGTGCAGCGCGGCGAGCCCGGCGCCCAGGCCGGAGGCAGCCCGGCCGCTGCCCTCGACGGCCCCGTCGACCACCACCTCGTCGCCGCTGCGCGCGAGGCGGGCCAGCGCCCGAACGGGGCGTACGACAAGGGCGTGCTGGACGTCGTCGAGCCGGAACGCGCGGGCGAAGACCGGCCGCAGCGGACCCAGCGCGGTCGCCGGGTCGGCGGCCCTGTCCCGCTGCCAGCGCACCCACACCAACCCCGCGCCGACCGCCAGCAGAGCCAGCGGCAGCAGCAGCGCCGGCCCGACGTGGACCAGGCCGTCCTCCGCACCGGCGACCGGCACGGTGGCGAACCGCAGCCGGTCGGCGAACACGCCCACGAACCCGGCCAGGCCGAGCAGCGCGGCCGGCACGGCCAACAGCAGTACCGGCCACCGCAGCACCGCCGGAGGATCGTGCGGCGTGACCAGCGGCAGCCGGGGCTCGCCGAAGAAGGCCCGCAGCAGCAGCCGGCCCGCGTACCAGGCGGTGATCGCCACACCGAGCAACCCGGCCAGCCAGACCAGCCAACCCACCCACGACGGCGCCGGCCCGGTGCCCTCCAGCGCGGCCGACTCGGCGACCGTCAACACGCCGTCCTTGCTCCAGAAGCCGGCCAGCGGCGGCACACCGGCGAGGGCCCCGAGGCCGATCACGGTGCACCAGAACGTCACCGGCATGCTGCGGCGCAGACCACCCATCTCCGACATCAGCGTGGTGCCCACGGCGTGGATCACCGCGCCGGCGGCGAGGAACAGCAGCGCCTTGAACGCGGCGTGGGTGAGCAGGTGGAACAGCGCCGCCGACGGTGAGCCGACGGCCAGCGCGCCGGTCATGTAACCGAGCTGCGACACGGTCGACCAGGCCAGCACCCGCTTGATGTCGTCCTGAGCGGTGGCGGCGAGCGCCCCGAGCAGCAGGGTGATCGCGCCGAGCACCCCGAGCACGGTCAACGTGACCGGAGCGGCCGTGAACAGCGGGTAGAGGCGGGTCACCGCGTACACCCCGGCGGCCACCATCGTCGCGGCGTGGATCAGCGCGGAGATCGGCGTCGGGCCGGCCATCGCGTCCGGCAGCCAGGTGTGCAGCGGGAACTGCGCGCTCTTGCCGGCCACCCCGGCCAGCAGCAACAGGCCGGCGGCGGTCAGCGTCACGCCGGAGTGGTCGTGCGCGAGCACGTCGGCGATCCGGAAGCTGCCCGTCGACACGCCGAGCAGCACGATGCCGAGCAGGAAGCCGACATCACCGACCCGGGTCACCAGGAACGCCTTCATCGCGGCGGCCGGTGCGCCCGCGAGCCGGCGGTCGTGGGCGATGAGCAGGTACGAGCAGAGGCCCATCACCTCCCAGCCGACCAGCAGCATGATCAGATCGCCGGAGACCACCACCAGCAGCATCGCACCGGTGAAGAGGCTGATCTGGGCGGCGTACGGCGGGTAGCGGTGGTCGACGTCGACGTCGTCGTGGGGGCCGCGCCGCAGATAGCCGATCGAGTAGACCTGCACGGCCAGGGCCACCGCGGTGACCGCGACGGCGACCAGCGCGGCGGCGCCGTCCAGGCGTACGCCGAGGGTCACCCTCAGCCCGCCGATGTCGACCCAGGTCGTCGACGTCTGGGTCGGACCGTCGACCGCCACCAGCAGGGCGACGGCCAACGCCAGCGCGCCGACCGCGCCGGCCACGCCGATCGTCACGGCGGCCGTCCGGGCCCGGTCACCCCCGGCCGCTCCGCCCGGGTGACGCGGGGCCGGCGGCAGCAGCAGACCGAGCAGGCCGGCGACCAGCGGTACGGCGGGCAGCACCGCCCCGAGCAGCCCGGTCACCGACCCGCCTCCGCGTTCTGGCCGACGGCCCGCGCGGGCACCGGCGGCTCGGTCAACGCCACGTCATCAACCGCCACGGTGGCCCGCAGGCGATAGAGCTGAAGGACGATCGCCAGCCCCACCCCGATCTCCGCGGCGGCGAGCACGATGACGAACAGCGCGAAGACCTGACCGGAGTGCGGCAGCGCCGCGCGGACGGTGGTGTCCGCTGTGACGAGGACGAGGTTCACCGCGTTGAGCATCAACTCGACCGCCATCAGCACCAGCACGGCGTTGCGTCGGCGCAGCACGCCGTACACGCCGAGGCCGAACAGCAACGCGGCGGTGACGTACGGGATGACGGGCCTCACCGGCGCCCCCCGGAGGCCATGCTCCTCGCCGGCGCCTCGGCGTCGTCGCGCCGGCCGATGTCGGGCCGGGACAGCACCACCGCGCCCACCAGGGCGGACAGCAGCAGGACGGAGAGCACCTCGAACGGCAGCACCCAGGACCGGAAGATCTGCTCGCCCAGCCGCTCGGCCGTGCCCGCGCCGGGCATCGTGACGGTGCTCCAGCGGTACGCGTCGACCAGCAGGACGCTCAGCCCCAGGCCGGCGCCGCCGCCGATCAGCGCGGCGGGCCAGCCGGGCCGGTCCAGATCGTCGGAGGCCCCGATCGGGGCCCGCGTCAGCATCACCGCGAACAACAGCAGCACCACCACCGCGCCCACATAGATCAGCACCTGCACCCAGGCGACCAGCTCGGCGCCGAGCACCAGATAGTCGCCGGCCAACGCGCCCAGGCAGACCACCAGGTAGAGCCCGGCCCGGACCAGGTGCTTCGTGGTCACCACCAGCACGCCGGCGCCCACCGCGACCGCGCCCAGGGCGAGCAGCAGCAGATCCGCGCCGGTCACCGGGCCGCCCTTCCGCCGGGTCGGGCCGCGCCTGGCCGCGTCACAACGCGGCCCGTCACGACGTGTGCCGTCAGGACCTGTGCCGTCACGACGCGGGCGGTCACGACGCGGGACCCGGGTCGGCGTCGGGACGTACCGCCGGTGGGACCGAACGCGCGGCCTTGCGGGCCGCCGCGGTCTCCTCCTTGGCCGGCTCGCCGTTCGGGTCGTGCGCCGGCGGCGGTGGAACCGTGGCCATCCACTGACCGAGGTGGTCCTTGTCGTGCAGCAGGTCCTTGATGTCGTACTCGGCGTACTCGAACTCCGGAGACCAGTAGAGCGCGTCGAACGGGCAGACCTCGATGCAGATGCCGCAGTACATGCAGAGCGAGAAGTCGATGTCGAACTTGTCCAGCACGTTGCGCTGGCGGGGGCGGGCGGCGCCGGGCACCGCCACCTCCTCCTTGTGGGAGTCGATGTAGATGCACCAGTCCGGGCACTCGCGGGCGCAGAGCATGCAGACCGTGCAGTTCTCCTCCGACAGCGCGATCACTCCGCGCGAGCGCGGCGGCAGCTCGGGGGCGACGTCCGGGTACTGCTGCGTGGTCGAGCGGCTGGTCATCGTCTTGAGGGTGACCGCCAGCCCCTTGACCAGGCCCGCGCCGGGCAGGCCGCGCTCGGTGGCGCCGCCCGCCGGGTCGCCGTGCTCGCTGGGGTCGGTCATGTGGACCATCCTGCCCTGTGGCCCCGGCGCGCGCGACCACCACCCACAGGTCCACGGCGGTACGGTCGTCGCGGGGCGAACGACGCACCGGAAAGGACCCGCTCATGACCGCCGCGCTGCAGAGCGACTACCCGCCCGAGAGCGGATGGACGACTGACGATCTGGATGCGCTGCCCGAGGACGGCCGCCGCCGGGAACTGCTCGATGGAATGCTGCTGATGTCCCCCTCCCCCACCCGCACCCACCAGACCATCGCCGGCAGACTGATGGCCGCGCTCGACGAGGACTGCCCCGACGGCTACGACGTGACGCAGGCGGTCGAGGTGCGGATCAACCGCACCCGATCGTTCATCCCCGACGTGCTGATCACCACGGCCGCCGCGGCGGCGCGCGAGCCGTCGAGGTACGAGCCGCACGAGGTGGTCGTCGCCATCGAGATCGTCTCGCCGAACACCCGCTCGATCGACCGGGTGCTGAAGCCGGCGCTGTACGCCCAGGCCGACATCCCCTTCTACTGGCGGATCGAGACCGAGGGTGGCGGGTTGGAGGTCGTGACCTACCGGATCGACGCCGTGAACGAGGTCTACACCGAGACCGGGCGGTGGACGAAGTTCGTCGACACCGGCGAGCCCTTCCCGATCAACCTGTCGATCAGCCGGATCACGCCCCGGGTCCGCTGACGACGGTCGGCGGGAGCATCTCGACGCCGAGCTGTTGGAGGAGCTGGAACAGTTCGTTGCAGCTCCACACCTCGACGATCCGGCCGGCCGTGTCGAAGCGCAGGAACGTCGCCCCGGAGTAGCTGACCACCTGGCCGGTCGGCGGCACCGGCCCGAACTGCCCCAGCTGGGTGCCGGCCGCCCGCCAGTGCACAGCCACCCGCTCACCGGCGGCGACCACGTCGACGATCTTGTAACGCAGGTCCGGGAAGGCCGCTCGGCGCTCGCGGTGCCAGGCCAGCGTCGCCTCCGGCCCGGTGCCGCCCAGCCCGGGGCACTCCTCGGCGATCAACTCGTGGGCCGACTCCTCCCGGCGGGCGTTCCACACGTCGGCGATGAAGCGCCGGGCCGCCACCTCCACATCCGTCATGCCGGCAGGGTAGCCGGCCAGCTACCGGTGAGCGGGGGCCACAGGTGTTTGGCTCGCCCTTTGCTCTGCTTCAACGGACGCAACACTCTCGGCCATCGAATGTTGCCGTGAGTGAAGCAGAGCAAAGGGCGTGGGGGTGGTGGGGCCGTCCGCGGGCGAAGCTCGGCGTCTGGCCCGCAGGCCAGGTTCGCCGCGCCGCCCCGGCCCGCCGCGAATCGGCGAAGATGGGGTGGAGACGGCAACCGGACCGGGAGGTAGGAGCGACGTGGCGGAGACAGGCGGGAAGTACGTCGAGCCGGGTGGCGAGTTCACCCGGGACCAGCGGTACATCGCCACCCGGATCACCGCGGACGGGCGGGACGGCTACCCGGTCGAGCCGGGCCGGTACCGGCTGGTGGTCAGCCGAGCCTGCCCGTGGGCCAACCGCCTGATCATCGTGCGACGGCTGCTCGGCCTGGAGGACGCCATCTCGATGGCGGTGGCCGGCCCGACCCACGACGCCCGGAGCTGGACCTTCGACCTCGACCCGGGTGGGCGGGACCCGGTGCTCGGCATCGAGCGCCTCCAGGAGGCGTTCTTTGCGCGCTTCCCCGACTACGAGCGCGGCATCACCGTGCCAGCGATGGTCGACGTGCCGACCGGGCAGGTGGTGACCAACGACTACGCGCAGATGAGCCTGGACCTGTCCACCGAGTGGAGGGCGTACCACCGAGAGGGCGCACCCCAGCTCTACCCCGAGCACCTGCGGGAGCAGATCGACGAGGTCAACAGTGTGGTGTTCCGCGACGTCAACAACGGCGTCTACCGGTGCGGCTTCGCGGGCAGCCAGGAGGCGTACGACAAGGCGTACCACCGCCTGTTCGACCGGCTGGACTGGTTGACCGAGCGGCTGACCGACCAGCGGTACCTGGTGGGCGACACCATCACCGAGGCCGACGTGCGGCTGTTCACCACGCTGGTCCGCTTCGACCCGGTCTACCACGGCCACTTCAAGTGCAACCGGCAGAAGCTGAGCGAGATGCCGGTGCTGTGGGCGTACGCCCGGGACCTGTTCCAGACCCCCGGGTTCGGCGACACCATCGACTTCGACCACATCAAGCGGCACTACTACCAGGTGCACCGCGACATCAACCCGACCGGAATCGTGCCGCTCGGCCCCGACCTGTCCAACTGGGTCACCCCGCACGGCCGGGAAGCTCTGGGTGGCCGCCCCTTCGGCGACGGCACCCCACCCCCGCCCCCGGCCGAGCCCGTAGACCCGGCCCACACCCCGCTGCGCTGACCCACACCCTTCCGGCGGGGCGGGAGGGGGCGGGGTTAGAGGGCGACGCGGACTGCTGCGGTGAGGACCAACTGCGCCAGGGAGGCGGGCACCAGGACCAGCCAGCAGAGGCGTTGGAGCTGGTCCTCGCGCAGCCGGGGGTAGGACACCCGCAGCCAGATGATCACGAAGGCCACGGCGAAGACCTTGAGCAGTGTCCACAGCCAGCCCAGGTGCTCGTCGGCGAACGGGCCCTGCCAGCCACCGAGGAACAGCACCGTGGTCAGCGCGGCGATCACCACGATGCCGACGTACTCGGCGAGCAGGAAGAACGCGAACCGCAGCCCCGTGTACTCGGTCATGTACCCGAAGACCAGCTCCGAGTCGGCCACCGGCATGTCGAATGGCGGCCGGCGGATCTCGGCCAGCCCGGCGACGAAGAAGATGATCATCGCGGGCGCCTGCCAGAGCAGCCACCACGGCTGCCACGCCTCGACGATGCCGGACAGGCTGAGCGTGCCGGCCGCCATCGCCACCGAGGCGGCGGCCAGCACCAACGGCAGCTCGTAGCCGAGCAACTGGGCGGCCCCGCGCAGCCCACCGAGCAGGCTGTACTTGTTGGCCGACGCCCACGCCGACATGAGCACCGCCACCACCCCGACGCCGACCACGGCCAGCACGAAGAACAGGCCGATGTCCAACGGTTGCCCGACCAGGTCGTTCGGGCCGAGCGGAATGACCAGCAGCACCAGCAGGTACGGCACCAGGGCCACCGCGGGCGCCAGCCGGAACACCGCCCGGTCCGCCTCGCGCGGGGTGATGTCCTCCTTCTGCACGAACTTGACGCCGTCCGCCACGAGTTGCGCCCAACCGTGGAAGCCACCCGCGTACATCGGGCCGAGGCGGCCCTGCATGTGCGCCATCACCTTGTGCTCGGCCTGGCCGACGAGCAGTGGCAGGGTGAGGAACGCGACGAGCACGCCGCCCACCCGGAGCACCAGCTCCACCCAGAGCGGCATCAGGCCGTACCCCCGTCGTGGTCGGTCCGGTCGTCGCGGCCCGGCGGGTCCGCGACCGCCTCGCCGCCCGACGCGGCCGGACCCGCGCCGGACACCGGCTGATCGGCCGAGCCTGCGCCGGGCGCGGGCTGGGCGGCCGGTGCCGGGTCGTCGGCGGGGCCGGCGGCCCGGGGAGTACGCGCCGGACGGGTCCCCGGCGCCGGCCGTGCGGGTCGCTCGCCAGCTGGTCGGGCCGGGGTGCCGCCGCGTGGACCCTCCCCCACGCCACCCGCGCCGGCCGGAGTCGGCGTCGTTCCCCACTCGCCCGGAGCGGGCACGCCCGGCGGGCGGATCGGTCGACGGCCACCGCCGGCCTCCGACTCGCCCGGCTCCTTCGCGCCCGGCCAGGGCTTCGCCACGCGGGAGGCGAGCACGAACTCCTTGCGCAGCGGGTGGCCCTCGAACTCCGGGGGCAGCAGCAGCGGTCGCAGCTCCCCGTGGCCGTCGAAGTCGATGCCGAACATCTCGTGGGTCTCCCGCTCGTGCCAGGCGGCACCCGGGTAGACGTCGACCACCGAGGCCACCGAGGGCGCGTCGCGGGGCACCCGCGTGCGTAGCAGCACGCCGTGTCGCAACCGCGTCGACCAGAGGTGCGCCACCACGTCGAAGCCCTCGGCCAACTCATCGACGGCGGAGAGCCAGTCGAAGAAGTCGCAGGCCAGCTCGCTGTCGTCGCGGGCCGCGCGGACGGCGGCCGACCAACTCGTCGGGGGTACGTCGACGGTGGCCCGGGCGAACCGCTGCCCGCCGGAGACCGACGGGGTCGCCTCGACCGGCGCGAGCAGCGCGACCAGCCGAGCGCCGACCTCTTCCTCAGTCATGCCGCTGATCCTAGGGCGTCGGCCGGGTGCCGACCCGGCCCGCGGTCCACGACCGATCCCCGGTGATCTGCCCGCTTTACTGGGCAGCGGGCCAGTCGGCGGGGAAAGATGAGGGCGTGCGCGCTGTCACTGTGAAACCCGGGGTCGCCAACTCGCTGAGCCTCGCCGAGGATCAGCCGGAGCCGGCGCCCGAGGAAGGCGCGGTCCTGGTCGAGGCACTGGCCGTGGGAATCTGCGGCACCGACCACGAGATCATCGCCGGGGAGTACGGCGAGGCGCCGCCGGGCGCGGACCGCCTGGTCATCGGGCACGAGTCGCTGGGCCGGGTGCTGGAGGACCCGAGCGGCGCCCTGCAACCCGGCGACCTGGTGGCCGGCATCGTCCGGCATCCCGACCCGGTGCCCTGTCCCAACTGCGCGGTCGGCGAGTGGGACATGTGCCGCAACGGTCAGTTCACCGAGCACGGCATCAAGGCGCTACCCGGGTTCGCCCGGGACCGCTGGCGGATCGAGCCCCAGTTCGCGGTCAAGCTGGATCCGGCGCTGGCCCAGGTCGGCGTGCTGTTGGAGCCGACCAGCGTGGTGGCCAAGGCGTGGGACCACATCGAGCGGATCGGCCACCGGGCCGAGTGGCAGCCGCACACGGTCCTGGTGACCGGCGCCGGGCCGATCGGGCTGCTGGCCGCGCTGCTCGGCACCCAGCGCGGGCTCACCGTCCACGTTTTGGACCGGGCCACCGACGGCCCCAAGCCGGAACTGGTCGCCGGGCTCGGCGCCACCTACCACGCGGTGCCGGTCAACGACCTGCCCTTCGAGCCGGACGTGGTGATCGAGTGCACCGGCGCGCCCACGGTCGTCCTCGACGTCATGTGCAAGGCGGCGCCGACCGGCATCGTCTGCCTGGCGGGGGTGTCCAGCGGCGGCCGGAGCATCGACTTCGACGCCGGGGCGCTCAACCGGGCGCTGGTGCTGGAGAACAACGTGGTGTTCGGCTCGGTGAACGCCAACCGGCGACACTGGACCATGGCCGCGCAGGCACTCACCCGCGCCGACCAGGTCTGGCTCTCCTCACTGATCACCCGACGGGTCCCGGTGAACAGGTACGCCGACGCGTACACCTCCGGGCCGGACGACATCAAGGTGGTGCTGGAGTTCGCCTCCTGACCGGCGGCCCGGCGACGTCAGATGCCGGGTAGCCGGCCGTTGCGGAACAGGTCCACGAAGAGCTGGTGATCCTGACGGGCACGCACCCCGTACGCGTGCGCGAAGTCCACCAGGTGGGTGACGAAGCCCGACTCGTCGGTGTCCACGGCGGCGACGATCGCCTCCTCGGTGGAGTAGTCCACCAGGTCGTGACTGGACTCGTCGTCGGCGACCGAGTGCATCCGGGCCACCGCCCGGCCAAGGTCGGCAAGCACCCCGGTCAGCTCGTCCGGCTCGTTGACGTCGGACCAGTCCAGGTCGGCCGCGTACGGGGAGACCTCGGCGACGAGCTGACCGGCGCCGTCCAGCTCGGTGAAGCCCAGCCACGGGTCGGCGTGCGCCTGCAACGCCCGCTGCGACTCGGCGGTCCGGTGACCCTGGTGCTGGAAGTAGCCGCGTACCGAGTCGTCGGTCGAGTAGCGGGCCACCGCCGGGACCTGCGCCTGCTTCATGTAGATCACGACGTCGTTCTCCAGCGCCTGCGTGTGCCCCTCCAGCAGCAGGTTGTACGACGGCAGGCCGGCCGAACCGATGCCGACTCCCTTGCGCAGCACCACGTCCTTGATCCGCGTCGCCACCGGGCGCAGCCGGGCCGAGGCGGTCGGCAGAGTCCCCAGGTACTCCTCGAAGGCGGCGAGAACCCGGTCCCGGGTCTTCCCGTCGACCTCGAAGACCCCGTCTCCGATGGAGAACCGCCGCTCGTAGTTGTCGACGGTGGTCTGCTCGGCGAGCAGGTCGACCCGCGTGTTGAGGCGGGCCTGCTGGAGCACCCGACGCAGCACCCCGTCGGCGTTCTCCAGGGTGATCGAGCCGATGGCGTCGTCTCCGCCGGCGGCGATCGCCCGCAGCTCGGTCAGGTAGGAGCGGGCGAAGCCGGCCACCAGTTCACCGATCACCGTGTCGGAGAGGGCCTTGCTGTAGCCGAGCAGCGCCACGCTGGCCGCGAGCCGGCGCAGGTCCCAGGTGAACGGCCCGACGTACGCCTCGTCGAAGTCGTTGACGTTGAACACCAACTGCCCGGAGGCGTTCATGTAGGTGCCGAAGTTCTCCGCGTGCAGGTCGCCGTGGATCCACACCCGGCCGGTCCGCTCGTCGAGGAAACGGTCGTCGGCGAAGTCGCCACGCTGGTCGGCGTAGAACAGCGCGGCGCTGCCCCGGTAGAAGGCGAACGGCGACGCGGCCATCTTGCGGAACTTGCGGCGGAAGGCCGCCGGGTCGATTGCCATCGACGCGCCGAACTCCTCGGTGAGCACGTCGATGATGTGGGCGGACCGCTGGTCCACGGAATTGCTCATGAGCGCAGGTTAACCGGGCCCGACCAGCCCCCACGTCGAGCAATCGAGCGGTCCCCTCCGCACGGCGGGCCGTTCGTCAGTGTGCGGCGGGTGGGCGGACCGGCGGGGCGGTGAGGGAGTCGACGGAGCGCGGGGCGGCGGCCTCGCGGGGCGGGGCGTCCAGCGGCGCGGCGAGCAGATCCCGCTGCGGCACTCCGCCGATGCCGGACTGTTCGGCGGCGATCTTCTCCTGCAGGCGCAGGATGCCGTGCAGCAGCGCCTCTGGGCGCGGCGGGCAGCCGGGCACGTAGACGTCGACGGGGATGAGCTGGTCGACGCCCTTGGTCACCGAGTACGAGTCCCAGTAGGGGCCGCCGCAGTTGGAGCACGCGCCGAACGAGATGACGTACTTCGGCTCGGGCATCTGGTCGTAGAGCCGCTTGATGGCCGGGGCCATCTTGTCGGTCACGGTGCCGGAGACCACCATGAGATCGGCCTGCCGGGGGCCGTGGGCGAACGGAATCACACCCAGCCGGATGAAGTCGTGCCGACCCATGCTGGTGGCGATGAACTCGATCGCGCAGCAGGCCAGGCCGAAGTTGAACACCCAGAGCGAGTAGCGGCGCCCCCAGTTCAGCACGAACCGGATCGGCTCACCGAGCACTGCCGGTAGCTGCACGGACGTCCCCTCTCCTCATCCCACAGTGAATCACAGCCGCTTGTCACGGACCGGACAGGCAACCCCACCGGTTCGACCGCAACCGGCGGGCGCGGCCGAGTGTGTGACCGGTGCTGGCGAACACGCCGCCTGCGCCCACCACGGGGAGGACGAGTGCTTGTGACGAGAGAAGTACGGGTGGGCGGACCGCCCCCCGACCCGCCGGGAAGCCCCATCCCCGCGACTGCCGAACTGGCCTTCGACGACTTCTACCACGCCCACTTCCGATCGCTGGTGGTGCAGCTCACGGCGTACACCGGTGATCGTGGGCAGGCGCAGGACCTGGTTCAGGAGGCCTTCTGCCGGGCGTACACCCACTGGGGCCGGCTCGCCCGGTACGACGATCCGCTGGCCTGGGTGCGCCGGGTCGCCTGGAACCTCGGCCACAACCGCTGGCGACGGTTGCGGACCGCGCAGGCCTGGCTGCTGCGGCAACGCGAGACACACGTCGCCGAGCCGAGCCCGGACCGGGTCGCCCTCGACACCGCGCTGGCCAAGCTGCCGCCGAAGCAGCGACGGGCTGTCGTGCTGCACTACCTCGCCGACCTGACGGTCGCCGAGATCGCCGCCCAGGAACGGGTCGCCGAGGGGACCGTCAAGTCCTGGCTGCACCGGGGACGGGCGGCCCTCGCGACGCACCTGCGCGACACCAACGAGGAGGTGCGAGATGTCTGAGCAGGAGATCCTCGGCCTCGCCGACGAGTTCACCCACTACCGCCGTACCGTGCTGGCGGAGGTCGAGGTGCCCGGGCCCGCCGCCGTGCGGCGGACGGCAACCGGGCGCGGCCGTCGCCGGCTGGCCACCACCACCGCGACGGTGCTCGCGCTGTTCGGCGGGGCCGCCGTCGGGTACGCGGCGATGAGCGGCCCGGATCGCGAGCCGGGCCCGGTCGACCCCACGCCGACCATCTCCGCGTCGCCCACGCCGAGCGGCACGGCGAGCCCGACCCCCGGCCCGTCCGTCACGAGCGGCAGCCCGACCTCCACCGCCCCGAGCGGGAAGATCAGCCGGGCCCAACTGCTCGGCGCGGCGGTGACCCTGCCCGCGTGGCGAGCCGGGCGGGGATGCCCCACGTCGGGCGTCCGGCTCAGCGGTGACGACCGTGAGGGCGTCAACTGGCTGCTGGCGCTCGACCAGGGGGACGTCGACGGGGACGGCACGGTGGAGGCGGTGGCGCTGGTGCAGTGCGTGCTCGGCTCCGGCGGACCCATGCAGGTGGTCGCCTTCGACCGCGACCAGCAGGGCAAGATCGTCACACTGGGCCGGGTGGTCACGACGAGCATCGACAAGCCGCAGTGGTTGTTCGCCCTCGACGTGGTGGACGACGGCACCGTGCGGGTGCAGGTCGGCGACATCGCGCCCGGTGGTGGCTGGCCCGGTGAGTGGTCACAGCGACAGTGGCGGGGCTACCGCTTCAAGGGCGGGTCCTTCGCGCAGGTCTCCGGGCCGACGAGCTTCGGGCCGAACCCGCACGACGTCAACCTCGTGGTCAGCGCCACGAACCTCGTGCTGGCCGACGCGCCGGACGGCTCCCGGACCGGCACGATCACCGTACGCATCCGCAACGGGGGCGGCGGACCCGCCGCCTACGTGGCCCTGCGGCTCGGCCTACCGGCGGCGGTCCGCCCTGACGGGGACGGCTGGGCGGCCTGCCGCAACGACCCGGAGAAGACCCGGGATCCGCTGACCTGCGACCTGAACCAGCTCGGGGCCGGCAAGGAGGTCCGGCTCACGCTGGGCTTCCGGGTCGCCGCCGGCACCACGGTCGGCACGGGGAAGGCCGACGTGGACGGCCGCCCGATGGACGCGAGCTTCGACTTCGTGCAGGAGGTCTACGACCCGGACAACACGGTGGTGATCACCTACCGTTGAGCCGACCCGACCGGGACGGGACACGGCCGCGCTCACCGAGCGCGGCCGTGTCGGCGTGCCAACCGTCGCGTCCCTCGTGCCGACTGTCAGATTCGCGGCCGTTCGGGCCGCAACCTCGTACGCCGCACTGAAGTGTTACCGGCGCCAGGGCACCGGCCCCGGCGCCAACGGGGAGGGGCAGTGACAGCAACGATGGGAGCCCGCGCCAACGAACCACCGGCGGCGTTGACGGCCGCAGGGCTGAACGCGGCGGCGATCACCTTCGACGACTTCTACCACGCGCACTTCCGGAGCGTGACCGCCCAACTGTGCGCGTACACGGGGGATCTGGGCCACGCTCAGGATCTGGCCCAAGAGGCGTTCTGCCGGGCGCTGGCGCGCTGGGACCGCCTGGTCCGGTACGACGATCCGGTGGCCTGGGTTCGCCGGGTCGCCTGGAACCTGGCCCGCAGCCGCTGGCGTCGGCTGCGCACGGCCCGCAACCACCTTCTGCGCCAGCGGCGCACCGAGGCCGAGGTGGACGGCCCGACACCGGACCGGGTGGCCATCGACGCGGCGCTCGCGCAACTGCCCGCCAACCACCGGCGGGCCGTCATCCTGCACTACCTGGCCGACCTGTCGGTCAATCAGATCGCTCTTCAGGAAGGGGTGGCCGAGGGCACCGTCAAGTCCTGGCTGCACCGCGGCCGGGCCGCCCTTGCCGGACTGCTGGACGAGAACACCGAGGGGGTGTCCGATGTCTGATCTCGAACCGCGACTGCGCGAGCGGTTCACCGCGTACCGCACCGATGTCACCACCCGGGTCGTCGGTCCCGGTCCCGACCAGGCCCGACGCACCCTGCGTCGGCGCCGGCAGACGAGGGTGGTGGCCGTCGCCGCGGCGGCGGTCGTCCTAGTGCTGGCACCGGTCGTCGCCAACGCCGCGCTGAAAGGCGACCGCACGCCGCCGGTCCCGGCCGAGTCCGTCGACCCGACGTCCCCGCCGACGACGGCACCGCCGCCGCCCACACCGTCGGTCAGCCAATCGCCGAATTCCACACCCACGGCCGACCCCGACGCCCCGGACGGCCGGATCAGCCGGACGCAGCTGCTCGCTGCCCGCCTGGACCTGCCGGCCTGGCCGCCGATCGTGCCGTCGACCTGCACCACGTCGAAGGTGCGGCTGGTGACAAGCTCCATCAACAACTACATTCCGCTGCTCACCGACCTGAAGGTGAGCCACGCCGACCTGGACGGGGACGGCGCCGAGGAGACTGTCGCCGCCATCTCCTGCCGGTACGGCGAGGCGTCGGCGAAGCAGGTAGTCGCCTTCGACCGGGACGACAGTGGGCGGATCGTGACGCTCGGCAGAGTCGTGCGGACCACCGACGGTGTCGAGGACATTCGCGGCCTGGAGGTCACCGCGGCCGGTGCGGTCCAGGTGCGGGTGGCCGACCTGCAACCCTGCTGCGACACCCCGTCCTACTGGCCGCAGGAACAGCTGCGCACCTACCGGTTCACGGGGGGCCGGTTCACCCAGACCGACGGTCCCACGAAGTTCGGCAAGGATCCGCGGCTCACCGACCTGCGGCTGAGCATGACTCACACGCTTGTCGACGCCCCGGGTGGCCGCAAGCTGACCACCGTCTTCACCGTGAGGAACGCGGGACCGGTCGATGCGGCACAGGTCGAGCTGCGCGGCTTCAACCTGGGTGAGCCGACGGGTGGCGACTGGTCCCGGTGCGACCCGAAGGTGGCGGCAGCAGACGACAACGACTCGTGCCTGCTGCCGGGGGTGCCGGCCGGTGAGTCGCGGCGCTACACCTTCGTGCACCTGATGCCCGACCGTTCGGGCGCCGACGCGATGACACGGGCCTTCCATGTCACGCACTTCGACGCTCAGGACCGACGGTGGCGCGATCTCAACGACAAGGACAACCGTGTGGAACTGCCCGGCGTGCTCTGAGCGGGACGTCCGCTGCCCCACCCCGATCGGGGTGGGGCACCGGCGTTCAGTCGTCCGAACCCCAGGTGGGGCGTTGCAGCAGACCGACGAACTCGACCAGCAGGCGTTCGCGCAGCGCCGGCGGGGCGGCGTCGAGCAGCGTGTTCACCAGCGCCATCCGGTCCGGCAGAGGCCCCGCCGCACCTGTGTCGGCCCCGCCACCCAGGCCGAGCCCGGCGGCCAGGCCGACCACCACCTCCGGGGTCAGCGCCTCGGGGGTGAGGGCGCCAACCAGGGACGCCAACTCGGCGGGCAGCCGCACCGGGCCGGCCGCGTGGGCCGCCGCCACCGCGGCGGCGAGATCCGGGCCGAACTCCGCCACCCGGGGCGCGACCGAGGCGGTCACCGTGAGGTGCACGCTGGCCGGCAGACCGGCGTACGACAGCTGGGGCTGGGTGTGCCAGCCACGCGCGGTCAGCTCGTCCACCAGGACGAACAGGTCGGGTCCATCCTCGGTGGCGGTGAAGCAGACCACTGTCGACTCCGGCTCGGCCAGCAGCCGCAGACCGTCGACGGCGCGGACCGCGTCGGCCAGGCCGGCGACCGCGTCCCGGGTCACGGCGGCCAGTCGCAGGTAGCCGGCGTCGCCGAGGTGCCGCAGGGTGGCGTACGCGGCGGCGATCGGCCCGCCCGAGCGGGTGGACGCGATCACCGGATTGATCATGGTGTAGCCCGGCCAGTCCGCGTACGCGAAGTACTGCGGGGCGCGTCCCGCGGCGTCGCGGTGCAGCAGCACCGACACGCCCTTCGGCGCGTACGCGTACTTGTGCAGGTCGACCGAGATGGAGGCGACCCCGGGCACCGTGAAGTCGAACGCCGGCACCGGCTCGCCGAGACGACGCAGGTACGGCAGGGTCCAGCCGCCGAAGCAGGCGTCGACGTGACAGCGCACCCCGGCGTCGGCGGCCACGGCGGCGATCTCGGCCACCGGGTCCACCACCCCGTGCGCGTACGAGGGCGCGGAGCAGGCGACAAGCACCGTCTCCGGGCGGATCGCGGCGGCCATCGCGGCCGGGTCGGGGCGCAGAGTGTCCACCGAGACCGGCACCACGTCCAGCGCCACCCGCAGGTAGTGCGCCGCCTTGGCGAACGCGGCGTGGGCGCTCGCCGGCACCACGATCCGGGGTGCGGTGATCTCCGGGTGGGCGTCCCGGGCCGCCTTGACGGCGAGGATCAGCGATTCGGTGCCGCCGCTGGTGACGCTGCCGACCACGTCGGGTGCGGTCGTGCCCGGCCCGCCGCCGAGCACCCGGCCGGCAGCGCCGACGAGCGCGTTCTCCATGGCCAGCAGGGACGGGAACGCGGTCGGGTCGAGCCCGTTGACGTGCGCGCTCTCCCGGTGCGCGGCGGCGGCGAGGTCGTCGAGCCCTGGCACCGCCGGGTCGTACACGTACGCGAACAGCCGCCCGCCGTGGGTGGGCCGGTCGCCCGCGCGCAGCCGTCGAACCTCCGCCAGCGCGACGTCCGCGGCCACCCCGTCGCGGGACAGCGCCCCCGCCCCGACCGTGTTCTCGTCGATCATGGAATCGTCGTGCCCTTCTCGATGCGGCCCACCGCCGTGGTGTGCTGGCCCCGCGTGGAGGCCAGGACGGCGGGGGTCAGGGTGTAGCGGCGCAGGAGCAGGATCGGCGGGCCCAGCAACAGGGCCGGGATGATCGTGAAGCCGAGGAGAACGCCCAGTCGCGCCGTGTCGGACTGGGCGGCAGCCGTGCCGGTGTCGGAGGAGACGTAGCCGGAGAGCTGGAGCACCAGCCCGTACACGCCCGGGCCGAGGGCCAGGCCGAGGGTCTCCCCGGCGGTCCACAGGCCGGTGAAGACGCCCGCCTGCCGGCGGCCGGTCCGCGCCGTGTCGTACGCGATGCAGTCCGGGAGCATGGCCAGCGCGAACACCTGCTGCCCGGCGTACCCGACGCCGATGACCGCGACCACCAGGTAGACGACGACCAGGGGCAGCAGCGGGGCGGCGACCAGGGCGAGCGCCCCGGCGGCGAGGATCAGCCCGGCGGCGACCAGGGCCGACCGCTTGCCCAACCGGGCGCCGACGCGGGACCAGAGCGGCATCACCAGCAGCGCCGGCCCGACGAAGCAGGCGAAGAGGAGGGTCGGCCCACTCTGCTCGTCGCGCAGGATCTGCCCGGCGAAGTAGTTGACCCCGGCGAGGATGGTCGCCACGCCGGCGGACTGCACCACGAAGCAGACCAGCAGCGCCCGGAACGGCCGGTTGGCGGCCGCCACGGCGAGCTGGGCGCGCAGTGTCGGCTCGCTGGCGCCTACCACGCCACCGGGCGCGGACCGGGTGCCGAGGAACGCGCCGAGGGCGCCGACGACTATGAGCGCCGCCACGAACAGGCCCATCCAGCGGTGCCCGGGCACGCCGTCGCCGCCGACCCTCACGACCAGCGGGGCCACCGCGCCGGAGACCAGGATGGTCAGCGCCAGCACGGCGATCCGCCAGGTCATCAGCCGCGTGCGCTCGGCGTAGTCGTCGGTCATCTCGGCGGGCATCGCCACGTACGGCACCTGGAAGAAGGCGAACGCGGTGGCCGTGGCGAGGAAGGCGAGCGCCACGTACGCCGCGGCGGCCGGCCCGTTGCCGAACGGCGCGGCGAAGATGGCCGCGAAGAGCACGGCGAGCGCGAGACCGGCGACGAGCAGGTACGGCCGGCGTGCGCCCCAGCGCGACCGGGTGCGGTCGGAAATCCGCCCGGCGACCGGGTTGACCAGCACGTCCCATGCCTTGGGCAGCAGGACCAGCAGGGCGGCGAGCCCGGCGGCCACGCCGAGCGTGTCGGTCAGGTACGGCAGCAGCAGCAGACCGGGCACCGTGCCGAACGCGCCGGTGGCCAGCGAGCCGAGCGCGTACCCGGCGTGTACCGGGCGGGGCAGCCGACCGGCGGCGGGCAGGCTGGCCGCATCCGGGCCGACGGCGGGCAGGCCGGCGGCGCCCGGCGGCTGGTTCATGGGGCCGAATGTTACTCACGTTATGCGGCAGGTCACATCCCCTCATCCGGCGACCAACCGGCCACCGAAATGTCCACGCCCTCGCCGCGCAACGGGACCCCCTCGGCCCGCAGCCGGGCCCGCGCCTCCCGCTCGTGACCCGGTGGAAGCCGGCCACCAGCGGTCACCACCCGGTGCCAGGGCACCGAGCCGCCGTGCCGGGCCATGATGGAACCCACCAGGCGCGCGGAGGAACGGCCCGAGCGCTCGGCCAGGGCGTCGGCGACCCCGCCGTACGACATCACCCGACCCTGCGGGATCCGCTCCACCAGGTCCAGCACCGCCTCGACGTACTCGTCAGGAGTCACAATCGGCCACCATATGGGAACGCCGCCGGGCGACGCGGGCGTGACCACGCAGAATGGGCGGGTGCGCGACGCAGTCACGGCCGCCCGACGGGTCGTCGTCAAGATCGGATCCTCCTCGTTGACCACCGCCACCGGCGGCCTGGCCGACGAGCGGGTCGACGCGCTGGTCGACACCCTGGGCCGACTCGCCGCCGAGGGACGCGAGGTCGTGCTGGTCTCGTCGGGCGCGATCGCCGCCGGCCTCGCCCCGCTCGGGCTGATCCGACGTCCGCGCGACCTGGCCACCCAGCAGGCCGCCGCCAGCGTCGGCCAGGGCCTGCTGATCGGCCGGTACGCGGCCAGCTTCGCCCGGCACGGCCGCACCGTCGGGCAGGTGCTGCTCACCGTCGACGACGTGACCCGGCGGGCGCACTACCGCAACGCGTACCGCACGCTGCGCAAACTGCTCGACCTGCACGCGGTCCCGATCGTCAACGAGAACGACACGGTGGCCACCGAGGAGATCCGGTTCGGCGACAACGACCGCCTGGCCGCCCTGGTGGCCGCGCTGGTGCACGCCGACCTGCTGGTGCTCCTCTCCGACGTGGACGCACTCTGGACGGGCGACCCGGCCCGCCCGCAGTCGACCCGGATCCCGGAGGTCCGCAGCGACGAGGACCTCGCCGGGATCACCATCGGCGGCGCCGGCCGGTCCGGGGTCGGCACCGGCGGCATGGTGACCAAGGTCGAGGCGGCCCGGATCGCCACCGGCTTCGGCATCCCCGTGGTGCTCACCTCCGCCGACCTAGCCACGTCGGCGCTGGCCGGCGAGCCCGTCGGCACGCTGTTCCATCCGCAGCGGCAGCGCCCGACGGCCCGGCTGTTCTGGCTGGCCCACGCCACCTCGCCCCGAGGGCGGCTGCACCTGGACCCGGGCGCGGTGGCCGCCGTCGTCGGGCGGCGCAAGTCGCTGCTGCCCGCCGGCATCACCGCCGTGGACGGCACGTTCACCGCCGGCGACCCGGTGGACCTGGTCGACACCGCCGGCGCCCCGGTCGCCCGTGGCCTGGTCAACTACGACGCGGTGGAACTGCCCGGGCTGCTCGGTCGCTCCACCTCCGAACTCGCCGCGGCGCTCGGCCCGGCGTACGAACGGGAGGTCGTCCACCGCGACGACCTCGTACTGCTGTAAGCCAACCGCCCAGCTGAGGAGTAGTCGATGAGTGAGCGCCAGCGAATGAATCATCAGCTCAGGGCGTCGGTGCCTCAGGACGGCACGGAGCGAAGCGGAGTGCCGGCATGAGCGTCGTCGAGCAGGCGCGACGGGCGCGGGACGCCGCCGCCGACCTGGCCGTGGCCACCCGTACGGTCAAGGACGCCGCGCTGGTGGCGATGGCCGACGCGCTGGTGGCGCGTACCCCGGAGATCCTGACCGCGAACGAGACGGACCTGGCGGCCGGCCGGGAGGCCGGGCTGAGCGCGGCCGTGCTGGACCGGCTCGCCCTCGACGCGGGCCGGGTGGCCGGCATAGCCGACGCGCTGCGCCAGATGGCCGCGCTGCCCGACCCGGTCGGCGAGGTGGTCCGCGGCTCGACGCTGCCCAACGGCCTGGAGCTGCGCCAGATCCGGGTGCCGTTCGGGGTGGTCGGCATCATCTACGAGGCACGCCCGAACGTGACCGTGGACGCCGCCGGGATCTGCCTCAAGTCCGGCAACGCGGCGCTGCTGCGCGGGTCGTCCTCGGCCGCGCACTCCAACGCCGCGCTGGTCGCGGTGCTGCGCGACGCGATCGCCGACGCCGGCCTGCCGGCCGACGCGGTGCAGCTGCTCGACGCCAGCTCCCGCGACTCGGTCAAGGAGCTGATGCGCGCCCGAGGGCTGGTCGACGTGCTCATCCCGCGTGGCGGCGCGTCGCTGATCCGCACCGTGGTCGAGGAGTCGACGGTGCCGGTGATCGAGACCGGGGTGGGCAACTGCCACGTCTACGTCGACGCCGCCGCGGACGTGGCGAAGGCCGTCGCGGTCACGCTGAACGCCAAGACGCAGCGCCTGTCCACCTGCAACACCGCCGAATCGCTGCTGGTGCACACGGACGTCGCCGACGCGTTCCTGCCGCCGATGCTGGCCGCGTTCGCCGAGGCCGGCGTGACCGTGCACGGCTCCCCCGAGGTGACCGCGTACTCCGCCGCCGTGGTCCCGGCGACCGAGGAGGACTTCGCCACCGAGTACCTGTCGGCCGACATCTCGGTCGCGGTGGTCGACTCGCTGGACGCGGCGGTCGCGCACATCCGCCGCTTCGGCACCGGGCACACCGAGGCGATCCTCACCGACTCGGCGAGCGCGGCCCGCGACTTCGTCGCCCGTGTCGACGCGGCGGCGGTCATGGTGAACGCCTCGACCCGGTTCACCGACGGGGGCGAGTTCGGCTTCGGGGCGGAGATCGGCATCTCGACGCAGAAGCTGCACGCCCGGGGCCCGATGGGCCTGCCCGAGCTGACCAGCACCAAGTACGTCGTCACCGGGGACGGGCACCTGCGCTAGGGCCGATGTCAGCCCGGCTGCGCGGCGGCTCCGGCCGCCGCCGGTCGGGCGGCCCGGATCGCGGACAGCGTGGCGTGCACGTCGAACTGGTGACCGTCGTCGCTCTCCCAACCCCCGTCGCTGCGCTGGGTCTCGGCGAGCCGCCGCAGGGCCCGCACCATGATCCAGTCGTGCAGGTCGATGCCGACCCGGCGCAGCGTGGCCCCCAGCCAGGCCACGTCGCCCGGCGACATCGTGGGCATCCGTTCGGCGAGCACCACCTGGATCCGCGCCGACTCCTGGAACATCTCCTGACGGTGCAGCACGGCGGCGCTCAGCCAGCCCGCCGCGAGGAACGACGGCCAACTGCCGTCCGGGCGCAACCGCGCGACGATCGACTGGGCCGCCGCCTGCACCACACCGGCGTACGCCCCGCCGACCCGGTGATCGAGCGGACCCGAGGCGCGGGCGTCCAGGCCGGCGACGGTCAGCCAGAAGCCGGCGTTGGCGGTGAGGAAGAGTTTGGCCTCCGGATCGCCGGGGCGGGCCCACTCCGGGGCCGAGCCGGTCAGCGAGAGGTCCTCGTCCCAGCCGCCGTCGGCCTGCTGCCGGGACGCCAACCAGTCCAGTGCCCGGCGGGCGGCGGGACGGCCCAGCGCGCCCAGGTCGTCCAGCTCGGCGAGGCGGAAGCAGGTGGCGTCGACCGAGGCGACCTCGCCACCCCAGCTCGCCGGCCAGCCGCCGTCCGACGACTGGCCGATCTCGGCCGTCTCCAACAGCTCCGGCGGCACCGGCGTGCCGTTGCGCAGCCAGGAGAGGCGGGCGCGTTCCACCGCGTCCCCATGCGCCACGACGAACCCGATCGCGGCTTCCAAGTCGACCACGGCGGTGACGCTACCTGCGCAGACACGATCCCGCCTCGGGGAATCGGCCAGCTGGAAATGGCTGCGTCGCTCCGGCCGGAGCGCCGTACGGAGGCACTTGCGTCGATTTACCGCCGTCGGCCGCGGTGTGTAGAACCGCGCCGGGGCGGCGCCGCGTGGCGTCGCCCCGGTGGGCCGGTCAGTACGCGGGCAGTGCCGGGTCGATCTGCTTGATCCAGGAGAGCACGCCGCCCTGCACGTGCACGGCGTCGCGGAACCCGGCCGCCTTGAGCGCGGCGAGCGCCTCCGCCGAGCGGACACCGGACTTGCAGTGCAGCACGATCTGCTTGTCCTGCGGGAGCTTCGCCAGCGCCTCGCCAGAGATGATGTCGCCCTTGGGGATGAGGGTGGAGCCGGGGATCCGCACGATCTCGTACTCGGCCGGCTCCCGCACGTCGACGAGGAAGATGTCCTTGCCGGCGTCCTGCCACTCCTTCAGCTCCAGGGCGGTGATGGTCGAGTCGAGCGTCGCCTCCTGGGCCTCCTCGGAGACCGCGCCGCAGAAGTCCTCGTAGTCTTCCAGCAGGTCGGTGACGGTCGGGTTCTCGCCGCAGAGCACGCAGTTCGGGTCCTTCCGAACCTTGATCTTGCGATACTCCATCTCCAGGGCGTCGTAGACCATCAGGCGGCCGACCAGCGGCTCACCGATGCCGGTGAGCAGCTTGATGGCCTCGTTCACCTGGATCGAGCCGATCGACGCGCAGAGCACGCCGAGCACGCCTCCCTCGGCGCAGGACGGGACCATGCCGGGCGGCGGCGGCTCCGGGTAGAGGCACCGGTAGCAGGGGCCGTGCTCAGCCCAGAACACCGACGCCTGGCCGTCGAAGCGGTAGATCGAGCCCCAGACGTACGGCTTGCCGAGCAGCACCGCCGCGTCGTTGACCATGTACCGGGTGGCGAAGTTGTCGGTGCCGTCGACGATGAGGTCGTACTGGGCGAAGATCTCGCGGACGTTCTCGCGGTCCAACGCGGTGTTGTGGATCTCCACGTTGACCAGCGGGTTGATCTCGCGGATCGACGCGGCGGCGGACTCGGCCTTGGAACGGCCGACGTCGGACACGCCGTGGATGACCTGGCGCTGGAGGTTCGACTCGTCGACGGTGTCGAAGTCGATGATGCCGAGGGTGCCGACCCCCGCCGCGGCGAGGTAGAGCAGGGCGGGCGACCCGAGGCCACCGGCGCCGACACAGAGCACCCGGGCGTTCTTCAGCCGCTTCTGCCCGGCCACCCCGACGTCCGGGATGATCAGGTGGCGCGAGTAGCGGCGGATTTCGTCAACGGTCAGCTCGGCGGCGGGCTCGACGAGCGGGGGCAACGACACGGTGGACTCCCCGGGATCGGCGGTGTGAACCGCGCCATTGTTGCTCGCCCGGGCCACTCTCGGCCATGAGGGAGGACACGTGGCCCGCGATGCGGGAGGGGAATAACCGGCGGCCGGTCGCTCAGGGGACGATGTCGCCGCCGTAGCGACGGCCGTCGAGGTACGGCCAGGCGTTGGCCAGGCAGCCCTGCAACCCGTACGTCTGCTGCTGCATCACCGGTGCGGGCTCCCCCGGGCCGGGGCATGCCTCGTGCTGCTCGCCGAACTCGTGGCCGACCTCGTGGTTGATGACGTAGGTGCGGTACGTCTCCAGCGGGGCCCCGTAGTCGGGCACCGCCTCCTGCCAGCGGGCCAGGTTGATGATGACCTGGCCGGGCAGCCGGCAGGAGGTGTAGCGCTCGGTGGTCAACCCGCCCTCGGCGCACATCCGCTCCGACGTGACCGGGGTGGCGAGGTAGACGGTGAAGTCGGCGGCGTCGACGTCGGCCACCCGCTGCACCCGCAGCTCACCGGAGGCGATCCAGCTGCGCGGGTCGGCCAGCACCTCGTCCACCCGCGCGGCGAACGCGTCGGCGTCCTGACCGCTGCCCCGTTCGACCACGACCCGGTAGCGGCGCAGCGGTCCGTCCGTACCGTGCACGGATGTTCCCCCGTCGGCGACGGTGAAGCGTCCCGCGCCGACCGACGGGTAGCCGCTGGGCACCGGGTGGGCCTCCCCGCCGCCCAGGCCCATTCCGCCCTGGGTCGGGGTGGGCGGTACGTCGGCCGTCGGTTCGTCGCCCCGCGTCGCGGTCACGCCGACTGCGGTGGCGGTGGCGGCCACGAGCAGGCCGAGCAACAGGCTGCGGCGGCGGCGGCGGCGCATCCGCAGGACCGTGGGACGCGCATCCTCGTACGCGGACCGGTCGGGCGGCTCGGGCGGGCCGTAAGGGGACGACGGCGTCATGACGTCCAGCCTGCCAGATTATTCGGGCAATTCTCCGCTTTTAGCTTCTATTACCGCAATACCCCTCATGGGGCCGGTTGTCTCAGAGAGCCGGCCCGGCGTAACGCCGACCGTCGACGTACGGCCACGGGTTGACCCGACACCCGTTGAGAAAGAGGGTCTGCTGCATCATCACCGGCGCCGGACGCCCCGCGCCCGGGCAGCGCTCGTGCCGGTGCCCGAGCTGGTGACCCACCTCGTGGTTGACCACGTACGTCCGGTAGACCGCCAGCGGCACGCCCGCCGACACGTAGTGCGGCACCGACAACCGCCACCGATCCAGATTGATGATCACCTGGCCGGGCGCGCGGCAGGAGGTGTACGGCCGCCCGCCGATCCGAATGTCCACGCCACCCTCGGCGCACATCCGGCCCGCCGTACGGGCGGTCGCCAGGTAGACGGTGAAGTCCCGGGGAGCGTCCCCCGGGACCTGCTGCAACCGCAGCCGGCCGCTGTCGACCCAACTGCCCGGCCCGGCGAGCGCCACCTGGACGGCCTGCGCGAACGCGGCGATGTCCTCGTTGCTGCCCGACTCGACCGCCACCCGGTAGCGGCGCAGCTCACCCGCCCGGCCCAGCACCGGGCCGGCGTGGTCGTCGTGGCTGAACCGGCCGGAACCCGCGGTCGGCACCGCACCGGGCAACCGCAGCACCGGCGACGGGCTCGGCGACGCAGCGGTGGCGGTGGCGGTCGGCGACAGATCCGCCGACGGTGGCAGCGGCCCGGCCGCCGACGGCGGCAGCGGCCCGGCCACCAGCGGCGGCCCGATCTCGTCGGCAGTCAGCCGATCCGGTGGCACCCCCGGACCCTCGGCGATCACGGTCACCGCCGCGCCGACAGCCAGCACCACCGCCACCAGCTGGGCGATCAGTGCGAGGCGACGGCGGCGGCGAGCGGACCTGAACATCCCGGTCAGCCTGCCAGATCGGACGGCCGAGCGGCCTCCTCCGTTTCGGCGAGCAGGCCGACCACCGCCCGGGCGACCAGCCGGGGAACCTCCAGCTGAGCCACGTGACCGACACCGCCGAGCATCAGCAGGCGGCTGTCCGGGATGACCCGGGCGGTCTGGGGCGCGACGCGAACGTCGACCAGCCGGTCCTGCCGGCCGCCCACCACAAGCGTCGGCGCGCGCACCGCCCCGGCGAGCCGCCACAGCGAGCCCGGCCCCGGCAGATACGCCCGCAGGAAGCTGGAGACCAGCCCCCGGAACGTCCGGACGTACGCGGCCGCGTAGTGCTCCGCCTCGTACCGGACCCGGATCTCCTCCAACGCCTCGGCCCGGCGCTGCGCACAGATGCGGCTGAGGTCGGCGACGCACGCCTCCAACACCTGCTGGGCCATCACCTCGGGCGCGAGTTGGGTGAGCCGCCGGGCGACCAGCCGTTCACCGCGCGGAATGGCCAGCACCGGCAGCATCCTGCCCTGCAACGACCGCCGGAAGTCCAGAAACGGCAGCGCCGGAGAGATCAGGGTGAGGGTGCGGACCAGGTCGGGCCGCAGCCCCGCCACCTGCACCGAGACCGCGCCATCCAGCGAGTTGCCGAACAGGTGCACCGGCCCCCGACCGGAGTGCTCGATCCACCGGATCACCAGGTCGGCGAAGGCCGGGATCGTGTAGCGCGGGCCCGGCTCGCTGCGGCCGAACCCGGGCAGGTCGATGGCCTGGCCGTCCAGCCGGTCGGCGAGCAGGCCGGCCAGGTCGGTCCAGTTCTGCGACGAGCCGCCCAGCCCGTGCACGTACAGCGCCGGCTCCGCGTCGACGGTCGTCGCCGGAGTGTCCCGCACATAGGTGACGACGCCGTCGAGGCGGACCTCCCGGCCCGGCCACGGCGGCGGCACACCGACCTCGGGGAGGAGGTGGTCCGGCCAGAGGGAGGCGCGCTTCATCCTCCCAGTCTGCCTCGGACCACTCAGGACAGCAGCGCCTCCAGCCGACGATTGACCGCCGCCAGCGTCGCCCGGACCACCGCCTGTCGCGGATCGCCGGCCACCAGGGCCGAGCCGGCGAGCTGCTCGACCCAGCCCTCGCAGACCAGCAGCACCACCACCGTGGCCACCTCGCAGTTGCCGAACGGCACCACCGCCGCGTGCTCGACGAAGCAGCGGCCACGCTCGGCGTTCTCGGCGCCGCGCAGCAACTCGTCCACGGCGGCGGCTGCGGCCACCGCGCAGAGGCGCAGCACGTAACCGTCGACCGCCGGCCCGGTCGCGTACCCGGCCGCGTTGTCGTCGCCGGCCAGCAGCCGCACCTCCACGTTGGCGTCCAGGCCGAAGGTGCTGACCTGCACGTGGTCGATGACCACACGCGGCCCCGGCACGCCGCCGGTGTCCAGAGGCCGAGAGGGCGCCGACTCCGTCGTGGTCACCTGACCGCCGGAGTACGACGTACCGACCGTCGCCGGGCTGCCGGTGGCTCCGCCAGTGGGCGCGGCCGAGACCGAGCCGGGTTCCTCGACGGTGGCGCGGCCCCGGTGCGGGGCGCCCGCCCGCCGTCGACGCGCGGCGTCCGGCCCGGCCCACTGCTCCGGGCCCGCCGGCGTGGCCTCGACCCGACCGCCCGACGACCGAGCGATCGAGGGCGCCTCGGCGGTCCGCGGTTCCGCGCCGGTGTCGCGCGGCTCGGCAGGCCGCGCCTCGACAGATCGCGGTTCGACGGGACGCGTCTCGGCAGCTCGTCGCTCGGCGGGGCGCGGGTCGGCGGATCGCGGCTCGGCAGCGCGACGGCGGACCGGCGGGGCTGGCGTGGTGGGCAGGCCGGGCACGTTCTGCGGGGCGGCGGCCAGCCCCATCCGTTCCTGGAGCAGCCGGGCCACCTGTCGACTCACCTCGGCCGGATCGGCACCGTCGGCCAGGTCCAGCCGGAGACTGTGCGCGCCGGCCGGCGTACGGCGCAGGGCGGCGTCCCGAACGCCGGCCACCTCCCGTACCGCGTCCAGGATGGCGTTGACGTCGAACCCCTCGGGACGCTCCCGCAACGGAGCGGGCTCGTCGTCGCGGCGCAGGTGGGTGGCGATGCGCGCGAGTTCTGGGGTTTCGGCGGGTGGCTCCACGGCTGGCGGCTCCGGCACAACGGGCACGTCCGGTTCCGCGGGGACGCGCTGCGGCAGCACCGCCGACGTGTCGGGCCGTCGCCCACCGTCGGCGGGCTCGACCGGCGACGCCGGGTCGGGGGCGGATCGGCGAGCCGCGTAGGGAGGGGAGGACGCGGGTGACGGCCGGTCGTGACGCCCGGGGCCGCTGGCGGCGGCCGGACCGGCACTGGCCGAGGGAGGCGGGGGACCGGCGAGGGGAGGACCGCTCGCCGTCGGGGCGGCAGCAGTCGGCTCGGCGGGCGACGGCTCGGGCGGCTCGGGGGTCGCTGGTCGGAGCCGGAACGGTCCGGTCGGCCGGACCGGGCCGGTCGACTCACCCGCGTCGCTCGCCCGGGGAGAGGTCGCCGGCCGGGTAGCCGGCCAGGAGGGACGCTCGGCCGGAGCTGCCGGGATGCGGCCCTCGGACCAGTCGGGTCGCTCGGCCGCCACGGGTGTCGGCGATCCACCGGCCCACGAGGGCCGCTCGGCCACCGGACGGACGGGTGCCGCCGGTGGCGGCGCATCGGTCAACGTCGGCGGTGGGCCGGCGGGCACCGGCGGCGGATCGACCGGCGCGGGCGGATCGACAGGTGCCGGGCCCGCCCAGGACGGGCGCGTACTCGCCGAAGTGCCGCCGGGCGTCGGATCGCCAGGCCAGGACGGGCGCGACGGCGGGACGCTGGTCGGCGTCGGGTCCGGGCCACCAGCCCAGGAGGGGCGGGGCGGCGGCGGGAGGGCCGACGCCGGGCCGGCCCAGGACGGGCGCGACGGCGGGGCGCTGGCCGGCGTCGGGTCCGAGCCGCCAGCCCAGGAGGGGTGGTCAGCGGCCGGCGGGCCACTGGTCGGCTCGGCGCGAGCGGCACCGCCCGACGCGGACCCTCCGGTCCACGACGGACGCTCAACGGCCGGCGGACCACTCGTGGGGGGAGACCCCCCAGCCCAGGAGGGGCGCTCAACGGCCGGCGGACCGCTGGTGGGGGCGGGGCCGCCGGCCCGGGAGGGGCGCTCAACAGCCGGCGGACCGCTGGTCGGGGTGGGGGCGCCGGCCCAGGAGGGGCGCTCGGCGGCGGGCGGCGCAGTGCGTGGGGGAACGGGCGGGCCGCTGGTCGGGGTGGGGTCCGTGCCGCCCGCGCGAGGCGACGGGTCGGCCGCCGCGCTGACCGGGGCCGGCGCGGCCCAGGACGGGCGGGCCGCGGGGAGCCCGCCGGTCGGCTCGGGCGTCGGCCCACCGGCCCAGGAGGGCCGCTCGGCCGGCTCGGGCCGGGAAACGTCCGGAGGCACGCTGGTCGGAATCGCGGCCGGACGTTCACCGGCCCAGGACGGGCGCGTGGGCGTGCGGCGGTCGGCGTCCGCCTCGGCCTGGGGGGCGTCCCGGGTGACGTCGTACGCGCGGGGCGGCTCGGCGGGCACCGGCTCGTACGGACGGGTCGGCTCGGCGCGCACCGGCTCGTACGGCAGGTGGGGCTCGGCGACCCAGCCCGGCGTGGACTCGTCCCGCGCCGGTCGGCCGGCCGGCTCGCCGTCCTGGCGGGACCAGGGCGGCGCCCACCCACTGCCCCAGCTCGGGCGGTTCCAGCTGGGCCCGGACCAGTCCGGCTCGATGGAGGGAGACTCACCCGCTCGGTGCGTGTCTCCGGTGGGGCGCTCCGGCTCGGGGTCGTCGCCGCGCCCGGCGGCACGCCCCGACTCGGCCGATGCCTCGGCTGCGGGCGGGACCTGCCAACCGCGGGAAACGGCCGGTTGATCGTCGACGGCCGGCCGTTCGCCGGTGGGCGCGCGGAGACCGGGCGGAACCTCGAAACCCGAGGCCGCCGTGCCGACGGGCGGCACCTGGATGGCGGCTGGCGCCGTGCTGGGCAGACCGGGGTCGGCCCAGCGGACGCTGCGCGGCGCGGCAGGGTCGGTGGTGGAGTGCCGGGGCGGGCCGGTGTCGGCCTCCCCCGCCCCCGGCTCCGCGGCCGGCGCGGGACGCTGGGCGGGCACCACCAGCCGGCCCCCGCCCACGTCGGGCCGGTCCTCGGCGGTCCGCCCGGGCGGCGCGCTCACCGGCGTCTGGCGGCCCGACGAGGCCCCACCGTTGAGGTGCGCGACGCCGTTGATCTCCGTATCGCCGTGGCGGACGCCGTTGATCTCGCTGTCGCCGCTGCTGTCGCTGTCGCTGTTGATCTCGGCCTCGTCGTGGTGGACACCGTTGGCGTGGTGGCCGTTGACCCGGGCCGGTCGCTCGGAGTCACCGGTCAGTCCGGGCAGAGGCGCGGGCAGATCGCCGTGCCTGGTGGAGGAGGCGCGCCAACCGGACGCGGGGGGTCGCTGCCACGGTGGTGCCTGCTCCCCGGCCACCTCGCGCTCGACAGACGGGGACCACCCGCCCGTCGAGGGCGCCCACCCGCTGCCGGAGCGGCCCGGGTCGTCGTGCTGACCCGTTCCGTCACCGTGCTCTCCCGGGGTGGCGGCTCCGGGTTGCCCTGTTTCACTCACCGCGCGCTCCTTGGTCGCCCTCGCTGAGGCTACCGTGTGGGGAGAGTGGCGATAAGTTACAGCGGCGGGCCATTTCCACGACGCGGTCGAGGGCCGCCCCGGTCTGGGGGGAAAATGCCGGCCCGTACGGAGAACTCGGAGGATCCCATGACCGCTGTGGGGAACGGCGCACAGACTGCTGGCAGGCCCACCCGCCTGCCCCGCTCCGCGCGCCGTAAGCAGCTGCTCGCGGCGGCGCAGGAGGTATTCGTCGCGCAGGGCTACCACGCCGCGGCGATGGACGACATCGCCGAGCGGGCCGGGGTTTCCAAGCCGGTGCTCTACCAACACTTCCCGGGAAAGATGGACCTCTACCTGGCCCTGCTAGACACGCACTGTGACGCCATCGTCGCTCAGGTGCACGAGGCGATGCGCGGCACCAGCGACAACAAGGAGCGGGTCAGCGCGTCGGTGCGCGCGTACTTCGACTTCGTCGATCACGAGAGCGAGGCGTTCCGCCTCGTCTTCGAGTCGGACCTGCGCAACGACCCGGCGGTGCGGCAGCGGGTGGAGCGGGTCGAGCAGGGCTGCATCGCGGCGATCACCGACACGATCATCTCGGACACCGGCGTAAGCCGGTCGCACGCCGAGTTGCTCGCCTCCGGGCTGGTCGGCGCGGCGGAGACCGCCGCGCAGTTCTGGCTGGCCGGTGGCCGGCAGGTGCCGAAGGCGGAGGCCGAGGCTCTGGTGGCGGCGTTGTCCTGGCGGGGCATCGCGAGCTTCCCGCTGCAAGGTGAGTCAGCCTGACCGCCGACCCCGTGATCGGATAGCCTTCGCAGGGCGGTTATCGCCCCAGTTGAGGAGGCACAGTGGAGGTCAAGATCGGCGTGCAGTACGCGCCGCGCGAGCTGGTTCTGGACAGCGCGCAGTCGCCGGCCGAGATCGAGCAGATCGTGACCGACGCCTTCGCCGGCAACGGCGGCACGCTCTCCCTGACCGACGAGAAGGGCCGGCGGGTCATCGTTCCGGTCGAGAAGGTCGCCTACGTCGAGATCGCCGAGGCGTCCCCCCGAGCGGTCGGTTTCACCGTTCGCTGACCGGTCCGGCCGTCGCGGCAGGTAGGCGTTTCCAGGCCACCTGCCGCGGGCCGGTTCCGCGCCCGACGGGTGGCGGTCAGTTGTTCAGTCCGGCGACCGCCATCCGCGCGGTGTGTGCGGCGGTGAGCCTCCCGAACAGCCCCGGCACGTCGACCCGGTCGCCCCGCGCGATCAGCGCGGTGAGTGCGGCCCGTTCGGCGGCGACGCGGCCGGCCTGGGACAACGCCTCGCCGACCAGCCGCCGGGCCCACATGGAGAGCCGACCGGCCACCCGGGGATCGGCGGCGACGGCCAGCCGGATCTCGGCGACGGCGAACTCCGCGTACCGGGAGTCGTGCAACACGTCCAGCACCAGCGCCCGGTCGGGCTCGTCCAGCGCGTCGGCGATCTCCCGGATGAAGTCGTCGGTGATCGCGTCGCCCACGTACGCCTTGGTGACCACCTCCGCCCAGTCCCGCGGCTCGGTGGAGTCGTGGTACGCCTGCAACGGCTGCACGTACGGCGTCATCGCCTCCTCCGGCGGCACACCCAGCGCGGTGAGCCGGTCGGCGAGCCGGCGGTAGTTGCCGATCTCGGCCGCGGCCATCTGACTGAGCGCGGCACGTCGGTGCAGGTCGGGGGCGAGTCGCGCGTCACCGGCCATGCGTTCGAAGGCGAGCAGCTCACCGAAGGCGACCAGGCCCAGCAGGTCGGCGACGGCGGGACCGGGGGTGGTCGGCGCGGACACGAGCGCAGGCTACCGTGCGGGACGGGCGCCGGGTGGCCCGTGCGGGGCACGGACGAGCGCCCGAGGAAGTGTGGCGCAGGTCACATTCGATGGCCCCGCGTGCCGGCTGGCCGACCGGGAATCGGGACGTGAGCTTGCCTGTTCAGGTAGCATGGAGCAGTTGCCGTGGGCGCCGATCTGATCGAAAGCTCAGCCCGCGGCGCGCGTGCGGCCCGGTCCGGCTCGGCACTCTGCCGCCGACCGTGTGGCCCGCGTCATACCGAACGCGCCCTGAGGACGAGACGGGGCGCACCCACGAGAGGGCACCCCCACATCCACATGAGCGAGCTGACTCAAGATCTGATGGACGGCCAGGAACTGGCCCCCACCGCCCCGGTTCGACCCGAGGCTCCCACCTTTGCCGCCCTCGGCGCCCGCGAGGAGACCGTCGAGGCGCTGGCCGCGGCCGGCATCACCCGCGCGTTCGCCATCCAGGAGTACGCGATCCCGATCGCGCTGCGCGGCGTCGACCTGATCGGCCAGGCGCCCACCGGCACCGGCAAGACCCTCGGCTTCGGCGTACCGCTGCTGGAGCGGGTCTTCGCGCCGAACGAGGGCAGCGACGGCGTCCCCCAGGCGCTGGTCGTCGTCCCCACCCGTGAGCTGGGCATCCAGGTCGCCAAGGATCTGGCCGCCGCCGGCCGGACGCGCGGCGTCCGGGTGCTGCCGATCTACGGTGGCGTGGCGTACGAGCCCCAGATCGACGCGCTGCGCAAGGGCGTCGAGATTCTGGTCGGCACCCCGGGCCGACTGATGGACCTGCAGAAGCAGAAGCACCTCCGACTGGACCGGGTGCACGCGCTCGTCCTCGACGAGGCCGACCGGATGCTCGACCTGGGCTTCCTCGACGACGTCGAGAAGATCCTGGCGATGCTTCCGGAGGACCGGCAGACGATGCTGTTCTCGGCGACCATGCCGGACCCGATCGTCACCCTGTCCCGGCGTTTCCTGCGCCAGCCGATGACGATCCACGCCGGGCACACCGCCGAGACCGGGCCGTCGCCGCAGACCCAGCAGCTGGTCTACCGCACCCACTCGATGAACAAGGTCGAGGTGGTGGCGCGCATCCTCCAGGCCGAGGGGCGCGGGCTGACCATGATCTTCACCCGCACCAAGCGGGCCGCCGACCGGGTCGCCGAGGATCTCGACTTCCGCGGGTTCGCGGTCGCCGCGGTGCACGGTGACCTCGGTCAGGGCGCCCGTGAGCGGGCGCTGCGGGCGTTCCGCGCCGGCAAGATCGACATCCTGGTCGCCACCGACGTGGCGGCGCGCGGGCTCGACGTCACCGGCGTCACCCACGTGATCAACTACGACTGCCCGGAAGACCAGGACACCTACACCCACCGGATCGGTCGTACCGGCCGGGCCGGGGCGACCGGCGTCGCGGTGACCTTCGTCGACTGGGACGACATGCCGCGCTGGCGGATCATCGACAAGACCCTCGGTCTGGAGATGCCGGAGCCGCCGGAGACGTACCACACGTCGCCGCACCTCTACACCGACCTGCACATCTCCACCGAGGTCAGCGGCACCCTGCCCACTGCCGAGCGCACCCGGGCCGGGCTGTCCGCCGAGATCGAAGAGGATCTGGGCGGGACGACCCGCTCCCGCCGGGGCGACAGCGGCGGTCGGGGCCCTCGACGCGGTGAGAGCCGCGGCGACGGCCGGGGTGAGCGCCGTGGCCGTGGCGACGGCCGCCGGGACCGCACCGACGCCGGCACGCCGGCCGCCGAGGCACCCACGGACGCCGCCGGCGACGACGCCAGCCGCACCCCGCGCCGCCGGCGTCGCCGCCGCGCTGGCGAGACGGTCGCGGGCGAGCCGACCGCGGTGATCTCGGCCGACGCGGCACCGGCCGAGCCGGCCTCCGCCGGCGCCGAGGGCGAGGCGTCGAAGCCGCGCCGCCGCCGGCGCAGCCGTGGTGGCGGTTCCGGCGCGGGTACGCCGGCCGAGGCGACCGCGGACTGACGCAGCGAGATTCACCCGACATCCCCCGCACCGCCTCAGCGCGGTACGGGGGATGTCGCCTTCCCACCCCACCTGCCGAAAATGGAACGATGCCGGAACCACTGGATGCCGCCCTGACCGAGGTTCGTGCACTGCTGCTCGACCCCGCGCTGACCCGGGCGGTCGCCGCCGGGCGTCGCCGCGGACACCGACCCACGGTCGTGCGGGCCGAGCTGCGTCCGGTGACGCTCAAGGCCGGCCCGCGGTTGCAGATCGCCACCTCCGACGGCGCGCGCCCACACACCCGCAACGTCGCCCCCGGTCCTGAGGCCGCCGTGGCGGTCGACGAACTCCTGGCCGAGCCTTTCGGCAACTGGCACGTGGAGACGGCCGACGCGACCCTCCAACTGCGGGTGACCAAGTCCGGTGAGGCGCAGGTGCACCGGGCCGCGACGACCCGACCGGCGGCGACGCCGAGTGGTAACGACCGAGCCAAGGAATACCTGCTCGATCCGGGCGACCCGATCTTCGCGGAGATCGGCGGCTCGGCGGCCAAGCGCCGCCAGGTCGACGCGTTCCTGCGCGCTCTGGCCGCGACCCTGCCCGCCGATCTGACCGGCCCGCTGCGGGTGGTCGACCTGGGCTGCGGCAACGCCTACCTGACCTTCGCCGCGTACCGCTACCTCGCCAGTCGCGGGCTCGACGTCGAGCTGATCGGCGTGGACGTCCGGGAGGACCAGCGGCGGCGCAACACCGAGTTGGCGCAGCGACTGGGCTGGGCCGACAAGGTCAGCTTCGTCGCGGGCACGATCGCCGAGGCCGTTGTCGACCCCACCCCGGATCTGGTGCTGGCGCTGCACGCCTGCGACACCGCCACCGACGAGGCGCTGGCCCGCGCGGTGCGCTGGGAGGCCCGCTGGGTGCTCGCCGCGCCGTGCTGTCACCACGACCTGGCCAAGCAGCTACGCGCCCAGCCCACCCCGGCGCCGTACGAGCTGTTGACCCGGCAGGGCATCCTGCGCGAACGCTTCGCCGACGTGCTCACCGATGCGCTGCGCGCGGGGCTGCTGCGGGTGCACGGGTACCGGGCCGAGGTGGTGGAGTTCGTCGACTCCCAGCACACGCCCCGCAACCTGCTGATCCGAGCCCGCCGTAGCGGCACCGCCGACCCCCGACAGGCGGAGTACCGCGAACTCGTCGACCAGTGGCGGGTCACACCCCGGCTGGAGACCCTGCTCGCCGCCGACGAGCCGCCCGCCGTCTAGGAGCCCAACCGCTGGCCGGCGGTACGCGGTCACCGCCGGCCGGCCTCGGCCGTCGCCGTGGACTCGGTTTCAGCGTCGGCGGTCGCCGTTGTTGCCCCGGTCCCGGACGCCGGAGCGGTCGAAGACCGACACCCGGTCCCCGCCGTGGCGCAGGGTCGGGTGGTCGTCCTCACCGGCGCTGCTCGGGAAGGGCACCACCTTTCCCGAGCTCTCGGCATTGCCGGCGGCCGTGAACGCGTTCCAGGAGATGTCGACGAGCAGCTTCTTCGTCTCGGCGTGCCGGATGGCCGCGTTGCGTTGCAGCGCCACCCGGGCGCCCAGCACCACTGCGACCAGCGTGGTGGTGATCGCGCCGGTGGCGGCCAGCACGTGGGCGCCGGTCGCCGTGCTGGTGCGCAGCACCAGGACCAGCAACCAGATCCAGAACCCGGCGGCGAAGACGCCGGCCTTGGCGACGAAGAAGAGGCTCACCGCACCGGGCTGGTACGGCAGCGGACGGCTCGATTCGGCCATGGTGCTCCTCGGCGGTGGTCCGGGCGATCGGCGGCACGCGCGCGTGCGCCGTGCCGGGACGGGCACCGAGCTTAGTGGAAGAACGACGATGATCGCTGGGTGCCGGTACGAATACTGCCCGAGTTGGAGTCTCATCGGTGGGACAGTTTGTGCGGTCAGTCAGTGGTTTCCGGTTCCCGGCGTACTACGCTCGGGAGGCACATCTTCCCAGTGCTCGGCCGGGGGGAAAGACATACCGGAATGGGTTCCGCAGACGTGTCACCGCAGATGGCGTTCGCCCGCTTCGTCCGGCGCGCCATCGACGACGCTCGCAACGAGCGCGGATGGACCGTGACTGATCTTGCCTCGCACACGGGCGTGGGCCGTTCCACAGTGTTCCGCTGGCTCGCCGGTGACTGGCAGGATTACCCCGAGTTGGCCAAGGTACGCGGCTTCTGCGCCGCGCTGGATCTGCCGGTGGCTGCCGCGTTCCGGGCGCTCGGGCTGCCCGACGCGGGCTCGGTGCCCCGGCGCCGCAGCGATGACGGCCCGGTCGAGGCCGACGTCCGGGCCATCCTCGACCGCCTGGCCGATCCCACCGTCCCAGCCGAGGAAAAGCACCACATCCGCGACCTCCTCCGCTACCTGGCCCGCCGCCCCACCCGCCGAGCCGGCTAACCCCCCACCCCCACCCCCACCTCCCACCCCCTCCGCGCGTCGATCATGAAGTTATTGCCGCGACACACCGACGCGAGTGGCAATAACTTCATGATCAACGGGGGGCCCCGGGGGGCGGGCGGGAGGCCGGGGGTCAGGGGACCGTCAGGGTGAACTCGGCGGTGTGGACCTTGTTGGCTACCTGGAAGTCGAGGTAGAGGCGATAGCGGCCCGGGCCCGGGGTGGTCAGCCAGAACTTCACCTGGCCGTCGGCCAGCTCCGGTTCGGGGTGCACGTGCAGGTAGCCCAGGTCGCCCTCGCGCAGCGCCACCAGGTGGCCGTACGCCCCGAGGTAGCGCTCCAGCACCGCGTCACCGTCCGCGCCGTCGATCCGGAAGGTCAGCGGCACCGTGACACCGGCCTGCGGGCTGCCCTGGTAGGCGACGCTGAACCCGTCCACCGTCGTCGAGGTCGCCGGGCCGGGCAGGGCACGCGGCTCGTACGTGCCCGGCACGACCAGGTCCACCCCGAGGGTCAACGCGCTCTGGCCGCCGTTGTCGGCGACCACCGTGAAGTCGGCGTACGCCCGCCAGACGCCGGGCTGCGCGAGGGTCACCGGCACCGTCCAGGTGCCGTCCGCCGCCATGGTCGGGTGCAGATGCTGGTAGCCCGTCAGGTCCCGACGGACCACGATGAGGTGCATCGGCTTGTCGTGCACGACGGCGAACCGGGTGACCGGGCGGCGTTGCACGTCGCGTACCTGAAAACGGAACTGCCCGGGGCGGCCGGCCGGAAACTCGGTGGCCAGGGGGACGAGCGTGTATCCGGCCGAGCTGACCGACAGACCGCCGGGGTCGGCGGCAGCGCCCTGGTCGGCGCCCGTCACGGACCCGTGGTCGTGGGCCCCGGTGCCCGGCGGGTGGGTGTGGTCGGCGGTCAGTGCCGCAGCGCTGCTGCCGCCGGTGGTGGTGGTGCCGTTCATGCGACCGAGGCCGAACCCGAGCAGCACGGCGAGCACCAGCCCGCCGACCACCAGCGCCAGCCGGACCGTGCTCCGGTCCGGCACGGTGGCGGCCTGCTCAGGCACCGCCAGCGTCCAGCACGTAGCCGGCCTCGTCGACGGCCGCCCGCACCGACTCGTCGGGCAGCGGGCTGTCGCTGGTCACCGTCGCGGTGCCGGAGGCCAGGTCGACCTGGACCTGCCGCACACCGGGCAGCGCCGACAGCTCGTCGGTGACCGCACGCACGCAGTGCGCGCAGGTCATGCCGGTCACGGCGTACGCGCGGGTGACGGGCTGCTGATCGGTCATGCGGCCACCGTACCGCCGCGCCCGGCCAGCCCTGACCGACGCCGGGGCGGCGTGGCGACCGTCGCAATCCGCGCGGCCCGGGAACTTTCCGCCCCGCAGCCGCCCACCGACCTCCGCGATCGCGAACGGCGGCTCAGCCGGCCACGGCCAGAGCGAGCGGGAGCACGTCGGGAGCACCGGCCCGCCGCAGCGCGCGGGTCACCATCGTCATCGTCCAACCCGAGTCGACCAGGTCGTCGACGAGCAGCACCGGCCCCTCCAGCGCGGCCAGCGCGTCGGCCAGGTCGGCCGGCACGGTGAAGGCGTCGTGCAGCGCGCGTACCCGCTGGGCGCTGTTGCCGCGCGGCCCGCCGGGGCCGTCCGGGCCGGTCGGGGTGACCGCGCCGAGCAGCGGCAGCCGGCCCACGGCGGCGATCCGCTCGGCCAGCGAGCCGACCAGCCGGGGCCGCCGGCGGGAGCCCACCGCGACCACGCCGACCGGGCGGCGGGGCCACGGATCGTCGCCGTGCGCCCACGCCTTCAGCACCTCGACCACCGCGCCGGCGACGTCGTCGGGCACCGGCACGTCGGGCGCCTCCGGGCCCACCAGCTCCCGCAGCCGGCCACCCCAGCCCAGGTCGGAGAGGCGCCCGACCGCACGGCCGGGCAGCGCCTGCTCCGCGGGGGCGATCCGGCCCTTCAGGGGTACGCCCACCGCGTCCAGCCCGGTCGGCCAGAGCTTCTTCGGGGCGATCTCCACGCCGGGGCGACCGAGGAAGGTCTGCGCGGCGGCGAGCGCTGCCGTCGACACGTCGGCGGCGAAGAGCGGGTCGGCGCACCTGTCGCACCGGCCGCAGTCGGTCGCGGCGGTGTCGTCGAGGCGTTCGCGTAGATACCGCATCCGGCAGTCGGACGTCGACGCGTACTCCCGCATGGCCTGTTGCTCGACGGTGCGCGCCTCGGCGACGCGGCGCAACCGGGCCTCGTCGTAGACCCAGGGCTCGCCGGTGGCGAGCCAGCCACCGCGCACCCGGCGGACCGCGCCGTCCACGTCGAGCACCTTGAGCATCAGCTCCAGGCGGGCCCGGCGCAGGTCGACGAGGGGTTCGAGGGCCTGGGTGGAGAGCGGACGGTCGGTGTGCAGGGCGGCCAGCACGGCGCGGACCTGCTGCTCCGGCGGGAACGCCAGCGAGGCGAAGTAGCGCCAGATCGCGGCGTCCTCGACACCGGGCAGCAGCAGCACCTCGGCGTGCTCGACGGCGCGGCCGGCCCGGCCGACCTGCTGGTAGTACGCGATCGGCGAGGGTGGTGCGCCGAGGTGGACGACGAAGCCCAGGTCGGGCTTGTCGAAGCCCATGCCGAGCGCGCTGGTCGCGACCAGCGCCTTGATCTTGTTGTCGAGCAGGTCCTGCTCGGCGGCCCGCCGGTCGGCGTCGTCGGTCTGCCCCGAGTACGAGGCGACCGGATAGCCCCGCGACCGCAGGAACTCGGCCGTCTCCCCCGCTGCCGCGACGGTCAGCGTGTAGACGATGCCGGACCCGGGCAGCTCGTCCAGGTGGTCGGCGAGCCAGGCCAGCCGGTGCGCCGGGCTGGGCAGGTCGAGGACGCCGAGGCGCAGCGACTCGCGGTCCAGCGTGCCGCGCAGGACGAGCGCGTCGCCCAACTGCTCGGCCACGTCCTGGGTGACCCGGGCGTTGGCGGTGGCGGTGGTGGCCAGCACGGGCGTGCGCTCGGGCAGGTTGGCGAGGAACGTGCGCAGCCGCCGGTAGTCCGGTCGGAAGTCGTGCCCCCAGTCGGAGACGCAGTGCGCCTCGTCGACCACCAGCAGCCCGGTGGTCGCGGCCAGCTTCGGCAGCACGCCGTCGCGGAAGTCCGGGTTGTTGAGCCGCTCCGGGCTGATCAGCAGCACGTCCACCGCGCCGGCCTGGATCTCGGCGGTGATCTCGTCCCACTCGTCGAGGTTCGCCGAGTTGATCGTGCGAGCCCGGATGCCGGCCCGCGCGGCGGCCTCCACCTGGTTGCGCATGAGCGCCAGCAGCGGCGACACGATGACGGTGGGGCCGGCCTGGTCGGTCTGCCCGCTGTCGCGCAGCAGGGCGGTGGCCACGAAGTAGACGGCTGATTTGCCCCAACCGGTGCGCTGCACGCAGAGCACCCGTCGCCGGTCGACGACCAACGCCTCGATGGCCCGCCACTGATCCTCGCGCAGTCGGGCGTGCTCACCGGCCAGCCGGCGCAGCACCGCCTCGGCCCGCTCCCGTACCGCCGCCCGTTCGTCGCCCATCCGGCATTTCTACCAGCTGGGGCGGACATCCCCTCCGGCCTGTTGCGGCGGAGAGCTGGTCTGCTGGGGCGGAGGGCTGGTCTGCTGCGGGTGGGCGGCGGTCTGCTGCGGGAGCACGGTCGTCGGGCCCGGCGTCGGGGCAAGGAAGACGAGGTGGTCGCGGAGGGAGTCGGTGAGCAGCAGCGGGAGCAGACAGCGAGCGGCCAGGTCCTCCATCGAACCGAACGGGCCACGCAGCCAGCGGTCCACCACCACCTGCCGGGCCTGCTCGGCGGTGATCCCGGGCAGCTCGGCGATCGTCGTCTCGGGGACCGCGTTGACGTCCACCAGGCCCCCGTCGTCGAAGGTACGGGGCAGGTCGGGCCGGCCGATGCGCAACTCATGCCGCGCCGCCGGGTAGTGGTACAGCAGGTAGCGGGCCTGCTCACGGCGGACCCGGCGCTCGTCGGCGACCGCCCCGGCCGGCGCCGCGCCCCGGCCGGTGATCGCTGACCAGATCGCACCGTTGAGCAGGAGCGTGTGCAGGACGCCGAGCAGCCAGGTGAGCAGCCAGGTGATGATCGCGACGACGTCGACGGCGGTCACGTCGTCCGAGTCACCGGAGCCGACCACGCCGATGAACGCGACCATCACCGACAGGTAGCCGAGGGCGGCGAGCCCGTGTCGCCAGCTCCGGCGCCACACCGCGTAGACCAGCACCACCAGCCACGTGAGCAGGCCGAAGGAGAGCACCCCGATCAGCGCGGCGACGATCGCCGTGCTGACGCTGACCCACCGCCGCGCCCGCCGGGGTGGGGTGCCGCGCACCGGGTACTCGTCCCGCGGCATCGGCGGGAACGCGGCCGGCGGCGGGAACACGGCCGGCGGCGGAGCGGGCGGCGGAACGGCGGAGACCGGGTCGGCTGGGTGGCCTGGCTCGGCTGCCCGCTCCTGGGCCGGCACCACCGCGACGGATCCCGCGGTCGCGGGCAGGGGTGACTCCGGCTCGTTCGCCGGCTTTTCCACCACCAGTGTCGGGTCGGCGCGCAGTATCCGCCCGTGCAGCACGCGGAGAGCCTCACCCGGCTCGATGCCGTACTCCTCGCGGAGCAGGTCCGCGAATTCCCGGTACGCGGCGAGTGCCTCCGCCTGCCGCCCACTGCGGTAGAGCGCCAGCATGAGCTGGTGCCGTAGCCGTTCCCGAACCGGGAACTCGGCCACCAGCTCCACCAGCTCCCCGGCCATCTCGCGGTGCCGCCCGAGGTCCACCATCAGCTCGGCCCGGGTCTCCAGCGCCACGGCCCGCAGCTCCACCAACCGCTGCCGGGCCGCCTCGAAGACCGGCCCGGTGAAGCCGGCGAACGGTTCCCCCTGCCACAGGGCCAGGGCTGCGGCCAGCTCGGTCACCGCGTCGGTGGCACGGCCCTCCGCGCGGCGTTGTCGGGCGCGGTGCACCCCCCGCTCGAAGCGGACCGCGTCCACCGCCTCGGGGCTGACCCGGAGCAGGTAGCCGGCGTCGGTGAGGCTGAGCACCTGTCCCGGCGTACGCGGCGACCGGTCCGGTTCCAGCACCCGGCGCAGCCCGGCCACGTACTTCTGCACCACGTTCGGGCCGTTGGCGGGCGGGTCCTCCGGCCAGACCGCCTCGACGATCTGCCCGGTGGAGACCGAGCGGCCGGCGGAGAGCAGCAGTACGGCGAGCACCGCGCGCTGCTTGCCGGGACCGAGGTCGATCTCCCGGTCGGCGTACCAGGCCCGCTGAGGCCCGAGGATCTCGAAACGCAGCTGTCCTGACATGCGAGTTTCCGCTCCTGACACCCCCGCGAGCGCCGGACGGCAGTGCCCGGCAGCCGGACGGCAGCCGGACGGCAGCCGAACCGCCGTGCCGGCCGGCAGCATCGTCGTCGGCAGAAGCCAGGCAGCGAGAAAGAGAAGTGCGATGACACAGGCAACGGGCACCGCCGGCACCATCCGACGGACGGTCGGTACGGCCGCCGCCGTGCTGGCCGCGACCACCCTGCTCGCGGGTTGCGGGTCGAAGAGCGAACCGGCCGCGGCGCCACAGAGCAGCCCGTCCGCCAGCCCGAGCGTCAGTCCGAAGGAGGCGCTCCTCGACGCCGTCCCGGACGGCACCGAGGGGGCGTTCCGGTTGAGCGGCAAGGACGCGTCGAGCACCGTCGACGGCCGGGTCGACCCGGCGGCGAAGGGACTCGAACTCAACATGGTCATGCCGCCGGACTCCGACGGCATCGCGTTGAAGATGTCGTTCCTGGTGATCGAGGAGCAGTACTGGGTGAAGGTGAAGCTCAGCGGCCGTCCCGGCCTGCCGAAGTTCCCCGACAAGTGGATGAAGCTGGACCGCGCGAAGCTGACCGACGCCGAGAGCGTCCCGTCCTACGACGGTGTGGACCAGGGCAACGCCGGTCCGCTGATCCAGGCGGCCACCTCGGTCGAGGAGAAGAGCCCCGGTCAGTACGTCGGGTTCATCGACGTGAGCGAGCCGGAGGCGTCGAAGGCGCTGGAGGAGGGCGAGGCGGCGGCCCTCGGGGAGGCCGCCAAGAAGGTGCCGTTCACCGCGGTGGTCGGCGCGGACAAGCACCTGGCCTCGCTGACGTTGAAGATGCCGGCCGCCGGCAAGGCGAAGGCGTACGACTACGTCGTGAAGTACGCCGACTACGGCAGCGCGCCGAAGATCAGCGTGCCGACCGGCGCCGCCGCCACGAAGGCGCCGGCGATGGCGTACGAGTTGTTGAACGGCTGATCCACGACGCAGAGGGCGGCGGCCACACGGGGGGCCGCCGCCCTGTCGTCGTCCGCGGACGGTGGCGTGCTCAGTGCGCTGCGGGTCGGCGTGGCGTGCTCAGCGGCCGAGGACCGAGCCGCCGTGCCCCTCGGCCATCCACAGAACCCCGTCGATCATGAAGTTATCGCCATCCGCGACGGCGTGTCGTGGCAATAACTTCATGATCGACAGAGGGGTCAGCGTGGGGGGCGGAGGGATCTGGTCAGGTGGGCCAGGCGGGGGGCGAGGCTTGTGATGCCTCCGGGGAAGAAGTAGACGGCCAGGATGAAGACCGTGCCCAGGACGAACAGGGGCTGGCTCAGCGGGTGACTGAGGACGGCCGGCAGGTTGTCGACCGCGTCGCTCGTGCCGAACGCGGTGAGCCGGTGGTCCAGGTACATGTAGAGGACCCCACCGAGCACCGGCCCCCACCGGGTGCCCGGCCCGCCGAGCACCACCATGACCAGCAGCGACAGGGTCAGCTCGGACGAGGTGATGTGCGGCGACGCGCCGCCGACGATCAGGACGTAGACCACCCCGCCCGTCGACGCCAGCCCGCCGGCCAGGGTGAACGCCACCAGCTTGTAGCGGTACGGGTCCAGCCCGAGCACGCCGATCCGCCGCTCGTCGTCACGCAGCCCGGCGAGCACCCGACCGGTCGGCGACCCGCTCACCCGGTGCACCACGAACACCACAAGCGTCAGGTACGCGAGCGCCAACCAGTACAGGTTGACCGTGTTGGTCACCCCGACCAGCCCGGCGGGCAGCCCGGACACGTCCAGCGGCAGACCCTCCTCGCCGCCGGTGAGCCCGCCGAAGTCCCGGGCCACCAGGATCGCGCCGACCTGGGCGAAGGCGAGGGTGACCATGGCGAAGGCGATGCCCACGGTCCGCAGCGCCACCGCGCCGAGCAGCGCCGCGAGGATGGTTCCCCCGGTGATGGTCAGCAGCGCCGCCTGCCACAGCGGCAGGCCGGCCCGGGTGACCAGGATGTCGGTGCCGTAGACACCGGCGGCGAAGTACAGCGCGTGCCCGAAGGAGAGCATCCCGGTCCGGCCGAAGAGCAGGTCGTACCCGGCCGCCAGCCCGCCGAAGATCAGGCAGATGGCGAGCAGTTGCAGGGTGCCGGGTGAGTTGACCGGCCCCTCGAAGATCCCCGGCAGGGAGATCGTCGAGTACGGCAGGATCGCCAGCACGGCCAGCGCGACCAGCGGCAGGAACGGGCGGACCCGGTGCCACCGCCCCCGCTGCGGGGTCAACTCGTCGGGCACCTGCGCGGGAGGCGCATCGATCACCGTCATGCCGTTGCCACCTTTCCGGCGATGCCCTGCGGGCGCAGCAGCAGCACCACGGCCAGCAGGCCGACCACGCAGATGTCGCCCAGCCCGGACGTGCCGTAGTAGTTGACGAACTGCTGCACCAGCCCGACCACGACCGCCGCGTACGCGGAGCCGACCACCGAGCCCATCCCGCCGATCACCACCACGATGAACGCGAAGATCAGCAGCGAGCCGCCCTGCCCGGGCGAGACGGTGCCGAAGTAGACCCCGCCGAGCGCACCGGCGAGCGCGGCGGCCGCCCCCCCGATCGCGAAGACCAGGGTGAACGCCTTGCGGACGTCGATGCCGAGCGCGGTCACCATCTCCCGGTTCTCCACCCCGGCCCGGATCACCAGGCCGTAGCGGGTCCACCGCAGGAACGCCAGGATCGCGCCGAGCACCAGCACCGCCGCGACGATCAGCAGCAGGCCACCGTTGGGCACCTGCGCGCCGAGGATCCCGGTCACCTCCCGGGTCCAGTCCGGCCGGGGAAACGGCCGGGCGTCCGCACCCCAGGTGGCTTGGAGCAACGCCACCCCGGCCAGCGACAGCCCGACGGTGACCAGCACCTGCTCGATGGTGCGGGAGTACAGCGGGCGGATCAGCACCAGCTCGACCAGGATCGCCACCAGCGTGCCGGCGGCCACCCCGAAGGCGACCGCGAACACGAAGCCGAACCCGTCGCCGCCGGCACCGGGCAGATTGCCCGCCGCCCACCAGGTGCCGTACGCGCCGACGCCGAGGAACAGTCCGTGCGCGAAGTTGAGCACGTCGGCCAGGCCGAAGACGAGGGACAGGCCGGACGCGACGAGGAAGTACAGCGCCGCCAGGCCGAGCCCGGTCAGCGTCAAGAGGATCACGGTGCCCATCAGTGGTTCACCTCCGCCGAGCCCACACCCAGCAGCGACTTGGTCAGCGCCGTCTCCAACAGCAGCTCCCGGGCGTCGCCGGTCCAGGCCACCTTGCCGGCGGCCAGCACCACCGCGTCGCGGGCCAGCCGGCGTACCACCGCCAGGTTCTGCTCGACGAGCAGCACCGGCACCGACTCCGCGACCCGTTCCAACACCTCGGCCACCTCGGTCACCACCTTCGGCGCCAACCCCTTGGTCGGCTCGTCGACCAGCAGCAGCCGGTTGTCGTTGAGCAGCACCCGCCCGATCGCGAGCATCTGCTGCTGCCCGCCGGAGAGCGAACCGGCCCGTTGGCGTCCGCGCCGGTCCAGCTCCGGAAAGAGCGCGAAGACCTTGTCGTACGCCGGGGTGGTGCCGCGCCGCTCGGCGAGCCGCAGGTTCTCCGCGACGGTGAGGCCGGCGAAGACGCAGCGGTCCTCGGGCACGTAACCGAGACCGCCGCGGACCAGCCGGTGCGTGGGGCGGGCCAGCAGACTCTGCGCGCCCATCCGGATGGTGCCGCGGACCTCGCCGGCGGGCGGGGTGAGGCCGACGATCGCGCGCAGCGTGGTGGTCTTGCCGACCCCGTTGCGGCCGAGCAGGACGGTCACCCCGGTCGGGGCGACAGTGAAGGACACCCCCTGGAGGATGTGCAGCCCGGAGATCCGGACCGACAGGTCCTCCACGCTGAGGATCGGTTCCATCAGAGCGACTCCCCCAGGTAGGCCTCTTGCACGGTGGGGTTCGCCATCACCGTCTCCGGGGTGTCGCAGGCGAGCAGCGCGCCGTGGTGCATGACGGCGATCCGGTCGGCCAGTTCGAGGATCACGTCCATGTGGTGTTCGACCATCAGCACCGCCCGACCGCTGTCCCCGGTCAACGACTTGATGACGGCGACCAGCTCGGGCACGTCCTCGGCGCTGACGCCGGCCATCGGCTCGTCGAGCAGCATCACCCGCGGCTCACCGGCCAGCAGCAGAGCGATCTCCAACTTGCGCTTCTCGCCGTGTGCCAGGGTGCCGGCCATCGCCGTACCCCGGTGGGCGAGGCCGACCCGGTCGAGCGCCGCGTCGGCGGCGGCGGCGACCTCCCGGTCGGCCGCCGCCCGCCGCCACAGCGCCATCGAGCCCCCGCGGTGCGCCTGCACGGCGAGCCGGACGTTCTCCCGCACGCTGAGCGAGCCGAAGACCGACGACGCCTGGAAGGTACGGCCCAGACCGAGGCGGGCCCGCCGGTGCGGCGCAAGCCCACCGATGTCCTGCCCGTCCAGGGTGATCCGACCCTCCGTGGCCCGGCGCAGGCCGGTGATCAGGTTGAACAGTGAGGTCTTGCCGGCGCCGTTCGGCCCGATCACGCCCAGGAACTCCCCGGGCGCCAGGTCGAGGTAGACGCTGTCGACGATGGCGACCTCACCGATCCGCCAGGTCAGACCGCGGGTGGCGAGCATGAATCAGCCCTTCATCGCCACGGCCGGCGGCGCGGTCTCGTCACCGGTGAGGCTCTTCTGCGCGGTCGCCGTGAAGGCGGTGCCGCTGCCGGTCAGCTTGGCCTGGAACATCGGCTGGAGCAGCGCGTGATCGGCGGCCCGGATGGTCATCTTGCCCTTGACCCCGTCGAAGCTCCAGCCCTCCAGCGCGGTGACCATCTTGTCGACGTCGTCGCCGCCCTCCTGCACCGCGCGGACCACCATCTGGGCGGCGGCGAAGCCGTCCGGGTGGAACAGGTCGATGGTGTTCACCTTGGCCTTGAGCGCCTTGCTGGCCTCGGTGTCGGACGCACCGTCGAAGTAGTGCGAGAGGAAGGAGATCTTCGCGCCGGCCGCCCCGAACGTCGGCCAGGAGGCCCGGATGTCCAGGCCGGTGACGACCGTGGTGGAGGAGAGCACACCCTGCTGGTCGAGCGTCTGCCACATGGCCGGGGCGGTCGTGCCGGCCCAGGCCACGAAGAGCAGGTCCGGCTTGGCGGCCTTGATCTGGCTGGCGAACGGCGTGAACTCGGTGGCACTGGCCGGCGCCCGGACGCTGCTCACGGTGGCGCCGGCGCTACCGATGACCGCCTTGACGGCCGCCTCGTTGGCGTCGCCGAACGCGCCGTCCTGGGCGAAGACCACGACCTTCTTGCCGGCCGGGTCGCCGATGAACGACTTGGCGGTCACCACGTCCTGGTAGGACTGCCGGCCGGAGCGGAACGTGTACTTGTTCGCCCCGGTCACCGCGTCGGTAGCGGCCGGGCCGGAGATGAAGAGAACCTTGTTCTGCGCCGCGATCGGCGCGACCTGGAGCGCCACACCGGACGCGGTCGAGCCGGCAATGATCTTCGTACCCTTGCCGATCAGGTCCTTCGCGGCGGAGACCGCCTTGGCCGGGTCGCCGGCGTCGTCGACCTCGGTCAGCTCGATCTTCCGGTCACCCACCTTGCCGGTGCCCTTGGTGGCGAAGTCCAACCCCGCCTTGAACCCCTCGACGTACTGCTTTCCGTAGCTGGCCAGGGCTCCCGACTGGGAGTACACCAGGCCAACCTTGACCGGGGCGGCGCTGTCGCCGCCGCCGGTGGCGGTGTCCTGCGGGCTACCACAGGCCGTTGCGGCGAGCGCCGCAGCCATCATCGTGGCGGCGGAGAGGAACGCCCGCCGCGTGTGCCGGACCGTCATCGCGACTCCAGGTGAGGACAGGATGCTGTGTTGTCGGCTCACGCTAGAAGTGACGTCACCCACGAGCTATGTGGCGGAAACACACAAGTAACAGGAAGGGGGTGGCCCGGGGTTACAGCGGGCCGCACTACCACCCTCGGCCCAGGCCTCCCGATAGCCCGAAGCGCCACGGATGGATCGACAGGTGTGTCCCGCCGAGCCATCCGCCGCTCAGCCGTCAGCCGTACGGCCCTCGCAAGATCGTGCTCGATCGTTGATGTAGTGGCCTCGGGAGCACGGCGAGGCCACTACATCCTGGATCGAGCGCGACCTTGGGGAGTGTCGCCGTCGGGCGAGCCATCTCCTGTTGAGCGGTATACCTGTGAGTCATTTTTATGACTCACAGGTATACCGCTCAACACAGCAAGTGGCTCCGGTCGAGTGGGGCGTCCCGTACAAGAGGTCGGCGGGTCTTGGGCCTGCGGGCTGTGCCGGAGACGCCGCTGGCCCGGCGTCCGAGGTGACGGACGACGGGCCAGCGTGTGGGCCGGGCGTGATCGGCCCGGTGGTCGGCTCGGAGCGGGTCAGCTCCGGGCCGAGGTCAGTTGTCGGCGAGGCCGGCGCGGGCGGCGACTGCCGTGTCCGGGTGGTCGCTGAAGACGCCGTCCAGACCCAGGCCGAGGAAGAGTTCGTACTCGGACGTGATGTCACCGCGCGCGTTCGGGTCGGTGCCGATCCGGAAGTCCACGGGGAGGAACTGGTTCTCCGCGCGGAACGTCCAGGCGTGCACGAGCAGCCGCTCGCGGTGTGCGTCACGCACCACGTTCGTCGGGGCGAGCAGCTTGCCTGCGGCGTCGCGGGGCACGATCAGGTTCTTGTTCGCGCCGATGCCGTCGGCATACCCGGCGATCCACTTCAGGCCGGCCGCCGAGGCGAGGTCCTGGTAGCTGCGGGTGTCGCCGGCGACGGTGAAGTCGTATGGGCGGCCGGTGGCGTCGAGCAGCTGGACGAGCTTCACGTCGGTCAGCCGGCTCAGTCGACGCAGGTTGGCCGTCTCGAACGACTGGATGAAGACCGGCGAGTTCTTCCGGTCCAGCTTGTTCTGCCGCAACACCTTCAGCAGCGGCTCCTCCAGCGGCAGTCCGATCGACGTGAAGTAGGTCGGGTGCTTGGTCTCCGGGTAGATGCCGATGGTGCGGCCCCGTGCCCGCCCCTCGGTGCGAGCGAGGTCGATGACCTCCTGGAGGGTGGGCACCTCGAAGCGTCCGTCGAAGGCGGTGTTCGCCACGCGGACCTGCGGCAGCCGCTCCTTGGCCCGCAGCGTCTTCAGCTCGGCCAGGGTGAAGTCCTCGGTGAACCAGCCGGTCACGGCGACCCCGTCGATGGTCTTCGTCGTCTTCCGGCCGGCGAACTCCGGGTGCGTCGACACGTCGGTGGTGCCGGAGATCTCGTTCTCGTGTCGGGCGACCAGGACACCGTCGAAGGTGGACACCAGGTCCGGCTCGACGTAGTCGGCACCCATCCGGATCGCCAGCCGGTACGCCTCCAGGGTGTGCTCCGGCCGGTAGCCGCTGGCGCCCCGGTGACCGATGACGATCGGCCGGTCGTTGCCTCGGGCGCGGTCGACCCCGGTCGAGGGGTCGGCGGCGGCCAGGGTGGGCACGGCCACGGCGGTGGCGGCGAGCAGCGCGCCGGCCACACCGAAAATCGAGAGGGTACGTCGCAACGCCGTCTCCTGTCATCGAGGGATGTCGCAGACAGCAGACCGCCCGAGATTGACCGGAAGTTGGTCGATGACTGGCCGGCAGGTGAATCTCCGGAATGGGCGTTCCCACTCGGGCTGCCACCCGGAAAAGGAAGATTGTCTGGTGCGCCGGTTACTCCGCAACCCCGTGCGGCTGGTGCCGCTGGGGTTCCTGGTGCCGATCCTGCTCGGCACCGCGCTGCTGCTGGCGCGCTGGTCGACCATCCAGCACCAGCGTCCGTCCCTGGTCACCGCCCTGTTCACCGCCACCTCGGCGGTGTCCGTCACCGGCATGGCCGTCACTGACACCCCCAACTACTGGTCCGGTTGGGGCCTGGTGGTGATCACCCTGCTCACTCAGCTCGGTGGTCTCGGCATCCTCACCGCCGCGGCGCTGGTCATCCTCGTCGTCTCGCGCCGGCTCGGGCTGCGCAACCGGCTGCTGGTGCAGGCCGAGACGGCGGAGTTCGGGGTCGGTGACGTGGCCCGGCTGCTGCGCCGGATCGCGGTCACCGTCTTCGCGTGCGAGGCGGTGATGACCGCGCTGGTCGCCGGCCGCCTCTGGTGGGCGTACGACTACACGCCCGGTCGGGCCCTCTGGTCCGGCGTGTTCCACGCCGTCCAGGCGTTCAACAACGGCGGCTTCTCGCTCTACTCGGACGGGCTGCTGGCCTTCGACCGCGATCCGTGGGTGTCGTTGCCGCTGGCGTTCGGCGCCATCGTCGGCGGGCTCGGGTTTCCGGCCCTGTTCGAGGCCGTGCGCGAGTGGCGCAGGCCGGCGGGCTGGGCGGTGGCGACCAAGCTGACCATCTGGGGCAGCGTGGCGCTGCTGATCCTCGGCGTCGTCGGCCTGCTCGCCGCCGAGTGGACCAACGTCAGCACCATCGGCTTGTACGACGCCGAGGGCAAGGTGCTCGCGTCCTTCACCCAGATCGCGTTGAGCCGTACCGGTGGCTTCAACGTGCTGAACATCACGGACCTGCAGGAGGAGAGCTACCCGCTGCTGATCGTGCTGATGTTCATCGGCGGCGGCAGCGCCAGCACGGCCGGTGGCATCAAGGTGTCCACGTTCTTCCTCCTGGCGTTCACCATCTGGGCGGAGCTGCGCGGCGAGCCCGACGTGACGGTCGGGCACCGCCGGGTGGCCACCGCCAGCCAGCGGCAGGCCATCACCGTGGCCCTGCTCAGCGTCGCGCTGGTCACGGCCGGAACGATGCTCCTGTTGCTGCTCACCGAGGGCGTGCGGTTCATCGCCGCCCTGTTCGAGGTCACCTCCGCGTTCAGCACCACCGGGCTGACCATCGGCCTGGCCAGCGAGTTGCCGCCCAGCGGCCAGGTGGTGTTGACCGTGCTGATGTTCATCGGCCGGGTCGGGCCGCTCACCCTCGGGTCGGCGATCGCCCTGAACACCCGGCGCAGGCTCTACCGCTATCCCCAGGAACAACCCATTGTCGGCTGACGAGAAGGAGGGTCGAGGTGTCGGCGAGACGATCGGACGGCAGCGGCATCGTGGTGATCGGGCTGGGTCGGTTCGGGTGCCACCTGGCCGGCGCTCTCACCCGGATGGACCGTGAGGTGCTGGCCATCGACCGCGACCCGGATCAGGTGCAGCGCTTCTCGACCCAACTCGACCGGGTGGTCCAGGCGGACACGACCGAGGAGGGCGCCCTGCGGCAGCTCGGCGTCACCAGCTTCGGCCGGGCCGTGGTGGCCATCGGGGCCTCGGTGGAGGCGAGCGTGCTCACCGTGCTGGCGCTGGTCGAGCTGGGTCTGCCGCAGATCTGGGCCCGCGCCACCTCGCAGAAGCACGCCAAGATCCTGTCGTCGGTGGGCGCGCACCACGTGATCTTTCCGGAGGCGGAGACCGGGGACCGCGTGGCCCACCTGATCGTCAGCCGGCTGCTCGACTTCATCGAGTTCGACGACGACTTCGCGATCGCCACCGTCCGCGTGCCACAGTCGCTGGCCGGTCGCACCCTGCTCGACCTGCGCCCGGAGGAGCGCTACGGGGTCCGGGTGATCGGCGCGAAGGTGCCCGGTGAACGCTTCCGGTACGCCTCGGACGACACGGCGCTGCCGCGGGACGGGGTGCTGGTCGTGGAGGGTGGGATCGACCAGGTGCAGCGGTTCGCGGGGCGACGCTGACGCCTCATTTGTGGTGCGCGGCGCGCTTATGGGGCGCCTTCACCCTTTTCCCGGACCACCCGGCCCCTTGGCGTCGGTCGGCTTCGCGTGCTCCTTCGCGGGGGCCTTGGCGGGCTTCGGGGGCTTGGGCTTCGGCGCGGCACCGCCGGAGCCGCTGCGTACCGTCGTCTTCTTGGTCGGTGCCTTCGTCGGGGCCTTCGTCGGGGCAGCCTTGCTCGGCGGGGCCGTGGACGGGGTCGTCCCGGCCACCCCGGAGACGCGTACCCTGCAGGTCGCGTCGCCGAGCCGGAACTCCACCGGCAGCGGGTTCGCCCCGCTGTACGTCCCGGCGAGGGTGAGCTTCTCGGCCGCGCCGGGCGCCAGGATCGTCCGCTGCGCTGCGGGCCGGATCTGCACCGATCCGCCCTGCTGCTGCACCGGGGCGGGCTCCGCCTTCGTCACCGTCTGCTGCCCGGGGAACGTGAAGTTCATCGTCCAGTCGCGCAGCTCGCGGTCACCGGTGTTGGTCAGGGTCAGCTCGGCGGTGAAGTCCTTGCCGGAGTCGGTGCGCAGCGCGTACGCCACCTCGCAGGGGGCCGTCTCGGGCAGGCCCATCCGCGCCTCGGTCGTGGGCCGGTCCTCGCCGCTTGCCGGGCTGCGGGAGGTGAACCCCCACATCGCCCCGGTGACCGCGATCAGCCCGACGGCTGCCACCCCGGCCTCCACCCGCCGCCGCCGCCGGTTCACCCGTCGGTCGCGGCTGCGCCGGGTACGCGAGAGCGGAAGCGCGTCCGTCTCCGCCGACCAGGGCAGGATCGTGGTGCCGGCGTTGGCCAGCTCGGCGGGATCCAGTGGACCGGCCGCCGGCGACACCGGCACCGCCGCCAGCATGCCGGCCGCCTCGGCGAGGGTGCGGGCCAGCTCGGCGGTGGTCGGCCGGTCGGCGGGGCGCTTGGCCAGGCAGCGCCGCACCAGGTCGGTCACCGCGTCGGGCAGTCCGGGCACCGCCGGCATCGGGTCCGGGTCGCTGTACATGTGCGCACGCAGCATCTGCGTGGTCGTGTTCGCCTCCCACGGCAGCCGGCCGGTGAGCATCCGGTAGAGCAGCAGCCCCACGGCGTACACGTCGGTGGCCGGGGAGACCTGGCCGTTGTCCAGCCGCTCCGGCGCGAGGTACGCGGGCGTGCCGAGCAGCGCGCCGTCCGGCCCCTTCTCGCTCTCCCCGACCAGCGCGGAGATGCCGAAGTCGACCACCTTCACCCCGGTCGAGGTGAGCATGACGTTGCCCGGGGTGACGTCGCGGTGCACGACCCCGCGAGCGTGCGCGGTGGCCAGCGCCGAGCTGACCTCCGCGCCGATGGTCACCGCCGCACGCCACGGCAGCCGCACCTCCCGGCCCAGTCGGCCGGCCAGCGAACCGCCGTCGACAAGCTCCATCACCACGTACGGCACGGTGATGCCGACCTGGTGGGACTCGCCGTAGTCGTACACGTTGGTGATGTTGGGGTGGCAGAGCCGCGCGGCGGCCTGCGCCTCGATGCGGATCCGGTGCCGGAAGGCCCGGTCGCTGGCCAGCCGCGAGGCCAGCACCTTCACCGCGACCTGGCGGCCCAGCACCTCGTCGTAACCGCGCCAGACCACCGACATGCCGCCCGCGCCGAGCTGCTCGATGAGCCGGTACCGCTCATCGAGGAGTTGTGCGCCGTTCCGGTCCCCACCGCCCATGGTGGCCGTTGTTGCCCGCAGGAGACCGGGCTACACCTGAAGGATCGGAATCGGTCAGGAATATCACCCGTTCAGGCGGTCGCCAGCAGTTGGTCCACCGGGGCGTAGTCGTCGGTCAGCACCGTCGCCTCCCCGACGAATTCCGTGAGGCCCGCGCCGGAGAGCAGGCTGACGCTCCGGTCGACCTCGTCGAGGCGGGCGCGGACGGCGGCCAGCGGCAACGGCGCGTCGGAGCCGACGATGAGGAAGTTGCTGCCCCGCTCCTCGGCGAGCGCCTCCGGCGGGGCGATCAACGCGACGTGGGTGAACTCGGCGGCCACCGTGGCCAGCTCGGCGCGGATGAACCGCAGCGGCGGGTAGTCGATGACGTTCTGCACGTACACGCCGCCGGGGCGGGTCACCCGCCGGATCTCGGCGGCCATCTCCCGGGTCGCCAGGTGCCAGGGCACCACCAGGTGACCGAACGCGTCGCCGACGACCAGGTCGCGGCTGTCCGCCGGCTCACCGGCGACCAGCATGCGGGCGTCGCCCACCACCGTTCGCAGGCCCGGCCCCGGGCGTACGCCCAGTTCCCGCTCGCCCAGCTCGACGAGCCCGCCGTCGATCTCGAACACCACGTTGTCGGTGCCCGGTCGGGTGGCGCTCAGGTACGTCGGCACGGTGAACCCGCCGCCGCCCAGGTGCAGCGCGTCCAACCGCTGCCCGGCCGGCGCGGCCACGTCGGCGACCGCGCCGATCCACTTGGTGTACGCGTACTCCAGGTGTTTCGGGTCGGCCAGGTCGACGTACGAGTGCTGGGCCGAGTTGAGCAGCAGCGTCCGGCCGCTGGGCCGGAGCGGGTCGGTGGTGACCCGGGCGCAGTGGTACGCGGTCTCGATGTCGCACGGGTTCGGCGCGACGGTGGTCAGCCCCGCCCCGAGCAGGCCGAGGACGGCCAGCGCGGCCCGGGTACGGGCCGGACCGGGCAGGTCGGTGCGCGCCTGCCGCCGCAGATACCACCCCAGGCCGATGCCGGCCAGCCCGAGCGCCACCGCCAGCGACAGCAGGATGACCGTGCTGGGCAGGGCGGCGACCAGCACGAACCCGGTGAGCAGGGTGGCGGTGATGCCGCCCAGGGTGCCGATGCCGGACAGCCGGCCGACCACCTGGCCGGTACGACGCAGGTCGGCGAGCTGGAGCTTCACCACCAGCGGGGTGACCGCGGCCAGCAGCGCCGCCGGCACGAACACGGCGAGCGCCACCAGCAGCAGGATGGCGCTGGCCGCCCCGCCCCGCAGGACCTCCCCGGCGTAGCGCACCACGGGCAGGGTCACTGCGGTGGCGATCCCGGCCAGCACCAGGGCGGGCGCCAGCAGGCCGCGTGGGTCACGCCGGTCGGCGAGCCAGCCGCCGGCCCAGGCCCCGTACGCGATCGCGGCCAGCGCGATGCCGATGACCGAGCTGGTCACCTGGAGGGTCACCCCGACGTACGGGCCGACCAGGCGCAGCGCGACCGTCTCCAGCACCAGCACGGCGCCGCTTGCGAAGAAGACCAGGAAGGCGGCCAGGCCGCCGGGCAGCGCCCGGCCGGTGACCGGCACGGACGGGCCCGAGGAGACCGGCGTGGTCGCGACGTCGGACGGTGGGGAGCTCATCGTCGCGATGGTACGCAGCGAAGCGGGCGCTTCGGGTCAGTACATCGAAAGATGAACATGGTTTGTGTGGCTGGCGGCCGGGCTGCCGCTGCCGCTGTACGACCGCCAGCCCGTGCCCGGATGCCAGATCTGCCGGTACCAGATCACGTAGAGCACACCCAGCCGGTCGGCGTTGCGCACGTGCCAGGCGGCCAGGCTGTCCCCGTACGCCTTGTCGCCGCCGGTCGCGTTCTTGTCCTCGAAGCCGTTCGTGGCGGCCGAGAAGTCGCAGGCCCGCCCCTTCGGGTGCTCGCCGCCGCCGCCCTCACGCTTGCAGGAGACGTGCCGCTTGTAGCCGGCGGCCTGGGTCTGCTTGAGCGCGTTGAGGGTGCGCGGGGTGATGCAGCCCGAGGTCGTCGGGTCCTTCACCGAGCAGGACTCCGACGGCCAGGACCCGTCGGAGTTGCGCGGCGCGGGCTTCGCCGACGTGGAGCTGCCGCCGCTGAAACCGTTGCTGCTGCCCGAGCTGACCTCGGCGAGAGCCGCCTCGGCCTCCTTCTTCTTCTTCGCCATCACGGCGAGCTGCTTCTGCTGCTCACGGACCTCGGTGTCGATGGCGATCTTGGCCTGCTGGGCCTGCTGCCGGGCCTCGGTGAGATCGCGCAGCCGCTTGCTGTCCCGCTGGGCCATCAGGTCGAGGTCGGCGGCCCGTTGCAGGAACGCCTGCGGGGTGGCGGTGTTGAGCAGCATCGCCGTCGGGGTGAGCCGACCGGCCCGGTACGACTGCGCGGCCACCTCGCCGACCTGGGCGGTGAGCCCGACCAGCCGAACCTCGACGGCCTTCAGCTCGCCGGTCAACGCCGTCTGCCGGCGCTTGGAGTTGTCCAGCTTGGCCTTGGCCTCGATGTGACCCTTGGCGGTCAGCTCCAGCGCGTCCTGCAACTTCTTGGTGCCGCCCTCACCGGGCTCCGCGTACGCGGGCACCCCGCCGGCGAGCACCAGCGCGACGGCGGTGAGCAGAGGGAGCAGTACGCGGCGAACGCGCCGCTGGCTGAGCCTGGTCCTGGGCACGACAGCGTCCTTCCGTCGACCGCCGGCCCCCGGTGACCTCTGCGCGGCGGCGTCCCCGCCGGCGCCGGTCGGCGGCCTGCTGGCGGAGACCGCCGGTCACAATACCGGAACGCGCGCCGGTGACCAGCCCTGTGAGCGCCCGCCGGCCCCAGTGTCGACACAGCGTGCCGCCGTCGTCGCACACTGCGCGCCGATGCCGCGCTGGCCGTCGTCGCACACCGGGCGGAGACGCCCCACGGCCGTCGTCGTCGACGGCCTGGAGTCGCGGCGCGGACGTCCGTCACACGGTCTGGAGACGTCGCGCGGTGTGCGGATCAGGAGCCGAGCAGGGCCTCGTGCACCTCGGCCCAGACCTGTTCGTTGGCCGCGACCAACAGCCCGCGGCCATCGTCGGCCGGGTGGTAGTCGACGCCGTCGAACCGGCGGGCGACACCCCCCGCGGCGCGGACCAGCAGGGTGCCCGGCGCATGGTCCCACGGCAGGGTGCGCCAGAAGAGGGTGAACTGCTGCTCGCCGGTGAGGATGTCGAGGTATTCCCGGCCGGCACAGTGCTGGCCGGGCAGCAGCTCGCCGAGCCGCCGACCGCCGGCGCGGACCCGGTCGCGGGCCTCCGCCGGCAGGAACCGCGTCATCGCCGCGCCGCGCAGGTCGCCCAGTGGCGGCACGGCGTCGGCGGCGTCGACCGGCTGGCCGTTGACCAGGGTGCCCTCGTCGGCCCGACCGGCGGCCAGCGTCCCCGCCAACGGGTCGAGAATCCAGCCGGCGGTCGGGCGGCCGTCGGTCAGCAGGGCCACCATCAGGGCGAACGGCCGGCGGCCGGCGGCGAAGTTGGCGGTGCCGTCGACCGGGTCGACCAGCCACACGTCTCCGCTGTCGCGCAGGTGCCGCAGCAGCCCCGGATCGTCGGCGACACCCTCCTCCCCCACCACCGTCGAGCCCGGCCGCAGCCTGCGCAGCCCAGCGGAGATCAACTCTTCGGCGCGGCGGTCGGCGACGGTGACCACCTCGCCGGGCGCCTTCTCCGACACGTCGGCGTCGTCGAGCTTGCGGAACAGGGGCAGCACGACCTGGTCGGCGGCCTCCAGGAGCAGGTCACCGACGTCGTCGAGCAGGGTGTCAGCCACGAGGCGGCAGCTTGACCACGCTGACGAAGAACTCGTCGATCTGCCGGACCACGGCGATGAAGCGCTCGAAGTCCACCGGCTTGGTCACGTAGGCGTTGGCGTGCAGCTGGTAGCTGCGCAGGATGTCCTCGTCGGCCTGGGAGGTGGTGAGCACGACCACCGGAATCCGGCGCAGCTCGTCGTCCTTCTTGATCTCTTCGAGCACCTCCCGGCCGTCGCGGCGGGGCAGGTTGAGGTCGAGCAGGATCAGGTCGGGCGCCACCGCGTCGGCGTACTGGCCCTCCCGCCGCAGGTAGGCGAGCGCCTCGGCGCCGTCGGAGACGACGGTCAGCCGGTTGCGCAGCTTGTGCTCCTCGAACGCCTCCTGGGTCATCAACACGTCACCCGGATCGTCCTCCACGAGCAGGACCTCGATCGGGCTCTTGCCGTCCGCCGGCGCGGTCATCCCACCGTCTCCCTCATGTCACCCGTTCTACCGCTTTCCGGCGACCCGTCGGCCCGGTCCGGCTGGTCCGCTCCGGCGGAGTGCTCCGGCAGCGCGGACGACGCCTCGTCCGCGGGCGTCGTGTCCCCCGGCGTGGCCGGCTGCGGCTGCTCGGCGGGGTCGGTGGCGGCAGCCGCCTCCACGTCCTCGGGACGTGCCGGGAGGGTGAACCGGATGGCCGTGCCCTCCGGTACGTCGGTGTCCACCCAGACCCGGCCGCCGTGATATTCCGCGATCTTCTTGACGATCGCCAACCCGATGCCGGTGCCCGGGTACGCGTCCTTCGAGTGCAGCCGCTGGAAGATCACGAAGATCTTGTCGGCGAACTCCGGCTCGATGCCGATGCCGTTGTCCTGGCAGCTGATCTCCCACTCGGCCCCGACCAGCCGGGCCGAGATGTGCACCTTCGGCGGCACGTCGGGACGGCGGAACTTGATCGAGTTGCTGACCAGGTTGGCCAGCAGGTTGGTGAGCAGCGGCTCCTCGCCACGGATCACCGGCAGCTCGGTCCAGGTCAGCTCGGCGTCGGCGTACTGCCGGGCAGCCTCGGTCTGACCGGCCACGTCGCCCATCACCTTGTTGAGGTCGACGTCGACGAAGCCGGTGGTGAGCCGGCCGATCCGGGAGAACGCGAGCAGGTCGTTGATCAGGCGCTGCATCCGCTGCGCGCCGTCCACCGCGAAGGCGATGTACTGGTCGGCCCGCTCGTCGAGCTGCCCGGCGTAGCGGCGCTGGAGCAGCTGGCAGAAGCTGGCCACCTTGCGCAGCGGCTCCTGCAGATCGTGGGAGGCCACGTACGCGAACTGCTCCAGGTCGCGGTTGGACCGGGTGAGCTCCTCGGCCTGCTTCTGGAGCTGGCTGTTGACCCACTCGATGCGCTCGCGGGCCTCCCGCACCTCGGCCAGGTCGGAGGCGATCTTCTGGCGCATCGCGTCCACGTCGTCGCCGAGCCGGATGAACTCCGGTGGGCCGACGGTGGCGATGCGGTGCTGGTAGTCGCCCTCGGCGACCTCGCGGACCTGGGTGGCCAGCCCGGTCAGCGGCCGGATCACCATCCGGTCCAGCGAGAGCAGCAGCACCGTGCCGGCCACGACCACCACCACGGCCGCGATGATCAACAGGATGACCAGCACGTTGCTGCTGTTGCGGACGTTCGCCGCGGACTGCTCCCGGGCGGCCAGGATCTCCTGCTGGAGGTCGTCGACGGCCGAGCGCACCTCGTCGAACCGCTGCCGGGCCTGCTCGGTGACCAACGCCTGGCCGGCGCGGGTGCCATCCTGTTCGGTCGTGGCGATGACCGGCTCGGCCACGGCCCCCCGCCACTGCTCGGCCCTCTCCTCGACGACCCGCAACTCCTGGCCGATCTGCGGGTAGTCGTCGAGCAGCGCCCGCATCGCGCTGATGGTGGCCTTCTCCTGCTCGAGCCCCGCCTCGTACGGACTCAGATCAGCCGGGTCACCGCTGACCGCGTACCCGCGAACCGCCGTCTCCTGGTCGAGCACCGCGTTGAGCAGCTCCTGCGACTGCACCCGCAGCGGGCCGGTCTGGTTCAGGATGGCGTCGATCTGGGTGCGGTTGCGGGCGGCCATCGCCGCCTCCGCGGTGGCCAGGCCGATCAGCAGCACGCCCACGACGGTGAGCAGGGTGATGACCCGGCGGCGCAGACTCCAGCCGCCGCTCACCGGCTTCACCGGCCACCGCCCCGGCTGACCAGCAGCATGGCCACGTCGTCGGCGAGCGGGCCGCCGTTGATCTGCTCGGCCCGACCGACCAGCCAGGCCGGCAGTTCGGGCAGCGACACCTCCCGGTTGGCCGGCTCGTCGAGCAGCCCGCTCAGGCCCGGCACGTCGAGCCGTTCGTTGCCGGCGCCCACCCGCCCCTCGATCAGGCCGTCGGTGTACATCAGCAGGGACCAGTCATCGGTGTCGAACTCCAGGTCGTAGGCGATCGGCCGGCGAGGTCGTACGCCCAGCAGCAGGCCGCCGGGCGCGGGCACCGGGACGACCCGGCCACCGGAGAGCAGCAGCGGCGGCGGATGCCCGGCGAGTCGGACGGTGGCCCGGTTGGCGTCCAGGTCGAGTCGGGTGGTGGCCACCGTCGCGAAGATCTCCTGAAGTCGGCGCTCACTCATCAGCACCTGCTCCAGTGCGGGCAGCACCTCGTCGTCCGGCACCCCGGCGAGCACCAGGGCCCGCCAGGCCACCCGCAGTTCCACACCGAGCGCGGCCTCGTCCACCCCGTGCCCGCAGACGTCCCCGACGATCAGGTCGAGACGGTCCGGACGGGTCTGCACCACGTCGAAGAAATCTCCGCCGATCAGCGCGGCGTGTCGACCCGGCCGGTAGAAGGTGTGCACCGCCACCTGGTCGGTCGTCATCAACGGTTGGGGCAGCAGGCCACGTTCGAGTCGGGCCGACTCGGCCTGGCGCAACTCGACCTCACGCAGCCGGCGGGCGTTCACGTCGGCGCGCTTGCGCTCGACCGCGTAGCGCAGCGCCCGCGTCAGCAGCACCCCGTCGACCTGGCCCTTGACCAGGTAGTCCTGTGCGCCCTCGGCGACGGCCACGATGCCCATGTGCTCGTCCGAGCGGCCGGTCAGCACACAGACGGCGGCCCCACTGGGCATCTCCAGCACCTGGCGCAGCCCGTCCAGCCCCTGCGCGTCGGGCAGGCCCAGGTCGAGCAGGACGCAGTCGACGCCGGTGATCCGCTGCCGCGCCTCGCTGAGGCTGGTGGCGACCACCAGGTCGATCATCGAGTTCGTCTCGGCGAGCAGCTCACCGACCAGGAAGGCGTCACCCTCGTCGTCCTCCACCAGCAGCACCCGCAACCGCTCGCCGGGCGGCAGGTTGGCGTGCCGCGCCAGGCCACCGTGCGGGTACGGCACAACTGGGGACGCGGCCAGGCCGCCTCCCCGGTGCGGCCGGGTCACCGCCGCGAGACGCGGGAGTTCGCTGGTGATGTCGGGCTCCTTCCGAGTGCCCTGCTGATCCTGTATTAGACAACGGTCGCACACAACACGATGGGCGCGGCACGGGCGGGGATGGGCCGGATCACTGCCCGCCGGGGGACAAAACGGACGGCCGGTCGGTGCCCGGTGGCCGAGCGCCCCGCCGACGGGCGGGAGATCGGTGGACGCCCGGCCATCCCGTCCCGGGCCACCGGAGGGCAGGATGGTGCCACCCCAGGCCCCACCACCTTCGAGGAGTTCGGATGGGCGCACCCCCCACCCCCGTCACGGCGGGCGTACCGCTCCGGCCGGGTCCGGGCGTACCCCCGGCCGACCGTGCGCTGACCCGACCGCGCCGGCGGCTCCTGGCCGCCGCGGCGGCGCTGGTCGCGCTGGCGGCCGTCGGCGCCGGCAGCCTGCTCGACCTGCGCACCCCGGCGCCGAGGCCGGCGGACGCGCCGGCGGGCGAGTTCAGCGCCACCCGGGCGTACGAGGACGTCCAGGTGATCGCGGCCCGGTCGCACGTCGCCGGGAGCCCGGCCAACGACCAGGTTCGCGCGCACGTCGAGCAGCAGTTGCGCGGCCTGGGCCTGGAGACGGAGGTGCAGGACACCGTCGCGCCGGAGGCCGGCCAGCTCAGTGGCGCGGCCGGCGGGGCGACCCTGGCCCGGGTGCGCAACGTGGTGGCCCGACTGCCCGGCACCGACCCGACGGGTCGGGTGTTCCTGGTCGCCCACTACGACTCGGTGCAGACCGGGCCGGGCGGCAACGACGACGCGGCCGGCACCTCGGCCATCCTGGAGGTGGCCCGCGCGCTGACCACCGGCCCCCGGCCCCGCAACGACATCGTCTTCGTGCTGACCGACGCCGAGGAGGCGTGTCTCTGCGGGGCGGCCGCGTTCGCCGCGAGCCACCCGCTCGCCGCCGACGGCGGTGTGGTGCTCAACCTGGAGGCGCGCGGCTCCACCGGCCCGGTGATCATGTTCGAGACGTCGAAGAACAACGCGAAGCTGGTGGACGTCTTCGGCCGGGCCGCCCCGCACCCGGTCGGCACCTCGTTCGCGGTGGAGATCTACCGGGCGCTGCCCAACGACACCGACTTCACCGCCTTCCTGGACCAGAAGTTCGTCGGGCTGAACTCGGCGTACATCGACGGCGGCGCGATCTACCACACGCCGCTGGACACCCCGGCCGCGATGGATCGGAGCAGCCTCCAGCAGCACGGGGACAACGCGCTGGGCCTGGCCCGGGAGTTCGGCCGCACCGATCTCACCGACCTGCGCTCCGGGTACGACGCCACCTACTTCCCGGTCCCGGGTGGGCTGGTCCGCTACCCGGGCTGGCTCGTCCTGCCGCTGGCCCTGCTCGCGGTACTCGCCGTCGCGGCCCTGGGTTGGCTGACCCGCCGCAGCGGTCGGGCCAGCACGGGACAGCTCGCCGCCGGTTTCGGCCTCGCTCTCGGGCCGATCGTGGCCGCGCCGGTCGCCGCCCAACTGCTCTGGCTGGCGATCACCGCGATCCGTCCGGGGTACGCCGAACTGCTCGACCCGTACCGGCCGATCTGGTACCGGATGGCCGTGCTGGCGCTCGCCGCCGCCATCCTGTTCACCTTGTACGCGCTGGTCCGCCGCCGGATCGGCCCGGCCGCGCTCGCCGTCGGCGGGCTGGCCTGGCTGGCCCTGCTCGGGGTGCTGCTCGCCGTGGCGGTGCCCGGCGGGGCGTACCTCACCACCCTGCCGGCCCTGGCCGGCGCCCTCGGCGGGCTGGTCGCGCTGCGGACCCGGCAGACCGGGCCGTGGCCGGTGGTGGCGGTGACGGCCGCCGCCGCGGTCGGCGTGGTGATCCTGCTGCCGACAGTGGTGCTGCTCTTTCCCGCGTTGGGCATGGCGATGGGTGGGGTGGCCGCGCTGGTCGCGGTGCTGCTCGGCCTGACGGCGCTGCCGGTGGTCGACCTGCTGCACCCGCAGGCCGGCGGGCAGCGCGGCCTGGTGGCGCTGCGGGCCCGACGACTCGCGGTGCTGCCGGCCGGGGCCGCCGCCCTGGCGGCGGTGGTGCTCGCCGGGGTCGGGCTGGCCGTGGACCGGTTCGACGCCGCCCACCCCGCGCCCACCCACCTGATGTACGCCCTGGACGCCGGCACCGGGCAGGCCCGCTGGCTGAGCCACGAGACCGACCCGCAGCCGTGGACGGACGGCTACGTGGACGGGGTGGCCAGCGTGGCGGACGACTTCCCCGGCCTGGGCGACGCGGAGCTGCGCGCCGGCCCGGCGCAGGCGGCGAACCTGCCGGCGCCGAAGCTCGACGTGCTGGCCGACACCAGCGCCGGCGGTGAGCGCACGCTCCGGCTGCGGCTCACCCCGCAGCGGGCGGTCCGGCTCGCCACCCTGCACGTCGACACGGCGACCGCCACCGTGGTGCGCGCCGAGGTGGCCGGCCGTCCGGTGCCCGTGGAGCCCCGCGCGGGCAGGTGGGGCTTCGGACTGGTCTTCCACGCCCCACCGCCGGAGGGCGTCGAGGTCACGTTGACGCTGCGGCCGATCGCCGCGCAGGTGGCGCTGCGGGCGATGGACGCCAGTGACGGGCTGGACGCGCTGCCCGGCTTCCGGCCCCGGCCGCCGGCCGTCGGCGTCGTCGGATCACACAGCTCCGAGATGCTGGCGGTCGCCCGCACGTATCCCCTCTGAGAAGAAAAACCGGTGGTCCGGCGGCACGAATCAGCCGCCGGACCACAGTCGTTGGAATTGCGTTTCGGTCAGCTCACCGGCTCGGGTTGACCGGAGCCGATACGCCGCCAGCGGTTTCCGTCATGATCGGTGAAGGTGAGCTCCACCAGAACGGTGTCGGTCGCCGCTTGTAGCCGATGCTCCGCCGTGACGGTGACGAACAGATCCGAACTTTCCCGGCCGTGGATCCGGCGGACCTGTTTCGCACCGGCCAGGTCCACGGGGGTGCCCTCCGGATCGTCGGACGGGACCAGTCGCGGCAGCGCCGTCACGTCCAGGACCGGCGCGTCACTCTCGTTGGCCACGGTCACCCGCAGCACCGACTTGCCCCGGATCTCGGCCACCGCCGAGACCAGCCGGGCCTGGGTGGCGCGGAACCGCAGCTCGTCGGTGCGCCGGGCGCGGATCTCCCGGCGCAGCCCGAGATAGACGAAGAGCACACTCGCGATGGAGCCGAGCGCGCCGAACCAGTCCGGCACCGAACCCCAGTCGGCCACATCGTCGTACGGCAACCAGTTCATGCGTCCATCGTGGAACCGCCGCGCGAGGAACGAGCACGGCGGATCGGCCCGAATGGACGGCGAATTGGAATTCCCGGTGCCGATTCCGGTCAGCCGGGCGACCTAAACGGAGAGTGTGCAAGCCAGCACAGTGGTGGATACCCTTGCGGTTGACGTAGGGCGGGTGACTATCCCTCCGAATGTCCACTCAGTGGACATGATCTTTTCTGCCACCCGCCGCGCCGCAATTTCGCCACCGAAGGGGGACCGCATTGACTGCGGACGTTCCACCCGAGGATGCGGGCGTGCGCCGGCCGGCCTACGACCGACCGAGTCGCGTCTCCGTCGACCCGCCACTCGGGCGCCTGGACAGCCCGCTGCACGGCCGGGACGACCTGATCGACGAGATCATGCATCCGGCAGACGCCGACGGCGAACAGCCGTCGGTGCACATCCTGTGCGGCATGGGCGGCTCCGGCAAGAGCCACGTGGCCCTGGAGATCGCCCGCCGGGCCCGAGCGGACGGCCGGACCGTCTGGTGGGTGCAGGCCGGCCGGCTCAACTCCGGAATGCGCGAGGTGGTCAGTCAGCTCGGCGCCTCGGAGAGCCAGGTCGACCAGGCGTGGGCCGGCATGATCAGCGCGACGGACCTGGTCTGGCGCTACCTCAACCAGGCCCAGCAGCCCTGGCTGCTGATCTTCGACAGCGTGGACGAGCCCGGCACGCTCGGCCCCACCGACGGGGTGCTCGCCGACGGCACCGGCTGGCTGCGCAGGCCGGAGGCCGAGGACGGGATGGTCCTGGTGACCACCCGGGACGGCAACCGGGCGACCTGGGGCACCTGGTCGATTCTGCACCAGGTGCGCCCGCTCGACGCCGACGCCGGGGCGCAGGTGCTCATCGACCGGGCCGGCGCGCAGGCCGGCGGCCTCGACGACGCCCGCGAACTGGCCCGGGAGCTGGGCGGGTTGCCGCTGGCGCTGCGGGCGGCCGGCAACTACCTCCGCTCGGTCAACGCCAGCCCGGTCTGGCGCGGCTCGTCCACCATCACCACCTTCGCCAACTACCGCACCGCGGTGCAACGCCGGTTCCGCTCGCCGCGCGACGCCGCCGACGTCGACCTCGATGAGTCGCTCGGTCTGGAGATCGTCCGCGAGGTCGACGACATCTCACTGGACCTGCTGGCCCGCCGCCAGCTCCAGCAGAGCCGACCGCTGCTCAACGTGCTGGCCTGCCTCAGCATCTCCCCGGTGCCCTACGAGGTGGTGCTCAAGCCGGCCATCCTGGCCGGGTCGCCCCTGTTCGAAGGGCTTACCGCCCGGCAGCGGGTGAAGGTGCTGGAGGGCATCGGCGACCTCGCCCTGGTCGACTTCGATGTCCAGGAGGACGTCACCGACCCGGCCTTCGCGCACGTGCTGTCGCTGCACCCGCTGGTGCACGCGATGTTCCGCGACCGCGACGAGGTTCGCGAGCAGATCGCCGAATACCACGGCGTGGTCATGAAGCTGCTGCTCGCCGCCACCGAGGGGCAGAGCCCGGACGACTCGGCGGTCTGGGCCAACTGGGACGTGCTGGTGCCGCACCTCGTCGAGGCGGTACGCGAATACCTCGTGCCGCAGCGACAGAAGCACGACCCCGAGACCGTACGCCGGGCGCTGGAGCTGACCCGGCTCACCGCCCGCTACCTCATCGCGATCGGCCTGCCGGGCTCGGCCTTCGACATCCTCGACCCGATCGTGCGGGGCTGCGCCGCGTACGACCACGACCTGGACCGGCCCCAGGTGCTGGCGCTGCGCCACGAGCTGGGCCGCACCTGGCTGGAGCGCAACCAACCGGAGATGGCCGACCGGGTGCTGCGCGACGTGATCGCCGACCGCACCCGCGTGCTGGGCAGCGACGACCCCGACACCCTCGCCAGCCGGCACAAGCTCACCAAGGCGATCATGGCGCAGCGCCAGTGGCCGGAGGCCGAGTCGGAGCTGCGGCAGATCGTCGCCGCCGAGGACCAGGTCCGTGGGCCCGAGCACTGGGACACGATGATCGTGCGGCACAGCCTCGCGCTGGCCGTCCTCGCGCAGCACCGGGCCCCCGAGGCGGAGGAGATGCTGCACGCCATCCTGGAGGTCCGCTACCGGCTGTGGCCGCTCAACCAGCCCGAGACGTGGCAGGCCCGGCACACGCTGGCCCGGTGCATGCAGGAGCAGGGCCGCCTCGCCGAGGCGGAGGCGGAGCTGCGGGCCACCCTGGCCACCGTGGAGCCCCGGCACGCCGACCGCAGCGAGGTGCTCGCCATCCGGGCCACGCTCGCCGTGGTGCTGCTGCTCGACGGGCAGGTCGACGCGGCAATCGGGGTGTACGAGCACCTGCTGGCCGACCGGCGGCGGCTGCTCGGGGACACCCACCTGGACACCCTCCAGGTGGAGCACGCCCTGCGCCGCCTGCGCAACGGCGACTGACCCGTCAGTGCGGCGCCGCCGGGCCCAGGTCGCTCGGGTCGGTGTTGCCACCGCAGACGATCAGCGCCACGCGCTCCCCCGCCTGCGGCACGTACGCCCCGCCGACCAGCGCGGCCAACGCGGCGGCGCCGCCCAGCTCGGCGGCGACCCGCAGCTCCGACCAGAGCAGCCGACGCGCCCGCACCAGGTCCTCGTCGCGCACCAGCACGGACACCACGCCGGTACGACGGGCGGTGTCGAAGGCGATGTCGCCGATCCGGCGAGCGCCCAGTGAGTCCGTGGCGATGCCGCCCACCTCGATGTCGACCGGTCGGCCCGCCTTGAGGGCGGCGTGCAGGGTGGGGATCTGCTCCGGCTCGACGGCGACGACGCGTACCGACCCGTCGAACCAGGTCGCGATGCCCGACACCAGCCCGCCGCCGCCGACCGCCACCAGCACGGTGTCGATCCCGTCGAGCTGGCGTTCCAACTCCCGACCCACGGTGCCCTGACCGGCCACCACCTCCGGCTGGTCGTACGCGTGCACCACCAGCGCCCCGGTCTCGCCGGCCCGCTCGGTGCTGGCCGCCAACGCCTCGGCGTAGTGCTGGCCCACCTGCCGCACCTGCGCGCCCAGGCCGGCCAGCCGCTGCACCTTGACCGGCGAGGCGGTGACCGGCACGAAGACCTCCGCCGGCACGCCCAGCGACCGGGCCGCGTACGCGACCGCGAGGCCGTGATTGCCCCCCGAGGCGGCGATCACCCCGGCCGACGGCAGCGAACCCTGGAGCATCCGGTTGAACGCGCCGCGCGGCTTGAACGAGCCGGTGTGCTGGTGCAGCTCCAGCTTGAGGCTCAGCAGACCGGGCACGCCCAGGTCGGCGCCGTCGACGGAGATGACCGGCGTCTGCCGGACCCGACCCTGCACCAGCGCCGCAGCCGCCTCGACGTCGCTCTTGTCCACCATGGGGAAACGCCCTTCGCTACGACCAGAGAGCCAGTCGACCGTCGTCGGTGAGCCCGACGAAGCATCCTATGGAGATTCGCCGGCCATCCGTCGCCGGACGCACCGTGTGATAGTGACGCGGGTCAAACAGAAATCCCTCTCCCAGTTCGGGCCGCAACGTCAACGACTGCGCGCCGTCGGCCACCGACTCGTGATAGCCGTACCCGCCGGGAATCCGCAGGTCCTCGTCGCTCGGCTGCCACCGGCGACGCCACAGCACCGTCTCACCGCCGACGGGCGGCACCCGGACGTAGATGTTGAACGCCAACTGGGCCACCACCTCCGCGTCGAGCAGCCGGCCGGCGTACTCCCGGACCGCGTCGTCGAAGTGCATCTGCAGGCCGGCGTTGATCTCGCGGACGATGCCGACGTGCATCTCCCGCCGCTGCCGCCGCCCGGGTGCCACATCCGGCCAGGCCGACCGGAACGCGGCCAGGCACAGCTCGCGCGGCGCGTCCGGCAGACCCAGCGTGGACCAGCCCTTCTCGGCGGCACGAGCCGCCTCCCAGTAGTCGTCGCGCAGGTCGCCGCCGTCCCGGTGATCGTTGATGGCCGGGCCGAACTTGGCGACGACGGGAAACACCCGGCTCTCGTCGTAACGGTCCATCTCCGCGTCGGCGAGTGCGGCGGTGATCGCGTGGCAGCGGGCGGCGGGCAGCAGCCCCGGCACCCGGACGGCGGCGATCCGCCCCGCCACGAGTCCGGCGACGTCTGCCCGGGTGATCGCCGCGGACACGACGGCCACGAACAACGGATCGGTTCTGCTCGGTTGCCGCACGGCGGTCCTCCCGTATCGAAGATCCCTCACCGGACAAGTCGCGCCCCCGACCCGCGCACGGTGCAATGTAGCCACTGGCGGCAAACCCGCATCGCACCATTGACCGCAGCGCATGTCGTGAACACTTCCGCAGTTCAAGGGCGGGGTGGCGGATGCGCCGTTACCATCGGCCCCACCAGGGGTACGTCACACAGGGCCGTACGGCGGGTCGATTCCACCGATCGGGGAATGGTGACGACTCCCGGCCCGGTGGATGATGCGAGTAGTTCGAATGCGGACGAGGAGTTCGATTATGGCTGGCGCCGGCCCGACCGATCTTGACGCGTACGTCGACCGCCTGGAGATGGCGCGTCGAATAGCCCGGGAAATGATCGAGTCCGACCACCTCGCTCTGGAGCTGGCCGTACGGCAGCGCCCACAGTGCTGGTCCCGTCGCCCGGTCGTGCACACCTCCCGCACCGACGCCTGACTCGCGGGGCCACCAAATGTGGCACGGCCGGGCAGAATGCCACCCATGCGCCGGCTCGCCACCGTTCTCTGCCTGCTGACTGCCGCGGTGCCGGGAGTGGCTGCCTGCGCGGCTCCCCAGACAAGGCCCGGAGACGGCTCCGCCGTGTGGGGCACCTACGAGGCCGAGGTGAGCGGCGTGACCCCCGGTCCGGGCGACCGGGCGGTCACCGTGCACGTCAAGGCGCTCGCCGGTCGCGACGGCTGCTCGCGCAACGTCCAGGTCGGCCACCACGAGGAGGAGAACGGCGTCATCTTCGCCAACATCGTGCAGGAATCGGCCGAGTCGGACACGTTCGGCGCCTGCCCGACCTTCGCGCCCGCCGAGGTGACCCTCACGTCGGCGGAGCCGATCGGCGACCGTCCGCTGTCGCTCAACCAGAAGACGTGGGCGCTGAAGAACGGCGCCTACACCCGGTGTGACGAGAACCTGGGTTGCAACCCACCGAAGGACCGCTGCGACCCGACCTGGACGCGCGCGGCCGTACGCGGGATGGACGTGTCCCGCCACTCGCAGGGTCACGTCGAAGCCTGCGACGGGACATGGCTGGTCATGACGGTGGCCGACGACCCGACTTCGTGCGGCGCCGAGCCACGCCCTGGGTGCGAGGTGAACACCGCCGTGCGGCGCTACTTCCTGCGTAACGAGCCGGCCGGATGGTCGATTGTCGCCCGAACCACGTCGGGTGGGTGCGACGCGGTCCGCGAGGCCGCGCCTGCCTTCCCCCGGAATCTCTGTGCCAACCTGGAACCGACGGCCCGGCTCGTCACCGTGGCACCAACGCCGCCGCCCGATCTGCCCGGCGGCTGATCAGACGACAGCCGCTACTTCCAGCGGCATTGATCTTTGCCGGGGATGCTTCCGAAGGACGAGATTGCGATTGGCATTCCGACAGAGGAAAGCTTGTTTGGCAGGCTACGCACAGCGATCAAAGTTGAGTCAAACCAGCATCAAGTTGCCCCAACTCAGCGTCCTCGGCCGTCCAGTCCAGCCACCCCGGCCACATCCGATCGCCCCTAGCCATCCCGTCGGCCTTCGTCCGCGCCTCGGTGGAGTGGGTGGGGCCTGCCCGGACGGAGGTGGTCGGGATGGCGTCACATCCCGGAGTGCCGGAGGACCCCGCCAGAGGCCCCGCCCTCCCTGGCACAGCCGGAAGAACTGGCCGCAGCATGCCTAGGCGTGCTGCGGGTAGGCGTGCACGCGGCAGCGTTGCCACCTGGTACCACAGGTAGTACCATCGAGGCGTGCCCTCGGTAAACAAGATCATAGAAGCGATGCGAAGCAACCCGCAGAACATCGCCTACAACGATCTCAAGAGGGTCTGCAAGCACTACTTCGGGGAGCCCCGACAAGACGGGACTTCCCACGCAGTTTTCAAGATGCCGCGGGCGGGGGACCCGCGCGTGAATATTCAAGACGATAGAGGCAAGGCAAAGGCATACCAGGTACGGCAAGTGCTAAAGGCGATCGAGAAGAAGGAGGCCATGTGATGCAGACCGTTGCCGATCCAGAGGTAACTCACTATACCTACCGCGTTACATGGTCGGCCCAGGACAACGAGTTCGTCGCCACCTGCGCTGAGTTTCCTTCCCTTTCGTGGCTGGCTTCCTCTCAAATCGAGGCCCTGCAGGGACTCGAACAGCTACTGCGTGAGGTGATCGCGGACATGGAGCAGCAAGGCGAGGAGGTGCCGGAGCCATTCGCCGAACGTAGCTACTCAGGCAAGTTCAATGTCCGCGTCGGAGAAAGCCTGCACCGCGAGCTGGCAACCCATGCCGCCGAGGATGGACTGAGCCTCAACCAATATGTCGTACGGAAGCTGACAGCAGCCTGATCAACGCGAAAGGCCCGGCTCCCGCAAGGAAGCCGGGCCGCGTCGGATACCACTTCAGCCGATGCAGGGCGAGCCCCGACGCCGGAAACCGTGGTCAATGCGAAGCCGCACTGATTGGTGGATCTGCAGATCCTCTAGTTCGTCGTGAGCCACCTGCTGCCGACGAGCGAGGACCGCACCCGCCGCGTCATCGACAAGGCGCTAGGCGAGGACCAGGACCCGGACGACGCTCCCGAGCCCGGCAACGGCCTGGAGACGGCATGATCTTGTTTCGGACCCGCCGCCAAAGACCTCAGCCGCAGGTCAGGGCGCATGCCGTCGCTACTTCCAGCGGAAGTGGACGAAGAGGCGGCCGAAGTTCTTGGAGTCCTTCTCCACCCGGTGGTAGAGCTGCTTGACGTCCTTCTGGTCGAGGAACCGCAGCACCCGCTTCTTGAGCTGCCCCGACCCCTTGCCCGGGATGATCTCCACGAGGGTGGCCTTCTTCGCCACCGCCTCGTCCATGATCCCGCGCAGCGCGCGGTCGATGTCCTGGCCCTTGTTGAAGATGTCGTGCAGGTCCAGCTTGAGCTTCATGCCGCAGCCCCCGGCCGGTCAGGTCCCATGTCCGCCATCCTAGGCACGCCCGTCGGCCCGGCCGCCGGACGACGAAGGGGCGGTCCGCAGGACCGCCCCTTGCTCATCACCAGGTCTCCGCTCAGCGCGTGCCGCCCACTCGGGTCTCCACCCGCTGCAGCGCGATCCGGTAGTCGTCGTTGGCCGCGTACATCGCTGCGGCGATCCGCAGGTGCCGCAGCGCGTCGGTGTGCCGGTTCAGCCGCTCCAACGTCCGGCCCAGCACGTGGTGCGCGTAGTGGTCACTCGGGTCCCGGTCGACGAGCTCCCGCAGCTGCTCCTCGGCCCGGTTGAGCTGGGCCGACTGGAAGTACGCCCGGGCCAGCAGCTGCCGGACAGCGGCGTTGCTGGGTTCGGCGTCGACGATCGGCTCCAGCAGTCGGGCCGCTCGGCTCGGGTCACCGGTTTCGAAGAACATGGTCGCCCGCCGGTAGTCCGCCAGAAGATCCATCTGCCCACCTCCTCGGGTCGCGCCGTCACCTGTTCCGACGCTGGCACAACACTCGACGTTTGGCGACTGTTCCCCGGGTGGAAATAGGGTCAGGCGCGAGCGTCCCGGCGGCCGGCGGCCAGCTCCCAGGCGCGGACGCCGCCGACGATCCCGGCCGTGTTCGGCACCACCACCACATCGTCGCCCATCCGGGCCAGCTGCTCCGGCCGGATCAGCCGGGAGTTGCCCCCGCCCAGGTAGAGCCGGTCCCACCGGAACACCGGGCGCAGCCCATCCACCACCTGCCGGATCCGCCGGGACCAGAAGGCGTCGCCGAGCCGCCGACGCTCCGGCTCACCCACGTACGTGTCGTAGGTGGTGCCCCAGCGCACCGGCGCGTGCGACAGCTCCAGGTGCGGTGCGAGCACACCGCCGTCGAAGAGGGCGCTGCCCAGCCCGGTTCCCAGGGTCAACACCAGTTCACAGCCGGTGCCGGCGACCACACCCGCTCCGTGCACCTCGGCGTCGTTGAGCACCAGCGCGGGCACCCCGAACGCGTCGGCGAGCGCGCCTCGCGCGTCCCAGCCGGACCACTCGGCCAGCAGGTCCGGGTCGATGCGGGAGCGGGGGCCGCTGCGGGTGACGTAGTGCGGGGTGGCCACCACCACGCCGTGCCGGATCATCCCGGGTACGCCGACCGTCAGCCGGTCCGCCGTGGGCAGCCGCCCGCCCAGCTCCAGCAGGGTCCGGACGAACAGGGCGGGAGGCAGCGGGTACGGGGTCGGCACCCGCAGCGGCCGGGCGCGCATCGTGCCGGCCTCGTCGAGGACCGACGCCTTGATGCCCCCGCCACCGCAGTCGATCGCCAGAGTGGTCACCACGCCGTTGAGTCTGCCCGCTGCCGTCGGCCCTTATGCGAGCAGCCGGATAGGCTGCCGTCCTGATGAGCGCCACGATGATCGTCAAGGACCTGGCCGCCGGGCACGGGGACCGCCCACTCTTCTCCGGGTTGGACCTGGTCGTCGCCCCGGGCGACGTGGTCGGCCTGGTCGGGCCGAACGGGGCCGGCAAGTCGACGCTGCTGCGTACCCTCGCCGGATTGTTGCCGGTCGAGGCCGGCAGCGTGCGACTCAGCCCGCCCACCGCGAGCGTCGGGCACCTGCCGCAGGAGCCGGAACGGCGACCGGGCGAGACCGTACGCGACTTCCTGGCCCGCCGGACCGGGGTGACCGCCGCCCAGGCGGCGCTGGACGCGGCCACCGAGGCGCTGACCGCCGGGACGGCGGGCGCCGACGACGCGTACGCCGACGCGCTGGAGCGCTGGCTCGCCCTCGGCGGCGCGGACCTGGACGAACGCGCCGAGCAGGTGAGCGCCGACCTCGGGCTCGCGGTCGACCTGGACCACCCGACGACCGGGCTCTCCGGCGGTCAGGCCGCCCGCGCCGGGCTGGCGTCGCTGCTGCTCAGCCGGTACGACGTGTTCCTGCTCGACGAGCCGACCAACGACCTGGACCTGGCCGGCCTGGAGCGGCTGGAGGAGTTCGTCACCGGGTTGCGGGCCGGCACGGTGCTGGTCAGCCACGACCGGGAGTTCCTCACCCGCACCGTGACCCGGGTGGTGGAGCTGGACCTGCCGCAGCAGCAGGTGCACCACTACGGCGGCGGTTACGCGGCCTATCTGGAGGAGCGCGAGGTGGCGCGGCGGCACGCCCGCGCCGACTTCGAGGAGTACGCCGACACCAAGGCCGGCCTGGAGGCGCGGGCCCGCACCCAGCGCGGCTGGATGGACAAGGGCGTGAAGAACGCCCGCCGCAAGGCCACCGACAACGACAAGATCGGCCGCAAGTTCCGCAGCGAGGCGAGCGAGAAGCAGGCCGCCAAGGCCAAGCAGACCGAGCGGCTGATCGAACGGCTCGACGTGGTCGAGGAGCCCCGCAAGGAGTGGGAGCTGCGGATGGAGATCGCCGCCGCGCCCCGCGCCGGCGCCGTCGTGGCCACCCTGCGACATGCGGTGGTACGCCGGGGAGGCTTCACCCTCGGGCCGGTCGACCTCCAGATCGACTGGGCGGACCGGGTCGCGGTGACCGGGGCGAACGGTTCGGGCAAGTCCACCCTGCTGGCCGCACTGCTCGGGCGGCTGCCGCTTGACGAGGGCACCGCCTCGCTCGGGCCGGGCGTAGTGGTCGGCGAGGTGGACCAGGCTCGGGGACTGTTCCTCGGCGACGCGCCGCTGATCGACGCGTTCCACGCGGCCGTACCGCATCTGTCGCCGGCGGACGCGCGGACCCTGCTGGCCAAGTTCGGGCTGCGGGCGGCGCACGTGCCGCGGCCGGCGGCGACCCTCTCCCCCGGCGAGCGGACCCGCGCGGCGCTGGCCCTGCTCCAGGGGCGCGGGGTCAACCTGCTGGTGCTCGACGAACCCACCAACCACCTCGACCTGCCCGCCATCGAGCAGCTCGAATCGGCGCTGGCCAGCTACCCCGGCACGCTGCTGCTGGTCACCCACGACCGGCGGATGCTGGCCGCCATCGAGACGAACCGTCGGCTGCGGGTCGACGCCGGGCGGATCGCCGAGGATTGATCCGTGCCGGAGGGCCGGGCCGGGGTGAGAATGACGCCATGCTCAAGTGGGAGTACGCGCTGCTGGTCCGCCGCCGCTCGGCGTCCCACCCGGGACCCCGGTCGGCTGCCTGGTCCAGCGTGCGCCGAGGTCCTGGTCAGCGGACGTAGTGTCGCCGGCGGCATGAGGTGCCGAAGGTGAATCGCCGTGCGCGAAAGGGGTAGGGCTGGCCGGTGAGTGACCGCCAGCCCCCGTCAGTTTCCCGACGACCCCAACTGCCGGGCCTGCGCGATCGCCGCCTCAACGGCCTGCCGGGCCCCGCCAGTGCGCTGAACAATCAGCACCAGGACCTGCTTGATGGCCTCCAACGCCTGCAACAGCGGCCCGGGCTGTCCACCCTGCAGGACCACGGCGACGAGCTGCTGCGCCTCACCGACTCCGGTGATGACCCCGGCCGCCGCGTCACGGGCGGCGTCCACGGCGCTCTGCACGGGCGCCAACCCGGCGATCGTCTCCTGCGGGGTGGCCTCGTTCGGCACCGCCGCAGTCGCCTTCGTCGCCTCACCGATCGAACCGGCAAGACTTCCCAGGCCGCCCTGGATGCCCGTGATCGCGTTACGCACCCGAGCCACACCCGTCGCCACGGCGACGAAGCCCGCGCCCGCGGCCCGCAACGCCACCTCCTGTGCCTGACTGTCAGCGGCGGTCGCCAACCCCTGTGCACGTTCGACTCCGGTCATCATCGCGCGAAGTTCAACGGCGATCTTCTCGATCTGCGACACGTGGCCGGCATCCCCAATCGATGAAGTGAAAGTGCTCGACAGCTGAACCTACCGGGCTACTCGCGAGGCCACCAGGCACCGGCGAGGCGGGCGGCACCACAGACAGACCCGCTGACTCCCGGTCATCTCTGCATCTGCGGACAGATGCCGGAGCCTGAGCCACCTCGCGGAATGGTGCAGGAGACTCGGCTGACGCAAGCTCGTCGCCTCAGCCCTGTCGGTGACGCGTGGGATGCTCGATGCAGTAGTCCGACGATTCGAGAGGTGGTGGCCGGTGGTCGAGCTGCACCCCTCGACGTACCTACGAGCGGCAGCCTGGGTACCCGATGACGACCCGGAGCGACCATGGGAGGACGCCGCAGACCTTGCTGCGGAATGGATCTGGGAGCGCAGCAAGGCCGAAGGGGTAGCCCCACTCCTGGTGACCAACACCTTCCAGAACGGCGTCGGCATCGGATGCCTAGAGGCGATTGCTCGCCGTGGCGGTCAGACCACGCCGCAGGGCAAGCAACGGTTCGATCGCGGTCCTGTGCTGGCCTACGTGCCGGACGAGCGAACGCTAAAGCTCGCGCTCGATCTCGCCCGCGGCTACTCGCTCGCAGTCGTGGAGACGGTCAGCTTCCCGCTTGCTGAATGGGCGGCGGGGGTGGAAGCCATCAACCTGCTCGACGGAAGTACGAACACGAGCAGCATCCCGGACGACGTCAAGGCCGATCTCGATCACGCGGCGTCCTTCGGCGGCAATAACGGTTGGACTGGGCCGCACGAGAAGCAGCACGTTCGCACTCACCTCGGGCACCATGTCCAGTCCGGCCGCCTCGCACCAGAGCAAGCGGCGTCCTATGTCATGTCGCAGGGCATCTCCGACAGGGGCGCCAAGAGACTGCGCCTACTCCTCGAGAAGCTGGCGTAGCGCCTATGCAGGAGCTTTACGATCTCGCCTTCGCGCGACTCGACCGCGTGTCCGTCAAGCGCCAGGAGTTCGCTGAGTGCTGGGCGAAGTACATCTCGGTGCATCCGTGGGACATCGATGTCCGGAACGTCGATGCCTGCACGCTGGAGATCCTGGCAGTCATGCGCGAGCCAGCGCCGGTCGAGCTGGCCCTGATCTTCTCCGAGTGGCTGGCAGCGCTGCGGGCGTCGCTCGACAACGCGATCTACGCCTTGGCCTCCGCGATCACGGGCCAGAATCCCCCGCCGCAGGCCGAGCGTATCCAATACCCGGTCTGCTCGACTACGGCCGAGTTCAGTCGCCAAGCAAAACGCCTCGCGATGTTGCCGATGCACATCATTGAGGCGCTTGAGAAGTCGCAGCCTTACCAGTCCCCATGGGGTCCTGAGAGCAACCTGACCTGGTGGGTCAACGAGCTGGCCCGGAAGGACCGCCACCGAGTGCTCCACGTCGGGCTCGGCCGTGTTGATGAGCACCGCATCCGGATTGCGCCGCCGAGCGGCGTCACCATCAAATTTGACGAGGCCGTGGAGCCGTACAGCCATATTGAGCTGGAACTGGTGGTCGGGCGCTTCACGGCCAGCCGACCGCTGCGGCCCCGGGAGATCACGGCGGACTTGACGGGCGTCGCCATCGCGCCGGAGATCCAGGCATGGGCCGGCTACCGATTGGATGGCAGGCGGCAGTCGCTCCACGACCGGATGGTCTACACCGAGATCTTCACGCGCAATCACCTGGAGAACATGGCGCTAATGGGCGAATGCCTGCCGCCGGGCGGGTTCAGGACGTTCGATCTCGCTGATCCGGAAGGTGGGGCGCAGCAAGCCGAGTAAGCCGACCGTCAGCCACGCACACGACCTGCCGATTGGGCGTCATCAAACCCGGCTGAGAACGGCCGGCTATGGCGCCCCGCGCCGGAGCGGGAGGTTTGAGAACCACCGACGTTGTAATGGTGTAGTCGGTCAGTCGGGCCGTCGTCGATAGCGCAGCCCTGGTGCGCGATCGAGATCAAGAACGAAGCCATTCGGCCCTGGCACATCCTCATCCGCCGAAGAGGTATCGAGGGTCAGCGTGAGGCCGTCCGCAACGTAGGTGGACCCGGTGCAGGTAAGGCGGTCGAGGGTTCCCCGACGCCACAAGAACAGCGAGCCGGCACAGCGGGTCAGGCGTACCGAGCCGGGCACCTCGGCGCACGTGTAGGTACCGAGCGTGATGTGGGGCGCTTGGAGGTCTACGCCGCCCGGGGAGGTGACCTTGGGAGCCGAACTGCTGGACAGCGCACGAGACAGGATCTGACCCGGATCGACGTTGGAGTCGTGGGTTAGGTCAGCAAGTGCGGCGGCGGCCACGTGGTCGGCGGCGATATCGGTGTGGTTGGACAGGCAAATGACGACTAGCCCTGAGCTGGTGAGGTAGACGGCGGCGGAGAACCCCTGAGCCCTTTTCATCCTGCGTAGCGGTTGGCTTCGACGCGGTGGAGAACGAGGATGGCCTGCACGATCGTGGTCGCTCGGCGTGGGCAGCAGCGC
>NZ_JBIAKN010000014.1:0-89001 GCF_042872475.1 Micromonospora sp. NPDC005252 | reverse complement strand
AAGGCTCGACCAATCCGGGGTATAAATCATAATTGGCACTGGCTTTACAAGCACCCTGTTGAGTTCTCAAAGAACAACCACACACCGATCAGAAGCTCCACATTCCGTGGAACCCCGTTTCGGGGCAACCGCTCAAACCTACTTGGTCGAACTTTCGTTGTCAACCTCGTATCCGAGGCGATCAATCTGGTTCGTCCGGACCCACGATGACGCACGCCGTACCCGGCGGTCGTTTCTGTCGTGGAAAGCCGCAGACCGGCCGATCACCGCTTCGCGGCTCTCCGCCCGGCTCCTGCCGGCTTCAGAACTCTACCCGGTCGGCTTCGCGTTCGCAACCCCGTTGCCGGGGTGTCCCGCACCGCCCGATCCTCGGTCTCGCTCGGCGTTTCCGCCACGAGCCCGGTGCCCGTTCTCGGCCGGTTTGTCCGGCCTCCCCCGTGCAGAGAGAAAGTTACGCGGACCGCCGGGAGAAGGCAAATCAGGGTTCATCACTGGTTTGGTCGAGCGGATCGGCGCGGTCTGCACCCCGCGGTCGGCGACGCCGCGCGCGTCGGCGTGCCAGAGTGTCAGGCATGGATGAGTCCGGGCTGGGCGCCACGGTGTTTGCCGAGGAAGCGCTGCTCGGCGTCCTCCTGCCGTTCTGGCAACTGGTGATCGGCGCGGTCGTGCTCGTGGTCCTCGTGCTCTCGGTGGGACGGCTGGCCCGTCGGGGCAGATCCCGGATGACAACCGCTCTGCTGGTCACCGCCGTGGTCATCGCCGGCTTCGCGACGATCGGCGTCCTGTTGGAGGGCTGAGCGCTCAGAGCCGGCGGTTGGCCAGGCTGGGCAGCTCGGCCCGGATGGCAGCGAGGCGGGCGAGGTCCAGGTCGGCGACGGCAACGCCGGGGCCGTCCGGCAGTTGCGTGAGGACCGTCCCCCACGGGTCGACCACCATGCTGCGCCCGAAGCACGTGCGGCCGGGCTCGTGGTCGCCCGTCTGACCGGCTGCCGCCACGAAACACTGGTTCTCGATGGCGCGGGCCCGCAACAGGACCTCCCAGTGGTCCCGCCCGGTGTGCAGCATGAACGCCGCCGGCACCACCAGCAGTTGGGCGCCGCCCTCGGTGGCGAGCCGCCGGTACAGCTCCGGGAAGCGCAGGTCGTAGCAGATCGACAGCCCGACCCGGAGACCCTCAACGTCCACGACGACGGGTTGGACGCCGGGCGCGACGCTCGCCGACTCCCGGTAGGAGACCCGGCCCGGGATCTCCACGTCGTACAAATGGATCTTGCGGTAGCTCGCGGCCAGGCTGCCGGCACGGTCGAAGACCAGCGACGTGTTCCAGGTGTGCTCCGGGTCCGGGCCGGCCTCGTGGAACGACCCGGCCAGCACCCACATGCCCAGCCGCCGGGCGACCCCCGCGAAGAAGCTGCCCACCTCGCCGTCGACCGGCTCCGGTTCGGGCAGGCCGGCCGCGGGGCCGAGATAGTCCACGTACTCCGGAAGGATGGCGAGGTCCGCCCCGCCGTCGGCGGCGCGTTCCAGCAGCACCTCCGCGGCGGCCAGGTTGGCCTTGCGGTCATCCCGGGCGTTGAGCTGGCAGACGGCGACGCGCATAGGCCCAGAGTACGGCCGGGACGGCCGGCGCGGACAGCGTCAGATGCTGGCCAGCACCAGCGCCCCCGCGGCGAACCCGAGGCCGGCGATCTGGACCGGCCGTAGGCGTTCCCGGTCGACGGCGAGCGCGAGCAGCACCGTGCTGGCGGGGTAGAGCGCGGCGATCGCCGCCACGATGCTGAGATGACCACGCGCGGCGGCGGCCATGAAGAGCGCGTTGGCGGCGCTGTCGAGCAGACCGGCGACGGCCGCCCAACCCAGCACCCGCCGGTCGAGCCGGAGCCGCACCCCGGTGCCGGCGGCGAGGATCAGGCCGAAGGCGATCGAGCTGGCCCGGACCGCCGCCACCGGCCACATGCCGGCACTCTCGCTGGCCTGGCCGAGCAGTGTGAAGAAGACGCCGAAGAGCGCGCCGGCAGCGAGGGCCAGACCCACCAGCCGCGCGGGAGCGCCCGGACCGCGGCCCCCTTCACCCAGGCTGACCAGGGCGATCGCCACCACGGCGAGGCCGGCGCCGGTGAGCGCCAACGCGCCGGGGAAGCTCGACGTGAACAGGCCGGCGACGATCGGCACCACCGCGGCGGTGATCGCGGTGACCGGCGCCACCACGGCCATCATTCCGCCGGCGAGCGCCCGGTAGAGCAGCATGACGCCGCCAGCGCCGGCCACCCCGGCGAACAGCCCCCAGGCGATGTCGGCGAGGTTCGGGGTCCCGGGCACCACCAGCACCAGAGCGACCAGCAGGGGGACGCTCAGCAGTTGGGAGACCACGGTCACCGCGATCGGGTCCGCCCGGCGGGACGCCTTGCCGCCGGAGAAGTCGGCGGTGCCGAAGGCAATCGCGGACACCGCGGCCAGGAGAATGGGTAGCATGCCACTGTCGTACCACAATAGTGACCGTGAAGGATAGTTTGATGACCGACACACGTGGCCGGGTGGCCGCGGTGACCGCCGCCGTCGCCCGGCAGGTACGGGAACTGCGCGCCGCCCGGGGCTGGTCCTTCGAGGAACTGGCCGGCCGCTCCGGGGTGAGCAAGGCGATGCTCGTGCAGATCGAGAGCGCCCGCACCAACCCCAGCGTCGGCACGCTGTGCCGGGTCGCTGACGCGTTCGGCGTCAACATCGCCCGACTGGTCGAGCCGGACGAGGAGCGGACGGTGCGGATCAGCTCCACGGCCGAGGCGCCCGTGCTCTGGCACGGGGAACACGGCGGCACCGGCCACCTGCTGAGCGGGCTGGGCGAGCCCGACCTGGTCGAGCTCTGGGACTGGCGGCTGGAGCCGGGGGAAGGACACCGCTCCTCCGACCACCCGCGCGGCACCCGCGAGGTGCTGCACGTCCTCGCCGGCGCGGTGGTCGTCCACGTCGATGGGCAGGATCACGCCGTCCGGGCCGGTGACACGATCGAGTTCCACGCCGACCGGGAGCACGGCTACCGCAACGACGCCGCGGAACCGGCCCGGCTGATGATGGTGACGGTCACCCCGTCGGGCGAGTGGGACCGCCGAACACGGTCACGCCGGCCGCGTCAGTAGCGAACGGCCGGCGTGGACGCGCGGAAGATCAGGCGGACTTCTCCTCGCGGTCCCGCCGGGCCCGACGCCCGGTGAACTCGCGCGGAACGATTGTCGGGTTGACGTTCTCCAGGACCACCTCGCGGGTGATCAGCACCCGGGCGGCGTCGGGGTTGCTCGGGACCTCGAACATCGCGGAGAGCAGAACCTCCTCGATGATGGCCCGCAGACCACGGGCACCCGTGCCCCGCAGCATCGCCTGGTCGGCGATCGCCTCCAACGCCGGCTCGTCGAACTCCAGCTCGACCCCGTCCAGCTCGAAGAGCCGCTGGTACTGCCGGACCAGCGCGTTGCGCGGCTCGGTGAGGATGCGCACCAGGGCGCTGCGGTCCAGGCTGCGCACATTGGTGATCACCGGGAGCCGGCCGACGAACTCGGGGATCAGGCCGAACTTGAGCATGTCTTCCGGCATGACCTGGCTGAAGATGTCATCGGTCGACCGGTCGGACACCGACCGGAGCCGTGCGCCGAAACCGGTGCCGCCCTGGCCGGTGCGGGACTCGATGATCTGATCCAGACCGGCGAACGCACCACCACAGATGAACAGCACGTTTGTGGTGTCGATCTGGATGAACTCCTGGTGCGGGTGCTTACGACCACCCTGCGGCGGCACGTTGGCCACCGTGCCTTCCAGCATCTTGAGCAGCGCCTGCTGCACACCCTCGCCGGAGACGTCCCGTGTGATCGACGGATTCTCCGACTTGCGGGCGATCTTGTCGACCTCGTCGATGTAGATGATGCCGGTCTCGGCGCGCTTGATGTCATAGTCCGCGGCCTGGATCAGCTTGAGGAGGATGTTCTCCACATCCTCACCGACGTAGCCCGCCTCGGTCAGCGCCGTGGCGTCGGCTATGGCGAACGGGACGTTCAACATCCGGGCGAGCGTCTGCGCCAGGTGGGTCTTGCCGCACCCGGTCGGCCCGAGCAGCAGGATGTTGGACTTGGCCAGCTCGACCGCGTCACTGCCGGAGCCCGGCGCGCCGGCCGCCTCGGCCTGGATGCGCTTGTAGTGGTTGTAGACCGCTACCGCGAGCGCCTTCTTGGCCTGATCCTGCCCGACGACGTAGTTGTCGAGGAACTGGCAGATCTCCATCGGCTTGGGAAGCTCTTCCCACTTCACCTCGCCGGACTCGGCCAACTCCTCTTCGATGATCTCGTTACAGAGATCGATGCACTCGTCGCAGATGTAGACCCCAGGGCCCGCGATGAGCTTCTTCACCTGCTTCTGCGACTTGCCGCAGAAGGAGCATTTCAGTAGGTCGCCGCCGTCACCGATCCGTGCCACCTACGTTCTCCCTGCACTCATCGGCCGGAGACCCGGCCCTGACCTGCGGACGCTGCGCGCCGCCCGGCTTGGTTCGCCACACCGGCCCAACCGGCGAAGCGGTACGGACCCGACGTTACCCGCTGGCGGGACATTCTCCGACCCCCAAAACGGGTGTGTCAGAGGTCGGCCGGGAACCAACGCCCCGGCCAACCCCTGACCCGGTACTGACTCAGCTGGCCGCGTTGGCAGCCAGCAGACCCTTCTTGCGGCTGGTCAGGATCGTGTCCACCAGCCCGTACTCCTTGGACTCCTCGGCCGTCATGATCTTGTCACGGTCGATGTCCTTGCGGACCTGCTCGATCGGGCGGTTGCAGTGGCGGGACAGCATGTCCTCCAACTGCGTCCGCATCCGCAGGATCTCCCGAGCCTGGATCTCGATGTCCGAGCCCTGCCCGTAGCCACCCTCGGTGGCCGGCTGGTGGATGATGATCCGCGAGTTCGGCAGGGCCATCCGCTTACCCGGCGTACCCGCCGACAGCAGCACCGCCGCCGCGCTGGCGGCCTGCCCGAGGCAGACCGTCGAGATGTCCGGACGGACGTACTGCATGGTGTCGTAGATCGCCGTCATCGCGGTGAACGAGCCACCCGGCGAGTTGATGTACATGATGATGTCGCGGTCCGGGTCGGTGCCCTCCAGCGTCAGCAGCTGGGCCATCACGTCGTTGGCCGACGCGTCGTCCACCTGGACACCGAGGAAGATGATCCGGTCCTCGAAGAGCTTGTTGTACGGGTTCGACTCCTTGACCCCGTACGACGTGCGCTCGACGAACGACGGCAGCACGTAGCGGTTGTGCACGGCCGCGAACTGGGGCGGCAAGCTCAGATCGGTCATCGTCAGCTCCTCAGCTCAGGGTCCCGGCGCCATCCGGAACCTGAGCGGCCCCGATGATCACCTTGTCGATGAAGCCGTAGTCCATGGCCTCCTGGGCGGTGAACCAACGGTCCCGGTCCGAGTCGGCCTCGATCTGCGACTGGCTCTGGCCGGTGTGGTGGGCGACGCGCTCCTGGAACATCCGCTTCGTGTAGAGCATCTGCTCCGCCTGGATGGCGATGTCGGACGCCGTGCCGCCCAGACCACCGGACGGCTGATGCATCATGATCCGAGCGTGCGGCAGGGCGTAACGCTTGCCCTTGGTGCCCGCGCAGAGCAGCAGCTGACCCATCGAGGCAGCCATGCCCATCGCCACTGTCGACACGTCGTTGTCGATGAACTGCATGGTGTCGTAGATCGCCATGCCGGAGTAGACCGAGCCACCCGGCGAGTTGATCCACAGGTTGATGTCGCGGTCCGGGTCCTCCGCGGCGAGCAGCAGCAGCTGCGCGCAGATGCGGTTGGCGACCTGGTCGGTCACCTCACTGCCCAGGAAGATGATGCGTTCCTTGAGCAACCGGTTGTAGACCGAGTCGTCGAGGTTGCCAATGGAGTCGCCACCGCGCGCGTCAATCGCCCGGAGCGACTTCTTGGGGATGTGCATGTCGGTCATGGCAGCCCTTCGCTCTCCGTACCGTCTTTCCCGACACTAACCGCTGTACGGGGCGGCAGAGCCCCGGTCGGGGCACTGTTCGCTCTCAGCGCAGCTGTGTCAGGCGCACCCGCGGCGCGGGCGTCCGGGCGTACCCCGGAAAGGATTCGGCCGCCGTGCACCGCGCAGCGGCGGACGGCGGCCGCACCCGACGATCAGTGCTCGTGGTTGTGCTCCGCCTCGTTGGCGGCGCGCAGCGCGTCCAGGGTGACCTCGTTGCCGGCCGAGTCCTTGATCGTGATCCGCTCCATGACGGCCGCGAGCGCCTTGCCCCGCCGCACGTCACCGAAGACCGCGGCGGCCGCGCCGGAGCGCACCAGCTGGTCGTAGTACTGCTGCGGGGCCATCCCGGCGCGCTGCGCCCGGTGCACGATCTCGTGCCCGAACTCGTCGTCGGAGACCTGCACGTCCTCGGCGTCGGCCAGCGTGTCCAGCAGGAGCTGCACCTTGACGCCCTCGGTCGCCGCCTCGGTCAGCTCGGCGTCGATCTGCTCCTCGGTCTTCTCCTCGGCCGCCAGGTACTCCTCAAGCGAGGCGCCGATCCGCTCCAGCTGGTCGACCATCGCCTGCTTGCGGCTCGCGACCTCCTCGCGGACGACACCCTCCGGCGCCGGCACCTCGGCGGCCTCGACCAGCTGCGCCAGCGCCTTGTCCCGGGCCGCGTAGATCTGCTCGACCTGCTTGCCCTGCGTGACCCGCGCCCGCAGGTCGCCGCGCAGCTCCTCGATCGTGTCGAACTCGCTGGCCATCTGGGCGAACTCGTCGTTCAGCTCCGGCAGCTCCTTCTCCTTGACCGTGCGCACGGTCACCGCCACGTCGGCGTCCCGGCCGGCGAAGTCGCCGCCGACCAGCTGGGTGGTGAAGGTGGTGCTGTCGCCGGCGGCGAGACCGACCACGGCCTCGTCCAGCCCCGGCAGGAGCTGCTTGCTGCCCACCTCGTGGGAGATGTTGCTGGCCTGGCCGCCCGGCACGTCCTCGCCGTCGACGGTGGCGTTCAGGTCGATCTGCACGTAGTCGCCCTCGGCGGCGGCGCGCTCGACGGTCTTGAGGGTGGCGAACCGCTCGCGCAGGTTCTTCACCTGCTCGTCGATCTCGCTCTCGTCGATCTGCAGCTCGTCGACGGTCACCTCGATGGTGCTCGCGTCGGGCAGCGTGATCTCCGGACGGACGTCGACCTCGGCGGTGAAGTTCAGCGAGTCACCGTCGTTGAACTCGGTGATCTCGACCTCGGGACGTCCCAGCGTCTTCAGGTCGTGCTCGCGCACCGCGGCGAGGATGTTCTCCGGGATGGCGTCCTGGACCGCCTCGTTGAGGACGGTGCCCCGGCCCACCCGCTGGTCGATCACCGCGGTCGGCACCTTGCCCCGGCGGAAGCCCGGGACCTGGACCTGCGAACCGATCTCCCGGTACGCCTTCTTGAGGCTCGGCTCGAGCTCGACGAACGGCACCTCGATGGCGAGCCGCACGCGCGTCGGGCTCAGAGTCTCGACGGTGCTCTTCACAGGCGTACTCCTTGACGGATCTTGGTTTTGATTCTGGGCCTTCGATTGGCCCATCGAGTGTAGGCGAGCCGGCGGGGCCGGCCCGCAGCGCCCGGGGCGACCCGGACGCGCACGACAGTCGGGGTGGCGGGATTTGAACCCACGGCCCCTCGCTCCCAAAGCGAGTGCGCTACCAAGCTGCGCCACACCCCGTGGCGACGTGCAGTCTATGCCGTCGCCGCGCCTCAGGCGGTGCCGGGGCGTCCCCCACCCGGACATATCCCCCAAAGGCCGCACCTTGTGCCCCGCGCGCCCGCGCCCGACGTCAAGATCCGCACGACTTCGGGGATGTGGGGGTATCCGCGAGCCGGGACACCGCCATTTCCCCGAAGTGGTGCGGATCTTGGGCGGTCGACACACGACGCTCGTGTCCCGCGACGCCGCGGGGCGGTGGCGCGGCTGCGCACCGGACACGGGCATTGGGTACGCTGTCGGCGCGTCCCGTTTCGGCGGGGCGGAGCGCGGGCGTAGCTCAATGGCAGAGCTTCAGTCTTCCAAACTGACGGTGCGGGTTCGATTCCCGTCGCCCGCTCCAACCACGAAGGCCCAGGTGGACCGCATGATCGCGGCACCTGGGCCGTTCGCTTCTCCCCTACTTCGGATCTTGCGTGCCATCCGCGTGCCATTCACGGCCGGCGGCGGACACGTCCGGCGATGCGGCGGTCCATCGCCTGGGCGATCTCGCGGTCCCGCTCGCTGGTGGCGTGTTGGTAGATCAGAGCCGCCCGCATGGTCGCGTGTCCCAGGCGGTGCATCAGCTCTCGCGTGCTGGCCCCGGAGGCGGCGGCAAGGGTGTTGCCGGTGTGCCGCAGGTCGTGAAAGTGAAAGCCAGCCAGGCCCACCGAGTCGACCGTTTTGGTCCACTTGACGGCCCGCCCGAAGTTTCCGGAACGCAGCGGTGCACCCTTCGCACCCGTGAAGATCAGCGCGTCAGGGCCTTCTTCGACATGCGCGGCCAGGTGCTCGCGCAGGGACTCAACCGCAGCTGCCGGCAGGGCGACAACGCGAACCCCAGCGGCGGACTTGGGTGGCCCGAATTCCAGACGGTCCTTCAACGCCGCCAGCTTGCGAGGCACCCGCACGGTCGCCGCGTCCAGCTCGACGTCGCAGCGTCGCAGGGCAGCCAGCTCTCCCCACCGCAGACCTGAGAGCGCGGCCACGACGATCAGCGCAGCGAAGCGGGCCGGCATGGCGTCGGCCAGCGCGTAGACCTGAGCGATCGTTGCGGTGGGCCGCTCCGGGGGTGTGGTACCGGTCGTAGCCCTTGATCCGGCACGGGTTCTGCCGAAGGATCTCGTCCTCTCGCACAGCCGTGTTGAGGATCGCCCGGAGCAGGCAGTACGCCTTGACCGCCTGCGGCTCCGGAGTCCCGCCGCCGAGCAGCTTTCCGCGCCAACTCCGGATGGTGGCCGGCTTGAAGGCGGCCAGGGCGAGGCGGCCCAGGTGCGGCGCGATGTGCAGGGCGATGTGCAGGGCGAACAGATACTCGTAGAGCTCGCGGGTACGCGGGGCGAGACGCCGCTCCCTGATCCGGCGGTCCCCGTAGTTGGACAGCAGGATCTCCCCCGCCTCCGGAGGCACTCACTCCCCCCGCATGATCTCCGACTCCACCAGCGTCAGCCACTTCTCGGCCAGACGCTCCGTGGCGAACGTCTGTGGGGCGGTCCGCATGACGCCGTCCGGGCCGAGATAGCGAGCCTGCCACCGGGCAGACGGCAGCTTGCGGACGTTGCCGAAACGCCGACGCTTGGCGCCCAGCAGTAGCTTGGCGGGATGCCGGATGCCGACGACTACGACGAGCTGGTGCTCGGCGCGCTCGAGTGTTACGAGCGCGCGGTGCGCCGGGTGGCGCAAGACTTCGCCCGGCGCGGCGCCGTCGTGCAGCCGCTGGGCGTGGACCTGGACGCCCTCGACGCCCTACACGTGCATTTCGGTAGGCGGGGGCGAGCGCGGGAGGGCATCCTGGGAAGCCTGCGTCCGACCCACGACCTGGAGCATGCCGTCGTCGAGCTGGCCGACCTGCTGCAGGAAAAGGAGTTCGATGAGGGCCACGACACCACCTGGCCCGGATGTTTGTCCGGCCACAGCCATCCTCCCACCGCGGCTCTCGTCGGCGGTGTTGCCTGCTGGCAATGCCCGCGCAGCCACGCAACCCTCTTTCCGATCGGATAGCTAGCCGGCACCGCGGTTTCTCGGTTGAAGCGCACTTACCCTCCGCCGAGCCACGTGCCAGTAGCGGGTGCCCCGGACGGGCACGAGCGGGCACGAGCCGTGACGCGTCCCCCTGCCACGAGCAGGCGATTCGAGCATTTCGGTGCGGTGATCTTCGTCCTTCCAAACTGACGGTGCGGGTTCGATTCCCGTCGCCCGCTCCAACAACCTCCGGCCCAGGCCAGAGGCTGCCTCCCCCTATCCTGGGCCGGTCGGCCACGTTCCGCCCTGATCTTGCGGGCCGTTGCATGCTCTGGCCGCCCCTGTGCCGGGCCGGTAGCACCGCGCCCTGCCGCCGATGAAGACGGACCCCACCCCGACCGTGGCCGGTTGAAGCGCGCGCCTAAGGAGACCTCGTGAGCCAGGCGGCGAGCAGATCGCTGACCTCCTCCCCGAGGGCGGGCGCCGCGCGCCGGGCCAGCACGAGAAGGTCCGCATGCTGGTCCGTCGTCACATCGAGAGAGGGCAGCGGCGTGCGGCGCCAGGTCGTACGGCTGGCGTCTCGCACGAGCCCGGTCACGTCGGCACGACCGCGTTGGGACAGCCCCGGATCGGGGTCGACGGCCAGGATCAGGGCGGCACGCAACCGCACGGGTACACCTCCCGTGCCGAGCAGCCGATAGCCCGCGCGCCGCAGTTCCACCCGTGCTCCGGTGAGCAACTGCCAGGGCAGCTCCGCCGGCAGGGTTGCCGCGACGGGTCGCAGCGCCGTGGTGGCCTCGCGAACGACCGACGGTGCGGGATCGGTCAGCAACGGCAGGACCCGGCCGGTGTCGACGGCGTCGAACTGGCGAAGGCCACGTACGGCCGCGGCGCGGATCGTCGCGACCGGATGGGTGAGGAGCCGGTTCAGCAGCGGGGCGTCGGCCGCCGAAGCACTCTCGCTGAAGCCGAGGACAGCACCCGGTGTGGGCGCCGGGCCGGTGACCGCCGCCCGGTAGTGCGCCTGCGCGTCGGTGCCGACGCGCCGAGCGGCCTCCCTGGCGATGGCCCGCACCAGCGACGCGGTGTCATCGAGACGGGTGGCCACCTCGGCCGGCGCTCCGAGCCGCAGCAGGCCGGTGAGGGCGATCGCCCCTACGTCCGGCCGGCGGCTGCGGGCGAGCCGCCGCAGGATCGGGAGCCGTCCGGTCCACACCGCTTCCCGGCAGGCGGCCTCGGTCGCCAACGAGCGGATGCGCACGTCGGTATCGGACTCCGCGACGGCCACCAGGTCGTCGATCCGCAGCCAGCGCTGCGCCACCTCCGTCTCGAAGACCAGCCGCCGCTGGGCCGCGGAGCCGGAGGCGCCGACCACCCGGCGTACGGCCGGCGGCGCGCTGAGCAGCGCGGCCGTGACCTGGTTGGCGGCGAAGCCGCCCCGCGACCGGGCGTCCACCAGCAGTGCCATCGGCATCGCCGCCGGAAGGTACGTGGCGGGGTCGTCGGCCAGCAGTAGCGCGAGGCCAGCGCGGGCCCGGTCCCGCACCTGCCGGACCCAGTCGCCGGTGCGCAGCACCAGAAACGGCACCAGATCCGGGTCGGGATCATCCAGCATGGAGACCACCGCCCGCTCGCGGATGCGTCCGTCGCGGTGGGTACTGGCCATCGCCACGGCGAGCGGGTTGACAGTGGGTTGGGTCAGACAGGCCACCAGCCGAACGAGCGGTGGCGACTGCTCCGGCAGGCACCACGGCACCTGGCGGGCGCGTTCGTCGAGCCGGGCCACCACTTTCGGGGAACGAACCAGCGCCCGCAGTGCCGCCCGGCCCAGGTCGTGGTCGGCGTTGGCGGCGACATCGGTCACCAGGAAGGCGAGGTGCTCCACGGTCTTCCTGCCAGCGGCGGAACGCTGGGCGGCCGCCGCGATTGCCGCCTCCAGCGCCGATTTCATCTCCGCGCTGGTTTCTCCCCGGTGCCCCGGCGTCCACGTCATGTGATCATGCTGCCGGACCGGCGGCCCGGCCCGCCTCCGAGTTATCGGCGGGTGGTCCGACAGGGCCGGGTCACCGTGTCACCTCAGGTGGAACCGTTCGTCGACCGCGAGGGCCGCCAACTGCGGCACGGAGAACGGCAGCTTCGTCAACTCCGGCCGGGTCTCGGTGAGTTGCCTGCCCTGCGCGACGAACACCACCACCCCGTCCGGGTGCCGGTAGGCCGACCACTGGTCGAGGCGGTCGTCGACGCCCGGCCGGACCACCACGCCGACCTGCGCCTCCCCGACGGTCTCGACCTGACACTCACCCTGCATGCCCCAGAACTGGCGGGCCAGCGCGCAGGGTTCAGTGGGTAGTTGGTTGCCAGCGTCGTGCACCTCGACGACCACACGCCCGGTGTCCGGCCCCTGGGCAACGGCGACCGAGGTCAGGTAGCTCCACAGGTCGACGCCGTTCACCGTGTCCTCGAACTGCGCCTGGTGGGTCCGCAGCGTCCTCTGGTCGGCGGACTGGTTCGCCGGGTCCTCCGGCGCGGTGTAGCCGGCGGGCACGACGGAGACGACCTCGTCGAGCAGCCGTACCCCCTGGTCGTACTTCGACCCTGCCCGGGCGGTCCGGTCCTCCTGTGGCTGACCGTCCGGCCCGGCCGGCCACGGCTTCTTGGTGTCTGACGTCGACGGGTTCGGAATGGCCTGCGGACCGCCCGCCGGCTGGTAGACGTCGCCCTGGGGTGTGCCCACGGCCGCGAGGCCGGCGACCGCCAGCACCACGGCCGCCGATCCGGCACACGCCCAGGCGGCACGGCGGCGACTACGGGCGCGTCGTCCCGCGCCGAGCGCGGCCGCCGTACTCAATGGTGGTGGCGAGGCGGCGTCCGCCATCTCGCGGCGCAGCGCCTCACGCAGGTCTTCTCCGTTCATCACTTCCCCATCTCGATCCCGCTGTTCGTGGTTGCCAGGAGGCCGCGCAGCGTGTCCAGCCCGCGCGCCGCCTGGCTCTTCACCGTCCCCGGCGAGCAGTCCAGCAGCGCCGCGACGTCCTCGACCGAAAGGTCCTCCCAGTAGCGGAGAACCAGCACCGCCCGTTGACGCGGCGCCACCGAGGCGAGCGCCCGCAGCAGCACCAGACGGGTCTCCGGCGAGTCGGACGGTGCCGCCTGCTCGGCGTTGTCGCGGCCCACCCGTTCACGCCGCCACCAGCCGCGGCGGCGCTCGTCGAGGAACGTGCGGATCAGGATCTGCCGCACGTAGTTGTCGAGCACCTCGTGCCGGGAGACGCGGTTCCAGACCAGGTAGAGCTTCACGAACGCGGTCTGCACCAGGTCCTCCGCCCGATGCCAGTCGCCGCACAGCAGGTACGCCGTGCCACGCATCGCGTCCGACCTCGCCGCGAAATAGTCGGCGAACGCCGCGTCGCGATCGCTCATCCAGGCCTCCGATCCCCGATTCGAGATAGTCACGCCGGGTCCGGCCCAGCGGGTTGCATCGCGAAAGGAAGAACTCGCCGGAGTCGAGGCCGGTTGCGCGTCAACCCGTGACGGCGACCGCGGCGAGCGTGCCCTTGCCGAGGACGAGCAGCAGGTCGGGCGTGAGGCGGCGGATGCCGTTGAGCTGCTTGTCGACCAGGGCTCGGGCGTGGGGCCGGCCGCTGTGGTCGACGAGCATCAGCATTCCCGGCCGCCTCGTGGCCACGACCTGCCCGGCGCCGACCCGGACGGCTTTCCCGGCGACGTCCGACCCCACGTCGAGCCGCCAGAGCCTGGTGCCGGTCTTCAGGTCCACGGCGACGAGCCCGTCCCGGAGTTCCGGCACCCACGCCGTCGCGTCCGCGACCCCGATGCCGTGGTGGGCCAGATCGCGGTCGTGCCGGAAGAATTCGCCCGAGGCGCCGGCGGCGGGCTGGAGCTGCCAGACGGTACGCGCTCCGCAGCGCAGCAGAACGCGGTCGGCGTCAGCGGTGACGAATGCCGGCCACTGGCCGTCGCCGGCTATGAGCGGCTCGGGAAGGGTCCAGCGGAACAACTCGCCTCCGTCGTGCCCGTCGAGCAGTCGCACGGACGTACCGCCCGGCTCGCCGACGAGCACCTGCCCGCCGACCACAGTGGGCAGCACGGTCGCCGTTCGCTGCGGGTCGGTCCAGAGCGGGCTCCCGGTCCACCGGTCGTACGCCTGGAGCCGGGTGTACCCGCGCCAGCCGCCCGCCAGGACGCGGTCCCCGGCAACCACGACGTGACCGGGGAACGGGGACAGGTCGGCGCTCCAGAGGATGGCGCCGGTGTGCAGGTCGAGGCAGCGCAGCTCGGCGCGGTCCTGACTGATCACCCAGCACTGCGTACCGTCGACGACTACCGCCCGGGGCCAGGTGCCGATCGGGATGTCCCAGCGGGCGGCGCCATCGACCGGGTCGAGGCAGACGAGACGGGTGCCTCGCTCGTGCACCACCACGCAGTCGGACGCGCTGGCGATCGCTGTCGGGTCGGGTCGCTGGTGCAGCGACCGACGCCATCGAATCTGGAAGATCACTCCAACCTAACCTCCGGGGCCGCCGTCATGGTGCCCACGAGCGAGATCCCTTGACAGGTGTCGATCCGTGCACTGGTGTAAGGACCACGCACATCGACGTCCGTCACAGGAGGGCACATGATCGTCCGACGACGGTGGACGGCTGCCGCCACCACAGCGATCCTGATCAGCGCGGCGCTGTCCCATCCCGGCTCCGCGGCGGCGGCACCCGCCCCAGCGGCCACACCGATCACCCTGGCCGCGACCGAGACCGCTCTGGTCCGGGTACAGCTGCGCGATCAGGCCCAGCTCGACAGGTTGGTCGCCACCGGCGCCGACCTGGCCAACCGGCCCCGGGCGCGGGACGGGCGGATCCTCGCCGACCTGGTGCTGACCGGCGCGCAGCTCGCCGACCTCACCGCCCAGGGCGCCACCGCCACCCAGATCGTTCAACGGGCCGGCGACGGCAGCCGGCACTTCGCCGACAGCGTCCGCGCGGCGCAGGCTCGTACCGCCGCCGGGCTGCGCGCGCCGGGCACCGGACAGCGCACCACCGCCGCCGTCGGGGTCGACACCCTCGCGGTGCAGCAGGCGTACTGGTGGACCACCGGTGGGCAGACGTTCCTGCAGGCGCAGGTGGCCACCACCGCCACCGACGACCCGGACGTGGAGATCACCGTCAGTTGGCGGACCGCGGACGGCACCACCGGATCGTTCCCGCTCTACCGGTTCGAGGACTCGGGCGAGTACCAGTACCACTACAACCTCCCCCAGCCGATGCCGAGCCGGCCGGTCCAGCTGACCGCCACCTCCAGCCTCGGCGGGGTCAGCCGGGCGGTCACGCCGGCGCTGTGGCCGAACGCCACCCCGCCGCCGCTGCCGGCCGGCTACCAGAAGGACTTCATCGACGCGTACCTGACGCCGGTGGACATCCAGGCGCGGATCAAGCGGCTGGCCCGCCAGTACCGGGACCTGGTGGACGTCATCGACCTGCCGAACAAGACCCAGGGGTACCGCCGCAACGCCGTCGCGTACCTGGGTGACCCGGCAGTCTCCGCCGTGGTGGTCGAGTCGGTCCGCTTCGGTGACCAGGGCATGAACGGCGTCCAGGTGCGCGCGGTCGACCCGGGCCGGCCCAACCGACCGCTGACCGTCGGCTACCGGGACCGCGTCCTCACGGTCACGCTCGCCACCGACGCGGCCGGCAAGACGGTGAGCACCACCGACGACGTCGCCGCGGCCATCAACGCCCGGCAGGCGAACCGGTTCCGGGCCACCGTCGAGGACGGCTCGACCGGGCTGCCGATGCCGGTCGCCGGTCCGGCCCGCCTCGACGACGGCCTCCAGGGCACCGAGGTGCCGGCGAAGCCGTGGACGGTGCAGGCGCTGCGCCTCGGCGTGCACCGCGACGGCTCCCGGGTCGGGGTGCTGGCGTACTCCCAGGAACACGCCCGGGAATGGGCCACCCCGCTGGTGACGCTGGAGTTCGCCGAGCGGATGCTGGCCAACGCCCGTACCGACCCGGCCACCCGTCAGCTGCTGGAACAGGTCGACATCTTCGTCATCCCAACGGTCAACCCGGACGGGGCGAACTACTCGTTCAACGACTACAACTTCCAGCGCAAGAACCTGGTCAACCACTGCACCGGGCCGGCCCGCGACCCGCGCTACCGCACCTCGTGGGGCGTCGACGTCAACCGCAACTACACCGTCGGGTCGTACTTCGACGGGTACGTGGGGGCCAGCGCCAACTGTCTCTCCGGCAGCTACGCCGGCACGGCGGAGCTGTCCGAGGCGGAGAGCGGCAACGTCATCGCGCTGGCCAAGGCCCACCCGAACATCAAATTCGCGATGAACGTGCACTCCTACGGCGGGTACTTCATGTGGCCGCCGGGGGCGTACCGGGCCGACGGTCGGATCACCCTGCCCCGACCGTCGATCGACGAGTCGACGCTGTTCCTGAACAGCGCCCGGCGCATCGTCGGTGCCATCGCCCAGGAGCGCGGCACCGTCACCTGGCCGTCGCAGACCGGCCCGGTCGCCGACGTGCTCTACTCCGCCGCCGGCAACTCGGCCGACCAGCTCTACTACGAGCTGGGCATCTTCGCCTGGGACTTCGAGGTCGGCAACGACCGCTGGAATCCGGCCACCGGCGAGTGGGAGGGCGTCGGCTTCCAGCCGCCGTTCGACGAGGCGCACGGCGAGTCCCAGGAGTACGCGGGCGGGCTGGTCGAACTGGTCCGGGTGGCCCGCGACCACGCCGCCGAGGCGGCCACCGGCTGACCCGGCAGGGATGCCGGGTCGACTCGGCTGACCCGAACGACGGACGCGCCGGCCGGCCACGGATGAACCGTGGCCGGCCGGGTAAGCAGCGGCCTTGCCTGGTGGGGAGACGACCGGCGTCGCGGTGTCGCGCGACGCCGACGCACGGGCGGGCGGCCTGGCCGGCCCGCCCGTGCGCGCCCCGGGTCAGTTCGAGGTGATCCAGTTCCAGGCCGAGACGACCCACTCGGTCTGCTGCAGCCAGGCCACGCCGAGACCGACGAGGAAGACAGCGGTGGCCAGGTGGGCGCCCCGCGCGCTGCGTCGGACCCGCCCGAGCTGCCGCTCCAGCACCAACCGACCGATCACCCGGGCCAGCGCGAACAGGCCGACCGCCACCAGCAGGCTCAACACGAGCACCAGCAGCGGGCCGGACAGATCGCCCCCACCGGAGAGCGCCCAGATCCCCCAGCACACGAACGCGAACAGGCCAGCCGCCGCGCTCCACTCGCCGCCGCGACGTAACTGGGCCAGGCGCCAGCTCAACGGCCGGCGCGCCGCCGGCTCCCCCGGCCAGCCCGTACCGGTCGGCTCCTGCTCGACCACCGGAAACGGTTCGGTCCGTGGGTTACGCGGCTGACCCACCGGCGCCACACCCCGGCGGAACCCGTCCCGCTGCGGCGGCACCCCGACGCCGGCCTGCGGTGGGACCTCCACGGTTCGCTCCGCCCACGGCTGCGTCTGGTCTGCCATCTCGTCCTCCCCCTGACCGGCGGCACCCCCGAATTCGAGGAGCCAGCCGGCGAACCCGACCGGCGGCACGATCACCGCCCGAATCCGAGGGTAGCCAGCCGGCAAATCGGTCGCCGACCGCCGTCCGGCGCGAACCCGGCACGACGTGCCGAATTCCACACCGGGCGAGGTACGGTCGGCTGATGGGTGATCCGGAGCGACGCAGGCGACGGCTGCGCCACCAGTCCGACTCCGACCCGGCCGGGCGCGGCGCCGACGGTTCGACGGTCAGCACGGCCGGCGTACACGACGGCGTGGAGTCGCCGCCGCGGCGTCGGGGGCCCGGCGGCGACGACCGCGACGGCGAGCGGGGTTTACGGGGGCTGGTTGGCTCCGGCTCGTCCCAGGTGGGGCTGAGCGCCGCGCTGCGGGCCCGGGACGCCGCCCGGCCCACCGACGACGACCTTGCCGAGGCAGAGGCCCGGGTGGTCGTCGTCCGCCGCAACTGGGTGCCCCGCGAGGAGCTGCCCCGCTCGCCGCGCTGAGGGCGGCGGCCCGGGTCAGGGCAGGTCGGGCAGTTCCCGGGTCTGCTCGTACGTGGCGACCTGGATGATCCGGCGGGCGTGCCGCTCGTTGCCGGAGAACGGCGTGTTCAGGAACGCCTCGACGATGCCGGTGGCCTCGTCCAGGGTGTGCTGGCGGGCGCCCACCGCGACGACGTTCGCGTCGTTGTGCTGGCGGGCGAGCTGAGCCGTCTCGACGCTCCAGGCCAGCGCGGCGCGTACGCCGACGACCTTGTTCGCGGCGATCTGCTCGCCGTTGCCGGACCCGCCGATGACCACCCCCAGGGAGGTCTCGTCGGCCACCACCCGGTCACCCGTGTGCAGGCAGAACGTCGGGTAGTCGTCGTCCGGGTCGTAGCTGTGCGGGCCGACGTCGACCACGTCGTACCCCTGCTTGGCCAGGTGATTGGCCAGGTGCACCTTCAACTCGAAACCGGCGTGGTCGGATCCCAGGTAGACGCGCATACCGGGCAGTCTGTCAGGCCGCGCTCTCCGACGCCGCAGGGGCGGCGTCGGAGAGCAGGGTTCGTCACACGGTCGGGCGGATGGTCACTCAGCGCGGCAGTTCGGCGACCACCAGGCCGCCGCGCGCCTTCGGGGTGAACCAGGTGCTCTTGCGGGGCATCTTCTCCCGGGCCAGGTTCACCGCGACGAAGTCCGCCACGGTCACCGGCGCGATGAGGACGGCCAGCTCGGCCCGCCCGGCGTCGACCTCTTCGGTGAGCCAGCTCGCCGGGTAGTCACCGCCCACGTAGGTGATCCGTTTGTCGCCCGGATCCAACCCCAGGGCGTCGCGCAGCAGCAGCCGCTCGACCAGGGCGTGATCCAGGTTCTCCAGGCGGGCGTCGGCGGTGGCGGGCAGGCGCACCGCGTACCCCTGGCCGGCCAGCCGGAGGTGGACGGTGCCGCCGGCCGCCGGCACCTCGACCGGGCCGTCGATGGGCTCGACCTCGGCCCCCGCCGCGCGCAACCGGTCGAGCAGCTCGGCCGGCGTGGTGGTCAGCTCGCTGACCAGCCGGTTGTACGGCTGGATGGCCACCGACGCGGGGGTGGTGACCACGGCCAGGAAGCGCGACAACCCGCCGGTCTGGGCGGCCAGGCTGCGGTGATTGCCGTCGGCGACGACCAGCTCGCCACCACCGGCGAGAGCGGTCAGCGCGTCCTGCTCCGGGCCGGGGCCGACCAGCCAGATGGCGTGGGTGCGCCCCGCCTGGTCGGTGTCGGTCGCGGCGGGCGTCCCGGCCGCGTCGGTCGCCGCCGCGAGCGCGGCGTGCAGCTCGTCGCCGCTCCCGGTCTGCAGCAGGAGTACGGGTGAGAGCAGGTGACCCAGCGCATCGGCCAGCGCGACTCGCTCGCGCACCTTGGCGATGAAGACGTCCTCGTTGCGGATGACCAGGCCCGGCTCGTCGGCCCGGGTGGAGATCTGGTCGGTGTCGACCATCGCGAACAGCCCGTACGCCGGCTCCTCGCCCGGGGCGCTGATCCGGTACAGCACGATGACCTGCTCGGCGGGGGTGTAGCTGCCGTCGGCCTTGGCCTCGGCGAGGCGGGCCACCGAGTCCGGCAGCGCGTCGAGGAACGACTTGCCCAGGCTGCCGGGGGCTCGATGCGGCATCTCGATGCCGAGGGCACTGTGCGGGTTCGCCTCGATGATCGCGGTGATCTCCGCGTCGTCGGCGAACTCGTCGTAGTTCTGCGCGCCGGTGCCGCCAGTGGTGATCCAGGCCCGGGCGATCGGATGTACGACCGTCATGCCCACTGACGCTACCGGCGGCGACGTCGCTGGCGACGGGGACCCGCGCGGCGTCCACCAGATGAAAGTGCCAGGCCCGGACGTGATGTCAGCCGGCGCGGCCGGACGCGCCGTTGTGCCGCCGGTGTCGGCCGGCCACGACCGGTCCGGCGTTGCCGCGCCGGCCGTTCGCGACGGGCCCGGTGATGGCGTTGCGCCGGGGTGCGGCCGGCGGTCCCGGCACGGGACGCGGTTCCGGGGGTGGCGCCGGAACGGGTCGCGGGTTCAGCGGCGGCGTCGGCACGGGACGCGGGGCGGTGGGTGCCGGCGGGGGCGGGGCGGGCTCAGCCGGCGCGGCAGCCACCACGACCGGTTCCACGGCCGACGGTACGACCGACTCCGGCGCCACCGGCACCACCGGCGTCGACACGACGGGCGTCGCTGGCGCCGGTGTGACCGGTGCGGGCGTCAGCCGCGAGGTGACCGGCACCCGGGCCACGCCGACCACGATGGGCGGGGCGAGCAGGTCCACCACGTGGGCGGGAAGGTCGGGGCGGACCGTCGGCCAGCGGGAGTCGTCTACCGACCAGTACGCCGCGCCGGGAGTCTCGATCACCCCCTGTCGGGTCAACTGATCGTCACCGGACGCACGGTGCTTGGCCATCGGGATTGCCTCCACGAGCTGCGGGGTGCGGCCCTGCGGGTCGCTGCGGCGGACACCGAGGGAAACGACGCCGCCCGCCCAGCGGTGACGCTGTGACCGCGAGGCGTACCCACCACCCGGCGCGGCGCGCCCCCGCCCGGTCCCACGAGCTGGGGACCGGACGGGGGCGCGTGGCGGTCGCGGTCAGTCGAAGATCGGGGACTGCTCGCGGGTGCGCTTCAGCTCGTAGAAGCCCGGCGTGCCGGCGACCAGGAGGACGCCGTCCCAGAGCCGGCCGGCGGCCTCGCCCTTCGGGCGCGGCGTGATCACCGGGCCGAAGAACGCGACCGGGCTGCCGTCCGGGCCGGGCGCGTGGACGACCGGGGTGCCGACGTCCTGCCCGACGGGGCGCATGCCGGCCTCGTGGCTGGCCCGCAGCGCCTCGTCGTACTCGGTGCTGTCGGCGGCGGCGGCCAGCGCCGGGTCCAGGCCGGCCTCGGTCAGCGCGGCGACGTAGAGCTCCGGCCCGAGCTGCTCCTTACCGAGGTGGATGCGGGTGCCCAGCGCGGTGTAGAGCTTGCGCAGCGCGTCGCTGCCGTAGCGCTGCTCGGCGGCGATGCACACCCGCACCGGGCCCCAGCCGTTGTCCATCAGTTCCCGGTACTGCTCTGGCAGGTCCCTGCCCTCGTTGAGCACGGACAGGCTCATGACGTGGTAGCGGATGTCCACTTCGCGGACCTGCTCGACCTCCAGCAGCCAGCGGGACGTGATCCACGCCCACGGGCAAATCGGGTCGAACCACATGTCGGCGGTGACACGATCGGTCACGGTGAGGTCCCTTCGCGACGGGTGACGCCGGCAGTCCGGCGTCTCACCTCGATCCTCACCCCACGGCCCATCGACCGGCACCCGAATGAGAGCGTGACCTCGCCCACCGCCGGCTGCCCGTACGTGGAAGACTCGGATCGGGCCGGACGTCACGAGCGGTCGGCAGACGGGCGCCGCCGGGCGTACGGCGAGACGTGGGATGGAGACGAACAGTGCCGGGAGTGCGTAACCTGACGCAGGTCGAGGCGACCGAGCGGGCACGCCTGCTCGAGGTGACCGGGTACGACATCAGTCTGGACCTGTCGACCGCCGTGCTGGCGGCCGACGGCCGCACGTTCTCCTCGACGACCGAGGTCCGGTTCCGCTGCGCCGAACCGGGGGCGAGCACGTTCATCGAGGTGGCCGCCGAGTCGGTGCGCTCCGCCACCCTGAACGGCGCCCCGGTGGACCTGTCCGACTGGTCGGCTGAGAAGGGCCTGACCCTGTCCGGGCTGGACAGCGAGAACACCCTGGTCGTCGACGCGGACTTCGCCTACTCCAACAGCGGGCAGGGACTGCACCGCACGGTCGACCCGGTGGACGGCGAGACGTACCTCTACAGCCAGTTCGAGACGGCCGACGCGCAGCGCGTGTTCGCCTGCTTCGACCAGCCCGACCTGAAGAGCGTCTACACCTGGCACGCCACCGTCCCCGAGCACTGGCGGGTGGTGTCCAACATGCCGGTGCAGCGCGAGGAGCCGGCCGGCGAGGGGCTCAAGACCCTCCACTTCACCGAGTCGCCGCGGATGAGCACGTACATCACGGCGCTGTGCGCCGGCCCGTACCACGAGGTGCGCGACAGCCACGACGGCATCGACCTGGGGGTGTTCTCCCGGGCGTCGATGGCTCAGTACCTGGACTCCGACGATCTGTTCCTCATCACCAAGCAGGGCTTCGACTTCTTCCACGAGAAGTTCGGCGTGCGCTACCCGCTGCCCAAGTACGACCAGCTGTGGGTGCCCGACTTCAACGCCGGCGCGATGGAGAACTTCGGCTGCGTCACGCACGCCGAGTCGCACTACCTGTTCCGCTCCCAGGTCACCGACTTCGAGTACGAGCAGCGGGCCAACACGATCCTGCACGAGCTGGCCCACATGTGGTTCGGCGACCTGGTCACCATGCGCTGGTGGAACGACCTGTGGCTCAACGAGTCGTTCGCCGAGTGGGCCAGCCACTGGTGCAACACCAACGCCACCCGGTTCACCGAGGCGTGGACGACGTTCCTGTCCATCCGGAAGAACTGGGGCTACCGGCAGGACCAGCTCTCCTCCACGCACCCGGTCTACACCGAGATGCCGGACATGGAGGCCGTCGAGGTCAACTTCGACGGCATCACCTACGCCAAGGGCGCGAGCGTGCTCAAGCAGCTCGTCGCGTACGTGGGTGAGGAGCCGTTCGTGGCCGGGCTGCGGGCGTACTTCGGCAAGCACGCCTGGGGCAACGCCACCTTCGACGACCTGCTCACCGAGCTGGAGGCGGCCTCGGGCCGGGAGCTGCGCAAGTTCGCCGCGCAGTGGCTGGAGACCGCCCAGGTCAACACGCTGCGGCCGGAGGTGACCATCGGCGCCGACGGCACCTACGAGCAGGTGGTCGTCCGGCAGGAGGCGCCGGCGGCGTACCCGACGCTGCGCACCCACCGGATCGGCGTGGGCCTGTACGACCTGACCGACGGACGGCTGGTCCGCCGCGAACGCTACGAGGTGGACGTGACCGGCGAGCGGACCGACCTCGCCGACCTGCGCGGCGTTCGAGCCGCCGACGTGCTGCTGCTCAACGACGACGACCTGAGCTACACCAAGCTGCGCCTCGACGACCGGTCGATGGCCACGGTGGTGCAGCACATCGGCGGCTTCGACTCGTCGCTGGCCCGCGCCCTCTGCTGGACGGCCGCGTGGGACATGACCCGAGACGCCGAGCTGGCGACCCGCGACTACGTGGCGCTGGTGCTGGCCGGGCTGTCCGCGGAGACCGACATCAACCTGGTGACCGCCACCCTGCGCCAGGCCACCACCGCGCTCACCCTCTACGCCGACCCCGCGTGGGCGGCCACCGGCTGGGCGGGGCTGGCTCGTACGGCGAAGGACGCGCTCGCCTCCGCCGAGCCGGGCAGCGGTTTCCAGCTGGCCTGGGCCCGGGCGTACACCTCGGCCGCCCGGTCCGAAGAGGACCTGGCCACGCTGCGCGGCTGGCTGGACGGCACCGGCGTGCCGACCGGGCTGACCGTGGACACCGAGCTGCGCTGGACGGTGCTCGGGGCGCTGGTGGCCAACGGCGCGGCCGGTGCCGCCGAGATCGAGGCGGAGCTGGCCGGTGACCGCACCGCCAGCGGCGAGCGGGAGGCCGCGTACGCGCACGCGCTGGTGCCGACGGCGGAGAACAAGGCGGCCGTGTGGGCGCTGCTGACCGGCCCGGACGCGCTGCCGAACTGGCGGCACCGGGCGCTGTTGCAGGGCTTCGCCCACCCGGCGCAGGTGGAGCTGGTCGCCCCGTACCGGGAGAAGTACTTCGCGGCGGTCGGCCAGGTGTGGGCCACTCGGGACAGCGAGCCGGCGCAGGAGTTCGCCCAGTTGGCGTACCCGACGTACCTGGTGGACGACGACACGGTGGCGGCCACCGACGCGTGGCTGGCCGGTGACGGCAACCCCGGCCCGCTGCGTCGACTGGTCGCCGAGGGCCGCGACGGTGTGGTGCGGGCGCTCAAGGCCCGCGCGAAGGACGCCCAGCAGAGCTGACCAGCTCGCTTGATCGACTCGACATCGCCGATATGGGGGTGTCCGCCCGCGCGGACACCCCCATATCGCTGACCTGGCGCGCTGCAACGGCACGCAACGCGACGAAGCCCGACCTGCCGTGCGGCGGGTCGGGCTTCGACGTACGAGAAAGGGCTCAGCCCTTGCCGGCGTGGCTGGCGAGCTGGTCGAGGCCGTTGATGATGCCGCCGGCCAGGTCGCCGCCGCTGAACGCGCCGGCCATGGAGAGCGCGGCCAGCTTGGCGTACGTGTCGGGGATGCGCTTGCGGGCGTACCGCCCGGTGACGATCTCCAGCTGGCGCTGGTTGGGCGACACGGCGATCAGCACCGACTTGTCGGGCTCGGCGAGCTGGCGGTGCAGCCGCTGGGCGTGCTCACGGATCGGCTCGTCGAGGCCGCCGACGAACACCGAGAAGACCAGGCCGGTGCCCTGGTCGGCCAGGCGCAGGGCCTCGTCGATGCGCAGCAGTTGGCGGGTCGAGAACGGCCCGTCCAGCACCTCGGGCGGATTCTCCGTCCCGGTCTGCTTCTCACCAACGGTCACTTGCGCCTCCGGTTCCACCGGCCGGCGCCTCGACGCTGGCCTGCTCTAGCTTGTGGCTGGTCAGCGCGGGCGCCTGCGCCCCCGCGGTCAGCGCGGTGCCGGCCGAGTCGGCCAGCTGCTCCGGGCGGCCCAGGAACCAGACCGGAGTGAAGTCGAAGGGCCGGCCCGGCCGGTAGCGCTTGGCGCCACCGCCACCGCCGGTGGCACTCCCGCGGCTACCGGCGTACGACAGGCCGGCGATGACCAGCACCGCGGCCACCGGGATGCCGACGAAGACCAGCAACGTCTCGGTAACAGACAATCCCAACGCCCCCAGGCGGAAGAAGGACCTCGAACAATCGGGTCGGATGGACGATCATGATGGTGACCGGCCAACTCCGTCACCATTCACGTTAGCGGAGTCGACGGCCCGCCAGATTGCGGGGTGCCGATCCCATCCGTCACTGGCGTGCTCCAGTTGCGCAGCGGTCGCGATGAGCCGCGCGTCGTCGCCGTACCGGCCAGTGAGGAGCACCCCGACGGGCAGGCCGTCGGCCGTGGCGCCCACCGGCAGGGACACGGAGGGATCGCCGGTGACGTTGAAGATGGCGCAGTAGGGCGAGAAGCGGCGTTGCCGGTCGAAATCGGCCGCCGGGTCGCCGTCGGCGGTGAACCAGCCGACGGGTGCCTGCGGTGCGGCCAGGGTGGGGCAGAGCAGCAGGTCGCAACCGGCGGTGCGGGCGGCGCCGAGACGTACCTGCGCCTGCAGCTCGCCGAGGGTGGCGGCCAGCGCGCCCGCGGAGACGCTGGCGCCCCGGGCCCGCAGCAGTTGGGTCAGCGGCAGCAGCTCCGCCTCGCGGTGCGGGGGCACGGGGGCGAGTGCCAGCACGTACCAGATGATCTCGAACAGCGGCCACGCCTGGGGCCCGAGCGGCGGCGGCACCTCGACCACCTCGTGGCCGGCGGTGGTGAGCAGGGCGGCGGCCCGGTCGACGGCGGCCACGCAGTCGGGGTGCACCGGCTCGTCGGCGAGCATCGGCGTGGTGAACCGGCCGATCCGCAGCCGGCCGGGCTCGGCCCGGCGGGCGGCGGCCAGGTATCCACCGGGCGGCGCGGGCGGCGGCAGGTAGGGCTCGCCCGGCACCGGCACGGCCATGACGTCGAGCAGCGCGGCGACGTCGACGACGGTCCGCCCGAGCGGACCGCTGGTGGGCAGCCCGAACGCGCCGGAGCCGAGCGGCCCGCCGGAGACCACGCCACGACTGGGCTTGTAGCCGATCAGGCCGCAGAGCGACGCCGGAATGCGCAGGGAGCCGCCGCCGTCGGACCCCTGGGCGATCGGCACCAGCCCGGCCGCGACCGCCGCCGCCGCGCCGCCGCTGGACCCACCGGCGGTGTACGCGAGCTGCCACGGATTGCGGGCCGGCGGTGCGACGCGGCCCTCCGAGTAGAGCGAGCAGCCCAGCTCGGAGGTGGTCGTCTTGCCGAGGCTGACGAGGCCGGCGGCCTTGATGAACCGGACCACGTCGGCGTCGACCGGCGGGACGAAGTCGGCGAACGCCGCCGAGCCGAAGGTGGTGCGTACCCCGGCGGTGAGGGTGAGGTCCTTGATCGCGGTCGGTACGCCGTGCAGCGGGCCGCGCCCCTCGACGGGCACCGCGTCGGCGGCGCGCGCGGCCTGCCGGGCGAGGTCCGGCGTGACGGTGACGAACGCGCCCACGGTGTCGCCGAGCGCCGCCACCCGGCGCAGGGAGTGCTCGACCAGCTCGACGCTGGACAGCTCGCCGCGGGCGATGGCGGCGGCCTGTTCCAGCGCGGTCAGGTCGTGCGGCTCGGCCATGTCCTCATCCTGCCCGGTGGGAGCGGCTGTCGGCGGGTCGACACGGCGGTCGCCCTTCGCGGCGGAGGGTACTGCTCCCGATACCGAACCGGCCGTGTCGGGAGGCAACCCCCCTCACCGGTCGCCCGCCCGGCGGCGGGCCGACTCCTGCCGGCGTCCTTTGCTCTGCTTCAACGGAGGCAACAGCCGATGTCCGTTTATCGGACACGTGGTGTTGCGTGGATTGAAGCAGAGCAAAGGCAACAGAACAGGGTCCGTCGGCCCGTCGCGGCCGTCCGTCGTCCGGGGGCACTACCATGGGTACGCCGTCAGCGCCGCCCGTGCAGGAAGCGCAGGGCGTTGGTGGATCGGAGCTTGTCGCGCTGGGCGTCGGTGAGGAAGTCGGCCGCGTCGACGACCGCACCGGCCGGGCGCTCCCCCAGCGGGTACGGGTAGTCGCTGCCGACCAGCACCCGGTCCTCCCCCATCGTGTCGACCAGCAGCCGCAGCGCGGGCGGCGCGAAGACCACCGAGTCGACGCTGAACCGGTCGACGTAGCTGCTGGGCGGGGCGACGGACGCGCCCCGGACCAGGTCACCACGTCGGTGCCAGGCGTTGTCGGCGCGGCCGAGCCAGAACGGGAAGCTGCCGCCGCCGTGCGCGAAGCAGATCCGCAGCGTCTCGGGCACCCGGTCGAAGACGCCGCCCAGGATCATCGCCAGCACCGACAGGTGCGTCTCGGCGGGCATCCCGGTGAGCCACCGGGCCATCCAGCGGTTCAGACGCGGGCCGTCCGGCATGTCCCACGGGTGGACGAAGACGGGCGCACCCACCTCGGCACAGTGCTGGAGGAAGGTGACCACCCCGGCGTCGTCCAGATCCCGGTCGCCGACGTGGTTGCCGATCTCCACGCCCACGTGCCCGGCGGCCAGGCTGCGGTCCAGCTCGGCGCAGGCGGCGTCCGGGTCCTGCAGGGGCACCTGACAGAACGGCACCAGCCGGTCGCCGCCAGCCGCGGTGATCTCCAGGGTCAGGTCGTTGAAGATCCGGGCGACCTTCACGGCCTGGTCGGCCGGACGGTCGTAGCTGAAGAAGACGGGCGTCGGCGAGATCACCTGCACGGCGACACCGTCGGCGTCCATGTCGGCCAGTCGGCGGGACGCGTCCCAGCACTCGGCGCCGACCGGACGGAACTCCGTCTCCCCCACCATGATCATGGCGGCGCGCTCGGAGTCGACCCGCAACCAGGGCCAGCCGGACCCGCCGCACGCCGCGCCGAGGTCCGGCCACCCCTTCGGTACGACGTGCGTGTGCACGTCGACGACACCAGCGGGCATCAGCCCTTGCCCGGGTGCAGAGTGCCGCAGTTGGCGCAGGTGCGTGCCGCCTCATCTGCGTAGAATGCCTGGAACACCGGCGGCAGGTCGGCCGCGATGTCGCGGACCTGCAACTCCACCTCGTGCACCTGGTTTCCGCACTCGGGGCAGTACCACTGGAACGTCTCCAGCGTGCCCTCCTCGCGGACCCGCTCGACGACCACACCGATCGAGCCGGCCTCCGGTCGCTGCGGCGAGTGCGGGGTGTTGCGCGGCAGCATCCACATCTGACCCTCGCGCACGTGCACCGTACGCGGACCCTCGGGGGTCATCAGGTTGATGTGCATGTTGCCCTTGACCTGGTAGAAGAACTCCTCGTACGGGTCCACGTGGAAGTCGGTGCGCTGGTTGGGCCCGCCCACCACCATCACGATGAAGTCGTCCCCGCCGGGGAACATCTCCTTGTTGCCCACCGGCGGCTTCAGCAGGTGCTGGTTCTCCGCGATCCAGCCCGGAAAGCTGAACGGCTCGGCGATCTCACTCACGACTGACCTCCCGAGGGAAGAAGGGCCACGGCCTGGATCTCGATGAGCAGGTGCGGGTGCGGCAACTGGTGCACCGCCACCGTGGTGCGGGTCGGTCCGGACGCGTCGAAGAACTCCGCCCACACCTCGTTGTAACCACCGAAGTCGTTCATGTTGACCAGGTACGTGGTCACCTGGACGAGGTCGGTGAGGTCCGCGCCGACCGAGCGCAGCAGATCGCCGATGTTCTCGATCACAGCCCGCGTCTGCACCCGGATGTCGAGGTTCGTCGTGCCGAACGCGTCGACCTCGACACCGGCGAAGCTGTTGTCCGGCCGCCGCGACGACGTACCGGAGATGAATACGAACCCACCCGCGACCTTGACGTGCGGAAAAGCCCCCCGCGGCACGGCCTTCCCGGCCACCACCCGGGCGGTCACGACGACGCCCGCAGCGAAGCCGTGCCGAGTTTCTCGACGACGGCGCGGACATGGGCACCGGGACGCAGCGGCACCGCGGCGGTGGCGGCACCGGCCAGGAAGACCCAGCCGGACTGCAACCGCACCCCGTGTCGGCCGGCCAGCCGGATGCCCTCGTCGAGCGCCCGGCGCGGATCGCCGAGGATCGCCGCCGTCGAGCCGACCTGGGCCACCCGCCCGTCGACCTCCAGCAGCACGCCCAGGTTGTCGAGGCCCGACGGCACCGGCGACCACGGCCCGACCACGAACGCGGCGGCCGAGGTGTTGTCGGCGATCACGTCCGGCAGCGAGAAGCGGAAATCCGCGTACCGGGAGTCGATCAGCTCGATGGCCGGGGCGACCGCGCGGACCGCCGTGGCGAAGTCGCCGACCGGCTCGCCCGGCTCCGGCAGCCGGTCCAGCAGGAACGCCACCTCCGGCTCGACCCGGGGATGGATGTACGCGGCCGGGTCCACGGAACCGCCGTCGGGCACCCGCATCGCGTCGGTGAGCCGCCCCCAGATCACCTCGTCCACGCCGACCTGGGCCATCTTCGCCCTGCTGGTCAGCCCCATCTTCAGCCCGACCAGCCGCTCGCCGCGTTCCAGCCGGCGCTGCACCAGCGCGGCCTGCACGCCGTACGCGGTGTCCACGTCAAGACCGGTCTCGGCGGCGAGCTGACCGATCGCGGTGGCCGTGTCGGCCGCCGCGCCCAGCTTGTCGGCGATCCCGGTGATGTCCACGCCGATCATGACTGCTGCTCCTTGCCGGCCAGGTCGAGTGCCACGTCGACGATCATGTCCTCCTGGCCGCCGACCATCCGACGGCGGCCCAGCTCGACCAGGATCGACCGGACGTCGACGCCGTAGCGGTCCGAGGCCCGCTCGGCGTGCCGCAGGAAGCTGGAGTAGACGCCCGCGTACCCCAGGGAGAGCGTTTCCCGGTCGACCTGGACCGGCCGGTCCTGCAACGGGCGGACGATGTCGTCGGCGGCGTCCATCAGCGCGAACACGTCGCAGCCGTGCTTCCAGCCGTGCAGCTCGGCGACCGCCACGAAAACCTCCAGCGGCGCGTTGCCGGCGCCCGCGCCCATGCCGGCGAGGGAGGCGTCGACGCGCACGGTCCGGCCGGACGGCGAGCCGAGCGGCCCGGCGCCGAGGATGCGGCCGTGCTCGACGGCGAGCACGCTGTTGGCCACCCCGAGCGACAGGTTGTGGTGGGCGTGGATGCCGATCTGCGTCTCCGGGTCGAGGACCTGCCGGTACGCGTCGACCCGCTGCGCCACGTCGGACATCAGCAGCCGGCCGCCGGAGTCGGTGACGTAGACGCAGTGCGCCCCGTACGACTCCATGAGCTTGGCCTGCCCGGCGAGCCCAGCAGGGTCGTTCATGTGCGACATCATCAGGAACCCGGCCACGTCCATGCCGTTCTCCCGAGCCCAGGAGATGTGCTGGGCGGAGATGTCCGCCTCGGTGCAGTGCGTGGCGATGCGGACGCTCGTCACGCCGAGCGCCTTCGCCGCCCGAAGGTCCGCGATCGTGCCGACGCCGGGCAGCAGCAGGGTGGTGAGCTTCGCGTTCGTCATCACCTCGGCGGCGGCGGAGATCCACTCGGCGTCGCTGGCCGCGCCGTGGCCGTAGTTCACGCTCGACCCGGCGAGCCCGTCGCCGTGCGCCACCTCGATGGCGGCCACCCCGGCGGCGTCCAGGGCGGCGGCGATGGTGCGCACCTGCTCGACGGTGTACCGGTGGGCGATGGCGTGCATGCCGTCGCGCAGCGTCACGTCCTGGATGTACAGATCGGTCATGACGCGGTCACCTCCGAAGGACGCCTGGCGACCAGCCGCTCCGCGGTGCGCAGCGCGGCGGAGGTCATGATGTCCAGGTTCCCGGCGTACGCCGGCAGGTAGTGGCCCGCCCCGGACACCTCCAGGTAGACCGACACCTGCAACGCGGTGAGCTGCCGCCCGAGCGTCGGCACGTACGCCTCGACGCGGTCGAACTGCACGTCCTGCTTGAGCCGGTAGCCGGGGACGTACTCCTGGACCGTCGCCACCATGTCCGCCACCGAGGCGGCGATGGCGGCGGTGTCGGCGTCGACGTCCGGGCAGAGGCAGTAGACGGTGTCGCGCATGAGCAGCGGCGGGTCCGCCGGGTTCAGCACGATGATCGCCTTGCCCCGCTCCGCCCCGCCGACCACCTCGATGGCGCGAGCGGTGGTCTCGGTGAACTCGTCGATGTTGGCCCGGGTGCCCGGCCCGGCGGACTTCGACGCGATCGACGCGACGATTTCCCCGTACGCCACCGGGGTGACCCGGCGGACGGCGGCGACGATCGGCACGGTGGCCTGCCCGCCGCAGGTCACCATGTTGACGTTTGGTTGGTGCAGGTGCTCGTCGAGGTTGACCGGCGGCACCACGTACGGGCCGAGCGCGGCCGGGGTCAGGTCGACCACCGTCCGGCCGTGCGCGCGCAGCACCTCGTCGTGGCGTCGGTGCGCGCCGGCCGAGGTGGCGTCGAAGACCAGCTCGACGTCGGCGAACTCGGGCATCGCGACCAGCCCGTCCACTCCGTCGGCGGTGGTGGCGACGCCGAGCCGGCGAGCGCGCGCCAGGCCGTCGGAGGCCGGGTCGATGCCGGCCATCGCCACCATCCGCAGGCTGTCGCTCAGCCGCAACACCTTGATCATCAGGTCGGTGCCGATGTTTCCCGATCCCAGCACCGCCACGTCAGTGGTCACTGGCCGCCCCTGTCGCTGAAGGATGTCCGTACCGAGCCGAGGCCGGAGATCCGGGCCTCGTACGCGGCGCCCGGGGTGACCGGCACCATCGGGCCGAGCGCCCCGGAGAGCACCACGTCCCCGGCGCGCAGCGGGTCACCGGCGCGGGCGAGGGTGCTCGCCAGCCAGTGCAGAGCGTGCAGCGGGTTGCCCAGGCAGGCCGCGCCCGCGCCCACCGAGACCGGCTCACCGGCGTGCTCCAGCACCATTCCGCACAGCCGCAGGTCGACGTCGGCGAGGCGGCGTGGCGTGGTGCCGAGCACGAAGAGCCCGCTGGAGGCGTTGTCGGCGACCGTGTCCACGATGGAGATGTCCCAGCCGGCGATCCGCGAGTCGACGATCTCGATCGCCGGCAGCACGTGGTCGACGGCGCGGATCAGGTCGACGGTCGTGATCTGCGGATCCGCGAGATCCTTGTCGAGCACGAACGCGATCTCCGCCTCGACCCGCGGCTGGAGCAGCCGGTCGATCGGCACCTCGACGCCGTCGCCGACCGCCATCGCGTCGGTCAGCATCCCGAAGTCCGGCTGGAACACCCCGAAGGTCTCCTGCACCGCCCTGGAGGTCAACCCGATCTTCGCGCCGACGCGGCGTTCACCGCGGCCCTGCCAGGCCCGCGCCTGGAGCTGCTGCACGCGGTACGCGGACTCGACGTCGCCCTCCGGCAGCAGCCGACCGCGCAGCGGCGGACACGGCTTGCCGGTGCTGCGGGCCTCGGCCAGCTCCCGGTTGGCGGCCTCGATGTCGGCTTCCATGCCCGCTCCCTCGCTACGGCTCACGACAGGTCCACGCAGACGTTGGTGAGTTCGGAGTAGAAGTTCAACGAGTGCACGCCGCCCTCGCGGCCGATGCCGGACGCCTTCACCCCACCGAAGGGCGTGCGCAGGTCCCGCAGGAACCAGGTGTTGACCCAGACGATGCCGGCGTCCAGCCGGATCCCAGCCCGGTGCGCGACACCCACGTCCCGGGTCCACACGGTCGCCGCCAGGCCGTACTCGGTGCCGTTCGCCAGGGCGTACGCCTCGTCCTCGGTGTCGAACGGCGCCACGTGCACGACCGGGCCGAAGATCTCCTCCCGGTTGGTGCGGGCATCCGGGCCGAGACCGGTGAGCACTGTCGGCTGCACGTACGACCCGCCGTCACGGGCGTCGCCGAAGGTGGGCGTGCCGCCGCCGGTGAGCACCTCGGCGCCCTCGGCGCGGGCCAGCTCGTACGCGCCGAGCACCTTTGCCCGGTGCTGCGGGGAGATGAGCGGCATGGTGGCGGTGGCCTCGTCGGTCGGCCAGCCGTACGCCAGCTCGCCGGCCCGCTTCGCCAGCCGGGCGGTGAACTCCTCGAAGACCGGGCGCTGCACGTAGATGCGCTCGGTGCACAGGCACACCTGCCCGCCGTTGGTGAAGCTGGAGCGCATCGAGCCGGCCACCGCCGCGTCCAGGTCGGCGTCGGCGAAGACCAGGCCGGCGTTCTTGCCGCCCAGCTCGAAGCTCACCGCCTTCACGCCGTCGGCGGCGGCCCGCATGATCGCGCCGCCGGTGGCCGACTCGCCGGTGAAGGTGATCGCGTCGACGCCCGGGTGGCGGGTGAGGAACTCGCCGGCCGAGTCCGGTCCGAAGCCGTGCACCAGGTTGAACACCCCGTCCGGTACGCCGGCGGCGGCCATCACCTCGGCGAGCAGCGTCGCCGAGGCGGGCGTCTCCTCGCTGGGCTTGACCACGACGGCGTTGCCGCAGGCGAGCGCCGGGGCGACCTTCCAGGTGAGCAGCAGCAGCGGCAGGTTCCACGGCACGATGACCGCGACCACGCCGACCGGCTTGCGGACGGCGTAGTTCAGCGCCCGGCCGCCGGTCGGGGTGACCGTGGTGAACGACTCGGTGGGCGCGGTCGCCACGATCTCCGCGAACGCCCGGAAGTTCGCCGCGCCGCGCGGGATGTCCAGCGTGCGGGCCTGGGCGATGGACTTGCCGGTGTCCGCGACCTCGGCGGTGACCAGATCGTCGAAGCGACGTTCCAGCTCGTCCGCGACGCGGCGCAGCACCTCGGCGCGTTCCCGCTCCCCCATCCGGCCCCACGGCCCGCGCAGCGCCGCGCGGGCGGCGGCCACCGCGTCGTCCACCGTGGACCGTTCCGCCTCGACCACCTCGAAGACCGGCTCGCCGGTCACCGGGCTGACCTTGGTGAACGTCGACCCGCCGTCGACGAACTCGCCGCCCACGAAGTTGCGCAGCCGCTGGGGGCCACGTGGCGCGTGGCCGGCCATCAGTCGCGGATCCCAGGTGCCGGTCATGCCCGCCTCCCTCGGCTCAGTGCAGCGCCGATCGCGCCGACCAGCAGCAGCGCGGCCCCACCCGCGACCGCGCCGAGCACCCGGTGCTGCCGGCGGACCCGGCGGCGCACCTCGGCGTACGGGGTGGTGGAGAAGGACACCAGCTCGTACTGGGAAACGTACCGGCCGGGCAGTGCCCGTTCCAGTGCGTGCTCCACCCGCCGCCGGGTCTGGAACACCGGCGAGGCGACCTTGTCGCGCATCTCCACGAAGTTGGTAAGGGCCATCTGCGCGATGGCCTCGGCGTTCTCCTGCCGGCGGCGCTGGAACAGCGGCAACGCCGCCGACCACTCGTCGGCACACTCGTCGAGGCAGCGGTCCAGCTCGACGACGTCCTCGAAGGCGCAGTTGGCGCCCTGGCCGTAGAACGGCACGATGGCGTGGGCCGCGTCGCCGAGCAGGCAGACAGTCCCGTTGACCTGCCAGGGAGCGCTGCGCACCGTGCCGAGCACGCCCACCGGGTTGTGCTGGTAGTCGTCGACCAGGTTCGGGGCCAGCGGGACCACGTCCGGGTAGCGCTCGGTGAAGTGCCGTTCGATCTGGGCCGGGCTGGTCAGCGACGCGAAGCTGCCGGCGCCGTCGTTGGGCCAGAACAGCGTGCAGGTGAAGGACCGGTCCGGGTTCGGCAGCGCGATCATCATCGAGGTGCCCCGTGGCCAGATGTGCAGCGCGTCCGGATCCAGGGCGAAGTCGCCGCCCAGCGGCGGAATCGTCAGCTCCTTGTAGCCGTAGTCGAGGAAGTCCACGCTCTCGCGCAGCAGCCCGTACGCCAGCAGTTGTCCGCGTACCGCGGAGCCGGCGCCATCGGCGCCCAACACGACCGACGCCTTCGCGCCAACCGTGCCCTGCGGGGTGTCGAAGCTCAGGGTGCCGTCGGCCGGATCGAGCCCGACGAGCCGGTGGTCGAAGACGATCCGGACCCCGGGCAGCGCGGCGGCCGCGTCCAGCAGGGCGTTGTTGAGTGCGCCCCGGCTGATCGAGTTGATCGCCCGGTCACCGGCCGCGCTGTACGACTGGAACTGCGGCTGCCCCTCGACCGGGTGGATCATCCGGCCGCGCATCGGCAGCGCGTCGGTCATCACCTGCTCGGCCAGGCCAATCCGGCGCAGCGCGTCCAACCCGCGCTCGGAGAGCGCCAGGTTGATCGAGCGTCCCCGCTCGGCCGCGCCGGCACGCGGGTCCGGCCGACGCTCGTAGAGGGCGACCGGGTAGCCACGCCGGGCCAGGAAGCAGGCGGCCAGGCAGCCCGCCAGGCCGGCGCCGATGATCGCGATCTCGTCGCGCCGCTTCGTCACGGGTTCACCGGCCCGACGGTGGCGGCGAGTGCGGCGGCGGCCCGCCAACAGTCGAGGTACGTGGAGTAGAGCGGCACCGGGGCGAAGCGGACGATGTCCGGCTCCCGGGCGTCGGCGATGACGCCGTGCTCGTGCCGCAGCCGCTTGGTCAGCTCGGCGGCGTTGCCGGCGCCGACGCGTACCGACAGCTGGCAACCCCGGCGGGCCGGATCGCGCGGGGTGACCACGCGCAGCGGCCGGTCGGCGGTGATCTCGTCGAGGAGTGACTCCAGCCAGCCGGTGAGTCGGAGGCTGCGCGCGCGCAGCGCCGGCATGCCGACCGCGTCGAACAGCTCCAGCGAGGTCCGCACCGGGCCCATCGCGAAGATCGGGGGGTTGGAGATCTGCCAGGCCTCCACGGTGGACGGCGGCCGGGACACCGGCGTCATCTCGAACCGGGTCGCCGCCGCAGTGCTCCACCAACCCTCGAAGCGCGGCAGGTCGGGATCGCCGAGGTGCCGCTCGTGCACGAAGACGCCGGCCAGCGCGCCCGGCCCCGAGTTCAGGTACTTGTAGGAGCACCAGGCGGCGAAGTCGACGTCCCAGTCGTGCAGGGCGAGCGGCACGTTGCCCACGGCGTGCGCCAGGTCCCAGCCGACCACCGCGCCGGCCGCCCGACCGGCCGCCGTGATCGCCGGGATGTCCAGCAGCTCGCCGGTGAGGTAGTTGACCCCGCCCAGCAGCACCAGTGCCACCCGGTCACCCTCGGCGGCCAGGTAGCCGGTGACGTCCTCGGTGCGCAACGCGTCCTCGCCAGCACGCGGGCGCAGCCGGACCACCGTGTCGTCCGGGTCCAGCCCGTGGAAGCGGGCCTGGCTGCGCACCGCGTAACTGTCCGAGGGAAACGCGCTGTCCTCGATGACGATGCGGGTGCGGACGCCGGCCGGGCGGTAGAAGCTGACCATCAGCAGGTGCAGGTTGACCGTGAGCGAGTTCATCACCACGGCCTCCGCGGGCCGGGCGCCGACCAGTCGGGCGGCCGGGCCCGTCAACAGCTCGTGGTACGGCAGCCAGGCGCGTTCCGCCTCCAGGTGCCCCTCGACGCCGAGCCGCCCCCAGGCGTCCAGGTCGGCGAGGAGTTCGTCGCGGGTGGCCCGGGGTTGCAGGCCGAGCGAGTTGCCGGCGAGGTACGCCGACTCGGGGTGGTCGCCGCCGTCGGCGGGCGGCACGTGGAAGAGGTGTCGGTGGCCCGGGTCGGCCTGGTCGAGGCGGTGTGCCTCGCTCTCTGGGGTGTGCATGTCTCGCTCTCCGGTCACATCGCGGTGCGGGCCGACCACAGCTCCGGGAAGACCACCCGGGCCATGCTGCGCTGCAACCACGCCAGCCCGGCGGAGCCGCCGCTGCCGACCTTGGCGCCCATTGTCCGCTGTACCGCCTTGACGTGGTTCCACCGCCAGTCGCCGAACTCCTCGGCGACGCCGCTCAGGGCCTCGCCGAGCAGCCGCAGGTGGTTGTCCGGGCCGCCGTCGGCGTAGATCCGCACCCAGGCCGCCTCGACCTCCGGCTGCGGGTCGTGCTCGACCGCCACGTCCCGGTTCAACAGATCGGCGGGGAGGTCGAAGCCGCGCCGGGCCAGCAGCGCGACCACGTCGTCCCAGAGACTCGGGGCGGCGAGCGCGGCGCTGAGCGCGGCGTGCACCTCGCTCTGCCGGCGGAACGGCCGGATCAGCGCCGGGTCGCGCAGCCCGAGCAGGAACTCAAGGTGCCGGTACATCGCGGACTGGAAGCCGGAGCCCTCGCCGAGCAGGTTGCGGAACCGGTTGAAGTCGGCCGGGGTCATCCAGCGCAGGCCCTGCCAGGCGGCGTTGAGCCCTTCCAGGTGCAGGGTGGCGCGGCGCAGCGGGGCCAGCGCGTCCCAGATCCGGTCGGCGCGCAACAGACGCTGGGTCTCCCGCAGCTCGTGGCAGGTCAGCCCGAAGTACAGCTCCATGATCTGGCTGACCATGAGGAAGGACATCTCGCCGGGGTCGTCGCTGAGGGGCTGTTGCAACTGGTGCAGGGCGGTGGCCCGCACGTACGCGTCGTAGGGCACCAGCTCGGCGAACTCCAGCGTCGGCTCGCCGCCGTTGCGCGCGGCGCGGGCTGCCCGCTGGCGCGGGGTCACCGGTCGTACCGTGGCGACGCGGTTCGGCGCCCGCCGGTCCGTCTGATCCACCAGTCGTCTCCCTTCCCCCGAAGCTGCCGACGCCATGATCTCGCGGCTGGATCGGCCTGCGGAATGCCGGATCAACGGCACTTGTCGGCCTGACCTGGCGAACCAAAGGCAGCTGGGCGAATCCGGTTCACGAAAGTAAGGTTCGAGCGTGGACGACATGGACTGGGCGCTGCTGCGCGAGTTGCAGGCCGACGCCCGGCTCTCCTTCAGTGAGTTGTCCCGCCGGGTGCACCTGTCCCCACCAGCGGTCGCCGAGCGGGTCCGCCGGCTGGAGGAGGCCGGGGTGATCACCGGCTACCACGCCCACGTGGACCTGACCCGGGCCGGCCGTACGGTGGTCGCCCTGATCCGGATGTCCTGTTACGGCGCGCGGTGCATCCTGCACGACCCGGAGGTGTCCGGCTGGCCGGAGATTCTCCAGATCCACCGGATCACCGGCGACGCGTGCAGCATGCTCAAGGTGGCCGCCGGCTCGATCGGCGACTTCGAGGCGGTCATCGACCGGCTCGCCCCGTACGGGCAGCCGTCGAGCACCATGGTCCTGTCGTCCCCGCTGGACTGGCAGCCGATCACCCCGCTCCCGCCCGCCGGTGCCAGCTCCCGCCGCCGCTGACCCTGCCCGCCCGCTGGTTTGCCTCCTGGCCAACGGGAACTCAGCCCGCGTGCCCAGGGGAGGGTTCCGGCGGTCGTCGCCGGTTGGGGGGAAATCATGCAGGGACTTCGCACGATCAACCGCGCACTCTCGTCCGCACTGGCACTGGTGGGGCTCATCGGGGCGTTCGTCCTGTTGTCGGTCGCACCGGCGCGTGCCGGTGAGAACACCTCCGTCGAGGTGACGCCGAACAGCGTCCCGGCGGGCAGCCGGGTCACGATCCGCGCGAGCTGCGACAACAACAACAGCAACAATCGACAGGCCACCGTGCAGTCCGACGCGTTCGGGCGCGTGGTGCTCAGACCGGACAACGGCTTCCTCAAGGGGGAGGTCACCGTTCCGGGCAACAAGGAACCCGGTGACTACCAGGTCGACCTGCGGTGCCAGAACAACCAGACGGCCCAGACGATGCTGACCGTGCTGAACATGGCCTCGCCCAGCAAGGGGCCGGCGACGGGGGGCGGCGGCACCGCGGGCGGCCGGGGCATCGGATCGATCCTGGTCATCGGCGGCGTGGCAGTGGTGGCCGCCGCGGTCGCGCTCGGCATGGTGGGCGGTCGGCGTCGGACCGGAGCCGGCTCCTGAGCCGGACCTGCCATGACCCGCAGATCCGCGCGTGCGCGGTCGGACCACCGTGCCCGCCTCCGGGCCGCAGCGGCCCTGCGCGCCTCCGGACGGCTGGTGGCCCGGGTCTCGGTTCGGCTGCGCCGGGTCGCCGGACAGGCGGTGTCCGCCAGCGTCGCCACCACTGATCCGGACGCCCGCCCGCTGCCGCCGAGCCGTCCCGCCGGGTCGCCGCTGCTCCGGCGTCGGCTCGGCACCGGGCCGGGACTGCCGGTCCTGGCCGTGGCCACGCTGATGGTGCTGATCGTGGCGATGCTCGGCGTCGAGCAGGTGACCGGGGTGAGTCTGCTGCCGGACCGGATCAGCGCCGGCCTGCGGCCGCCGCCGAAGAAGTTCCCGGTGCTGCCGGCCAGCCGCCCGACCGCTCTCTCGATCAGCAAGATCGACCTGCGGGCTCCGCTGCACGACGTGGGCCTCGCCCCGGACGGCACCATCGCCGTGCCCGACGTGGGCCGCGCCCAGGAAGCCGGCTGGTACGACCAGGGCCCCACCCCCGGCCAGTACGGGCCGGCGGTGATCGTCGGACACGTGGACACCACCACCGGCCCGGCCGTCTTTCACCAGCTCCGGGAACTGCGCGCGGGAGACCAAATCGAGGTCACCCGCTCCGACGGCCGGGTCGCGGTCTTCGAGGTGGACTCGATGGAGCGGTTCGACAAGGACCGACTGCCGGTGGACGAGGTGTACGGCGACTTCAGCCGCCCCAGCCTGCGGCTGATCACCTGCGGCGGCCGGTGGGTGGGCGGCGAGAGGGGCTACTCGGACAACCTGGTGGTCTTCGCCTCGCTGGTCAAGGCCCGTGGTGGTTGATCGCCGGCGCCGGCGTCGAGGTACTCGGCGAGCCGGGCGGCCCCGGTGAGCATGGCCCGACCGCGCTCGGTGAGCCGTCGGCGCCACTGGCCGAGCGACGCGGCGAGCGGTTCGGCGCCACCGGCGTCGCGTACCCGTCGCAGCACGTCGGCGATGTGGTCGAGCCGATACCCGCCCCGGCGCAGCAGGTGGGCGAGTTCCGCGTCCCGGACGTCGTCGGGCGAGTAGACGCGGTGGCGGGTCACCCGGTCGCGCTCCGGCCGCAGAATTCCGGCCGCCTCCCACTTGCGAAGGGTCGCGGGTCGTACGCCGAGCCGGTGTGCGAGCACGCTGATCGGCACGGCTCTCCGGCCCTGCGGCGCGGGCTCCCTCGCGGTGAGAGTGGTGACCGCCGCCTCGACCGCGTCCAGGGTCTCCCGATCGCGTTGCAGCAGCGCGTGACCGCTGTCGATCGTGCGCAACGCCGTGTCGATCTCGCCCCGGTTGACGGCGCGCATGATGTCGCCGCTGGCCGCGTGACCGTGACCGACGATGAGCGCGAGGTAGGCGCTCAGTGCTGTGGCGTGCACCTCGGTGAACCGGCGGTACCCGGTCGCGGTGCGCTCGGCAGGTGGCAGCACGCCGTCCCGTTCGTAGTTGCGGACGGCCTGCGCCGACAGTCCGTGCCGGCGCGCGAGATCGACCGGTCGGCGTACCCCGGGCTTTGAGGGTTTTGTGGTTGTCACCCGCGCTCCATCGGTCTGAAGTCTCCACCGCTGGTGCAACGATACGGTTGATGCAATGACCACCCTTGTTGACCTGCTTGCCGGCTCGCCGACGCTGCTCGCGCTCGGCGAGCCGACGCACGGTGAATCCGCGTTCCTCCAGATCCGCAACGACGCCTTCCTGACGCTGGCCGAGCACGGCTACCGGTCGATCGCCCTGGAGAGCGACCGGGCCGCGGGACTGCTCGCCGACGCGTTCGTGCAGGGCGGGGCCATGACGCTCGACCGCGCGCTCGCCGAGGGGTTCAGCCACGGGTTCGGCGCCGCGCCGGCCAACCGTGACCTGCTGCTGCGGATGCGCGAGTGGAACGACGGACGGCCCGACGCCGAGCGCCTGAGATTTCATGGCTTCGACGCCCCGCTGGAGATCGAGGGCGCCCCGAGCCCGCGGCGTCACCTGCTGCGGGTGTGCGAATTCCTCGACCTCGACCTCGACCGGTCGGTCGAGATCGACGACCTCGTCGGGGACGAGGCCCGCTGGAGCGACACGGCCGCGATCTGGGAGCCGGGCCGGTCGGTCGGACGCTCGTCCGACGCCCAGCGACTGCGGGTGCTCACCGACGACCTGCTGACCGAGTTGTACCTGCGGGCACACCGACGGCCCGAGGGCTGGCCTGCGGCATTCGTCCACGCCACGTCGGCGGTCGCGGTGCTGCGCTACCACGCGGCGGCCGCGGCGCCACTGGTCCAGGAGGAACGCTTCGCCCACCTGGCCGCGGTCCGGGACGCGCTGATGGCCGAGAACCTGCTCGCGATCCGGGCGGTCGAGGCACACCGTGGACCCACGCTGGTCTTCGCGCACAACACGCACCTCCAGCGCCACCCGAGCACGATGACGGTGGGCGCGACGGAGGTGTCGTGGGCCGGTGCCGGCGCGATCGTCGGAGCGTTGCTGGGCGAGCGGTACGCGGTGATCGTCGGCAGCCTCGGCGCGAGCCCCGCGCTCGGCATCGACGTGCCTGCCGCGTCGACCTACGAGGGCAGGCTCCAGCAGAAGCTCACCCTCCCCGGGTACGTCCGGGCGGCCGAGATCGGGCCGGCCGAGCGGCGAGCGCACGACTACCGCTACTTCCCGCTGGACCAGGCCACCATCGACCACGCCGACGCGGTGCTGCACATCCCGACCGGCGTCGACGCGACCGTGCTCGCCGACCGGATCCGCGCGCTGCCCGACGTCGAGCAGGTGATGGCGAGCGAGGAGGACGGATCACCCGAGGGCGCCTGGGGCGACCGGTTCTTCTACGTCGGCCCGGACCGCCGCCAGCCGTTCGCCACCATCGTCGAGCACGACGTGCCCGGCTTCGACGAAGCCGCGCAGCTGGACCGCCCCGGCGTCTTCCGCCTCAACCTGGACCTGGGCCGGGCCGAGTTCGAGAGGATGTTCGGCTTCCCACCGAAGGCGTTCGAGGAGCACCGGGACGCCTTCGACTTCGCCCGGCTGGACACGGTCACGCCGCACCCGGGGTACGCGCTGTACGGCTTCGCCAGCATCGTGATGCCGGGGCCGCAGATGCTGCCCGAGATCGACCGGCTGTTGACCGTCGCGCACACCCGGGCGGTCGACCGGCACGAGCGCGCGACCCGCCGAGCGGCCGCGCAGCAGGACTGAGCCCGACCGGCGGTTCCGCGCCGCCGGGCAGGTCAGGCGGACGCTTCGGGCTCGCGCAGACTGGTCAGGCGGCCGCTTCGGGCTCGCGCAGGTCGAGCCAGTCGGCCCAGCGCGGGTCCGGAGCGCGGTGCCCGAGGACCCGCCAGGCGGTGCCCTTCGGCGCGGTCGGCAGGGCGTGCAGCCGCCAGCCCAGCTCCGCCGGGGTCTTGTCGCCCTTGGTGTGGTTGCACCGGGCGCACGCGGCGACCACGTTCTCCCAGGCGTGCCGCCCACCCCGGCTGCGCGGGAAGACGTGGTCGATGGTCTCGGCCGGCCCTCGGCAGTAGGCGCACCGCCAGCCGTCCCGGGCGAAGATCGCTCGGCGGGACAGCCCGACGTGGGTGCGGTAGGGCACCCGGACGAAGCGGGTCAGACGGACCACCGACGGCACGGGCAGCGCGTCGCGGGCGCTGTGCAGGATGCCGTCACCGTCGGCGACGCAGACGGCCTTGGCGGAGAGGACGAGGATCGCGGCGCGTCGCACCGACACGACACACAGGGGCTCGTAGGTGGCGTTGAGGACCAGCGCGCCGGAGCCCACCGTGGGTCGTATGTCAGGCATCGCGCTCACCCTCCCGGTTCAGCGGCTGCTGCGAACCGCCGCCGACCGGAGTTGGGCACGAGGGCCCGCACCGTCGACGCCCGCTCGATCACCGACGTCCGTTGCGCCAATAGTCCCTGATCGGACCCCGGATTGCACGTACTAATCCGGGGTCGGACGTGAAGCTCTTTCCCGCACCTGTCACGATGGCCGGTTCGCCCCGGTCCGACCCGGCGCTCGGGCGCATCTCACCCGGCCGGTGGGTCGGCGGCGGCCGGTCCGGAGCGTTGCGGTACGAAGACAGGGTGAGTGCCGCCAGCGAAACGCCCCTTGCCCTGTCCGACGCCGTGTCGGTGAACTGTCAGGGCAGCACCTCCTGCGAGTGGATCTACGGGATCACCAGGTCGGAATGGTTCGCCGAGGGCAGCTACTGGATCCTGCTCAAGCCGCTGCGGGTGCTGTTGATAGTGGCGTTGGCGATGGTGGCCCGCTGGGCGCTGCACCGGACGATCGACCGACTGGTCCGGACGACCACCAACGGCGCCGTGCCGACCATGCTGCGGCCGCTGCGCGAGCGGGTGCCCACGGCCGCGGTCGACCCGGCCGAGTTCGTGCCGGAGCGCCGCCGGCAACGGGCCGAGGCGATCGGCTCGGTGCTGCGCAGCCTGACCACCGCGTTCGTCTTCGGCATCGCGCTGCTGATGATCCTGCGCGAGTTCAGCTTCGACCTCGCCCCGCTGCTGGCCAGCGCCGGGATCGCCGGCGTCGCCCTGGGCTTCGGCGCGCAGAGCCTGGTCAAGGACCTGATCGCCGGGCTCTTCATGCTCATCGAGGACCAGTACGGCGTGGGCGACAACGTCGACCTGGGCGAGGCGACAGGTGTCGTGGAGTCGGTGGGGCTGCGGGTCACCACGGTCCGCGACGGACGCGGCGTGCTCTGGTACATCCGCAACGGCGAGATCATCCGGGTGGGCAACAAGAGCCAGGGCTGGGCGCTGGTGGTCGTGGACCTGCCGATCGGCTTCAGCGGTACGGAGGATGCCAGCGCCGTGCTGCGGACGGCCGCCGCCTCGGTGGCGCTGGACCCGGAGCTGTCGCCGGAGATCGTGGAGGCCCCGGAGGTGCTGGGTGTCGAGCAGATGACGGTGGATGGCGCCGTGATCCGTACGGTGGTGAAGACGACGGCCGACGGCCAGTTCGCGGTGAGCCGGGAGCTGCGCCGCAGGCTGGCGGAGGCGCTGGAGAACTCGGGGATCACCGCGCAGATCGCCGCCGCCCGCATCTATCCCGGTGTGTCGAGCCGGCCGTCGCCGGAGGGTGAGACCGGCCAGGGCGGCGCCACCTGACACCGGCGAGACTGGCCGGCAATACAGGGGTCGCCAGCCGCCCGGCCCCTGGAGTATCGTCCGTTCGTTCAGTCGGGGATGCGACGAACGATCCGTTCGCCCTAGCTAGTTGTCAGACGATCGGGCAGAATCCGGAGCACGCGTTCCCGCCGGAGCGTGGTCACATCCTCGCTGATCCGTAGATCTGACGAGTGTTCCCGGCCCGGCCGCCACGAGCTGCCGTTCCGGGGGCCGATGGAGGCGACGGTGCCCGACGAGCGACCTTCCGCGGAAGGCCCGGCCACTTTTCGCGAAGTGTTCGCCCAGCGCGAGTTCCGGGCCGTCTTCGCGGCCGGGGCTCTCTCCTGGGTCGGTGACTACGTCGCCAAGGCCGCCGTGACCCTCCTCGTCTACCAGCAGACCAGGTCCGTCGCGCTCTCCGCCGCCGCGTTCGCGGTCAGCTACCTGCCGTGGCTGCTGGGTGGCCCGCTGCTCGCCGCCCTGGCCGAGCGGCACCCGTACCGCAGGGTGATGGTGGCGTGTGACGTCATCCGGATGGCGCTGATGCTGCTCATCGCCCTCCCCGACCTGCCCGTTCCGGCGCTGCTGGTGCTCATCTTCGCGGCCACGCTCGCCAACCCGCCGAGCCAGGCCGCGAAGTCCGCGCTGATGCCACAGATCCTCGCCGGGGACCGGCTGGTGGTCGGGTTGTCGCTGAACGCCAGCATCGGTCAGGCGGCCCAGGTCGTCGGCTACCTGCTCGGCGCCGCCGTCGCCTCCATCGACCCGACGGTCGCGCTGCTGTTCAACGCGGTCACGTTCGGCCTCTCGGCGCTGCTGGTCCGCCTCGGCGTGCGGAACCGGCCAGCGACCATGACCAGCGCGCACCGCTCTCACCTGCTCCGGGAGACCGCCCAGGGGTTCCAGATCGTGTTCGGCACGCCGGTGCTGCGGGCCATCGCGGTGCTGGTGTTCAGCGCGCTGCTGTTCTCGATCGTTCCGGAGGGGCTGGCCGCGGCCTGGGCCAACAAGGGCTCCTCCGGCGGCATGGCCCCGGGCACCGCGCAAGCGGTGATCATGGTCGCCAACCCGGTGGGCTACGTCCTGGGTGGGCTGCTGGTGAGCCGGCTGTTTGGCCCGACCCGCCGACTGGCCCTGATGCGGCCCCTCGCGGTGTTCTCCCCGCTGGTGCTGGTGCCGGCGCTGTTCGACCCTCCACCGCTGGTGGTGGCGTTGCTGGCCGCCCTGTGCGGGTTCGCGGTCGCCGGGATGATGCCGATGGCCAACGGGCTCTTCGTCCAGGCGCTGCCGGACGGATTCCGGGCCCGCGCGTTCGGCGTGATGGCCACCGGCGTCCAGGTCATCCAGGGTCTCGCGGTGCTGGTCACCGGGCTGCTCGCCGAGCGGTTCTCCATTCCGGTGGTGGTGGGGGTCTGGAGCGCCGCCGGGGTGCTGCTGATGACGATCGCCGCCCTGCGCTGGCCGGGCAAGCAGACGGTGGACGACGCCATCGCCAAGGCCGCCGCGGCCAACGCCGAGCCGACCCCCGATCCGGGCGGCACCATCGCCGACGGCACGCCGGCGGGCACCGACCTCCGGCCCGCGGACGGCCACCGCCGGCACGCGGTCACCTGATCCACCGCGTGAGCCGGCGCACGGCCTCCGGGTCGGGCCGACGGCCGACGCACCTGGCAGGATGGAACGGTGAACCCCGCAGGTGAATCCGACCGTAACGATGCGTCGATGACCCTCTTCGAAGCGGTCGGCGGCGAACCCACCTTCCGCCGGCTGGTGGACGAGTTCTACGCCGGCGTCGCCACCGATCCCCTGCTGCGACCCATGTACCCGGAGGAGGACCTGGGCCCGGCGGCCGACCGGTTCACCCTGTTCCTGATGCAGTACTGGGGCGGGCCGAACACGTACTCCGCACAGCGCGGGCACCCGCGGCTGCGCATGCGGCACGCGCCGTTCCGGATCGGCGGGGCCGAGCGGGACGCCTGGCTGCGGCACATGCGCCAGGCGGTGGACCGGCTCGACCTGGAGCCGCAGCTCGCCGTCGCTCTCTGGGACTATCTGGAGCGGGCCGCGTACTTCATGGTCAACGTGATGGAGGACCCGGCCGAGGGCGCCTGACGGCGCGTTCCGGCACGGACGCCGCGGGGCGCCTCAGAGCAGGGCGCCCTCGTCGTGCAGCCAGTCCACGAAGCTGGCGGCCACGGCCGCGCCGCAGTCGAGCATCTCGACCAGCAGAGCGTCGTGGGTGCCGGCGCCCAGCGGCACCTGCAACTCGGCGTAGATCGGCAGCTGCCCGCGCTCGGTCGGGTCGCCGATGTACGCCTTGCAGAAGCGGCGGGTGTGGTTCCACTCGTTGACCACCCGGTAGGCCCGGTCGGCCCAGTCCGGCGGAACCGTGGCGTGCGGGCGGGCCCGCATCACCAGGATCTCGTCCTCGGGGCCTTCGAGGGTCACCAGCACGGCGTGCCGCTCCCACATGGCCAGCAGGTTGCCGTCGCCGTCGGCCAGGTAGCGCACGTCGAGCAGGTCGAGTGCGTCACAGACGCGGCGCAGGCTCACCGGCTCGATGGTCGCCGGCATCTCGGTCAGTACGGGCCGGTCGCTGCCCGGGCAGTCGTCCCCCGGCTGGCGAGGGCTCGGCGGGCCGACCCGGACCGCGCTCTCCACTGTGATCCCGCTTCGGGTTTCCGGATCGCCGCCGTCGGCGGGACCGGGGCGCCATGACCACCACGGCATCGCTCGTCGCACCTCACTCCCCAGCGGATCCAGCCGCCTACGGTGCGTTGGATCCGAGGATGGACGGTACCCGGACAGCCGGGTTGAAGCATCCCCCCAACGGCCGCACCGGCCCAGAAGAATGAGCAGGGGTCATCCGTTCGGACGAGTGGCGAGGGGCGTCACGGCAAGATCGGTGGCCTTCTGCAACCAGGCCGCTCCGTATGGTCCCACCAGGCCCACCCAACGGCCCGCCACCCGCACCTGGACCTCGGAGCGCGCGCCAGGACCGGCCGGATCGTCGATCGCGCCGAGGAAGCCCATCCGGACCAGCCCCTGCACCAGCCGCTGCGGCACCTCGACGGCAGGGCCCGGCGGATCGTCCGGCGTGACCAGCACGGCCACGTGGTCGAGCAGCGCGTCGCGCAACGCGCGCTGACCCACCGCGCGGCCCGCCACCCCCTGCTCGCTCGCGGTACGCAGGGTGCCCGCCGCCGCGTCGGCGATCCGCCGCAGCTCGACTGCGGGCAGCACCTCCACCGGCTCGCTTCGCGCCGGTGGCAGCGGCCAGCGCCACTGCGCGTCGCGGCGGGCCGGCAACGTCGCGCCACCGCGTTCCAGCTCGGCCAGCAGGTCGGCGGCGCCCACCGTGACGTCTCCGGCGGCCCCACCGGCGACCGTCCGGGCCACCAGCACCTGCCAGGGCAGCCGGGCGAACAGGGCGACCCGGCCGGGAGCGCCGGCCGGCCGCAGCCGGACCGGCGCCGCCGGGTCCAGCCGGACCAGCCGGGCCAGGAAGGCACCCGCGTCGGCCACGCCGGTCACGCCGTGCCCGGACGGCGACGCCGCCACCCGGTCCGGGCCGGCGGTGCCGGGCAGCGTCACGCCCCGCCGCCCTGCGGGGCGTACGTGAGCAGGAAATCCCGCTCCTCGGGCGTGATCCGCCGGGGCACCTGGCGGGTCAGGTCGAACGGCACCAGCACCGAGCGGGCACGGCTGGCCAGCACCTCGCCGTCGTACAGCTCGTACGCGACGGTGAACCGTGAAGCCTTGATCTCCTCCACCCACAGCTCGATGCGGACGGTGGGCGCGGCCTCCGCGGTGGCCCGACCCAGCGCGTAGTCGACCGGGCGCAGGTAGTCGACCTCGTGCCGGCGGATCACCACGCCGTCGGCGAACGAGCCCACTCCCCAGGCCCGGCCGCCGGCGAACATCAACGCCACCCGCGCCTCCTCGTAGAGCGTGAGGAAGCGCGAGTTGTTGACGTGGCCGTACGCGTCCAGGTCGGACCAGCGCAGCGTGCAGTGGTAGACGAACCGGTCGGACATCAGTCGCGGGTCAGCTTGCGGTAGGTCACCCGGTGCGGCCGGGCGGCCTCCGCGCCGAGGCGGTCGATCTTGTTCTTCTCGTACGCCTCGAAGTTGCCCTCGAACCAGAACCACCTGGCCGGGTCCTGGTCGTCACCCTCCCAGGCCAGGATGTGCGTGGCGACCCGGTCCAGGAACATCCGGTCGTGGGAGATGACCACGGCGCAGCCGGGGAACTCCAGCAGGGCGTTCTCCAGGCTGGAGAGCGTCTCCACGTCGAGGTCGTTGGTCGGCTCGTCGAGCAGGATGACGTTGCCGCCGATCTTCAGGGTCAGCGCCAGGTTGAGCCGGTTGCGCTCACCGCCGGAGAGCACCTTGGTCGGCTTCTGCTGGTCCGGTCCCTTGAAGCCGAACGCGGCGATGTACGCCCGCGAGGGCATCTCGACCTTGCCCACCATCAGGTAGTCCAGCCCGTCGGAGACGACCTCCCAGACGGTCTTGTCGCCGTCGAGGCCCTCACGGTTCTGGTCGACGTACGACAGCGAGACGGTGGGGCCGACCCGGACCTCGCCGTCGGTCGGCTCCTCGAACCCGACGATGGTCTTGAACAGCGTCGTCTTGCCGACGCCGTTGGGGCCGATGATGCCGACGATGCCGTTGCGGGGCAGCGAGAACGACAGGTTGTCGATCAGCAGCCGGTCGCCGAAGCCCTTGCTGAGGCCGTTCGCCTCGATCACCGTGCTGCCCAGGCGCGGGCCCGGCGGGATCTGGATCTCCTCGAAGTCGAGCTTGCGGGTCTTCTCCGCCTCGGTGGCCATCTCGTCGTACCGGTCCAGGCGGGCCTTCGACTTGGTCTGGCGGGCCTTGGCGTTGGAGCGGACCCACTCCAGCTCCTCGGTGAGGCGCTTCTTCATCTTGGCGTCGCGGCGACCCTCGACGGCCAGTCGGGCGGCCTTCTTCTCCAGGTAGGTGGAGTAGTTGCCCTCGTACGGGTAGGCCCGGCCCCGGTCCAGCTCCAGGATCCAGTTGGCCACGTTGTCGAGGAAGTACCGGTCGTGGGTGATCGCCATGACGGTGCCGGCGTACTTGGCCAGGTGCTGCTCCAGCCAGGAGACGCTCTCCGCATCCAGGTGGTTGGTGGGCTCGTCGAGCAGCAGCAGGTCGGGAGCTTCCAGCAGCAGCTTGCAGAGCGCGACCCGGCGGCGCTCACCACCGGAGAGCTGGGTCACGTCGGCGTCCGGCGGCGGGCAGCGCAGAGCGTCCATGGCCAGTTCGAGCTTGGAGTCGACGTCCCAGGCGTCGAGGTGGTCGAGCTCCTCCTGGAGCTTGCCCATCTCCTCCATCAGCTCGTCGGTGTAGTCGGTCGCCATCTGCTCGGCGATCTTGTTGAACCGCTCCAGCTTGGCCTTGGTCTCGGCGACCGCCTCCTCGACGTTGCCGAGCACGGTCTTGGCCTCGTTGAGCGGGGGCTCCTGGGCGAGCATGCCGACGGTGTAGCCGGGCATGAGTCGGGCCTCGCCGTTGCTCGGCCTGTCCAGCCCTGCCATGATCTTGAGGAGGCTGGACTTACCGGCGCCGTTCGGACCGAGCACACCGATCTTGGCCCCCGGCAGGAAGCTCAACGTGACGTTGTCGAGCACGACCTTGTCGCCGTGCGCCTTGCGCGCCTTTTCCAGGACGTAGATGTACTGGGCCACGGTGCGGGCTACCTCCGTCGGTTTGCTGTCGCCTGAGTCGGCGGCGCGGCGCGGGCTGGGACCTGCACCCGCCGCCGCCGGCCGGGAGCCGGCCGCGCGCACGCCATCGTCAATCCTGACAGGTACGGCGCGCTTCGCCCACATCACCCCGCCCCAGGAGTACGCCGGCGAGCCGCATTGCCGGAGTCGGTATAACTCACTACCGTCTTGAGTGTGACCAAAAAGATCGCCATCAGCATCCCGGACGACGTCGCAGAACGGCTGGCCACCGAGCCCAACGTGTCCGCCTTCGTGACGGAGAGCATCCGCCAACGAATGGTCGGTGAACGAACCCGGCGGATTCTGGAGCAGATCGGTTTCAAGATCACCGACGAGGGCCTCGAGGAGGCCGGGCGCAAGTTGGATGAGGCTCGCCAGGCAATAACTCCCGAGTTGCGCGCCAAGGCCGCCGCGCTGCTGAACGAGGCGTCGCGGGGACGGCTACAGGTTCGTGACTGACGCGGGACTCGTACTCGACACCACCGCATTGCTGGCCTACTCCGAAGGAGAGCCGGCTGTGGGCATCCAGATCGCCAAGGTTGCCTACCGCCGGGAGTCCGTGATCATTCCGGCCATGTGCCTGACAGCCGCATATCGCCGAGTGTCCAGCGACGGCTGGCCGTTGCTGGACATTGTCTCCGATCTCGAAGCTGTAGTTGTCGCGCCGGTCGATCACAACATGTGCCCCATCCTGGGCGGCTGGTCCCGCCTCCTGGGCAGCATCGATCTCGCCCAGGTTGCGATCGAAGCGGCAGCCCGAGCGGTCGTACCGATCATGACGGATCGGCGGGAACTGCTTGGTGAGGTACTGCCCAAGGAGTGGCCGATCATCGATCTCTGACCGCCACGGCTGTCGACAAGATCACCTGTAGGATTCGGCCAGACCGAGGCGGGTAGGAGACTCCGGCACGGGGCACAAGACGCCGCAGCTACGCTCAGTACGCTCATCGCGGTGGACCCGTCAGCACCCGGAGGTGGCCGATCGTGACCGTCCGTAGCTCCTTTGTCGTTGTGGCAAACCGTCTGCCGGTCGACGAGGTGAGCACACCCGAGGGACGGCAGTGGCGACGCAGCCCAGGCGGGCTGGTCACCGCGCTGCATCCTGTGCTCGCCGAACAGCATGGCACCTGGGTCGGCTGGGCCGGCGGCACCGGCGCCGCCCCCGAACCGTTCGACCTGGAGGGGATCCGGCTGCATCCGGTGCCGCTGAGCGCCGAGGAGTTGGAGCGCTACTACGAGGGCCAGTCGAATGCGACGATCTGGCCGCTCTACCACGACGCCGTGGAGACACCGGCGTACAAGCGGCGCTGGCGCGAGGCGTACCGCCTGGTCAACGCGCGGTTCGCGGAGGCCGCGGCGGACGTGGCGGCCGAGGGCGCGACGGTCTGGGTGCAGGACTACCAGCTCCAACTGGTCCCCGCGATGCTCCGCGAGCTGCGTCCGGACCTGCGGATCGGGTTCTTCCTGCACATCCCGTTCCCGCCGATCGAGCTGTTCATGCAGATGCCGTTCCGCACCGAGATCCTGCGCGGTCTGCTCGGCGCGGACCTGGTGGGCTTCCAGCAGCGGCTGGCCGCGCAGAACTTCGTACGGCTGGCCCGGCACCTCCTCGGCCTGCGCTACGAGGGGCAGATGATCCAGGTCGACGGGCGACAGGTGAAGGCGGGCGCCTTCCCCATCTCGATCGACACCCAGGAGATGGAACGGATGGCCGCCGACCCGGCGATCCAGGCGCGGGCCAAGCAGATCCGCGCCGAGCTGGGCGACCCGAAGACGATCATCCTGGGCGTGGACCGGCTGGATTACACCAAGGGCATCGAGTTGCGGCTCAAGGCGTTCCGCGAGTTGCTCGCTGACGGAAAGTTGACAGTTCCGGACGCCGTTATGGTGCAGGTGGCCACGCCGAGCCGCGAGCGCGTCGAGCACTACCAGGCACTTCGGGTCAAGGTAGAGCGCGAAGTTGGTCGCATTAATGGCGAATTCGGCCGAGTCGGCGTGCCGGCCGTGCATTACCTCCATCAGTCGTACAGTCGCAGTGAACTGGCCGCGATGTACGTTGCTGCGGACGTGATGATGGTGACCCCGCTGCGAGACGGTATGAATCTCGTCGCCAAGGAGTACGTCGCATCACGCGCCGACCAGGGCGGTGCGCTCGTGCTCAGCGAGTTCGCTGGCGCCGCAACGGAGCTGCGCCAGGCCTTCCTGTGTAACCCGCACGACCCGGACGCGGTCAAGGACGCCCTGCTCCGGGCCGTGCACGTGGAGAAAACCGAGGCACGCCGCCGGATGCGGACAATGCAACGTCACCTGCGTACCCACGACGTGGGGCACTGGGCCAAGTCTTTCCTCTCCGAACTCGGAGTTCCCGAGGCGGAGGCCGCGTGAACACGTCCGTCACCGACGGAGCGGCGATCACCACGGGGGTGCTGGACCCCGAGCTGCGCTCCGCCATCGGCCGGATCGCCCGGGTTCCGCAGCTCCTGATCGCCTGCGACTACGACGGCACACTCGCGCCGATCGTGGAGGACCCGAGCACCGCCGTACCGCTGCCCGAGTCGGTTGCGGCGATCCGCGCGCTCGCCGCGCTGCCGCAGACGAGCGTGGCCGTGGTCTCCGGCCGGGCTCTGCGGGACCTTGCCGCGCTCTCCCGGTTGCCCAGCGAGGTGCACCTCGTCGGCAGTCACGGCTCCGAGTTCGACATCGGCTTCGTCGAGCGCCTCTCCCCCGAGCTGGTCGCGGTGCGCACCCAGGTGCGCAACGCGCTGCGGGAGATCGCCGCCGAACACCCCGGCATCCGGCTGGAACGCAAGCCGGCCAGCGTCGCGGTGCACACCCGGGGCGTCGACCCGCAGGTCGCCGCCGCGGCCATCGAGGCGGTCCGCAACGGCCCGGCCACCTTCGACGGCGTCACGGTGACGCAGGGCAAGGAGGTCATCGAGCTGTCCGTGGTGGCCACCCACAAGGGCACCGCCGTCGACCAGCTCCGGACCCAGCTCTCGGCCAGCGCGGTGCTCTTCATCGGCGACGACGTCACCGACGAGAACGCCTTCGGCAACCTGCACGGGCCGGACCTCGGCATCAAGATCGGCCCCGGCGAGACCAAGGCCGGCTTCCGGGTGGCCGAGCCCATCGAGGCAGCCCGCGCGCTCGGGCTGCTGCTGGAGACCCGCCGCCACTGGCTCTTCGGCGAGCGGGCGGTGCCGATCGAGCGGCACTCGATGCTGGCCAACGGTCGTACGGTCGCGTTGCTCACGCCGGAGGCGAAGGTCAGCTGGCTCTGCCACCCCAAGCCGGACTCGGCGGCGATCTTCGCCGACCTGGTCGGTGGCAGCCCGGCCGGTCACTTCAGCGTCGCCCCGGAGCGCGGGGGCATCCCGCTGGGCCAGCGCTACCGCTCCGGCACGATGACCGTCGAGACCCGGTGGTCCGGGCTCACCGTCACCGACTGGCTGGACAAGCCGGCCCGCGAGACGACGCCGGACGGCCCGGCGGTGGTCACCGGCGACTCGACCCTGGTCCGGGTGCTCACCGGCAGCGGTCGGGTCCGGGTGGAGTTCGCCCCGCGCCCCGAGTTCGGTCAGGTCGCCGTGCAGTTGCAGCCGCTCGGCGACGGCCTGCTGGTGCTCGGCTCGAACGAACCGGTCGCCCTCTACTCCCCCGGGGTCGAGTGGCAGGTCAACAACGACGGTGGGTACGAGACCGCCAAGGCGACCGTCGACCTGTCGGCCGCCGGCGGGCAGGTCGTGCTGGAGCTGCGCTTCGGCACGCACAGCCTGGAGCACCACCGGGTGCCGATCCACGAGCGGCAGGCCACGGCCGAGCAGCCGTGGAAGGACTGGGTGGCCTCGCTGCGGCTGCCGTCCACCTCCCGCGACCTGGTGGCCCGCAGCGCGCTCACCCTGCGCGGGCTCTGCCACGAGATCACCGGCTCGATCCTGGCCGCGGCGACCACCTCCCTCCCCGAGGAGCTGGGCGGCGTCCGCAACTGGGACTACCGCTACTGCTGGCTGCGTGACGCCGCGCTGACCGCCCGCGCGCTGGTCGACCTCGGGTCCATCGAGGAGGCCGAGGCGTTCCTGCGCTGGGTCGACGGCTGCATCGAGCGCACCGGTGGCCACCCGGAGCGACTGCACCCGCTCTACACCATCGACGGCTACGAGCTGGGCGCTGAGGCGGTCATCGACACGCTGCCCGGGTACGCCGGCTCCCGGCCGGTCCGGGTCGGCAACCTCGCCAACCACCAGCTCCAGCTCGACGTGTTCGGCCCGATCGCCGACCTGATCGCGGCGGTCGCCGACGCGCGCGGCTCGGTCCGCGACGACGAGTGGCGGGTCCTGGAGAACATGGTCGAGGCGGTTCGCCGCCGTTGGCACGAGCCCGACCACGGGATCTGGGAGGCGCGGCTGCCACCCCGGCACCACGTCTTCTCCAAGGTGATGTGCTGGATGACCGTCGACCGGGCGCTGCACGTGATGCGCCAGCACGGCGGCGAGGACCGGCCGGAGTGGAAGGACCTGCGCGACCGGATCGGCGCCAACGTGCTGGAGCACGGCTGGCACGACGACGTCGAGGCGTACAGCGTCGCGTACGGGGACGAGGACATGGACGCCTCGTCGCTCTGGATCGGCCTCTCCGGCCTGCTCCCGGGTGACGACCCGCGCTTCCTGTCCACCGTCCTGAAGATCGAGGCGGACCTGCGCAGCGGCCCGGTCGTCTACCGCTACCACTGGGACGACGGCCTGCCCGGCCGTGAGGGCGGTTTCCACATCTGCACGGCGTGGCTGATCGAGGCGTACCTGCGTACCGGCCGCCGCACCGACGCCGAGGAGCTGTTCGCGCAGATGGTGCTGACCGCCGGCCCGACCGGCCTGCTCCCCGAGCAGTACGACCCGCTCGCCGAGCGCGGCCTGGGCAACCACCCGCAGGCGTACAGCCACCTCGGGCTGATCCGCTGCGCCCTGCTGCTCGACAACATGCTCAAGCAGTAGCCGACAGTCAGTTCGACGAAGGGCCGGGGCAGCGCTGCTCCGGCCCTTCGTCATTCGGCCGACGCCGGCCGGTCGAACCCCACCGGCGGGTACCGGTCACCCGAGAGCCGCCGTCACGGCCCTCGCGTCGCCCTCTGCGCGTCCTTTGCTCTGCTTCACTCCACGCAACACAAACGCCTTCTGGGTGTTGCGTCGGTTGAAGCAGAGCAAAGGACGCGCGCGGGGACCAGCCGGTCTCCGCCGCCCGCACCGCCCGGGGTCCGCTCTGCCGCCCGCACCGCCCGGGGCCGCTCCGCGCCCGGGTGGACCGTGCCACCGGTCACCCGTCGAGGGCACCCACCACGTCGCCGAGCACCACGACCGCGGGCGGGCGCACCTCGGCGGTGAGCGCGTCGGCGGCCACCGCGCCGAGCGTGGACCGCAGCGTCCGTTGGGCGCCCGTGGTGCCCTCCTGAACGACCGCGGCCGGCGTCTGCGGCGACCGGCCGTGCGCGATCAGGGTCTCGGCGATGGCGGCGAGGTTCTTGAGCCCCATCAGGATCACCAGGGTGCCGCGCAGGCCCGCGAGGGCGTCCCAGCGCACCAGCGAGGCCGGCGAGTCGGGTGCCACGTGGCCGGAGACGACGGTGAACTCGTGCGCCACCCCCCGGTGGGTGACCGGGATCCCGGCCGCCGCCGGAGCGGCGATCGAGCTGGTCACTCCCGGGACGACGGTCACCGGCACGCCGGCCGCCGCGCAGGCCAGTAGCTCCTCGCCGCCACGGCCGAAGACGTACGGGTCGCCGCCCTTGAGCCGGACCACGACGGCGCCGGCCAGGGCCCGGTCGACCAGGATCCGGTTGATCTCCTCCTGGGCCCGGGACGGACCGTAGGGGATCTTCGAGGCGTCCACCAGCTCGACGTCGGCGCGGAGTTCGTCCAGGAGCAGACCCGGCACCAGCCGGTCGGCGACCACCACGTCGGCCTCGGTGAGCAACCGCCAACCCTTCACGGTGATCAGCTCCGGGTCTCCCGGGCCGGCCCCGACCAGCGCCACCCGCCCGGCGGTCGCGCCGGTCGTCGCCTCGGCGTCGGGCCGGACCCGCGTCGGAGCAGCGACGCGCACGGCGAGCAGGTCGCGGATGGCGTCGCGGACGGTCATCGCGCGGCGAGGATCTCCGCCGCCGAGCACCGCCACGGTGACCGGGCCGTGACGGGTCACCGCCGGCGTCCAGGCCGTGGCGGCGGTCCGGTCGTCGGCCCGGACGCAGAAGATCCGCCGTTCGGCGGCGACGGCGCTCACCGCAGCCGCCGCCATCGGATCGTCGATCGCCACCTGGACCAGCCAGGCCCCGTCCAGGTCCTCGGGCACGAACCGGCGCGGCACCCAGTGCAGCCGACCCGCGTCCACCCGGGCCCGCAGCGCCGGGGTCAGCTCCGGGGCCACCAGCAGGACGTCCGCGCCGGCATCCAGCAGCGCCGGCACCCGCCGGGTGGCGACCGCACCGCCGCCCACCACGACCACACGTCGCCCCTCGAGCCGCAGGCCGAGCGGGTACGGGCTGGCGCTCACGCCGCACCACCGAGCCGGACCGCCCGCTCGTTGGGCACCGTCACTTCTCGGCCACCCCGGCGGAGTCGAAGGTGGCCACGTCGTGCAGCACGCGGACCGCGCCGGTGACCACCGGCAGGGCCAACAGCGCGCCGGTGCCCTCGCCGAGGCGCAGCCCCAGGTCGATCAGCGGGTCGAGGCCGAGATGCCGCAGCGCCACCGTCGCGCCCGGCTCGGCCGAGCGGTGCCCGGCGACCATGGCCGCGACCGCGTCCGGTGCGAACGCGGCGGCGGCGAGCGCCGCCGACACCGCGATCACGCCGTCCAGCAGGACCGGCGTACGGCGGGCCGCGGCGCCCAGGATCAGCCCGGCCAGCGCGGCGTGCTCCAGGCCACCGACGGCGGCGAGCACGCCCAGCGGGTCGGCCGGATCGGGCGTGTGCCGGGCCAGCGCGGCCCGCACGACGGCCACCTTGCGGGCGTACGTCGGGTCGTCGATCCCGGTGCCCCGGCCGGTGGAGTCGAGCGGGTCGACGCCGGTGAACGCGGCGATCAGCGCGGCGGCCGGGGTGGTGTTGCCGATGCCCATGTCCCCGGTGAGCAGGATGCCCGCCCCGGCGTCGATCAGCTCGTCGGCGATCCGGATGCCGGTCCGCACCGCGGCCAGCGCCTCGTCCCGGGTGAGCGCGGCGGTCACCGTGAGGTCCCGGGTGCCTCGGCGCACGGAGGCGGTGACCAGTCGGGGCGCGGACGGGTCGGCCGGACCGGAAGCCTCGGGGACGGGCAGCGGGGTGGCCACCCCGACGTCGACCACGGTGACCGAGGCGCCGGCCTGGCGGGCGAACGCGTTGACGACCGCACCGCCGGCCAGGAAGTTGCCGATCATCTGCCCGGTGACCTCCTGCGGCCACGGGCTGACCCCCTGGGCGTGCACCCCGTGGTCGCCCGCGAAGATCGCCACGGCGGCCGGCTCGGGCACCGGCGGTGGGCAGGCCCCGGCCAGCCCGGCGAGGCGTACCGACAGATCCTCCAGCAGGCCCAGCGAGCCCGGCGGCTTGGTCAGCCGGCCGTGCAGCTCGCGGGCGGCGGCCATCGCCGCCTCGTCGAGTGGCCGGATGGCCGAAATCGTGGTCTCCAGCATCATGCCTCCATGGTCTCGCGCAGCACCTCGATGAACGCGTCGGTGGTGTTCCGGTCGCGTACCGCCACCCGCAGCCAGTCCGGGCCGAGCCCGGGGAAGGTGTCGCCCCGGCGTACCGCCCAGCCCCGGTCGCGCAGGCCCTCTCGGACCCGGTTCGCGTCGGGCAGGTGCAGCAGGACGAACGCGCTGGCCGGGCGGCCCGCGACGCGTACGCCGGGCAGGTCGGCCAGGCGCGCGACCAGGTGGTCGCGGTCGGCGGCGAGGTCGGCGGCGATCGCGCGTTCGGCCTCGACCGCGACTCCGGTGGCGCAGGCCGCGGCGGCGGCCAGCGCGGGCGTGGAGACGGCCCACAGCGGCTGGACGGCGGCCAGGCGGGACAGCAGCTCCGGGGCGCCGAGCAGGTAGCCGATCCGCAGGCCGGCCAGGCCCCACGTCTTGGTGAGGCTGCGCAGGACGAGCAGCCCGGGCAGATCCCGCCGCTCGGCCAGCGACTCCGGCTCGCCGGGGTGCGCGCCGCCGGTGGTGTCGGCGAACGCCTCGTCGACCACCAGCACCCGGCCGGGACGGGCGAGCGCGGCCACGGTCCGCGCGGGGTGCAGCACCGAGGTGGGATTCGTCGGGTTGCCGATCATCACGAGGTCGGCGTCGTCGGGCACCAGGGACGGATCGAGCCGGAACCCGTCGGCCGGGTCCAGCAGCACCCGCTCGACCGGATGGCCGGCGGCCCGTAGCGCCGCCTCCGGCTCGGTGAACTGCGGGTGCACCACCACGGGTCGGCGGATGCCACGCAGCGCCTGGGCGATCAGCACGAAGCCCTCGGCGGCGCCGGCGGTGAGGAGTACCTCGTCCGGGTGACGCCGGTGCCGGGCGGCGACGGCGGCGCGGGCCGGCGCCGGGTCGGGGTAGCGGGCCAGGTCGGTGAGGGTGGCGGCGATCGGGTCGGCCAGCCAGGCCGGCGGTGGCGTCTGGCGGACGTTGACGGCGAGGTCGATCAGCCCGGCGCCCACCTCGGCGTCGCCGTGGTGCGCGAGGTCCGGCTCGGCCCCGGTGGGCGGGGTGATGGCAGCAGACTGATCGCGCATGTCCGCGATCCTGCCGGGAAGGTGGCCGGCGGGACAGTCGATGTCGGCGTAAGCCATGTCACCACCTCGCGGGTTTATGAGTTCTTCTCATGTACGAATCGGAAATGTCATAACTTGGCCACGTGAGCAACCGACCCCTTGCTGCCGCTGGTCGACTCGTTCCTCTTCTCCGCGCCGGCCTCATCGCCGGCATCGTGATCGCCGCCGTCGCGTACCCGGTGGTCGCCTTCACCGGGCTCGGCGCGAAGGCCACCGCGCACGCCACAGAGCAGAAGACCAGACTGCTGACCACCGCCCTGCCCGCCGAGACCTCCTACCTCTACGCCCCGGACGGCAAGACCGTGCTGACCATGTTCTACGAGGAGTACCGGCAGTACACGAAGCTGTCGGACATGTCGCCGAACATCCAGCAGGCGATCGTCGCCGCCGAGGACAACCGCTTCTACCAGCACCACGGCGTCGACCCAAAGGGCGTGGCCCGCGCCTTCGTGTCCAACGCCCGCTCCGGCGGCTCCCAGGGCGCCTCGACACTGACCATGCAGTACGTCCGGATGGCCCTGCGGGACAGCGCGAACACCCCGAAGGAGGTCCAGGAGGCCACCCAGCAGACCAGCCTGCGCAAGGTCAAGGAGATGCGCATGGCCTTGGACCTGGAGAAGGAGCTGAGCAAGGAGCAGATCCTCGAGCGCTACCTGAACTCCGCGTACTTCGGCCACCGGGCGTACGGCATCTACGCCGCCAGCGAGATCTTCTTCTCCAAGACCCCGAAGGACCTCACCCCGGTCGAGGCGGCCACCCTCGCCGGGCTGGTCAAGTCCCCCTCCGAGTACGACCCGGCCGACACCGACCAGAAGGACGCCACCGGGCGGCGCAACTATGTGCTGGACCGGATGAGTCAGCTCGGCTACCTCTCCCCCGACTCGGCCGCCGCCGCGAAGACCGAGCCGATCCGGCTGAAGCTCACCACCCCGCCGAGCGACTGCGCCTCGCTCATCGAGAAGTACCGGAGCTGGGGCTTCGCCTGCGACTACCTGAAGAACTGGTGGAGTTCGCAGCCCGCGTTCGGGGCCAACCGGCTGGAGCGGATGGACAAGCTGCGTCGGGGCGGCTACCGCATCGTGCTCAGCCTCGACCCCAAGATCCAGGAGGCGGCGGAGAAGAACGTCGGCGCCAAGGAGGGCACCGGCAGCCCGTTCGCCAACGGGATCGTGGTCTCCGAGCCGGGGACCGGGCGCGTGAAGGCGATGGCGGTGAACCGGAACTACTCCCTGGACCTGGCCGACAACCCACCCAGCTCCAACCCGGAGGCCGGGCCGAAGGTGAAGGCGAACTATCCGAACACGGTGGCGCCGCTGCTCGGCGGCGGCGACCTGCCGGGCTACCAGGCCGGGTCGACGTTCAAGATGTTCCCGATGCTGGCCGCGCTGGATTCGGGGATGACGCTGTCCACCTCGTTCAACGCCCCGTACCGCTACAAGTCGTCGGTCTACGACGGCTGGGCGCCCTCCAACGCCAGCGGAGCGATGACCGGGCAACAGACCATGTGGTCCGGCTTCGGCAAGTCGGTCAACACGTACTTCGTGTGGCTGGAGGAGAAGGTGGGCGCGGACCGGGCGGTCCGGCTGGCCGAACAGCTCGGGCTGCGCTGGCGCACCGACGTCGACCGGGAACAGGCGTCCCCGGGCAAGGCCAAGAAGTGGGGCGCGTTCACCCTGGGCGTCTCCGACGCCACACCGCTGGAGATGGCGAACGCCTACGCCGCCGTCGCGGCCGACGGCCGCTACTGCGAGGCGATCCCGGTGCAGGCGATCATGAACCGGGACGGCACTCCGGCCACGTACGCCACTCCGGGCGGTCTGCACCGTGAGGTCGCCAAGCCGCGCTGCCGCCAGGTGGTCAGCGCCGACGCCGCCCGGGCGGCCACCGACGCCGCCCGCTGCCCGACCGGGGACAGTCCGGCACGCGGCGGCTGCGGCGGCTGGTCAACCGCCGACAGCGTGCGGGGTACGGTCGGCCGCCCGGTCGCCGGCAAGACGGGCACCACCGACAGCACCCGGTCCGCCTGGTTCGTCGGCTACACCCCGGAGCTGGCCGCGGCGAGCTTCATCTCCGACCCGGACAACCCGTTCAACGCCGTCGGTGACGGGCAGTCCCAGATCCCGATCGCGGCGGTGGCCGAGACCCTGCGCGACGGCCTGAAGGGCACGCCGACCCGCCAGTTCACGCCACCGTCGGACGCCATCGTGGGATGACGGCGCGGATCAGCGCAGATCAGCGGCCACGAACGACCACAGTTCGAGGTCGGCCCGGCCACCGCCGACGAAACCGGCGTTGCGCAGCAGCCCCTCGTAGCTGAAGCCGGCCTTCTCGGCGACCCGGCGGGACGCCAGGTTGCCGGGTGCCACCCGCAGCTCGACCCGCTGGAAGCCGTGCTCCAGGATCAGCGCGATGGCCACCGCGTCCACCGCCTCGGCGGCCAGGCCGAAGCCCCGCGCGTGGGGGGCCATCGCGTAGGAGACCTCGGTGAGCCGGGCGCCCCAGTCGGTGCGCCGCGTCCAGAGGGAGCCGACCATCTGGTCGTCCTCCCGGCGGACCACCGCGTAGTGGTCGCCCTCGCCGCTGTCGCGCCGCTGCCGGGCCAGATCCGTGCACCAGGCGTGCCCGTCGATCGGGCCGGAGTCGTCGGCCAGCGGCAGCCACCGCCGGGTCAGCTTGTCGGCGAAGATCTCCCCGGCGGCCGACGCGTCCGCCGCGGTGAGCCGACGCACCTCGGTACGCGGGGTGGAGACGGTCAACGCCGGAAACCGGCGGACCGCCAACTCACCGATCACGCGGGCACCACGGGAGGCTGCGCGGGCACCGCGTCGGCTGCCGGCTCGCTGACCGCCGCCGCCACCACCCGGGCGGCGGTCGCCGGGTGTCCCGCCCAGTGCAGGGTGAGCTGCGAGGCGTGCACGTTGCGCCACACGAAACCCTCCGGCGTGCCGCCGTCCCAGCTCCAGGCCGGCCGCTGACCGGCGCGCGGGGTGAGCACCGCCCGGTGCTCCTTGTGCCCGACGACCACCGTGCCGCGCGCGGCGACCACGCTGTCGGTCTGGGCGGTCGCCTCCCGGTAGCCCACCACGAGGCCGTCGCGGCTCACACCCACCGCGTCCAGCACACCGCACATCGGCAGCCCGTCCAGCTCCCGGGCCAGCCACAGCAGGCCGGCGCCCTCGGCGACCACCGGCCGGCCGGTGCGGGCCAGCTCGGCCACCGCGATGCAGAGCCGCCGGTTGGCCGACAGCTGCTCGGCGTACGACTCGGGCAGCGCACCCCCGACGACCAGCGCGCGGGTGCCGACGGGCAGCGCCTCGTCGCGCAGCGGATCGACAGTGACCACCTCGGCGCCGGCGGCCGACAGCAGCTCCGCGGTCTCCGGGTGGCTGAAGCTGCCGCCCGGCCCGCCGGCGAGCGCCACCAGCGGGCGCTGCGCCGGGACGACCAGCTCGCCGAGCGCCTCCTGCGGCGACCAGGCCGCCGCCGGCAGTGGCGGAGCGGAACGGGCCAGCCCGAGCAGCCGCTCCAGGTCGACCGTGGCGGCGACCGCCTCGCCCAGCCGGCGCACCGCACGGACCGCGTCGGTCGAGGAGTCGACCACCGGCGCCACCCCGTGCCGGCGCGACGGCAGCACGGCCGGCAGGTCCTGGCGACGCAGCGCGCCGTAGACCGGCACGCCGACGTCGTCCAGCGCCTCGCGCAGCATCGCCTCGTGCCGCGACGACGCCACCCGGTTGAGGATCACCCCGCCCAGCCACAACTGCTCGTCGTACGAGCGGAAACCGTGCACCAAAGCGGCCACCGACTGCCCCATCGCGGCCACGTCGACCACCAGCACCACCGGACTGCGCAGCGCGGTGGCCGCGGCGGCCGTGGACTCCTGCTCCGGGCGGCCACCGACGGAGTCGTACAGGCCCATGCTGCCCTGCACGACGGCGAGCGCGGCACCCGCGGCGCCGTGTGCGACAAGCGCGGCGAGCCGGTCGACGCCGACCAGCCGGGGATCGATCACCCGACCGGGCCGACCGGCGGCGAGACCGAGGTACGCGGCGTCGACATGATCCGGGCCGAGCTTGAACCCGGCGACGTCGACACCCCGCTCGGCCAGGGCGGCGAGCAGCCCGATCGCCAGCGCGTTCTTTCCGTGCCCGGAGGACGGTGCGCTGAGCACCAGGCGCGGCACGACGGTCATCATCGACTCCTCGCGGGCGGCGGCGGGTACGCGACGGACAACCGAGGAGGTCGATCCGTCGGCGTGACGATACCCGTCCGGTCCGACGGGCGAGCACCGCCAACCGGGGGTCGGCGGACGGTCCCGGCCCGGTCGCGGTGAGTGGCCCCGGTCATACGGGTAGCCTCGGTGCCGTGTACCGGTTCCTGCTGAGCCCACGCTGGTTGGGCGCCCTCGCGCTGACCCTGGTCGCCGCCGCCGTCATGGTGTGGCTGGGCAACTGGCAGCTGGACCGCTACCGGGGCCGTACCGAGATCAACGAGCGGATCGACGCGGGCGAGCGGATGGCCCCGGCGCCCCTGGCCGCCGCGTTCCGCCCGCCCACCGGCGGCCCCGGGACCGCCGGCCCGGCCCCCGCGAAGGACAAGGTCTGGACCCGGATCACCGCCACCGGCCGGTACGACCCGTCGAACACCGTCCTGGTCCGTGGTCGGACGGTCGACAGCCGGGTCGGCTTCGAGGTGCTCACCCCGCTGGTGCTCCCCGACGGCAGCGCGCTGCTGGTGGACCGGGGCTGGATCCCGCCCGCGCCGGGCGGGGCGACCGCCCAGCCGTCGGTGCCCGCCCCGCCGGGCGGCGACGTGACGGTCAGCGGCCGGGTGCACGAGACCGAGAGCGGCGCCGGCACGGTGGACCGCCGCGACGGCCGGCTGGAGACGCGGCGGATCGCCGTACCGCGCCTGGCCCGCGAGCTGCCCTACCCGGTCTACGGCGGCTACCTGCTGCTGGACGACCAGACCCCGGCCGCCGACGGGGCGTTCAAGGCCGTGCCGGTCGGGCACACCAACAACTGGCAGAACTTCGGTTACGTCGTGCAGTGGTGGCTCTTCGCCGCGATGGCGCTCTTCGGCTACGGCTGGGTGGCCCGACGCGAGGCACGCCGGGCCGCCGGGCTCGACAGCGCGAGCGCCCCGCTGGACCGGGCGGCCGAGCCGACGCCGAGCGCGTCCGCCTGAGCGGGCGGCCGGCCCGGCGCGAGACGAGGGCCGGTGTGGCCCGTCAACCGCTCAGCCGACCGGCGTGGATGGCGCGGACCGCGTCGATGGTGTCCGCCTCGGCGGCGGACTTGTCGTCGCGGTAGCGCACCACGCGAGCGAACCGCAGGGCCATCCCACCCGGATAGCGGGTGCTCGTCTGCACCCCGTCGAAAGCGATCTCCACCACCTGCTCCGGGCGGACCCGGACCACCCAGTCGCCGCGCTCCACGGCGAGGTCGAGGAACCGCTCGGTCTGCCAGCGCAGCAGCTCGTCGGTGAGCCCCTTGAACGTCTTGCCGAGCATCACGAAGTCGCCCGTACGCGGGTCACGGGCGCCCAGATGCAGGTTGGACAGCCAGCCCTTGCGCCGGCCGCTGCCCCACTCGACGGCGAGCACCACCAGGTCGAGGGTGTGCCGTGGCTTGACCTTGACCCAGGCGGCGCCGCGCCGGCCGGCGTCGTAGGGGGCGTCCGGTGCCTTGACCACCACGCCCTCCTGGCCGGCGTCGAGCGCGGCGGCGAACGCCGCGCCGGCCTGCTCCGGGCCGTCGACCTCCATGCGCCCCACCAGCAGCGACGCGTCCACCGCGCCGGCGAGCGCGGCCCACCGCTCCCGGCCGGGCAGGTCGATCAGATCCTGGCCGTCGAGGTGCAGCAGGTCGAAGAAGTACGGAGTGAGCACCGTCGCGCCGGTGCTGGCGGCGGCCGCGAGCACCGCCGGGGCGACCGGAGTCCGCCCGGTGGTGCTCGGTGTGGTGCGCCGGGCGGCCCGGCTGGAGGTCTGCTGGAACGGCAGCGGACGGCCCGTCTCGTCCAGGCCGATCGCCTCGCCGTCGAGCACCAGCTCCCGGCCCGGCAGGGCGCGAACCGCCGCGACCACCTCGGGCACCCGGTTGGTGATCTCGTCGAGGCTGCGGGTGAACACGGCGATGTCGGCGCCGGAGCGGTGCACCTGGATGCGGATGCCGTCGAGCTTCACGTCGACCACCGCCGGCGTGCCGGTCGCGGCCAGCGCCTCGTCGACCGAGGGAGCGCTCTGCGCGAGCATCGGCGCCAGCGGCCGGCCGACCCGCAGGCCGAACCCGGCCAGCTCGGCCTCGCCGCCGGCCAGCGCGGCCACCGCCACGGCACGCAGGTCACCGGCGAGCAGCAGGGCCCGACGGACGATCGCCACCGGCACCTCGGCGGCCCGGGCCACGGCGTCGGCGAGCAGCCCGGCCTGGGCGCCCTGGCGCAGCTCACCGCCGAACAGGCCGGTGAGCAGCCGTTGCTCGTCGGCGGTGGCCGCCGCGTAGAGGCCGCCGAGCAGAGCCCGGCGGCGGGCCTGCGACCCGGCGCCCTGCACGGCGGCGATCTGCTCGATGGCCGCGTCGACGGCGGCCACGGTCAGCGTCGGCTCGGTGGCCGGTGGCGGCAGGTCACGCAGGCTCGCGTAGCCCACGCCGGTCTGCCGCTGACGCAGCTCACCGGCGAGATAGCCGGCGCCGGGCTCCACCTCGGCCGGGTCGAGCCGGCGCAGCGCGTCGGCGAGCAGCTCCACCTTGGCCCGCCGGCCGCTGGTGGCGCCCACGGCGGCGGAGGTGGCCGCCAGGTCGATGAACCGCACGAAGCCCATCCTGCCAGCCACCTCCGACACCGCCCGGGCATTGCCGTGCCCGGGCGGTGTCGGCGCGGTGCCGCAGCCCACGAGGGGGCGGCGGGAATCAGGCGGAGACGGGCTCCTCGATGCGCAACCCTCGGGCGCGGACCTCGCCGGCGACCCGGGAGAGCACCGAGTCGAGGGCGACCAGGGCGGCGGACAGCTCACCGAGCTGGTCGTTGAGCGTGTCCTCGGACCACGCGGAGACGTCGACGTCCCCCAGTGCGCTGACGGCGGCCCCCAACCGGGCCATCACCTCGTTCGTACTCATGTTCGAAAGGCTATAACAAGCCGCCCGGCGACACGCCGCAAACTCCCAGATCAGACGCAAAGTTGTCGTGCCGACACCTAACTGCTTGCCGCGGCCACCTTGCCCAGCAGCAGCGCCTCGGCGAGGCAGACCTTGGCGAACTCGCCGAGGTGCAGGCTCTCGTTCGGGCCGTGCGCGCGGGCGTGCGGGTCCTCCACACCGGTCACCAGGATCGCCGCATCCGGGAACATCTCCTGGAACGTGGCGATGAACGGGATCGAACCGCCGATGCCGATGTCGACCGGGTCGGTGCCGTCCCAGGCGGCGCGGAACGCCGAGCGGGCGGCGTCGAACATCGGCCCGGACGCGTCGATCACGCACGGGTCGCCGTCGTGCTCCAGAGTGACGGTCACCTGGGCGCCCCACGGCGCGTGCTTCTCCAGGTGGGCGCGCACCGCCGCGTACGCCCGCTTCGGGTCGTCTCCCGGCGCGAGACGGACGTTGAGCTTCGCCTTCGCGGCCGGGACCAGGGCGTTCGGCGCCTCGCCGGTGGACGGCGCGTCGATGCCGAGCACCGACACCGCCGGCTTCGTCCAGACCCGGTCGGTGAGCCGGCCGGTGCCGATGAACTGGACACCCTCGGCCAGTCCGGACTCAGCCCGCATCCGGTCCTCGGGGTAGTCGACGGCAGCGCCCTCCCGGCTGACCAGCCCGTCCACCGCCATGTCACCGGCGTCGTCGTGCAGGGTTGCCAACAGGCGGACCAGCGCGGTGAGCGCGTCCGGGACGACACCCCCGAACATGCCGCTGTGCACGGCGTGGTCCAGCGTGCGGACCTCGACGAAGCAGTTGACGACGCCGCGCAGCGAGGTGGTCAGCGCCGGTACGCCGATGTCCCAGTTGCCGGAGTCGGCAATCACGATGACGTCCGAGGCGATCTCGTCGCGGTGCTCGCGCAGCAGTTGCTCCAGCGAGTCGGAGCCGTACTCCTCCTCGCCCTCGATGAACAGCGCCACGCCGACCGGCAGCGCGTCCCCGTACGCGCGCAGCGCCGCGACGTGCGCCATGATGCCGGCCTTGTCGTCGGCCGCGCCCCGGGCGTACAGGCGACCGTCGCGCTCGACCGGCTCGAACGGGTCGGACTCCCACAGCGACCGGTCACCGACCGGCTGTACGTCGTGGTGGGCGTAGAGCAGCACGGTGGGCGCACCGGGTGGGGCGGCCCGACGGCCGATCACCGCGGGCTGCCCGCCGGAGCGCACGATGTCGACGTCCAGGCCGCAGCCGCGCAGCAGTTCGGCGACCGCCTCGGCGGAACGCTCCACGTGTGAGTGGTCGAAGCCTTCGAAGGCGATGCCGGGGATGCGGACGAGGCGTTCCAGGTCGGCGCGTACGCCGGGCATCTCCCGCTCGACGGCGGCCCGTACCTCGGACTCGGACATGATCGGTGAGGTCATGACCGGAATCGTATGCCGGCCTTACTCAGGCGTGCCGGCCGAGCCCGTACCGTCACCGTCATCCGCCGGGCCGGAGCCCGCCCGCGCGCCCGGGGCGGCCCGGCCGGCGCGGTGCGCGCGGCCGGCGGCCTCGGTGGCGGCGTCCATCCAGGAGCGGGCACGGCCCGCCGTGCCGCCCACCCACCCGCCGACGTCGCTGGCGCCGTCGCCGAGGCGGCGCAGCAACCCGACCAGCGGGTCGGTGGAGCGGCTGAACTCCTCCCGGTACGACTCGGCGGCGGCCTTGATCTCCTCCGAGACGCTTGTCGAGGCGTCGTCGTCGCGGCGCGGATAGTCCCCGGACAGCACCCGCCCGTACGCCCCGGAGTCGATCCACTGCCGCAACTGCGCGGCCCTCGCCACCGGCGCCGGGTGCGTGCTCCACGCCGTCATCCGGATCTTGTGCAGGCTGTCGCGCAGGTCGCCGCCGCCGGCGTACTCGGCGGCCTGCTCCAGGAAGGCGGTCGTGTCGATCTGCGACAGGTCGCCGCCGCCCGCGAGCTTCATCAGCAGCCGCAGCGCGGCGGCCGGGTCCTGCCCGGCGAGCAGGCCGGCCCGGTCGGCGGACAGCTCCGCCTTGCGCCACCACTCCAGCATCGCGGCGATGATCGCCCGCAGCGCGAACGCGCCCACCGGCAACCAGCTCAGGTTGGCCGCCCACCGGGTGAGGATCATGAGCATCGTCTTGTAGACCGCGTGCCCGCTGCCCACGTGCCCCAACTCGTGGCCGAGCAGGCAGCGCAGCTCGTCCTCGTCGAGCTGCTGCACGCACGCGGAGTTCAGCACGATGAACGGCCGGTCCAGACCCACCGCCTCGGCGCCCAGCCAGGGCGACTGCGTCACATACAGCTCGGGCAGCTCGGCCACGTCGAGCGCCGCCGCGGCCTCGGTGTAGCGCTGCCACACCGCCGGATACTGCCGGTGATCGACGCGGATGCCGGACGCCAGCACGGACAGCCGGAAACCCCGTTCGTTCCACATGCCGAAGAACGCCCGCACCACGTCGTCGAAACCACGCAGCTCACGCAGCGCGACCAGGGCGCCCCGGTCGGCCGGATGCTCCCAGGCCCGCGAGCTGATGCCGGTGAGGGTGATCCGGCGCCGCGCCGGCGCGTCCGCTGCCGTCATGATGGGGCCCCCGTTTCGCCGTGACTCCTCGCATCGTGCCGCAGCGGGTGGCCGGCGTCCATGCCCGGTCAGCGGACCCGCACGTAGTACCGGGACGCGTCCAGCGGCAGCGTCGGCGCACCGTCGACCACCAGGTCGGCGCGCGCCGCGGTGTCGTCGGCGGCGAAGTGCGCCCGCTCCCCGGTATGCCAGCGGCGCAGCTCGGGCAGGATCTCCGGCCCGTCCCGCTCGACCGCACGGGCCAGCCGCAGCGGCGCGGGCGCGGTGACGAAGACGGCGAGGGTCAGCTCCGGCCGGACGACGGCACGGGCCGCGCTGACCCCCTCCACGATCAGCACCGGCGTCACCGGCACCGGCACCGGGCGGGGTAGGAAGCACCGCCGCACCCAGCTGTAGCGCCGGTACGCGCCCGGCTCTTCCTGGCGCAGCGGGGTCAGCACCTCGGTGTCGAGACGAGGCCAGAAGGTGAGCTGGTCGTCCCAGCCGTCGAGCAGGTCGTCGGTGTGCACCACCGGCGGGCGCCCGCCGGGCAGCGCCGCCAGGGCGTCCGCGAGGTGCGCGGCGAACCGGCTCTTGCCCGCGCCGCTCGGCCCGTCCACCGCGACCAGCCGGGTCCGCCCCAACCGCGCCGGGCCCGCGAGCACCCGACGGGCCAACTCGGCGTACGCCTCGACGACCACCACCGGCGGCACCGGCGCGGCGGATCGCTCGGTCGACCCGCCGACGTCCACGCCCTCGTCTACGCCCTGGTTCCCGCCCTGAGCCCTGCCCTCAGCCCCGTCCACGCCCGCAGCCCCGGCCTGAGCCCCGTCCACGCCCGCGGCCCCGCCCTGGTTCCCGGCCTGAGCCCCGTCCACGCCCGCAGCCCCGCCCTCGTCTACGCCCTCGTTCCCGTCCTCGTTCCCGCCCTGAGCCCCGCCCTCAGCCCCGTGCCGGCCCGTGCGGTCGGGGCCGCGCCGCTACGGGCCCCTGTGGGCAAGCCCTCTGGTGACGAGTCGTGCACGACCGAAGTATGCCCCGCTCACACCCCGGCAACGGGGGTTCACCGCCCAGATCAACTCGGCCTCATTGATGTCGGGGTATCCCGTCGGCCAGCAAACCCCGACATCACGGAAACCGAGTCGATCACGCCGGTTTCGGTGGGGTGACACGTCCGGCTGACGCCCCGGGCCGGTCATTCTCACGACCGGGGGATTTGGGGCGGGCGACGGGTGACGGGCGGCCCGTTCGCCGCGCGGTTTGGTACCCGAGTCGGCATGATCGGGTGGTGCTCCGAGACGTGATGAGCCCCGGCATTGACGCCCTCCTCGAACAGGCCCGCGCCGGGCTGCACCGATTGACTCCACAGCAGACCGTCGAGGCGGTCCGCGGTGGCGCTCTGCTGGTCGACACCCGTACCGACGCACAGCGCCGCGAACAGGGCGACCTGCCCGGCGCCGTCGTCATCGACCGCACGGTGCTGGAATGGCGGCTCGATCCGGCCAGCGCCTGGCGCATCCCGGAGGCCACCGCCTACGACCGGGAGATCGTGGTGGTGTGCCGCCAGGGCTACAGCTCCAGCCTGGCCGCCGCCAGCCTCCAGACCCTCGGCCTGCGCCGGGCCACCGACATGATCGGCGGCGTCGACGCGTGGCTGGCGGCCGGCCTGCCCACCACGGACCGCCCCGCCGACATCCGGCCCTGAACCACCCTGCTCAGAGCCGCGGGGCGCCGGGTGGGATGAAGGGAAGACCGGGGGGTGCGCCGCTCTCGATGAGGCGCCAGAGGGCGTCGGTGTCCAGGTGCTCCTCGACGAGGTCACCGAGCAGGTCGAGCGAGCCTTCCCGGGCCGCGGCGAAGCTGGTGCCCGGCGCGACCCGGAACCCGGTACGCCCCGCCAGCCGGGCGGCCTCGGTGAGGAACCAGCGGCGGAACCCGTCGGACTCGAACGCCCCGTGCCAGTGCGTGCCGTGCACCGCGCCGAGCACCGCGCCCTCACCGTCGCCGTCGGCTCCGGTCAGCAACGGAGTCAGGGCCGGGTCGGTCTGCGAGACGTACCCGTGGTGGATCTCGTAGCCGCGGACCGCCACGTCGCCGGGGCCGGTGCCGACCGACTGCCGGACGGTCTTGCGCGGATCGAAGGTGATCTCGATGGGCAGCAGGCCGAGCCCGGGCACGCTGCCCTGCCGGCTCTCGACCGGGTCGTGGATGGCCCGGCCGAGCATCTGGAAGCCGCCACAGAGGCCGAGCAGCGGCTTGCCGGCCGCCACGTGTCTGGTCACCGCGTCGGCGAGGCCGGTCTCGCGTAGCCAGGTGAGGTCCGCGACTGTCGACTTCGAGCCGGGCAGGACGATCAGGTCGGCGGCGGCCAGTTCGGCCGGCTCGACGGTGAGGCGTACGCGCACGCCCGGCTCGGTGGCCAGCGCTTCCACGTCGGTGGCGTTGCTGATCCGGGGTAGCCGGACGACTGCCACGTCCAACCAGTCGGTGCCGTGCGGTGCGGCGGGGCGGCCGAGCACCCGGCCGTAGGCGAGCGAGTCCTCCGCGTCCAGCCAGAGGTCGAGCGACCAGGGCAGCACCCCGTACGTGGGACGGCCGGTCACCTGACGCAGCATGTCCAGCCCGGGCTGGAGCAGGCCGAGGTCGCCGCGGAACTTGTTGATCACGAAGCCGGCGATGAGCGCCTGGTCCGCCGGGTCGAGCAGGGCCACCGTGCCGAACATCGAGGCGAAGACGCCGCCCCGGTCGATGTCGCCGACCACGATGGCGGGCAGGTTGGCGTGCCGCGCGAGCCCCATGTTCACGTAGTCCCCGGCCCGCAGGTTGATCTCCGCCGGGCTCCCGGCACCCTCACAGATCACCACGTCGTACGCGGTCCGCAGCTCGGCCAGCGCCGCGTACGCGGTCTCGGCGAGCCGAGGCCGCACCTGTCGGAAGGTGCCGGCGGTGATCGTGTCGACCGCCGTACCGAGGAGAACCACCTGGCTGGCCAGGTCGCTGCCGGGCTTGAGCAGCACCGGGTTGAAGCGCAGGTCCGGGGCGAGCCCGCAGGCGGCGGCCTGCATGGCCTGCGCGCGGCCGATCTCGCCGCCACGCCCGTCCGGCCCGACCACGACGGCCGAGTTGTTCGACATGTTCTGCGCCTTGAACGGCGCCACCTTCACGCCCTGCCGGTGCAGCCATCGGCAGATGCCGGCGGTGAGCACGCTCTTGCCGGCGTCCGAGGTGGTGCCGGCGACCAGCAGCCCGCCGCTCACCGCCCGCTCACCCGCCGCGCCGCACCGCGAAACAGGCCCCGCTCCGACCCGACCCCGCCGGACCGCAGGCCGTTCCCGGACCCGGCCGCGACGGCCCGCAGACTCCGACGAGCGACGGCGCCGGCCAGGCGGCCGACGGTCACCGGGTACGCGGCCGCCAGCCCGAGTGCGGCCAGGCCGACAGCGCCGGAGATGCGGGCTGCCCGCTTGAGGTGTCGTGCCTCGGGACGGGGGCCGTCGCCCAGGAACGGGCGGACCTCGGAGCGCCCGAAGTACCTGTTGCGGCCACCGAGGCGGACGCCGAGCGCGCCGGCCATCGCCGCTTCGCACTGGCCGGCGTTGGGGCTCGGGTGATCGTTGCGGTCCCGTCGCCACACCCGCCAGGCCTGCTCCCGGTCGCCGTTCGCGACCGGCGCGACGGCGATGGTGAGGAGCCCGGTCAGCCGGGACGGCACCAGGTTGAGCAGGTCGTCCAGCCGGGCGGCCGGGGTGCCGAACCGCGCGTAACGCTCCGATCGGTGCCCGACCATGGCGTCGAGGGTGTTGGCGGCGCGGTAGCCCAGCAGCCCGGGCAGGCCGGCGACCGCACCCCAGACCAGCGGGGCGACCACCGCGTCGGAGGTGTTCTCCGCGACCGACTCGACGGTGGCCCGGGCCAACTCCGACTCGTCAAGGGTCGAGGGGTCCCGGCCGCAGAGGTTGCCGAGGCGCCATCGGGCGGCGGGCAGGTCACCGTCACGAAGCGTTCGGCCCATGACGGCGGCCTCGTGCCGAAGAGTACGGCCGCCCAGCACGGTCCAGGTGCCGGCGGCGACGAGCACCGCACGGCTCACCGGCCGGTGCCGGGTGGCCGCCGCAGCGACCGCCCCGAGCACCACGGGCCCACCGACGGCCAGCGCCGTGAACACCGCGCCGGCCGTCCGGTCCGGCCGGTGCAGGCGACTCTCCAGAGCGCCCGCCACCTGGCCGAACCCGGCGACCGGATGCCACCGGCGAGGGTCGCCGAACAGCCTGTCCAGCGCGTAACCGGCCACCAGGCCCACCGCGTTCGCCACCGGCGCTGTCCGTCGCACGCGTACCACCCCCCGGCCGGCCAGCCTAGACGAGCACCCCGTGCGCCAGCCGCGGCCGCCGTGCTCCATCGAACCCCACCTCCGTCACGCGGGGTGACGACGCCGGTCGCGTCGCCACCCCGCCCCCGTCGTGCCGCCGGCGCGCACCGTCGTCGACACCGCCCTCAGGCGACCGGGCCGAGCTGTCACACCGACTCCGGCTCGATGCGAACCGTCACGCCGGCTGCGGAACCCGCCCCCGGCCCCGCCGGCCCCGACCGGACGGCGGAACCTCCGGCCGGCCCTCCTCGGGCACCGGCCCCAACTCGTCGTCGGGGTCGCCCTCCAGGTCGGAGTCGTCCGCGCTCACCGCGAGGGCCAGCTCGTCGTCGAGGGCCGCGGGCCCATCGCCGCCGCCGGAGAAGCCGTCGTCGAGAGAGTCACCGCCCTCGAGGGAGACGTCGTCGAGCGGGCCGTGGCCCAGCGGACTGGTACGCAGCGAGCCGTACTCGGGCAACTCGAAATCGTCGTCGAGCGGGCGGTCGTCGCGCAGCACCGGCGCCTGCTCGTCGGGCACCGGTTCGGTGGGCTCGCCGTGCACCCGGCTCTCGATGGCCGCGTCCTCGACCGTGCTGGTGGTCATGGTCGGCCGGTTGCGCAGGAAGCGGGCCCGCCCCCGGGACAGGTCGTGGCCGACGGCGACCGCCTCCAGCTCGTAGAGGGTGCGGTGGTTGCCCGCGTCGTCGGTCCAGTCGCGGGTGTAGAGCCGGCCGCAGACCACCACCGGGTCGCCGACCATCACCGAGGCGGCCACGCCCTCGGCGAGCTTGCGCCAGCAGTTGACGCGGACGCGCAGCGAGTTGCCGTCGACCCACCGACCGCTGTCGCGGTCGAGCCGGCGGGCGGTGGAGGCGACCTTGAAGTTGGCCACCAGGGTGTTGCTCTGGGTCGTACGCCGCCACTCGGGCGCGGTCAGAATGTTGCCGACAATCGTGACGTACGTGTCGAACATCGTCCCTCCAGGGGATCCGGGGTCTGCCAGCGAGTCGACTCGGCACCGAGCCTGTGCGCTCTCGTCGGCTGCCGCCAGCGCCACCACCCCGGCCTGTGGATGACGAGGCCACCTGTGGACAACGCCCTGATCACACCCCCGATGTGGTACGGCCGACCCACCTGTCCGGGCGCCGACGGTTCCGGAGCCGCCCGAACTGGGTATGGATTTGATCAACGCACCACCGACAAGCTCCACGTCGACGAGAGGTCAGCGCCATGACGATCACTACTTTCGGCTCCGCAACCGTTTCCGAGGTGCGGCGATGAGCGCCGTGGCGAACCCGGCGACCGTGGGCGAGTGCCTGCGGGTGGGTGCGGGGTTCTCCCAGGGCGACCGCAACTGGATCGCCGAGCAGTTCGCCACCCTCGACGCCCGGCTGGCAAGCTTCCACGCCGACGCCACCGAGCTTGAGGTGTCGGTGAAGGACCGGGAGGCCCGGGGCCAGAAGGTCACCCTGGAGTGCTGGATCGCCGGCCGGCAGAAGATCGTCACCACCTCCGCCGAGGAGGACCTGCACGCCGCCCTCAACGACGTCCGCGACGACCTGCGCCGGCGGCTGAACGACGCCAAGACCCGGCAGGAGCCCCGGCACAACAAGCACCTGCGGGACATCCCGCAGCCGCAGGGCGAGGTCGACCCGACCGACGAGTCGGACGCGCTGCCCGCCGCCGACCCGAGCCGCGCCGACGCCGAGACGGCCTGACGCGTACCCCTGTCATGCCCCGGCCGGGAGGCACGGCCGGTCGGGGCATGCAGCGTGGGGCTACCGCCGGGTAGCTTGCCGGCGTAGCGTCGCGTTCGTGGAACCGGACGTGTTGGGGCCGCCGTACGAGCGGCAGACGATCGACCTGGGCACCGACGACGAAGGCCCCGTTGTCGCGACCCTGGTCCGGCGGCGGGCCGAGCGCCCCACCGGGCGGGCGGTGCTCTACGTGCACGGCTTCGTCGACTACTTCTTCCAGACCCACCTGGCCGACTTCTTCGCCGAGCGCGGCTGGGACTTCTACGCCCTCGACCTGCGCAAGTACGGCCGCAGCCTGCTCGCGCACCAGACGCCGAACTTCTGCCGCGACATCAGCGACTACTTCCCCGAGCTGGACGCCGCCGCCGAGATCATCCGCACCGACGACGGGCACGACACCCTGCTGGCGATGGGCCACTCCACCGGCGGGCTGATCATCTCGCTCTGGGCGGATGCCCGCCGCGACGCCGGCACCGTCGACGGCCTGGTCCTCAACAGCCCCTTCTTCGACCTCAACGCCCCCTGGGCGGTCCGTCGACCCCTCGCGGCCGCCGTCTCCCGGCTGGGCCGCAGGGCGCCGCACCGCATCCTGCCGTTCGGCCTGGGCACGGTGTACGGCGAGAGCCTGCACGCCGACCACCGCGGCGAGTGGACCTATGACCTCGCGTGGAAGCCGCTGGCCGGGTTCCCGGTGCGCGCCGGCTGGCTGAACGCGATCCGCGCCGGTCAACGCCGGCTGCGCGCCGGCCTGGACATCCCGGTGCCGGTGCTGCTGGCCTGCTCGACCCGCTCCTTCCGGGGCACCAAGTGGCACGACAACGCGACCCTGGCCGACGCCGTGCTGGACGTCGAACACATGGTGCGGTACGCGCCCCGCCTCGGCCGGCACGTCACCCTGGCCCGCTTCGACGGCGGGTTGCACGACCTCACGCTCTCCGGCCCCGCCGTACGCGCAAAGGTCTTCGACGAGGTCGGCCGCTGGGCCGAGGCGTTCCTGGCCACCGGCCCCACCGCCCCGGCCGCCGACGATCCCGCCGATGCGCCCACGCTGCCGCAGAGCCGACGCCCGTCTCCCGGTCACGCCGAGGCGACGGCGGTCGGCGATTGACCTGTCCCAGCTCGGACGACCGGCCGCGCCGAATCTACGGCGCTCGGTGACAGTTCAGTCGAGCCGGGTTCAGGCGTCGCCGTGCGCGGCCGACAGGACGGCCTGGATCCGGTCGAAGGTCGCCACCGGGTGACCGTCGACGCCGGGCAGCACCAGGCCCAGGCAGTACAGCGAGACCTCGCCGGTGGCGTCGGGCTGCACGACGAAGACGGGCGCCCCGACGTACCCCGATGGCAGTTCCGTGGTGATCCGCACGTCGTCCCCGTCGCGGACCACGCGCTCGATCCCCACCTCCAGAGGGCGCGAGGTGTCCTCGCGTACCCCATGGGCCAGCACGAAAGCGGAACTGGCGTCGGCGCCGAGGCGGGCGACGGCCTCGGGCCCGGCGGCGATCCCCGCCGGCACCGGCTGCACGCGCCACCGCCAGCCGCCGTCGCCGGCGTACCGGTGCAGGCCGGCGGTCGGCAGCACCGCGACCCCGTCGCCCGGAAAGCGCGCCCAACCGGGCACGATCTCGCCCTCCGCGATGACGTCCGGGGCGACGCCGGCCGGCTCGGTGACGCTCGCCCGCAGGCCCAGCTCACCGCCCGCAGGGCCGACCAGGTCGGCCGCCGTCAGCAGCGCCTCCCCCACCGGGTCGTCGCCGCCCTGGAAGAAGAAGGCGGTGCCGTAGGCGTCGGACGTGCGGTAGGGCAGGATGGCGCGGCCGACGACCTGGCACAGCTCGTAGGCGACGCCGCTCTCGGCGTCGGGGTCCAGCAACACCAGCCGAGGGTACGGGCCGACGGCCGGCCTCCTCGTGGGAACCCGGATGCCGGGCGGGTGCACTCCGTGAGACCCTGCTCGGCAACGTGGACGCGGGCACCCTTTTCGTCGTCGGGCAGCCGGACGGCGGTACCCTCTGGGCGCGACTCCACACCGCGCGCCCGTAGCTCAGCGGATAGAGCAGGGGACTTCTAATCCCAAGGCCGCAGGTTCGAATCCTGCCGGGCGCACCAACCTCACCGCAGGTCGTAGGTGTTCCTCGCCAACCCGATCTGGCTGTGCCCGAGCACCTTCATCACGCCCGGGCATGGCATGGCATGGCCCGGAGACGAGCAGGAACGTCGCGCAGGCGTGCCGCAGACCTCGCAGCCGCACCAGTCCAGGCCGGCAGCCGCCGCCAACCCATCCGCGGCTTGCTGCCGACGATGCGCGCGGAAAAGGGCGAGGGTCTGATCAGTGTGGTGATGAACCCCTCGGCGGCCGCGCAGCTCGCCTGTCGGCTGGCCGATGTCAGGTGCGGTTAGCCTTGCTCGGCTACGAAGGTGCCTCGCGCGTGCACGGTGACGACCAGGCCACGCTCGCGCAGCTCGCGCATCGCCATGCGGACGGTTCCTCGGGCCACGCCGTACGTCTGTTGCAAGTGGAGTTCGCTCGGCAACGGCTGTCCAGGGCGGAGCTTGCCCTCTTCGATCTGCTGGGCGAGCAGGTCAGCCAACTGCCGGTAGAGCGGCATGTTGTTGAGCGGGCTCGTCATGGGCGGCAGCCTAGACACGCACATGATCTGTACGTGTTCAGGGATGTTCAGGCTCTAGACGTCTAGTAACTAGACGTCTAGAGCCTGTACGTTTGTGAGGGCCCAACAGAGGCGGCCCTCGACCAGCGCAGCCACGCCGATCGAGGGCCTTGATCGCCTAGCAAGGAGGCGACCCGTGAGCACCCTACCGATCCTGCCCGCCTGCCCAGAACCCGCGACGATCCGCATCGAGCTGTACAGCGCGGACTCTTTGGACGCTTGCGCGTACACCTGTGTTGACCACACCATCCGCGCGACGGCCGCCGTCGCCCGCGCCGGTTTGGAGGCCCACCTGATCGGCATGGCACCGGACGTCGTACGGTCCTGCGGCCATACGTTCGTCTTCCCGACCGGCACCCTTGCCGATGCCCCGGCCGGTCTGACGCATCCGCGCTGGTGCGACCGGGACGATTGTGAGAGTCGGGGTCAGCACCACTCCCGCATCCTCGGCGTGGAGACCGACCGGCCGGAGGCGATCACCGTGCAAGCGGTCCTGGTACAGGCCCTGCACCAGGCCGCTGAGCCGATGGTGCGCCTGGAGGACCGCATGGCAACCCGGCTGCTTCTCTCGGTCCGGCAGACGCGGGTGTTGCGGTACCGCCTGGCCAATCTGCTCGACCTGACCAGGGCAGGGCGGCGCACCCACCACACCACAGGTCGACAGTGGTGGGGTTGAGCAATCGCCGCCTACGGATGCAACGCCGACAGGAGCAGATCCGCCACCGCTGCGGGGTGCGTGACCATCGCCAGGTGATGGGCGTCCAGGCTCCGGACCCGGTACCCATGTTCCTCCGCCTGCTCTGCCGTGGACTGGTACGCGGCGCTCAGCTGGAGGTAGATGTGTCGGGCGGAGCCCCATGCCTCGCCCGGCGTGGGCAGCACCTCGGAGACGACCTGCCACGGCAGTTCAGGTATGCCGTCCAGCACCCGTCGCCGCTGTTCGGGGTCGGGCAGGACATCGGCCAGGGAGGCCGTGGGCAACCAGGTGCCCCACGGTGGCAGCCGACCCGACACCGCCATCTCTCGCAGCCAGGTGGCCCGTTCTGCCGGCAGTGATCCGATCCAGCTCGTGCCCGGGTGTGGCAGGCGGGCATCCATGAAGACGACGTCGAGCTGGTCACTGCCAACCGCGTCGGCGATGCCCGGCAGGTACGCGCCCGCGCGGCTGTGGCCGACGACGACGGTGTGCGCACCAGGAGTGACGGTGGCAGCCGCCGTGCAGACCGCCGCGTGAAAGGACGTCGACTCGACGAGGGGGCGAAGGTCCAGCACTTCCACACGCCACCCCGCCGCTTGGAGATGCGGACGCAGGGCATCCCATGTCGCTGCGGTGAGAAGCGGGCTGTGGACGAGAAGCATCGTTGGTTCGGCGAGCACAATCGCATCCTGAGGGCTGTGCAGCAATCCGTACAGCAGTGCCTGCCTCCGAGCGCCCACTCGACGATGGCGGACACGCTGAGCGGGATGATCAGGTGGGTGCAGACCGTCGCCGACCACGGCGGTGACCCGGACGGGCGCGCGGGCAGCGGCTGCGCTGATAGCGTCGCCGTGTGTCGATGTTCCGGACTCCGCAGGTGATCCTCTTCAGCGAGGACGTCCGCCGAGCCGCCGAGTTCTACGCCGGCCTGGGCTTCACCGAGACCTTCAGGGTGCCGACGGAGGGCGAGCCGATCCACATCGATCTCGCGCTCGACGGTTACAAGATCGGCATCGCCTCGGTGGCCTCCACGCGCGATGACCACGGCCTCGACCCCGTGCCGCACGGCCAGCGGGCCGCGGTGATCCTCTGGACCGACGACACCGCTGGCGCGTACGCCGCCCTCACGGCGAACGGCGCCCCCGCCCTGGCCGCACCGCACCGGTGGCTCGACCGCCTGCTGATCGCGTGGACGGCCGACCCGGACGGCAACCCGATCCAGATCGTCCAGCAACTCTGAGAGCAGGTTGCGCCAGCGGTGGACGATGGCCCGGTGGCAAAGCGACGGCGTCAGGCGCCGGCACCCGCTCCGATCGGCCTGCGTCCGCGCATGCAGATGCTGCTGCTGGCGCTGGCCATGCTGCTGCCCGGGTTGGGCCTGGCCGGCGGCTCGGTGGCGTACCGCTGGCACGTGTCGTCGGAGGCCGACCGGCTGCGGGCCGACGGCGTGCCGGTCACGGCCTAGACGAATAAGTCCTCACTCAAGACGGGGCTGGGGCTGCGGCGAAGGGCGCTGGTCATCCGCTTGGCTGCCCGCCGTATCGATGTGCTGTTGAGCGGTATACCTCAGAGGTATGAATATGACTCTGAGGTATACCGCTTACGACCGCATCCGCCCCCACGGAGCTGACCGAGGGTCACCGCCGGCCGCCGGCTGCGCCCACCGCCCCAGCAAAGGTTAGGAATTACTCGTCTAGGTGTCCGACCGGGCCGGGGGGCACGGCCGGGGCAGCGGGATCGACCGGATCGAACCCGCGCCGGAAGCGGATGCCAACCCGTCGCACCGGTGCCATATGCTGCGCGCGTCCACACGGGGGCCACGGGGAGAATCACATGCGACGGTACGGCAGGGCAGCGCTCGCGGCTGCGTTCCTCACGGTGGCATTGGCGGGCTGCGGCACGCCGGCCGGCACGGACGGTGACCTGTCCGACGACTGGCGGCCGATGGCGGCGGCGCAGCAGTTCACCCCGAAGGCTGGCGAGTGCCACGTCATCCCCGAGGCGAGCTCGTACCTGAGCAGCTACTCCCCCGTCGACTGCGCGAAGACCCACCTGGTCGAGACGTTCCACGTCGGCACCTTCACCGGCGCCCTGGCCGCGCGCAGCACCCCACCCACCGTGGAGTCGGCGGCCATGCGTGGCGTCTTCGCCGACTGCGACACCCGGGCCAAGGAGTTCGTCGGCGGGGACTGGCGCACCGCGCGGCTCTCCGTCCAGGTCGCGCCGACCTCGCCGGACGGGTGGGCGGGTGGCAGCCGCTCCTACCGGTGCGACATCTTCGAGCTGGACGAGGTGGACGGCGCCAACGGCGACTCCGACCGGGCCATCCACCGGTCCGGGACGCTGCGCAACGCGGTCGGCAGCCGTTCGCCGCTGACGTACGGCTGCATGAACGAGGACGAGTGGGGCCGACTGCGGCCGGCCGCCTGCACGGCCGGGCACCAGTACGAGTTCGTCGGCGTCTGGACCGCCCCGGATCGCTCCTACGCCGACGCCGTGCGCGACGAGGACGCGGTCCACCCCGCCTGCCGTACGTTGGTCGCCCGCTACGCCAAGGTGCCCGTTGACGCCAGCCTGCGCTACCGCACCGGCACCGCGTACCGCTTCCCCTCGCAGGAGCTGTGGGCGCGCGGCGACCGGGGTGTGCGCTGCTACTTCTGGTCGGGCGGCGCCGCCGTCAAGCGGTCGATCGCCGGCGGCGGCACGAAGGCGCTGCCGGTGGGCTGAGCCCCACCGAAGATCGGCGCACGCTCAGACCGGCCCCAACAGCGCCGCCAACGCGGCGTCACCCTGCCCGAGTTGCGTCCCACCGGGTGGTGCCACGACCAGGAAGCGCCGGCAGGCGTCGAGTTCGACGTACCACTCGGGCCCACCGCCATCCAGGGACCGGAGCACCGCGAAGCGGGACGCCGGGGAGGCACAGTCGGCCGCCGGCCGGGTGGTGGCCAGCGCCCGGAGCGCCGTCGCCTGCCGCTCGGGCGGCAGCGGCCCGCCGTACACGAAGTCACCGGCCGGTTTGCCGCCGCCCCGCTCGGACGGGGGCACCTCGTAGACGCAGAGGCGCGGCGGCCCGGCCTTCGGACTCGTGGCGGGCACGACACGCCCGGGACGTCCGAAGCTGGTCTCCACCCACACCATGTCCGACCACCGCTGCTCGCAGCCGACGGTCTCGGCCGCCGACGATTCGACGAGCCCGACCGTACGGGAGTCGACAGTGGTCAGGCGCAGCCCGTCCAACGCCGCGCGCACCTCCGGGCGCGGCTTGCCGCAGACGTCCGTCGGCAGGTACGGCCGCAGCCAGCGGCCCCGGTCGTCGAGCAGCGCCAGCCACGGAGGGACGAGCATCTCGAGGGAGCAGGCGATCTCCCCTCGGCCCCGGCCCTGGTCGGACAGGCGCAACGCGGCCACCAGCGCGCCGATCTCGTCGGCGCGGCGCTCGGTGGCCACCTGCTCCCGGCCGCCACCGGCACGTGGCCGGACCTCGCGACCGCAGAGCACGGCGGCGACCGGCACGAACGCGGGGTCGATCCGCCCGATCTTCGGCTCGATCCCGGACGGCGTCGGCGCCGCGGGCCCGTCCGGCCCCGGCGGTACGGGCAGCACGACGCCGGCCTGCGGCGCGACCTCGGCGCAGGAGGTCCACTTCTCGACGATCTCGGCCGGGCCGGGATCGTTCGGCGTGTTGACCGGGCCCGCGCAGCCGCTCAATACGAGGCCACACAGCCCCATGCCGAGCAGCGCCGCCGCCAGTGCCGTTCCGCCCGAACGCATCCGGCTCACCACCTCTCCGCCGCCGAATGAGACGGGCGAGGACGCTCCGGGGTTCCGACCACCAGGAGTGGCGTGACGTCGCCGACCATGGGCGACGCCGCCCGCCGGGGCCGGCGCATCCGTCGGCATGATGGCCCGATGGCACATCTGGGACTGGTCGCGGTACTGGTACGCGAGTACGACGAGGCGATCGAGTTCTACGTGGGCGGCCTCGGCTTCGAGCTGGTGGAGGACACGGCCCGCCCGGACGGCTCGCGCTGGGTGGTGGTGCGCCCGGTGGGGGCTCGGGAGACGGCGCTGCTGCTGGCCCGACCGAGCAGCGCCGAGCAGCAGGCGCGGGTGGGCGACCAGACCGGCGGCCGGGTCGGGCTGTTCCTGCACACCGAGGACTTCGCCCGGGACCACGCCCGGATGGTCGCGGCCGGGGTGCGGTTCCTGGAGGAGCCACGGCACGAGGCGTACGGCTCGGTGGCGGTCTTCGTCGATCTGTACGGCAATCGGTGGGACCTGATCCAGCCCCGCAGCGCAGAGTGACGAGAAGGCGACACCATGCGCACGGTGGGTGAACGCTCACCGTCCGCCATGCTATTCTCCGATGTCGATCTATGCCGCGCGGACCCGGACCGGGTCGTTGTCGGAAGGACAGCTCCCGATGCCGGCGACTGCCGCCCCGACCGTGCCACCGCCCGTCCTGGACAGCCCGGCCGGCGGGGCGTTGAGCCTCATCTTCACCACATTTCCGGCGCTGCTGCGGCTGACGTGCGGGTTGGTCGGCGCCGCGGTGGCGCTGTCGGTGCGTACCCCGCCGGTCGATGAGGCCCTGCTGCTGCCCGGCGTGGCCGCGCTCACCGGCTGGTCGCTCTGGTACGCCAGCCGCGCGGTGCGCCACGGGATCACCCCGGCACTGGTCGCCGGTGACGTCGGGCTCACCGCGCTGGCCTGTCTGCTCATCCCTCGCCTGGTGGCGCCCGAGGTGCTGCCCGGCGAGGGCAGTTGGATCGCGGTGCTCGCCAGCACCACGGTGATCAACGCGCAGGCCACCGCACCGGCCCGCTGGTCCGTCCCGGCCGGGCTGCTGGTCACCGCCACCTACGTGGTGGGCACGCAGGCGGCCGGCAACCCCGCCGAGGCCCGGGCGCACGCCGCCACCCTGCTGGTGCAGACGGCCTGCACGGCGATGATGACGGCGGTGATGCGCCGCCGGATCGGGCGGGCCGACCGGGCGTTCGCCGAGCACCAGCGGTTGACCCGGGAGGCGTTGGTCGCCCGGGCCGCCCGGGAGGCGGAGCGCCAGCAGAATCGGGACCTGCACGACACCGTGCTCGGCACGCTGACCATGGTGGGGCTCGGCGCGGTGGCCGGCCCGTCGGCCGCGTTCCGCGACCGGTGCGCCGCCGACCTGCGTACCCTCGTCGCGTTGACCGACCTCGGCCCGGTGCCCGGCGACGGCCCGGTTCCCCTCGACGGTCGGTTGCGGACGGTGCCCGACCGGCTGCCCGAACTGGCGGTGGGCCTGGAGCTGGCCTCCTGCGCGGTGCCCGCCGGGGTGGCCGACGCGATCACCGAGAGCGCCTACGCGGCACTGTCCAACGTGGTCCGGCACGCGCCGGGCGCGCGGGCCACACTGCGGCTGACCCGCGACGCGGTCTCCGTCGTGGTCGAGGTGGTCGACGACGGCCCCGGCTTCGATCCGGACACCGTCCCCGCGCACCGGTACGGGCTGCGCGAGTCGATCCACGGTCGGATGGCGGCGGTCGGCGGGCGGGCCGAGGTGCGCTCCGCGCCCGGTGCGGGCACCCGGATCCGACTGGAGTGGCCCGGTGTCGGCTGACCTCGGCGCCTCGGCGGAGCGCACCCGCACCCGCGAGGCGCTCATCCCGGGGCCGCCGCCCGGCCCGGCCGACGGGCCCACGCCGCCCGAGCCCGCGGTGCTCGCCGCGCCGGCCGCGGTGGCGCACGCCTCCGACCGGGGTGCCCGGATCGTCGCCGTCGCCATCGCGCTGGCCTGGCATGTCGCGATCGGACTGCCGGCGGTGCTGGCGACGCGGACCCAGTTCACCGCGCCGACGGTGGTGCTCGGCGGTTGGATCCTGGTCGCCGTGACCGGGGCGGTGGCCGGCGTCCGGCTGCTGCGGGGCGCGCCGCTGCCGCCCTGGCCGCTCGCCGGGCTGCTGCTCGCCGTCGACGCGGCCGTCTTCGCCGCGGTCGGCGAACGGCAACTGTTCGCCGCCGCGAACTGGGTGTGGGGCACGCTCGGCTGGTTCTTCGTGCTGGCGCTGTGGGGTCGGCGGGTCAGCGGTCTGGTCGCGCTGCTGACCACGCACGCGTTGATCGCGCTCGCCGCCGTCCTCGCGCACGGCCCCGGCCCGGCCGACCTGGCCCGCTACACCATGTACGTCTACGGCACCTTCTCGCTGCCGGTGGCGGTCTTCGTCGGCAGCGCGGTGATCGTCGGCCTGGCCCGGGACCGGGCCGCCGCGGCTGCCACGCTGCACACGCTCTCCGCCGAGCGGGCGGCCGCCGAGCGGGGCCGGCAGGAACGCCGTGACCGGCTCGCCCTGGTCGGCGCGGCGGCCGGACGGGTGCTCGGCGAGCTGGCCGCCGGCGAGATCGCCCCGGACGACCCGGAGGCGCAGCGCCGCTGCGTGCTGGCCGCGGCCCGGCTGCGCCGCCTGATCGCCGAGTCCGACGACGTGCCCGACCCGTTGCTGCACGAGCTGCGGGCCGCCGCCGACCTGGCCGAACGCAACGGGCTGCCGATCGACCTGATCGCCATCGGCACCCCACCGCCGCTGCCAGTCCAGATCCGCCGCCGGCTGGCCGACCCGCTCACCGGCCTGCTCGCCGACGCCCGGGGGTGGGCGCGTCTGACCGTGGTGTCCGGCCCCGGCGAGGTGGTGGTCAGTCTGGTCACGCCGGACCGGGAGGGGCCGGACGCGACCGGCCCTCCGCCCGGGGAGCACGAGGACGGGCCGGTGCAGCACCTCTACGAACGGGACGGGGACATCAGATGGGCGCAGACCCGGTGGTTGGGGTGACCGGTGACCGGCTGGTCGGGGTGTCGATCGTCGACGACCACCCGGTGGTCGTCGAGGGAGTGCGCGCCTGGCTCGCCAGCGAGCCGCGACTGACCGTGCTGGCCACCGGGGACGACCCGGACGAGGTGCTGCGCGCCGCGCCGGACGCCGACGTCGTCCTGCTCGACCTGCGGCTGCACGGCCGGATGGCGCTGGACAAGCTGGCCGAGTTGAGTGCCACCGGGCGACGGGTGGTGGTCTACTCGGAACACACCGACCCGGAGACGATGCTCGCCGCGCTGGACGCCGGGGCGGTGGCTTTCCTGGCCAAGCACGAGGGCCGGGAGCACTGCGTGGCGACCGTGTTGGCCGCGGCGAGCGACCGCCCGTACGTGCCGCCGGCGCTCGCCGGCGCGATGGTCGGCGACCCGAGGCCGGACCGGCCGATGCTGTCCGACAAGGAGCGAGAGGCGCTGCTGCTCTGGTTCCAGTCGATGTCGAAGGCGTCGGTGGCCCGTCGCATGCAGATCAGCGAGCACACCGTGAAGCAGTATGTGGACCGCGCGCGGATCAAGTACACCCGGGCGGGGCGGCCGGCAGCCACAAAGGCCGCTCTGCTCGCCCGTGCGATCGAGGACGGGCTCGTCCGCCCGGAGGAGATCGGCATCTACCGGTCACAGGCGACGCACGACCGGCCGACCCCCTAACGGGCGTCATGACAGCGGCCGGCGCATCGGCGAGGCTCAACCCACAGCCAGCTGACCGGGAGGTCGTGACGATGCACGCCGACGCGTCCCCCTTTTTCATCGGCCCACACCGGTTCGACGCGCCGGACGACGACGTGGGCCCGACCCTCGACCGGCGTTACGACATGCGCCCGCTGCCCGGCGAGAAGGTGCTCGGCAGACACCGGCTGCTCGTCGCTGGCTACCTGCTCGGGCCGACCGAGACACGACGCGGCTGGCAGCTTCCCGGGCCGGTCTCGGTGACCGTCACCGACCAGCGGATCTGCTGGGTGGGCACCGGCTCGCAGCTGTCCCTGGTCGACGACGACACCCCGCGGTCCCGGCCGGCGGGGCGGCTGACCGGTCTGATGACCGGCCAGATCCGCTGGCAGTGGCCGTCCCGGCTGGAGCTTCCCCGCACCGATCCGGCGCAGCTCATGATCGTCTGCGACGCGTTGCGCACCATCCAGCAGCCGGCGCTGGCCCTCGGCGGGTCACCGGGCGAGATCATCGCGCTGGCCCGGCAGGTGCGCCGGGCGGCGGCCATGTTCCGGCTCACCCGCCCGCAACTCGTGGACCTCTCCGCACAGGAGCGCGACGTTCTGCTGCTGCGGGCCGACCCCGCGCTGTCCGCCGGGGAAACCCGGATCACCCTGCCCGGCTCGCTGCCGGTGGAGTTCCGCTCCCGCGACGACTACTACCGCTCGGGACCGGAGCCGACCTCCTGGGACGGTTTCGCAGGCGGCGCGGCGTCCGGGCGTTGGTGAAGCCGGTCCGCGCGGCCGGTCTTGATCATTCTCAGACGCTCGGGGTGCGCTCCTCGCCGACGGCGTCCAGCGCGGCGGCCTCCTCCGGGGTCGGCGCGGTGCCACCGAGGTGCGCCGGGAGCCACCAGGTGTCCTCCGGGCCGGCCGGCGCGTCCGGGTACTCGCGCTGGGCCCGCTCGACGAGCGCGCTCAGCCGGGTGGTCAGCTCGGCGGCCAGCACGTTCGGGTCCGGGAAGTCCGCCGGGTGGATCGGCTCGCCGATCAGGATGGTGATGGGTGTGTGCCGGCGGGTGAGGGTGCGCGGGCGGCCCTTCGTCCAGAGCCGCTGGGTGCCCCACAGCGCGACCGGCAGCACCGGCACCTTCGCCGAACGGGCCATCCGCACGGTGCCGCTCTTGAGTTCCTTGACCGTGAACGACCGGCTGATCGTGGCCTCCGGGAAGACGCCCACCACCTCGCCGCGCTTGAGCGCGTCGACGGCCGAGCGGAACGAGGCGGCGCCGGCCTGCCGGTCCACCGGGATGTGGCGCATGCCGCGCATCAGCGGGCCGGAGATCCGGTGCGTGAAGACCGACTGCTTGGCCATGAACCGCACCAGCCGACCCGACGCGTTCGCACCCAGCCCGGCGAAGATGAAGTCGAGGTAGCTGACGTGGTTGCTGGCCAACACCGCCCCGCCGGTGCGGGGTACGTGGTGAGCGCCCTCGATGGTGATCTTCAGGTCGAGGACCCGGAACATTGTCTTGGCGGCGGCGATAACGGGCGGGTACACGAGCTCCGGCATCCGCAGAATCTACCCTGCCCGGCTGGGGATCGCCTGGGCGGCGGCCCGGCGGCGACGCGGGTGGCGCGCCGCCGCCGGTCCGCCGGTCCGCCGGTCCTGGCTCAGTCGGCGAGGCTGTTCAGATCGAGCCGGCCGCGGGCGAAGGCGTCCACCCGACCCCAACGACCCGGGATGTCCAGCACCTCGATCCGGCCCATCCCGACCGGCAACCGTGGTTCCACCGCCAGGTGCCCCTCGTGCGGTTCGAGGCCGAGCATGGTGCGCAGCAACAGCAGCGGCGTACCCGTCGACCAGGCCTGCGGGCTGCACGCCGTCGGATACTCCACCGGGAACTTCGTCAGCTCCCGCGGGTAGCCGCCGAACGCCTCCGGTAGCCGCCCGTCGAAGTAGGTGGCCGCGTCCAGGATGCCGTTGGCGATGGTGGCGGCCTCCTCGGCGAAGCCGTACCGGCGCAGGCCCCAGGCGATGAAGGAGTTGTCGAACGGCCAGATCGTGCCGTTGTGGTAGCCGATCGGGTTGTACCGCGTCTCCCCCTCGGCGAGGGTCCGCACCCCCCAGCCGGAGAACAGTCGCGGCCCGACCAGGTGCGCCGCCACCTTCTCCGCGCGCTCGGGGAGGACGATCCCGCTCCAGAGCAGATGGCCGATGTTGGAGCTGAGGACGTCGCACTGGCGGCCGTCCGGGTCCAGGGCCAGCGCGTAGTACTCGCCGTCGGCCACCCACCAGTCCCGGTTGAACCGCTCCTTCAGCTCCGCCGCCTCCCGCTCCAACTGGTCGGCGAACTCCGGGTCACCCCAGAACTCGCGGGCCATCCGCGCCGCGCGGACCTTCGCGTCGTACGCGTACCCCTGCACCTCGCAGGTCGCCCGCGGGAACGGCGGCAGGGTGCCGTCGGAGTAGGAGATCGAGTCCCAGGAGTCCTTCCAGCACTGGTTCTCCAGGCCGGTTTCGGTGTTGCACCGCTCGTACCAGATGTAGCCGTTGCCGACCAGGTCGGCGTAGCTGTCGATCCACCGCAGCGCCGCCCGGGACTCCTGCTCCAACTCCTTGACCAGCGCGACGTCCCCGCTCCACCGCTCGTACTCGTCGAGCAGCACGAGGAACAGCGGCGTGGCGTCCACCGAGCCGTAGTACGGCGAGTGCGGCTGCTCCTCGAAGGCCGCGGTCTCGCCGTAGCGCATCTCGTGCAGGATCCGCCCCGGGTCCTCGTCCCGGAAGTCGTCGAACCGGCTGCCCTGCAACGACGCCAGGATGCGCAGCGTCGTCTTCGACAACTGCGGGGTGAACGGCAGGGTCTGCAGGCAGGTGAGGATGCTGTCCCGGCCGAACATGGTCATGAACCAGGGCAGGCCGGCGGCCGGCAGGGTGGCGCCGCCCAGCGACAGCGGCGAGAAGCGCAGCGCCGCCAGGTCGATCAGGCTGCGCCGGTACGTGCTGGCCACCCGGCCGTGCTGACTGTTGACCTTCGGTGCTTCCGCGATCCACTGCTCCAGGTCATGTTGCAGGGCCAGCCGCTCGCCGCCGTGCACTCGTAGCCCGAGACGCAGGTCCCGGCCGCCGGGGCCGACGGCGTGCGTCTGCACGTCGATCGCCGCTTCCCACTGCTCGTTGGGCTCCAGGTGGACGGTGTACGCGAAGCCCCGGGTGTCGTACCGCGCCGATATCGACGAGGAAATGATCGTCTCGCGCCGGAAGTTGCCCCGGCGGTAGCCCAGGCGCAGCTTGTCCGACTCCACCTCGGTGTAGATCTCGCCCTTCTTGTTCAGGATCTCGTCCTTGACCTGGAACAGGTCGGCGAAGTCGGACGCCGCGTCCATCCGGACTTCGAGGTCGACCGGCTTCTCGTCGTGGTTGAGGATGGTGAGCTGCTCCCGGAAGCTGCCGCCGACCGCACGCTCCCGGATGATCGACAACTTCGCGTCCACGTAGTGCGTGGCCATCCCCGGCACCAGGAAGAACCGCGACTCGAAGTACTGCAGGTCGTCGTACGACAGCGAGTTGAGGCGTTCGCCGTTCACGCTCAGCACCCACGTGGACAGGAACCGGGTGTCGATGGAGAAGAGCCCGGTCGGCTCACTCGGCGTCGCCTCGATGTCACCGGTGTCCTCACAGACGACGAACGTGTTGCCGTCCAGGATCCGGATCGTGTTGCTCTGGCCCATCAGCGCGCCTCCCCCGCAAAGCGGCGACGCGGCCCACGGGCGTCCGGCGACCCGGGGAAGATTCGCTCCACCTGCACCACCAGCCGGGCGTCCCCCGACACCGTCATGTCCCCGCGCAACAGGGCGGCCAGACCGTGCTCACGGCCGGCCGCGATCTCGTCGAACAGCATCGGGCTCGCGCCGATCACCGTGTCGGCCTCCCGGTCCTCCTGGCTCACGTTCAGTCGCCCGTGGTCGATCGCGAGCAGCCAGTGCCGGGTCTGCGCCCCCTCGTGCAGATCGATCCGCAGTGTCCCGGAGGTCTTCGCCAGCAGAGGCTCGTACCCCCGCCGGTCCAGGTCCTCAAAGAACCTCGTGGTCGCGTCCACCATCGGGTCCACTCCCCCCAGTTGGCCGGGCCCGGGATCCCACCCGGCGCGCTCGCGTCGCGCGCACGGCCGGCGTTGCACGTCCCCGCACGGGTCCCCCCACCGCGCAAGCCCAACCTCGCCCGAATCGGGTGACCCCACCCCACCCCACCCCCCTCGGTGATCAAGAGGTGTGCGTCACCACGTCCGGCGTGTCGTGACGCGAACCTCTTGATCACCGAGGGGGGTGGGGCACGGCGGCGGGGGGCCCCCCCCCCCCCCCGGGGGGCGCGGCCCCCGGGGGGGGGGGGGCGCGTTTGTTGGGTTGGGGGGGGGAGGTGGGCCACCCCCCCCACCGGGGGGCGCCGCCC
>NZ_JBIAKN010000013.1:0-144293 GCF_042872475.1 Micromonospora sp. NPDC005252 | reverse complement strand
GTCGCCACCTGGATCGACGCTGGTTGCGGTGGCTGCGGATACGATCGGCCAGGTGGTTCAGGGTCCGGCTGGACAATGAGATCGTGGACGGGTAAAACAGCACAGGCGAGGCTCCCGTGTTGGGGCATCGGGTTTTGGTCGATTTGCTGTCTTACCTGGAGCCTCGCCCTCATCGATCACCGGGCTACGCACACCGTCCCTGACCTGCAAGATCAGGTTGGAAAAGGCTCAGTGGTCTTGCGGCGCTGGATTCGGCGCGCCTGGGCCAGGCGGAGCCGCCATGCCAGGCGTTCGGTGAATCCGGCAAGACGGTTGAGCCGCCGCCCGGTCGGATCGGTGTCGGACGTCAACGAGGTGAGCAGCGCGATCAGTTCGTCGCGGTCGCGGCGCTGGCTGGCGTCCTGCCGAATGGTGGTCATCGGGCCGGCAATGATGGCCAGCACGGACACGGCCCGCAGGATCAGGGCTGCGTAGGCGGGCGTCATCGGTGCAGGCAGACCGTGGGAGACGTCGTTACGCAGGTTTGCGCCCCATGGTCCGGCGAGTAGCCAGTTGAAGAAGAACGCCCAGGACTCGTCGAGGGCAACGGTCTCGAGGTTCGCGAGCAGGGCGTAGAGGCCCGGAAGTCCGCCAGGGGTCTTGGCTGATTCGGCGCGGTAGATGCCTTCGTCGAGCTCGATGAGCAAGGCGCGGGCTGCGGTTTCGACCTTGGGGGTGGCGAGGTGGATTGCCGACTCGATGTCCCGATTCCAGAAATGGCGCAGGGCCTTGGCGAGGCTGCGGGCCAAGGCGGGGTCGCGGGCGCCACGAGTCAGTAGGTAGTCGACGATGTCGTCCTCGCTGGGGATGCCGTAGCGGTCGGCGAGGCGGTTCAGGCCGGTGGCGAGCAGGCGTCCGTGGTTTTCGGCCAAGACCCTGGCGTAGAAGCTCATCTCCTGCTTCTCGAGGTCCTGGTCGGTGTCGGCAACGGCGCGGGGCAGGCCGCCGGCGAAGCGGACCGGTCGCAGGATTCGGCTCAAGGGGCTGTGGTTGGCTAAGGCTTCGGCGCGCAGTTGGGTGACGTCACCGGTCGGGCAGTCGCTGTCCAGGAAGGCGTCCATCGCTTGCTGCCAGCGAGCGGGTCGGGTGAAGCCGTGCAGCAGTGGCTCGATGCGGTGTGCGGGCACCGTGCTGGACGCGGTGAAGGTATGCATGCCGAGCGACGCCGGGTCGATGTTCTGCATCTGAGTGGCGGCGTCGCGTTCGAGGTCGCGGAGGCCCCGCTCGTGAGCGATTCGGGCGGCGGCGCTCAGGCGGGCCATTCGCACGGCCGGGTGCGGGGCATCATCGGCGTCGCGAAAGTAGGCGGCGACCTCATCGCGGGCGATGGTCTGCAGCAGGGAGGGTGCGTGGGACCGCGAACGCCGGTAGCGGGCGATAGCCGTAGCGTCGCTGCCGCGCCGACAGGCGGCCGCGGCGCGGCGCGGACCAGCAGATCACCAACGTCGATCGGATCCGGTTTCGGCGGGCTCTTCTTGGCTCGTACGGGCCCGACCGACAATGCCGCCAGAGCGGGGAGCAGGATGCCGGGCCGAGCCCCTGGGTGCTGCGTGATCATGTCGTCGACGATCTGCCCGAGCCGGGCCCGGGCCTGGTGGTCGACGTCGGCATCGCTGATCTGACGGGCCAGGGTCCATGCCCGCAGTAGGAACTCCATGGCATCCATGTCGACCGTGCCGGTGTCGACCAGCTGCAGGTAGGCGCGAGCCGCGCAGGCAGCGTGCAGGCCGGCTCCCCGGTCGCGGCGGCACCAGAGCAGATCGTGGAACCGGGCATTGGCCGCAGGTTCGGTGACCGAATCGGCGACCGCCCGCCACAGTTGAATCACCGGCTCGGGAAGGTCCTTGACGGCGGGCAATAGACCATTGCCGTCGGCGTTGAGGCCGCAGCCGGGCTCCTCGCCCCCGAGGCCGAGGTGCAGGGAGTAGGTCAGCGCCCGGCACAGTTCACGCCGCAGCATCGTGACGTCGCCAAGTTCGTCGGGTGCTGGGGCGTTAGCAACCGCCGCTGCAGCCGCCCAACTGTCGGCGCCGCCACTCACGGCCAGGTCTATGGCCTCGACCGCGAACGACGTCTGGGAGGGCTCGAAAGCGTACGGCTGCGGCTCGTAGACCGGTTCAGCGTCAGCCTGCTCGGGTGGCAACGCAGCCTGCTGCTGGTCTTCCACGAAGATGTCTCCCCAGTTCCAGGAGCTGGTCAGCTACAAGATTCGCAGATGGCGATGGCTTCTGTCACCTTCGTTACTTGAGCAGATTGGGGATGACGATGGCCTGGCACCACAGGTTCAGGGCAGCAGCATGAGGAGTCCGGAACCGCGGGACGACCTAGATCTGAGATGGCGCCTTGAGACAGGACACTGTTGCTGGCCGCCGGATTGGTGACGCCTACGTTGACTGGGCGGGATGGAGGCCGGGAGAAGCGTGAGGGGTCGCCGTGCGCGATCAGGCCATGCGGTGAGATGAGCGATGCAACGCTGGTCGCGAGTGAGGCGCCGCCTCCTGCGGGCTCAGCAACGAGGACGTCTTGGTGATCATCCAGGCTGTAGTGCTGGAGACCCCAGCCAAGAGAAGTGCGAGCCGCTAAGAGCACTGAGGCACAGATGCTCCCGCACCCGGGTCGATGGTGACGTACATGCTCGGGATCCACTGCGGATCCGGCGTGCTCAATCGGTACCAGACTGAGGTCGCCGGCAACCGGTCCTCCCACGGCCTGTCCTTGATCTCGCGGCCGCTTGGGTTGAGACACAAAACAGACACGCTGCCGTTCTCCGGGTAATGGGCAACCTCCGTGCCCTTGCCACGCGTAGTCGGATCGCTGTAGGCCTTGACACCAACGAACCGGTTGGTGTCAACATCCATCGTCCTAGTGATCCGTGCTTCAAAGGTTCGGCCGGTGGATCTGACCAGGCTTCCGGTGGCGGAAACCTGGCTCGAGTCCTTATCCGGCGAATCGGACGGACGGTTCGCCAGGATGAGAGCAACAACCGCAGCAGTAGCACCGATGATTCCTGCGATGCTTGCCGCTACCTGCAGCGTGCTCATCCCCTTCTTCGCTGGAGGATTGGTGTCACCAGCCCGGTTTCCGGTTCCGGAGTTTACGTAGACGTTGTTGGCGTCCCGGATCTTGAAACTGTTCCCCTTCTTTTCCCGCTTCCTGCGCTTCTCCTTCTGGGTGTCGGAACCGCTCGACTCCTCAGGGTCCGGGTTAGATGGGGCTATCGTCACGGCTTCTCCTTCCCTGGGGACGACCACCATAGTGGAGCCAAATTGATCTCTTTCAGGAGGCCCGGCCCTTACAACACTCATGGACGAGTCAGGCGCCGACGGTGTCACAATGCATCGCATCCCTGTGATGAGGCCGGGGAAGAACCGCCGATGAGTCACTCACGCTGAGGCCCCTGGATCTTGCGGCGGGTCGAAGGGCCCTTTCCGAGGAGGCTCGCCCGTAATAGATTAGAATAGCTTTCGCATTACAGAGATCAATTTGCGGCGAGTCCCGACCCATGCCATCCTCGGGTCAAGTTTGCTCGTGAAACGCTTCACAAGCGGGGGTGCGCCTTGTACGCCCGCCCGGCCGTCCACCTTGGCCGCGCTGGTCGCGGTTAGCCCCGCTGGCCTGCTGTTCACTGTCGGATCTACCTCCCCTGAACACACCCGTACGGCCTGTACCGGCTTATGATCCTCATGAGAACGACACGTGACCAAAGGCCGGGTACCAACACCGGCCCCACCATGGTCCCCGGCATCCCACAGATGCCTTGCTTGACCGCCGTCCAGCCGTCTGCGAGGCGCCGGACACCACCGACACGCTCCGCGTCAGCATCTGGTCACTGGCGACGCAAAGAATGAACCAAACGGGAACTGGACTCGCCGTCGGAGACTCATCGCCATCGGCGACTCATCGCAGCGACGGCACCGCCCTCGCCGGGTCGGCTAGGCCCCAGTTGCCCCGGTACCTAACCCGACCATGTCGACCGAAGACTCCGCGCAGAGAGGTTCCGCCTATGAAGCCGCTCCGCTCCGCCCTCATCGCCAGTATCGGACTCGTCCTAGTCCTAGCGGTGAGCCTCGTGCTTCACCAGCGCACACTGGAGTCCGTCGAACCCGGCCTCCCCGTCGCGGCTGGCCAAGCCGCGGAAACTGCCCCCGCCAACCCGCGGTGGCGGCTCAACCCGGACGGGACGCAGGCGGACGAGGGAGTCAGCCGGGTACAGGCCCCCAACACCGGCGACCAGGTCCGGGTCCGCGAACGGCCGCAGGGCAACAACACCGGCCAGACGCAAGGCTTCGGCATCATCGACGAGCTCGATGCCGGCAGTCAGGTGGTCATGAAGTGCTGGACGGACACCAGCGCGCCGAGCGACGGTACCTCCCGCCGGTGGTTCTGGGTCGTTGAGGCGCCGTCGGGCAGCCCACACCCGGGGGTGACCGGGTACGTGTGGTCCGACCTGGTCTGGGACCAAATTAGGGTGCCGAAGTGCGACGCGTCGATGACTCGGCCAGTCGATCCACTGAAGCACAGCGTCGTCGCGCTGACGCAGGGGAAGGCGGCCCCGTCGGGCTACTTTTACGCGGTACGACTTTCGGCGTTTCCGCCGGGCTGGCACGCCAGAGTGCAGTGCATGGACGACAACGACCCCGACGTGTTCAAGAGCTTCGACCTGGTGGTGAATGCCGACGGCACTGCGGCGAGGGACGACGGGTGCTACAGCGGGGACAGCGGCGGGCACTGGGTGAACGTCTGGGGCGTCGAGTCCGAGCACGTGACGTGGCCAACCTCGGTGGCAAGCCCGGCGTTGCCGACCAGCGGTGCGGATGACGAACCGCCAGCCAGCGCCGACGGACCGCGCCCGGAGACGCCAGCCCGGCAGGAACCTTCCGGCCCAGCCACCCGGACTTTGTTGGTGCAGAACCTGGTAACCAACGGCGCGACGGCCATGCGCGAAGACAAGCCTGCGTACCTTTCCTCCCGCACGGAGCCCACCTGCCGGACAAGGGGTTGCGCCCTCGAGGGCACCAACATGAGCACCGGTGCCCGGATCGTGGCCACCTGTCAGCTCGACGGGAGCACGATCACCAATGGGCAGAACAACTCCCCGGACGATGACGCCAACCCGGGCCTGTTCAGCTCGAGTCTCTGGTACGGCGTCCGGTGGTCCGACGGGCGTCCCGGCTACCTTTCAGAAGTCTGGATCCAGCCGGACGGGCGAGGCGGCCTCGGATTGCCGCATTGCTGACTTCTATCAGGTCTTCTCGATGGGACGTGACCGGCCAGAGAGCTGGCTAGTCACGTCCCATCGGCCGTTTGAACCGGTGGAACCTGCAGGAGAGGCGCAAACCGCGCTTACTCTGCATGGTTGGCTCGCGCTGCCGGAGGTTGCCGAGCTTGAAGCATTCCGGCAGTGTGTCGAATCGCAAAAGCTGGCCACTCGCCCAAGATTCAGAGACCACCGCTGATCTTCAGCAGGCGAGCACAGCAGGTACCCGTTGCGACCTGCAAACCCAAGGCAAACTTGAAGAGCATGCAGGTAGACAGCCTGCAAACGCAGATAGAGCATCGTCTTAGGAAACCGATGCTCTATCCCCTGAGCTACGAGGGCGCGAGCGCATAGTCTAGCGACCCGGGGGTTCACCTGGGGTGGCAGGGAGTGGCCCACGTTCACCCACGTTCCCCGGACCGCCGTTCGCCCAGCCCAGGGAGTCTCTATGTGAGTTCGCACAGCGCCATCTCTGCCGATCTTGGCTGTTTGGGCTGGTAGAGGGTCTTGTCGCGGATGCAGGCCCCGAGGACGTTGAGGCGTTGTCTGGAAAGGGCGGCGGTGGCTTGGCGGTGAGTCTTTCCTTCGGCTCTTTTCTTGTCGTAGTAGGCGCGTGATCGTGGGCAGTGGGTCAGGGCGGTGAAGCTGGACATGCTGAACACCCGGCGCAGGCCGCGGTGGTAGCGGTGGGGCCGAACCTGATGACCCTGCCTGCGGCCGGAGTCTCGGGAGATCGGCGTGGGCGGCGAGTGCAGCGGGGCTGGAGTAGGTGGTGAGGGTGCCGGCGTGGGCGAGGAACTCGGCGGCGAGGGTGGTGCCGATGCCGGGCAGGCTGGTGAGGATCTCCCCCAGCTCGTGCTCGGCGACCACCGCGGCGATAGTTTCCTCGATGGCGGTGATGCGGTCGTTGACCGCTTCGAGGTCGGTGGCCATCTGACCCACGATCAGGGCCGCGGTGGCCTCTCCCGCGACGGAGACGGTTTGTGTCCGCGCGGCGGCGTGAACTTTGGCGGTGAGTGCCTTGGCGGCCCACACGCCGTGCTGGCGTAGGTAGGCCAGGATGCGGGCTTCGCCGGCGCGGCGCAGCCCGGCGGGAGTCTGCCACTGCGCGAGGAGCCGGAGCGCACCTCTGCTGCGCAGATTCAGCGCCTTCTCCAAGGCGGGGCTGATCATGGTCAGGAGGTCCTGGATGCGGGCGGTGATGCGGACCTGGTCGGCGACCAGGTCGAGGCGGCGGGAGACGAGCAGCTTGAGCTGCTGCTGCACGCCGTCTGCCACGGTGAGGGTCGGTAGGTCGGTGCGCATGCGCAGGGTCTGGGCGATGACGTAGGCGTCGTGGGCGTCGGTCTTGCGTTCGCCGTGGAACGCCTCGCCATCCGCGAAGCGACCGTGCCGCTGACGTAGCGCACGTCCGCGCCCCGGTCGAACAGGACCGCCAACAGCAGCGAGGCGGGTCCGCCGCGCAGGTCGACGGCCCAGCGGATCGGCTTGCAGCGTTTGCCGAGCCGCCCGGCGATGCCGGAGATGGCCTGCTGGTCGTTGGGGATCTTCTCGGACAGGACCACGGTGCCGTCGTCGTCAACGACGCACACGTGGTGGTGGGTCTTGCCGACGTCGGCGCCGGCCCACAGGCTGCCCATCGGGCATCACCCTTCTCGCTCGTGCTGGTCAAGGGGCATGGACCCGCCGCGGTTCAGTAGCCACAACTTCGGAAAGGGCGATCGGTCGCAAGTCTCCATCCAGTGCTGATACAGCGGTCGTCAGCGAGGGCCGGGGCGTCCTACTCCTAGCTGGCCATGACATCGGCAGCACACACCCAGACAGTCACCCGACCCTCCGGGTCCAATCGGCAAACGACATCATTCGATGTCTGGTTGCGGGTTCGGACGAACTCCTGGAGCCTGCTGCCGTTGGCATCGGCTGTTCGGGACGTCACGCCGGCACGCCGCGGCGGCCTCACGGCCTTCCCGTCTCCGGCGACGGTCACTCGGCGGCGCTCCGTACGTCGTCCGACGAGTCCGCACAGGGAGGAGAACGACGGCATGACGGTGGTATCGGGGCAGCGGCCGACAGCGGCGAGGCCATCGGTCGCCGGGCAGGCTGTTTAGGTGTCTAGGCCTGCGAGGTTGAGGCGTTCGAGCAGGCTGGGCTTGCGGGCGTGCACCGCCCGTAGCTCGGCCAGCCGGTTTCGGAACGATGCGCTGGCTCCGTCGCGGTCGCCGAGATCGCGCAGGTCAACGAGGAGTTGAACTGCGGTGTCGTACTCGCGGGGCTTCTTCGTGGCGATGAGTTCGTCGACCCGCTGCCAGGCGGCGGGTTGGTCGACCGCGAGGGCGTCGAGGTGCCGTTGCCGGGCGGCCGCTGCGGACCGTTCCCTGCGAGCCCAGTCGCGTTCGCGCTGCTCGGCGTCCCGTCGTTCCCGTTCGGCGCGCAGGTCCGCGGCGGTGGCGAGTAGCTCCCCGGCGGTGCGGGCGACTGCCGGGGTGGGCGTATCGGTGCGGTGTGCGTCGCGGTAGCGGCGCAGCAGTTGGCTGCGTAGGTGGCTGTCGCCGCCGGTGATCAGGTCGGTCAGGATGGCGTCCTTGTCCCGGGCGGGAAGCCCGACGACCCAGGTGCGGAGTTGCGCCGCGGTCGGTTCACCGGAGGCGACCGGCACCGACCCTGCCGCCGCGGCCGCGATCAGGTCGGGGTCGATGCGCAGAAACTCGGCGACGGCGGTGAGGGGCGCGTCGAGGGTGCCCATGCCGGCGGGGACGGGCGGTTCGGGCTCGTCGTCGGCGATCTCCTCGGACTGTACGCAGCGCAGCCAGGCCAGGTATAGCAGGCGCAGGTCGCCGGCGGCGAGGCCGGCCCGGACCGGGATGATGGAGGTGAGCAGACCGTGGCCGTCGAGGTCCCACTCGTCGGTGCCGTCCTCGTCCTCGTCATGGAGGTCGACGATGACGTGCTTGCCGGCGGCCCACACGGACGCGCTGTCACCCTGGCAATAATGGGCGACGGTTGCGGGGTCGAGCACGTGTTTCGGTAGCCGCAGCATGAGCTGGCGGGTGCCCCAATTGGCCAGGTACAGGTGCGCGTCGAAATACCGTTCCATCAGCCTGCGCGGGTCGCCCTTGAAGTTGCCCCACTCGTAGGTGTTCACGAAGCTGGTGGCGGTGATGTCGGCCCGGGTCGACATCGACCGCAGGTCGGCCCGCTCCCGGCCGGTGAGAGGCCGGTCGACGGCGGTAAATTCGTAGTACTGGTACTCGCTCATCGTGGCCTACCGTCCGGCCCATTGCCGGTAGGCGTCGATCCACGCTCTGCCGTCCGGCGCGGGGGTGGGTAGCGGCAGGTCGAGTAGGCCGATCCTCTGCCGGTGGCGACCTCGGGTGCAGACCGCGACGATGCTGTCCGCGATCAGGTCGACCTTTAGCACCGTGACCTCGACGCCGAGGACGGTGGTCGTGAACGGCACCACCAGGTGCTCCTCGATCATGGTGAACAGGCCGGTGAGCTGCTCGTCGTCGCCGTACGCGTCGACCGTGGCTTCCTCGATCATCGCCTCCAGTGCGGCGTGTCCCTTCGATGCCATCGGCGGAGGATATCGGACCGGTGTCGGGGTGTTCGGAGCCAGATACGCGAGGATGGTCGGCATGAGTTCGGTGGCCGAGTTCGTCGATCTTCGCCGGGAGGTCGAGCGGTTACGGGCGGAGAACACTCGACTGGCGCGTCTGCTGGAACTGCGCGGCCAGGACACGACCGCGGCACCGGAGCAGTTGTCCGCGCCGGTTGAGCCGCCAGGGCTGGTCACCATGGCTTCGCCGACTCGGGACAAGCTGGCGTTGTTCGCCGACCGGTTCCGGGCCCGGTCCGACGTGTACGCCGTGCGGTGGGAGAACGCCCGTACCGGCGCTGTCGGGTGGATGCCCGCGGTCGCTGGCGGTTGGCGTAAGGGTATGGACCGGCGCGGTGCCACCTACCTGCCACGGACGACGGAGGTCGTTGCGGCGCATCTGGTCGGCGACGTGTTCGTGGGCCTGTACCCGCTGATGCCCGGCAACACCTGCCACTTCGTCGTGGCCGACTTCGACGGGCCGACGGCGATGCTCGACGCCCTCGCGTACGTGAAGGCGGCACGGGCCAGCGCGGTGCCCGCCGCGTTGGAGATCTCCCAGTCGGGCCGCGGCGCCCACGTGTGGGTCTTCTTCACCGGCGCGGTTCCCGCGGCCACCGGGCGGGCCGTCGGCACCGTCCTGCTGCGTGAGGCGATGGTGCTGCGCGGGTCGATGGATCTGCGCTCGTACGACCGACTGTTCCCCAACCAGGACGTCCTGCCCGAGGGTGGCTTCGGCAACCTCATCGCCGCACCGCTGCAGGGGCGGCGCCGCAAGGACGGGCTGACCACGTTTCTCGACCTCGGCACGCTCGAGCCGTACGCGGACCAGTGGGCGTTCTTGTCGACGCTGGACCGGCTCAGCCCCGGCGACGCCGAACACGTCGCCCGGCAGGCCAAGCAAGCCGTCACCGGTGCCGACGTCGCCACGATGAGCCGGTCCGCCGCGACGCAGGTCCATCCTCCGCTGCCTCCGGTGGTCCACGCGGAGGCCGGTCCCGGGCTGAGCATCGACGCCGCACAGCTCACCCCCGCCGCTCTGGCGACGTTCAAGCACGCCGCCGCCATAGCCAACCCGAAGTTCTACGAGCTGCAGCGACTCCGCAAATCCACCTGGGACACCCCTCGCTTCATCCAGGGCTACGACCTCACCCTCGATGACCGCCTGGTTCTCCCGCGGGGCCTGCGGCACACCATCGCCACGATCGTCGAACGCGCCGAGTCGCGGCTGGCTGTCACGGACGTACGAAACTCCGGGGCCGAGATCGAAACCGCGTTCGCCGCCGAACTCACCGGCAAGCAGGCCGACGCGGTCGGCGCGCTTCTCGCCCACGACAACGGAATTCTGGTCGCCCCACCGGGCTCCGGCAAGACCGTCATGGCCTGCGCCGTGATCGCCGAACGCACCACGTCCGCCCTGGTCCTCGTCGACCGCAAAGCCCTCGCCGACCAGTGGCGCGTCCGCATTGAGCAGTTCCTCGGAATCAAGCCCGGTCAACTCGGTGGCGGCCGACGCAAACTCACCGGCACGGTGGACATCGCACTGCTGCCGTCTCTCGCGCGACGCGACGACGTCGCCTCCCTGACCCAGGGGTACGGGCACGTCATCGTCGACGAATGCCACCACCTCGGCGCGGCCGCGTACGAGCACTCGGTCAAACGGATCGCCGCGCAGTTCTGGCTCGGCCTCACCGCCACCCCCACTCGACGCGACGGCCTCGGCCAACTCGTCACCTGGCAACTCGGACCCGTCCGCCACACCCTGACCGACGAGGAACCGGGCACCCTCGCGGCAGCGATGCACGCCGACGCCGGACCCCGTCGAACGCTGTTCATTCACGAGACAACATTCCAGCCCGGCTACATCGACCTTGACGCGCCCGGCGCGCTCGCCGAGGTGCACCGAAGACTCGCCGTCGACGAGTCACGCAACGCTCGGATCGCCGACGACGTCGTCGCGGCCCTGACCCGTGGACGCAACTGTCTCGTCCTTACCCGGCGGGTCGCTCACGTCGAGGCACTCAGCGCCCTGCTCTCGACGCTCGGACACCAGGCGCTCGTGCTGCAAGGAACGATGAGCACCACCAACCGACGGACCATCGTCGAACGACTCGACCAGGCCAAGACCGGCGAAGGCCTCCTCGTCATCGGCACCACACCGTTCATCGGTGAAGGCTTCGACGCCCCCGCCCTCGACACCCTCTTCCTCGCCGGCCCGATCTCCTACGACGGGCTACTCGTCCAATGCGCCGGCCGCGTCATCCGCGCCGCACCCGGCAAGGACCTCGCCGAGGTCCACGACTACCACGACCCGGCCACCCCTATCCTCGCCGCCTCACTCCAACGCCGCATGCCCGGATACCGGGCCCTCGGCTTCACCAAAACATGAATGCCTCCGATCGCGGTCATCACTGCCTGGCGGAACGAGGAACAGGGAGCGGTAAGCGGCCGGCTGATCCACTTCGCTCGGTGCCAATGCGGCGGCTGATCCCAACCATGCCCACGAGGAGCAACGTCTTCGCCAGCACGATGGGAAACAAGCCAAGCGTGCTGGGCCTAGCGTAGTAGGCTGACGGGCATGGGTCGGTTCTCCGAGGATGAGCTGCACGCGGTTGTCTCCAGGTATGAGGCGACGCGGGCACAGGCGTTGACCGAGCGGGACGAGCAGTTGCGGGCGTTTCATGCGGCCGGCTGGCGGCCGGTGGACCTGCAGCGGGTCACCGGATACAGCCGGGAGACGATCCGTCAGGTGCTACGACCGGAGGTCCGGCGGGCGACCAACATCAACCGACGCAGGACATCACCCCAACCGCCGGCGGACTACCAGCCCTACGGCGACCGGAGGCCCTACGTCGTGGCCCAAACCCTTGCCGAACTGCACGGCCCCACCGAAGGCGCGGTGACGCTTCCGCGTCATCTCGACTGGTCCGGGCACCCCGAGTACGACCTGAACCGGACCACACGCCTGGCCAGCATGTACAAGGTGGTACTCACCGAGGCGAGCACGGTCGAGGACCTGAACACCTGGCTCGACGCCGACCTCCTCCGAAGGCTCTGGCCCACCCTCTGGCTGCCACCCCAGCTCCGCCAGCGCTGGGAAGATGCCTTTCCCGAACTCGCCGCAAACCGCAGCAACGCGGCATAGCGGTGGACCCCTTCCACGAACGCCTCGCCCGTACCGGGCTCGGGGCAGCCGATCGATACGGCTTCGCTCTGGCGGGCGGCTACGCGGTGCAGGCCGCCGGGCTCCTGGAGCGACCCAGCGAGGACGTCGACCTGTTCACCGCCTGGGACCGCCGCGAGGAGTTCACCACCGCGGTCACCGCCGTCGTGCACGCCTACCGAGACGACGGCCTGACCGTCGAGACCGAGCGGCAGTACGACACGTTCGCCCGGCTGGCCGTCACCGACGGCATGCGGATCTCCAAGGTCGAACTCGGCGTGGACTGGCGTGCCAACGAACCGATCCTCATGGCGATCGGACCGGTACTGCACCCTGACGACGCGGTCGCGAACAAGATGAGCGCACTCTACGGGCGAGCGTTCGCTCGTGACTTCATCGACATCGACGCCACGCTCCGATCCGGCCGCTACACGCGCCAGGCCCTTCTCACCCTCGCGCAGCGCGCCGACCGTGGTTTCGACCGCCGCGTCTTCGCCGACGCTCTCGGACAAGCCACCCTGCTCGATCCTGACGACTTCGCCCAGTACGGCGTCGCCGACCGAGCGCTGGACGATCTTCGTAGCCGATTCGCCGAATGGCGCCGGGAGCTGCTCGGCGAGAACGAACCCGCCGAGGATGCCTCGGCTTCCGGCTCGCGGCAGCATTAAGCCTGCACTCAGGACCCACAGCGTTCCAGCTGATCTTCGGCAAGCGATCGCAGCAAGGCCGCGAAGCGACCGGCACATACAGGTAGAAAACAAGAACCCGCAGGTCATCGGCCTGTGGGCATCGGCGGAGCGTCGGGTTAGGAAACCGATGCTCTATCCCCTGAGCTACGAGGGCGCGAGTGGTCAGTGTAACGACCTGCGCGTTGACCCGCGTTGGCAGGGACTGACCACGTTGCGGTGCTTGTAGAGCTGCTTGTCGGAGACTGGCGGCCGGCCGCCGCAGCTGCCGAGTCGACGGCTGCCCTGCTGGTCAGCGCGTTCGGGGATGGTGTGCCCGATACCGCGCTGGCGTAGGTCGGTCCGGATGGCCTTGGAGCTGTAGCCCTTGTCGGCGATGACGTGATCCGGGCGAACCCGAGGTCGAACGGGCCCGGACCGCTCGACCCGGATCGCGGCCATGACCTCGGTGAAGCGGCTGCAGTCGTTGACGTTGCCGCCGGAGAGCACGAACGCCAAGGTCCGCCCGTCGCGGGTCGGAGCGCGCAACGCGGCGAGTGCCGGGTCGTCGTACCGGGCGTTCGCGACCACGAGCGCCCGCCGCAGCCCGGTCACGGGCCGGCTGGGTTGAGCCAGGAGCGCTGCCACGATCGGCGCGACATCGACGTCGGCGGCGACCTCCACGTCGACCCCGGCTACGGTCAGCCGCACCCGGCGGCGGCCGGCGACGCGGGCGAGGCAGCCGCGGATCGCCTCCACTACCTTCGTGAGGCCCCTGCGGTCCGCAGGGCGGTGACGATGAACGCGATCACGCCGAGCGCTCGATCCCGGGCGCCGTCGGGCGCGGTGCCGGTCGCCGCCGCGTCGATCCGAGTCGCGCCCGCGTCGGCCAGCGCGAGCCGCAGCATCCCGGCCAGCTCATCGACGCCGTCTGGCCCGCACCGTCCTAGCGGAACTAGCGCTCGTCTCGCCGGCCGCTTGGCCACCGACGTTTGACGCACTGACTGTCACGGCGATACCCCGACCGTCCTGCAGCGTCGTAGCGCTGGATACCAACGCCTTGTCAGAACAGGTCGGCGGGTAGCTGGAAGGTCAGCCATCCGGCGACCGCACCGTGCGCCTCCAGTCGCACGGGCGGGTGCCAGCGCGGTCACAAGGGATCACAGCAGTACGTCCCTGCGACCCGCGCCCGCGCCCGCGCCCGCGCTGCAGGAGCAGGAAACCCTAAGGTCACCTGCGTTGGCCGCTGCGGGTCAGCCCCGCACCGCAGCCAGGCACTCGTCGTACAGGTCCATGATGTCGCCCTTGCCGTCGTTGGCGACCCACGTCATCGATGCGGCATCCAGGCACGCGAACGCCGTCGCGATCACCGCGCGCGCCTTCGCGCCCTCCTTGTCGGTAGCTGCGTCCATACGGGTCTCGATGAGCGGCAGCAGGTTCTCCTGGAATCGCAGTCGCTTTTCAAGCCAACCGGCACGCAACGAGGCGGTGTTGTGGAGGAGGCGGAACCGCTCCAGGGCCTGTTCTCGGCTGTCGTGCAAGGCCAGTACGGCAGCAACCCCTGCGCGCAGGGCCTCCCAGACACCGGAATCGGCAGGCTGTTCGCCGATCGTGTCCATCAGGACCTGCCCGAACCGGTCCTGACCTCCGCCGAGAAGGTCCTCCTTGGTGCCGAAGTAGCGGAAGAGGGTGCGCTGGGAGACGCCGGCCTCCCGGGCGATCTGGGCGATGGTCGTCTCGTCGTAGCCCTGCTCGGTGAACAGGCGCAGCGCCGTCTTGAGGATCTCCTGGGAAGCCAGCTGCCGTGTCCGGTCCCACAGCGTGGTCGGTGCGCCCGTCGCTGACTTGGCCTCCTGCTTCATGCCACCCAGACTAGCCCGGCACTGCCATCCTGACAGTGACATCACGTTTGGCAGTCACTGCCAGGATGTCGTACGCTGCCAGAGGCAGTGACGCAGCATGCCCACGGCCCCACGGACAGGGCCGCCCCCGGCCCAGAAGTACGCAAAGGAGCGCATCATGCCTGCACCCACAGCTTTGATCACCGGTGGAACCAGCGGCATCGGCAAGGCGACCGCCGAACTACTCCACTCCCGCGGCTACCGCGTCATGGTCACCGGCCTCGGCAATGTCGCCGACGCCGGGCTTCCCGAAGACGTCACGGCCGTCCGGGCCGACGCACGGTCCCTGCCAGACATCGACCAGGCGATGGACCAGGCGCGCCAGCAACTCGGCTCCCTCGACCTGCTCTTCCTCAACGCGGGCATCTCCCGCCCCGGCCCGATCGAATCAACCGACGAAGACGCCTTCGACGTGCTGTTCGACATCAACGTCAAGGGAAACTTCTTCACCCTGCAAAAGGCGCTGCCGCTCCTCAACGAGGGCGCCTCGGTCGTGTTCACCGTGGGCGCCGCCGAAGGGCTCGGGGCCGCGATGACAGCAGCCAAGGGCGCTCTGCTACCCCTCATGCGGTCCCTCGCGCTCGAACTCGCCCCCCGCCGCATTCGCGTCAACGCGGTCAGCCCGGGAATGATCAACACCCCTGTCTACAGCAGGATGGGTATCTCCCAGGAAGTGATCGACTCCTGGGCCCGGGACGTCCCGCTCGGCCGCGTCGGCGCTCCCGCCGACATCGCCGAAGCCGTGGCCTTCCTCGCCTCGGACGCCGCCGGCTACATCACCGGCGACAACCTCACCGTCTCCGGCGGCATCGGTGTTCACTCCAACGCCTGACGAGCAATTTGGCTCTGATCTGGAAGGTTCACCAGGTCCGATGCTCAGGCTGTAGCCCTGGCGAGCCGACGGCCCGAGCGGGAAGCCGGCCGACCGCCAGGCACCGGACTGCGACACGGATGCAGCCTGTCGTGATCCACTTCTCGTGATCGGCCTGCCTGCCTTGCCCATTACCCCTGCCTGCCCGATTGCCCTGACCGCCTCTCCCAGCCGAGGACCACCCCGAGCACACGAACGCCGGTTTGCGACCGGCGGTCGGCCGCAGTGACCCGTGTTGGCACCGGTTGGCACCGGTTGGCATCCGCTGGAGAGCACACACCGCACACATCGTCGAGGATCAATGGCCTTCGTCCCCATACCCCGTCGCCGGCGTTGCCACCGAAGAACCTGGGAGCGCGGGTCTGTCCCCGGTTCGCTTGGACCCGCCGCGATCCTGGCCACGACGGTCCCCACGTGTCCGCACATGCCAGATTCAGGTGTCCGGGAACGAGGGGAAGCTCACTCCAGGCCCCTGAATGTGAAACCTGGTTTGGGCTGTCGACGCTGTGGTGAGGATCCTCGTGCTCGGCGATGACCAGCCGGGTCTCGTAGGCTCAGGCCGTGGAAAGCAGCCGAGGGTGGATCATGGCGCAGCTGTTGGATGCGGCGGAGAACGCCTCCCCCGTCGACGCGGTCGACGCGGTCACCCGGGAACTCGGTGTGGCGCTGGGGGCGCGGAGCGTCGCGTTCTTGATCGCGGACCTCAGCGGCCGGGCGCTGGTCCGGCTGACCCGCGTGCCGCTCGGCGGAACCGGTGCGGGACGCCGGGGCGGTGACGAGGTCGCCACGGTGATGCCGTTCGATGGCGGCCCCGCCGAGCAGGCGCTACGCACCCAGACGGTGCATGTTGTCCCGCAGCCTGACACGTGGACGGTGCTGGCGCCGGTGACCGACCGCGGTGAGGCCATCGGCCTGCTCGAAATGAGCCTGCCGGACGAGCCGGACCCGCGGGCGCTGGAGGAGATCACCCGTACGGCACACGTGTTGGCATTCGTGGTGATCGCCAACCGGCGGCACACCGATCTGTTCGAGTGGGGGCAACGGACGACCCCGTTCACCCTGTCCGGGGAGATCCAGCGGCGCCTGCTGCCCGCCTCGTTCACCTGTGAGGCCAGCGCGTTCACCCTGTCCGGCTGGCTGGAACCCGCCGCCAGCATCGGCGGGGACACCTTCGACTACAGCCTCGCCCGCGACGTGCTGCACTTCAGCGTCACCGATGCGATGGGCCACGGCGTGGCCAGCGCGCTCACGGCCACCCTGGGCGTGGGCAGCCTGCGCAACAGCCGCCGCCGCGGGGTCGGTCTGGTGGAACAGGCCGACGCCGCGAATGCCGACGTGGCCGGCCATGCCACCGTGCCCGGCGGTTACATCACCGCGGTCCTCGGCCGTCTCGACCTGCGCACCGGCGTGTGCGCGCTGCTCAACGCCGGGCACGTCCCGCCGATGCTGGTACGCGACGGGAACACTCGGGTGCTGCCACTACCGCCCAACTTCCCGCTGGGAATGTTCGCCGACGCCGGACACCGCGCTGGCGAGGTCGAGCTGCGGCCGGGCGACCGTCTGGTGGTGATCACCGATGGCATGCGGGAGCGCAACGCCGCCAACCTGGATTTACCGACCATGTTGCGGTCGATCACCGGTCTGCATCCACGAGAGGCCGCCCGGGCGTTGGCCGACGCCGTCCTGGAGGTCAGCGGACCAAAGCTGGCCGATGACGCCACCCTGTTCATCCTCGACTGGCACGGCGGGCACCGCGAGGACCGGCGTACCAGCGCCGGCGCCGACCAGGAGCGTGCCAGCGCCGCTCTGCCCGACTGACTACCGGCCTGGCGCGTGGTCGGTGGACGGCACATCGGCTTCGGCCGCCTGCACGCTGTCATAAACCTGGATCACTCGATCCACCGACGTGACCGTCAGGACGCTGTGCACGGCGGGCTGCGGTGCCGCGAGGCTCATCCGACCGCCCACGTCGCGCAGCGCCTTGAACATCACGACCAGCGCGCCCAGTCCGCTGGAGTCCATGAATCCCACCCCGGCCAGGTCCACCACCACGTGGTGGTCACCGGCGTCGACCAACCGTTGCAGACGCTCGCGCAGCTGCGGGGATGTCGCCATGTCCAGCTCGCCGCGCGCCTCCAGCACGGTGCAACCCCGGCCCGGCCGGACCGACAGCAGCAGTTCCACAGCAACCTCCCCCACGCCCCGATGATCCCCGCCTACCCTATTCTGCCGACGGGTGAACCGCCGTCGGCCCGGGCACGTCGAGCCGGCACCTCTGACTGTTTCGCCTCAGCAGAACCGGGGTAGGGCTGATCACCACTGGAGCATCGCGCCTCAGGGTGACGCGGTAGGCCGACGGTTCAGGCACGGGCCGGGGAGGAGCTGTGCAGTGCGGGTGAGCATGAACCTGTCACTTCCACGGCAACCGTCGTCGGTGACCCGCGCCCGCCACGTCCTCACCACCCTGCTGAGCCTCACCGATGTCGCCGAGGACTCCCGTGACCACCTCGCCGTACTGATCAGCGAGGCGTGCGCCAACGCGGTGCTGCACGCCGATCCCGACAGCGTCGTCGACATCACCATCGTCATCGACGACGACGTCTGCCTCCTCGAGGTCGGCAACCGCGGCAGCATCCCCGACGGCGGTGGCCTCGACGCCGAACTCCCCGCCCCGCTCACCGTCGGCGGTCGTGGACTGCCCCTGATCGCCGCGCTCGCCGACACGGCAGCCTTCGTCGACGGGCCACCGGGCCATGTGCTGCTCCGCATCACCAAACATCTCACCGACGCACGAACGGCACCGATCCGATAACCGGACGCCCGCGCCATCCGCCGAGTCCGAGCCGATGTCCGGTCTTCGGTGGGGGCGTCTGGCGGCTGGCGGCCGACATGGAAAGAGGTGCGACGAGCAGGAGTACGCCGGCAGAGCCGAGGTGGTTCGCGCTGGCGAGCCAGTCAGCTCACCGCCCGCCGATGACCTCAGGCGTCAGTGTGCCGCGTCCCATGCTGCTGGTTCTGGTTTTGCCGGAGGGCTTCCTCCAGCTGGTCTTCGAGGATGATGATCCGGCAGGCAGCCTCCAGGGCGGTACCCTGGTCGACCATCTCCCGGGCTCGAGCGGCCAGGCGAAGCTGGTAGCGGGAGTAGCGGCGGTGCCCACCGGTAGAGCGGTGCGGGTTGATCAGTTTCGCCTCGTCCAGGCGGCGCAGGAAGTCCTGGGTGGTGCCGAGCATTTCCGCAGCTTGGCCAATGGTGTAGGCCGGATAGCTCTCGTCGCCGAACATGTCGTCGGGGTTCTGCCCCATGCCACCTCCACGTCGAGGGCCCCGGCGCTGACGCGCCGGGGCCCAGGGTTACGGGTCAGAACACCATCTACCGACCGAAACGTCGGCTTGTCGTATCCACACCAGCCGCAACGAACGGCTTCGGGTGCGAGGATCGCGTATGCGTGACCGGAGACCACCTCTCGTTCGATGGAAACTGCGGTGTCCGCCCGGCCTGACATGACGGCCGACGGCGGGCGATCCAACGGTGTACGGCCCTCCCTTTCCTCTGCTACTTCTTTACCTTGCTGACGTACGGTCCGCCGGTGTTGGAGCCCCACGCGACTTCATGGCCCCCACACGTACGGCGAACAACAGCTGGAGCCCCAAAAAGAGCCTTGGCCCCACCTGCGCCCGGCTCGCATCACGCCGGGCTGTGTTCCTACTGCCTTCTTCCATAGAGGAACGATGGATCACGTTCCGCTCCTCGCCGCCCGTCGTGATCTCACGGCCGGACAGCCCGTCTGCGTCTTGACGGATCTTTGCTCTCTCGACTCGAAGAAGAGTATGCCACACCGCAGAGGATGTCTAGTCTTCTCGGCCTAGATTTGTTGGTCGCCACCCATCAGAGTGGCTGACCTGCTGAATCTCTACGTGAGTTGTCGCAACCGCTCTCCCGAACTCTCCCTGACGGAAAGGCAGGGTCGGTGTCGGTCATCGAGGCGAAGCCGGACAGCCGCGTGGGGCGGACGAATCGCGTCCCAGGCCGCCGCTGCCGACTACCCCTGAACTGCGGTGGCGTGGTTCAGGGTCATCGGTCGTCGTCGACGACCGTAGTGAGGTCGGAGCCGGCGGCGGAGCGGGGCATGACTGGGATCAGCACCGTCGCGACCCGCGATGTGCAGGGCGCCGAGAATGATCCGGGTCGCGGCATCCATGCCGGGACGGCGGTCGGTCTGCCAGCGTCGATGCCGCCGCTGCTCGCCGTACTCGGTCCGGCCCGTATCCAGCACGGGGCCGGGCCCGGCGCGGAGAGTGGTCCTCCACGCCGGGCCGTCGCAGCCGGAATCAGCTGGCCGCGCAGATGACCGTCGCCGGGCCGGTGCCGGTGCCCTGGAAGCCGAAGTTGGTCGACTGCCCGGCGCCGACGTGTCCGTTGTAGCCCACGTTGGTGAACCGGACGGTTCCGCTGGTGCCGCTGGCCTGGGCGTTCCAGGTGCCGGTGATCGCGGCGCCGCTGGGCAGCGTGATGGTCGCGGTCCAGCCGTTGATGTCCGCAGAGCCGGCGGTGACCGTCACGCTCGCGGTGAATCCGCCGGACCACTGGTTGACCGCCACCGACGCGGAGCATCGGTTACCGGTCGGCGGCGGCGTGGTCGGGGGCGCGGTGGTCGGCGGGGCCGTGGTGGGCGGGGCGGTCGTCGGCGGGGCCGTGGTCGGCGGAGCGGTCGTCGGCGGGGCCGTGGTCGGCGGAGCGGTGGTCGGCGGGTTGGGCACGCCGTTGGCCAGGCTGTAGGCCAGGTCGGGCTGGAACGAACCAGCCGTGTAGCGGCAGCCGTCGGCCTCGCCCGGCGGCTTCACCCAGAGGTACGCGTCGATGTTGCTGTCGCCGGTGTTGGTGGTCGGGTACGTCCCGATGCGCCGGTCGGTGTTGTCGTCGCCGCACCAGTCCCCGCTGGCGCCGCCGTTGCGGCTGGTGTCGATGACCTGGCGCTTGCCCGAGATGCCCATGCCGTTGAGGGCGGAGATCACCGAGCGGCCGAAGTTCGCCTCGCCGGAGGTGGAGTTGAAGTTCGACACGTTGGTGAAGAAACCGTCGGCGTACTGCACGCCGGCCGCGCGGAGCCGGTTGGCCGTCTCACCCGCGCTGTTCCAGGTGGAGTGGCCGCCGTCGAGGTACACCTTGGCGTTGGGGTTGGCCGACTTGATGGTCCGGGTGGCCGTCGTGATCGCCTGGTTGCGTGCGCTGATCTCACCGCTGCTCAGGCACGTCTGCAGGGCGAGCGAGTCGGTTTCCAGGATGATCAGGACCGTCTGGTTGCCGAGTCCTCTGGCGAAGTTGGAGACCCACGTCTGGTACTGGTTGAGGTCAGGGGCGCCACCCGCGCTGGCCCCGCCGCAGTCCCGGTTGGTGATCTCGTAGACCGCCAGCACCGGGATCTGCTGGGCCGCGTTGGCGGCGCCGACGAACCCGGAGACCTCGGACTGCACGGTCGACGGGTTGAAGTTGGCGAACCAGCGGGCCTGCGGCTGACTGGCGATCTTGTCGCGGATGACGGCGGCACGCGAGTCGCCGGGGTTGGCGGCGACCCAGCGGACGACGGCCGAACTCGGGTCGCGGTAGAGCGACCCGGACACCGTGCCGGCGGACGCGCCGCCGACGGCGTAGCAGACGCTGGCCGCGGCGGTGCCCGCGATGGCCGCCACACTGAGGGCCACCGATCTACGGCGCCGGGGGGAGAGGATAGCCACGACGTGTTTCCTCCTGATCACATTGATGTATCTAAGTTCATGGGAGCGTTCCCAAGGACGGTAGCGGAGGCGGGCGTCGCTGCCAAGAGTGCGGGCTCGTCGTTGAGGCAGCGGCCGGGTGCGTCACGGCTCGCGCAGGGCCACTGCGACGCGACAGCCGTCTCCCCCGATCAGGCGGTGGCTGGTCGGCCCGCTGTCGCTGACGACCACGAACGCGCGACGGCGGTGACCGCACCTGGTGTGCGATCACCGCCGTTGCTGCGCGGCAGGTGGGAGACGATCCGTGCTGTCGTGGTGGCCGGTGCCGATCGTTTACGGCTGCAGAGCGTCCGCGGCGGGGGTCCAGGTCGACTCGTTCCCGACGTCGGCGACCGTGACCCCCTTGGCGATCTTCTCCAGCTCGGCCCGTGGCAGTCCGTTGCCAAGGCCGCTGGTGCTGACCTGGACGACGACCTTCCCGTCGGCGCTCCAGATGTTGCAGAAGCCACCGTCTTCGGGGCCGGTGCCCTGGCGGCGCTGGTCGGACACGTTGTAGCACTTCGTCGCGCCGGGCTCCGGCGACTGGTTCGAGCTGGTGCTGGGCGTGACGAAGATGTGGAACCCGTCCTTGATGGCGCCCTCGACCATGTCGTAGGGCGCGGTCAGGCCCGTGGTGGGCGCGGCTGGCCTGGTGTACGTCGCGCCGCCGTAGTCACCGGCACGGGCCGCGGCGATGCCGCTGAGACCGGGAAGCGCGTGGGTGCCGATCTGCAGCGGCACGTAGCCGCCCGGCACGTAGCCCACCGTGAACGGCACCAGAGCCGGCGTCGGCTTGCTGGGCTTCAGGCCTTCGACCAGGCCACCCAGGTCCTCGAAGCTCGGCGTCGCCTCGTCGCTGGAGATCGACGTGACAGCCGCCCAGGCGTTGTCGGCGTACTCCCAGGCGAACAGCTTGTTGCCTGCGTCCACCTGGTTCTGCGGGTCGAGGCCGACCGGCAGCAGCGCCCGCACGGCCCTGCGCCCGGCCACGGTGACGTCCGTGCCGCCCTTGATCTTCGCGGGGTCGAAGACGCCCGGCCGGTAGACGGTCAGATACGCCCACAGGCTCGGCTTCCCCCCGGCGGCCTTCTTCTTGTCCTGCTCGGTGGCGCCGCCCAGCGCCGCGGCCTCTTCCTCGGTGAGGGGCTTGTCGTTCGAGGTGTGGCCGTCGGAGTAGACCGAGGCGATCTGGTAGGCGGTGGACGCGACGATCGGGTCCTGCACGTGCAGGGTGCCGGCGTCGTACCCCTGAAAGGTGAAGGTGAACGGCACGGCGTCGGACCACGTGGCCTCGGCGACCTTGGACGTCGCCGCGCCGACCGGGGCCGGCGAATTCTGCTCGGCGCCCAGGGTGGGCAGCACGAACGCGCCGGCGACCGCGACCACGACGAGACCGGCCACGCCGGCCGACGCGAACCCGGCCCGGCGACGCCGCTCGGCCCGCCGCCCTGCCACGATGATGTCGTCCGCGGTGCGGGCCATCGGCGGCTCTTCGCCCGTCACGGCGTCCACGAACTCATGCAACTGCATTGGTCCACTCCTCAATCGACTTTCCGGTGAGATTGATGCGTTCGCCGGCTAGTGACACGCGCAGCTTCGCCAGGCCACGGGAGACCTGACTCTTGGCTGTGCCGACCGTGCAGTCGAGGACGCCGGCCGTGTCCTCCAGGCTCAGACCCAGGTAGTGCCGGAGCACCACCGCGGCCCGCTGCCGGGGCGGCACGGCGTCGAGGGCCGCCCGCAGGCGCATCCGCTCGTCGGTCGCGCCGGTCGGGTCCCGCAGCGCGACGTCCGGCATGGCGTCGCCAGCCGCCCGCTCGCGCCGCCAGGGCCGGCGGGTCTCGTCGACCGCGGCCCGATAGACCATCGTCTTGACGTAGAGATCGGGTCGGTCCAGCTTCCTCCAGCGGGGGTAGAGCTTGACCAACGCGTTGGCCACGGCGTCCTCTGCCGTGTGCCAGTCGCCGCAGGTCACGTACGCCAGCTTGCGCAGCGACGCCATCTCCGACGTCACGAACTCACGGAATGCCTGCTCGTCTTCGGCTCTCAAGTCGACTGCCTCCTCGTGACGGAGGTAGAACGGATCCGGTCGCCCGGGAAGTTGCACGCCCGGAGGAGTAGTTGTGCGATCACCATTCGTGACGCGTCTCAGCGCGGGCCTCCGCCGCCCGTACGCGGCCTTTTCCTCGGCCGCTGCCGGGCGACGGTGTTGGCGCCGGTGACCGACCGCGGCGAGGCGATCGGCCTGCTCGAGATGGTCCTGCCGAACGAGCCGGATCCGCGGGAGCTGGAGGAGATCGGCCGCACGGCGCACGTGTTGGCGTTCGTGGTGATCGCCAACCGGCGGCACACCGACCTTTTCGAGTGGGGGCAACGCACGACCCCGTTCACCCTGTCGAGAGAGATCCAACGCCGCCTGCTGCCCGGCTCGTTCACGTGTGAGGCCAGCGCGTTCACCCTGTCCGGCTGGCTGGAGCCCGCCGCGAGCGTCGCCGGGGACACCTTCGACTACAGCCTCGCCCGCGACGTGCTGCACTTCAGCGTCACCGACGCGATGGGTCACGGGGTGGCCAGCGCGCTGACGGCCACCCTGGGGGTGGGCAGTCTGCGCAACGGTCGACGTCGCGGGGTGGGCCTGGTGGAGCAGGCCGAGGCCGCGAATGCCGAGGTGGCCGAACACACCGCCGTGCCCGGCAGTTTCGTCACCGCGCTACTGGGCCGTCTCGACCTGCGCACGGGCGTGTGCGCGCTGCTCAACGCCGGGCACATCCCGCCGATGCTGGTACGCGACGGGGACACCCGCATGCTGTCGCTGCCGGGCAACTTCCCGCTGGGAATGTTCGCCGAGGCCACGTACTGCGCCGGCGACGTCGCGCTGCGCCCCGGCGACCGTGTGGTGGTGGGCACCGACGGAGTGCGGGAACGCAACGCGGCCAGCCTGGATCTGCCGGCCATGTTGCGCTCGATCGCCGGTCTGCACCCCCGCGAGGCCGTCCGGGCGTTGGCCGACGCCGTGCTGGAGGTCAGCGGACCGACGCTCGCCGATGACGCCACCCTGTTCGTCGTCGACTGGCACGGCGGACACAGCGAGGACCGGCGGACCAGCGCTGGCGCCGACCAGGAACGCGCCAGCGCCGGGTGAACTAGCGGCCGGTCGCGTCGGCGGGACGGAGATCCGCTTCAGCCGCCGGCACGCTGTCGTAGATGCCGATGACCCGATCCACCGATGTGATCGACAGGACACTGCGTACGGCGGGCTGCGCCGCGGCCAGGCACAACCGACCCCCGACATCCCGTAACGCCTTGAACATCACCACCAGCGCGCCCAGCCCGCTGGAGTCCATGAATCCCACCCCGGCCAGGTCCACCACCACCAGGCGCTCCCCGGCATCAGCCAACCCTTGCAGGCCTTCGCGCAACTGTGGGGACGTCGCCATGTCCAGCTCGCCGCGCACCTCGAGCACCGTGCAGCCGCGGCCCGGCCGGACCGACAACAGCAAATCCACTACAACCTCCCCACACCGTTGACCTCCCCCTTACCCTATTTCGCCGAGGGGCGAACCGCCGTCGGCCATCGGCGGCCGTGGACCGCCCCTGACCAGCGCACTCGCCGACACGGCCGCCGTCGTTCCCGACGCACCAGGCCAGGTGCTGCTCCGCATTACCGAACACCTCGCCGACGTACGAGCAGCCCCGCACCGCTGACCGGACGCCCCGGGCCGCAACCCGTTGGACACGGCATTGACATATTTCACTGTCGGATCTAGCGTCGGAGCGAATCGATTCGACCGCGGGCCGGGCATCTCCGGCATTCTCCGACGGCCGGTCGTGTGGTGTTCGGGCGAACAATGTGGCCACCGACGATTCAACGACCAACTGGTCCCGCATGGGCGGCGAGACCAGTGGCGGGTACCTGTGGCGACGAGCCGGGCGTCGGCGTGGGCACATCGCGTCTTCCCGCGGTTCCTCGGCGACGAGCGGTGTCGGCGGGGTGACCAGGAGTGGTCGTCGCGCGCCCCTTCACCTGAATCAGTTCGTGCCGAATGGCGGGAGCCCCCTCATGACAAGACGTAGACCCCTCCTTGGTTCTCTTGCGACGGCCGCGCTCGTCGTCGCGACCGTGGGCGTGGCGGGAATGACCGGCGGCCTGAGCGCCACCGCGTCGGCCGCGAACGTCACAGCGGCCGCCGCGACCGCCGGGTGCGGCAAAGCGCCCACGTTGACCAGCGGTTCACGCTCCATCCAGAGCAGCGGCCAGAACCGTAGCTTCATCCTGAGGATCCCCGACAACTACGACCGGAACCACCCGTACCGGTTGATCTTCGGATTCCACTGGAACGGCGGCACCGCCAACGACGTCGACGGCGGCGGCTCGGACGGCGCGGCCTGGTCGTACTACGGACTGCGGCAGCAGGCGAACAACAGCACCATCTTCGTGGCCCCGCAGGGCAACGGTAACGGCTGGGCCAACCCCGGCGGCCAGGACGTCACCTTCGTCGACAACATGATCAGCCTGATCGAGGCCGACCTCTGTGTCGACACGACGCAACTCTTCGCGCTCGGCTTCAGCTACGGCGGAGGCATGAGCTATTCGCTGGCCTGTTCGCGAGCGGGTGTCTTCCGCGCTGTAGCGGTCTACTCCGGCGGGCAGCTCAGCGGGTGCAGCGGCGGCACCCAGCCGATCGCGTACATGGGAATCCATGGCATCGGGGACCCGGTGCTCAACATCTCCGCCGGACGGTCCCTGCGTGACACGTTCGTGCGGAACAACGGCTGCACCCCACAGAGCCCGCCCGAGCCGAGAGCGGGCAGCCTGACCCACATCACCACCACCTACTCCGGATGCCGTGCCGGCTATCCCGTGGTGTGGGCCGCCTTCGACGGCGGGCACACCCCCGGCCCGGTGGACGGCGGCGGGGACAGCGGCGCCAGGACCTGGACCAAGGGCGAGGTGTGGAGGTTCTTCACCCAGTTCGGCAGCACCGATCCGACGCCGAGCCCGACCGCGTCACCCACCGGCGGTCCGACCACCCCGCCTCCGAGCGGCACGTCGGCCCTGCGCAACACCGCCTCCGGGCGGTGCCTGGACGTCAACGGCGCCTCGCAGGCCAACGGCACGGCGGCGATCATCTGGGACTGCCACGGCCAGAGCAACCAGAGCTGGACCTCGACGGCCGCCCAGGAGCTGCGCGTCTTCGGCGGCAAGTGTCTCGACGTCAACGGCGCCGCCACCGCGAACGGCAGCTCGGTGATCATCTGGGACTGCAACGGCCAGTCCAACCAGCGGTGGCGGCTCAACGCCGACGGCTCGATCACCGGAGTGGGTTCGGGCCGGTGCCTGGACGTGGTCGGCAACGGTACGGCCAACGGCACGCGCATCCAGATCTGGGACTGCAACGGCGGGGCCAACCAACGATGGAGCCGGAGCTGAGCCCGGCGGACACCTCGGGGACGCACCGATAGAAATCGCTGCGCCCACCACGGGGCCGGGGGGGGGGGGGGGGGGGGGGGGGGGCCCCCCCCCCCGGGGGCCCCCCCCCCCCCCGCCCCGCCCTGCCGGTGAACGCTCGACGCAGCATTCATCGAACCTTTTGTGAGGCTCCGACGATCCCGCCGCCCAAGATCGCGGCATTTGTGGTTGGTCGTTGCCGTTGACCGCCGACCGATGCGGTGCCTAACATACGACGTCTGCTTATTAATGATCTTCGATAAGAGGCCTCCGCGGTACGACAGCTCGACACCTGCCGTACGGCTTCGGGGTCGAAAGCGGTTGGGGAGGCGAGTCAGATGTTCGGTAGAGGGAGTCATCGGCGCAGCACTGGCGAGGGCGGGCCGCGCCGCTGGTCATGGCGAAGCACGCGACGTCCGCGTCGGCTGACCGCTTCGGCGCTGGGAGGGGTGGTCCTGGCGGCGGCCGTGCTGACCGGGTTCGCCTCCCCCGCCCAGGCGGCAACCGCCATCACGATCAACGGCGGATCCGGTGGACGGGCGCTCGACGGGATCGGCGCGGTCAGTGGCGGTGGCGGCAACAGCAGGTTGCTGATCGACTACCCGGAGCCCCAGCGCAGTGACATCCTGGACTACCTGTTCAAGCCGGGCCGCGGCGCCGCCATGCAGCTGCTGAAGACGGAGATCGGCGGGGACACGAACTCGACCTCCGGGGCGGAGCCCAGCCACGAGCACACCCGGGGCGCCATCAACTGCAACCGGGGCTACGAGTGGTGGCTGATGGAGCAGGCGCGGGCACGCAACGCCAACATCGCCCTGGCGGGCCTGGCCTGGGGAGCGCCGGGCTGGATCGGGAACGGCAACTTCTGGTCCAACGACTCGATCGACTACCTGGTGGCCTGGCTGGACTGCGCGGCCACCCACGGGCTGACCATCAACTACCTCGGCGGGTGGAACGAGAAGGGCTACAACGCCACCTGGTACAAGAACCTGCGCTCGGCTCTCAACTCCCGCGGCTACAGCAGCGTGAAGATCGTCGCCTCGGACGACTTCGGCTGGGCCGCCGCCGACGAATCGCTGCGGGATCCGGCGTTCGCCAACGCCGTACAGGTCTTCGGCAGCCACTACGTCTGCGGATACCGCAGCGCCCAGTCCAGCTGCCCCAGCTCCAGCAACGCGGTGTCCACCGGCAAGTCGCTCTGGGCCAGCGAGAACGGCTCCGACGACTACAACGCCGGCGCGCAGGCCCTCGCCCGCGGCATCAACCGCGGCTACATCGACGGCAAGATGACCGGTTACATCAACTGGCCCGCCATCGCCGCCATCACGCCCAACATCCCCTGGGCGACCACGGGTGTGGCGGTGGCGCAGCAGCCCTGGTCCGGTGCCTACTCCATCGGCAAGAGCACGTGGGTGATGGCGCAGACCACGCAGTTCACCGCCCCGGGCTGGCGCTACCTCGACGGATCGACCGGCTACCTCGGCGGCAACCGCAACAACGGCAGCTACGTGTCGCTGAAGTCCACCAACAACAGCGACTACAGCACCATCATCGAGACGATGGACGCCGGCTCAGCGCAGACCCTCGACTTCACCGTCACCGGCGGGCTGTCCACCGGCGCCGTGCACGTCTGGTCGACGAACGTCCGGTCGAACAACACCGCCGACCACTTCGTCAGGGGCAGCGACATCACGCCGAGCGGCGGGCGTTTCTCGCTCACCGTCCAGCCCGGCTACGTCTACAGCATCACCACCACCACCGGGCAGGGTAAGAGCACGGCGGCCAGCCCGGCGGCGGGCAACCTGAAGCTGCCGTACAACGACACCTTCGACAGCTACGCCGTCGGGCGCGAGGCGAAGTACCTGATGGACCAGCAGGGCTCGTTCGACATCGCCGGCTGCGGGGGTGGTCGCGCAGGCCAGTGCGTACGCCAGATGTCGGAGCAGACGCCGATCTTCTGGACGTCCGGCCAGGCCGAGCCGTACACGCTGCTGGGTGACCTGTCGTGGCGCAACTACACGGTCTCCTCGGACGTCATGCTGGAGAAGTCCGGCTACGCGCAGCTCATCGGACGCGCCAACACGTACAACCACCAGGGCCCGCAGAACCTCAACGGGTACTACTTCCGGGTGACCGACGGTGGCGCGTGGTCCATCCGGAGCAACAACACCAGCGGCAACTGGCGCACGCTGGCCAGCGGAAACACCTCCGCGCTGGGCACCGGGCGCTGGCACACCCTGTCGCTGACGCTCAACGGGAGCACCCTCACCGCGGCCATCGACGGCACCACCGTCGGAACGGTCTCCGACTCGACCTGGGTCGCCGGCCAGATCGGGTACGGCACGGGTCAGGGAGTCACCGCCCAGTTCGACAACCTCTCCATCACGCCGGTCGGCAACTCCGGTGAGCCGGGCGCGACCGGAGCGATCCGCGGCGCTGGCTCCAACCGGTGCCTGGACGTCAACGGGGCCAGCCAGGCCGACGGTTCGGTGGTGCAGATCTGGGACTGCAACGGCGGCGCCAACCAGCAGTGGACGCTCACCACGAGCAACCAACTGACCGTCTACGGCAACAAGTGCCTCGACGTACCGGGCACCGCCGCGGGGACCCGTGCGCGGATCTTGACCTGCAACGGCGGTAGCGGCCAACAGTGGCGGGTCAACGCCGACGGCACGATCACCGGGGTCGGATCGGGGCTCTGCCTGGACGTCAACGGCGCGGGCACCGCCAACGGCACCGCCGTCCAGATCTGGACCTGCACCGGTGGCAGCAATCAGCAGTGGATTCGCGGCTGAGCGGTAGGAGTCCGCACGAGGACCCGTACCCGATTCGCGACGGCCGGCCGCTCAACTGAGCGGCCGGCCGCCGTCCGTGCGGACAGCCGCCGCGCGGACTCCACGTCGGAGGGTCAGGACGTATCGTGTGGTGGCCGCGCCCCCGGTGTCACCTCCGAGGCGGCCGGCAGCCGTCACACGGGGAGGTCTGATGGCGCAGTTTCCCAGCGGCGACTTCGGCGCGGCGACCGAGCGGTTCGTCGCCTCCTGGTCGGCGGGCATCTCCGAGCGGGCCGCCCGGGCGCAGGAGTTGTCCGAGCGGGTGGCGGCGCTGTCGGCGACCGCCGACGGTGCGGACGGCGCGGTCCAGGTGACCGTCGCCGCGTCCGGTGCCATGACCGACCTTCGACTCGACGACCGGGTGTTGCGGTGGCGGGCGGACGAGATCGCCGCCGAGGTGCTGGCGGTGATGCGCCGGGCACAGGGGCGCCTGGCACCGCAGGTGGCGGAGGCCGCGGCGGAGACCGTCGGCGCCGATTCCGCACGTTCGCCCAGCACACCAACCGGCGGGTGGCCGAGTTCCGTTGGCAGCCGGGCCAGGCGGTGTCGCTGACCATCGTCGACCCCGAGTGGGGCGCGCTCGCACAGGACTTCTACGACAACGGTGTGCCGGTCGGCGCGGAGCGGGTGCCGCCGGAGGCCGGTCCGGACTTCATGCGCGCCCTGCTGCAACGCTTCCGGATGAGCTACTACAAGTTCGTGGACGAGAGCGGCTGAGCCGCCGCCGCACCGGTACGACAGCCGCTGCCTGAGCATCGGTACGCTGCACGGCGGCTTCGCGGTCTTCCCCGTACTCTGGCGACCGTCAGCGGGCGGCGGACCATGAGCCATCCGACGAAGTCGTACAGGAGAGGGGCGACCACGGCATGACGGCGGTATCGGGCCAGCGGTCGACTGCGGTGAGTGCCGGGGAGACGGCCGAGGAGGATCTGCGGGCGCTGTTCGGGCAGTCCATCGCCGTTTTCGCGTCGCTCGTGGGGCCGACGCATGTGGTGGAGACGGCGAACCCGGCGTTCTTCGCCACCATCGGTGAGGAACGGGCGCGCACCGGGGTCCCGATCGCCGAGCTGATGCCCGAGTTGGCCGGTCAGGGCTTCGTCGCTCTGCTGGACGAGGTCTACCGCACGGGTGAGCCCTACACCGGTCGGGACGCCCGGGTCGTGCTGGGGACCGGTCCGCACGCGCGGGAGGCGTTCTTCGACTTCACCTACGAGCCACGCCGCGACGCCAGCGGCACCGTGACCGGGATCCGCGTGATCGGTGTGGAGACCACGCAGGTCAAGCACGCCCAGCGGTTGATGGCCGAACACCGCGCCATGCTGGAGCAGATCGCCCGCCAGGCGCCCCTGGCCGAGGTGCTCGACGGAATGGCCCGCTGCATCGAAAACCTGGCGCCGGAGCAGGTGCTCGTCTCCGTGCTGCTCGCCGATCCGGACGGCCGGCACCTGCGCCACGGCGCCGCACCGAGCCTGCCCGAGTTCTACAACCAGGCCATCGACGGGATCGCCACCGGCGAGGGCGTCGGCTCGTGCGGCACCGCCGCGCACCGGCGGGAACCAGTCATCGTCACCGACATCGCCAACGACCCGTTCTGGGACGACTTCCGCGACCTGGCCGAGCGGGCCGGCCTCGCCGCCTGCTGGTCGATGCCGATCATGGCCCGCGACGGCAGCCTGTTGGGCACCTTCGCCATGTACCACCGCACCCCGCGTGTCCCGCAGGACGCCGATCTCGCTCTGGCCCGGGTCTTCGCCGACACCGCGGCCCTGGCCATCGAACGCCACCACGTCGAGCAGGCGAAGACGGCCGCCGAAGCACGCGCCAAGGCCGCGCATGAGGAGCTGGCCAAGGCGGTACGCGCGGAGCGGCAGCTGCGCGCCGAGGCCGAGCAGCGCGCCACCGCCGCCGCGGAACTCGCCGACCGGATGCGCGCCGCCGCGGCCGCACAGGCCGCCCGACCGCACCCCGAGCACTGCCAGCTCGGCGGCGACCAGGGGTGCGCCGCACCAGCGAAGATCAAGATCGCCGATTCGTGGGGTGATGCGGCGTGGGGCTGCGAGGCCCACGTCGAGGAGGCCATCCTCAACGTGCGGTCGGTGTTCATCGCGAGCGAGGAGCTCGGCGGCCTGGCCGCCTACCTGAACCGCTGACCACCGGGGCACGCCAGCGACGACGCGCGACGCGTTGCGGTCAGGCCGCGACGGCCGCCCGGACGTCATCGTCGGCGGCGCGCAGCCGTACAGCGGCCTCCTCGGCCGTGCAGTGGGCGAGCAGCAGCACGATGGCCGTCTTGGCGTGCCCGTGCGCCGCCGCGAGCGCCCGCGCGGCCGTGTCGAGGTCGGTGTCGGCGGCCTCGGCGACGATCCGGCGTGCCCGGTCGACGAGCTTGGCGTTGGTGGCGTTCATGTCCACCATGAGGTTGCCGTAGACCTTGCCGAGCCGGGCCATCGTGGCGGTCGAGAGCATGTTGCAGACGAGCTTCTCGGCGGTGCCGGCCTTGAGCCGGGTGGAGCCGGTGAGCACCTCGGGGCCGGTGGGCACCTCGATGGCGACGTCGGCGTGCCGGCTGATCACGGCGTCGGTGTTGCAGGCCACGGAGACGGTCGCCGCGCCGCGCGCGCGGGCGTGATCCAACCCGCCGACCACGTACGGGGTACGGCGGCTGGCGGCGAGCCCGACCACCGTGTCGCGGGCGGTCAGGCCGACCGCGTCGAGGTCGGCGACGGCGCGGGTCGGGTCGTCCTCGGCGCCCTCGACGGCGACGCCGAACGCTCGTGCCCCGCCGGCGAGCAGACCGATGACCCGGTCGGGCGTCGTACCGAAGGTGGGTGGGATCTCGACGGCGTCGAGCATGCCGATCCGGCCGCTGGTGCCCGCGCCGAGGTAGATCAGCCGTCCGCCCTGGCGTAGCGACGCCACGATGACGTCGACGGCGGCGGCGATGTCCGGCACGGCCCGACGGACGGCGTCGGCGACCGAGCGGTCCTCGTCGTTCATCGCGAGAAGCAACTCGGTGGGAGACATCCGGTCGAGGTCGCTGGTCTTGTCGTTGCGGGTCTCGGTGCCGAGGGTGCTGAGGTCCATCCGGTGTTCGTTCCTCTCGCTGATGTTCAGCCGCCGAGTGCCACCGGGCGCGTCCTGCTGGGCCAACGCGCCCTCTATCAGCAGGCTGAAACCACAGCGTAACCAGCCCGGACGGACGCTGGCAAAAAGTTTCGCGTTAGTGTGGGCCAACGTCACTTATTGACAATCCGCTGGGTGGGGAGTGAACCGTGCGCCAACTCGACCTTGTCGTGATCGTGCTGTACCTCGTGGTGATCGCCTTCGTCGGACTGCGCCTGTCCGGCAAGCAGAAATCCGCCAAGGACTACTTCGTGGGCGAGGGCCGGCTGCCGTGGTGGACCGTCTCGTTCTCCGTGGTCGCCACCGAGACCAGCGTCCTGACCGTGATCAGCGTGCCGGGTGGCGCCTACAGCGGTCAGGGGTTCGGCAACGTCGAGCTGGCCCTGGGCTACGTCATCGGTCGCGTCGTCGTGGCCACGGTGCTCATCCCGCTCTACAAACGGGGTGGGTTCGTCAGCGCCTACCAGTACCTCGGTGAGCGGTTTGGCCTGAAACTTCAGGGTCTGGCGTCGGTCACGTTCGTCTTCACCCGCCTGCTCGCCGAGGGTGTCCGCCTGTTCGCCTCGGCCATCCCCATCAAGCTGCTCCTCGACGAGTTCGGCCTGCACGTCGGCTACCAGGCCATCATCGTGGTCCTCACGCTCATCACGGTGGTCTACACCTACCTCGGCGGCATCAAGGCGGTCATCTGGACCGACGCCATCCAGATGGGGCTGTACCTGGGCGGGGCGATCCTGGCCATCGCGGTGCTCAGCCACGCCGTCGGCTTCGACGGCTACTCGCAGGCGCTGGACGCCGGCAAGTTCCAGCTCTTCGACACCAACTTCACCCTCGCGCACGTGCTCACCAGCCCGTTCGCCCTGCCGACCGCGATCATCGGTGGTGCCATCTTCGCGATGGCCAGCCACGGATCGGACCAGCTGATCGTCCAGCGCATCCTGTCCACCCGCACGCTGCGCGACGGGCAGAAGGCGATGATCTCCTCGGGCGTCTTCGTGGTCATCCAGTTCGCCGCGTTCTCCCTGGTCGGCGCGCTGCTGTGGTCGTACAACAAGGGTCAGACCTTCAAGGAACTCGGCCTGGCCAGCAGCGACAACCTCTACCCGAGCTTCATCCTGCACGCCCTGCCGGTCGGCATCTCAGGTCTGCTGGTGGCCGGCATCCTCGGCGCCGCGATGGGTTCGCTGTCGTCGGCGTTGAACTCGATGTCGAACTCCACCGTCGCCGACTTCATCCACAGCTTCTCGCGCAAGGTCCCGTCCGACGACGCGATGCTCCGGCTCGCCCGGGTGATGACCCTGGTCTGGGCGGTGCTGATGGCGATCTTCGCCTGCGCGTTCAGCTCCAGCACCGGAAACGTCTACCTGACCGGTCTGACCATCGCGGGCTACACCTACGGGGCGCTGCTCGGGGCCTTCCTGCTCGGCCGTCTGGTCAAGCGGGCCAACCAGGTCGACGCGTTCATCGCCTTCCTCGTCACCGTGGCGGTGATGACCTACATCGTCCGCTTCGTCAAGATCGATGTGACGACGGCGGGTACCACCACCGCGACCGCCATCGCCGCGCAGTGGCTGGTGCCGATCGGCGTCCTGATCACCCTGGTCGTCGGCGCGGTGTCGAGCCGGTTCCACCCGGCCCCGGAGACGCCGTACGACCATGGACGACGCGACGAGGTCGACGACGACGCCGCGACGGCACCCGCCGGCCGGGCGTGAAGGAGGACGCGATGCGCGTGATCGGCCTGATGTCCGGAACCTCCTACGACGGCATCGAAGCCGCCGCAGCCGAGTTCGACCTGAGCGGCGACAACCTGCGGATGCGACCGCTGGGCCGGCTCAGCCACCCGTACCCCGAGCAGCTGCGCGCCCGGATCGCCGCGGCCCTGCCACCCGCGACGACCACCACCGAGGCGATCTGCGTGCTGGACACCGGCATCGGCCAGACCTTCGCCGAGGCGGGCGTGCGGGCGGTCGCGGAACTCTGCCGCGGCCGGGCCGACCTGGTCGTCTCCCACGGCCAGACCATGCACCACTGGGTCGAGGCGGGTACGGTCCGCGGCACCCTCCAGCTCGGTCAGCCGGCCTGGATCGCGGAGGCCACCGGCCTTGCGGTCGTGGCCGACCTGCGCAGCCGCGACGTCGCCGCCGGTGGCCAGGGCGCACCCCTGGTCGCCCTGTTCGACGCGCTGCTGCTGCGCGGCCTGCCCGGCGTCCCCGCCGCGCTGAACCTGGGCGGCATCGCCAACATCACCGTCGTCGCGCGGGACGCGGATCCCCTCGCGTTCGACACCGGGCCGGCCAACGCGCTCCTCGACGCCGCCGTCCGCCACTTCAGCGGCGGCGTCGAGGAGTACGACCGGGACGGGCGCGGCGCGGCAGCCGGGCAGGTCAACCCGGTCCTGCTGCGGCGGCTGCTCGACGAGCCGTACTACCGGCAGCCCGGCCCGAAGAGCACCGGCAAGGAGCTGTTCCACCTGCCGTACCTGCTCGCCGCCCTCGCCGACGCCCCCACGCCGGAGCCGAACGACGTGCTGGCCACGCTCACCCGGCTGACGGCGGTCACGGTGGCCGACGCCTGCCGCGAGCACGGCGTCACCCGCCTCGTCGTCTCCGGCGGCGGCGCGCACAACCCGACGCTGCTGCGGATGATCAGCGACGAGCTGCCGGACGTCCACCTGACGTCCAGCGACGAGGTGGGTGTCGCGTCCGACGCCAAGGAGGCACTGGCCTTCGCGCTGCTGGGCTACCTGACCGTGCACGGGCTGCCGGGCACCCTGCCCTCGGGCACCGGCGCACGGCACGCCTCGGTGCTCGGCAGCATCACCCCCGGCCGCCAACCGCTGCGGCTGCCGGCGCCGGTCGACACCGCCCCCGAGCGGATGCTGATCGTCGCCGACTGACCACCCCTTCCCGGGAGGATCGCCCATGAGCACCGTCGTTCCCGTGCCGAGCGCCGCCGGCGTCCGCGCCCGCGAGGTCGCCGAGTTGCTGCGCTCGCGCCTCGACGATCCGACCCGGGCCAGCGCCGAGCTGCCCCGGAGGCTGGCGGCGGCGCACGACGCCTCGCCGTACCTGTTCGAGCCGCAGGCCGTGGTCCGCGCGGCCTCGGCGGCCGAGGTGGGCGCGCTGATGGTCGGCGCCCGGGAGGCCGGCGTGCCGCTGACCCTGCGCGGTGGCGGCACCAGCCTCGCCGGGCAGGCCGGCGGCGCGGGCGTGCTGGTCGACGTGCGCACCGACTGGCGGCACGCCGAGGTGCTCGACGACGGCCGCCGCATCCGGCTCCAGCCGGGCCTGACGATCCGGCAGGCCAACGCCCGGCTGACCCGCTACGGCCGCCGGCTCGGACCGGATCCGGCCAGCGAGTCCGCCTGCACGGTGGGCGGCATGGTGGCCAACAACTCCAGCGGGATGACCTGCGGCACCACCGACAACGCGTACCGCACCATGGAGTCGCTGCGCTTCGTCCTCCCGTCCGGCACCGTCGTCGACTCCGCCGCGCGCGACGCCGACGACCGGCTGCGCGCCGCCGAGCCCGAGCTGCACGCCGGGCTGCTGCGCCTGCGCGACCGGGTGCGCGCGACGCCGGGGTCGCGGGCCACGATCGAGCGGCTGTTCGCCATGAAGAACACCATGGGGTACGGACTGAACTCGCTGCTCGACCACGACAGCCCGGTCGAGATGCTGGCCCACCTGATGATCGGCAGCGAGGGCACGCTCGGCTTCGTGGCCGAGGCCGTCTTCCGGACCGTCGAGATCCACCGACATGCCGCCACCGGCCTGCTGATCCTGCCCGGTCTCAGCACCGCCACCGACGCGCTGCCCGCCCTGCTCGCCGCCGGCGCGCGTACCGCCGAACTGCTCGACGCCGCCGCGCTGCGGGTCAGCCAGCGCGACCCCGACGCGAGCCCGGCCCTGCGCGGGCTGACGGTCGTCGGGCACGCCGCGCTGCTGGTGGAGTTCGCCGAGGACACCGCGAAGCGGCTGGCCGCGACGCTGGCCGACGCCCAGCCCGTGCTCGACCGGCTGCCCGCCGTCACCGGCACCGAGCTGACCCACGACCCGCGCGAGCGGGCCAAGCTCTGGCACCTGCGCAAGGGCCTCTACACGGCGGTCGCCGGCGCCCGCCCGCCCGGCACCACGGCCCTGCTGGAGGATGTCGCCGTGCCGATGCCGCGCCTGACCGGCACCTGCGACGGGCTGATCCGCCTGTTCGAGCGGCACGGCTACCCCGACGCGGTGATCTTCGGACACGCCCGCGACGGCAACCTGCACTTCATGCTGACCCAGTCCTTCGACACACCGGCCGAGATCGACCGCTACGCCCGGTTCACCGACGACATGGTCGACCTCGTGCTGGCCGAGGGGGGAACACTCAAGGCCGAGCACGGCACCGGTCGCGCCATGGCGCCCTTCGTCCGGCGACAGTACGGCGACGAGCTGTACGACGTGATGCGCGAGCTGAAGCGGTTGTGCGACCCGAGCGGCCTGCTCAACCCCGGCGTACTGCTCAACGACGACCCGACGGTGCACCTGCGGCAGCTCAAGGCCGTCCCGACAGTCGATGAGGAGCTGGACGCCTGCGTGGAGTGTGGCTACTGCGAACCGGTCTGCCCCACCGCCGACGTCACCACCACGCCCCGACAGCGCATCGTCCTGCAACGGCAGATCGCCCTCGCCACGGCCGCCGGGGACGAGGAACGCCGCCGGGAGCTGACCGCCGACTACGACTACGCCGCGGTGGACAGCTGCGCCGCCGACAGCCTCTGCGTCACCGCCTGCCCGGTCGGCATCGACACCGGCGCGGCGATGAAGCGGCTGCGCGCGGAGCGGCACAGCCCACTCGCCCAGCGCACCGCCCGCGGTGTCGCCCGGCACTGGAAGGGCGCCGTGGCCGGCGTCCGGGTCGGGCTGAACGCCGCACACGCCGTGCCGACACCGCTGACCCGCGCCGCCACCGGGGTGATCCGTGCACTCGGCGCCACCGAACTCGTACCACAGTGGAGCGCCGACATTCCGCGCGCCGGCGGGCCCCGCCCCGAGCCACGCAGCGCGCCGGACGCACGGGCGGTGTTCTTCGCGGCGTGCATCGGCAGCGTCTTCGCACCGGAGGACGGCCCGTCCGGCGGCTCGGCGGCGGCGTTCCTGCGCCTGTGCGAGCTGGCGCGGGTGCCGGTGGTCGTGCCGGCCGAGACGGCGGGGCTGTGCTGCGGGACGCCCTGGCAGTCCAAGGGCTACCCCGCCGGCCACCGCGAGATGGCCGAGCGGACCCTGGCCGCGCTGTGGACGGCCAGCGACCAGGCCCGCCTGCCCATCGTGTGCGACGCGTCGTCCTGCACCCACGGGCTGACCCAGCTGACCGCCGCGCTGGCCGAAAAAGACCGGGCACGGTACGCCGCTCTGCGTTTCGTCGACAGCGTCACCTTCACCGCCGAACACCTCCTGCCGGCGCTGCCCGAACCCCGGCGTCTGGGCTCGCTGGCCCTGCACCCCACGTGCTCCACCGTGCACCTCGGCGGCATCGACGACCTGCACACCGTGGCCCGGGCGGTCGCCGACACCGTGACCGTGCCGGACAGCTGGGGATGCTGCGCGTTCGCCGGAGACCGGGGGCTGCTGCATCCGGAGGTCACCGGCGGCGCCACCGCCGCGCAGGCCGCCGAGGTCAACCAACGCGACCACGACGCGTACGCCTCCTGCAACCGCACCTGCGAGATGGGCATGAGCCGGGCCACCGGGCAGTCGTACCGGCACGTGCTCCAGGTGCTCGTCGAGGCGATCGAGCCGCCGGCCTAGTCCGTCACTGCTGCTCAGCCCTCTGCCGTCCCAGAGCGTTCAGTTCGGCAGCCCGCGCCTTTTGGATCCGGCCGGCGAGGGTCTTCACCTCCGGGCTGCCTCCGGCGGTCTGTTCGCCCCGGCACAGCACGACGGTCTGCGCGAGGTGCGCCCGGATCAGACCGACGGCCCGGGACCGCACCTCGGCCTCGGGAGCGGCGCGCAGCTCGGCGAGAGCGGCCTCGGTGACCATGCCGGGCATCTGATGCCCCGCATGGATGTTCTGTTCCGGCATGTTGCCGGCGGCCAGCAGCCTGCGCAGTTCCACCGACTCGGCCCGGTGCGCCGCCCGGATGTCGCCGAGGACGGCGCGCAGCGCAGGGTCGGCGGCCGACGGACGATCGTCGAGGGCGTCGATCAACGCGAGCGCACCCTCGTTCATCGGGAGCAGCAGCTGGATGAAGGCGTCATCGGTGCCGTTGAGCAGTACCGGCGGAGTCGGCGCGGGAGCGGCTGACGCAGGCGCGGCGGTCCGGTCGGTGCGGCCCGCATCCCGGGTCAGACCGACGGCCAGCGTCGCGACGACGCCGACGATCCGCCCGGCCCGCCCGGCCCGCCCGGACAGCCTGTTCAACGCGCGGCCTGGAACGCGCGGCCGATCACTGTCGGCGTGGTGCCGTCGCTGAACAACCCGGACCGGTCCTTGTCGGTGGCGGGGAGGCCGAACCAGGCGTATCGCTGCACGTAAGAGAGTTGGCCGAGCATGCCGGCAGCCGCGGTGAGGAAGGCCGCCTGCTGCTCCTGGCTCGGAAACTGTTGACGCCCGCCGTCGTAGCGGATCAGAGCGAACTCGGTCAGCCAGATCGGCTTCTGGTACCGCTGGTGGACGGCCTGCAGGTACTGCCGGAGCTGGTTCACCGCCGCCGCGGTCGTGAAGTCGGCGCCGTACCAGTGCAGGGTGATGAAGTCCACCCGGTGACCTCGGGCCTCGGCGCCGGTCATGAACCGGTCCAGCCAACCCTGCGGGTCCGGGCCGCCCCAGGCGACCGCCGGGCTGCCCAGCCTGCTGCCCGTCGCCATCAGTTGCGGCCACAGGTCCAGGGCCTGCTCGACTGTCATGTTCGCCTGTTCGGGCAGGTCCGGCTCGTTGAAGGTGAGCAGGTACGGCCCGGCGGCTCTGGCCCGGGCCAGCTCCGCGGCGGTGACGTTCTCCGCGCTGCGGATCATGGGTACGAACGTCGCGCCGCGCGGAGTGCTGATCCCCGGGTGCTGGGTGCCCCAGGTGTAGTACCAGCCGGCCTTCGAGCTGGCCAACGCCTGGCTCGCTCCGGCGAAGTTCCACACCCCGACGCCCTTGCGCGCGGAGCTGACCGCCGCCGGTGCGACCGGGGCCTTCGACGTGGGGCGCGCGCTCGGTGACGGCGCGCTGCTCGGGGAGGCGGACGCGGAGGCGACGGTGGTGGGCGCCGCGGGCGGCGGGACGGCCCAGGAGGGCCCGGCGGCCGGATCGTCCGGCAGCACCACCACCACCGTGGTGATCGCGAGGACCGCGGCAACCACTCCGGCGGCCAGGTAAGGAACCACACCACGGGGCGCGTGCACCGCAAGCTCGCCGACGCCCGGGGGATGCGGTCCGACGGCCGGCGCGGCGGCCGGGGGCACGGTCGCGCTCGGGACGTGGGCGCTGAGGCCGGCCGGCAGTGGCAGCATCGGCATCCCGGCGAGCAGCCTGTCGATCGGCAGGAACGTGGTGCCCAGGTGCCCGCAGAACGCGCAGTCACGGATGTGTCGGGCCAGCCGCTTGCGCCACAGCGGGCTGGGAGTGCCGTCCCACTCGGCCGCCACCGCGCGCAGGTCCGGGCAGCCAGGGCGGGCACGCAGGGCGCGGACGACGCCCCGGGCGCTCTGGATCTGCTCCTTCATCCGGTGGATGCGCACCGCGACGTGTCCCGGCGACAGACTCGCGGCCTCGGCGATCTCGGCACGCGTCAGCTCGCCGGTCTCCTCCAGCCACCAGAGCGAGAGCAGTTCCTGGTCGTCCGGGTCGAGCCAGCGGGTCGCTTCGGCGACCTCACGTCGTTGGTCGGTGAGGCCGAGCCGGAGGATCGTCATCCCGGCGAAGTCGGAGGCGGGGTCGGGCACGTTGTGGATCGCGTCGAGCCCGGCGTCCCGGTTGAGGGCGATGCGGCGACGCTGGTCCCAGTCGCGCACCTGACGGATGGTGATCGCCACGAGCCAGGACCGGTACGCCGCCGGGTCGTTGAGCGCGGGCAGGTGCCGGATCACCCGTACCAACGTCTCCTGGACCACGTCGTCGACGTCGGCGTGGCCGCGGAGCGCACGCCCGACGATGTTGTAGACCAGCGGAAGCGAGGCCGCCACGACGTCGTCGAGAGCGCGCCGGTCGCCCTGTCGAGCCGCGACGACCAGCCCGGGATCGGGTGCTGCCCGACCGGCTGACGACATGGGTCCCACTCCTCCTGCGCTCGGTCCGGTCGGCGCGCGTGCGCGCTGACCGCCTCGTGATCGGAGACGAGCGGCGGCGGGTCAGATTACGGTTTTCTCCTCCGGTCGGCCGGGCCGGTCGGCCGGCGCGCCGGACTCGGCCTCGGCCGCGAAGGGGGTACGCAGGCGGGTCATGGACGCGGCACTGACGTCCGCGGCCGGACTGCGCTCGTCGTCGACGACCCTGCCCCCCTCGATGGTGAAGGGGTTGCGGGCGGAGGTCATATCGGGCACGAGGTGCTCCAAAAGATGTGCACGGCAGCGCTCGACTCAGTCATCGGCAGCTTCGAAGCCGTGGGAGGCGGAGGGGCGGGCCCGGCGATGGGCCATCGGTGCCCGCACCCACAGCCTAGCGGCAGGGGACGACCGGCGGGTGCTGGACCAACGCCACCGGCGGATGACCAGCGGTTTCCGCCCCAGCCGAGGCGGGGCCGTGAACTGTCCGACTCACCCTGCCGGGTCGGGCCGGCACGGCTACGGTCGAGATTGCGGAAGCCGTCCCCCGACCAGGGTTCGGTGTGGTGCGAACGGACAGGACAGCCATGACGGTTCAGATCGATCTCGCCGGCAGGACCGCGCTGGTGACGGGCTCGACCCAGGGAATCGGCGCCGCCATCACGGTCGGGCTCGCCCGCGCGGGGGCCCGGGTGGCCGTGAACGGCCGTACCGCCGCCTCGGTCGAGCGCGCTGCCACGGCGCTGCGCGTCAAGGTCCCCGGCGCCGAGGTCGTCGAGGTGGACGCCGACGTGTCGACCGACGACGGTACGGCCCGCGCGCTCGACCTCCTGCCCAGCGTCGACATCCTGGTCAACAATCTCGGCGTCTTCGGCCCCACTCCGGCGCTGGAGATCTCGGACGACGAGTGGCGTCGCTACTTCGAGGTGAACGTGCTGGCCGGCGTCCGGCTGACCCGCGCCTACCTGCCCGGGATGATGGAACGCGACTGGGGGCGGGTGCAGTACATCGCCAGTGACTCGGCGGTCGCCATCCCCGCCGAGATGATCCACTATGGCGTGTCGAAGACGGCTCTGCTCGGCGTCTCGCGCGGGTTCGCGAAGGCCGCCGCCGGCACCGGCGTGACCGTCAACTCGGTGCTGGCCGGGCCGACCCACACCGGGGGCGTGGAGGACTTCGTGGCCGAACTCGTCGGCGACAGCCTGCCGTGGGACGAGGCGCAGCGGGAGTTCATGCGGCTGCACCGGCCGCAGTCGCTGCTCCAGCGGCTCATCGAGCCCGAGGAGATCGCCAACCTGGTCGTCTACCTCGCCTCTCCGCTCGCCTCCGCGACGACGGGCGCGGCGGTCCGGGTCGACGGCGGCTACGTGGACGCGATCGTCCCGTAACGGCCGGCTCAGAGCTGGACGACGTGGCCGACCCGAGGCGGCGTACGACCGGCGAGGACGTCGAGCCACGCGTGTCGCAGCGCCTCGGGACCGTTGCCGACCCGCACGTCGAGCCACCCGCTCACCGCCGGGACGAACCGCTGCCAGGCGTCGGTGAACCGCCTGTCGAGCCCGTCGCGGCCCCAGTCCCGGCTGCGCTTGCGCATCTGCACCGGCGCGAAGAAGACCTCCCCGGCGGCGTCCGCGTTCGGCGTCTGGTTGGTGAGCCCGACCGCGATGTCCCGGACGAGCCGGTCGCCGAGGTGAGCGCGCAGCGCGGTCCGGGTCGCGGGCGCTCCGGACAGGTCGAGGTACACGGTGGCGACCGCGTCGAGGGCGTCGATGTCGTCGTACGCGACGACGTCGTCATAGCAGCCGAGTGACCGTGTGAACGCGACGTTGCCGGGCGAGGTGAGCCCGACCAGTCGCGGGCCGCGACCGTGCAGTTCGGACGCGGCAGCGTACGCGGTCTTGCTCGACGCCGATGACAGAACGATCGACCGCGCGCCGTAGAAGTCGTTGTCGACGACCTGGTCGGCCAACATGAACGAGGTGAAGAACAGCGGCCGGAAGAGGATCAGCAGGTCCTCCTGCCCGGCCTGGTAGACCGGGTCTGAAGTGGTCGACCGGTACGCGTTGTACGGCGAGGGCAGCTCGGCCCGGTGCGGGCTCGCGTCGCGGAACCCGGACGCGTCCACCCGGTCCGGCCGGACCACCAGGTGGCCAGCGGGCGGCAGGTAACCGTAGACCCGTTGGCCGACCTCGACCCCGGCAACCGTCGAGGCGAGCACGTCGGCGAAGCCCCACAGCGGCGGAAGCCCCCACTGCGGCCCGAGCCCTTGGGGGCCGGGCGGAAAGAACTCCCAGTAGCGCATCGCGTCGCCGAGCACCGCGTAGGTCACGTTGTTGGCGGTGAGGCCGACGCGGTCGACGCGCAGCAGCGCCGCGCCGTCGGGCAGCGCGGGCGCCTCGGAGTCGGCGAGCGTGGTCTGGCGGAGGTCGGCACGGGCCACGGCGAAGGTCCACGAGTCAGCCATGGTGTGACGCTAGACAGCCCCGAATTCTAAAGACAAGTGCACTGGAAGTGCAAAATCCCACTCGGCGGTCAGGGCTGGGGCGCGGTGACGTGCCGCAGGTGCCCCAACGGCAGGTGCGGGGGCTGCCACTCCAGGAACAGGGCCGTGGCGTCGTCGTCGAGCTGCTCGTCCTGGTACGCGAGGACGGCGCGCACCAGGCGGCGCATCGTCTCCGGGCTGGGCAGCCCGTCGTTGAGGGCGCGGTTGACGAAGTCGACGAGCCGGTCCAGCCCGAACCGCTCCCCGTCGATGCTCTTCGCGTCGGTGATGCCATCGGTGTAGGCGAGGATGCGGTCGCCGGGGTGCAGCTCCTCCTCGTACACCTGGGGTCGTGCCTGCGACAGGTGACCCAGGCCGAGCGGCAGCGCGGTCGGCCCCGGCAGCTCCCGGATGGCCTTGCCGTCGCGCAGCAGCATGGCGCCGGGGTGCCCCGCGTTGATGATCCGGAGCCGACCGGTGCGCCGGTCCAGTTCGGCGAGCAGCGCGGTGGCGAAGTAGCTGGGGTGCTCGGAGCGCACCCACCGGTCGATGCTGATGGCCGTGTCGACGAGGTCGAGGCCGGACCGGCGGGCGTTGCGGTACGCGCTGACCGCCAGCGAGGCCAGGGTGCTCGCCTTGATGCCGTGCCCGCAGGTGTCGAAGAGCCCGAGGCTGAGCACGTCGCCGTTCAGCGCGTAGTCGAAGATGTCGCCGCCGACGTCGTAGCACGGTTCGAGGATCGCGGTGACCACCAGGTCGTCGGTCGCGAAGGTCAGCGGCGGCAGCAGCCCCCACACGATCTCGGCGGCGACCTGCATCGGCAGGCGTCGCCGCATCCGCTCGACGACATCGCCGTAGAGCCGGCGGTTCACCAGGACCTGGGCGACGTTGACCGCCAACTCCCAGGCCGGCCCGTCCAGCGCCGTGTCGGCGGCGGCCGGCGACACGACCTCCAGCACACCCAGCCGCTCGCAGCCGAGCAGCAGCGGCACCCAGAGCCGATCCGGGTTGTCGGCGGCACGCTGCACCTCGAGGGTGGTGAACGCCCGACCGGCCAGGGTCGTGTCGATCGTCAGCTCGTCCCGGGCGAGGCCGGCGCCCAGCAGGGGCACGAGACAGGACTGGTTGTAGTCGGCCAAATAGATCACGATCTCGGTGGCACCGATTGCCGGCGCGGCCCGGGTGACCAGAAGCGCCAACTCGTCCGGCCCGCCCCGGGGTGCGTTGAGCTGCAACCAACGCGCCGCGTCGCCGGCGTCGACCAAGCTCCACCTCCCGTGTCCTGACCACCGTAGAAGCCCGGCGGCGAACTGCCAACGTGCGGAGCCCGTACGAGACGAGGGACTCCCTGCAGCCGCCCGGCCCGGTGCGCCACCGAGAGGCGAATGCCGGTCAGCTGCGGCCATATTGAGCGTTAAGGGAATTTTGAGGCATTAGATGTGCAAAAGTTCAATACGTCCCATCTGCGGTTCGGAGTGCGGCTGTCAACCGCCGACTCGGCCGGCGTCCGGTGAGACGCATTCGTGAAAGGGCATATCGTGACAACCACACTATTGCGCCGACCTCGACGCGCGGTCATGTCCGCGTTGACGGCCGTCGCCGCCGGCGGAGCGGCAGTCGCCGTCCTCATCTTCAGCGGCACCGGCGCGAGCGCGGCCGAGGCGCCGGTCAACCTCGGAACGGCGGCGAACTTCTCCGTGCTGGCGGGCTCGACGGCCACCAACACCGGGCCGAGCTTCCTGGCGCAGAGCCTCGGCGTCAGCCCCGGCAACACCGCACCCGGCTTTCCGCCCGGCATCGTCGGCGGGGAGATCCACCTCGGCGACGCCGTGGCACTGCAGGCCAAGAACGATCTGACCACCGCGTACAACGACGCCGCCGGCCGGACGCCGTTCACCAACCTGCCCGCCGAGCTGGGCGGCACCACACTGACTCCGGGCGTCTACCGGATCGGCGCCGCACAGCTGACCGGGACGTTGACGCTCAACAGTCAGAACGACCCGGCGGCGGTGTTCATCTTGCAGATCGACTCCACCCTCATCACCGCCTCGAACAGCAGCGTGGTGTTCATCAACGGCGCCTCGCCCTGCAACGTCTACTGGCAGGTGGGCAGCTCGGCCACGATCGGCACCGGCACCCGCTTCATGGGCAACATCCTGGCCCAGACCTCGATCACCATGAACACCGGCGCCACCCTCCAGGGCCGCGCCCTGGCACAGACCGGGGCGGTCACCCTCGACACCAACACCATCAACGCACCCGTCTGCCTTCAGCCGACGGGAACCCCCACGTCGACCCCGACCGGGACACCGACCGGCACGCCCACCAGCACGCCAACCGGCACGCCAACCGGGACCCCGACCGGCACGCCGACCGGCACGCCGACTGGCACCCCGACCGGGCAGCCCACCGGGACACCGACCGGGCAGCCCACGGGCACCCCGACCGGCCAGCCAACGCTGGTCCCCACCCGCACCGAGTTGCCCGTCACCGGCGGTAGGGGCGGCGGCGGCCTGCTGCCCGCCCTGACCGCGGTCGGCAGCATCGCCGTCGCCAGCGGCGCAGCCCTGCTGCTCCTTCTGCGCCGACGCCGACAGCTCGAGTCCTGAACAGGTGCCCCGGCGGCCGGTTGACCGGCCGCCGGGGCCACCCCCCAGGCGCACCATTGCAGCGCGTCTAGCTGCCCAATCTCATACTTTCGGCTAGTCATTGCTCGCACTTTCAGGTAACGTGCACACCGCACCTGAACGACATGACGCGGCGGCGAGGCCCGTGGTTGTGGTCCTGTCGACAGCGCATCGGATTCTCTCCGGTCGTCCTGGTCGACGGGCAGACACGGAGAGGACCAGCCCATGCTCACGACTGTCGAACCCAAGGTCGGCACCGCTGTCAGCCGACGGAACGCCGCCGGCACGGACGAACTGATCGTCGAGCTGGCCACCACCGCGGCCGACGACCCGCGCCGACCGGCCCTGCGGGACCGCGCCATCGAGGCGTGGTTGCCGCTCGCCCGCCATCTGGCCCGGCGCTACTCGGGTCGCGGCGCCCCCGACGAGGACCTGACGCAGACCGCGATGGTCGGCCTCATCAAGGCCGTCGACCACTTCGACGCGACCCGGGGCGTCGACTTCAGCGGGTACGCCATCCCGACCATCGTCGGCGAGATCAAGCGATACTTCCGGGATCGCACCTGGTCGGTGCGGGTGCCGCGCCGCCTTCAGGAACTCCGGCTCTCGATCAGCGCCGCCAACAGCACACTGACGCACACCCTGGGCCGCTCGCCGACGGTTGCCGACATCGCGAGCTACCTCGACGTCTCCGAGGAGACCGTGCTGGAAGGGCTGGAGGGAGCCCGGGCGTACCGGGCGACCTCACTGTCCACACCCACCGGCATCGACGGAAGCATGGAACTCGGCGACACCCTCGGGGAGCGGGACCACGAGTTCGACCTCGTCGACCTCCGCGTCGCCCTCGGCCCGGCGCTCGCCACGCTGCCCGAACGCGAACGCCGGATCCTCAGCCTGCGGTTCCACGGCAACCTGACCCAGGCCCAGATCGCCGAGCAGATCGGCGTCTCCCAGATGCACGTCTCCCGGCTGATCACCCGATCGTTGGCCACGCTGCGCGGGCACCTCTCCGAGGACTTCGCCTGATTCCACCCGACCGCCGCGGCGGACCACCTCGACCCGCTCGGGCCGGGGCGACCGGCCCGAGCGGCACAGCCCCTACGAGGCCGGCGCGTCGGCCAGGTCGGCGGGGTCGAGATTCAGGGTGGCGAGCAGCCCGGAGTGCTTGGCCGGGTCGACCCGCTCCGGCAGCTCACGCTCGACCCAGTCGGCCCTGGCCTGCTGACCCCGATCGCGTAGCGCGCTGACGATCCGGTGCCTGGCGATCCTCATCTGGTGCTCCCCTGATTGAGCCGCCCGAATTACGGGTGGACGGCGGTGCGAAAGCGCGGGTGGGATGCCGGGCGCTGTGCGGTGAAATCCGAACGGCGGGGACGTGGCTGGCGACAACGGCCAGCACGCCGCGGCGACGGGTGACGGCGATCGGTAATGCCCTGGCGGGCTGGTGGCGGCGACATCCTGCGGCCACCGGGGGCCCCGGGCGACATACCCAGCCTACGCCCCGGCCAGTGCGGCTGCACGCGCACGGCATCCGGGCCCCGGCACGCTGGCTGGTCAGGGCTCCAGCACGACCTTGCCCGGCCGGCTGCGGGCCTCGGCGAAGACCAGCGCGGCGGAGACCTCGGTGAGCGGGTAACGGGCGGCGATCTGCGGCACGATCACGCCCTGGCGGAGCAGGTCGAGCACGATGCCGAGGTCGGTACGCAGCCGACGCCGGAACGCGGCGGCGCGGGTGCGGCGGCCGGACCAGAAGTTGTAGAACCCGACCCGGTGACCGTTCGGCAGGGCGTTCCAGGTGTAGAGGCGGGCCAGCAGCTTCACGAAGACCCAGACGATCGAGCGTGCGGAGCCCAGGGCGGAGCGTTGCCGTAGACGACCAGCTTGCCGCCGGGGGCGAGCAGCCGGTACGACGTGCGTACGCCTGGGCCGGCGACCGGGTCGAAGACGGCGTCGACGCCGCCGGGAGAAAGCGCGCGGACCCGCGCGGCCAGGTCGGGGTCGCGGTAGTCCAGCGGTTCGACGCCGAGTTCCCGCAGCGCCGTGTGGTGTCGCGGGGCGGCGGTGCCGATGACCCGCAGCCCGAGGTGGCGTCCGAGTTGAACGAGCACGGTCCCGACGCCGCCGTTCGCGCCGTGCACGAGGATCGTCTGACCGGCCCGCAGGCGGGCGCCGTGCAGCATCTGCCAGGCGGTCACCCCGTTGACGACGACGGTCTCGGCCGCGGCCGGGTCCAGGCCCGGCGGGACCGGGGTGAGGTCGTCGACGCTCACCACTGCGTGCGTGGTCCAGGCGCCGGTCTTGGTGACCGCTGCGACCCGGGTGCCGACCAGCGAGCCGTCGCCTCCCGGTCCCACCGCCCGGACGGTGCCGACGAGATCGTAGCCGGGCACGAACGGGAAGGCCGGCTGGCCGGGGTAGAGGTCGCGGCGCATGCTCTGCTCGGCGTACGAGATGCCGGTGGCCTCGACCTCGACGAGCGCCTGGCCCGCCGCGGGAACGGGCATGGCGCGTCGGTTGACCTGGAGCCCGTCCGGCTCCACCACGCCGGGCAGCACCACTTCGGTGATCATCTCGTCGGTTGTCATCGCGTTCTCCCTGTTTGTAAGTGTGCACTCACACACATGTTGGGTGGAAAAAGTGGGCCGCCAGGAAGCGGCCCGGTGGTGCGGTCGTCGGGATCAGGGGTGGCGGATGCCTGCGGTCAGCGCACGAGCCCACGGCTCGGGCACCTGCTCCAGGCCGGCGGTCACGATCAGGTGGCAGAGCTGGCCGTACGCGAAGAACTGCTGGACCTGCGCGTCGCTGGCGCCGGACCGACTCCCCACGAAGGTGGCGACCTGCCGGTAGCCGGCGCGCACCGCCTCGGCGATCTCGGGGACGTCCGTGACGGCCTGCGCCTGCACCTGAAACAGCAGGAGATCACGGTCGGCGATCAGCTCGGCGTAGGCGTCGCCCATCGCCTCCAACACCTCCTCCGGTCCGGCGCCTCCGGCACGCTCCGCCCCGGCCTCCAGCGCCACGACGATCCGCTCGAAGCACGCCCCGGCGGCCGCCACGAACAGCCCGAGCTTTCCGGCGAAGAGCCGGAAGACGTACGCCTCGGAGATGCCGGCGGCGGCCGCCACGGCGGTGACCGGGGTGGCGTGGAAGCCGGTGCGCGCGAACGCCGACACGGCGGCGTTCAGAACGGTGGCCCGGCGGGCCTCAGCGGTGGATCGCATGTTTGTAAGTGTGCACTCACAAACAACTCTCGTCAAGCCCGCCGATCACGGCGCGATGCGCAGGGCCCGGATCTGGCTGTCCGGTGACTGGCTGTGTCACTACCAGGAACACCTACTTCTACGGCCCGGTGGTGGTGAACGAGCTGATCCGCGAGGCGCTGCACCCGTACCCCGAGGATCTGCACCTGGTCACCAAGGTCGGCGCGCGACGCGGCGCCGACCGTTCCTGGATCCCGGCGCTGGAGCCGGACGAGCTGAAGGCCCAGGTCCGGGACAACCTCCAACACCTCGGTCTGGACGTCCTCGACGTGGTCAACCTGCGGGTCGGTGTGGCGGAGGGCACCGGCGACGATCCCCTGTCCGAGCAGTTCGGCGCCCTCGCCGAGTTGCGGCAGGAGGGGCTGATCCGGCACCTCGGGCTCAGCAACGTCACGCTCGACCAGCTCACCGAGGCCCAGGCCATCGCCCCGGTGGTCACGGTGCAGAACCTCTACAACCTCGCCAACCGGCAGGACGACGCCCTGGTGGACCGGTGCGCGGCGGAGAACATCGCGTTCGCGGCGTTCTTCCCGCTCGGCGGGTTCACGCCGTTGCAGTCCGACATCCTCAACGCCGTGGCCGCCCGGGTGGGCGCCTCGCCACAGCAGGTCGCCCTGGCCTGGCTGCTGCAGCGCTCCCCCACCACCGTGCTGATCCCGGGCACGTCGACGCTGGCACACCTGCGGGAGAACCTCGCCGCGGCCGACCTGACGCTGCCGGCCGACGCGATCGCGGAACTCGACACCATCGGCGGGTGACCCCGGACGCGGACCGTCGTGCGGCGGTCCGCGTCACCCGCCCGCCTCGCTCAGGCCCGCCCCCGCCGCCCGGTCAAGATGAGTGAGGAACCGCCGCACCGCCGGTGGTCGGCTCCGCCCGGCGACTGTCGCGGCGAAGATCCGCCGGACGGAGGCGTCGTCGGGGTGCAGGCGGAGCAGGGTCAGGTCGGATGGAGCGGCGCGTACGGCCAGGGCCGGCACCAGCGCGACGCCGAGACCGGCCGCGACACAGCCCAGCTTGCCGGTCCACTCGGCCGCGACAATGTCGATCCGCGGGCGAAAACCCGCCGGCAGGGTCGCTCGCAGCAGAGTCTCCTCGGCGGTCGCCGAGCCGGCGATGAACGACTCGTCGGCCAGGTCGCGCAGGCGGATGGTCCGCCGGTGGGCGAGCCGATGCGCCCGCGGTACGGCCACCAGAAGCGTCTCGTCGACGAGGTGGTGCAGGTCGAACTGGTCGCGGTCGAGCGGCTGGTCCGACGCGGCGCTCACCACGGCGACGTCCGCTTCACCGTCGACCAGGCGCTCCAGCAGCTTCGGTGTGAGCCCTTCGACAAGCGACAGGGCCACCTCGGGATGGTCGGACTTGAAGCTGGCCAGAGCACGTGGCACAAGCGCGGCGACCGCCGTGGGGAACGCGCCGACCCGCAACCGCCCGGCGGACAGGTCGCGCAGTGCCGCCAGGTCCCGCCGGGCGGTGTCCAGCCGGTCGAGCACCGCCTCGGCGTGGCCGAGCAGGCAACGGCCCTGCTCGGTCAGGGCGACACCGCGCGGCATCCGGTCCAGCAACGGCGACCCGGTCTCGGCTTCCAGCGCGGCGATCTGTCGGGACACCGCCGACTGGGTGTAGCGCAGGCTGCGGGCCGCGGCCGTGATGGAGCCGTGCTCGGCGACGGCACGAAAGACCTGGAGCGCGTTCAGCTGCATCGTGACATGCTCCCGCAGCATGGCAGCGATGCATAAGAGTCGTTGGTGGCATGGCTTCCCGTCCCCTAGCCTTGCCGATATGTTCGAGATCGCCCTGTTGGGTACGGGCACGATGGGCACCGCGATCGGCCGTCGACTGCTGGCCACCGGGCATCGGCTCACCGTCTGGAATCGCACGTCCGAACGCACGGTGCCGCTCGTCGACGCCGGAGCGCGAGTCGCCGGCAGCCCAGCCGAGGCGGTCCGCGACGCCGACGTGGTGATCACCATGCTCACCGACGCGGTCGCCGTTCGGCACACGTTGGTCGACTCGGGTGCGGCACTGGCGCTGCGGCCGGGCACCCCCGTGATCGAGATGTCCACCATCGGTCCCCGGGCCGTGGCCGAACTGGCCACGCTGCTGCCGGCGGGAGTACCACTGGTCGACGCCCCGGTCGCCGGCAGTGCCGGCGCTGCCGAGACGGGCCAGCTCGTGGTGTTGGCCGGCGGGGAGAAGACGATCGTCGACCGGGTCGCCCCGCTGCTGGAGACGCTGGGTACGGTCCGCCGCTGCGGCGACTCCGGTCGGGGCGCCGCGTTGAAGCTGGTGCTCAACACCGCGCTGATCACCGCGGTCACCGCGGTCGCGGACGCCCTCGCCGTCGCGGACGCCGTCGGCGTCGACCGACGTACCGCGATCGATGCACTTGGCACCGGGCCGCTCGGCGGCGCGATCGCCCGGGCGACCGCCACGGACGCCGCGTTCGCCGCCGCCCTGGCCGCCAAGGACGCCCGGCTCGCCCTCGACGTGCTCGGCGACGCGCCAGCGCCCCTGCTGCGCGCCGCCGCGTCGGCGTTGGCGGCCGCGCCCCATCCGGAGGGCGACATCGCCCGTCTCGCTGACAGCGCCGCACCGGAGGAGCAGAAGTGAACCTGACCCTGGACAATCCGACGACCGTCGCCGCGCCGTTCGGCGACCGGTTCGCGCACGTCGCCCGCCTCGACCTGCCAGGGGGCGCGTTGCTGATGCTCTCCGGTCAGGTTGGTGTGGACGACGCCGGCGCGGTGGTCGCACCCGGCGACGTGCGAACGCAGTCAGAACGGATCTTCGAGTTGATCGGAGCGCTGCTCGCGGCGCACGGCGCCACCTTCGCCGACGTGCTGCACGTCCGGACGTTCCTGACCGACCTCGGCGACCTGGCCGGCTATGCCGACGTCCGCAACCGCCACTTCGGGCAGACCAGGCCCGCCAGCACCACAGTCGAGGTGAGCCGGCTCTTTCTCGACGGCGCGGTGCTGGAGGTCGAGGTCACCGCGGCCGTGACCACGGGTTGACCGCGATCGGCTGATTTCAGTGGTGGTCGGCGCAGTCGGCGCTCCGGCCTCAGTGCTGGTGGGGGCGGCGCTGGCTTGCATTTGCAGAAGTCAGCAGTCCCCAGTGAATCACCTGGCTAGCTTCGGCGCAAGCCAGGTAGACTGGGCGGCATGGAGGACCTACGGGACAACCGCGAATCCTGGTCGATGGAGAACTGCTCCGTCGCACGGGCGATGGACATCGTGGGCAGCCGTTCGACGATCCTGATCATGCGCGAGGCACTGCTCGGCACGCGCCGTTTCGACGACTTCGTCCGCCGGGTCGGAATCGGCGAGCCCGCCATGGCGGCCCGCCTCAAGGAGATGGTCGCCGCCGGGCTGCTCGAACGGATCCCGTACCGGGAGCCGGGACAGCGCACCCGCCACGAGTACCACCTCACCCGCAAGGGTCACGAACTGCTGCCGGTCATCACCGCGCTGCGCAACTGGGGCGACACCTGGAGCGCCGACGAAGCCGGCCCTGGCATCCTCGCCACCCACCACGACTGCGGCGAACCCGTCCGTGCGGTGCTCCGTTGCGCAGCCGGGCACGACATCAAGAGCGGCGACATCGACATCACCGCCGGGCCGGGCCTGATCCGCCGCGACTGACGCCCCCGGCCAGGCGACCGACACCTGGGGGCGCGTCGGGGGCCGGCGACGTGCCGGTCAGTCGACCCGCTGGGCCAGCACCTGCCCCGGCCAGGCTCCCGCGCGGAAGGTCTCGGTGCGGGTGAACCCGTGGCGTTCGTAGAAGGCCACCAACTCGCCGCCACCGCCCGCCCAGCAGTCGACCCGGAGCAACCGCACGCCGGCTCGCCGGGTTTCCTGCACGGCGTGCGCCAGCAGGGCCGACCCGAGGTGTCGACCGACGAATCGTCGGTCGGAGACCAGGAGCCGGACGTACCGCTCGGGCTCTTCCGCGGGAGTGATCGGTGTCTGCGGATGAGGCCCGGAATCCAACACCAGAGCGCCGGCTGGCGTTCCGTCCAGTTCCGCGATGTACGGAAGGTTCTCGGTCAGGTACCGATCGACCAGCTCGACCCCGCCGCGCTTCTCCGAGAACGGTGTCGTGCCCCACTGCTCGGTGTTGCCCCGCGCGTTCATCCAGGTCACCGCGGAGTCGAGCATGGTCAGTACGGCGGCTGCGTCAGCCGGGCCACCGCGTCTGATCCGTATGCCGCGAGTGGTGTCGTCCATGGCGGAACTGTAATCGTGGCGGTGGCCGCCAGCGGTCGCCGCCCGGGGCGACTGGGAGGGCCTGCCCGACCGGGCTGAGTTGGCGCTGCTCGACCACGGCCCCGGCGGTACGGTCCGCTGACGATCCTTTTAAGGAGCACCATGGAGCTGACCGAGCCGACCGTCTGGAGCACCGACCGGCTGGAGTTGGGTGAGGGCCTGCGCTGGGTCGACGACCGGCTGGTCCTGGTCGACCTGCTCGCCGGGCGACTGTTGGAGACCGACGGCGACGCCCCGACCCCGCTGCGGGAGCTGCGCCGCCTGGACGTGCCGCTCGGCGCGGTCGCCCCGGTAGTCGACCGACCGGGCGAATGGCTAGCCGCCGCCGGGACCGGCGTCACCCTGCTCCCCGCCACCGGCGATCCCCGACCGCTCGCCGAGCTGGTCGACGACGCGCCCGAGCCGACCCGGATGAACGACGCGGTCGCCGACCCGCACGGCCGTTTCTGGGCCGGCAGCATGACGTACGCGATGGCGCCGGGCGGCGGCACGTTGTTCCGCCTCGCCCCGGGCGCCGAGCCGGTCCCCGCGGTGACCGGGCTGACCATCCCGAACGGGCCGGCGTTCGACGCGACCGGCACCACCATGTACCTGGCCGACACGCCCCGCGGCGAGATCGACCGGTTCACCGTCGACCCCGCCACCGGCGCCCTGCGCGGGCGGGAGCCGTTCCTGCGGCTGTCCCCCGCCGACGGCGGCCCGGACGGCATGACGCTCGACGCGGCCGGCCACCTCTGGATCGCGCTGTGGGGCGGCTCCGCGGTACGCCGCTACCGGCCCGACGGCACCCTCGACCGGGAGATCCGACTGCCGGCCAGGCAACCGGCCGGCATCTGCCTGGGCGGCCCCGACCTGCGGCGACTCTTCATCGGCACCGCCCGCGTGGGGCTGGACGCGGCGGGCCCGCAGGACGGCGCGCTGCTCGCGGTGGACGTCCCGGTGCCCGGTCTGCCCGCCGCGAGGGCCGGCGCACCAGTGAGCTGATCGGAGGCATGTCGGACGCCCGGGCGGGAACAACCGCACCCGAGTGCGGTGACAGCCGACCGGTGGGGAGCGAGCCGATGAGCACCGTGGGGTGGACGTCATGAACGGGCCGGTCGGCGACGAGCCGCTCGGCGAGCTGGAGCTGGTACACACGTTCACCGGGCCGATGCCGACCGGGGTGAGCGTCTCGCACCGGGGCCGGATCTTCGTCAACTTCCCCAAGTGGGGTGACGAGGTGCCGGCCACCGTCGTCGAGGTGCGCGACGGTCGGGAGGTGCCCTACCCCGACCAGGCGTGGAACGACCCGTCCGGCGACGACGACGCGGGCGCGTTCGTGTCGGTGCAGAGCATCGTGGTGGACCCGGCCGACCGGCTCTGGGTGCTGGACACCGGCAGCCCGATGTTCCAGCCCACAAAGCCGGGCGGCCCGAAGCTGGTCCGGATCGACCTGGACACCGACACGGTCGCCCAGGTGATCACCTTTCCGGCGGACGTGGCGCTGCCGACGACGTACCTCAACGACATCCGTTTCGACCTGCGGCGGGGCGAGTCGGGGGTCGCCTACATCACCGACTCCGCGTTCGCCGGGCCGAACGGGATCATCGTGGTGGACCTGGCCAGCGGGGCCTCCTGGCGGCGGCTGCACGACCACCCGTCCACCAAGGCGGAGCCACTGACGTCGTTCCGTCCGGTGGTCGAGGGCCGGCCGTTCCTGGAACGGCCGGCCGACGGGCCGCCGAAGCCGGTGGGCATGGGCTCCGACGGCATCGCCATCTCCGCCGACGGCACCCGGCTCTACTACTGCCCGCTGGCGTCCCGACGCCTGCACAGCGTCTCCACCGAGGCGCTGGCCGACCCGTCGGCCACCCAGGAGGCGGTCGCCGCGACCGTGGTCGACGAGGGCGACAAGGGCACCGCGTCGGACGGGTTGGAGAGCGACGACGCCGGGCGGCTCTACCTCACCGCGTACGAGCACAACGCGGTGCTGCGTCGACTGCCGGACGGCGAGTACGAGACGCTGGTGCACGACCCGCGGCTGCTCTGGCCGGACACCATGTCGGTGGCCGCCGACGGGCACCTCTACGTGACCGCCAACCAACTGCACCGGCAGCCGCGGTACCAGCGGGGCCAGGACCTGCGACGCAAGCCGTACGCGCTGTTCCGCACCCGCATCGACGCCGGCCCGGTGCTGCTGCGCCGCGGGTAGGCATGCCCACCCGGGCGGCGGGTAGGCCGCGTCAGCTCGCCGGCAGGGTGCGGTCCAGCAGGTCGAACAGGGCCGCCCAGTGCCGCTCGGCGGCCTGCTCGTCGTACGCCGGGGTGTCGGCCATGGTGTAGCCGTGGTGCGCGCCCGCGTACACCTCGGAGCGGTAGCGCACCCCGGCGGCGTCGAGCGCCTTCTCCAGCGTGGCGATCTGCTCGGGCGTCATGGACTGGTCGGCGTCGGCGTGGCCGAAGTACACCTCGCCGGTGATCGAGCCGACGCCCAGGTGTGGGCTGTCCGGCGCGTCGGTGACGATCCGCCCGCCGTGGAAGCTCGCCATCGCGGTGATCCGGTCCGGGTGCGCCTCGATGGCCCGGAGCGCGTTGGTGCCGCCCATGCAGTAGCCGGTGATGGCGACCGGGCCCGGCCGGACGTCGTCGCGGGCGGCCAGGTAGTCGAGGTACGCGGCGCTGTCCCGGCTGATCACGTCGGGGGTCAACGCGCCGACCAGCGGCATGATCTTCTCGAAGAGCGCGCCGCGCTGGTCCGCCTCACCGAGTCGGGACAGGTCGAACAGCGGCGCCCGGCCGGCCCGGTAGAACAGGTGCGGCGTCAGCACCAGGTAGCCGCGTTCGGCGATCCGCTCCGCCATCTCCACGAGGCGGGGCCGAGGCCCGAAGGCGTCCATGAACAGCAGCACCGCCGGAAACGGGCCGTCCCCGTCCGGGCGGGTGAGGCTTGCGTCCGCGATCCCATCGCCGGTCGGGATGTCCACCGTCGTCGTCTGCACCGAGCCTCCTCGTACGCCGATCTTGGTCCGTCTGGCACGTTACTCGCCGCGCCGGCGTGCCCGACACCGGTCCTCCAGGCCGGGACCGGCACTCCAGGCCGGGACACCGCGTGAACGGCGCGTCAAGAATCGGCGCTGGCCCGTCGAAACGGCGTATCGACGGGCGCTGGGCGGCCGACGGGCGGTGACGATGGGTCCATGAGTCCTTGGCGGATGACACGCTGGGAACGCGGGAACCTGCCACCCGACACCGACCCGATCGAGCCGGCCCCGGGCCCGAAACCCGCGTCCATCGCGGCCGGCCGGGCAGCCGCCGCCGCGGGCGCGCCCGAACGCCGGCACGAGGCGCTGGTCAGCGTCCGGCTCGGCCCGTCCGCGCCCGGCAGCCACCTGGTGGAGTACCTGCGGCACGAGCCGTGTGCCGTCGCGGCGTGGTGGATCGCCGCCGACGTCGACGCCGTGGTCCGCCTCTCCGCCGACAGCATCACCGTGCTGCACCGCGCCGTGGCCGATCTGCGCCTGCGTGCCGGAGTGGAGGTGGCCGAGGCCAACTACATCCTCCGCGCGCTCGACCTGGCCGCGCCGGCCGACCGGCACGACGACGCCCCGGTGTGGGCGGTGCCCGCCGCATGAGCCGCCCCGCCGTTGCCCACCGGATCGTCGTCGGCGTCGACCGGTCGTTCGCCGGAATGCAGGCGCTGCGTCGGGCCGTCCAGCTCGCCCGCCGCGAGGGCGCGCAGGTGGACGCCGTACGCGCGTGGGTCTTCGCACCCACGTGGCGGCCCGGCACGCTGACCTGGCGCTGGCAGGACGAATGCGACCGGGCCGCCCTGGTCTACCCGCGCGGCGTCTTCGACGCGACGATGGGCGGCATCCCTCGGGACGTCACGGTTCGACTGGTGACCACCCAGGGGTACGCCGGACAGGTGCTCATCGACCACGCGGACCGGGAGTCCGACCTGCGCGTCGTCGGCAGCCCCGGCCGCGGCCGGTTCGGCCGGTCACGCGGACACGTGACCCGGTACTGCGTACGACGTGCCGGTAGCCCATCCCCGGCTCGGTGATGAGGTGGCGGGGCCGAGCGGGGTCGTCCTCCCAGCCGAACGGGATCCGGTTGGCCGCCTGGGTCAGGCACATCCGGAAGCAGTACGCCTGGATCCGGTCGTCGGCGCTGCCCCGCGGGGCGAGCGGCGCGGCGGAGATGCCCGGCAACAGGCCGCTCGCGGGCGAGCCGGCCGTCACGTACGGGTCGACGGGGTAGGCGAACTGGTGGGTGTTGCCGGACTGCACCCTGTTGATCGTCTCGCCGTACGTGTCGTTGGACTCGCGCCCGACGGTGAAGCTCACCCCGGCTGGACGCCGGTGTCGGTGGCGCCCAGCCCGGCGGTGCTCAGCCCGCCGACGTGGCTGGTGGGCTCCACCACCACTGCGGTGCGGCCGAGCCGGCGCATGGTGATCGCGGCGGCCAGCCCGCCGGAGGTGGCGCCGTAGACGACCAGGTCGGCGGTGGTGACGGCGGCTCGTGCGGGGCCGGCGCGGAACGGGTCGGTGAGACCGGCCAGGACGAGGCCGGCGCCGCCGGTGGTCAGCAGCCGGCGACGGGACAGGGGCAGGGACACGGCAGGCTCCCGAGGGGTAACCGGAGGGGGACGGTTACAGAAGCACGCCGCTGCCGCTGCGAACGAAATTCTTCAATCTCTGCCGGCGGGTGTCAACGGGTCAGGGGCGGTAGCGGTAGCCCATCCCCGGCTCGGTGATGAGGTGGCGGGGCCGAGCGGGGTCGTCCTCCAGCTTGCGTCGCAGCTGGGCCAGGTACTGCCGCAGGTAGTTGGTCTCGTTCTGGTATTCCGGCCCCCACACGTCCTGGAGGAGCTGGCGCTGGCTGACCAGTTTGCCGGGGTGGCGCAGCAGCTTCTCCAGCACGCTCCACTGCGTGGGGGTGAGTTTGACCTCGGTGTCGTCGTCGCGCCACACGCGGTGGTCGGCCAGGTCGACGGTGTGCCGGCCGATCCGCAGCGCCGGCACGGCCTCGCTGGGCGCGCCGAGCCGCCGGGTCACCGCGCGGATGCGGGCCAGCAGCTCCTCCACCCCGAAGGGCTTGGTGACGTAGTCGTCCGCGCCCGCGTCGAGCGCGGCGACCTTGTCCTCGCTGCCGGCCCGGCCGGAGAGCACGATGATCGGCACGGCGGTCCAGCCGCGCAGGCCGCGGATCACCTCGACGCCGTCGATGTCGGGCAGGCCGAGGTCGAGGACCACGAGGTCGGGTGGGTGGCTGGCGGCGGCCTTCAACGCGGCGGCCCCGGTCGCGGCGACGTCCACGTCGTACCGGCGGGCACGCAGGTTGATCCGCAGGGCCCGCAGGATCTGCGGTTCGTCGTCGACGACCAGGATGCGCGTCATTCCTGCGGCTCCTCCGAGCTGCTCTGCGCGGCGGCGGGCAGCCGCAGCACCATGGTGAGCCCACCGCCGGGCGTGGTCTCGGGGGTGATGCTGCCACCCATCGCCTCGGCCAGGCCCCGGGACAGGGCGAGCCCGAGGCCGACGCCGGTCTGGTTGTCCCGGTCGCCGAGGCGTTGGAACGGCAGGAAGACGTGCTCCCACTGGTCCTCCGGGATGCCCGGCCCCCGGTCGATGACCCGCAGCTCCACCTGGCCGGCGTGCGCGCTCGCGGTGACGGTGGGCGGCTGGTCGGGCGGGCTGTAGCGCAGCGCGTTGGCGATGACGTTGACGAGCACCCGTTCCAGCAGGCCCGGGTCGGCGGTGGCCGCGGGCAGGTCGGCCGGGATGTCCGTGGCGACAGTCGCGGCCGCCGGGCCAAGTTCGTCCAACGCCAGGGGTACGGCGTCCTCCAGGCCGATCGCGGTGGCGGAGATGCCCAGCACGCCGGCCTGGAGGCGGCTCATGTCCAGCAGGTTGCCGACCAGCCGGGCGAGCCGGTCCAGCGACTCCTCGGCGGTCTCCAGCAGCTCCTCGCGGTCGGCCTCGTCGAACTCGATGTCGTGGCTGCGCAGGCTGGTCACGGCCGCCTTGGCCGAGGCCAGCGGCGTACGCAGGTCGTGGCTCACCGCGGCGAGCAGCGCGGTGCGCATCCGGTCGGCGGCGGCGAGCGGCCGGGCGGTGGCGGCCTCCTCGGCGAGCCGTTCCTGGCGCAGCGCGACGGCGGCCTGGGCGGCGAACGCCTCGACGATCCGCCGGTCGGCCGCCTCCAGGCGCCGGCCGCTGAGCACGACGGTGATCCGGTCGTCGACGGGTACTGCCGTCTCGCCGCCGTCGGGCGTGCAGGCGGGCTGGTCGCCGACGCTGGCGACGACGCACCAGGCGTGCTCCTCGCGGGACCGGTCGGGGCGGCCGCTCGCCTCCTCGGCCAGCTCCAGCACGCTCACCGCGCGCAGCCCGAAGGTCTCCCGGAGCTGGTCCAGCAGGGCGGGCAGGGGGCGCTCGCCGCGCAGCACGCCACTGGCGACGGCGGCGAGGGTCTGCGCGTCGGCGGCAGCCCGCGCGGCCTCCCGCGTACGCCGGGCGGCCACGTCGACGATCCAGCTCACGGCAAGCGCCACACCGACGAAGACGGCCAGGGCGAGCAGGTTGTCGGCCTCGGCGATGGTCAGCGTGCGGTACGGCGGGGTGAAGAACCAGTTGAGCAGCAGCGACCCACCGAGCGCGGCGATCAGCGCCGGCCACACCCCGCCGACCAGCGCGACCCCGACGACCCCGGCGAGGAACAGCAGAATGTCGTTGGTCAGCGTCAGGTCGGGCAGGGCCTCAAGCAGCAGGGTGAGCAGCGGCATGCCGAGCACGGCCAGGCCGAAGCCGAGCAGCCGGCGGCGGCGGGACAGCGCCGCCGGCACGGCCGCCGCCCGACGGCCCTTGCCAGCCTGCTTGTGGGTGACCAGGTGCACGTCGATCGAGCCGGAGAGCGCGGTGGTGGTCACCCCGACGCCCCGGGCGAAGATCTGCGCGAGGCGGCCCCGCCGGCTGGCCCCGAGCACCAGCTGGGTGGCGTTCACGCCCTGGGCGAAGTCGAGCAGCGCGGCCGGCACGTCGGTGCCGAGCACCTGGTGGTACGTGCCGCCGAGGCTCTCGACGAGCACCCGCTGGCGGGCCAGCTGGGCCGGATCGGCGCCGGCCAGACCGTCGCTGCGGGCCACGTGCACGGCGAGCAGGTCGGCGCCCTTGCTGCGAGCCGCGACCCGGGCCGCCCGGCGGATCAGCGTCTCGCCCTCCGGGCCGCCGGTCAGCGCCACCACGACGCGTTCGCGGGCCTCCCAGGTGGCGGCGATGCCCTGCTGGCTGCGGTAGCGGTCGAGCTGCTCGTCGACCTTGTCGGCCAGCCAGAGCAGCGCCAGCTCGCGCAGCGCGGTGAGGTTGCCGACCCGGAAGTAGTTGCCCAGCGCCGCGTCGATCTTGTCGGGGCGGTAGATGTTGCCGTGCGCCATCCGGCGGCGCAGCGCCTCCGGGGTCATGTCGACCAGTTCGACCTGCTCGGCGGCGCGGACGATCTCGTCGGGCACGGTCTCCCGCTGGGTGGTGCCGGTGATCTGCGCGACGACGTCGTTCACCGATTCCAGGTGCTGCACGTTGACCGTGGACAGCACGTCGATCCCCGCGTCGAGCAGCTCCTGGACGTCCTGCCAGCGCTTGCCGTGGCGGGAACCGGGCACGTTGGTGTGCGCCAGCTCGTCGACCACCGCGATCTCCGGCCGGCGGGCCAGCACGGCGTCCACGTCCATCTCGGTGAACTCGGCGCCCCGGTAGGTCATCGCGCGGCGGGGCACCTGCTCCAGGTCGCCGAGCATCGCGGCGGTGTGCGGGCGGCCGTGGGTCTCCACGAAACCGATCACCACGTCGGAGCCCCGCGCGGCCCGCCGCTGGGCCTCCTCCAACATGGCGTACGTCTTGCCGACGCCGGGAGCGGCCCCCAGATAGATGCGTAGTTCTCCGCGTGGCACGAGAACCATCCTCCCTGGTCAAAGTCGCGGGCGGAGCCGTGCCCGGTCGGCACGGCCCCGCCCGCGGGGGTGCTCAGCGCGCGGCGAACTGCCGGTCGAGGGCGATGTTGAGCTCCAGCACGTTGACTCCGGGCTCACCCATGAACCCGAGCCCACGCCCGTCGGTGTGCTCCTTGACCAGCTTGCGGACCGCCGCCGGGTCCGCGCCGCGCTCCCGCGCGACCCGGTTCACCTGCAGCTCGGCGTACGCGGGACTCATCTGCGGGTCGAGGCCGCTGCCGCTGGCGGTGACCGCGTCGGCGGGCACCGCCGGGTCGGCCGGCGCGTCGCCCCGGATCGGGGTGATGACCCCGCCGGCCGCGACGTAGTCCTCGCCAGGCTGGGCCAGCTCCACCGTCACCCCCTGGTACGAGGTGACGAACGGTGTGGCCGGGGCGACCTGGTTGACACTGACCACCCGGGTGACCGGGCCGGTCAGACCGTCGGCACGGAACACCGCGAGCACCGCGCCCACCCCGTCGTCGGTGCAGTAGGGGCGGCGGCCGTCGACGCCGTTCAGCTCGCCGACGGCCTTGCTGCGCCCGCAGACCTGGGTGAGCAGGCTCTCGCTGGACTCCTCCGGGTCGGTGGCCACGGTGTCGACCACGCTCTCCGGCCCGAGGTTGCTGGCCGAGGTGGACGTCGGGTCGTAGCCGTCACCGGCGGCCGACGGGCGAGACTGGAAGTAGCGCGGGACGGGGTTGCCGTCCGCGTCGGTGAAGGACTGGCCGATCAGCGAGCTGCCGACGGTGTTGCCGCCCACGGTGATCAGCGAGCCGTCGGCCTTGTGGTTGAGGCCGGGCAGCTGACCGAGCGCGACCAGGGCCAGCGGGTAGACCAGCCCGAGCAGCACCGTGAAGACGAGCAGGGCACGCAGGGCGGCGAGGTGTTGGGCGAGCCAGGTGGGTAGGCGCATCACGAAATCCCCGGAATGAACTGGATGAGCAGGTCGATGAGCTTGATCCCGATGAACGGCACGATGATGCCGCCCAGCCCGTACACCAGCAGGTTGCGGCTGAGCAGCTTCGACGCGGCGGCCGGCCGGTACCGCACGCCGCGCAGGGCGAGCGGGATCAGCGCGATGATCACCAGGGCGTTGAAGATGACCGCGGACAGGATCGCCGACTCCGGGCTGGCCAGCCGCATGATGTTCAGGGCGTCCAGGCTCGGGTAGAGGCCGGCGAACATGGCCGGGATGATCGCGAAGTACTTCGCGATGTCGTTGGAGATGCTGAACGTGGTCAGCGCCCCACGCGTGATCAGCAACTGCTTGCCGATCTCCACGATCTCGATCAGCTTGGTCGGGTCGGAGTCGAGGTCGACCATGTTGCCGGCCTCCTTGGCGGCCGACGTGCCGGTGTTCATGGCCACCCCGACGTCGGCCTGCGCGAGCGCCGGCGCGTCGTTGGTGCCGTCACCGGTCATCGCGACCAGCCGGCCACCCTCCTGCTCCCGCTTGATCAACGCGAGCTTGTCCTCCGGCGTCGCCTCGGCCAGGAAGTCGTCCACCCCGGCCTCGTCGGCGATGGCCTTCGCGGTACGCGGGTTGTCGCCGGTGATCATCACGGTACGGATGCCCATCCGGCGCATCTCGTCGAACCGCTCCCGCATGCCGGACTTGACGACGTCCTTGAGGTGGATGACGCCCAGGGCGCGGGCCGGCTCACCGTCGACGTGCTCGGCGACGACCAGCGGCGTACCGCCGGTGCTGCTGATTCCGTCCACGATCTCGCCGACCTGCTCGGTCGGGTGGCCGCCGTTCTCCCGTACCCACTTCATGACCGCGGCGGCGGCGCCCTTGCGGACCCGGCGGGCCGTGCCCGACGCGCCGCCGTCGACGCTGGCGTCCGGGGTCAGGTCGACGCCGCTCATCCGGGTCTGCGCGGTGAACGGCACGAACGTGGCGTGCGGCATCACGCCCGGCTCGCGCTCGCGCAGCCCGAACTCGTTCTTCGCCAGGACGACGACCGAGCGCCCCTCCGGGGTCTCGTCGGCCAGGCTGGACAGTTGCGCGGCGTCGGCCAGGGACGCCGCGTCGACCCCCTCGACCGGGACGAACTCGGCGGCCTGCCGGTTGCCCAGCGTGATGGTGCCGGTCTTGTCCAGCAGCAGGGTGTTGACGTCGCCGGCCGCCTCGACGGCCCGGCCGCTCATGGCCAGCACGTTGCGCTGCACCAGCCGGTCCATACCGGCGATGCCGATGGCCGACAGCAGCGCGCCGATGGTGGTGGGGATCAGGCAGACCAGCAGCGAGACCAGCACGACACCGGTGACACCGGAACCGGTGATCGCCCCGCTGTCCGGCGCGGCCGCCTGGTACGCCTTGGAGAAGATCGCCAGCGGCTGAAGGGTGACCACGGCCAGCAGGAAGATGATCGTGAGCGCGGCGAGCAGGATGTTCAGCGCGATCTCGTTCGGCGTCTTCTGCCGGTTGGCGCCCTCGACCAGGGCGATCATCCGGTCGATGAAGCTCTCCCCCGGCTTCTGGGTGATCTTCACGATGATCCGGTCGGAGAGCACCTTCGTGCCGCCGGTGACCGCGCTGCGGTCCCCGCCGGACTCCCGGATGACCGGGGCCGACTCGCCGGTGATGGCCGACTCGTCGACGCTCGCGATGCCCTCCACGATGTCGCCGTCGCCGGGAATGATGCCGCCCGCCTCGACCAGCACGATGTCGCCCTGGCGCAGCTGCGGCGCGGGCACCGCCTCGTCGCGGTAGGTGTTGGCCCGCGCGCCCGGCTTCCAGTCGACCAGCCGGGTGGCGATGGTGTCCTGCTTGGCCTGTCGCAACGCGGCGGCCTGGGCCTTGCCCCGGCCCTCGGCGACCGCCTCGGCCAGGTTGGCGAAGATCACGGTCAGCCAGAGCCAGATGGTGATCGCCCAGGCGAACACCGACGGGTCGGTCACCGCCAGGACGGTGGTGAAGGCCGCGCCGATCTCCACGATCAGCATCACCGGGTTGCGCCACAGGGTGGTCGGGTTGAGCTTGCGTACGGCGTCCGGCAGGGACCGGATGAGTTGCTGGGGGTCGAGCAGGCCCCCGCCGACCCGGTTGCCCTGCGTTGCCGGGGTGCCTGGCAGTTGCTCTGTCGGGGCGGACGTGACGGACATGTCCTCGTTCCTCATGATGGTCAGAGCCCTTCTGCCAGCGGGCCGAGCGCGAGCGCGGGCAGGAAGGTCAGCGCGACGAGAACCACCGTGACGCCGACGACCATGCCGATGAACAGCGGTCGATGGGTCGGCAGGGTGCCCTCGGACGCGGGGGTGGGTGCCTGGCGGGCCAGCGAGCCGGCCAGCGCGAGCACGAAGATGAGCGGCAGGAACCGGCCCAGCAGCATGCACAGCCCCAACGCGGTGTCCCACCAGGTGGTGTTCACCGTGATGCCGGCGAAGGCGGAACCGTTGTTGTTGCTGGCCGAGGTGAACGCGTACAGCACCTCGGAGAGGCCGTGCGGGCCGACGTTGAGCGCCGTCGAGTTGTTGCCGGTGGCGAACGCCGCCGCCGTGCCGACCAGCACCAGGATCGGCGTGATCAGGAAGTACAGCGAGGCGAACTTGATCTCCCGCGACCCGATCTTCTTGCCCAGGTACTCCGGGGTGCGGCCGACCATCAGGCCGGCGATGAACACCGTGATCACCGCGAGGATGAGCAGGCCGTAGAGGCCCGAACCGGTGCCGCCGGGCGCGACCTCGCCGAGCATCATGTTGACCATCGTCATCATGCCGCCGAGCGAGGTGAACGAGTCGTGGAACGAGTTGACCGCTCCGGTCGAGGTGAGCGTGGTGGCGGCGGCGAAGGTGGCCGAGTTCGACACGTCGAACCGCACCTCCTTGCCCTCCATCGCCGCACCGACCGCCTGCGGGACCGTGCCGTGGCCGGCCAGCTCGAAGATGTTGGTGATGGCGACGCTGAGGAACGCGAGGATGCCCATCACCGCGGCGATGGCGTAACCCTGCCGGTTCTGCCCGACCATCCGGCCGAACACCCGGGGCAGGCTGAACGGGATCAGCAGGATCAGGAAGATCTGCAACCAGTTCGTCCAGGTCGTGGGGTTCTCGAACGGGTGGGCGCTGTTGACGTTGTAGAAGCCGCCACCGTTGGTGCCCAGCTCCTTGATCACTTCCTGGCTCGCGACCGGGCCGCCGGTGATGGTCTGGGTGCCGCCGGTCAGCGTGCTCACGTCGGTGCCGCCGGAGAGGTTCTGCACCACCCCGCCGATCATCAACACGATGGCCCCGAGGACCGCGATCGGCACCAGGATGCGCAGCACGATCCGCGTCAGGTCGACCCAGAAGTTGCCGAGTTGCCCGGTGCGACTGCGGGCGAAGCCGCGTACCAGCGCGACCGCCACCGCGATGCCGACCGCCGCCGAGACGAAGTTCTGCACGGCGAGACCGGCCATCTGCACCAGGTGGCCCATCGTCGACTCACCCGAGTACGACTGCCAGTTGGTGTTGGTCACGAACGACACGGCCGTGTTCCACGCGCCGTGCGGCACCACCGGATCGAAGCCCAGCGACAGCCACAGGTGGTTCTGCACCCGCTGGAACAGGTACAGGAACAGGATCGAGACCGCGGAGAACGCGAGCACGCTGCGGGCGTACACGCCCCAGGTCTGCTCGGCGGCCGGGTTGACCCCGACCAGGCGGTAGATCCCCCGCTCGATTCGCGACTGCTTCGTCCCGGAGACCGCCCGGAACATGTAGTCACCGAACGGCTTGTAGACGGCGACCAGGGCCGCCACCAGCGTCAGCACGAAGATGACGCCCGCTGTTGTCATGGTCATCAGAAGCGCTCCGGAAACAGCAGGGCGAACACCAGGAACGCGCCCAGGACGATCGCGAGCACCAGACCGACGGCGTTGACCGCGTTCACAGCTTCTCCACCGCCCGGACCACCAGGGCGAGCACTGCGAACAGCGCCACCGTGAGGACCACGAACACCACGTCAGACACGCTGACTCCTCTAACCGGAAAGGTTCGTCGCGACCGCCTTCCGGTCGCGCCGGGCAATCAAAGCCCCACCACCCGCCGGACGGCAGGGGTCATAACGCGACCATGACGGCGGCGAACCTTTTCTTGACGCGGTTTTCACACCTGCCCATGAACAGGTGAAATGCGGCACAGAGGCGCGTCAGCCGGGGAGACGAGGGGTGGCTGTCCACCCTTTGCTCTGCTTCAACGGAGGCGACAGCGAGGCACCGACACTGTTGCGCCGGTTGAAGCAGAGCAAAGGGCCCGAAGGGGATGGGCGGCCGGTCAGGCCGGGCGGCGGGCCACCAGCACGTCGCGCATGATCGACTGGTCCACCCGGTGCCGCAGCGCGCGGTAGGGCTCCGCGTCGACAACGGTCAGACCGGCGTCGGCCAGGGCCGCCGCCGCGTCGTCGCGGCTGGCGACGTGGGTGTTCCACGAGATGCCCAGCGCCCCGCCGGGGCGCAGCAGCCGGGCCCAGACCGGCGCGGCGTCCGCGAGCAGCGCCAGCGGGTCACGCGTCAGACCCTGATCGGCGGTACGGCTGCCGTGCTGCACGCCGTACGGCGCGTCGGCGACCACCAGGTCGACGGTCTCCGGCCGGAAGAACTCCCCCGCGCGGGTGGTGTCGGCGTTGACGACGTCGAGCAACTGCGTCTGGCCGGCCTTGTGCTCCTCGCGGGTCGGCGCCAACTCGATGCGCACCCGCCGGCCGACCACCTTGCGCTCCCGCCGCACCGGCCCCGACTCCAGCACCCGGTGCTTGACCCGCTTCTGCTTCAGCCAGGTCGTGACGAACGCGCGGTACGCCTCGACGTCCTTCTGGTCGCGCTCGATCCCGGCGGCGTCGAAGCCGTACATCAGCGCCTGGTTGAGGGTGGTGCCGCGACCGCAGAGGGGGTCGAGCACCCGGAACCGGCGGCTGGTCAGCTCGCCGGCCCAGTCCGACGCGAGCAGGGTGACGTTGAGCAGTAGCTTGGTGAACTGCTCGTTGGTCTTGCCGGGGTACTTCTGGATGGTGAGCAGATCGTCGTCGTAGCGGTCCAGCCGGCTCCACTCGACCGGGCGCAGCAGGTCGCCGACGATCTCGAACAGCGCGTACCCGGCGGAGAGGTTGCCCAGGACGGCCAGGTCCCGTTCGGTCAGCCCGTCACCGCTGAACGTGACGTAGGTCGCCCCGCCGACGACCTCCGTGTCCAGCTCGCCGATCCGGCCGTCGAGCGCCGACCGGCCGAAGATCTCCAGCTCGGCCCGGGTGAGGTCGATGGCGGAGCGGGCGTACACCCGGTTGGTGGCGGGCAGGATCAGCAGGCCGTAGCGCGTCATGATCCGGCGAGTATTCCACAACGCGTGACGGTCGCCGGGAACCGGAGCGGCCTGCGGACCGACTACCCACACATGGGGTGTGAGCAGTGGCGGGAGGTCCTGTCCGCGCAGTTGGACGGGGAGGAGACCGCCGCCGAAGGGGCGGCGGCGCAGGGGCACCTGGACGAGTGCGCCCAGTGCCGGGCCTGGTTCGCGGCGGCGGTCGCGGTGACGCGCCGCGTTCGTACCCGATTGGTCACCGAGGTGCCCGACCGGACCGACGCGATCCTGGCCGCCGTCGGTGGCAGCGCCGCTGGCGACGCGGTTGCCGACGCCGGTGACACGCCGCCGGCTGGCCGGTCGCGCTGGCGACCCCGCCTGCCCGGCCGCGCCGGGTTGGTCGTCGGGCTGCGCGCGGCGCTCGGGCTGCTCGGCGCGGTCCAGCTCGTGCTCGGCCTGGCCCAGGTGGGCCGGGGAGCGAGCGCGGACCACGTGCACGCCGCCGGCCAGCACCTGTGGCACGAGTCGGCCGCCTGGAACGTGGCGGTCGGGGCCGGCTTCCTCTTCGTGGCGGTACGCCGCAGCCCTCCGGCGGGTCTCCTGCCGATGCTCAGCGCGTTCGTCGGCACGCTCCTGCTGCTCTCGGTCAACGACCTCGCCACCGGCTCGGTGGAGGGGGAACGCCTGGTCAGCCACGGGTTCCTGGTGGTCGGCTACCTGATCACCGCCCTGCTGTCCCGGCCCGGGCTGCGCCCCGGCGGACCCGCGCCACAGCGTCAGCCGACGCCGTCGCGCTGGAGGTTCGGCGCGGACGAGACCGAACGGCCACTGCGGGTGGTGCACTCCGGGGCGTACCCCGCGCAGGCCGCCGACCGCTACGCCGCCCCGGCCGCGCAGACCGGCCGCCGCGCCGCCTGAGCATCGATCACGTCACGCGGCCGTAGTCGGCCGGATCCAGCCGGGCGGTACGGCGGCGGTACTCGGCGGCCATCCCCGGCCAGTTGGTGACGATCCGGCCGGTGGCCGTGCGGTACCAGCTCCGGCAGGCGGTCCACACGCTTGCGGCGAGCCGGCGTTGCAGCTCCGCGTCGTAGTCGGCGGCCACCTCGGGGCGTACCTCCAGAGGTTCGCCACCGGCGGCGAGCAGGCGCACCGCCTGCGCGATGTGCCGGGCCTGCGCCTCATGGAAGTAGATCACCGACGTGTTGCCGGTGTTCGTGTTCGGGCCGTACATGAGGAAGAGGTTGGGAAAGCCGGGCACGGCCATCCCGAGGTACGCGTACGCGCCGTCGCGCCACTCCTCGCCGAGCTGACGGCCGGCGCGTCCGGTGACCCTGATCGGCACCAGGAAGTCGGTGGCCGCGAAGCCGGTGCCGTAGACCAGCACGTCGCAGGGGTGGGCCCGGCCGTCGGCGGTGCGGATGCCGTCCTCGGTCACCTCGACGATCGCCTCGGTGACCAGCTCGACGTCGTCCCGACCCAGGGCGGGCAGCCAGTCGTTGGTGAACAACACCCGCTTGCAGCCCATCGGCTCGACCGGCGTGACGCGGGCGCGCAACTCCGGGTCGCGTACCTGCCACCACCGCTGCGCCCGCGAGACACCCCGCAGCACCGCCGCGGCGACCCGGTTGCCGGTCACGGCCAGCCCGGTGAGCACGGTGAGCGACCAGAACGCCGCCCGGGGCACCCGCATCAGCGCCGGCACCCGCCGGTAGAGCGCCCGGCCCAGTCGCCCGTGCCGGCGGTCCGGCTTGGGCAGCGTCCAGGGCGGCGTGCGCTGGAAGACGGTGACCCGGGCCGCCCGGCCCGCGATGGCCGGCACCAACTGCACCGCGCTGGCGCCGGTGCCGATCACCGCCACCCGGGCGCCGTCCAGTCGTACCGTCGGGTCCCACCGGGCCGTGTGCATCGCCGGCCCGGCGAACCGCTGCGCGCCCGGGAGCGTCGGCACCACCGGCCGCGAGAGCTGCCCGACCGCCGGGACCAGTACGTCCGCCGTCAGTTCGGCGCCATCGGCGGTACGCAGCCGCCAGCACGCGCCGGCCTCGTCCCACGACGCGTCGGTGACCTCGGTACGCAACCGCACGCTGTCGGTAAGCCCCAGCTCGGTCACGCAGCGGTGCAGGTAATCCAGGATCTCCGAGTGCGGCGGGAAGCGCCGCGACCAGTCCGGGTTCAGCGCGAAGGAGTACGAGTAGAGCGGCGCCGGGATGTCGCAGGCGCAGCCCGGGTAGGTGTTGTCGCGCCAGACGCCGCCGATCCGGTCGGCCCGCTCCAGCAGCACCACATCCGCGTCGCCGGTGCGGCGCAGCGCGGCGGCCACCGCCACCCCGCCGAACCCGGAGCCGATGATCGCCACCCGCACCCGACCGGGACGTCGGGCGGTCGCTGCGCTTTCGGTCATGGCGGGCTCCCTCGGCGGTGCGGCCGACCGTAACAGCTTGTTGGCGGCTCGCCAACGATGCGAGCGCACCCCGCCGATCCTGTGGCCGCCCGGCGGGGCCACGTGGGTCGGGTGCTCGCCATGGTCGCGAGGGTTTCATGCCGTTGACGAATCCGTGGCTGGCTGGACCCACGCCGGCGAAGCGGCTCGACCGTGAACGACTTGAAGAGCGCATTCACAACCTACTGTCGTCGCAGAACATGTGCGTGCTCGCCACCACGGGTCCGGACGGGCCGCTGGCCACGCCGGTGCGGTACTACCCGCTCGGCTTCGCGGTGCTCTTCACCGCCGCGCCGCGTTCGCCGAAGATGCGCAACATCGCTGCCGACCCGCGCGTGTCCGTCGGCATCTTCGCGCCGCTCGTCGGGCTGGCCAGCAGCCGCGGAGCTCAACTGTTCGGAACGGCCAGGGTGCTCGGCCCGGAGGATCCGGACCGTGCGCACTACTGGTCGGCGTTCCGCTGGGAGAACGAGCACGCCGAGCGGGGGCGACCGCTGTCCGAGCCGCCCGAGGACACCCTCGTGGTCATCGAGGCGGAACGGATCGTCTATACCGAGCACTGGCTGCGACGGGACGGGTTCGCGCCCCGCCAGTTCTGGCGTCGCTGAAAAGCCTTCGCCGGCTGCGGTCAGGACGGGTCGCTGGCCGCGATGACCTGTGGGACGACCTGTTCGACGATGGTCAGCAGGGTGGTGGTGAGCAGCAGGTGGACCTGCGGCCGGGTCAACGCCCCGCGCTGGAGCCACTCCCGGGCGGTGGACGTCGCCAGCCCGCAGTACGCCCGGACCATCCCCCGCAACTCCTCGTGGTCCTCGGCCTCCTCGGCCAGCCCGACGGCGACGAGCATCCGGTCGGCGGCGACCTCCTCGGCCTCGGCGAGCACCCGTTCCACGTCGGCGTCGCCGCCCATCCCCCTGGCGGTGACCGCCGCCAGCCACGAGGTGCTGTGCCGCGACACCACGTCGAGGAACCACGCGACGCTGGCATCCACCCGGGTCCGCAGGTCACCCTTGGGCAGTCGTTCCAGGGCAACCTCGGGGATGGTCACCATGACCCGGACGACCTCCAGGTAAAGGTCCTTCTTGGTGCCGAAGTAGTGGTTGACCAGGCCCCGGGCGACACCCGCCTCCCGGGCGACGTCGGTGGTCGACACGTCCGCGTACGGCCGCTCGCCGAACAGCCGGACCGCGCAGGCCAGGATCTGCCCGCGCCGGGCGTCCGGCTCCAACCTGCGGCGGCGCGGAGCCGTCTCGACACTCATCTGCCCGACCCTATCGGCAGCTCACGCCGCCAGCTTCGGCATCGACGTCCCCCATGTCTTGTCGGAGCCGCCGGCCTCGAGGCCGCGCCGACCGATCAACGGCGGAACCTCTCGATCGCCTCGGGGGTCACCGGAGTGAAGAAGTTAACCAGGTTGCCGTCGGGGTCGCGGAAGAGCAGGGCTCGGTTACCCCAGGGCATGGTCGTGGGCTCGTTCACGAAGTCCTCCACCACGCTTTTCAGTCTCTCGTAGAGCGCGTCCACGTCTTCCACGAGGAACTCGATGATGACGCTGTGGTTGTCGGCCGGGCGGGCGGAGCCTGGCGCGAACAGTGGGACCGTGCGGGTGCTGCCGATCGCCAGCGTGCCGTGGGCGGTGCGCAACTCGGCGAAGTCCTCGTTGCCCCAGGCCGCCTGCACGCCGGTGATCTTCTCGTAGAAGCCGACCAGGCGGTTGATCTCGTCGGTGATGATGCGGATGGAGACGAAGTCCATGTCTTCTCCCTGCTCAGTACGGTCGGTACCGGTCTGTGGAGATCACGCTAGGGCAAATACTGGACAGATTTGGTCCAGTATTTTGATAAAGTTCGGACCGTGGCACGACCGACAGCCCAGGTGCTCGCACTGCTGGAGCTCCTGCAGTCCGGCGGCGTCCGGACGATGGCCGAGCTTGCCGAGCGCCTTGGTGTCGAACCGCGCACGGTGCGGCGCTACGTGAGTCATCTGGTCGACCTGGACCTGCCGGTGGAGTCGGTGCGCGGTCGCTACGGCGGGTATCGGCTCGCCGCCGGCTATCGACTGCCGCCGCTGATGCTCAGCGACGACGAAGCCTTGGCCGTCCTACTCGGCCTGATCGCCGGCCGCCGTGCCGGGTTGGCGACGGCAACAGGCGCGGCGGGCGAAACAGCCGCCGCGAAGATCCGCCGCGTCCTACCGTCGCGGACCGCGGACCGGCTGGACGCCGCACTCCAGTCCCTTGCCTTCACCGCCGAACCCGGTGACTTCCCTGCACCGCAGACCGAGGTACTACTCGCCGTCGCCGAGGCGGTCCGCCATCACCGGCCGATCTCGCTGCACTACACCTCGGGCGACGGCAGGCGTAGCGTCCGCGTGCTGCATCCGTTCGGGCTGGTCAACCATGCCGGCCGGTGGTATGTCACCGGGGTCGATCCGGAGATCGGCGAGGACCGCACCCTTCGACTCGACCGCATCGCGGACGCGAGACCGCTGCCGGGCTCGTTCGAGCCGCCCGCCGGAAACGATCCGGCCGGGCGCCTTCTCACCTCGATGGCACAAGCGCCGTACCAGCATGCGGTGTCGCTGCGGATACAAGGAACAGTCGAGCAGATCCGCAGACGACTACCGGCCAGCATCGCCGAGGTGCGAGAGGGTGCGGACGAAGGCTGGCAGGACGTGGGGATCCGGGCAGAGAGCCTCGACTGGTTGCCCGGCGTGCTCGCCGCGCTCGACCTGCCGTTCGTCATCGAACGCCCGGACGAGCTCCGCGACCGCGTCGTCGCACTCGCCGAGCGGCTGGCGGCCTCGGCACGACGTGAGTCGGCCCGCAACTAGCAAGCCGCCACCCTCACCTTGATCACTTGATGCTCACCAGTTATCAGCGCCGTTCCTGAGCTGCTGAGCATCAACTGATCACTGAATTCCGCGCTGACGCCGGATCAGGTGCCGGCCGAGATGCCGCAGGTTGGACGTCTCGGAGTACAGGGCTGCGTTGATCGCACCCACTGCGACGCCCGGGGCTCGCTGCACCCGGTCGATGTCCTGGACGACCCGGCCGATCAACGTCAGCCGACAACGGAGATCGAACAACTCTCTCCGTGCGCAGTGCAGCGCCGTCTCCAATCCCCCGACCCGCTCCCGAAGCCATGCCAACTCCGTCGCCTGATCCATCGGCCGGCCCCTCTCGTCATCTTTCTTGTCGTGGCTCTACCCTCGCCCACTCGAACGGGCTGCGCAAGTAGGTAGACGCAATTCGGCATTCCTGATCGCCCTACCGTCGAGTGATGGGTGAGGTCCCGGGTCCGCTGGTCGGCCCGCACGAGCTACAGGAGTTGCTCGGCGGCGTGAGCCGGACCCGGATGCGTCAGCTCATCCGCTATCCGACCTTCCCCGCGCCGTTTCAACGGCTGCATGGCACCACGGTCTGGCTGCGCGCCGACGTGGAGGCGTGGATCGCCGAGCACCGCCCACCGCGCCCTACCGATGGCGACGAGCCGGAGTAGGTCACGCGGCGCCACCTTCACGCACCCGCGGATCTGCTCGGGACGGCCGCCTCACGCCGTCGGGTCACCAGGTTCGCTCGGCGGCACTCGCAGAAACGTCACGCCCCGGAACTCGAACTCCGCCTGGGCGACGGCCTCCCTCTCCGTCGGATGACACGTGTCTGCCACAACCTCCCACTTCCGGTTGCAGTAGAAGAGGTAGCGGTCGGTATCGCCGTCGTAGCCGGCGATCGCGAGGCGTACAACCACGTCAGCAAAGTTGCCGACGGAGTGGCGCGTCGCACCGGTCGGCGACTGCTCTCGTCCCAGATTGGCGAACATCGTGACCCGGGCTCCGTCGAGCAGAGCCGGCGGTGTGGCACTCATGGCACGATCCTCGCCCATCGGCAGGAGTTGAATGTGAGCCCGGCGTGTGAGGGTGGGTGGATGCACCGTGGGGACCCGGACTGGCTCGCTCACTCGCGGCATGGTGATGGACCGCCGCTGGTGCTCATCCACGGCATCGGTAGTCGGTGGCAGGTGTGGGAACCGGTGCTCGACGAGGTGGCCCGACACCGCGACGTGATCGCGCTGGACCTGCCCGGCTTCGGCGCCTCACCACCGTGGCCCGAGCCACCGAAGCCGTCGGAGCCATCAAAGCCGCCGAAGCCGCCGACGCCACCCGAGCCGCTGGCGCAGGCGGCCCCCGGGTCGGTGGAGCACCTGGCCGATCGGGTCGCCGCGTTCCTGGACGCGCTGGGCGTGCGCCGGCCCGCCGTTGCCGGCAACTCGCTCGGTGGCGGCATCGCGTTGGAGTTGGGGCGACGCGGGCTGGCCCACTCGGTGACCGCGTTCTCGCCCATCGGGTTCTGGGGGCCGGTCGGGCGACGCTGGTGTCAACTGGCGGTCGGCGGGGCCCGGTCGGCGGCTGGCGGGCTGCGGCCGGCACTGCCCCGGCTGCTGGCGAGCCGGGCCGGGCGGGTGGCGTTCTGCGGCCTGTTCTACGGCCACCCGGGTCACCTCGACCCCGACGAGTGCGTCGACTCGGCGGCGGCACTGGCTGACGCGCCCGGCTTCGCGGTGGCCCGCGCCGCGTTCGCCGGATGGCAGCTCCGTCGAGGGACGGCCGGCGCGCTCGACGACATCCCCGTGACGGTCGCCTGGGGTACGCGCGATCTCGTGTTGCCGTACCCCAGTCAGGCCCGGCGGGCCCGCGCGGCGCTGCCGGCGGCCCGGCACGTGCCGCTGGCGGGCTGCGGACATCTGCCCTTCGCGGACGACCCGGAAGCCTGTGCCCGGCTGCTGATCCAGACTTATTGACATGCCGCCAACAGCGCGCGAGGGTGGTGCACATGCCGACGCTCGATGGCTCCCCCTCGCCCTGGCGCGAACCTGAGCACGACGACCTCGCCGACCTGGCCCGCACCTTCTTCACCAAGGAGGTGCTGCCGCACACGGACCGCCTGCTGGCCCAGGGGCACCCGGACCGCGAGCACTACCGGCGTGCCGGTGAGCTGGGGTTGCTCGGCCTGTCGGTCCCCGAGGAGTACGGCGGCGGAGGCGGCGGCTTCACCCACGAGGCGGTGCTGCTGCACGAGCAGGCGTACACCGGGGAGAGCAGCCTCGGGCTGGCCGTCCACAGTGGCATCGTCACGGGCTATCTCGTCGCGTACGGCAGCGAGGAGCAGAAGCGACGGTGGCTGCCCGGCCTGTGCAGCGGTGAGCTGGTCGGCGCGATCGCGATGACCGAGCCCGACGGCGGCTCGGACCTCCAGGCGATGCGCACGCGGGCGGTCCGCGACGGCGACGACTACCTGGTCACCGGCGCGAAGACGTTCATCACCAACGGCGGCCTGGCCGACCTGATTCTGGTGGCCGTGAAGACCGACCCCGAGCAGCGGGCAGCCGGCGTCTCGCTGCTGGTGTGCGAGGTGGGCGGCGACCCGGAGGGCTTCCGCCGGGGCCGGCTGCTGTCCAAGATCGGGCTGCACGCCAACGACACCGCCGAGCTGTTCTTCGACGAGTTCCGGGTGCCGGCGGCCAACCTGCTCGGCGGTGCCGAGGGGCTGGGCTTCATCCAACTCATGCAGCAACTTCCGCAGGAACGGCTGGTCATCGGCGTCGGCGCGGTGGCCGCGATGGAACGCGCGGTCGAGCTGACCGTGGCGTACGCCAAGGAGCGCACCGCCTTCGGCAAGACCCTGATGGGGCACCAGAACACCCGGATGGTGCTCGCCGAGTGCGCCACCCGCACCCGGGTCAGCCGGGTCTTCCTGGACGACTGCATCGTCCGGCACACCCGTGGCGACCTGGACGTCGCCACGGCCGCGATGGCGAAGTCGTGGCTCACCGACGGGCAGTGCGAGGTCATCGACCGGTGCCTGCAACTGTTCGGCGGTTACGGCTACACGACGGAGTACCCGATCGCCCGGATGTACGCCGACGCCCGCGTCCAGAAGATCTACGGCGGCACCAACGAGATCATGAAGGAGTTGATCGCCCGTGCCCTCTGAGGCGTACGTCTATGACGCGGTCCGCACCCCGCGCGGACGCGGCCGGGACACCGGCGCGCTGCACGGGGTCAAGCCGATCTCGCTGGTGGTCGGCCTGATCGACGCGCTGCGCGAGCGCAACCCCGGCCTGGACGTGGGCCGGTTGGAGGACTTGCTGCTCGGCATCGTCACCCCCGTCGGCGAGCAGGGCGGCGACCTGGCGCGGGCCGCCGCGCTGCTGGCCGGGCTGCCCGACGAGGTGGGCGGGGTGCAGCTCAACCGGTTCTGCGCCTCCGGGCTGGAGGCGGTCAACTCCGCCGCCGCGCGCATCCGCTCCGGCTGGGAGCACCTGCTGCTCGCCGGCGGGGTCGAGTCGATGTCCCGGGTGCCGATGGGCTCCGACGGCGCCGCCTGGGCCACCGACCCGCAGACCGCGCTGGCCACGTCGTTCGTGCCGCAGGGCGTCAGCGCCGACCTGATCGCCACCCTGGAGGGGTTCACCCGCGACGACGTGGACGGCTACGCGCTGCGGTCACAGGAGCGGGCCGCCAAGGCGTGGGCCGGTGGGCACTTCGCCCGCTCGGTCGTGCCGGTCCGCGACGGCAACGGGCTGGACATCCTCACCGTCGACGAGCACCCCCGCCCGGAGACGACCCGGGAGGCACTGGCCCGGCTCACCCCGTCCTTCGCCACCATGGGTGCGGCCGCGGGCTTCGACGCGGTCGCGTTGCAGAAGTTCCACTGGCTGGAGGCCATCGAGCACGTCCACCACGCCGGTAACTCGTCCGGCATCGTGGACGGCGCGGCGCTGGTGCTGATCGGTTCGGAGCAGGTCGGGCAGGACCTCGGCCTCACCCCGCGCGCCCGGATCGTCGGCGCGGCCGTCACCGGCGCCGACCCGACGCTCATGCTGACCGGCCCGATCCCGGCCACCCACAAGGCGCTCGCCGTCGCCGGGCTGACCCTCGACGACATCGACCTGTTCGAGATCAACGAGGCGTTCGCGGCCGTGGTCCTCAAGTACGTCCGCGACCTGGGCCTCGACCCGGACCGCGTGAACGTCAACGGCGGCGCGATCGCTCTCGGCCACCCGCTGGGCGCCACCGGAGCCATGTTGCTCGGCACAGCGTTGGACGAGTTGGAGCGCCGCGACCTGCGCCGCGCCGTGGTGACCCTCTGCATCGGCGGCGGCATGGGCGTCGCCACCGTTCTCGAGCGCTGCTGACCCGGGGGACAAGACCAATGACCACCACCATCCGGTACGACCGCAGCGCCGACGGCATCGTCACGCTCACCCTGGACGACCCCGACCAGTCCGCCAACACCATGAACCGGGCGTACGCGGCATCGATGAGCGCGGTGCTGGACCGGCTGGAGGCCGAGGACGATCTCGCCGGTGTCATCGTGACCAGCGCGAAGTCGACGTTCTTCGCCGGCGGCGACCTGCCCGAGATGATCCGTGCCACCCGCGCCGACGCGCCCGCGCTGGCGGACCTGCTCGGCACCATCAAGCGGGACCTGCGCCGACTGGAGACGCTGGGCCGACCGGTCGTCGCGGCGGTCAACGGCTCCGCGCTCGGCGGCGGCCTGGAGATCGCCCTCGCCTGCCACCACCGCATCGCGCTGGACGCGCCCGACTCGCGGCTCGGGCTGCCCGAGGTGACCCTGGGTCTGCTGCCCGGGGCCGGCGGCGTCACCCGGACGGTGCGGATGCTCGGCCTGGCCGGGGCGCTGACCACGGTGCTGCTCACCGGCCGGCGGATGCGCCCGGCCGACGCCCTGGCCGCCGGGATCGTCGACGAGGTCGTCGCCACCGAGGCGGAGATGCTGGATCGCGCGCGGGCCTGGATCGCTGCCAACCCGCACCCGGCCCAGCCGTGGGACCGGCCGGACTATCGGATGCCCGGTGGCACCCCGGCCAGCCGTTCGCTGGCCGCGCAGCTGCCCGCCTTCCCGGCCACCCTGCGCAAGCAGCTCAAGGGGGCCCGGCTGCCCGCGCCCGAGGCGATCCTGGCCACCGCCGTCGAGGGCGCACAGGTCGACCTGGACACCGCGTTCACCGTGGAGACCCGGCACCTGATCGGCCTGCTCACCGGGCAGGTCGCCAAGAACATGATCGGCGCGTTCTTCTTCGACCTCAAGGCCGTCAACGGCGGCGCCGCCCGACCGGCCGTGGACGTCCCGCCGGTGCGGCGGGTGGCGGTGCTCGGCGCCGGCATGATGGGCGCGGGCATCGCGTACGCCTGCGCCAGCGCCGGCCTCGACGTGGTGGTCCGGGACGTGTCGCCGGAGGCCGCGGGGCGGGCCCGGGAGCACGCCGAACGACTGCTGGCCCGCCGGGTCCGCAAGGGCCGCGCCACGGAAGCCGACGCCCGCGCGGTGCTGGACCGGATCACCACCACCGACCAGGTGGACGCGCTCGCCGGCTGCGACGCCGTCATCGAGGCGGTCTTCGAGGACCCGGCCCTGAAGCAGGCCGTCTTCGCCGAGGTGCTGCCGGTGCTCGCGCCGGGCGCGCTGCTCGCCTCCAACACCTCCACCCTGCCGATCACTCAGCTGGCCGCCGGCGTGGACCGGCCGGCCGACTTCATCGGCATGCACTTCTTCTCGCCGGTGGACCGGATGCCGCTGCTGGAAATCGTGGTGGGCGAACGGACCGGGGACGCCGCCCTGGCCCGCGCGTTCGACCTGGGCCGGCGGATCGGCAAGACCCCGATCGTGGTCAACGACGGCCGGGGCTTCTTCACCAGCCGCGTCATCGGCCGGTTCATCGACGAGGCGGTCGGCATGGTCGCCGAGGGTGTCCCCGCCGCGTCGGTGGAGCAGGCCGCCCTTCAGGCCGGCTACCCGACCGGGCCGCTGGCGCTCGCCGACGAGGTCAGTCTCACGCTGATCCAGCGGATCCGCCGCCAGTTCGAGGCGGCCAGCGAGGAGTACCTGCCGCTGCCCGCGCACCGGCTCGTCGACGAGCTGGTCGACGCGTACGACCGGCCGGGCCGCGCCGCCGGACGCGGCTTCTACTCCTACGACGACGGCACCCGAGGGCGGCTGTGGACAGGGCTCGCGGACCTGGTCACCGATGCCGGCCGGGCGGTGCCGTTCACCGACCTCCAGGAACGGATGCTCTTCGCCGAGGCGCTGGACGCGCTGCGCTGCCTCGACGAGGGGGTGCTGCGTACCGAGACCGACGCCAACATCGGCTCGATCTTCGGCATCGGCTTCCCCGCCTGGACGGGCGGGGTGATCCGCTACGTCCGGCAGTACGCGGGCGGCCCGGCCGGTTTCGCGGCCCGCGCCGCCGAGCTGGCCGAACGGTACGGCGACCGGTTCACGCCTCCCGTCGACCTGGCGGACCGGCTCGCTGAGCCGGTTGGCGTCGCGTGACGGCGGCGCGCGGCGGGCCGCTGGCCGGGGTGCGGGTGGTCGAGCTGGCCAGCCTCGCGCCGGCCCCGTTCGGCTGCATGGTGCTCGCCGACCTCGGGGCGGACGTGGTACGCGTCGACCGGCCGGGCGGCCCGGGAGACGGGCGCCTCGCCGCGCCGACCGGTGGACCGTTGCAGCGCGGCCGGCGGGTCACCGCGCTGGACCTGAAGTCCCCGGCCGGTGTGGCCGACCTGCTGCGCCTCATCGAACGGGCGGACGTGCTCGTCGAGGCGTACCGGCCGGGGGTCGCCGAGCGGCTCGGCTTCGGCCCGGACGTCTGCCAGGCCCGCAACCCCCGGCTGGTGTACGCGCGGATGACCGGCTGGGGCCAGGACGGCCCGCTGGCGGCTCGGGCCGGCCACGACATCGACTACATCGCGGTCGCCGGGGCGCTGGAGCCACTGGGTCGAGCCGACGCACGCCCACACGCGCCGCTGAACCTGATCGGTGACTTCGCCGGCGGCGGCATGTTGCTGGCCGTAGGTGTGCTGGCGGCGCTGCTGGAGCGGGAACGCTCCGGCGTCGGCCAGGTCGTCGACGCGGCCATGGTGGACGGATCGGCGCTGCTCACCTCGTTCCTGCACGGGCTGCTCGGCACCGGCCTGTGGGCCGCCCCGCGCGGGCGGAACCTGCTCGACGGAGGAGCGCCCTTCTACGACACGTACGCCACCGCCGATGGCGGCTTCATGGCCGTCGGGGCGCTGGAGCCGGCCTTCTACGCCGTACTGCTGGCAGGTCTCGGCCTGGCCGACGAGGCGGAGCTGCCCGACCAGTACGACCCGAGCGGCTGGGACGAGCTGCGGAGGCGGTTCACCGAACGGTTCGCCGAGCGGACCCGGGACGAGTGGACGGCGGTCTTCGCCGACCTGGACGCCTGCGTCGCCCCCGTGCTGGCCCCGAATGAGGCGCACCGGCACCCGCACAACGCGGCCCGGGGGACGTTCGTCGAGGTCGACGGCGAGATCCAACCGGCGCCGGCACCCCGCTTCGACCGTACGCCGGCTGGCCCGCCCGCCCCGGCGCCCGATCCGGGGCGCGACGTCGCGCCGGTCGAGGAAATTCTGTCCACCTGGGAGTGATCCACAGCCGACTTCCGGGGCAGCCGTGCGGGTGCCGCATTGATACGGTCGTGCACCGACGGTGGACTGCGGACGTGGGGGGACGTGCATGGCGAGCGGGATTGATCCGTCCGGCCTGAGCAGCTCGCTCGAAGAGGCGATGCGCCTGCTGAGCCAGGCAACGGGTGCTGTCACGGCGCAGCCGGGTGACGGCGACGGGCCCGCGCCGGACGCCGAGCAGATGGTAGGGCGGGGCACCGGCGGTGACGGTCTCGTCGAGGCGGAGGTCTCCGCGTTCGGCGCCCTGCAGACGCTGGTGATCGACCCGAGCCTGTCCCGGGCCGGCACGAGCACGATCGCCGAGTACGTCCTGGAGGCGGTCCAGGCGGCACAGGCCGACGAGCGCGCCCGCCGGGCCGACCTGACGGCCGGGGCCCAGGTCGACAGCACGGCCCTCACCCAGCAGCTCGAACGGGTCTCCGAGCAGGCGTTCCGTGGCTTCCAACAGATGATCGGTGACCTGGACGCGGCCACCCGCCGGATGGATCGTCGCTGAGCCATGTCCGACGGAATTGAGGTGGACGTCGACGCTCTGCATGCCGCAGCCGCGTCGATCGCGACAACCGGCCAGCAGCTCGGCGAGGCGGTCAGCGGCCTCGAGTCGACGGTGAACGGAGCGGGTAATCCCTGGGGCGCCGACGAGGCGGGCTCCCTCTTCGGGGCCGTGTACGTCGAGGTCCTGACGCATGCGCTCGACGTGTACCGGTCGATGGCCGACCAGTTGTTGGAGGCCGCCGAGAACCTCGACCTCGGTGCCGACGCGCACGAGGCGACCGACCTCGCCAACGCGGAACTCTTCACGAGGATGGAGCTGCCCAGTGGGTATGCAGCTTCCTCCTGAGCTCGCCGAGGCGCTGGGCTGGGTCGGCTTCACCTGGCCGACCGCCGACGAGGAGTTGCTGTTCGAGGCGTCCCAGATGTGGTTCGCGTTCGCCGGCCGGCTGCGGACGGCGGTCGGGGAGGCCCAGGCGGGCGCGGCGCAGGTCAGCACGACCAACAGCGGCGACGACATCCGGGCGTTCGAGCAGGCGTGGCAGGACGAGGAGGGTGCGCCGCGCCGCATGGAGGACGGCGCGCAGGCGGCCGAGCTGATCGGCATGGCGTTGCTGGTGATGGCCATCATCACCCTGACGCAGAAGATCATCGTGATCGTCCAGTTGACGATCCTGGTCATTCAGGTGGCGATCGCGTTGGCGGCGGCGGCACCCAGCTTCGGTGCCTCGCTGGCCCAGATCCCCGTCTCGATCGGCCTGGCCCGGATGGCGATCCAGCGGGTCATCAAGGAGATCATCCCGCAGTTGTTGAAGCGCGCGAAGACGCTGCTGCGCCGCTTCACCCGAAAGGGCGCGAAGCGCGGCGGCCCGAAGCGGCCCGGCGTGCCCGGCCCGCACACCACCCCGCGCTACTCCAACACCAAGCCGATGCTCGACAAGTACCGCAACGAGCACCTGCCCGGAGGGCACTTCCCGACGGCCGTGCGCCGGCTCAGCCCCGAGGAGCTGGAACAGCACCGGGTCTTCTTCGACAGCAACGGCGTGCTGCGCAGCGCGCGCAACGGCGAGCCGTTCGACACGTCGAGCGCGCAGACCGTGTTCAGCGGAAACGGTCAAGCGATCTTCGTGATGGACCGCAACGGCAACCTCTACGCGTCCAACTACCAGAAGGTCGGCGACTTCCACCACTCCACTCTGGGCGGCGGAAACCCGGTCGCCGCGGCCGGCGAGCTGGTCGTCAAGGACGGTAGGGTCCAGTACGCCACGGCGCGCAGCGGTCATTACCAGCCCGAGCCCAGCCACATGGCCAATCTCGACGCCGAGTTCAAACGCAACGGCGTCAACGGGGTTCCGATTCTGGGCTGGGATGGCGGCCGGATCTTCTAGGGGAGTCGACGAGCATGGGTACGGACAGTTGGAAGGGCCACGTCAACGGGATCCTCTACGGGGTCCAGTTCGACAGGTCGCTCGACGATTCGGTGGTGATCCGGGTCGCCGACGGGGTGGCCGCCGGGCTCTACCCGGGTGGCCGGGCCGAGACGCGGGACGCGCTGGAGCAGGCGCTGCTCTACTCGGGCCCGCTGAACGACCAGGCCGAGACGCACCACAGCGAGGACGACATCCGCGCGTTCTTCCGGCGGCTCTCCGCCGCCCTGGCGACCCCGCCCGCACAGAGTTGATCAAGAGGTTCGCGTCACGGCATCGCGGTGTCGTGACGCGAAACTCCTGTTCACCAGGGGTGGGCGGGAGCGGTGGTACCAGGTTGCGAAGAGTGCCACCGCCAGCAGCAGCTCCGCGACGTCGCCGCCGTAATACATGAGGTGGGCGGCCGATCCGAACGCCGCGGCGTCCGGGTCGGTCAGCCCCGGGGGCAGGGTGCCGGCCTGCGCGTAGAGGTACTTGGCGAGCGCGGCGTGGCCAGCCGACGCGCCGAGCAGCGCGCCGACCCGCACGGCCAGCCCGGGGCGGCGGGGCGCGGGGTCCGGCCCGGCCAGCGACCAGGCGAACAGGTAGCCCGCGCCCAGGTAGTGCAGGTGTACGCCGTGGTGCAGGGCTGGCTGGCGTTCCGCCGTCGCGTACAGCGGGGTGAGCAGCACCAGCGCCAGCCCACCCGTGCTCAGCAGCGCGGCGGTGACCGGGTGGGCGATCAGGTGCAGCGCGCGGGCGCGCAGCAGCCGGCCCACCCGCCGACGCGTCGAGGTGGGCGCGACGTGCAGCAGCAGCGTCACCGGGGCGCCGAGGACCAGCCCGAGCGGTGCCAACATGCCGAGCAGCAGGTGCTGCGCCATGTGCCCGCGCGGGTCGTCCGAGAGGTGAGCCAGCGGCCCGACCGCGACCGCCAGCACGGTGCAGCCGGCCAGCCAGGCGAGAGTACGCCGATGGTCCCAGCCTCGCGGGTCGCGTACGGCGGCCAGCAGGTAGCCGACGGCCAGCACCGCGACCGGGAGCAGCGGCACCCAGCCCGGCCCGTCCGCCGGGTGGCCCCCGTGCGCCCATGGCACCACCGCCGCCCGGCCCGGGGCGACTGCCGTCACCGGGGGCCGTCATCCGGTCGGCGGGACCGCGTCCGCCAGACCAGCGCCGCGCCGGCCAGCAGCAGGACCGCGCCGCCCACGTTCCACACCACGTCGTACGGCACCAGGTGGACGCCGTAGCGGATCTGGTGCACCCGGAGCACCTTGTGGTCGACCAGCCCGTCGAAGAGCTGGAATCCTCCGGCGCCGAGCAGGAAGCCACCCCAGACCAGCCGGGGTGACAGGGCCAGCCGTCGGCGCAGATCGGCGAACCAGAAGAACCCACCGACCAGGGCGATCACCTCAGCGGCGTGCAGCAGCCCGTCCGAGAGCAGCGCCACCGACGGGGTGGACCGGTCGTAGAAGTGGTGCCAGGCCAGCAACTGGTGAAAGACGATCTCGTCCACGGCGGCCATGATCGCGACCCCGATCAGGACGCCCGCGAGCGTGGACGACCGGCGGTCCGGCGCGGCGACGGGACGCCCCCGCGGCAGGCTCGAACCGACCACCACACACCTCGTCATCCGTCCGGGTCACCGCCGAACTACCCCAAACTGGCCGAGTCATGCCCACCGAAGCCGTGCCGGCATGATCATTGGGTGGGGCGGCCGGATGCCTCGCCGGCAGCGGAGACCGAAGGAGGTGCCTGTGCCGGACGCGGACGAACTCGTCGCCGACGCGCTCGCGGCGGTGCGCGGCACCGACGTACGACAGGCCGAACGGCAGCTGGACCGGCTGATGGTCGGCACCGGCGCGGCGGACGGCGCCACGGCGGTGGACGCGGCCCTGCGGCGTCGGCTGGTCCGTGGCCTCGGGCAGCTCTGGCCACGCGGCTGGCAGCCGGTCGACGTGCACCGGATCACCGCGCGGCGGCTCGACGCACGGGCGGCCCGGCTGGTCCGGGACGCGCTGGCCGCCCAGCGACGCGAGCAGGCCGGGCCGGTCCCCGACTGGTGGGACGACCAGCTACGTGCTCTGGCCGCCGAGGGCCGGGACGACGGCGACGACCTGCTGGCCGCCTGGACCGCCGCGGAGGGACTGGACCGGGCCGACGCTCTCCGCGCCGCTGTCGACGTGCTCGCGCTGGTGGAGAGCCTGCCGCCGATCGCGGTGCTACGCCCGCCGCCCGGCTCGACCGGGGCGACGATCCCCCGCACCGCCGGTACGGTCCGCAGCGGATCGCCGATGCTGGACCGGGTACGCGCGCTGCTCGCGAAGGCCGAGTCGACCACCTTCCCGGCCGAGGCGGAGGCGTTGACCGGGAAGGCGCAGGAGCTGATCGCCCGGCACAGCATCGACGAGGCGTTGCTGGCCGCCGGGGCGGAGCCCGGCGATGTGCCGGGCGGGGTCCGGCTGGGCACCGAGACCCCGTACGCGGGGGCGAAGGCGCTGCTGGTGCAGGAGGTGGCGGCGGCGAACCGGTGCGAGGCGGTCTGGTCCGACGACCTCGGTTTCACCACCGTGCTGGGGTGGCCGGCGGATCTCGTGGCGGTGGAGCTGCTCTACACGTCGCTGCTGGTGCAGGCCACCGCCGCGATGCTGCGCGGGCGCACCGAGCGCCGGCCGGGGTCGGGCCGGCGGACGAAGGTGTGGGACGAGTCCTTCCTCAACGCGTTCGCGCTGCGGATCGGTGAGCGACTGCGCGGGGCCACCGAGGCGGCCGACCAGGCGGCTGCCGAGACGGCCGGCCCGGAGCGTCTGCTACCGGTGCTCGCCGCCCGTGGCGAGGCGGTCCAGGAGCGGCTGGGCGCCCTCTTTCCGGGTGTCACCCGACACCGGCTCAGCGTCCGCGACGCCGAGGGCTGGTCGTCCGGCACCTCGGCCGCCGACCGCGCCGCGCTCGACCTCGGCGGCGGCCAGCGGCCTCGACAGGTGCCGGGCCGACCCTGATCCGCACGGCGTGGGACCACCGCCGGGAAGTCTTTCTGCGATTTTCTTCGGTACGCGGTAGGGAACGGGGTCTCGGCTCCGACCCTCCGGTGAGCCGCGCCCCGACCGGGGAGCGGCCAGCCAAGCGAGGAGCATCGCCGTGAAGTACATGCTGCTGATCTGGAACCGGCCCGGCTTCACCGAGGAGCTGACCGAAGCGGACCGTAATGCCCTGTTCGGCGAGGTGGACGAGATCATGAAGGAGCTGACCGAGAGCGGCGAGCTGGTCGACGGCCAGGCGCTGGCCAACCCGTCGCAGACGCAGACGGTCCGGCTCGCCGGCGGTCGCCCGGAGATCGTCGACGGGCCGTTCATGGAGAGCAAGGAGCAGTTCGCGGGCTACCTGACCGTCGACTGCGACAGCCCGCAGCGGGCCGCCGAGATCGCCGCCCGGTGGCCGGACGTGCGCTTCGGCGGGGCGATGGAGGTCCGCCCGATCATGGAGCAGGCCGGGACGGAGATGTGACCGACGACCGGACGGTCGAGGATCTGCTGCGCACGCTCGCGCCGCAGGTCCTCGGCCTGCTGGTCCGCCGACACGGCCAGTTCGACAGGTGCGAGGACGCGGTCCAGGAGGCGTTGCTCGCCGCCGCGACGCAGTGGCCCGCGCAGGGCGTACCGGACAATCCGCGCGCGTGGTTGCTCACCGTGGCCACCCGCCGGCTCACCGACGAGTGGCGCAGCGAGAGCGCCCGCCGGGACCGCGAGGTGGCGGTGGCGCTGCGCGAGCCGGCGTACGCCCAGGTGGCGCCGGCGGCCGACGCGGAGCCGGCGGTGGCGGACGCGGACGACACCCTCACCCTGCTCTTCCTCTGCTGCCATCCGGCGCTGGCGCCCTCGGCGCAGGTGGCGCTGACCCTGCGGGCGGTCGGCGGGCTCAGCACCGCCCAGATCGCCCGGGCGCACCTGCTGCCCGAGGCGACGATGAGCCAGCGGATCCGGCGGGCCAAGCAGCGGATCGAGGCCGCCGGGGCGCGGTTCCTGATGCCCGGGCCGGGTGAGCGCGGCGAGCGGCTGCGGACCGTGCTCCGGGTGCTCTACCTGATCTTCAACGAGGGGTACACCGCGTCCAGCGGACCGGACCTGCGACGGGCCGAACTGACCGGCGAGGCGATCCGACTGGCCCGCGTCCTGCACGGGCTGCTGCCCGACGACGGTGAGGTGACCGGGCTGCTGGCGCTGATGCTGCTCACCGACGCGCACCGGGCGGCCCGGGTCGGCGAGGACGGCGAGTTGGTGCCGCTGACCGAGCAGGACCGCGCCCGGTGGGACGCCGGTGCCATCGCGGAGGGAGTCGCCCTGGTCACCGAGGCGCTGACCTGGTCGCCGCCCGGCCCGTACCAGCTCCAGGCGGCGATCGCGGCGGTGCACGCCGAGGCGCCGACGGCGGCGGAGACGGACTGGCCGCAGATCGTGGCGCTCTACCGGCTGCTGGCCCGGATCGCTCCGAACCCGATGGTCACGCTCAACCAGGCGGTGGCCGTGGCCATGGTGGACGGGCCGCGGGCGGGGCTCGCCCTGCTCACCCCGCTGGACGCCGACGAGCGGATGGCCGGGCACCACCGGCTCGCCGCGGTCCGGGCGCACCTGCTGGAGCTGGCCGGGGAGCCGGGCGCGGCCCGGGAGGCGTACCTGGCGGCCGCGCGCGGCACGACGAGCCTGCCCGAGCAGCGCTACCTGGAGCTGAGAGCCGCCCGGCTGGCGGGCCGGCCGTCACAGGGGGGATCTCAGGGTTCACGGCCCCGGGCACACAGCACGCCGGGCCGGTGAATGATCACCGGCCCGGCGTGCGGGTTACGTCGTACGTCAGCTCTTGAAAGCGTCCTTGATCTTCTCGCCCGCCTGCTTGAGCTTGGCCGTGGACTGGTCTGCGCGCCCCTCGGCCTCGAGCTGCTCGTTGTCGGTGGCCCGACCGGCGCCTTCCTTGAGCTTGCCGGCCGCGTCCTCGCTGGCGTTGTTGATCTTGTCATCGATACCCATGTGCCAACCTCCATTGCGAGCGTCGCTACGACCTCAGCAATACCCCCGCAGTCCACCGCCCAACCATCACCGCCGTCACAATCCGCGATCGGCGGCCGAACGGAACCGGCGCAGGCGCAGGCTGTTGGCCACCACGAAGACCGAGGACAGCGCCATGGTGGCACCGGCGATCATCGGGTTGAGCAGGCCGGCGGCGGCCAGCGGCAGCGCCGCCACGTTGTAGCCGAAGGCCCAGAACAGGTTGCCCCGGATGATGCCGAGCGTGCGCCGGGACAGCCGGATGGCGTCCACCGCCGCATCCAGGTCGCCCCGGACGAGGGTGAGATCGGACGCCTCGATCGCCACGTCGGTGCCGGTGCCCATCGCCAGCCCCAGATCTGCCTGGGCCAACGCCGGCGCGTCGTTCACCCCGTCGCCGACCATCGCCACCGACCGCCCCTGCGCCTGGAGCCGCCGGACGACGTCGACCTTGCCGGCGGGCAGCACCTCGGCGATCACCTCGTCGATGCCCACCTCGGCGGCGACCGCCCCGGCCACGGTGGGGTTGTCCCCGGTCAGCAGGACCGGGGTGAGCCCCAGGGCGCGCAGCCGGGCCACGGCCGTCCGGCTGGTCGGCCGGACCACGTCGGCGACCGCGAGCACGCCCCGCGCCCGTCCGTCCCAGCCGGCGACGATCGCCGTACGCCCGGCGGCCTCCGCGTCACGCACGGCCAGATCGACCTCCGGCGGTACGTCGACACCGCGCTCGCGCAGCAGCCGGAGCCGGCCGACCAGCATGGTCCGACCGTCGACCGTGCCGGTGACGCCCAGCCCTTCGAGGTTGGCGAAGCCGGTAACCGGGGGCAGCGCTCCGGCCTCGGCGGCGCCCGCGGCGACGGCCCGGGCGATCGGGTGCTCGGAGGCGGCCTCCACGGCCCCGGCGAGCCGGAGCAGCTCGGCGCGGTCCTCGCCGCTCGCCGGCACGACGTCCACCAGGGTCATCCGGCCGGTCGTCACGGTTCCGGTCTTGTCCAGCACGACGGTGTCGACGCGACGGGTGGACTCCAGCACCTCCGGTCCCTTGATCAGCACGCCGAGCTGGGCGCCGCGACCGGTGCCGACCAGCAGCGCGGTCGGCGTGGCCAGGCCGAGGGCACACGGGCAGGCGATGATCAGCACGGCCACCGCGGCGGTGAACGCGGTGGTCGGACCGGCTCCGGTGCCGAGCCACCAGCCGAGGGTGCCCACCGCGAGGGTGATGACGATCGGCACGAAGACACCGGAGATCCGGTCGGCCAGCCGCTGCACGGCCGCCTTGCCGCTCTGCGCCTGCTCGACGAGGTCGGCCATCCGGGCGAGCTGGGTGTCCGCGCCGACCCGGGTGGCGGTGACGACCAGCCGGCCGCCCGCGTTGATCGTGGCGCCGACCACGCCGTCGCCCGGGCCGACCTCGACCGGCACCGACTCGCCGGTCAGCATGCTGGCGTCGACGGCGGACGTGCCCTCGTCGACGACCCCGTCGGTGGCGATCTTCTCGCCGGGGCGGACCACGAACCGGTCACCGACGACGAGCCGGTCCACCGGGATCCGGGTCTCCACCCCGTCGCGCAGCACCGCCACGTCCCGGGCGCCGAGTTCGAGAAGGGCGCGCAGGGCCGCCCCGGCGGTCCGCTTGGATCGGGCCTCGAAGTAGCGGCCGGCCAGGATGAACACCGTCACCCCGGCGGCCGCCTCCAGGTAGATGTTGCCGGCGCCGTCGGTGCGGGTGATGTCGAAGCGGAAGGGATGCGTCATCCCGGGCATGCCGGCGTCGCCCAGGAAGAGCGCCCAGAGCGACCAGCCGAACGCGGCCAGGGTGCCCAGCGAGACCAGGGTGTCCATGGTCGCGGCGCCGTGCCGCAGGTTGGTCCACGCGGCCCGGTGGAACGGCAGCCCGCCCCAGACCACCACCGGGGCGGCGAGGGTCAGCGAGAGCCACTGCCAGTAGTCGAACTGCCAGGGCGGCACCATGGCCAGCAGAACCACCGGCACGCTGAGCGCCGCCGACACCCACAGACGGGTACGCGGACCCCGCAGCGGGTCGACCGGCTGTTCGGTCGTCGGCGGTGCCGGCAGGGCAGCCGTGTAGCCGGTCTTCTGCACCGTGTCGATCAGGTCGTCCGGGGTGACGCTGTCGACGTACCGGACGGTGGCCTTCTCGGTGGCGTAGTTGACGGTGGCGCTCACCCCGTCCATCCGGTTCAGCTTCTTCTCGATCCGGGCGGCGCAGGCGGCGCAGGTCATTCCCCCGATGGCCAGCTCGATCCGGTTCGGCGCCTCGGGCAGTGGTCTGCTGGTGGTGGTCATCGTCTGGTCCCGTCAGTTGTGCCCGTGGCCGGGGGTGCCGTGCTCGGTCGGCGCCGGCCCGCTCGGAGTGGGGTCGCCCCCGGTCGTGGCGGTGCCGGCGACGACGGTGAACTCGGCGGTGTGCACCAGCCCGCCGTGCCGGAAGTCGAGGTAGAGCCGGTAGCTGCCGGCCGACGGCACCTCGGCGAGGAAGGTGACCTCCGGACCGGGCCGGGTGCGCCCGTCGCCGGGTGTTCCGTCCGGGTGTACGTGCAGGTACGCGAGATCGCCCCGGCGCAGCGCCACCAGGTGCCCGTACGCGCCCAGGTAGGGCTCCAGGTCGGTGACCGGTCGCCCGTCGCGGCTGACGCTCAGGGTGAGTGACGAGGTGCGGCCGGGCTGCGGCACGCCGGCCAGGGTGACGGTGTAGCCGTCGACCGTGGTGCTGGTGGCCGGGGCGGGCAGCGGCCGTTCGGTCAGCTCACCGGGGACGGTCACGTCCACCCCGAGGGTCAGCGCCTCGCCCCCGGTCGGCGTGAAGTCGGCGAACGCCCGCCACTGCCCCGGGCCGTCCAGCGGGGTGTCGACCCGCCAGGTGCCGTCCGGGGCGAGGTCGGGGTGCACGTGGCGGAAGCCGGACAGGTCCCGCCGGGCGACGATCAGGTGCATCCGCTTGTCGTGTGCCACGTCGTACCCAATCACCGGGCGGCCGTCCGGCCCGCCGATCCGGAAGGCGAACTCACCGGCCGGAGCGGCGACCGGAACGAGCGTGTAGCCACGGTCGGAGACGAGCAGACCGCCGGGAGTCCGGTCGGTCACCTCGTCGTGCGCGGTGGGGCCCGAGCTGTGGGCGACGCCGCCGTCGGGCCGACTCTCGGCGACCGGGGCGGCCGGGTCGACCACCCGGCCGATCCCGTACGCCGCGCCGAAGACCGCCGCGAGACCGAGGGCGAACCCGCCCATTCTGGTCACCGTGTTCATCCCGGGCTTCCCGCTCACGCCTCGACGAGGTCGTAACCGGCCTCGTCGACCGCCGCCCGGACGGACTCCGCGTCCACGGGTTGCTCGCTGGTGACGGTGACCCGGCCGGTGGCGAGATCCACCTGCACGTCGCGCACCCCGGCGATGGCGCCCACCTCGGCGCTGACCGCGCTGACGCAGTGCCCGCAGGTCATGCCCCGCACCTGGAACGTCGCGTCGACCATCGAATCTCTCCCTTCGTCGTCTGCCAGCCTATACCCCCCAGGGGTAAGGCCGAGGCAGACTCGTGACCGGTCATGTACCGGTACCCGGTGGGGGTATTGGACACGAGGGACGTTACCATACCCCCCAGGGGTACGCTATCCTCGTCGCCATGACCGCACCCACGCCGATCCGCGGCTACACCGCCAGCAAGGACCAGCTGCTCGCGCGGCTCCGCCGCGTCGAGGGGCAGGTCCGGGGCATCGAGAAGATGGTCGACGACGACCGTTACTGCATCGACGTCCTCACCCAGATCTCCGCGATCCAGGCCGCGCTCGACAAGGTGGCCCTGGGCCTGCTCGACGGGCACGCCCGGCACTGCATGCACGAGGGGGCGGCCGAGGGCCGGGCCGACGAGATGGCCACCGAGATGATGGCGGCCGTCGGCCGACTCATGAAACGCGGCTGAGCCGGTCAGTCGGGCTCCGCGTCGAGGCGTACCCGGCGGAGCAACTGGGCGTTGAGCGCCACCACGATGGTGGACGCCGACATCAGCACCGCCGCCACCGCCGGGCTCAACGCCACCCCGGCCCAGGCGAGCACCCCGGCCGCCAGGGGCAACGCCACCACGTTGTAGCCGGCGGCCCAGGCCAGGTTCTGCCGCATCTTGCGGTACGACGCCCGGGAGAGCCGGACCACGGCACCGACACCGCGCGGGTCGGACGACGCCAGCACCACCCCGGCGGACTCGATCGCCACGTCGGTCCCCGCCCCGATCGCGATGCCGACGTCGGAGCGGGCCAGCGCCGGCGCGTCGTTCACCCCGTCGCCGACCATCGCCACGGTCAGCCCTCGCCGCTGGAGCTCCGCGACCCGGCTGTCCTTCTCGGCCGGCAGCACCTCGGCGAAGACCTCGTCCACTCCCGACCGGAAGCCGAGATCGGCGGCTACCGACTCGGCCACCGACCGCGCGTCGCCGGTGATCATGGCGATGGTGCGGACGCCTTCGGCACGGAGCTCGGCGACGGCCTGCCGGGCCTCCGGACGCACCTCGTCGGTGAGCGCGAACGCCCCGAGCACGGTGCCCGGCAGCCGCACCAGGTACAGCACCACGGCCCCGCGGGCCGACCATCTGCCGGTCGCCGCCTTCAGGTCGTCCGGGAGCGCTCGGCCCAGATCCCGCAGCAACGCCGGGCCGCCCACCGCGTACTCCGTACCGTCGACGGTGGCCCGCACGCCGCGGCCCGGCAGCGACCGGAAGCCGGTGGCACGCGCCGGGCCGGCGGACCCGGCCGCCGTCACGATCGCCCGAGCCAGCGGATGCTCGCTGTCGGACTCGACGCCGGCGGCGATCCGCAGCGCTTCCTCCCGCTCCAGCCCCTGGGTCGTCACCAGGTCGCTCACCGCGTGCTCACCCCGGGTCAGCGTGCCGGTCTTGTCGAAGAGCACCGCGTCGACGGTCCGCATGCGCTCCAGCGCCAACCGGTCCTTGACCAGGATCCCGCGCCGCGCCGCCAGGGCGGTGGAGAGCGCCACGACCAGCGGGATGGCCAGGCCGAGCGCGTGCGGGCAGGCGATCACCAGGACGGTGACCGTACGGACCACCGCCTGGTCGGGCTCACCGAGCGCGGTCCAGACCGCCAGCGTCACCACGGCTGTGCCGGCGGCCACGTAGAACAGCGCGGCGGCGAACCGGTCGGCCAGCAGTTGGGCCTGCCCACCCGAGCGCTGCGCCTGCGCGACCATGCGCTGAATGCCGGCGAGCGCGGTCTCGTCACCCAGCGCCTCGACCCGGACCCGGATCGCCGAGTCGGTGGCGACCGTGCCGGCCACCACCCGCTCGCCCGTCGACCGGGCCACCGGCCGCGATTCACCGGTGATCATCGACTCGTCCAGTTCGGCGTCGCCATCGACGATCCGGCCGTCCGCCGGCACTCGACCCCCGGGCCGGACAAGCACCACGTCGCCCACCCGCAACGCGCCGACCGGCACCGGCTCGGCCTGCCCGTCCGCCGCCACGCGCTCGGCCTCGTCGGGCAGCAACGCGGCCAACGCCGCCAGCGCCCCCCGGGCCTGCCCGATGGCCTTCATCTCCTGCCAGTGCCCGAGCAGCATGATGGTGACCAGCGCGGCCAACTCCCACCAGAAGTCCAGGTCGAAGGCGCCCAGGCTGGTGGCCAACGACGCCGAGTACGCCACCGTGATCGCCATCGCGACCAGCAGCATCATTCCCGGCGCCCGGTCCCGGATCTCGCGCACCGCACCGACCAGGAACGGCCAGCCACCCCAGAGGAAAATCACCGATCCGAGCACCGGCCCGACCCAGGAGCGGCCCGGAACGTCCCACCGGAGCCCGAGCCCGTCCACCACCAGGTGGCTGGTCAGCACCACCGGCAGGGTGAGCACCAGGCAGACCCAGAACCGGCGGCGGAACATCGCCGGGTCGTGGCCGGCGTGCTTGTCGTGGCCAGCGTGCTTGTCCTGGCCGGCGTGCCTCTCCGGGCCGGCGTGCTGATCGTGGCCGGCCGGCGTCGCGTGCTGGCTCTGGTCGGCGGCCTGCTCAGGGGCGGGCTCGGACGCGGGCATGACTCCAACATGCCGCTCCGGGCGACGCCGCGCGGGCGGTTCGACCATCCGACACTCCGCCACGACCTGCGACACCCGGTCCGGCTGGCTAGCATTTCCGGCGATGGCCTACCGGACCCCACCGCCCAGTCGGGCACCGGCGCCGCCACGGCGCGGCGCCTCCGCCGACCGGCCGGTCCGACGGCTCACCCTGTGTGATCACCGGGTCGCCAGCCGGCAATCCGATGCGCCCGGCACCGCGTTCGACCGGCGGAGGTGAACCGACCGGCCCGTCGGCACGTACCCCGCACCGGATCGTTGGGAGTTCTCGCATTGGGTTCCGACCACAGCCGTACCGCTCCGCCCGTCCCACCCCGGGTCCGGCGGATCCTCGTCGCGACGGTGGTGCCACTCTTCGTGGCCACCGTCGTCGCCGCCGTGGTGCTCTGGCCACGGGACGGGGCGCCGCAGACCGGCGGCGGCACGGACGCGCCGCGCCACCACGGCACGGTCACCCGGGTGGTGACCGAACCCTGCCCACCGTCGGCCAACCCGGCGGGCACGCCGGCCATCGGGCCGTGCGGGACCGTGGACGTACGGATCGAGGACGGGCCGAGCGCCGGCCAGCAGGTGCAGACGCCCGTCCCCGCCGGGCCCGGCGCTCCGCGGATCGAGGTCGGCGACGACGTCGTCCTGGTCGAGCTGACCGACCCGACCGATCCCGCCACCAGCAGCTGGAACATCGCCGAGCATCAGCGCGGAAAGCCGCTGGTATGGCTCGCGGTGGTCTTCGCCGCCGCGATCGTCGCGTTCGGCCGGTGGCGGGGCCTGGCCGCGCTGGCAGGGCTGGCCGCCAGCTTCGCCATCCTGCTCACCTTCGTGTTGCCGGGCATCAGCGCCGGCCGGTCACCGCTGCTGGTGGCGGTGGTCGGCGCAGCCCTGATCATGTTCGTGGTGCTCTACCTGACACACGGGGTGACCGCGCAGACCTCGGTCGCGGTGCTCGGCACCCTGGGCAGCCTGGTGCTCACCGGCGTGCTCGCGACCATCGCCACCGCCGCCACCCACCTGACCGGCTTCGGCAGCGAGGACGCCACCACGCTGTCGATGTTCCAGGCCGATGTCGATCTGCGTGGCCTGCTGCTCGCCGGGATCATCATCGGCTCACTCGGGGTGCTCGACGACGTGACCGTCACCCAGGCCGCCACCGTCACCGAGCTGGCGAACGCCAACCCCGGCCTGAGCCGGCTGCAGCTCTACCGGGCGGCCACCCGGGTCGGCCGGGCGCACATCGCCTCCACGGTCAACACCATCGTCCTGGCGTACGCGGGCGCCTCACTTCCGCTGCTGCTTCTGCTCACCGCCGACACCCGCCCCCTCGGGCAGATCCTGACCAGCGAGTTCCTCGCCCAGGAGATCGTCCGCAGCGCGGTCGCCACGCTCGGCCTGATCGCCGCCGTACCCCTCACCACCGGGCTCGCCGCCGTGGTGACCGCGGCCGGGTCGACGCCGGCGCAGGACGCGGCCGCCGACGTCCTGACGCCGCGCCCCCGTCCGGACCGGACGGAGGCGTTGGCCGCCCTCAGCTCCCCGCCAGCGGGTCGGTCCGACGGGCCCGACCCGGAGCGGAGCGCACCCCCATCCACCGCCACCACCGGGTGGCCAGAGCCGAACAGGAGCACGGATACGGCATGGTGACACTCCTCAGCGTGACCGGATCGGGCCTACGCCCTGAGAACCGCGTCACTGGTCACTCAACGCCATGGCGAAATGACGCTTTTAGTCGGCATCAGGACGTAGCTCAGGCGGTGGACTCTCGGGTAACCTCGCTGCCGGTCACCGACGAAGGCGCGCAGCGGCGCCTGCGGTGCCACCGCCCAATCGCCAACCGGCGAGCCGGGGACCCAGGTACGTGGGGTGAATCCGCGACAGCGGTAGGGGCCACTTCCGCCCCGAACCCGTCAGCTAACCCGGTCGGCGGTCGACGGAAGGGAACATTGTGACGGCACCCCTACGCCGCTGGTTGACACCCGTGGTGGCCGTGCTCGCTGCGCTGACCGTGTTCGCCGGGCCCCTCCCGGCCCACGCCGCCCCGACGACCCCCACACCGTCCGGGCACGAAGAGGAAGACGAACCCAAGCTCCTCAACGACGTCATCGAGCAGACCAACCGGGACTACGTGGCGGCCAAGTCCAAGCTGGACAAGTCCAAGAAGCGGCAGCTTGAGCTGGCGTTGCAGGTCGAGCGGGCGAAGGCCGACCTGGAGGCGCTGGCCCCGCAGGTCGGGCAGATCGCCGCCCAGTCGTACCGGACCGGGCGGATCGGCGCGATCGCGATGCTGCTGGAGAGCGACGCCCCGGACTCGTTCGTCCGACGGGCCGCGGCGCTCGACGAGATGAACATGGTCAACGAGAAGAAGCTCGCCGAGGTCAACACGGTCAAGACCCGCGCCGAGCAGGCCAAGCTGGCCCTCGACGCGGAGGTCCGCGAGCAGCAGAAGCAGACCGCCCTGATGGCGAAGGACAAGCGCGACGCGGACAAGGCGCTCGCGCTGGTCGGCGGTCAGGGTTTCACCGGCGGTCTGGTCGACGCCGTCTCGCCGGTCGCCCGGATCGGCCCGGGTCGCACCGCCGACGGCGACTGGAAGGCCGAGTCATGCAGCGAGGACGACCCCACCACCTCCGGTTGTGTCACGCCGCGCACCCTGCACGCGTACAAGGAGGTCAAGCGGGCCGGGTTCAACCGGTTCGTCGGCTGCCACCGCAACGGTGGCCCGTTCGAGCACCCGAAGGGCCGCGCCTGTGACTGGTCGTTGCAGAAGAGCGGCTTCAGCCCGTGGCACAACAACGACACCCGCATGTACGGCAACAACGTCGCCGCGTTCCTCATCCGCAACGCCGACCGCCTCGGCATCTACTACGTGATCTGGAACCGGCAGATCTGGTTCCCGGCGACCGGCTGGAAGTCGTACAGCGGACCGTCGAACCACACCGACCACGTGCACATGTCGCTGCTCTGACCCGGTGCCAAGAAGTCGAGGGCCGTCCCGCATCAGGCGGGGCGGCCCTCGTCGCGTCAGGCGGCGGAAGTTGCCGGGGCGGTCCGCGTCAGGCGGCGGCGGAAGCTGCCGGGTCGTCCGAGGCGCCGGGCGCGTCGAACGTCGCGGCACCCGCCGGTGCGGGGGTAACCGCGCGCACCACACCGGCGGCGAGCCGGTACGACATGCCCACCACCGCACACCGCCCCTGTGCCACCTCGTCGGCCAGCACGGGCGACTGCCCGAGCAGCGTCTCGACGGTCTGCGCGATGTGGATGTCGACGATGCCGTCGACGTCGTCCACGCCCTCGGCGGTGGCACGTCGCAGGCTGGGCAGCACCGCGTCGACCACCGCGGGCAGGTGTCCCGGCGGCGCGACGCCGGTGGCGGCCGCCTCACGGGCGGCCTGCACCGCACCGCACGAGTCGTGGCCGAGGACCACCACCAGTGGAGTGCCGAGCACCGTCACCGCGTACTCCACGCTGCCCAGCACCTCCGGGCCCGCGGTGTGTCCGGCCGTACGGACCACGAAGAGGTCGCCCAGCCCCCGGTCGAAGATGATCTCAGCCGCCAGGCGGGAGTCGGAGCAGCCCACGATCACCGCGAACGGGTGCTGCCCGTCGGCCACGGCGGCCCGGTGCCCGGCGTCCTGGTTGGGGTGGCGCGGCGCCCCGCTGACGAAGCGCCGGTTGCCCGCGGCCAGCTCGGCGTACGCTCGGGCCGGCTCGGTCGGCGTCGGCGCTCGATCGGCAGCCCGCTGCGGGCCCGGCTGCCCGCCAGGCGTACCGGAACGGCTCATCCCCGCACCTCGTCTCCACGCGTTTGACCTGCTCAAGAGGCTTTTCAGTCGGGCCGGCGGTGGGCGCTGGCTCGGGCTCCACGGTCACACGCACCGCAAGATGCGTCAAGATATGCGTGATTTAGATTTCATACGTTGACCCCCGAACCGGCCCTCCGGCCGTTGGGACCGGGCCCGTCCGTCGGCACCTGGCCCGACCCTCCGGCGGGCACGGAGGTGGGGCGGACAACCGGAGAGGCGGCTCCACCATGACGAGCGCGGCGACGGCCGGAGGCGGCCGGAACTGGACGTTCCTCACCAACCACGGGCATGTGCTGCTGGCCATCGCCCGCGATCCCACCGCGCGACTGCGCGACGTGGCGGCCGAGGTGGGCGTCACCGAACGGGCCGCCCAGGCCATCGTCGCCGACCTGGAGGCCGGTGGTTACCTGCACCGCACCCGGGTGGGGCGTCGCAACGAGTACACCCTGAACCCCGCCGGCCGGTTCCGGCACCCCGCCGAGGCCGACCGCCAGGTCGGCGACCTGCTCGCGCTGTTCGCCGAAGCACCCGCAGAAGATGTCACGTCCCGGCCTTGACCGTCGTCGGTGCACGCCGGCCTGGAGCGGCGACCCGCTACCCGCCCGGACCGGCGTCGCCGCACGCCGGCCTGGAGCGGCGACCCGCTACCCGCCCGGACCGGCGTCGTCGCGCCCGCCGCTGAGCGACGTCATCGTTCCCGCCCGGAACGGCGTCGCCGGGCCGCTGCCCGACGCGGTGCAGCGGTAATCTCTGCGGGTGCGCGAATGCCTGCCGCCGAGCGCGACCGAGCCGTCCCGCCGTGCCGTCCGAGCTGTCCTCAGTGGAACGCTGGCGGCCCTGCTCGGCGCCGCCCTGGTGGTCCCCTCCTCCCCGGCGGTCGCGGCACCGCCCACCTGCGGCCCGGCCGGCGAGGACGGTCTGGTGCAGATGCCGTGGGCGCTGCGAAGGGTGGATCCGGCCTCGGCGTGGCCGCTGTCCCGGGGTGCCGGGGTGACGGTCGCGGTCATCGACTCCGGGGTCTCCGCCATCCACCCGGCCCTGAAGGGTCAGGTGCTCGAGGGCCGCGACTTCAACAACCTGCCGGCCAACCGGGGGCAGTGTGACCTGGCCGGTCACGGCACGATGGTCGCCGGCATCATCGCCGGCAAGGACGGCACCGGGGTGCCGTTCAGCGGTATCGCCCCGGCGGCGCGCATCCTGCCCATCCGGGTCCTGCCGGACGCCAAGGGCACCAACGACGAGGGGCTGCCCGGGCAGATCGCCGCAGCCATCGACTGGGCGGTCGACAACGGCGCCGACGTGATCAACCTGTCCCTGGTGACCCTGCCCCGCCCCGAACTGGCACAGGCCGTCGAACGCGCCCTCGCCAAGCGGGTGGTGCTGGTCGCCGCCGCCGGCAACCGGCAGGAGACCCAGGAGGACAGGCCCGCCTACCCGGCGGCGTACCCCGGGGTGATCGCCGTCGGCGGCGTGGACGAGCAGGGCGGGCACGTGGGCACCTCGGTCAGCGGCACCTTCGTCGACGTCGCCGCGCCGGGACTGAACATCATCGGCCCGGCACCGGGTGGATCCGGCTACCGCGCCGAGCCGACGGGTGGCACCAGCTTCGCGGCCGCGTACGTCTCGGGGGTGGCCGCGCTGGTGCGGGCCGCCTACCCGGATCTCACTCCGGAGCAGGTCGCCGACCGGTTGGAGCGGACGGCGGACAACCCGCCGCAGGGGCGCAACGCCGAGGTCGGCTACGGCGTGGTCAACCCGTACCGGGCGGTGTCGAGCCTGCTGGGCACCCGCACCAACCCGCCGGTCGACGCGCTTGCCGCACCCGCCCCGGCGGCCGACCCGCTGAGCTGGCAGCGCACCGTCGCGATCTGGGCCGCCGCGGTGGGAGCTCTACTCGCCGTACTGCTGCTGATCACGCGACCGATCGTGGCGCGCGGCCGCCGGCGCGGCTGGCGGCCGGGCCGACGTACCGACGAACCGGTCACCGGCTGAGCGGCCGGCACAGCCCTCGGGACGGTTGGTCCGTGGGACACGTCACGGCGCTGCTGCGGTCGACCGCAGCAGCGCCGTGACGCGGAAAGCTCAGCGCAGGATGCCGGAGGTGCCACCGCTGTCGGCGCCCCACACGTCCTCGTCCTCCTCCAACCAGGTGTTGCGGGCGGTGTCCTCCTCGCCGTAGCCGGCACCGCCGCCCGTCCCGGCCACGCCACCGGCGCCGCGAGCACCCGCGCCCCGACCACCGGCCCCCGCCGCGCCACGCCCGGCGCCGCCCCGACCGGCGCCGGCACCGCCGCCACCGGCGACGCCACCCATACCGGGTGCCATGCCGCCGCCCAGCTTGCCGCCCGCGCCGAGTCGGCCACCGGCGCCCCGGCCACCGCCACGACCGGCACCCGCCGCGCCGCCGCCCATCATCGGGCCCATGCCCGGCGAGACCGCCCGGCCGAGCGCGCCGCCGCCCGCGAGGGCACCGGCGCCGCCCAGGCCGCCACCGCCGCTGCCGAGCCCGCTGGACGAGCCCAGGCCACCCGAGCCCAGGCCGCCTCCGAGACCGGAGCCGAGACCGGGCGAACCGCCACCACCCGCACCCGCGAGGCCACTGCTGAACTCGTCGTCCGCACCGCCGACGCCCGGGACGCCACCGGTGCTCGGGTAGGTGCCCGTGCCGGAGTCGTACCCGCCCGAGAGGTCGGGATGGGCACCGGACCCGCTGGGCAGGTTGCCCGTGCCCGGCATGTCGGTGGCGCCGATCGAGGGCGTGGCCCCCAGGCCGCCGGTGGACGGGCCGCCGCCGAGCTTCGGCACGCCACCGCCACCGCCACCACCGCCACCACCGGTGCCCAGATCGGGAATCTCGGTCGTCGGGCTCTGTGTGGTGGGGGGGCCGGCATCGCCCGGAGTGCCGGGCGCGATGGCCTGGTAGTCACCGCTCACCTGCTCGTAGACCCGGGCCGCGTCCTCCGACTGGTCGTTGATCCAGTCGGCGATCGCGGTCACCGGGTCGAACCAGCCCAGGAAGTCCGGCGAGACCTTCGCTTCGAAGAAGCCGACCCCGAGGGTCAGCTTGGCGTTACGCGCCTCCAACACGTCGTTGACGCAGGTCGTTGGGACCGGGAAGTCCCGCTGGGCCGCGGTGAGCTTGTCGGCGGCGGTCTTGAGCGACTGGACGATGCCGGTGCCCTTCTCCGCGTCCGCCACGATCTGCCCGGTGTCCTTGGAGATCTGCTCGATGTGACCCTTGAACGCCTCGTACGCCGGACCCTTCCAGGTCGTACCCAGGTCCTTGATGTTGGTGTCGAGGCTCTGCTTGACGTTGTTGAGATTCTTGATCAGCTGTTCCCAGCCGAGGGCGGCGCTCTCCACGTCACCCGGCCGGCCGTCGATGACGACCTTCTGGCACATCTCTTCCCAGCTCAGGCCCATCTGCCGTCCTCCCCCGTCCTAGCGTCCGTCGCCATTGCCGGCCACGTCGCCGAAGACACGCTGCATGTCGGCGGCGGACATCCTGTTCTGCTCCTCCGCCGTCTCGTAGTTCTGCTTGACCTGGCGCAGCGCCTCCGCCGCGTCGTACAGGCTCTGCGAGAGCTTGCGGACACCGGACTCGGTGCCCTGGTAGAGCCCCTGGTGCTTGGCTGCCAACCGGGCCGCCCAGTCGAACCCCCCGAGCGGGCTCGGCTGGCCGCCCGCCCCACCCGCCACGCCGCTGGCCGCGCCCCCCATCAGGTCCTGGATGTCGACCATGTCGTAGGAGAGCTTGTTCAGGTAGGCGGCGTGGGTCTCCAGCCAGGTGATGGCCGAGTCCAGGCTGGTCGCGTCCCACTCGGTCTTGACGCCTGCCTCACCGGGCGCGGTGACCAGGCCCTTCGGCGTCGCGGCGTGGTCGACGTTGTCCATCTCCAGGCCGGTCAGGGCGAGGCCCGACGTCGGCATCCCGCCCACCGGGATCGGGATGTAGAGGTCGTCGTTCACGTACCGTGCCGGCTGGGTGGTCCTGTCGTCCGTCATCGGTCCCCTCCCCGAAACCCTGACTGGTGGTCTGCGTTCACTGCTGCTGTGGGCCGTTCGGCGGCGGGCCCGAGCCCGGCCAGCCGGGCGCGCCCGGCGCCGGAGCGGTCGGCGCGGGCGGATGACCCGGCGCGGGATGGCCGGGCGGCGGGTATCCCTGCCCGGGCTGGCCCGGTGGCGGACCGTACCCGGGGACGGGCTGCGGCGGCGGGCCGTAGGCCGGTGGCGGCTGGGCGGGCCAGCCGGGTGGCGGCACGCCGGGTGCGCCGGGGTACGGGCCGACGGCGGCCGGCGGTGCGCGCCGCTTGCGGCGTCGCAGCACCACCAGCAGCACGATCAGCCCGATGATCGGCACGCCGAGGCAGAGTCCCACCTGGACGATCGCGCCGGCCTTGTTCGAGACGCCGAACTCGACCGCCGGTCCGTCGTCGTCGTTGCCGGGCCGGGCGGCCCCGCCGGAGCGGGTCGGACCGGCCGCCGCGCCCTCCAACAGCGGGTTCGCCGTCACGGCCGGCACCGATCGGGTCAGGGCGGCTATCGGGTCGACTCGGCCGAAGCCGAACTGCGGGTCCCGGCCGGCCGGACCGGCATCGCGGGCGGTCTCGATCAGACGGCTGATGACGTTGGGCGCATCGAGCTTCGGGTACTTCGAGCGCATCAGCGCCACCACACCGGACATGATGGCGGCCGCCGAACTGGTGCCGCTGGCCAGCGTGTAGCCGTTCGGCGAGACCGCCTTGGGCGCCGGGGCGATGATGCTCTCCATCGGACTCGCGATCACGATCTCCGGGCCCTGCACCGAGCCGGCGAAGAACCCGCCGCGCTTGTCGAACCCGGAGACGGCAATGACGCCCGGGATGTTGGCGGGTGAGGTGACCTGTCGGTCGCCCTGCTCGATGTTGCCCGCCGAGGCGACCACCACGGCGTCCTTGCTCAGCGCGTAGTTGATGGCGTCCACCAGCTCCGGCTGAGCCGTCCCCTCGTCGCCGAGCGAGAGGTTGATGACGTCAGCGCCGTTGTCCGCAGCCCAACGGATTCCCAGGACCACGTCCTGGTTATCGAAATTGGCGCCCATCGAGACCGGGAGAATCTTCGCGGCCGGGGCGATGCCCAACTCGTGCATCTCGCCACCGCCGCGTCCCGCGACGATGCCGGCCATCGAGGTGCCGTGCCCCTTCACCTTGTCGTCGTCACGCCGGCCGTCCGGGGCGGCCGTGGCGTTGGTGCCGTGCCCCGCGAGCACCTGCCCGCGCAGGTCCGGATGACTGGCCTCGACCCCGGTGTCGACGACGGCGACCACGACACCCGCGCCCTTGGTGATCTTGTGCGCGGCAGGGATCTTGAGGTAGTCCAGGTACCACTGAAGGCCACGGACCGTGTCAGCGGCCCGAGCCGGCGCCGGCGCGACTGTCACCGCGGGGGCCAGCGCGGCGCACAGCGCCAGCGCGGCCGCGCCCACGGCCCGTGTCGATCGGAAAGGCTTCCCCGTACGCATCGCTCTCCCGTATCTCACCGACGCCAACACGATGCGGCTCCGGCCCGGTCGAGCCGGACCGGAGCCGCATCGGTGATTGTGTCAGCCCCACACCTTGGAGTTGCTCATCTCGGTGGAGACGTAGTTCTCGCGGGCGATGCCGACGGCACCACCGATCTCGTTCAGGATCCGGTTGATGTCCCGGACCGACGAGTCCCACTTCGCCTGGTGCTGCTCGTAGGCGGTGCGGTCCTCGCCCTCCCACTGCAGCTTGGACAGCATCGACCGCAGCGTGTCCAGCTTCTCGTCGATGGTCTTCGAGATGGCCTGCATCTGCTGGTTGCTGCTCTCGAGGACCGCGTAGTCAACCTTGATCGTCACGACTTCCTCCTCTGCTGGCTACGGATCACGGGTTGAGCGCAGAGTGGAACTTGTCCAGCATCTGCTGCTGCTCCTCGTCGTTGACCTGGTGCGTCGTACCCGACTTGTCGAGCAGGTCCGCGATGTTGTCCATCGCGGTCAGCAGGCCCACCGTGTCCTCGTTCCAGCGAGCCATGAGCGACTGGAACCCCGTGGACGCCTGACCCTTCCACGCCATGGCCAGGTCGTCGACTACGTTCCACAGCTTCTTCAGCTCGCCGTCGACCTCGCTGCGCGTGGACCGCACGTCACTCGCGGCGGTATGCAGAGTCGCAGCTTCGACCTCGAACGCCATGCTTCACACCCTTCCGTCATGTTGTGGCGGCGGCTTTGCCGCGCCCCTCCCCCGCGGCAAGGCAGCAACACCCCACCGACGGACACTCCACCTGAGACCGTAGCGGAATCTGTCCAGCCATCGCAGCCCTGACCGGCCGCGTTCCATGGATGGCGGTGAATCGCGTCGTTTGTGCGGCCCGTTCGGACGGGAATCCGACCCGAACGGCCCCGCGACCACGCATGGTCACCCGCCGATTCCGGACCGCCGGCTCAGCGAGCCCCGTGACGGCTCGGTCAGGCTGGCTCGGACCAGGCGGTCTGGATCAACTGCTGGCCGTCGCGTCGGCGGACGAGCGTGCCCCGGCCGGGTGGCTGCGGGCTCGGACGCAGCGTGCCGAAGACGGTGCCCTCCTCCCGGTTGCCGGACATCAGCAGGCCGGGCGAGTCCAGCTCGCGGAGCCGTTGCAGCACGGGCTCGTAGAGCGCCCGGGACACCCCGCCGACCCGACGCGTGACGATCAGGTGCAGACCGATGTCACGGGCCTGCGGCAGCAGCTCGTGCAGGGCACTCAGCGGGTTGCTGCCACCGGAGGCCACCAGGTCGTAGTCGTCCACCAGGATGTAGAGGTCCGGGCCCTTCCACCAGCTGCGGTCCCGCAGTTGGGCGGTGGTCACGTCCGGGCCGGGCAGCCGGTTGGACAGCGCGCTGCGGATCGAGCCGAGCCCCTGCGCGAACGCCTGGTTGGACGGCGCGTAGTCGAGCAGGTGATCGCCCTCCACCGCGCCGAGCAGCCCACGCCGGTAGTCGGCGATCACCAGCCGCGCCTGGGCCGGCGTGTACCGCTCGGTGATGCCCCGGGCGATCAGCCGCAGCAGGTTGGTCTTGCCGCACTCGGCGTCGCCGAAGACGGTCAGGTGCGGCTCGTTGGCCAGGTCCAGGTAGACCGGCGCGAGCGCCGACTCGTTGACGCCGATCGGCAGACCGGGGGCCGACCGGTCGATGATCCGGGCCAGCTCGGACACCGGCAGCCGGCGCGGCAGCAGCCGCACCTTCGGCGCCGGACGCCCCGGCCAGTTCGCCGCCACGTGCCCGGCGAGCGCGACCGACGCCTCGCTCAGATCCTCGATGTCGCGCCGACCGTCGATCCGCGAGATCGCGGTGAGGAAGTGCAGCTTGTCCCGGGTCAGGCCGCGACCGGGCGACTTCTCCGGCACGTTCATCGCCGAGCGCCTGTCGATCTCGGACTCCGCCGCGTCGCCCAGGCGCAACTCCAGCTTGGTGCCGAGCAGATCGCGCATGTTGATCCGGATCTCCGCCCAGCGCACCGCAGTGAGCACCACGTGCACCCCGAAGCCGAGACCCCGGTTGGCGAGCGTCGTGATGGTCTGCTCCAGCTCCTCGTAATCCTGGCGCAGGGTGTTCCAGCCGTCCACCACCAGGAACACGTCGCCGAACGGGTCGTCGGCGAACTCGCCGGCCGCCCGGCGACGGCGGTAGCTCGCCACCGAGTCGATGCCGTACTGGGCGAAGCGCATCTCCCGCTCGTCCAGCACCGCGACCACCTCGGCCACCGTGCGCCGCACCGCCTCGACGTCGCGCCGGCCGGCCACCCCGGCCATGTGCGGCAGGCGCTCCAGGCTGCGCAGCGCGCCACCGCCGAAGTCCAGGCAGAAGAACTGCACCTCGCGCGGCGTGTGGGTGAGCGCCAGCGAGGCCAGCAGCGACCGCAGCATGGTGCTCTTGCCGCTGAGCGAACCGCCGACGATGACGACGTTGCCGCCCGCTCCGGCCAGCTCGACCATCATCGGGTCGCGGCGCTGCTCGTACGGGCGGTCCACCACGCCCACCGGCACGGTGAGGCGACCCCGGCCCGGCCAGGACGCCGTGCACAACCCGTAGGTCGGGTCGACGGCCAGCGGACCGAGCAGCTCGCCCAGGCCCGGCGGTTCCGCCAGCGGCGGCAGCCACACCTGGTGCGCGGGGCGGCCCCGACCCTTGAGCTGGTCGATCAGGACGTCCAGCATCGCGACGGCCTTGCCGTCGGCCGGCTGCTCCGGCTCCGGCATGGCGTCCACCGACACCTGCGTGGCCTGCGCCGGAATGAAGCTGACGCCGTACGGCACGATCCGGCGCTGCACCAGGGCCTGCGACGCGGAGGCCTGCTGGCCGGGCGCCCGGTACGGCCCCGAGACGTACGCGGCCCGGAACCGCAGCATGGTGCTGGTGTCCGTCTTGAGGTAGCCGTGCCCGGGCGCGTTCGGCAGCTCGTAGGCGTCCGGCACGCCGAGCACGATCCGGCTCTCCACCGCCGAGAAGGTCCGCAGACCGATCCGGTACGACAGGTGGGTGTCCAGACCGCGCAGCTTGCCCTCCTCCAGGCGCTGCGAGGCCAGCAACAGGTGCACACCGAGCGACCGACCCAGCCGGCCGATCATCACGAACAGGTCGATGAAGTCCGGCTTCGCCGCCAGCAACTCGCTGAACTCGTCACAAATGATCAACAAGCTCGGCATCGGCGCCAACGGCTCACCGGCCGCCCGGGCCTTCTCGTACTCGAACCGGGACACGTAGTTGCCCGCCGCGCGCAGCAGCTCCTGCCGGCGCACCATCTCACCGGCCAGCGCGTCGCGCATCCGGTCGACCAACGGCAGCTCGTCGGCCAGGTTGGTGATCACCGCGCTGGTGTGCGGCAACGCCTCCAACGAGGCGAACGTGGCGCCGCCCTTGAAGTCCACCAGGACGAAGTTCAGCTCCTCCGACGAGTGGGTCACCGCCAGGGCGGCCACCACCGTACGGAGCAGCTCGCTCTTGCCCGAGCCGGTCGCGCCGATGACCAGGCCGTGTGGGCCCATACCCTCGTGCGCCGACTCCTTGAAGTCGAGTTCGACGACGTTGCCGTCCGGGCCGACGCCGAGCGGGATGCGCAGCCGGTCCCGGTGACCGCGCGGCCGCCAGGTCTGGTGCACGTCCACGGCGGCGGCGTCACCGACGCCGAGCAGGTCGGGCAGCTCCGTGCTGCGGGCCAGCGGCTCCTCGTTGCTGGTCTGCTGCTGCGACAGCCGGTACGGCGCGATCTGCCGGGCCAGCCCCTCGGCGGCCTCGGCGGTGAGCCGGTCGGGTCGTCCGAGCCGCGACGACGAGCTGCCCCGGATCAGGTCGAGGGTGGTGCCGTCGCCCACGTCCAGGCAGAGCAGCCAGCGGCCGACGTCGCGCGGCACCGTCCCGGAGAGGTCGATCAGAGTGACGCCGAGCAGCCCCTGGCCCACCAGCTGGCAGGTCGGGGAGATCTCGCCACCGTCGACCACCACGACCACGTGTGGCGCGGTGGTCAGCGGCTTGGCCTCGGCGGCGAACCGGGGTCGCCCGGCCAGCTCGGCCGCGAGAGACGCCTCGGCCTCGGCCAGGCTGGCGAAGACCAGCCGGCGCGCGCCGGCCGCGTCCGTCCGGCCGCTGTGGTGGGCGTGGGGAAGCCACTTCACCCAGTTCCAGGCCAACTGCCGGTCGGGCGCGGCGACCACGGCGACGACCAGGTCGTCCGGGGCGTGGAACGTCGCCAGTTGGCCCAGGGCCGCCCGGGTCAGATCGAGCACGGGCTCCCGGTCGCCGCGCAGCACCACCCGGCTGAACGCGCGCACCGACAGCGCGGTCGGCAGGCCGGGCACAGTGGAGTGTGCGCGGACGAACCGACGCAGCGCGATGGCGCTCATCGGCTCCAGGTCCTCGACCGGCTTGGTCTCCGGGGGGACGATTTCCACGGCCAGCCGCTGCGGGCCGAGCGCGATCCTGGTCTCACCGAAGTCGGGCTCGGTGATCCGCCGCTCCCACAGCCGGCGGGACGCCGCGATCGACCAGAGCGCGTCGGGCTCCGGGTGCCGCCAGTTCATCGCGTCCCGCTGCTGGGCCGCCGCCCGCCGGGTGCGCTTGCGCATCTGTGCCAGGTAACGCATGTAGTCGCGGCGGTCCGCGTTCAGCTCGGCCTTGTCGTTGCCACCGTTGCTGAGCGAGCCGATGGCCATGCCGAGCATCGAGACGCCGAACAGGCCACCCGCGACGTACGTCATCATGCCGCCGCCCCGGCCGGCGTAGAGGAACGCCATCGCACCGACACCGCAGACCATCGGCAGGATCATGAGCAGCTGCCCCATCCCGCGGGGCGTCGGCTCGGGCAGCTCGGGCGGGGACTCCAGCAGCACCTCACCGCGCGGCAAGGCCGGCCCCGGCTGGCGCGGAGGTCGGCGGAACACGACCGTGCTCACGGCTGTCTCCTCCCCAGAAGCGGCCCTGCTGTCGTGCCGGCGCGGCCCGAAGCCCGCGGGTGGGCACTGTACGTGCCCGTCATCGTAGGTAATCTCCCGTGGGCGCGGTGCACCCGCACCGCGGGACCCCGGCCCGCCGATCGTAGATGGACACCAGGAGGCCACTGTGGCGACGAAGACGGCGACCGGTGGTCTGAGCCGGATCACCATTGTGGCCCCCCGTACCCGGATTGATCTGGCCCTGCCGTCGGACGTGCCGATGGCGGACCTTCTGCCCACCCTGCTGCGCTACGCCGGGGAGGACCTGGCCGACGACGGGGTGCGGCACGGCGGCTGGGCGCTGTCCCGCCTGGGTGGCGCACCTCTGGAGGGTGGTCGTACCGCCGCGCAGCTCGGTGTCCGCGACGGCGAGGTGTTGTACTTCAAGCCCCGGTCCGCCTCCGCGCCGGAGGTCGTATTCGACGACGTGGTGGACGCGGTCGCCACCGCGACCACCCGGCGGCCGGGCTCCTGGCAGGTCGGGGCGACCCGATCGTTCGCGGTGCTGTTCGCCGCCGCGGCGTTCGGCGGCGGCGCCCTGGCCGCCCTGTTCACCGGCCCTCCCCACCTGCCCGGCACGCTGGCCGCCCTGCTGGTCGCGGTGGCGCTGCTGGTCGGCGCGGCGGTGCTCGCCCGGGCCGCGGGTGACAGCGGGACGGGCTCGGTGCTGGCGATGGTCGGGCTGGTGCACGCGGGCACCGGTGGCCTGCTGCTGCTCGCCGGTGACCGGAAGCTGACCGAGCTGGCCAGTCCGCACGTCCTGCTCGCGGCCACCGCCGTGGTGGTCGCCGGGGCGGTGGCCGTGCTGGCCGTCGGTGACCGGTACCCCCTCTTCTTCGCCGCGATCGGGGTGGGCGCGGGGACGGGTCTGGGCGCGCTGCTCTGCCTGGCCCTCCGCATCGACGCCGCGGCCGGGGCCGCGGTGGTGGCGGCGGTGGCGTTCGGCGTGGTGCCGGCGCTGCCGATGGTGGCCTACCGGCTGGCCCGGCTGCCGGTGCCGTCGATCCCGACCGGCCCGGACGACCTGAAGACCGACAGCGAGTCGGTCGACGGGCGGCAGGTGCTCGAGCGGAGCGACCGGGCCGACCAGTTCCTCACCGGTCTGCTGTGGATGGTCTCGCTGCTGGTGCTCGGCGCGCAGCTCGTGCTGGCCCTGGACGGCCGCCTGCCGGCGGTGCTGCTCTGCCTGGTGCTGGCCCTGCTGTCGTTGCTGCGGGCGCGTCCGCTCCTGGGTCGGGCCCAGCGCGTTCCGGTGCTGCTCGCCGGCACCGTCGGACTGGGCCTGGCCGCCGCGGCGACCTTCGCCGGTGGATCGCTTCCGGTCCGGCTCGGCCTGATCCTCGGTGGCCTGCTGGTGGCTGCCGTGGTCAGCCTGATCTACGGCCTGACCGTCGCCGGCAAGCGCATCTCGCCGGTGTGGGGCCGGTTGCTCGACATCGTCGAGATCATGCTGATCATCGCGCTGGTGCCGCTCGCCGTCTGGGTCTGCGGCCTGTACGGCTGGATCGTCAACCTGCGGCCCTGACCGGGGAGGCTCCAGCGCGCCGTCAGCGGGGTTGCCGACGACCGGCGCCGCCCAGCGCTGACGCGACCGGCGCGCTGGCGTAGACGCCCGGGCCGTGCTGCCCGTCCATCGGCCGGGCGGGCGTGCCGGCGCGGTGCGCGACGTCCCGGACGACCTTGACCAGCGCCTCGACGTGGTTGTCCATGGCCGCGACCCGGAGCAGCGGTGCCGCCATGCGCCCGTCGGGCGACACCGCCGCGGCCACCGTGTGCGAGGGGGCCGACGTGGCGGTGATCGCGTCCACCAGCGGGCTCAGCGGCGCGTCCGGGCGGCCCCGCAGGGTCAGGCAGCGGTGCGTCCAGCCGCCGCCGCGCAGCCCCCGCCAGCTCTCCGTCGGCGGCTCCGGCACCAGGTCCAGCCCGGCGGCCGACACCACGGCGGCGCGCAGCTCGTCGCGACCCAGCGGCCGGTGGGCCAACCCGGCTGCCGTCAGCGCCTTGCCCAACCGGCCGATTCCGGCGGCCAGCGTCCGGTGGACGCCGGGCAGCCCGCCGCCCCGGCTCACCGTCTCGACCCGCGCGTCGTGGACCGTGAGCCGCAGCGCCACCCAGACGGTCCGGTGCGCCGCCGGCGGCGCACCGGGGGCCGGATACCAGACCAGGGTGTGCGCGACCACCTGGGCCCTGGACACCGGGGCCGAGAAGTCGGCGAGCACCCGCAACGCGCGGTCCACGGTCGCCGCGTCCACCGAACCGACCGCGGCGCCGGTGACCGGTTGCAGCGCGACCGCGGCGAACCAGCCCTGCTCGTCCTGCCCGATGCCGAGCCGGGTGCCCCGGTCGGTCAACTCGATGACGCCCAGCTCGGGTGCGAGCGCGGCCAGCCGGGGGTCCACGGCGGTCCCGCCGGCCAGCGCGGCCGCCGCCCGTTCGCGGCGGTGGCGGAGCCGGCGACGCAGCAGCAGGTCGTCGAACCACCAGCGACCGCCACGGCGGGCGAACGCGGCCACCACGACAGCGACCGCCAGGGCGGCGACCGTGGCGAGCAGCCAGCTCGGCCCGGCCGTCGCGGCCCAGACGGCGAGGGCACACACCTCGAGTACGACGAGCTGGCCGACCAGCACCGGACCGATGCGACCCCGACCCGGCCGATCGGCCGCCGGGGTGGCCCGTACCGGGACGTCGGACGGCCTCGCGACCGCATCCGCGGGTGGCGCCTGAACCTGCGTCATCGCTGACTGTCCCTCCTGGACGGTACGACTCTGCGCCGGGTCGGCCCGGCACCGATCCGGCGGCGGCCCCGAGGACCCGCCGTCGGCCCCTTATCGTAGGGAAGCCCGCGACGGCACCCCGAGGACATCGTCGCGGATCCACCCCGCCGGAGGTAAGTCATGCGGACCCGCCGCGATCAAGTGCAGGCGTACCGCTTCGTCACCCGTCGGATCGTCTCCGCGCTCGTGTCGGGCGATCCGGAGACGACCAACCTGCCGATGCGACGGCTCGGCATGGCGGTCTTCGGCAGTGTGATCGCCGCGGCGGTGGTGCTCGGCGGCGTGGGCGCGTACGGCCAGTTGACCGGGAACACCGCGCCACTGGAGGAGAACAGCCTGGTCATCGAGCGGGAGACCGGCGCGACGTACGTGTTCGCCGAGGGACAGCTGCATCCGACGCTCAACTACGCCTCCGCACGGCTGATCCTCAACGAGCCCGACCCCACGGTGCGCACCATGTCGCAGGCGGCGCTGCGCGACCGTCCACGGGGGCACACCGTCGGCATCGTCGGCGCGCCCGACGCGTTGCCGGACCGCAAGTCGTTGACCGGCCTGCCGTGGTCCGTCTGCGACGTGCCCGACGCGGCCGACCCGCGCCACTCCACCACCCGCGTCGTGATCGACCGCGCGCTGCCCGGCGGTGCGCCGCTCGGCGACCGGGCGGTCCTGGTCACCGTCGACGGTCAGCGGCACCTGCTCACCGGCAACTCCCGGCTCGAGGTACGCGGCGGTGACCAGGCGGTCGCGGCGCTGCGGATGACCGGCACGGCACCGCTGCCGGTCGGGCAGCAGCTGCTCAACGCCGTGCCGGCCGGGCCGCCGCTGCGCAAGCCGTCGCTGCCCGGAATGGGCGACCGCAGCGGGCTGAGCGTCGCCGGCCGGCCCGCCACCATCGGTCAGGTCTTCCAGGCGGCGGGGCAGCACTACGTGCTCGCGCGGGAGGGTCTCGTCTCGATCAGTGAGATCACCGCCCTGCTGCTCATCAGTGGCGGCGGTCAGATCACCGACATCACGCCGGACCAGGCCGGTCGGCTGTTGACCGAGCAGCGGGTGGACGCGGACGGAATGCCCCGGACGCTGCCCACCCTGTACCAGGCCCGGGCCGGGCAGACGCTGCTCTGCGCGACGTACCGGGCCGGCAGCGCCGGTGGTCCCCCGACCACCACGCTGGAGGTCTTCGACCGGGCTCCGGCGGAGTTGACGGCGGACGAGCCCGGCTCGGTGCCGGTGCGCCAGACCAACCGGGACGCGGTGCGCACGGCCGAGTCGGTGCTGCTGCCCGGCGGCAAGGGCGTACTGGCCCAGGCCGCGCCCGGCGCCGGCACCAGCGGGTCCGGTGCCGCTGGCGCGACGGTCTACCTGATCAGCCCGCAGGGTGTCCGGTACCCGCTCGGTTCCGCCGAGACGCTGGGGGCGCTCGGCTACGAAGGGGTCACCCCGCTGGCGGTGCCCGGCTCGCTGCTCGCGTTGATCCCGACCGGGCCCACCCTGGACCGGGATGACGCGCTCGTGCAGTTCGCACCCGGTGACGCGCCGGCGTCCGCGTCCGTGCCGCAGCCCACGTCGTCCACTACGGCCACGAGCGCCCCGGCGAGCGGCGGCACGGGCGGTGGGCTGCCCGGGGCATCGACCGGCGCCGACGGCTGAGCCGTTCGGACGGGTCGCCCCGGGTCGCGGCAGTGGACTAACCTGGGTTCGCTGACGGTTGTCAACCAGAACGACGGGGATGTTTGCCATGACCGGGCGTACGGAAGTGGACCTGCTGTCCCTTGAGGACTTCCACAAGCACCTGGCGTCGCGGCTGAGTCAGGCCGAGTCGGTGCTGCGCAAGCTCAACACCGAGATGCAGTGCAGTCCACCGGCGTTGGGTTCGTTCACCGACGCCACCCAGAATTCGCGCCGCTACAGCGAGGTCCACCAGTCGTACGTGGATCAGGCCGAGCGGCTCCGGCAGGCGGTGCAGGCGGCGCAGCAGGCGACCAGCACCATCCTGGCCAACTACCGCACCGCCGAGGCGCGTAACGCGGCCAACGCCACCGACATCACGGCTGCGCTGACCGGTGTCGACCGGGCGTTGCAGCCGAAGGGGGACGGCAGTGTCTGAGTACACCCAGCGCTACCAGGGCAAGAGCCACCGCGAGCTGTACGACGCGGTGATGGCCGGCAAGCCGGAGCAGATCGAGGGGATCGCCGCCCAGTGGGCCGCCCTCAAGGGCATCCTGGACGGCCTCGGCCGGGAGCTGAGCGGCGACCTGGAGAAGCTCGGCAACACCTGGACTGGCCCGGCGGGTCGGGAGTTCCAGCGCCGGCTGACGCTGATCGTCGATCACTCCGACGCGCTGGGCGAGGGCATGGCCGGCATCAAGCAGGGCCTCACCATGATGGCTAGCCAGCTGCGCACCGCGCACAAGCAGGCCGAGAGCCCGGAAGAGACCGACGACAACGACCAGGCCATCTCGGGCGCGCTCAAGGGTGCCGCCTTCGGCCTGCCCGGTGCCGTGGTCGGGGGCATCATGGGCCACCAGCAGGACAAGGAAGAGCAGGAGAAGGCCCACCAGCGGATGGTGAACGTGGTTGCCGAGCTGGCCGCCGGCTACGACCTCTCCGCCTACGACCGGGTGGTCGACCCGCCCCACCCCCACCCGGAGACGCCGAAGACGACCAATCAGGACCGGCCGACGCCGCGCAGCGGCCCGGCCACCACGACGCCGTCGGCCGCTCCGACCGCCACCGGCCTGACCGCGCACACCGGCGGCGCGACAGTCGCGACGCCCGACGGGGTGGCACCTCCGCCGGCCGGCGGGGGCGGTTCCGTCCCCGGCCAGGACGGTGGCACCTCGGTCGTCGCCATCGGGCCGGAGGGCACCGGTAGCGACCCCGAGGGCAGCACCACCTCCCTCGCCAGCGCGGACCCGCTGCTCGGCGGGGCTCTGCTCACCGGCGGGGCGGCCGGGCTGGCCGGGCTGGCCGGGCCGACCACCACCGTGGCTGCCAGCGCCTCGGGCGGGCCGAGCCTGCTCTTCGGGGCACCGGGCGGGGCGCCGGCCGGTGGGGTGCTGCGCACCTCCGCGCTCGCCGGGTCGAGCAGCACGCCCACCACGGCGGCCCGGCCGACCGGCGGCGCTGCCGCCGCCGAGAGCCGGTCCGCCAGTGGCGTCGGGCGGAGCATCGACGGCCGCCGCGGTGAGTCCGGTCGGTCGGCCGCGGGTGGGCGCCAGGGTCTGACGGGCAACGGCCGGGGCGCCAACCGCCCGGGGGTGCTCGGCGGGCACGGTCGCCCCGAGGACGACGAGTCCGACGAGCGGCTGACCTGGCTGACCGAGGACGAGATGGTGTGGCAGGACGGCGGGGACGCCGCGCCGCCGGTGCTCGGCACCTCCGGCTGACCCGCCGACGGCACCCGGCGCCGCACGAGATACCCGAGTGACCCCTGCCGCCTGCTGCGGCGGGGGTCACCGTGGTTCGGCCCTCGGCCCTCGGCCCCCGGCCCCCGGCCCCCGGCCACCGGGGCCCGGGCCCCGGCCCTCGGCCCCCGGCCCCCGGCCCCCGGCCACCGGGGCCCGGGCCCCGGCCCTCGGCCCTCGCACCCGGATACGGTGCGGCCGCAGGTCAGCACCGTCCACAGTGGCGACGGTGGTGGCGGTCACTCCCATTCGCCCGCTGTCGTGCTGCGCCATGCCGGGTCGGGCGATAGGTTGGTCGGGTGTCGTCCGCAGCCCTGGTCCGCCCAGCCCGGTGGGCCGTGCTGTGGTCACTGCGGGAGCTGACCCGGCTGGCGGTCACCGCGCTGGTGCTCGCGGTCGGCCTCGGCGGCGCGCTCGCCGCCACCCCGCCGTCCGCTCAGGCGCAGCTGCGGCCCAGCGCCGTGAGCAGCCGGGTGGACGCCGTTCAGCCGGAGGCCGTCGCGGCCACCGAGCGGACGAGCCAGCCGGCCGCGCCCCGGCCGAGCAGCGACGCCATCGTCGCCGCGCCGACCGGCCCGGTCCTCGCGGGCGCGGAGCACACGTCGGCCGTTGAGCCCGGCCGCGGTACCCCGCCCCGACGCGGCCCTCCCACCAGCTGATCTCAGGCCGTCAGGCCACCCGACGCTCCCCGTGACTTGGCTCCGGGTCGTGCGTCCGGGTGCCCGGGTCGCCGCCACCGGCGCTACCCGCAGCCAGACCCGATCCGGCTCGCGAGATCCCGCCCAGCGGGGATCGGCCCGAGCCTCGGGCGGCCATCCGCAGCTCACCCCGACCACTCGGAGCCCGGCGCGTCGACACCAGTCGAGCGACCGGCCCGGTGCCGTCAGGACCCATCCGTCGATACCGTCGTTCGACCGCGAGGTGCTGATCATGCAGACCGTCCTCTCCGCCGTCCTGCCCGACGTGCCCCGGGCCGCCGCCATCTGGCTGAGCCTGCTCGGGGTGGTGGTGGTCGCCGTCGCCGCGCTCCTGCTGCGACCCGGCCGGCTCCGCCTCGACCCGGCCGCCCGGATCCGCAACGCCGCCATGCCCAGCCAGCTCGAACAGGCGCTCCAGGAGCGGGAGCAGAGCCGCTACGCGCAGGAGGTCGCGGTGGCCGCCGAGCGCGCCACCACCACCGCCCAGCGGCGACGGGCGGAGTGGGTGGCCGCGCAGGAGACCGTCGAAGCCGCCTGGCAGGCGCTGGAGGCGGCCGAGGCCGGCGTACGACGGCTCGGCGCAGCGGCCGCGATGCCGCTGCCGCAGACCGCCCGGACCCCCGCCGAGTACGCCGACCGCGAGCGCTACCTGCACCGGGCCGCGCTGGACGCGTACTGGCGGCGGGAGCTGTCGGTGGAGCAGCTCAGCGACGTCTTCGCGCACCGCGACGGCTGGGACCCGCGGCTGCACCCCGTCGATCAGGAACTCGTGCTGCAGCGGGCGATCCGCGACAATCTGGCCGCCCGGCACGTCGCGGCCCAGGAGCGGGAGCAGGCGGCCTGGCGGGCCGCGGAGCTGGCCGTGGCGGCGGCTCGTAGCCTTCGCGAGGAGGCCCACGCGGCGACCGGGCGGCGGGTGGCGGAGTCGGCGTCGGTGCTGCCGCTCAGCGAGGTCCTCCGGCCGCCGACCGAGCAGACCCGGGAGAACGCGGTGGTCGCCCGCGGTCGGGCGGCGGTCCCGGCGTTCTGACCCGGTGGCCCGGCGGTTCCGGTTTCGCGACCCGGCGAACCGGGCCGGGCCGGCGCTGGTGGGTTAGCGTGACGGCATGTCCCGACAGGCGTGGGTCCTCGTGGTGATCGCCGGCATCCTGGCGATCGCCACACTGGTCGGCGCGGTGGTGCTGGCGGTACGGGTGGTGCGCACGAGGCGGCTGCTGACCGGGCTCGGCGCGGGCGGCAAGATCGCCTTCTACGGGGCGCTGATCTACACGATCTTTCCGGTGGACATCCTCCCGGACCCGATCTACCTGGACGACATGGGTGTTCTGGCCGGCGCGCTGATCTATCTCACGCGGCTCGTGCACAAGCGCCGGGCTGCCGGCCTTCGCCTGCCCGGGCGGCCGGACGCGCCGCCGGATCCGGACCGCGCCCGCTCCGTACGATGATCGAGGTTGGCGCACAGGACGGGGGACGGACGTGGCGGGCGATCATCGGCTGGACATCCGCGACGACCGGGTGGCCGCCTTCTGCGCGGAACGGCACCTGGCGACACTGACCACCCTGCGCGCCGACGGCACCCCGCACGTGGTGCCCGTCGGGGTCACTCTCGATCCGGCGGCCGGGCTGGCCCGGGTGATCACCTCGGGTACGTCCCGCAAGGCTCGCCAGGTGGCCGCCGCCAGCGCCGACGGCACTCCGGTGGCGGTCTGCCATGTGGACGGCCGCCGCTGGTTGACGATCGAGGGCCGGGCGGTGCTCCGGTCGGACCGAGCCGCCGTCGCGGAGGCGGAGCGCCGCTACGCCGAGCGGTATCGGACCCCGCGCCCGAATCCGGAGCGCGTGGTCATCGAGATCACCGTGACCGGGCTGCTCGGGAGCCTCTGAGCCGCACCGGCCCGCTGTCCGCTTCACGCCGCCATGCCCGCTTCGGGCCCTCCCACGGCCGCACGTGGTCTCCCGGAATCTCGCACCGGCGACAGCCGTTGCACCTGGTCACGACGCCCCCGGCGGCAGCCGGCGACGGAATGTCGGCCGAAGCAGGGCCGTTACGTCCCCGGTACGCACGGCCGAGACCGCCACGGAGGCGGCTACCCCCGAACGGAGACTCGACCATGAACCCGATCGTGCAGAAGAGCGGCCTGTCCGTCGTCGGCCTGCTGGTCGCCGGCGGTTGCGCCCTCGGCCCTGCGGTCGCCGCGCAGGCAGCGCCCGCGCAGGGCGCCCCGCCCTCGTCGAGCCAGACCAGCCGGAGCGCGGAGCGCATTCTCGACGTCGACTACCAGGCCCAGCCGAACTTCTTCTACTGCGGCCCGGCCGCGACCCGGATTGCGCTCTCCGCGCAGGGCAAGGCGCTGTCCCAGGACGAGGTGGCCAAGCGGCTCGGCACCACCGAGGCGGGCACACCGTCGGCCCTGGACACCACCCGCGTGCTCAACGAGCTGACCGGCGGTCGCTACCGGACCACCGAGATCCGTGACTCGGTGGCCCGCCCCGACCAGGTCGAGCAGCTGCGCCGGGACGTCCTGGCCGCGATCGACGCCGGCCGACCGGTGGTGGCCAACATCAAGGGCACGACCGTGGACACCGACGGCAACCCGCACTCGTACGAGGGCGGCCACTACCTGACGCTCGTCGGCTACCGCGACGGCGGGGACAGCATCCGCGTCGCCGACCCGGCCGACCCGGCGCTCGGCGAGTACTGGATGAGCCTGCCGAAGGTCGCCAACTGGATCGCCGAGCGCGGCTACTCCTCCTGACCCTGACGGTTCACCGGGCCGGTCTCTTCCTCGCGGAGAGGCCGGCCCTGTCGTCGCGTCTGCGGGAGGCGTGGTGCGCTCGCCGACGCGCCCGGGTGGCCCGAGTCGGCCGGGCGCGGTGCAGATGGTGTCGGGTCGGCGGGGAGATGGCCGCCTCGCCGGCACCGGCCGCCTTGCGCACGATCCGGTTGGCGTCGTCGGGCTCGCACCCCGCCGCCCGGAGCAGGTCGCTGGCCGCGGTGCGCAGGCCGGTGACGAGGGCGTCGCCGAACGACCTGACCCCGGTCGCGGCTGCCCGTCCGGCCAGCTCGGCACACTCCTCGACCAGCTTCCGGGTGCACCGCGGGGTCTCGCCGACCCGGCACTCCGTCCGCATCTCCGCCACCGCCTGTCCCAGCCGGGCGATCGCGTCCGGCAGCTCCGCCGGAATCGGCTCGTCGTACTGCAGGGCGGTCGTCGACCAGCGGGCCAGCGCGTGGCTGTCCAGCAGCAGCCGCTCCAGGTGCGACGCGCTGCGGGCGTACCGGTGGAACTGTTGACGGCGGTGCCAGCGTGCCGGCGCGATGGTGACCACCTCCTCCGCCCCACTCAGCGAGTCGTTCAGGCGCCCCACGTCGCCCTCGGTGCCGCGAAGCCGCTCCAGAACACCCTGCGTTCGGTCGACGTCGCGCTGCCGTACCGCCTCCGCCAGCTCGGCGAGTTGCTCGCGCAGGACCGCGAAGATCGGCGTGGCGGCGCGGTCGAGCACCCGTATCGGGTTGATGGGCAGGAGCAGCGCGACCACCAGGAGGCCGACCGCGCCGCCGACGAGCGCGTCGAAGATCCGGGGCAGCTCCAGGCCACGTTGCATCGGGGCCAGCGTGGCGATCAGTACGGCGGTACCGCCAGCCTGGCCGACCAACGGCCCGCCCTTACCGGCCACCAGGAGGGCGCTGGCGACGGCCAGGGCGACGACCACGCCGGTCTGCCACGGCCCGGATCCGACGATGAAGCGCAGCGCGTCACCGATGACGATGCCCAGGCCGACGCCGAACAGCAGCTCGAAGGTTCGTCGGGCCCGCTGGCCGATGGCGGTGGCGATCGTACCGACGGCGGCAGCCGGGGCGAAGACGTGCGCTCCGGGGCCGAGGAAGTGCTGGGCGATCAGGGCGGCGAGCGCGGCGGCCAGCCCGGCCTGGATCGAGATGACCAGGGTGACCTCCCACTGCCGGGCCCGGATCCGGCTGGCCTGCCCGCTGCGGTGTCGCACCCGCTCGACCGCCTGGCCGCTCCGCTCGGCGGCCTCGCCGAGCGGTGACCGGTCCCGGTCGGCTGGTGGGCGGTCGTCGGCCATGGCGGCGGTTACCCCGGGGACGTCCGGCCAATCGTGCCCCTCCGCCCCACCGGCACCAGCCGTACGTCAGCCACCGCCGTCCCGGCTGACCTGGTCGATCAGGCCGGCCAGCAGGGCGGTACGGGGTACGACGGAGTCCAGGTCCAGCCACTCCGACGGGCTGTGGTCCGCGCCGCCGACCGGGCCGAGTCCGTCCAGTACCGCCGCGCCCGCCTCGGCCAGCAGGTTCGCGTCGGCGCACCCGCCGGTCGCGGTGTGGGACACCGGTACGCCCAGCCCCGCCCCCACCTTCGCGGCCAGTTCGGTGAGTCGACGATCGACAGGGTTCGGCTCCCAGGGTGGGGTGGGCGCGTGGACGGCCACCTCGGCCCGGACTCCGGAGACGGTCGGCACGGCCACCAGCCGGCGGATCTCGGCCAGCGCCGCCTCGTACTCGCCGGTGCGCCAGGCGCGCAGGTCGACGAGCATCCGGGCCTGATCGGCGACCACGTTCGGCCGGTTCCCGGCGTGCAGGTGCCCGACGTTCACCGTCACACCCGGCCAGCGGCCGTTGAGCGCGTCCAGCGCGACGGTCAACCGAGCCGCGGCGAGCAGGGCGTTGGCGCCGCGTTCCGGTTCGATACCGGCGTGCGCCGCGCGACCCCGCAGGGTGACCTCCAGGTCCGCCACGCCCTTGCGGGCGGAGACCAGGTCGCCGTTGTCGCGGGCGCACTCGAGGCAGAGCGCGACGTCGACCTCCGACCCGAGGCGGCGCAGCAGGGCCCGGCTGCCGGGCGAGCCGATCTCCTCGTCGGGGGTGCAGACCAGGATCAGCTCCCCGTACTCGGCCAGCCCCAACCGGGCCAGCACCTCCATCGCGGCCAGGCCGGCGAGCACACCGCCCTTGTCGTCGCACACCCCGGGGCCGTACGCCCGCCCGTCCTGAACCCGGAACGGACGGGCGGCTGCCGTGCCCGGCGGGAACACCGTGTCCAGGTGGCCGGCGAGCAGGATGCGGCGGGTGCCGCGTCCGCGCCGGCGGGCGATCAGCACGTCGCCCAGCGGCGTGCCGGCCGGGTCGGCGACAGGCTCCCGCTCCACCGCCAGGCCGGCGGCCAGGCACCAGGTCTGCACGAGATCGGCCGCCGCGCGCAGTCCGTCGAGCTGTCCGGAACCGGAGTCGATGCCGACCAGCTCGGCCAACCGCTCGTGGTACGCGGTAAGCCGGTCGCCGGCGGCGGTGAGCAGCGGATCCATCACAGCACCTTGTCGAGAAAGGCGCGGGTGCGCTCGTGCCGGGGGTTGCCGAGCACGTCCGCCGGTGGGCCGGCCTCGACGACCACCCCGCCGTCCAGGAAGGCCACCGAGTCGGCCACCTCGCGGGCGAAGCCCATCTCGTGGGTCACCACGATCATCGTCATCCCTTCGGCGGCGAGGCCCTTCATCACGTCCAACACGTCACCCACCAGCTCCGGGTCGAGCGCCGAGGTGGGCTCGTCGAAGAGCATCAACTTCGGGTGCATGGCCAGCGCGCGGGCGATCGCCACCCGCTGCTGCTGCCCGCCGGACAGTTGCCCGGGGTAGGCGTTCGCCTTCTCCGCCAGCCCTACCCGTTCGAGCAGCCGCAGCGCTTCGTCGCGGGCCGCCTCCCGGGCGGTGCCGAGCACCCGGACCGGCGCCTCGATCACGTTGCCCAGGGCGGTCAGGTGTGGGAAGAGGTTGAACCGCTGGAACACCATGCCGATGTCCCGGCGACGTCGGGCCACCTCGCGGGCCTTCAACTCGTAGAGCTTGTCGCCGCTGCGCCGGTAGCCGACCAGCTCGCCGTCGACCCAGAGCTGGCCGCCGTCGATCCGTTCCAGGTGGTTGATGCAGCGCAGGAACGTCGACTTGCCCGAGCCGGAGGGGCCGAGCAGGCAGGCCACCTCGCCGGGCGCCACAGCGAGGTCGATGCCCCTGAGCACCTCGATGGGGCCGTAGCGTTTGGTGACCGACTCGGCCCGGACCATGGGGACCCGTTCGGCGACGGTCATCGCACTCCTCCTCGACTAAAGCCGCGCCCGAATCGCCGTTCGATCGCCCACTGCCCGGCGGAGAGCAGACTCACCAGCGCCAGGTACCAGATCGCGGCGACGACCAGCAGCGGGATCACCTTGTAGTTGCCCTGGTAGACGGTCTGCACGGCGGTCATCAGGTCCCGCCCGGCGATGATCGAGACCAGGGCGGTGGACTTGAGCATGGTGATCGTCTCGTTGCCCATCGGCGGGATGATCACCCGCATCGCCTGGGGCAGCACCACCCGGCGCAGGGTGAGCGCCGGGCTCATGCCGAGCGCCGCGGCGGCCTCGGTCTGGCCGCCGTCGACGGCGAGGATGCCGCCCCGGATGACCTCGGCGGCGTACGCCATCTCGTTGAGCGACAGGGCCAGGACGGCGGCGACCGTGCCGGTGACCACCACGCTGGTGGGCTGGTCGAACACGGTGCCGGTGAACGGCAGGCTCAGCGTCAGCCGGGGAAAGAGCGCGCCGAGGAAGCCGAAGAAGATGATCTGCACGAGCAGCGGCGTGCCCCGGAAGACCCAGATAAAGGCCCAGGAGACCGCCCTCAGCACGGGGTTGGGCGACAGCCGCATGACCGCCAGCAGGACGCCGCCGACGGTGCCGAGCACCATCGCCAGCAGGGTCAGCCAGAGCGTGGTGACCACGCCGTCGAGGATGTAGTCCTTGAACAGGTACTCGCCGATGGTGGCGGGTTCGAGGTTGGGGCTGTCCAGCAGCGCCCGGAGGAACAGGGCCGCCAGTCCGACCACGAGCAGCGCGGTCAGCCACCGACCGTAGTGCCGCACGGGGACCACCCGTACGGTCTCGGTGTCGTTCATGTGCAGTGCCTCCTGCGGAAAGCGGTGCGGCGGTCGCCGGGCGCCTTTCGGACCCGCCCTCACGGTGTGGAAAGGGCGCCCGGCGACCGCGGTTCAGGGGGTCGCCTACCGCGGGGTCAGTCGATGGCCTGGTCGATGGTGGCCTGCTTGACGGCGATCGGGGTCTGCTTCCACTGGCCGAGAATCTTGGCGTAGGTGCCGTCGTCGATCAGTGACTGCACGGCGGCCCGGTACGCCTCGGCGACGTCCTTCTTGCTCTTGAGGAAGCCGAAGCCGTTCGGGCTGGCCAGCCAGCCGTTGGGGGCGGACGGGTCGTCCACCAGGTCGGCCTTGCCGGCCAGCGTGCCGGCGGTGTCCACCAGGTTGACCTTGGTGGCGGCGACGACCTCGACGTTGCCGGCGATCAGGGCCTGCACGGCCTGCGGGTTCTCCGGGTACTCCTTGACCTCGACAGCCCTGCCGGCGCAGCTCTCCTTGGAGTACGCGGCCAGGTTCTTGGCCTGGTTGCTGGCCTTCTGCACGGCGACCTTGCGCCCGCAGAGGTCCGCGACGGTCTTGACGCCGAGCGGGTTGCCGGTCTTGACGAGGAAGCCGGTGCCGGAGGCGGAGTAGTCGACGAAGGTGGCGACCTGCTGGCGCTCCTTCTTGTCGGTGATGCCACCGGCGATGGCGTCGTACTTGCCGGCCTGGAGGCCGGGCACCAGCCCGTCGAAGGGCTGCTGGGTGAAGGTGGCCTTGATGCCCAGCCGGGCGGAGGCGGCGAGGAAGAGGTCGTAGTCCAGACCCTTGAACTCGTCGGTCCGCCCCTCCTGCTTGAAGTCGATGAACGGTTCGTAGGGGGCGTTGGTGGCGACCGTGACCGTGCCCCGCCCGCGCAGGTCGGCGGGGACCTTCTTGGCGAGGTTGGCGTCGGTGCTGATGGGGCCGACGCCCTCGACGGTGACCGTGACGGTGGGGGCCTCGCCGCCGGAGCCGGCAGCGGTGGAGGAGGTGCCGCCGCAGCCGGCGGTGACGGCGAGAAGGGCCGTGGCCGTGGTGGCCAGGGCGAGCTGACGGATGCGCATGGGGTGTCCTTCCGGGTGCCAGACGTACCAGCACCCGGACTGTAACGCACATTACTATTTCTGTGGTGTTACAGTTTTCTGTAACGGCGGTCAGCCGATGTGGAACTCCTGCTGCGCCTGTTCCATCGCCTTCAGTCGGGTGCCCGCGACCGGCCCGAGCCGGTCGATCACCGCCGCCACCACCGTCTCCACCAGGGCCAGCGCCGGAACGAAGCTGTCGTACAGCGAGGGCGACTCCACCCGGCCGGGCAGCACCACCTCGGCCAGACCGGCCACCGGGGACAGCCACCGGTCGGTGAACAGCACCACCCGGGCACCGCGCCCGGTCACCTCGCGGGCCAGTGCCAGCGTCGGCTCCTCGTACCGCCGGAAGTCGAAGAGCACGACCAGGTCACGCCGGCCCACGTCGACAAGCATGTCGGTGCGCTCGACCGGGCTGGCCGGGAGCAGCCGGCTCCCCCCGCGTACCTGCATGAGGTGCAGCACCAGATAGTGGGCGAGCAGCCCGGAGAACCGGCCGCCGGCCGCCGTGACCCGCAGCTGCTGGTCGGCGAGGAGCCGGGCCGCCGCGTCCAGCTCACCCTGCGGCAGCTCGACGAGCGTGCGGGCGACCGCCTCGGGCAGCCGCGCCGCCGCGCGGGACAGCGCCCCCGCCGGCGGTTCGCCCGTTCGTTCCGCCGCCCGGTACGCGGTCAGCGGCGAGACCTCGCGCTCGGTCAGCTCGTCGCGCAGCGCGCGCTGGAACTCCGGGTAGCCACCGAAGCCGAGACGGCTGAGGAAGCGCAGCACGGTCGGCGCGCTCACCTCGGCGCGCTCGGCCAGGGCGGCCACCGTGCCGAGCCCGGCCGCCGGATAGGCGGCGAGCAGGGCCCGCGCCACCCGCCGCTCGGCCGGGCTGCACTCACCGAGGCGCTGCCGGATGAGGGCGGCCACCCCGACGGCCGCCGGCTCGACGCCGTCGGGATCAGAACCGCTGGGGTACGCCACCGGCCGGGCGCCCGGCTGGTCGGCGTGATCGGAGGTCGACACGCGCTGAGCCTAGCCGTGGCCCGAGGCGGCGCGGACGCGCCGAACGCGCCCGCGCCGCAGCGGTGATCAGGACTTCGTGACGGTGCAGCTGTAGTCGGCGCTGCCCGATCCCGAGTACGCCTCCAGCTCGACGTAGTAGGTCGCCGAGCCGGACGCGGTACGGGTGGTGGACGCCGACTCGCCGGTGCCGGCGCCGTCGTTGACCGACCTGGTGAGCGTGCTTCCGGTGGAGCTGAGCAGGTAGAGATCGGCGTCGTACGCGGTGGGCACCGCGCAGTTCACGGACAGCGTCTGCCCGCTGGCGAGGCTGACCGTGAAGTAGTCCCGGTCCGTGCCGCTCTTCATGTCCCCCGTGATGGTCAGCGGGTAGCTGCGGCCGGTCACGTCGTTGGCCGCGGCGCGGGAGTCGTTAGCCTCGACCTCGGCATAGCTGGACCCGCCGGTGGGCGGCGGCGTGGAGCAGTCGGTGACCGGCGTACCGCTGTAGAGGCTGCCGCTGGGGACGCCACTGGTGACGCTCTTGAGGTAGTAGCCGCAGGTCGGCCGGTTGCCGAAGTGGTAGCTCTGACCGCTGGTCAGCTTCCAGATCTTGAAGTTGGAGTAGGTCAGGGGTTGGCCCGAGCTGGCCACCTCCGGCTGGTGGTCGCCGAGCACGACGTACGCGCTCGGCCCGCTGAGGGTGGCCAGGCCGAAGCGGTCGATGAAGAGCGAGGCGCCCTCCTCGACGCCCACTCCCCACGCCTTGCCACCGCTGGTCCGGCCATCCTTGATGGACCGCGCCACGAACGCCATGAGCCGGCCCATCCGGTCCCGGGTGACGAAGTGCGAGTCGTTGATGGTGTCGGCGTAGTTCGGCCAGCGGAACATCCCGGTCGTGAACGTCATCGACGCGTCGTACGGATCGTCGAGGGCGATGGCCGAGGTGGCGCTGCCGCCGCAGGCGTCGTACACGATGTCGCTGTTGACGTGGTGCCCGGCGCTGCCGCCGCCGACCCCGCCGCCCTTGGCCACCACCGACTCGACGGACGCCTCCAGCGCGGTGCCCTTCCACGCCACGTACCGACACTGGTCGCCGCCGGCGAAGTAGACGAACTCGGCGTTGCGGATGTCGGTGTTGACCTGGCTGTTGTTGCCGTCGCTGGCGGCGGTGAGGGTGAGCGTGGTGCAGGAGTTGACGCCGCTCAGCCCGGTGATCACGTCACACTCCGGGGTGCCGGTGCCCGATCCGGCGACGACGGCCACGTCGATCGAGCCGGAGCCGCCGCGAATCGCGGCGATCGCCTGGTTCATCGTCGCGGCCACGATGCCGCCCGAGCCGTTCATGGTGTACGCCGGGCCGGACCAGCTGGCCCGGCTGACGTCCGTCGAGCTGCCCTGCCGGACCCGGGTGACCTGGGCGTACGCGGCGGTCACCCCGATCGGTGCCACGGTCAGCAGGGTGGTCGTGGTGACGAGCACCGCGAGCCGCTTGCGGATGGGGTTACGGGAAGGGGACATGGGCACCTCCGAGGGGCCACGAATCGATGAAACAGAAGTTACATCCATCACGTTCGTTGCTCAATAAGTAACCCCTGTTACATCTCGTCGCAGCGCGCGGCGACGTGGCCCGGCCGGCACCACCGGGACGAGCGGTATGACTCCCCGCCATATTTATGACGCAGAGTCATACCGCTCCTGGTGAAACGTGCCAGGTGGGCCGATCGTCAGACCGGACGGATGCCGATCACCGCGTCCACGAACGACGTCGTCGAGCCGACCCGGTACCCGGCGAAGCCACGGCCCCGGGTCACCTCGGCGGCGAACTGCGGGTCCTTCTCGTACGACGTGCCCGACGTCGACGCACAACCGGCCTGGTCGACCAGTCCCTCGGCGAGACCGACAAGTGCGTAGTCGTAGAAGACGTCGTCCGAGGCCGGGACGGTGCACGCGCCGGCGGTCGGGGTCACCCGCTGCTTGCCCGGCGAAATCACCGGTTGCCAGCGGCCGGACCGGTAGCGGTCACCGGAGGTGAGCCGGCTCCACCGGACCCCCTCGATGCCCCACACGGCCGACTCGGTGACGCGGGCGCGGCGCAGGTCGAGCACGCTCACGCCGCGCGTGCCGAGGACGCGCAGCGACTGCCGCGGCGTGCCGACCCCGGTCACCTCCAGTGCCGTGTCCTCGTCCAGGCCGAAGACCCGCTGGTGCCGGGTGTCCGCCGCCAGCCGGATCGACCGGGCCTCCCGGCCCCGCCGCGAGAAGTGCGTGTCCAGCAGGCCGTCGGTGAAGAATCCGAAACCACCCTTGGGCAGGTACGCCAGCACGCCGGCGTCCTCGAAGTAGCCGGGCCGGGCACCGTCGCGCAGACCGGGCTCGGTGGAGCCACCGGTGATCATGTCGCGGCCGGCCATGATCTGCGCGCCCGCGCTCGTGCCGGCGACCACCGCGCCGGCGCGGAGCTTGCGCCGCACCGCCGCCAGGGCCGGCGTGTCCCGCTGGGCCTTCCCCCGGGTCATCGTGGTGACATAGCGGTACTGGTCGCCGCCGCCGAAGAAGAAGCCGGTCATCGAGTCGATCTGCCGGACCACGGCCGGGTCCTCGGCGGCGCCCGACCGGTCCAGGTCGATCGGGATCCACTGCGCGTCGGCCACGCCGTAGCTCCGGAACAGCGTGGCGTAGTAGTCGCCGTTGCAGACACTGTTGTTGCAGTCCGGGGTGGCCGCGTCCGGATCCTCTGCCGGCACCGGAGCGGCCGCGGTGAAGATGCCGATGCGGGCCTTGCCGACGCCGCCGGCCAGCCGGACGATGTCGCCGTAGACGGCAGCGTTGTCGTCGGCGAGCCCGCCGCCGACAAGGACCAGACTGCCGCCACCGGAGTGGGACGGATGGGCCGAGGCTGGTGCCGCGGCCAGCGGGACGCTCATCGCGACCGCCGTGCACACGCCGAGCCCGAGGGCCAGCAGGCGGTTCAGGGGCATGACTGCTCCTCACAGGAGACCGTGAGGGCGGGCCGAGACGAAGCGTACGACAGCGTCCCGACGCGAACAACGGGTCGCCGTCAAATCCATCGGCGACCGTAGGTTTGCCCGACCGCTGCGGGGTACCAGGGGCCACACACCCACCGACCGCAACCGGTAAGGGGCCCAGATGAGCAATCCACAGACCACCGGCGATGAGGATGTCGTCGACATCCTCATCGCCGACCACCGCGAGGTCGAGACCCTCTTCGTCGAGCTGGAGACCCGGCAGGGCACGCCCGAGTACCGCCGGCAGCTCACCGACGTGCTGATCGCCGAGCTGGTGCGGCACGCGGTGGCCGAGGAGGCGTACGTCTATCCGACGGCTCGCAAGGCACTGCCCGACGGCGACCAGATCGCCGACCACGAGATCGACGAACACGCCGACGCCGAACGGACCATGAAGGACCTGGAGTCGGTTGACCCGTCCGACCCCCGCTTCGACGAGCTGCTCGCCAACCTGACCAGCACCATCCGTCACCACGTGCAGGACGAGGAGAACGACCTCTTCCCCCGGCTGCGCGCGGCCACGGCCCGTGAGGAGCTGGTCGAGCTGGCCGGGAAGGTGACGGCGTTCAAGAAGGTGGCGCCGACCCGGCCCCACCCGAGCGCGCCGGACCGCCCGCCGGCGAACAAGCTGCTCGCCCCCGGCACCGGGCTGATCGACCGGCTGCGTGACGCACTGCGCGACCGGCCGACGTCGATGGACGAGCTACGCGAGAAGCAGCAGCGCTGACCGACGTACCGTCCGACAGGGACGATCCCGGGCCGCCGACACCTCGGCGGCCCGGGAGACGTCCGGTTCGTCAGCGGACCTGGTCACCCTCACCGGTACGCGCCTGCGCCTGATCCACGCCCTTGTCGATCTGGTCGTCGTACTTGCCGCCCGTGCGCTTGTCGGCCATGTCGCCGGCCTTCTCCATGCCCTGGTCGACCTGCTTGTCGTGCTTGTCCGTGACGTCCTTGGCCTTGTCCATGAAGTCACCCACGGCGCTCCTCCTGGGATCGTTTCCACTTGCGTTCCCTGGGCCTGTCGGCGCAAACACCGACGGTCCGGACGGGGATGGCGCGATTCGGGTGTCGGTGCATCGCCGGCCGGGTACCGACTCGCCGAGATCGAGGAGGGCCGACATGACGGCAGACGAACCCGGGGCGGACGCCGCGCCGACAACCGGCACCGCGTCCACAACCGGCACCGCGTCCACAACCGGCACCGCGGCGACGACCGGTGAGACCGGTGAGACCGGACCACGCCACGCGTGGGCGGCGCTGCCCTGGCTGGTCCGAAGCGCGGTGGTGTGGAGCGCCTGCCTGGTGGTGATCATCGCCGGGCTCTATCTGCTGGGTCGGATCGCCGTCCTGCTGGCCCCGCTGGCCATCGCCCTGGCCGCCACCATCTTCCTCACCGCGCTGCTCGACCCGGTGCTGCTCCGGCTGCGCCGCCTGCGCCTGCCCGCCGCACTGGCCGCGCTGCTCACCGTCCTGCTGCTGCTCGGCATCCTGGTGGGGGTCGGCGCGCTGGTGTGGAACCTGACCGCCAGCCAGTTCGACCAGCTCAGTCAGGAGCTGACCCAGGGGCTCGACCGCAGCCGCGACTTCGTCACGTCCACCCTGCCGGTCAGCGACGCCCAACTCGACAAGCTGATCGACCAGGCCCGGGAGGGGTTCAGCGGCAGCTCTCCGGACCCGGTGGCGGGCGCCCGGACGGCAAGCGAGGTCGTCGGCTCCGCGCTGCTCGCCCTGGTGCTGCTCTTCTTCCTGCTCAAGGACGGCAGGTCGATGTGGCACTGGGTGCTGTCCCGGATGACCGGCCCGAACCGACCGGTGGTGGCCGAGGCCGGCCGGGCCGGCTGGCAGACGCTGGGCGCGTACAGCCGGGGGACCATGCTGATCGCCGCGATCGACGCGATCGGCATCGGCCTGGCCCTGGTGCTGCTACGGGTGCCGCTGGCCCTGCCGCTGGCGCTGATCACCTTCCTCGGCGGCTTCGTACCGATCATCGGGGCGACGGTGGCCGGCGCGGTGGCGGTGCTGGTGGCGTTGGCGGCCAACGGGCCGACGACCGCCCTGCTCACCCTCGCCGCGGTGGTCGCGGTGCAGCAGATCGAGGGCAACCTGTTGGAGCCGCTGGTCATGAAGCGGCAGGTGCGCCTGCACCCGGCCGTCATCCTGGTGGCGGTCACCGCGGGCACCCTGATCGCGGGCATCGCCGGCGCCTTCGTCAGCGTTCCGATCACCGCCGTTCTCTGGCGGGTCATCGACACCGTTCAGCGCCGCCGCTCCACCACGGACGCGCCGGCACGGTCATGAGCGGCGCGGCGCGGCGGTCGTCCGGGCGAGATGGGTGGTGAACCAGGTGCCGGCGTGTTCGGCGACCTGGTCGAGCGCGCCGGGCTCCTCGAAGAGGTGGGTGGCCCCCGGCACCACCCACAGTTCGCCGACCTCCCCCAGCTCGGTGAGCGCCTGCTCGTTGAGCGTGAGCACTTCCTCGTCCAGGCCGCCGACCAGCAGCAGCGTCGGGGTACGCACCTGGGCCAGGGCGGCGCCGGCCAGGTCGGGTCGGCCGCCCCGGGAGACCACCGCCCCCACCCGGTCGGCGCGGTACGCGGCCGCGACCAGCGCGGCGGCGGCGCCCGTGCTGGCACCGAAGAGACCGATCGGCACGTCACCGGCGGGGCTCTCGACCGCCAACCAGTCGACGATCCCGGCCAGCCGGCTGGCCAACATCCCGATGTCGAAGCGCAGTTCGGCGGTGCGCGTGTCGAGCTCGTCCTCGTCCGGGGTGAGCAGATCCACCAGCACGGTGGCGAGGCCGCGGCCGGTCAGCGTCCGGGCCACCGCGACGTTGCGTGGGCTGTGCCGCGAGCTACCGCTGCCGTGCGCGAACAGCACCACGCCGACCGGCCGTGGGGGCACCATCAGATCGGCGGGAAGCTGGACGTCCCGGATCGGAATGGTCACCGTGCTGCGCTGCTCGTCCATGCCGCACCTCCGCGTGCTCGCCTCTGGCCCGCTTACCCCACCCGCCGCGTCGCACGCGCCCCGCGCCCGCCGCGTCGCGCGGCTTCCGGGGCGGCGTTTGCCGGGTGGGCCGCCGGGTACGCGACGACCGACCGCAGACCGTGTCGGCGCACCGGCGCCCCGACGGATCGCGAGGATCAGCATGGCCAAGCAGCAGATCTCCCGGCAGCAGCAGATGACCGAGCGCGACCAGCGTGAACAGGACGCGGAGCGCAACCAGGACTTCGGGGACCAGGCCGCCTCGGCCCGGCTGCCCGACGATCCCAAGGCGGCCGCACCCCGCGACGCGATCGGGCGGCCCTCGACCGGCGAGCCGGTCTGACGTACGCGCGTGACGGCCGGGGCGGGAGTGCTCCCGCCCCGGCCGTCACTGCTCGTGCTCGGGCAGCCGCAGCAACGGCGACCGGCCCGGTGGCTGCTCCGGCGGCGGCCCCGAGGGCTCGGCCGGCGGCACCGGCACGGTCACCGGCTCATTGCAGGTGACCCGCAGCATCTGGTCGTGGTGGCGGAGCTCCACGACGTCGTCCGGGCCCCCGTGCCGCAGCGAGTACGTCGTCTGGTGCGGCCGGACGTCCACCCGCAGCGCCAGCCCGCGCCACTGAACGGAGAACTCCAGGCGGCTGAGCCGGCTGGAGAGCCGGGGCGCGAACGACAGCTCGCCGTCGTGATCGCGCAGCCCGCCGAACCCGCTGACCAGGGCGAGCCACGCGCCGGCCAGCGAGGCCATGTGCACGCCGTCGCGCGTGTTCTCGTTGAGGTCGTGCAGGTCCATGAGCGCGGCCTCGCGCAGGTAGATGTGCGCCAGGTCGGGATGGCCCACCTCGGCGGCGAGCACCGACTGGGTGCAGGCCGACAGCGACGAGTCGCGCACCGTCCGTCGCTCGTAGTAGAGGAAGTTGCGCACCTTCTGCTCGGGGGTGAACGCGTCCCCCCGCCAGTGCATGGCCAGGACCAGGTCAGCCTGCTTGACGACCTGTTTGCGGTACAGATCGAAGTACGGGTAGTGCAGCAGCAGCGGGTACTTCTCCGCGGGTGTGTGCGGGAAGTCCCACTCCTGCAGCCGGGTGAACCCCTCCACCTGCTGGTGCACGTCCAGCTCGTGGTCGTACGGCACGTGCATCGAGGTCGCCGCGTCCCGCCAGCTCGCCGCCTCCTCGTCGGTGACCCCGAGGTGGAACGCCTCATCCCGGTAGCGCATCACGACCTCGGCGGCGGTGAGCAAATTCCGCTGGGCCATCAGGTTGGTGTAGACGTTGTCGTTCTTCACCGCCGTGTACTCGTCGGGGCCGGTGACCCCGTCGATGTGGAACTGGCCGTGCCGGTCGTGGTGCCCGATCGAGCGCCACAGCCGGGCCGTCTCGACCAGCAGCTCCAGACCGATCTCCCGCTCCATGACGGTGTCCCCGGTGACCAGCACGTACCGGCGGACCGCGTCGGCGATGTCGGCGGCGATGTGGAACGCCGCGGTGCCGGCCGGCCAGTACCCGGAGGATTCCGGCCCCTCGATGGTCCGCCAGGGAAAAGCGGCGCCCTTGAAGCCGAGCGTCTCGGCCCGTTCCCGGGCCTGCCCCAGCGTGCTGTGCCGCCACTGCAACGCGCTGCGCACCGCGCTCGGCTGGGTGTACGTGAGCACCGGCAGGACGAACATCTCGGTGTCCCAGAAGGCGTGCCCGTCGTAACCGGGGCCGGTCAACCCCTTCGCCGAGATCGGTCGCTGCTCGGCCCGGGCGCCGGCCTGGAGCACGTGGAACAGACCGAACCGCACGGCCTGCTGGATCTCCGGATCGCCCTCGACCAGCACGTCGGCCGCGTCCCAGAACTCGTCGAGGTAGTTGCGCTGTTCCCGGTGCAGACCGTCCCAGCCGTCCAGCCGGGCCCCGGCGAGCGCCGCGCCGACCTGGTCGCGGAGTGCGGGCAGGGACCGCCGGCTGGACCAGCTGTACGTCAGGTACTTGACCACCCGCAGCTTCTCGCCGGGACGGAGCACGCAGCCGATGGTGGTGCGTACCCAGTCCTCGTACCCCTCGGACTCGATGGTGGTGTGGTCCGGGCCGTGCACCTCGTGCTCCATGGCGGCGGCCACCCGCAGCCCGGAGACCTTGGTGCGGTGAATCAGCTGCCCGCCGTCCGGTGTGGTCAGCTCCTCCTCAGCCTGCAACGGCGACTCCAGCACCGCCGCGACCCGGGGGTCCTTGCTCTGCGCCGGCAGCGACTCGTTGGCGACCAGTTCGGACTGGACGATCAGCCGCAGCGGGCCGTCGACGGCCTCCACCTCGTAGCTGATCGCGGCGACCGACCGCTGGGTGAACGACACGAGCCGGGTGCTGCGGACCTTGACCTCACGGCCGGCCGGCGAGCGCCAGTGCAGCTCCCGGTGCAGGGTGCCGGCCCGCATGTCGAGGATGCGCTCGTGCGACAGCAGCTCGCCGTAGCGGACGTCGAGCGGTTCGTCGTCGACGAGCAGCCGGATCAGCTTGCCGTTGGTGACATTGACGATGGTCTGCCCGGACTCGGGGAACCCGTAGCCGGCCTCCGCGTACGGCAGCGGACGCAGCTCGTAGAACGAGTTGAGGTAGGTGCCGGGCAGGCCGTGCGGCTCGCCCTCGTCGAGGTTGCCGCGCAGACCGACGTGGCCATTGGAGAGCGCGAAGACCGACTCCGACTGGGCCAGCACGTCCATGTCCAGGCGGGTCTCCCGGATGTGCCAGGGCTCGACGGGATAGGCCCGTTCCCGGATCACGCGAGGCCCCGCTCGCCGGTCGGCGCCCGGCCAGCGGTGTCGCCGGCGGGGCGGGGCGCCGGCGGGTCGGCGTCGCCCGCGTCGAGCAGGTCGGCGAGATCCTTCACCACAACGTCGGCGCCGTGTGCGAGCAGTTCGTCGGCCTGTCCCACCCGGTCGACACCGATCACATACCCGAAGCCGCCGGCCCGGCCGGCGGCCACCCCGGAGAGCGCGTCCTCGAAGACGGCGGCCTGGGTGGGGTCCACACCGAGGATCCTGGCCCCGGCCAGGAAGGTGTCGGGCTGCGGCTTGCCGCGCAGCTTCTGCTCGCGGGCGACGAGCCCGTCGACCCGCGCCTCCAGAAGGGCCTCCAGCCCGGCCGCGGCGACCACCTCGCGCCCGTTGGCGCTCGCGGTGACCACCGCCCGACGCAGCCCGGCGGCGGCCGCCGCCCGCAGATAACGCACCGAACCCGGGTAGACCTCGACTCCGGAGGTGCGCAGCTGTTCCAGCAGCAGGACGTTCTTGCGGTTGCCGACACCGTTGACGGTGTCGGCGTCCGGCGGGTCGTCGGGGCTGCCCTCGGGGAGCACGATCCCCCGGGAGCCGAGGAACGACCGGACGCCGTCGGCGCGGGGCCGGCCGTCGACGTAGCGGTTGTAGTCCGGGCCGGGGTCGAACGGCTGGAAGGGTTCTCCGGTTGCCGTGGCCCGCTGCCGCAGGAACTCGTCGAACGTCTTCGTCCAGGCGGCGTTGTGCACCCGGGCGGTCTGCGTCAGCACACCGTCCAGATCGAAGAGACAGGCGGTCACATGAGCAGGTAGGCCCAGCACGGTACGAATCTAACCACCCGGCCCGGCCCGCAAACCCGTTTTCGGCCGCCCGTGGCCTCGCTCAGTTCGGCCGCAACGTCCAGATCACCGTCATCGCCGAGGTGGGTGTGCCGTCCTCGGTGGCGATCTCCACCTCGACGGCGAACTCGGGCCGCCGACCGGACTCCAGCTCGGCGATCACCTCCGGGGCGGGCCGCCCGAGCCGCGCGGCGGCCAGCACCGGCCCCCGGGCCAGCTTGCGGTAGGCGATCTCGGCCCGGACGGCGAGCGGCACGCAACGATCGAGCAGCTGCCCGAAGGCGGCCAGCACGACCGCGCCGGAGGCCGTCTCGCCGAGCGTGAACATCGCCCCGGCGTGCGGGCCGCCGACGTGGTTGTGGGTGGCCGGCGTGTCGGGGAGTCGGACGACGGCCCGCACCCCGCCGTCCGCCTCCGGTGCCACCTCGACGAATTCGATGCCGAGCGTACGGGCGAACGGCACCGCTTCCAGGATGCCGGCCGCCACCTGGCGGGAGTCGATGGTCATAGCCCGACGTTACTTCTCGGTAACCAGGGCGGCAACCAGGGTTTTTCCCGGCTACCGACGGGTCAGAGGTTGGCGATCGTCCGCAGGATCTCCGCGTAGAAGTTGCCGTCGATGCTGCGGAAGAGCGAGAAATCCTGACCCGGGTCACCGAAGAACGGACGCAGCGTCCACGCCAACTGGGTGCCGACGAACCCGAAGAGCAGGATCCAGATGTAGAGCAGCGTCATGCTGGCCGGCCGCTGCGTCGGCTCGCCGCGCCGGGCCGGCGGGGTGGCCCACGGACGCTGCGCCGCCGGGTAGCCGGGCGGCATCATGCCGGGCGGGAACGAGCCGGTGGCCGGCTGTCCGCCCCACTGGGCCGGGACATGCGCGGGCACCTGAGCCGGGGTCTGCACCGTCGGCGCCGCAGCGGGCGTGCCACCGTTCGCGGCCGACCCCGCCACCGCTGCTCCTGCCGACACGGCGACCGGCTCGGCACCCGCATCGGTGGACGAGGCCGCACCGGCGGGCACGCTGGCCGGCACCGAACCGGCCGGCACGGCAGCCGGCACCGCCGGCGCTTGGGCGTTGACCTGGCCCGCGGCCCCGGCCGTGGCCACCGCCGGGGCGAGCAGGCCGTGGTCGTTGAGCACCTGCATCCCGCCCGTCAGGAAGCGCAGCCCGACCAGCGCCGACAGTGTCAGGATGGCGACGTTGAGCAGCTTGAAGAAGCCGTAGTCGGGCGCGGTGATCAGGAAGAAGAGGCTGATCGGTGCGAACGCCACCGCGAGCATCGAGGTGACCGTGATCGCGACCATCACCAGCGCCAGCGACTGGCGCACCGACAGCCGGGCGCCGAACACCAGGTTGAACAGGTAGAGCGTGGGCAGGCAGATGGCCAGCGTGACCAGGAACAGCAGCGGCAGCTTCAGCGCGGACGTGAGCGCCATCAGCGGGCTGTGGAACGCCCCGAGCACCGCGCCGTAGCAGGCGAGCGCGATGGCGGAGCTGGCCAGCATCCGCCCGGTCAGCGCGTTGAGGTCGCCCTCGGCCACGATCTGCTGCCAGATGCCCTGCCGGTCGCGCAGGATGCGCTCGATGACGAGCGGGCTGGGACGGTCACCCGACACGGGTGCACCCCTTTCGGTGTGTCACATAGTGGACTAGGTGGGCAGACGGTAGGACACCGGACGGACCTCCCGCCACCCCGCTACGGCGTGGCGTCACCGCCAACCCACGTCGATCCGGGCCCCGCGCTCGTCGAAGAAGTGCAGCGCGTCCATCCGAACCGACACGGCGAGCGGATGACCGGCGGTGACCGCCGGGTACGGCGCCAGCCGCACCGCCAACTCGGCCGGGCGACGGTGGTGCCGGCCCGGGTCGGGTAGGACGCTGGTCCGCGTGGCGCCGTTCGAGACCTCCTGGGGCTCCACCGGCTTGCCGGTGAGCCGCTGCATCACCGCACCGAACCGGCGCAGTCCTCGCTGGCCAACGGGCGGCGGGTCCAGAGGCGCACCCATCTCGTCCACGACGATCGCGGTCGCCCCGATGTCGAGGAACGCCAGCGATTCGTGCCCGTGGTGCTCCAGGTAGCGGATCCGGCCGCGCAGCACGTCACCGGGGCTGTCCGGGGCGACCGGGGTGAGCGCCTCGGCCCGCATCCCGACCACGATCCGCTCGCCGTGGTAATGCGCCACCGCCCGGCTGCGGATGTCGTTCCACGGCAGGTAGAGCGACTGGTCACCGAGGTTGAGCGTGACGTACCGGTCGAGGTGGACGTAGACCGACGCCTCCAGCAGGTTCATCCGGGGGCTGCCCAGGAAGGCGGCCACGTAGAGCGTCGCCGGGCGGCCGTACACCTGGGTGGGTGTGCCCACGTCCTGGAGCACGCCGCGGCGCATGATGGCCACCCGGTCGGCCATGGTCAGCGCCTCGGCCTGGTCGTGGGTGACGTAGACGGTGGTGACGCCCAGCTCCCGGGTCAGCCCGGAGATCTCCGCGCGCAGCTCGGCGCGCAGCCCACTGTCCAGGTTCGACAGCGGCTCGTCCATCAGGAACAGCCCCGGTCGTCGGACGATTGCGCGGCCCATGGCGACCCGCTGGCGCTGGCCGCCGGAGAGCTGGCCCGGCTTGCGGGCGAGCACGTCGCTGATGCCCAGGGCACTCGCGACGTCGGTGACCCGCTCACCGCGCGGCTCCGGTTCGACACCGGCCAGCCGCAGCGGAAAGGCGATGTTGTCGCCAACGGTCATGTGCGGATAGAGCGCGAAGTCCTGGAAGACCATCGCGATCTTGCGGTCGCGTGGCGGCAGGTCGTTGGCCAGCTCCCCGTCCAGCAGCACCGCGCCCTGCGTCGGGTCCTCCAGACCGGCGATCATGCGCAGCACTGTGGACTTGCCGCAGCCGGATGGCCCCAGCAACACCATGAACTCGCCGTCGTTCACGTCCAGATTTATGCTGTCGACGGCCAACGTGCCGTCCTTGAAAACTTTGGTCACATCTTTGAGCGCGACGGTGCTCACCGTCACCTCCCCCAGGTCGTCGGCCGAACCCCCACAAGACTGTGACCAGGATCATTCGATTCGCACATCGGGTAAACGTCTCGTGTTCGGCCCATGACGCCGCTATTACGCCGGGACGAGGTGTCGTCGCGGTCAGCAGCCCGCCGACGGTTCGGGCTGTTCGCCGAGGAACACCCGGCGCACCACCCGCTCAGCCGCCTGCCCGTCGTCCAGGCGGCAGAACCGGCCCCGGAAGTGCTGGCGGGCCTTGTGCGCGGCGTCCGAGCGCACCGCGTCCGTGCGGAACAGGTCGAGCAGGTCGGCGAACGTGGTGGCCACAGCCCCCGGTGGCTCCGCGGTGACGTCGAAGTAGACACCCCGGGCCAGGCGGTACGCCTCCCAGTCCGGTGTGTAGAGCACGATGGGCCGGTCCAGCACCGCATAGTCGAACATCGCCGAGGAGTAGTCGGTGACCAGCACGTCGGCGACGAGGTAGAGGTCCTCCACCCGCTGGTAGCCGCTGACGTCGCGCACCCGCTGGAAGTCCAGCGGCCAGCCGGGCCGGCGCTCCCGGTCGTGGAAGTAGTGGCTGCGCATCAGCAGCCGTCCCGAGTCACCGAGCGCGGCGACGAACCGGTCCGGGTCGAAGGGCGGCCGGTAGCCGGGCAGGTGCTCGCGGTGCGTCGGGGCGTACAGGACCACCTGCTCGTCGGGCCCGAAGCCGAACTCCGCGCGGAGCCGGCGTACCTCGTCCGGACTGGCCGTGACCAGCCGGTCGTTGCGCGGATAGCCCACCTCAAGCGTCGTGTAGGTGGCCGGATAGGCGCGGTCCCACATCTGGGTGGAGAAGCTGTTGGCGCTGACGCTGTAGTCCCAGCGGTCCACCCGGCGCAGCAGGCCGGCGAAGTCCATCCGGCCCGCGCCGACCGGGTAGCGCTGCTGGTCGAGCCCCATCACCTTGACCGGGGTGCCGTGGTGGGTCTGCACGTGCACCTGCTCCGGCCGCTTGCGCACGAAGTCCGGGTAGTTGACGTTGTTGACCAACCACCGGGCCCGCGCGAGGACCCGGTAGTACGCCGGGGTACCGGCGACGACGTACTCCACCCCGGCCGGGACATCGTCCACCCGGTCGCGGCGCACGATCCACACCCCCCGCACCTCGGGGGCCAGCCGGCGGGCCGCCTCGTAGATCGCGGCCGGGTTGCAGGAGTACCCGCGGTACCAGTAGGCCGCGTACACCGCGAGCGTCGGGTCCACCGGCCGGCGCAGCTCCGCCCGGTAGTACTCGTGCAGCAGCCCGTCGCGGGTCAGCCGCGCGCCACGCCGGGCCACCGGCCCGACCCGACGACGGGCGGTACGCGCCTGCCTCCGGGCCGTGTCGCGGGCCCGGCTGGCGGCCCGCAACGCGCTGAACGTCCGCCACCGGCCGGCCGCCACCAGCCGGTGCTTGACTCCCTCGACGCCCTCCGGCACGGGGTACCCGCCCTCTGGCAGCCACCGCGCGTAGTCGGCGGTGATCTGCGCGAAGAACGCCGGCCGCAGTTCCGGGGCGATCCGCTGACCGTTGCCCAGCACGGTCAGGTAGTGCCAGATCATCCGTTCGAAGACCGCCGGCCGCAGCGCGTCCACCGCCGGCGACCAGGCGTCCATCAGGTGGAAGACCCGGTGCCACTGCGGGAACACCTCGAAGTGCCGGTCCCCTCTGGTCTTCGTGATCGCGCCGGCACGGCGCTGCCGGTAGTTGACGCAGACCCGATCCAGTACGCCGATCCGCTGCGCCGCCATCAGCACCGGGTAGCTGAACGAGACGTCCTCGTACCAGCCGTCCGAGAAGCGCAACCCCAGCTCGACCAGAAACTCGCGGCGGACCAGCCGGTTCCAGGCGGTGTGCAGCAGCCGCATCGCCTCCGGCCGGTCCCGCAGCCGGAAAGTGGCCGCCCCGGGCGACTCCGGGAACACCTCGGCCATCGCGCTGCGGGTGGCGGTGTCGTTCCAGTGCGTCCGGACGTGGTCCACCAGCAGCACGTCCGGCCGGGTCGCGCGCAGTCGCTCGGCCACCTCCCGCAGGCAGTCCGGCGCCAGCCAGTCGTCCCCGTCGAGAAACCACACGTACTCGCCGACGGCCTGGTCCAGCCCGATGTTGCGGGCTGGACCGAGGCCGACGTTCTCCGACAGCCGGACCGACCGGACCCGCTGGTCGCGGGCCGCGTACTCGTCGATGATCTCGCCGCTGGCGTCGGGCGAGCAGTCGTCGACGGCGATCACCTCGAGGTCGGTCACCGGCTGGCCGAGGACCGAGTCCAGGCACTCGCGCAGATATCCCTGCACCCGGAAGGCCGGCACCACGAAACTGATCAGGGTCATCCGGCCGTCCCTCCGTCAGCGCGGCGCGACACCTCCCGCGCCCACCGGCGCGGCCGACGCCCGCGCGCTACGGGCCGGCCGGACGAACCAGGCCAGGACGACGCTCGCCACGAAAACCACGAGAAGGTACGCACCGAGTGTAGCCATGCCGATACTCACGATGCCGACAATCGCCGCGAGGGCCAGCAGCACCGAACGTCCGTCCCAGCCCAGCGTGGCGACGTGCAGCGGCGGCGCCGTCTGCCGCTTCTCCAGTCGCGCCGTCAGGTCGTAGTGGTGCACGGTGAGCACGAAGACGTAGCCGAAGATCAGCCAGCCCGGCGCGTCGCCGACCACCCCGACGGCGATCGCGAACAGGTACTCGGCGGCCCGCAGCGCCGCCGGCACCAGCCAGTCCAGCGGGCCGTTGTGCGCGGCCCCGGCGCCGAGGCCACCGGCCAGCAGCACCAGCAACGCCACCGGCACCGCCCACCGCAGCCCTGCCGGCGAGTCGCCCAGCAGGGCGACGACAAGCAGCACCGCCGGGCCGAGCGCGGCGATCACCGCCAGGGTGAGCGGCCCCATCGGGCGGACCACCGGCAGCCGGCGGGCCAGCGGGCCGTCGTCGCGGTGCAGGGTCGCGTCGACCGTGTCCAGCACCGGCACCCACATCCAGCGGGCCCGCAACGTGCGCAACGCCCCGGTGTACGCGAACGCCAACCCACCCCAGACCAGCACCGCGATGAGGCTGACCAACGGATTGAACAGCGCCACGGTCAGCGCGATCAGCGCCCACCGCTCACCGATCGGGAACACCACGGTCCGCTTCAGCCAGTACGACAGCGAGCCCGTGTCCGCCTGCACCCGCGTCGACGCGGCGTTCAGCCGGTCACCGATACCGCCGCTGGCTCCCGCCGCCGTCCGGGGCCGGCGTGCCGCCTCGTCGTGCAGCACCCCGTACCAGGTGTCGGTCATGTGCCGGACGGTCTGCAACGTCATCGCGGCGATCGCCAACGCCCAGCCGTTGCCCAGCCCGGCGTGACTGACTCCAAAGCCCAGGCCGGCGTAGACCAGGTACTCCTTCGCCCGGTCGGCCATCGTGTCCAGCCAGCCGCCCCACGCGCTGAAGTGCCGGGTGTAGCGGGCCAGCTGACCGTCCACGCAGTCCAGCACGAAGCCGAGGTAGAGCAGCACCGCGCCGCCGACCAGCGCGGGTCGCCCGCCGACCCCGAACAGCACGGCGGCGGCCAGCGCGAACAGCACCGAGATCACCGTGACCCCGGTCGGGGTGAGCCGCAGCCGGGCCGCGAGCCGGACCACGTACGGCGACCAGGTGCTGACGAAGTACGTGGAGAAGAAGTCGTCCCGCTCCTTCACCGACAGCCGCAGCTCGGCGCGGTCCTCGTCGACCGCCGTCACCGCCGCCTCGGCGGCGACCAGCCCGGCCGGGTCCTCGACCCGGTGCGCGACGAGGAGGCGTACCCGCTGGGCGAAGATCAGGGTGCCGAGCGCCGCGAGACCCGCGACGAGCCGGTCCACGGCGGGCCCGGGCTCGTCGTGGCCGGCGCCCCCGCCCGCCGGCAGCGGCGACACGTCACCGGCCGGCCCGATCGGGGCGGCAAGGGGTCGCGCGCCGACGGCGGCGGCCCGCGCGGCGGCGGCCAGGGTCGGCAGGTCGTCGACGCCGACGCGCAACGCGCCACCGAACACGCCGGTGGCGTCACCGTCGAGGGCGTCCAGCGGGCCGGCGTCGACGATCTGGCCGCGCTCCTCGCGCACGGCGGTCCGTCCGGGCACCGGCGGGTCGGTCAGCACCAGTGCCACGGTCGGTCCCACCGGGCTGGTGGCGAGGTGCCGCAGTACGGCGGTGTGCGCCACCAGGTCGGTGCCACTGATCAGCAGCGGCCCGTCGGCGGTATCGGCCAGCGCGGCCAGCTCGTCGAGGGTGGCGGCGAAGCGCACGTCGGCCGCTCCGGCCCGGCGCAGCTGGGCGGCGAGTCGGTCGGCCAGCGGCTCGCCGGACGCGGTGCGCAGGCTCGCCGCGGCCGTCCCGGCGGCGAGCACGATCGCGAGCGTCACCGCGGAACCGCGGCGTGGTACGCGTCGAGCGCCTCGGCGATGGTGCCGTCGAGCGTCAACCGGCCCGCGTCGAGGTACAACCCCCGACGGCAGAACCGGGTCAGGTCCTTTTCGTTGTGTGACACCAGCACGAGCGTGCGCCCCTCCCCGAGCAGACGTTCAATCGTCGCGTAACACTTCTTGCGGAACTCCGCGTCGCCGACCGCGGTCACCTCGTCCATCAACAGGATCGGGTGCGGCAGGTGCGAGATGATCGCGAAGCCGAGCCGCACCTTCATTCCCGACGAGTAGTGCCGCACCGACGTGTCGATGGCCCGTTCCACCTGCTCACCGGCGAACTCGACGATCTCGTCGAAGTGCCGCTTCAGGTAGCTCGTCGACAGCCCGTGCAGCCCACCGACCAGGTGCAGGTTCTCCCGCCCGGTCAGGTCGTTGGAGAAGCCGGCGGACAACTCCAGCAGCGGCGCCACCGCGCCGTGCACCCGGATGTCGCCCTCGTCGGGGATGAGCACCCCGGCGATCAGCCGCAGCAGGGTGCTCTTGCCGGTGCCGTTGCGGCCGATCACCCCGACGGTCTCGCCCGGCTCGACGGTGAACGACACGTCGCGCAGCGGCCAGAACTGGCCGGGCAGGGCGCCCCGGGCGCCCCGGTGGATGAACAGCTCGCGCAGCCGCAGTTGGCGGCGCCGGTTGCGGACGAACCGGATGCCCAGACCGTCCGCCTCGATGATCGGCGCGGCCACGTCAGAGTTCCTTGAGCACGGCGGGTTCCAACCGGCGGAACGACCACCAACCGGCGGCCAGCACCAGCAGGCTGCCGACGACCGTGGTGGCGAGCAGGCGGGTGTCCGGGAACTCGTCCGGGTACCAGATCGCGTGGTGCAGCTGGAAGATCCCGACCAGCGGGTTCAGCTCGTACGCCACCTTCAGCCAGCCCGGCAGGCCGGACTCCCGGACCAGGCTGAGCGGATAGATGATCGGCGTGGCGTAGAACAGCACCCGGATGATCAGCCGCAGGAACCGCTCCACGTCGCGCATCAGCACGTTCCACGCGGACAACAGCAGGGCCAGCCCGATCAGCAGCACCGCCTGCACCGCCACCGCGAGCGGCAGGGCGAGCAGCGACCACCCGGGGTGGATCTTGCCACGCGCCGCGTAGATCACCGCGATGCCGATCAGGATCGGCAGGCCGGCCGCGTACTCGGCGAACCGACCGGTGACCCGGCCGATCGGGAACACCTGCCGCGGCACGTTCATCGTGGTGATCAGCCGGGACTGGCCGGTCAGCGCGTTGGTGGCCTCGCTCAGCGCCGAACTGGCCCACATCCAGGCGAAGATCCCGGTGATCAGGAACAACGGGTACGACCCGGCCGCCTCGCCGAGGTGCCGACCGGTGTCGCGGGAGTAGAGCACCCCGAAGACGAACCAGTAGATGGCGCCCATGCCGAGTGGCTCGATCAGCGACCAGAAGTAACCCAGCACCGACTGCTGGTACTTGACCGCCAGATCCCGTCGGACCAGGATGCGCAGCGAGTTGCGGTGCGACCACAGGGCCGCGACGCCAGAGGTCACCGCAGCCTCCCGCCTCCTGAAAACGGACGCCAGGTTAGCAGTCGGTGAACGAATGCCCCGAATCGGCGGGGTTCAGCACTCGATCACGTTGACGGCCAGACCGCCCCGCGCCGTCTCCTTGTACTTGACCTTCATGTCGGCGCCCGTCTCCCGCATGGTCTTGATGACCTTGTCCAGCGACACCTTGTGCACGCCGTCGCCGCGCAGGGCCAACCGGGCGGCCGTGATCGCCTTGATGCTAGCCACCGCGTTCCGCTCGATGCAGGGGATCTGCACCAGGCCACCCACCGGGTCACAGGTCAACCCGAGGTTGTGCTCCATCCCGATCTCGGCGGCGTTCTCCACCTGTTCCGGAGTGCCACCGAGCACCTCGGCCAGCCCCGCCGCCGCCATCGAGCAGGCCGAGCCGACCTCACCCTGACAGCCGACCTCCGCGCCGGAGATCGACGCGTTCTCCTTGAACAGCACGCCGATCGCGCCGGCCGCCAGCAGGAACCGCACCACGCCGTCGTCGTCGGCTTTTTCGATGAAGCGGCTGTAGTAGTGCAGCACCGCCGGGATGATCCCCGCCGCGCCGTTCGTCGGCGCGGTCACCACCCGACCGCCGGCCGCGTTCTCCTCGTTCACCGCGAGGGCGAACAGCGTCACCCAGTCCATGGCGTGCAGCGGATCGGGCGTCCCGACCTCCGCCTCCAGGCCGCGCCGCAACTCCGCCGCGCGCCGCCGGACCTTCAAACCACCAGGGAGTACGCCGTCCCGCTCATAGCCGCGCTGCACGCACTCCCGCATGACCCGCCAGATTTCCAGCAGGCCGGCCCGGATCTCCGCCTCGCTGCGCCACGAGCGCTCGTTGGCGAGCATCACCTCGCTGATTGACAGCCCGGTGCGGGTGGTGACGTCGAGGAGCTGCGCCCCGGTCAGGAACGGGTATCGCACCCGCGTGCTGTCCGGCTTGATGCGGTCCGCGCCCGCCGCCGCCTCGTCCACCACGAAGCCACCGCCGACGGAGTAGTAGCTGCGGGCCCGGACCTGCTCCCCGGCCGCGTCGAAGGCCACGAAGGTCATCCCGTTCGGGTGGTACGGCAGCGACCGGCGACGGTGCAGCGTCAGGTCCCGGTCCGGATCGAAGTCGATCTCGTGCGCACCCAGCAGACTGATCCGCCGCTCGGCGCGGATCCGCTCGACCCGAGGACCGACGGTGTCGGTGTCGACCGTCTCCGGCGCCTCGCCGGCCAGCCCCAGCAGCACCGCCCGGTCGCTTCCGTGCCCGTGCCCGGTCGCGCCCAGCGAACCGAACAGCTCGGCCTGCACCCGCGCCGTCTCGGTGAGCAGCCCGTCGGCCTTGAGCCCGGCCACGAACGTACGGGCGGCCCGCATCGGCCCGACCGTGTGCGAGCTGGACGGCCCGATGCCGACGCTGAAGAGGTCGAAAACACTGATCATGGCTGCGCTTCCTCGGCGTCATCCCGTCGTACGGGATCCGCCCGGTCGTGGCCGCCGGTCCGGCAGCCCCGCTCGTGGCCGCCCGGTCGGGTGGCCGCCGGTCACCCGGGGTGTGGGTGCCCGACCTGCGAGCCTACCCGCCCAGCTCACCCCTCAACCGAGCACGGCGGCGGGGCCACCCGGCCGCCTCCCGCCGGCCGCTCGTCCGCCACCTTCGCGCAGCCTTCATGATCACGCTCGATCCTTGTTGTCAACGCTGTTGCGTTTGGCGATCGGGACTTGAGTCAAGGGCTTTGGAGACGCGAACGGGACTTCTGATAGATCAGCTTGTGTCGAGCAAGGTGAT
>NZ_JBIAKN010000012.1:0-145068 GCF_042872475.1 Micromonospora sp. NPDC005252 | reverse complement strand
CGGTACTCGGGCTTCGACCTACAGAACCGCATCAGCATGAGTCCACAGCGCAACTCGAACCGGCAGCGAAGTTCGCGCCGACACCCTCATCGGCATGAGCGGGCTGGACCAGCGGTAATTGACCTGGTGCCCGGAGGTACCGTGCGGCAAGCCCGATTCGCATATCCGTGCGTTCTGCGGCACCTGCTATGCCCGGCAGCCTCTCAGCAGGTCTACGGCTACCCTCACGCAGGGGCGTCAGATTCTGGTTGGGAAGCCCGGCGGCGCTGCACGGATCAATCAGCGCTACTTCCAGCCCAAGCAAGGTGACTAGGGCCGCGGCCCACGCTCAGCTTGGAAACCGCGTTGATCTAAACGACGCATAGAGACATTCTGGGGCAGGCGGCACGCAGCGTGTCTGCCTCGCTGGTCGCGTCCCGCGCTACCCCATACTGACCGCCGCATCGGGCATGCTACGGGCACGGCCATCTGGCGTCGAGGAGGGTTGTCATGTCGTTGGTCAAGAAGGGCTCTCGACTCATAACTGTTGACGGGGTCACCTACAGGTGGCGAGTGCGCGGCAAACCAACCTATGTCCAAGGGCTGTGTGAGCGACCGCTCGCTGTCGCTGTAGAACAGGTCGATTGCAAGGCCAGGGTGTTGCTGGTCAGCATGCCTCAGGACCATCCAAGTAACTGGATTGGCGGGTCGGCCGTGCCCGTTCTCCCGTCGGCGGTCGCTGCGATTGTCCGCAAGGCGTTGGCCGAGGGATGGCAAGCTACCCCGTCAGGCACGGCCTTCCTTATGACTGCGCCCGTGGGCTGATGACACGACGCTTCGGTGACCGGGCCACGTTCGCGTTGGAGATCGGCGAGGTCGAGCCGCACCAAATCCGCGTCGTCGACCTCTGGGCGGCTGGCAAGAGACTGCCCACCGAGGACAACTACGCCTTCCTCCCGTTCTTCATCCGCGTTATGCGGTCGAGCGCGGCGCAGGTGCGCCGACGCGACGTCAAGCCCTGTCCCTTCCCGGGCCGCACGCCGGAGGAGATCTTCCGGCTGCTCCACGCAGACGACACGGAGTTTCGGGAGCAGTTCTGGTTCATGCAGTGGGGCGAGACCGTCGACAACGTCTCCATGTACGCCTACCTTGACGACGACCTAGTGATCGGCTTCGCGTTCTGGCGGCCAGACCATCCCTTTCCGGATGACCTGGGCAAGGTCTTCGTCGCCAGGATCCCACCGGAGGAATTCGTGGCCATCGTCGAGGATGCAGCCGATCTGCTGGACGCCGAGTTGGTTGACGTCGAGCCGCCCCGGTGACCGAACCGCCACGCCCTACGGCGTCAAGCTCACCTTGACGACTCGTTCGTTCCGCCACGTCTCGGGGACAGGTAAGAGCAACCACGGTCCACCGAACGTCGGGGAAGGCCAGGCGGACAGCATCAACCGCGTCAACCTGGCCAACGTGCACCACGGGGATTTGTCGGCGGAGCTGTTGACGTAGCCCGGGTGCGTCGATGACGTACAGGGAACCATACCGTCGGTTGTCCCACACCACGCCGCCCGAGGCACGCAGTGCGCCGACCCGGCGGTTGTCACCGCCCGGATCGCGCAGACCCAGACCGAACGCGCCATCGCGGGCACCACCCCGCGCCGGATGAGCCGAGCAGAGATTTCGGCCCTGGTGACCGCGCTCGGCGACATCGCCACCGTGCTGCGCGAAGCCGACCCCGACGACAAAGCCGAGGTCCACCGGCAACTCGGACTCCGACTCACCTACGAGACCGAAACGCAAACGGTGCGCGCTGCAGTGGATCTCAGCGCGCACCGTGGGGTTATGGTTCGTGTCCGAGGGGGGATTCGAACTCTTGTACGCATCATATGTGTACCAACCTGGGGTGCACATGCTCATAGGTTACGGTACGGCCAGGGCTGACTCAAGACTGACCGCCATAACCATGTGTAAGTGTGCAGCCATCAAGTTGGATTCAGTCCGCTACGGCCTCTCTGTCTGACATCGGCGGGCCACCACGAGAGCCGTTTTGCACGCTGGTGAACTTTTAGTCGACTGGCTTTGGCGGCAAGCCATATCGTTCGCTGTTGAGCGCACGGTGCTCACTGCCTTCAGCCGGAACCTGCGCGGGGTTATTGCGTACGTCCCAGCTCATGATCGTGCCGTCGTCGTAGGCGATGATGAGGGCGTCTTGCCACGACATGCTGCGCACTACCCCACGAGGTGTGTCAAGTACGCCGAGAGGCCGTCCCTCTTGAGCGCGCCAGATGTAGAGCATGTAGTCATCGCTGATCTCGGTGGCTCAGCTGCGTCCGCAAGATGGTTCGGGAGTAGCCAGCGGACTCCAACTGCCAGTACGCGCGTTCGACCGTCCGTGCACTCAGCCGCGACGCCCGGGCCTGGCTCACGTACGGGTAGCGAGCGGACCTGGCCCGCGTCTGTCCGGATCGGTAGCTCGTGTCCCACCATGATGGGATCGCGCCCGACTCGGAGGCACAAACCGTGCCCCCGAGTCGGCGCGACAATCGGCAGCCCGTTACCGGCGGCCGAACTTGACACTCACCTCTGCCACTGGTCAGGAGGCTACGAACTGCCACTGCTGGTTGGTCCCGCCGTTGGCGGTCCACTGCACGACCTGCGCCCCGTCGCTGGTCGAGGCGGCGGAAACGTCGGCTGCCAGTCCGCTGGCCTGGCTGACGATGGTGTAGTAGCCGTCACCGGTGGGTCGCAGGTACCACATCTGGTTGGTGCCGCCATTGGCTGACCACTGCTGCAGTTGCAGGCCCGCCGTGGTGCTGCCGCCGTTGACGTCCAGCACCTTTCCGGAGGCGGTGTAGCGCAGGGTGTAGGCGTCCTGCGTGGTGCTGATCGTCCACGTGGGGGTGCCGCTCTGCTGGACCGCCTTGGCGCCGTCGGCGGTGGAGTTGCCGGCGATGGCGAGGGGCTTGCCGCTGTTGCGGTTGACGATGCGGTAGGTGCCTGCTGCGGGCCCGGTTCCGCCGCTTCCACTGAGGTTGAGGTACTCGACCGCGTCGGTGAAGACGGTGCTGCCGGACTTCGCGGTCGACAGCTGCAGGTACACCCGGCTTCCGGTGGCGGGGGCGGTGAAGGACACCGGTTGGGTGACCCGTGAGCCGAGTGGGATGGTCAGGGTGGTGCTGCCGGACGCGACGACAGTGCCGGTCGGGCTGTCGAGCCGGGCGGTCCAGGTGAAGCCCACCGAGGTGTTGGTGACGTCGTCGTTGAAGACGGTGATGTTGCGGGTCACAGTGGCGTTTCGGGCGTAGCTGGGTACCGCCTGCGGCAGCGGGAAGGTGCCGTTCGAGTCCGAATTGCCGGAGGCGGACCAGTAGGGGAGGTCGACCGCGGCCACCGGGTTGAACGCCGCCTGCACGCGCTGGATCTGCGGGTTGCTCCACGGGTCGGGCAGGTTGTCGGCGCCGTAGATGGGGCGACCGCCCTCCTCCGGGGTGAAGTCGGTGGACCGCACGCCGGGCACCACGCTGGCCCAGGCGGACAGCAGCGTGTAGGGGCGCAGGTCGGTGGCGCCCTTGCCGCGCTTGGCCAGGGTTGCCGTGGCGAACCACTCGAAGCCCTGCTTGTTGTTGCATGCCGGCCAGATGAACTCGCCCTCGCCGTCGGGCCGCCCATTCACGGTGATCAGGCCCTCCCCGTACCTGCCGAAGCCGTCGACGTAGTGCGGGATCACCGCGAAGTTGGCGTACGTCATCCCGGGATACAGGCTGACATTCCCGCCGACGCCCACCTCGACAATGATCGGCCGGGTGCCGTCGGCGCCGTTCATCGCCGCGTACAGGTCCTTCTCGAACTGTTCGGAATCCTGGCCGCTCTGGTTCGGCTCGTTGTTCTGACTCCAGCGGATGATCGCGGGGTGGTTGCGGTCGCGCAGGACCAGCGCACGGGCGTGGTTGACCATGTTGTCGCGCCCGACGGAGTTCTGCCACTCCTGCGAGGATTGGGAGCCGCGAATCGCGACCTCGTCGATGATCATCAGGCCCATCTCGTCGGCGACATCCAACATGTACGGGCTCCCGGGCTCCTGGTGGATGCGCACCACGTTGTAGTTCAGCCGCTGGTAGTTGTCCACCGCCTGCGGCCAGCCGCCGTTGCCGGACGACGGGGGCAGGAAGCCGGGCAGGGTGTGGTACGCGTCGCCCTTGCCGCCGTTGTTGATCCGGTCATAGTCGCCACCCTGGAGGTTGTCGCCGCGGAAGTTCACGCGCACGCCGTTGAGGTAGTAGTAGTCACCGTTCTGGGTAGCCTCCCGGAACCCGAACCGGTACTCGGCGTCGCTCGTCCGGCCGTCGTCGGTGACGGCATGCACCGTCAGCCCGTGCAACTGCGCCCGGTACCCCGACCGGTACGGCACATTGGGCCACCAGTACGAGGTGCTGTCGAGGTTCCACGCGACCGGCCCGACGGTCACGATCACGGTCGAGCGGGCCGCCACGGTGACCGTACGGCTGGGCAGTGCCGGGTAGCTGAAAGCCGTTCCGTTGCTGGACGACAGCGACCCGGTCAACGTCACCGACCGGGAACTGCCCGACGTGTTCCGCACCGTCACGTCGTAGGTCAGCGTCTTGTTCGCCACCGACGTACGCACGAATGTGTCGCTGACGTACACCGCCGGGTACACCCGCAGGAACGCGGACCCGAAGATCCCCTGCGGTATCGCCTCGGACCACGTGGCGGCGTCGGGCACCAGGTACCGGCCGTTGGATGCCTTCAACGCGCCGCGGCCCTTCACGTTCACCGTGATCGTGTGGGTGGTGCCGGGCGCCGCGTATGCGCTGATGTCGAAGTTCGACGGGGTGAACGCCGTCGTCTGGGTGGCGACCACGCGGCCGTCGACGGAGAGTGTCGCCTGGTGGTTGACGGCGCCGAACTCGATCCAGGTCGACTGCGGCTGCCCCGAGTCCGGCACGGTGATGCTGCGCGAGTACACCGCCTCGTTCACGTCGGTGAAGCCCTGTTTGTACCAGCCGCCACCGGGCACCGCGATCGTGGTCGCCGCCCGGCCCGCGGGCGTGAAGCCCCAGGTCCCGCTCAGGTCGATCGAGGTGATCGCGGCGTTACCGGCCGCCACACCGTCAGGTCCGGCGGCCGCGACACTCTGCGTCTCGACCGGCGCGGCCAGGGCCGACCCGGGGGGCGCCAGGGTCAGGCCACCCAGCGTCAGGGGCAGGGCGAGCGCCACGGTCGCGGCCAACCCTCTGGCCCACGCCGACAATCGGCCACCCCAGCGGACGTTCGTACGATGCACGGTTACCTCCTGTGACTCATCCGCCAACTCCGCAACACCGGTTCAGGGCACAGCCTCAAGGCCGATACTCGAATCGATTCGACAAAGCTGCCGGCGTCGCCGACCACCCGGGAAGGGTGGTTGCGGCCAAATACATAGGTACGTATTAATGGGTGCATCGAGCGTAAAGTCAAGGTTTCAAGACGGTTACTCCCTGCTCCTGACGCCTCGCAAGCTTCGAGTGGCCGCCGATAGTACGACCCTTCCGGAGTGCTAGGGCATCGCGCTCAGGCACTCCGTGTCGCCGGCCCACCGACGCGGCGCCGATCGAGTAGCGAACCGATTCGCCTCTGCGGCGCCCGGCCGCGTGACACGCCGAAGGCGTGGACAGCAGCACTGCCGTCTTCGGTGAAGTCGGCGGGCGGCCCGGCCTGACCTGTTCGGTTCGAAACTGGGGTTAGGGTGCTGGTAAGAAACGTGCTTCGCCAGCGTCACGGGCGGGTTACGGGATCTTGATGGCGAGCGTCTGACTGCGTAGACATGACAGCGCAATCATAGAGGACGATGGCCGGCGGCGGGAGGTGCCATGACGCGACTGGCGAGGCCGGGTGGAAGCCCTCCGACGCCGCGCAGCGTGGACGTCGCGCGGCTGGCCGGCGTCTCCCAAAAGACGGTGTCCAGGGTCCTCAACGACGAGCAGTATGTCTCGGCCGACGTGCGCCGGCGGGTCCTGGACGCCGCCGCGGAGCTCGGCTACCGGCGCAACCAGGCGGCCCGGGCGCTGGCCTCCGGGCGGACCCGGTCGATCGGCGTGGTGACGCTCGGCAGCGCCTTGTACGGGCCGGCGTCGTGGCTCATGGGCATCGAGCGGGCGGTCCGGGAGGTGGGCTACACGCTGCGGGTGGCCGCCACGATCGAGGGCGACCCGGGCGGCATCGCGAGCGCCCTGACGTCGCTGCTGGGCCAGGGCGTGGACGGCGTCGTCATCTCCGAGCCGATCGACGAGGGCGTCGGCCTCATCAGCGTCGACGTGCCGGTCCTGGTCCTCGGCGCGCCGCCCACCTTCGCCGCGCCGCAGGTGGTGACCGCCAGGGTCGGCGCGGGCCGGCTCGCGCGGGCCGCGACCGAGCACCTGCTGGAGCTGGGGCACGCGACCGTCCATCACCTGGCCGGCCCGCAGCGGTGGTATTCGGCACGGGACCGTCTCGCCGGCTGGCGCGAGGGGCTGCGAGCCCACGGCGCGGACGAGCCGCCGGTCGTCGAGGGCGACTGGTCGGCCGCGTCCGGCTACGCGGCGGGCCGGGAACTGGCCGGCGACGGCACCGTGACCGCGGTGTTCGCCGCGAACGACGACATGGCGATCGGTCTCATCCGCGCGCAGCTCGAGGCCGGGCGCCGGGTGCCCGAGGACATCAGCGTCGTCGGGTTCGACGACATCCCGGTCGCCGCCTACGTCACTCCCCCGCTCACCACCGTGCGGCAGCCGTTCGACGAGGTCACGCGGCAGGGCCTCGCGCTGCTGGTACAGGTCATCGAGAAGCCGGACGTCGAGCTTCCACCGGCGGCCGACCAACCGGTCGAGCTCGTCGTCCGCGCCTCGACGGCGCCGCCACCGCCCCGGCCGATCCCGGGACGTGGCCGCCGAGCGATCCCCCATGCCCACGGTGGCCCGCACGGTCAGCCCGCCGGCAGTGAAGTCCCATCCACCCAGCCCTGATCAGCGTCGATCTGTCCACCTACGGCGGCACGTCACCCGAGGCCCGCACCGGCCGTCGCTGAGGAGCGGCGCCATCCAGGGCTCGAATTCGATCGAGGGCTACCAGGTGTCCCTGGACGACGCCGCCGCGGCCGTCGCCGGCGACGAACCGGTAGAGACGAGCCCGCAAACCTGGGAGGTCATCACCGGCTACCGGGACGCCCTGACCTACGTGCAACAACTCGCCCGCTCACGCGAGTTCACCTGGCAGCACATGCTGCTCAACGCGCTGCACTTCATGATGCTCCGCCATGACCTCAGCAAGTGGCCGGGCCGCTACCGTCCAGGCGACATCCACACCGACGAGGCGCACACCGGCCGACGCGTCTACACCGGGCCAGACGCCGACGACGTCCCGTCGCTGATCTCCGAGCTGATCGACTGGTTGGCCGACGGCGAACCGGAGACACCGCTGCTCGTCCGGGCATCCATGGCTCACCTGAACCTGGTCAAGATCCATCCCTGGCGGGACGGAAACGGCCGAATGTCCCGGTGCCTCCACACCCTCGTACTCGCCCGCGACGGCGTCCTCGCCCCTGAGTTCTCCTCCATCGAGGAGTGGCTCGGCGTCGGCCGAAACACCTACGCCTACTACGACGCGCTCGGTGAGGTCGGCGGCCCGACCTGGCAGCCCGACAACGACACCAGCAAGTGGATCCGATTCTGCCTGAGCGCCCACCACCAACAAGCCCAACTGGTCCGGCAACGCCTCGACCAAGCCGCGCAGCTCTGGGAACTGCTGGACACCTGGGTCCGGCGCAACGGGCTGCCCGAGCGGGTTGTTAGCGCCCTACACCTCGCCGCGACCGGCGGTCGAGTACGCCGCACCCTCTATCAACGCGACGAGAACCTCACCGACGACCAAGCAACCCGCGACCTTCGCACCCTCGTCCGGGCGGACATGCTCGAACAGCACGGCGAGACCCGAGGCAGGTTCTACCTCACCTCGCCGACACTCCGCGACCTCGCCGCCCCCGCGCTGCGCCCAAAGGAAATCATCGACCCGTACCGACGGTGAAGCGCAAGCCCCGGCACTGCGAGTCCGCGCCGGTCAGCCGCCCGACCCTGCCACCGCACCCCACGTACGGTAGATCTTCGAGCAGCGGCTCGCCGGCCGGAGCGTGGCCAGCATCGCCCGCGCCCTCAACGACAACGGCGTCTTGTGCCCGTCCGGCGCCGACCCAGCGCGTAACCCCCACCGCAGCGGCCGCCAATGGATGCTCACCACTGTCGCGGCCATCCTGGCCAACCCCCGTTACACCGGGCGGCAGGTCTGGAACCGTCAACGCACCGACCGTGATGCCCTCCCTGACAAGGGAACCTTCGATCGACACCACGAGATCCAACGGTGGAGCGCCTCCACTGACTGGGTCATCTCCCGCGAGATCGCGCATACTCCGCTGGTCAGCGAAGAACACTTCGTCGCCGTCCAGGCAATCCACAGCGCACCGACCCCAGCCGACGGCATCCCCCGCTGCTATGTGTTGGCCGGAGTGATCTGCTGCGGCGTGTGCGGCCGAATCATGGACTCCCACTGGGTCCACGACCGTGCCGGCTACCGCCGCCGACACGGCAACACCTGCACCCGACCCACCTCATCGAGACGACAGAAGACCCTCTACGTCCGAGAGACCATCTCCTGGACAGGATTCGACACCACAGCTGCCTGCGTCGGCACCACCCGGCGATGCGCGACCAGGATCCAGACAGCGTCGCCGGCTACCTGCGGCTCAACAACATGATCATCGTGTGTGACCACGACGCCTGGACCATCGAAACTGACACGGAGGTCTTCCCGCTCACCGCCCCGACGAGCGTCCTGCCCCGCGCAGCAAAAATCCCCGCCCAACGGGACGGGGATCGCTCGAAACGCGAAGAGAAATCACGCTTCGTGGGGAAATAACGTGTCCGAGGGGGGATTCGAACTCCTGTACGTATCACCCGTGCGCCACTCAGGGTGCGCATGCTCATAGGTTACGGTACGGCCAGGCCTGGATCGATCCCACAATCCAGATCACCGTGCGTGAGCGCGAATAGCATATTGAACATGCGCGGCGACTCGCTCCGTCATCGACTAGCCAGGATGAAAGTGCAGCTATCCCCTGTGGCCGCTCAATCATCAGGCGTCGGCGAGCCGCCGCTAAGCATCTCTGCCTTTGGTGCGCTTCAGCGGGTCGACCTGTTGGCAGCCATAGCACCCGGATTCTTCGCGGTTCAATGCACGAATTCACCGCCCTTGTTGGAGGTCTGCGATGGTCACCCGGCCGACAAGGGCTGGGCCTGCTGGCGCATGGATCTCTTGAGGCATGTCGAGTACGTCGAGCGGTGAGCCGCAGCCTCGGTGTCATGTTGCGGTGGCCGCCAAGTCGTTCAGGGCTGCGTTGATCACGGGCCAGCACATGCTGAGGGTATCGCGGTCTGGAGCGTGGCCGATGTTCACCTGGGCGTATGGGATGCTCGGCGGTAGCCCGCAGCTTACCCGGAATATTGTCATCGACGTCGAGGTCGACAATGTGGCGACTTCCGTTACCTACGTAGACATCCACAACGGACTGGGCGGTCACCGCGCCCGTCTCTGGGTCTACTGCAGAAACCCGGTCACCGATATAGATACTGTCGATCGGCACGTATCGGAAGATCATCAGGGTTCCTACGCCGTGTTGATCGCCGAAGTGAGTCATGCCCGCGCTGCCATCATCGCTGATCTCGTCGGTGTCGTGTGCACCGGCTCTGACCGTGTCCGAAGCCGCTGGCGGGCTGCTTGCAGCGCTGGCCGATCTGCCTGATCCGCGGGCCCGTCGCGGTGTCCGGCACCGGCTGACGGTGGTGGTGACTGCTGCGGTGTGCGCGGTGGTGGCCGGCCACCGGTCGTACACCGCGATCGCTGAGTGGATCGCCGACGTGCCGGCGACGACCGCGCTCGCGCTGGGCATGGCCCCGGATCGACGCCCTTCCGAGGCGATGATCCGCCGGCTATTGCAGGCCATGGACCCGCAGCTACTGACCGCGGCGGTCAGCGTCTGGCTTGCCGGCCGGTCTGCTGCCGGCACGTCGACGTCCCGGCGAGCGATCGCGGTCGACGGCAAAACCCTGCGCGGCTCGCGCACCGCCGACAACGCGGCCCGGCATGTGATGGCCGCCTGTGATCAGGCTGTCGGCGTGGTCCTGGCCAGTACCGACGTCGACGGCAAGACCAATGAGATCACCCGGTTTCAGCCGCTGCTCGACCAGATCGGCGACCTGCGCGACACCGTGATCACCGCCGACGCGCTGCACTGTCAGCGTGGGCATGTCGACTACCTCGCCGAACGCGGCGCACACTGGATCCTGACCGTGAAGGGCAACCAGCCGAGCTTGCATGCCCAACTCGCCGGCCTGCCCTGGCGGGCCGTTCCCGACGCCCACCCGCGACACCGCCCGTGGGCACGGCCGCCGTGAGATCCGAACCTTGAAGGTCCTGACGGTCTCCACCGGCATCGACTTCCCACACGCCGCTCAAGCGCTGCAGATCCGCCGCCGCAGGCGGCGCCTGGACCAGCCGAAACGCTTCACCACCGAGACCGTCTACGCCATCACCGACCTGCGCGTGCACCAAGCGAGACCGGCGCAACTGGCCGCATGGATCCGCGGCCACTGGTCGATCGAAAACAAAGACCACTGGGTGCGGGACGTCACCTACGACGACGATCGCTGCCAGATCCGCACCGGGACCGGGCCCGAGGTCATGGCCGCCCTACGCAACGCCGCCATCGGTGCCCCTGCGCACCGCCGGAATAGCCAACATCGCCGCCGCCAACCGGCATCACGCCCGCGACAGCACCCGCCCGCTGGCACTGCTCGGCATCACCTGACGACTTTGCCGGGGCCCTGGGTTGGGGCCGGTGCGACGGATGGGAGCGCCCTCCTTCGTCAACGAGCCGTGGCAACCCAGTGCGACGCCAGGGAGAAGATCAGAGATGACGAATGAACGGGCCGTGACTCCTACGTGAGGCCGTGCCCACGAATACGCAGTGCCGACCGTCGAAGGTCGGAAACGTCGACGTCCTGTTCATCAAGGACATCAAAGAGATGCTCGGGCCCTCGGGACGCCAGAAGGTCAGCCTCCACCTCGTAGGCCGGTACCAACAGGCAAAAGTTGGTTTCGCCCGTAGGGCCGGTTGCGAACTGGAAATTTTCCTCGAAGAGGGCCGCCGGGGTAGGTAGGAGAAACCTCATCCCGGAGCTGGACGGCACGTCGACGTCCAGGCGAACGGGCTCGTCCCACGAAAGGAGTCGCCCCTGCTGCGCGTAACGCGCCGCGCAGGACATCACAAAATCCAACATATCGGGGCCCATGAATTGGCCGTCCAACACGAAGAGCAACTCTTGAGCATAACCGTCCCGACGAGCCCAGCCGTGCTGGCGGGCGAGGCTGGCCAACCCATCCGTGACCATGGTCACCTGGCCGTCGTTGGGCACCTCGGCGAATCCGTGAAGACGAATCACAGCCCCATCAGGAAGAGCCTCATTAAGGGTGCTGAAGGGTTTGCCGAGAAATTGGCGGAGATGACTTTCGACGTCCTGCGGTTCCGCCTTCTGGCGGCCAAACTTCACCATGATCGCCCCATTCTGTTCGCTCCCTAGGCTTGTACGGTGCCAAAACTCGTCGCACAGCGCGTGAGCTGTTGTTTCGCGACGGTGACGCATCATGGCAGGCGTGTTGGTTCGGCTGCTGTACCTGAGTGCGGTGCGGGTGTTCGGCTGGTTGCCGCGGGCCACGCGTAGCGAGTCGGCGATGGTCGCCGAGCTGTTGGTGCTGCGCCATGAGGTGGCGGTATTGCGGCGTCAGGTCGGTCGGCCGCGGCTGTCGTGGCCGGAGCGGGCGGTGTTGTCCGCGCTGGTCCGGGCGTTGCCGCGGGAGTTGTGGAAACATCGGATCGTCACCCCGGCCACCCTGCTGGCCTGGCACCGCCGCCTGGTCCGCAGGCGTTGGACCTACCCGAACCGTCCCGGACGACCACCGATCAGCGACGATCTGCGGGACCTGGTCTTGCGGCTGGCCAGGGAGAATCCCGGCTGGGGGCATCGGCGCATCCAAGGTGAACTCGTCGGGCTCGGCCATCGGGTCGGCGCCGGCACCATCCGTCGCATCCTCGCCGGATCGAGGGTCGGTCCCGCCCCGCGTGAGATCGACACTAGTTGGCGGACGTTCCTGCGCGTTCAGGCAGCCGGGTTGCTGGCTACCGACTTCTTCCATATCGACACCGTCACGCTGCGGCGGCTGTATGTGCTGTTCGTCATGGAGATCACGACCCGGCGGGTGCACATCCTCGGCGTCACCGAACATCCGACTGCTGGCTGGACTACCCAGCAGGCCCGCAACCTGGTGCTGGACCTCGGCGATCGGATGACACGGTTCCGGATCCTGATCCGCGACCGCGACGCCAAGTTCACCGCGTCGTTCGACGCCGTGTTCGCCGCCGAAGGCATCAAGGTGGTGAAGAATCCTCCACGTACGCCTCGGGCGAACGCCTTCGCGGAACGCTTCGTGCGCAGCGTCCGGGCCGAGTGCACCGACCGGGTACTGATCTACAACGAACAGCACGCCCGCACCGTGCTCCGCGCCTACGAGGACCACTTCGACCGGCACCGGCCACACCAGAGCCTGAACCAGCATCCACCCGACTACGACCCCGGCGCGGTCATCGCGATCGAAAGGCCGATCCGCCGGCGACGGGTTCTCGGTGGCGCGATCAACGAATACCGCCGAGCCGCTTGATCCACTCGCAAATCCCCAGGTCACGAATGCGAAGCACAGTTTTGGCACAGTACAGGACCGATCGGCGATCCGACCACGCGAATCGAGCGTTGCCAGTCCATAGAGGGCTGTACGGCTTCGAGTGACTGCAAGACTCGGAAGCGGTAGCGGAGGACACCTCATGGCTGCCGCAGGGGTGCCAGGAGCCACGCCCACGACCGGTGCCGGACTCGGCAGGACAACGGCGGGGATCACTGAAGAGCCGCCGCGCGTCAGCGCGGGGCTCGCCCGCCGCTGATCACTGAGAGTAGCGCCAGACGCTACATCGGATGGGTTTCGGCGGTGGTCAAGCATCCTTGACCACCGCTACGTCTACGTCGCACATATGAGACGTACTCGTGTCCGAGGGGGGACTTGAACCCCCACGCCCTATACGGGCACTAGCACCTCAAGCTAGCGCGTCTGCCATTCCGCCACCCGGACCTGCTCGTTCAGCCTACCTCGCCGCCCAGATGATCTTTCCATCCGAGGTCGGCACGGCGAGCCGCACGGGGAGTTACTGTACACGGCACTCGTGGATCATGCACATCGCCCACTGGTCCCTGCCGGGTCGTCCTCCCGCCCCTGCTCACACCCGTCACGCGAGGTCACCGAAGCGGGATCGGGCGTGAGCCCGGGTAGCGTCGGCGGCCCGGTGACGGGCAGCATTGCCCTGTGTCCCATCCCTCTCCTCTGGCCGCCATCCAGCAACGGGCCCTCGCACTGCGTACCGAGGGCGACCTCGGCACTGCCCGGCAGCTGCTCGCGGACGCTGTCGGGTCCGCCCGTCCGCCGTACGGCGAGGACCATCCCGAGACGCTGCACACCGCGCACCTGCTGGCCCGCTTGCACCGTGAGGCAGACGACCCACTTGCCGCCCGCCGGGTGCTGGAGGAGGCCTTCGCGGCGGGCGAGCGGCGCTGGGACCATTCCGAGCCGATGATGCTCGCGCTCGCCTTCGAACTGGCCGAGGTTGCCGAGGAGTTGGGCAACAGGCACGAGGCTCGCCGCAACTACACGCGCGTCGCCAGCGCCGGGCCCGCCGTGCTCGGTGAGCACCACCCGGCGGTACGCGCTGCCCGCGACTACCTCGGCGCGGCCAACCCTGGCCCGAACCGGCCGGACGTCGGGCCGCCGACGTCCGCCGCCGTTGCCACGACGACGGACTCTGGCGCCCGATCGGCGTTGACCGGCCCGACGTTGTCCCTGGCGACCCTGGCCGCGATGCGCCCGGCGGCAGGCGACCGTCCGGCTCCCCCCTCGCCCTGGGCCCCACCGCCTCCCCCGACCCCCGCCCATCCGGCACCGGCCACGTCCCCCATGTCGCCGACGCCAGCCAGCCCCGCCCGTCCGATACCGCCTGCGTCCGCCATGTCGCCGACGCCCGCCACTCCCACCCATCCGGTGCCGCCGCGCCAGCGGGCCGAGCAGCAGCCGGCGGCGTCGCCCCGGCCACCGGTCGCGCCGCTGTCTCGGGCGGTCGGCCGGCCGACGCCGTACGTCCGGCAGCAGCCACCACCCGCACCGCCGCGTCAGCGCACGAGTGATCAGCCGACCCACCCGGTCGTCGAGGCGCCGCTCTCCGCGGCGGCGGCCGCGGCTCCGGCTCACCCTCCGGCCCACCCCGCGACCCCGGCCCCGGCAGCCGCCGCGCAGCCCTCCGCCACGCCGTCGGCACCCCAACCGCCGGCTCCGCGGTGGGCCGACCCGACCATTCAGGTACGGCAGATCGAGCCCCTGCTGGCCGAGGAGGCCGCCCGGATCGCAGCGACCGGGCCGAGCGGGTCGACCCGCACGACTGACGGGCCGGGGCGCTCCGGGGCGATCCCGACGACTCCAGGCGCGGCGCCCTCCCGCCCGGTGAGCGGGCCACCCCTGCACCACGCGGTCGCCGCGACGCCCACCGCGCCGCAGCCGGTCTCCGCGCCGCCCGCGCACGTCGGCCCAGCCTCCGCACCGGCCGTGGGCCCTTCGCATCCAGTGTCGGCTCCGCCCGACCACGGTCAACCCGTCTCCGGACCGCCCGACCAGCCCCACCCCGCCTCCGGCCCACCGGCGGCCCACGCCCAGCCGGTGTCCGGACCACCCGGCTACGGACCACCCGTCTCCGCGCCGCCCCTCCAGAACTACCCCGTGTCGGGACCACCAGCGCAGCCGTTCCCGGTGTCCGGACCACCCGGCCACAGCCAGCCCATCTCCGGACCACCCGCACACCCCTACCCCGTGTCCGGACCACCCGCCCACAGCCAGCCCATCTCCGGACCACCCGCCCACCCCTACCCGGTATCCGGACCACCCGCCCACCCCTACCCCGTGTCCGGACCGCCCGGCCACAGCCAGCCCGTCTCCGCGCCGCCGGTGAGCGCGCCGCCCTGGGGACTGACCGCCCCGCCCTGGAGCAGCAGCGCGCCCCCGCATCCGCTGCCCACGGCTGGCGGCGACCCCAAGGACCCGTCCCGTACGGACACCGCAGAGACCACACCGGACAGCGAGGCGACACCGAGCAGCGCGACCACCATGGACGGCCAGTCCACAGCGGGCGGCGAGAGCATGCTGGTCGCGAGCGCGACGATGTCGACAGTGCAGGGCGAGCCGTCGGGGTTCGCGTCCGCGTCCACGGAGGTGTTCCCGGCCGTCGGGCCGGCACCGGCCCCGCCGCAGGACACGACGGCGGCGTCCCTGACGCCCGTGACCTACGGGCCGCCGGCCACCCTCACGCACCCGCCCGCCGCGCAGTACCCGTCCGGTCAGCAGTACCCGGGGCAGCCCTATCAGCAGAGCCACGAGGTGTACCCGGGGCAGCGGTACCAGCAGGACACCTACTCGGCCGCGTACGCCGATGAGAGTGTTTCGGCGGGCCGCAGCCGGGCGACGCTGATCGGTGCGGCGGTGGCGGCCGGGGTTGCCCTGGTCGCGGTCGCCGGCCTGGGTGCGGTGGTGCTGAACCGCGACGACGCGCCGCCCCCGACCGGGGGTGCGGTGACGGCGGCACCGGCGGTGACCGGCCCCCCTCCCGGTGACCTGAAGCTGCGCGACGACGTCGTGACGATCACCCTGACCTGGACGGACCCGTCCGGAGGGGCGGTGCCGTTCATGGTCGCCGGCGGACGGGCCGGTCTGGCGCTCGGGGTGATGGCCACCGTGGAACCGGGGCGGACCAGCCACACCGTCAACGGGCTCAGCTCGCGGGTGGACTACTGCTTCACGGTGCTCGCGGTCTACTCCACGGCCAGCTTCGCCACGTCGAGCCAGGTCTGCACCAACCGCGAACGGTCCACGCCGCCAAGCTGATCGCGAGCGGTCCACGCCGCCGAGTCGACACAGTCGGGTTCGCGATCGTCGAGCTGAGCTGGGCGTCCACTGCGCACGCTCGGTATCCACAGGGGTGACGGTGCGGGTTCCCCCGTTCCCGGCCGGGCCATATGATGGCACCCGGCTCAGGGGAGGGGTCGCCGCGAGGCGTACGCCACCTGCCACGACTCAGGGAAGGCAGCCGGCTGTGGCCAGCATCGACGACGCCGAGCGGACCGACGCCCCCCGTTCCCGGTCCCGACTGCGCGGCGGGCTGGTGACGGTCGGCACGGTCACCGCACTGCTGGCCGCCATGGGGCTGACCGTCCTGGGGCTGGGTGCGGCGGACAATGCGGTGGCCAACTACGACGCGAGTTCGTGGCTGTGGAGCGCGGTGCGCAGCGAGCTGGCCCGGGTCAACGGGGTCACCGCCCGGGTGGACACCCGCACCGAGGTTCCCGGTGCCCGCCGGCATCCGATGCAGGTCGCCCAGACCGATCGGCTGCTGATCCTGCGTGATCTGCAGACCGGGCAGATCAGCTCGCTGGACCTGGCCACCCTGCAGCTCACCGCGACCACGCCGACCACCCCCGGCCTGGGTGTGAGCGTCGCCCTGCACGAGGACGCGGCGTTCGTCGTCGACGCCGTGCAGGGCATCGTGCGGCAGCTCGACCCGCGGTCGTTGAGCCCGGTCGGCGAGCCGGTGCGCTATCCCCCGGGCATCACCGGCGGCACGTTCGACGGCGAGGGCCGGCTCTGGATCGCGGTGCCCAGCGAGGGCACCGTCTCGGCGATCACCGCCGCGAAGCTGCCGTCCGCGCCGGCCTCGGCCGCGCCGGCGGGTGGCGGGCTCAGCCCCGAACGGGTCGAGACGTACGACGTGGCCGACGCCAGCCACGAGCTGGTGGTCTCCACCCTGGACGACGGGGTGGCGGTACTCGACCGCACGGCCGCCCGGCTGGTGCGGGTGCAGCGCGGTGAGGTCCGCCCGACGCCGTTGACACTGCCCGGCCCGGCGGCGATGCCGACCCGCACCTCCGGTCCGCGGGTGCCGGTGACGGTACCGGCCGAGCGGCGGGTGTTGGTCGTGGGTGACGTCGGTGAGGAGCGGGCGTTCACGGTGCCGGGCAGCGGCGACCGGCTGAGCCCGGCGGTGGCCTGGGCCGACCGGTTCTACTGCGCCGACGAGGCGACCGGCACCATCTACTCCTTCGACGCGGGCGGCCAGTTGGTCGACACCATCAAGGGCAGGGCGAACGGGCCACTGGAGATGGAGGTGCGGGAAAACCACCTCTTCATCAACTCGCCCGACTCGGCGACGGCCCGGGTGGTGGACGACAAGCACCAGGTGCGCGAGGTCGACAAGTACGCCAACGACGTGCTGGGCGGTGACCCGCCGCCGGCTCCCCCGCCGCCGCCCCCGCCGAAGAAGCCCCGCGTGGGCAAGCCGAGCGCGCCGCGCAGCGTCACCGCCGCCGCCGGCAACGCCCAGGCTCGGGTGAGTTGGCGGCCGGCTGCCGCGAACGGCGCCGAGATCATCAAGTACGTCGTGCAGGGTGCCGGTCAACGCCTGGAGGTGGGCGCCAACCAGCGTTCGGTGGAGGTCAAGGGGCTGACCAACGGCGAGACGTACCGTTTCGCGGTGCACGCCGTCAACGCCAAGGGTGACGGCCCGGCGCGCAGCAGCAACCCGGTGACCCCGACCGCGGCGGTGCCCGATGCACCGGCCAGCGTCACGGCGCAGGAGCGGCCGGACGGCACGGTGGTGGTGAAGTGGCCGGCCGCGAACGGGCAGGGCAACAAGATCGCCAAGTACGCGGTGACGGCCACGTCGGCGGGGACGAACGCGCCGGCCGGCGAGTCGACGAAGACGGAGCTGGTGGTGCCGGCCGGTGAGCTGGAGTTCGGCACCCAGTACGCGTTCACCGTCGTGGCGGTCAACGACAAGGGTGCCGGCTCGGCCGCGTCGCCGGTGAGCAACACCGTGGTGCCGTTCGCGGCGCCGGGCCGGCCGCTCGACCTGCAGGCCGGGACGGTCGCCGACCAGCCCGGCGCGGTCACCGTGCAGTGGTCGCCGGCCGAGGCGAACGGCCGGCCGGTGACGAAGTACCTGGTGGACGTCGGTGGCAGGACGAGCGAGGTGACCGAGACCCGCACCACCGTCACCGGGCTGGGCAACGGCCAGAACGTCACGGTGAAGGTGAAGGCGGTCAACGAGGCCGGGCCCGGTCCGGAGGCCACCGCCACGGCCCGTACGGTCGCCGCGCCCCGGGTCACCGTCACCGGTTCGTCGGCGACGGCCACGTCGGCGACTGTCACGTTCACCGTGGACGCGGGCGGCGGCACGGCCACCTGCTCGCTGAGCACGTCGGGAGAGCCGGCGAAGGCCGGGGCGTGCTCCAGCATCACGATGACGGGGCTGACGCCGGGCACGGCGTACACGTTCACGGTCACCGCCAGCAACGCCGCCGGCAAGGGCACCGCGCAGAGGGCTGAGAGCACCGAGCCGCTGTACGGGATCGCGACGTGCAACAACGGGCCCGACGGCGACCAGCGGACGTACTGCAACAGTGACGTCGACGGCCGCAACGGAAACGAGATCTTCAAGGTCACCCGGCAGGACAACGACCAGCAGGCCGGCTGGGCGAAGCCCGGCACCCGACTGAAGGCGTACTGCAAGAAGTCCGGCGAGAACGTCGACTCGTGGATCTACAACAACCAGAAGCAGAGCACCTGGTGGGTGCAGGTCGAGTACAGCGGGAAGAACTACATTCCCTGGGCCTGGCTCAACCTGGAGGGCGGCGACAACATCAACGTCCTGCCCACCTGCTGAACCACCAGCCGAGGAGCACCGCCGACCGTGAACACCCACGAGCCGCTCACCCAGCCGGAGGTGCAGGGCTTCGCCGCCCTGGCTGCCCGGCTGGCCGAGAACGTCAACGCCGTGGTGCTCGGCAAGCCGCAGGTGGTCCGGCTGGCGCTGACCGCGCTCTTCGCCCAGGGTCACGTGCTGCTGGAGGACGTGCCGGGGGTCGGTAAGACGACCCTGGCACGGGCCATCGCCGCGACCGTGAAGGGTCAGTGGCGGCGCATCCAGTTCACGCCAGACCTGCTCCCCTCGGACGTGTCCGGTGTGACCATCTTCAACCAGGCGAGCCGGGACTTCGAGTTCCACCCGGGGCCGGTGTTCGCCAACATCGTGATCGCCGACGAGATCAACCGGGCGTCGCCGAAGACCCAGTCGGCGCTGCTGGAGGTCATGGAGGAGCGCACGGTCACGGTGGACGGTGTCCGGCACCCGGTGCCGGCGCCGTTCCTGGTGGTCGCCACGCAGAACCCGGTCGAGATGGACGGCACCTACCGGCTGCCCGAGGCGCAGCTCGACCGTTTCCTGGTGAAGCTGTCCGTCGGCTACCCGGACGAGGCGGTCGAGGTCGAGGTGCTGCGCGGTGCGACGGTCCGCTCCCCCGAGGCGCTCGCCCCGGTCACCGACACCGCGACCGTCGGGGAGATGGTCCGGATGGCCCGTCGGGTGCACATCGCCGAGCCGCTCTACGCGTACGCGGTCCGGCTGGCCGCCGCCACCCGCACCCATCCGCAGGTACGCGTCGGGGTCAGCCCTCGGGGCGTGATCGCGTTGACCCGGGCGGCGTGCTCGTACGCGCTGATCGACGGCCGGGGCTGGATCATGCCGGAGGACCTGAAGGCGCTCGCCGAACCGGTGTTCGCGCATCGGCTGCTGCTGACCCCGGACGCGCAGGTGCGCGGGGTGACCGCCGCGGAGGTGCTGCGCCAGGCCATCGCCTCGGTGCCGGTGCCGCTGCCGTCGGGGCAGCCCGCCCCGGTGCAGGGCTGACCGGCAGCAGCGCCATGGGGATCACCGCCCGCGGAATCGGGCTGCTCGTCGCCGCCGTCGTCCTGCTCGGCCTGGGGTTCCGCTTCGCGTACCCCGAGTTGACGTTGCTCGGCGCGGCGGCCGGCGCGGCGGTGGGCTACGCGGCGCTGACCGCGGCCTGGCGGCCCCGGCTGGTGGTCGGCCGCCGGGCGGACCCGGACCGGGTCGCGCGCGGGGAGCCGGCGAGCATGACGCTGACCGTCCGCAACGCCGGCCGGCTGCGCTCGGCGAACCTGCTGGCCGAGGACCGGTGCGGGAGCGGTGTCGTGCCGGTGCCGCTGCTGCGCCTGCGACCCGGTCGGGACACCGAGGTCCGCTACGACGTGCCGACCGACCGTCGCGGGGTGGTGCCGGTCGGTCCGCTGCGGGTGACCCGGCGCGACCCGTTGGGTCTGGTGGCGCTGGCCCGCCCGTACGGCGAGACGACGCCGGTCTGGGTGCATCCCCGGGTCCATCCGCTCACGGCGGTGCCCACCGGCGCGGGGCGCAGCCTCGACGGCCGGGTGGACGGTGTGCCGCACGGGTCGATCACGTTCGACTCGCTGCGGGAGTACGTGGTGGGTGACGAGCTGCGTCGGGTGCACTGGCGCACGAGCGCCCGGGTCGGCGAGCTGATGGTGCGCGAGAACGTGGACACCAGCCTGCCCCGCCTGGTCGTCCTCCTGGACAACCGCTCTGCCGCGCATCCGCACCGGTCCGACGGGGTGGCCGAGTCGTTCGAGTCCGCGTGTGAGGCGGCGGCGTCGGTCGTCACCGCCGCGCACCGCGCGGACCTGCCGGTGGTGATGCTGCTGGTCGGCCCGGAGCTGATCGAGCGCGGCCCGGCGGGGGACGCCGAGGTCGGGCCCCTGGACCGGCTCGCCGCCGCCGACCTGTCCGACGAGGACGACGCGTTGCGCGCGGTCACCACCCGGCTGCGCCAGGACCGGCTCGGCGACACGCTGATCTTCCTGACCGGCCCGGGTGGGCGGGACGGGTTGGGACATGTCGGCGCGCTACGCGGCGCGTACCCGTCGGTGGTGGTCGGGGTGTTCGGCGCGGCCGAGCCGACGCCGGCGGGCACGGCCGGCCTGGTGGTGGTCGACGCGGTGGACGGCGCGCAGTTCGCCGCCGAGTGGGACGGGGTGCGCCGGTGGTGACGGGTGTCGAGCCGCAGCGCGCGCCGGACGTGGCGACGGACCCGCGGCAGGCGCCGTCGGCAGCCGGCGGCGCGACCGGGCCTGTGGTACGCGCGCTGCGGGCGGCCGCCGTGCCGCTGGCGCTGATCACGCTCACCGCGCTCGCCGGGGTGGTGCTCGGCCGGGTGTACGCGGGCGACCTGCTGACCCGGCTGGTGATCGGCGCAGCGGTGGGCTCGGTGCTGGTCAGCGTCGCCGCCCGACGACTGCCGTCCTGGCTCGTCGCACCGGTGTCGGTGGCGGCGTTGGCCGGGTGGACGCTGTGGTCGTTGCGGCTGGCCGCCGCCCGCGCCGACCTGCCGGGCAGCCTGCTGGAGGTGAGCGCGGACGCCGCACGCAACGGCATTCCCCGGCTGCTCACCGCGATGATTCCGGTGGAGCCCACACCGGACACGGTGCTGGTTCCGGTGGTGGCCGCGTGGCTGGCCGGTCTGGCCGGGGCGGAGGTGGCGCTGCGCACCGGCCGGGTGCTGCTCGGCTACCTGCCGGCGGCAGGGCTCTACGCCGCGGCCCTCTACGTGGTCGGCCCGAACGCCGAACCGGCGATCGGGACGACAGTTGCCTTCGTCGCGGTCGCGGCGGTCGGGCTCGCCGCGCCGACGGGTACGCCGCCGGCCGGCGGTGACCCGACGGCCGGTCTCGCCCCGGGGATGCGCGCGGCGGTACGACTTCGGCTGGCGGCCTCGGCGGCGCTCGGCGTCGCGCTGGTGATCGGCCTGGTCGCGCTGCTCGGCCCGGTGGTCGCCGGTCAGGTCGACGGGCGGCCGGTGGACCCGCGCCGGTACGTGGAGCCACCGCAGGTGCAGACGCTCGACGAGAACCCGCTGATCCGGATCTCCGGGTGGGCGCTGCGACCGGAGCAGAAGCTCCTCGACGTGAGCACGGTGGGCGCCACCCCACCGGCCGGCGGCGCGGACGACCCGACGGCGACCGGCGACGCGGACGACCCGAAGGCGGGCCGCAGCGTACAGATCCGGTTGGCGGTGCTCAGCGACTACGACGGGATCACCTGGCGGGTCGGTGCGACGTACCGCAACGCGGGGCGGATCCTGCCGGCCACCGCGCCGGCCCGGGACAGCACGGTGCAGACCGTTCGGCAGGAGATCACCGTGGCGGAGCTGAGCGGCCGGCTGCTCCCGGCCGTGGCGACGCCGCGCGAGGTCAGCGGGGCGCGGGTGGCGTACGACCCGGCGACGGGGACGCTGATCAGGCCGGAGGGACTGACACCGGGGCTGCGGTACACGGTGACGTCGGCCCGGGAACGCCCGGACAACAACCTGCTGGCCACCGCGAACGTGCCGGCCGGCGAGGAGGTGGCCCGGGTGCTGCGGGTCGCCGACGGGGTGCCCGACCCGATGCGCCGGTTGGCCGCGCAGCTCGCCGAGGAGAACGGCGCCCCGTACGCGCGGGCGTCGGCGATCGAGCAGTTCCTGGCCGAGCACTACCGGGTGGTGGCCGACGCGCCGAGCGGGCACGCATACCCGAACCTGGCCTTCTTCCTCTTCGGTCCGCGCAACGGGGGCGGGCAGCGGGGAACGTCTGAGCAGTTCGCGGCGGCGTTCGCGGTGCTCGGCCGGCTCTCCGGTCTGCCGACGAGGGTGGTGGTCGGCTTCTCCTGCAGTGGGCAGGGGCCGGTGCGGGCCGGTGACGCGTACGCCTGGCCGGAGGTGCTCTTCGACGGGTTGGGGTGGGTGGCGTTCGACCCGCTGCCCCGCCCGGATAACGAGCCGAGGCCGGTGGAGGAGGACTTCCGCCCGACCCCGGAGGACCCGCCGCCGTCGGAGGCGCCGGCGCCCACAGTGGAGCCGACCGCGTCGCCGGAGCCGGTGGCCGCTCCCGACGGGCCGCCCGCACGAGGTGGCGTGTCCACGCCGGTGCTGGTCGCGGGCGGCAGCGGTGGTCTGCTGCTCGTGGTGGGGGCGCTGCTGCTCACCCTGTTGGCGATGCGTCGCTCCCTCACCCGCAAGCGACTGGCGGGGGGTGACCCCAACCAGCGCATCGCCGGCGCCTGGCGGGAGGTCACCGACGCGTTGCGACTGGCCGGCCGCCCGGTCGGCGACGACCTGGCGGCGACCGAGGTGGCCGCGCAGGCCCGGCAGACCCTGGCCGACGCCCGAGCCGGCACGACCAGAGGCGGCCGGGTCGGAGCCGGCGCACCCGGAGGCGACGCGAACGGCAGCGGCGTGTCCGGCGGCGGCGTGCCCGGCGACGAGCCGGCCGTCGATGAGCTGGCGACCCTGCTCAATCAGGTGGGCTTCGCCCCCGGCGCCGCGGCGGCCGATCAGGCGGCCCGCGCCGCCGAGGTGGCCACGGTCTACGTCGCCAACCTGCGCGCGGCTCGCCCCTGGTGGCGCCGCCTGCTCTGGTCCGTGCACCCCTCCCCCCTCCGCCAAACCCGCCGGTCCCCCCACTCCCACCCCCGCCGCCCCCCGCGGTGATCAAGAGGTTCGCGTCATCTCAGGACCCGTTCCTGACGCGAACCTCTTGATCACCGGTGGCGGATCGGGGGGAGCGGAGCCGGGCGCGGCGGCCGTAGTCGGCGGCCACGGCTGTCACCCGGGGGCCCGGGCGACCAGCGGGACGTGACAGAGGTGAATGCGCTCCCGCAGCCGAGGTAGCGGCCGCATGCCGGAGCGGAACACGGTGGCGGCGGGTACGGCGTAACGACGAGCATCAGGGGGTGGATCAGCACACGAGCGAGATCGTCGACTACTACACGCTGCGCTACCGCGAGGACCAGCGGCTCTCCGCCCGCCCGCAGGCACGACTGGAGTGGATCCGCACGACGCAGCTCCTGCGGGATCTCCTGCCCGGCCCGGGTGCCCGTGTCCTGGACATCGGCGGAGGCACCGGCGAGTACGCGAGGGCCCTCGCCGTTGCCGGCTACGAGGTCCGTCTCGTCGACCTGGTGCCGAGTCACGTCGCGCAGGCACGCGGCGGGCAGCCACCCGTCGAGGCACGGGTCGCCGACGCGCGAGCGCTTCCCGACGCCGACGACGCGTACGACGCCGCGCTGCTCCTGGGGCCGCTCTACCACCTGGTGGACGGCGCCGACCGGCTCCAGGCGCTCCGGGAGGCCGTCCGGGTCACCCGCCCCGGCGGTCTCATCGTGGCGGCCGTCATCTCCCGTTTCGCCGGTCCGCTGGACTTCGCCGCCACCGCACGCCTCGACGAGCGGCTGCTCGACGAGGCCAGGAACCTGCTGACCGACGGCACCAACGATCCACGGACCGGCTTCACCCACGCGTACTTCCATCGGGTCGAGGAGATCACCGACGAGTGTTCGGCGGCAGGGCTGACCGACGTCGTCGTACACGGGGTGGAGGGCCCGGCGTGGACGGCGGCGGAGGCTGCGGCAGGTGGGCCGGCGCAGGACACGGTCTTCTCCGCGGCGTTGGATCTGGCCCGCGTCTACAGCACCGAGCCGGCGCTGATCGGATCGAGCGCGCACCTCCTGGCCGCCGGGCGCGTTCCGGGCCGCTAGGACGTGTGTCAAAGCTTCGGCTCGACGAGGACTTTGACACACGCCCCAGACCGTCAGGCCGTCAGTCGGCGGACCAGCTTGCGGAGGCCGGCCTGCCAGCCGTCCGGGTCCTCGGCGCGGCGGCGGGCGTAGTCGGCGACCTCCGGGTGCGGCAGGATGAGGAACCGCTCCTCGGCCAGCCCGGCGATGGTCGCCTCGGCGACCTGGTCCGGGGTGAGCACCTCTCCGGAGGCGGCGATCACCCGGGCGCCCAGGTGGCCCTCGACGATGCCGTCGGCGAGCATCGGGGTGTCCACACCCTGCGGGCAGAGGGCGCTGACCCGGATGCCCCGGTCCCGGTAGGTGATGGCGAGCCACTCGGCGAAGCCCACCGAGGCGTGCTTCGTCGCGGTGTACGCGGCGTCGCCCACCGCGGTCAGCACGCCCGCCGCCGAGCAGGTGTGCAGCAGGTGGCCGCCGCCGCGGGCGAGCATGCCGGGCAGCACCGCGCGGGCCGAGTAGACGTGGGCGAGCACGTTGACCCGCCACGCGCGATCCCAGGCCGCGTCGTCGACCTCGATTCCCCCGCCGGTGGTCACCCCCGCGTTGGCGCAGAACAGGTCGATGCGGCCGAAGCGCCGTTCGGTGTCGTCGACGAGCGCGCGGACCTGGGCCTCGTCGGTGACGTCGAGGGCGGCGGCGTGCGCCACCGGGCCGATGCCCTCGGCCACGGCATGGGCCGCCTCGGCGTCCAGGTCGGCGACGACCACCGCGGCGGCGCCCTCGGCGGCGAAGCGCCGTGACAGTGCCGCCCCGATGCCGCCGGCGCCGCCGGTGACCACCGCGATCCGGTCGGTCAGATTCACTGGGACGCTCCCACGGGCTCGGTGCCCAACCGGGCGATGAGGGTCATCAGCGCGGCGGCGCTGCCGGCGGTCACCTCGGGGGTGGGCAGCAGCGCGAGGACCGGCACGTCCACGCCGGCGTCGGCGTAGCGGCGGACCTGGGCTCGGCACCGCTCCGGCGAGCCGTGCAGCACCAGGGCGTCGACGACCTCGTCGGGCACCGCCGCGCTGGCGGCACGCCGGTCCCCCGCGGCCCAGGCCTCCCACATCGGCGCCAGCGCCTCGGTGCGGCCGAGCCAGCGATGGAATTCGGCGTACGCCGGCACGGTGAGGTAGCTGGTGATCAGCCGGCGGCCGAGCGTGCGGGCGTACGCGGCGTCCTCGGTGGGGCAGACGAAGATCCGGGCGGCTACCTCAAAGCCGGCACGCCGCTCGCCCAACTCCGCGAGGGTCCGCGGCACGTCCTCGGCGCTGAGCCAGTTGAGGATGACCCCGTCGGCCTCGGCGCCGGCGAGTCGGAGCATGCCCGGGCGCAGCGCGGCGAGCAGGATCGGCGGCGGCACCGCCGGTGGCCGTTCGAGGGTGAACCGGCGCACCGTGAAGGTGTCGTAGACCTCGTCCACCGTCTCACCGCGCAGCGCGGCGCGCAGGAACCGCAGGACGTCGCGGGTACGTCGGAACGGCTCGTCGAACCGCACCGCGTTCCAGTCCCGCACGAGCACCGGCGAGGACGCGCCGATGCCGAGCGCGAACCGGCCCGGGGCCGCCTCGGCGAGCGCCGCCGCGCTCATGGCGAGCAGCCCGGGGCCGCGGGTGAAGACCGGGGTGATCGCGGTGCCCAGCCGCAGCCGCGGCTGCCACGCCGCGGCGAGGGCCAGCGGGGTGAACGCGTCGGTCCCGGCGACCTCGGAGGACCACACGTCGGTGAACCCGGCGCTATCGAGGGTCGCGTAGACCGCCTGGTGATCGGCCAGCGGGATCCCGCCCAACGGCACCGTCATGCCCCATCGATTCGTCACCGATCGATCGTGCCCGTTGACGGGGCCTGCGAGCAAGATCCCCGAAGTGGGCAGAATCGCCGGTTCGCGGCCGCGCGTGCCGGCCGAGGTGCTACGACTTCGAGGTGGACCGGAGCACCGGCGCAGGCCGCTGACCATGGGTTCCAGGGCGGCGGGACACCTGGAGCCGGTCCCGGCGGCGACCGCGCCCGGTCGGGCCACGTTCCTGGAGCTCTTCTTCGACCTGGTCTACGTCTTCGCGCTCACCCGGATCTCCGCGCGTGCGTTCGAGGACCTGACCGAGAGCCCGGCGCAGCTGGGCTGGCCGGCGGTCACCGGCAGCGGCAAGACGCTGCTGTTGCTGCTGGCGCTCTGGGCGGTCTGGCAGGGCACCGCGTGGACGACCAGCCGCTACGACCCGTACCGGGCACCGCTGCAGACCGTGGTGTTGACCGCGCTCGTGGCCAGCATGGTGATGGGGGTCGCGATCCCCCGGGCGTTCAGCGAGACCGGGCTGACGTTCGCGACAGCGTACGTCGTCGCGCAGGTGACCCGGCCGCTGATCCTGTCGATCGCGTTGGGACCGCATCCGTACCGCCGGTTGAAGGTGCGGATGACCGTGGTGTTCGCCGTCAGCGGGGTGTTCTGGATCGGTGGGGCGTTGCTGCCCATCAACGGGCAGGTGATGCTCTGGGCGCTGGCGTTGCTCATCGAGTACCTGGCGGCGCGGTGCGGCTGGCCGGTGCCGGGCCTGGGCCGGTCGACGGTCTCGAAGTGGGAGATCGCCGGGGAGCACCTGGCCGAGCGGTACCAGCAGTTCTTTCTCGTGGCGCTGGGCGAGACGATCCTGGTGGCCGGTTTCGCGTACAGCAAGGGCCCGTACGAGTCGGGGCACGCGTGGGCCTTCGCGCTCTCGGTGGCCACGTCGATCATGCTGTGGCGGATCTACGTCCAGCGCGCCGGGCAGATCCTGGGCGAGGCCGTGATGACGGCCCGCCACCCGGCGAACATCGGCCGCTCGGCGGCCGACACGCACCTGGTGATGGTGGTCGGCCTGGCCGCCACGGCGGTCGGCTACGAGCTGATCATCGATCATCCGCTGGGCCATGCCCCGGGGGCGTGGCTGGCCATGGTGCTCGGCGGACCCGCGCTGTTCCTGGCCGGCCGGGCCCGTTTCGAGTACGAGGTGTTCGGGCGGGTCTCCCCGTCGCGGTGGATCGCCATCCTGGTGCTGGCGGCGGTGGTCGTACCGCTGCTGTTCCTGCCGGGGCTGGCCGCCTTGGCCGCCGGAGTGCTCGTGCTGGGCGGCGTCGCGGTCGCCGACGCCCGCCGGGCGCGGGGCGCGCCGCCGGAGGCCGCCGCGACCCCGTTCTGACCGTCGGCGTACGCCCAACAGCCGGTTAGTCTCGGCGGGTGACCTTCTCCCTCGTCGCCCGCTCCGCCGACGGCCGCCGCCACGGCGTCGTCGTGGCCAGCAAGTTCCTCGCCGCCGGGGCGCTGGTGCCGGCCGCGCAGGCCGAGGTCGGCGCGCTGGCCACCCAGGCGCACGTCAACCTCGCCTACCGCCCGCAGGGGCTGACGCTGCTCCGCACCGGGGTGGCCGCCGCCGACGTGGTGGCCGGCCTGATCGCCGCCGACGCCGAGCGGGAGCACCGGCAACTCGGCGTGGTGGGCGTCAGCGGCCCGGGTGCGAGCTGGACCGGCCCGGCCTGCCACCCGTGGGCCGGCGGGCGGACCGGCGACGGCTGGGCCGCGCAGGGCAACGTCCTCACCGGCCCGGAGGTCGTCGACGCGCTGGGCGACGCGTGGCTGGCCTCCTCGGCGCTGCCGTTCGCCGAGCGGCTGGTCGCGGCGCTGCGCGCCGGTGACGAGGCCGGCGGGGACCGGCGCGGCCGGCAGAGCGCCGGCCTGCTGGTGGTCGAGCGCGGCGGAGGGTACGGCGGCACCAGCGACGTGCTGATCGACCTGCGGGTGGACGACCATCCGGACCCGGTCACCGAGCTGGGTCGGCTGCTGGCCGTGCACACCATGCTGTTCAGTCGGCCCGACCCGGCGACCCTGCTCGACCTGAGCGGCGCGGTCGCCGACGAGGTGGCGACGTTGCTCACCGCGCTCGGTCACCCGGTCGGCGACGCCGGGACGGAGGCGGCGCTGGTCTCCTGGGCAGGGCTGGAGAACCTGGAGGAGCGGTTGGTGCCGGGGCGCATCGACCCGGTGGTGCTCACGCACCTGCGGGGCGTCGCCCCGCACGTTCCCGCGCCCCGACCGGCGGGCTGACCGACCGGGCCGGCCCCGCACGTTCCCGCGCCTCGTCCGGCGGGCTGACCGGCCGGGGCGGCGTCAGCGGCACCCGGTGACGGGCCAGCGCGGGCGACTCGCGACGGCGGTCGGGGTCAGCGGCCGAAGGCGAGCCAGCGGAAACCGGCGGCGTCGATCGCGGCCCGTTCCGGGACGGTCAGTGCCGCACGGCCGGTGGTCTTGCGGATCAGGGTCAGCCGGTCCCAGCCCAACGCGGCCGGTGCGGGTCGCCCTGCGGTGAGCAGTTGGGCGATCACCGCGGCCGCACGCGGGGTGAGCCACGGCGGGCGGTCCAGCGCCGCCGCCAGGTCCAGGCCGTGCACGCCCACCTCGACCACCCGGGTCCGCAGGAACTCGGTGAGGAGCATCGCGTCGCCGTGCCGGGTCCGGACCACCCGATCGGGCGGGGCCACGGCGACCGCCGCGTCGGCGGCCCGCCAGGCCCGCTCGAACCCGGTCGCCAACGCCTCCCGGTGCACCTGCCGCGCGTCGCGGCGGCCGCCGGCGATGCGGTCGGCGTCCACCTGCGGGGTGAACTTCGCCGCGCCGAAATACCGGGCGGCGTCCACCTCGGCGCGCGGCGGGGCGGGGGCGGCGAGCATGTCGGCCAGCCGTCCGGCGCCGGTGCGCACGTGCGCGAGCAACTCCCGGACGGTCCACGGCGGGCAGGGGGTGGGCCGGTCGAGGTCGACGGCGTCCACCTCGGCCAGGATCTCGGTGAGCCGTACGCACTCGGCACGGAACGCCGCGCGAACCGGGTCCACCGGTCGGCTCAACCCTTGACCCGGGGCACCAGCCGGTGAACGACGGTCAGCACCAGCGCCATCACCAGCGCCATTGTGCCGGCGATGCCGGCGGCGCTGCCCGCGTACCCGACGAAGAGCGGGCGGCGGCTCAACTCCTCCGGGCCGGTCCCGCGCAGGTCCACCAGCCAGGTGAGGGCCAGTCCGGAGGCGATCAGGGCGAGCACGCCGGCCACACCGAGCACGACCGCGGCGACGCGGTGGGCGTCACCGGGCGCGATCTGGGCCTGCTCGCGTTGGGTGATCAGCAGGACCAGTCCCGCCAGCGCCGCCCAGACGCCCACCACCAGGTAGGCGGCGACCGCGTCGCTGGGTCGGTGCCAACCGGCGGACAGGGTCGCCACCCCGGCGATGGCGGCGTAACTCGCGCCGACGAAGGCGCCGACGGCCCGCACCTTGGGCGGCAGGACGAGCATGAGCGCGACCGCCACCGACGCGGCCACGGCGGTGTGCCCACTGGGGAGGCTGTTGCCCACCGCGGCGCGCTCCGGGTCGAGGCCGAGGTCGGGCCGGCTCAGGCCGTACTTGAGCAGTTGGGTGGAGACGTTCGCCCCGGCGATGAGCAGGGTCGCGGTGACGGCCAGGGCGATCCGCCCCCGGATGAGCGCGATGAAGCCGATCATCGCGGTGGCGGCGAGCAGGGAGACCACCGACATCGCGTTGAGGATCCGGTCCACCGGCCCGTCGATGCGGTCGTGGCCGATCTCGTTGCCGGTCAGGGCGACCGTGTCGACCCACTGACCGATCTCGGTGTGCACGGCCACCCGCCAGACGGCAAGGAAGGCGGCCGCCTGGACGAGCGCCAGTACGACCAACCAGACCGCGGTCCAACCCCGTGCCGTCGCGCGCATCCGCACACCGTAGCGGCCGGCGCCGGCCGGTCGGCCGGTGGCCCACCGGCTCCCGGCGGTTAGGTTGAGGCGGAGGCGAGGAGGTGGCGGTGGGCGGCACACCGGAGCGGGAGTCCGGCCAGGTCGAGCCCGGCCCGGACCGGGCGACGACGGCCGGTCGGCAGGCCGGCGGAGCGGCCCCGGCCGAGTCCCTGGCGGACCTGCTGGGTGGGCGGCGGGGAGCGGTGGACGCCACCCTGCCGCCGGTGGCGTTCGCGCTGGGCTGGCTGATCGGCGGCGAGTCGCTGTGGGCCGGGGTGGGCGCGGCGCTCGCCGTGGGCGTCGTGGTGGCCGGCGTACGGCTGCGGCGGGGCGACCGGCCGCGCTCAGTGCTGATCGGGCTGCTCGCCGTCTGCGTCGCGGCGCTGATCGCGGTGCGGACCGGCCGGGCCGAGAATTTCTTTCTGATCCAGTTGCTGTCGAACGCCGCCAGCGCGCTGGCCTGGGCCGTGAGCATCGTGGTGCGCTGGCCGCTGCTGGGCGTGCTGGTCGGCGCGGCGCTGGGCCAGCGGGCCCGGTGGCGGCGGGATCCGGCGCTGCTGCGCGGGTACGGCCGGGCGAGTTGGGTGTGGACGGCGACCTATGTGGTGCGGGTGGCGGTGTTCGTCCCGCTGTACCTGAGTGGGCAGGTGCTCGCGCTCGTGGTGGCCCGGATCGCGTTGACCTGGCCGCTGGTCGCGGCGGCACTCGCGGTGAGTTGGGTGGTGCTGCGCCGGTCGTTGCCGACCGGGCACCCGGGGCTGCGTCACCCGGTCACCGGCGACCCGGACATCCGGCCCGACGAGCCGGCCGGGAAGGGGCCCCGGCGGGCATAAAAAGTGGAGAGGCCGCCACGGGGGGAGCGGCCTCTCCGGTGACGTACGTTACTCCGTCATCCTCATTGGTGTGATCCCGCGACAGCCCGAATTTCTGGGCTTTTTCGCGGCAGTCTTCAGTCCGGGCGGTGGGGTGGGCCGGTCGACCCGCTGCGTTGGCCAGATGACCGGCCCACCCCGGCCTGACCGTGGGTGTCAGGCCGTCCGCCGGCCGGGTCCCATCGTTCCCCCGGACCCGGCCGAACCCCGGGGTGGGCGGGGCACTCCACCCACCCCGGGTGGCTCTCAGCCGTTCGGGAACAGGGTCCCGTAGTCGGCGTACGCCATGGCCACGTCGGCCTGCGCCCAGAAGCGGTGGTAGTTGAAGCTGGGCTCCGCACCACCGTTCAGGTACGCCTGCACCTTGGGCCAGTCCGGGTCGTTCTTGTAGAAGGACCGGATGTCGAGGAAGCTCTTGCCGGCGGCGATGGCGTCGCCGTTGGGCATCTTCCCGGTCCAGCCCGGCGGGACGTAGAGGCCCTGCCCGGTGGACGCGTCGTAGGTGTCGTCGAAGCGCTTGTAGTCGCCACGCGTCTCGGTGGTGGAGACGCCCTTCGCGTCACTGGCGGCGTCGAGCGCGTCCAGCAGGCCCTTGGCGGTGGTCTTCGCCGCCGCGTTGCCCGACTTGGCCGCGTACGCGATCAGGGTCCGGGCGTAGGAGGCGGCGACGCCGACGTCCTGGCCCTTGCTGATCACCTCGACGTGCAGGTTGGTGTTGGGCTGCGGGCTGGACGGGTTCCAGGTGATCGGCTGACCGGTCCACTTCATGTCCGACGGGATCGACCAGTTGGTGCCGACCGTCGTGTTGGCGATCGCCCACGGCACCCACTTGTCCAGCAGCGCCTTGGCCTTCGCGTTGCCGGTCTGCAGGTACAGCTCGGCGACCCGCTGCATCGACCACGCCTGCATGCCGAACCACTGGTTCGACGGCGGGTCGTTGTAGACCGGGTCGACGTCGTAGAACATGCCGTAGAAGGTGCTGGTGCCCGACGGCGGCTGGGCGTAGCTGCCGTCCCAGCTGTTGGTCGCGCCGCCGGCGATGCCGCCCTCGGACGACTGCAGCCAGGTGTAGAACTCCAGCTGCCGGTCGAAGCTCTTGGTCCAGTCGGCGACCGCGGTCGACGACTGCGGCTTGAGCTCCGGCGTGTTGGTCAGCGCCCAGGCCGCGAACGGGTTCTGGTAGCCGAAGTGGTTGTGGCTGGACCCGATTCGCCAGGACCAGTTCTGGCTGGTGTCGTACGCGCCGCCCCAGGCGTAGTACCAGGACAGCAGGTAGTGCGCCGAGTCCTTGCCGCTGCCGGCGGGGCAGGTGCTGGCCCCGACGCAGTTGCCGATCTTCTTGAAGTACTTGTCGAACATCGCGTACCGCAGGTAGTCGCCCATCTTGGCGGCCTTGGCCACGGTGGCGGCGACGTCGGCCTGCTTGCCCTGCGCCTTGGCCCAGGTCAGCGCCCAGTACGCGGCCTGCACGGCACGGGCGTCGGCGTCCGGGGCGTTGGTGTACTTCCACTGCTTGGCGGGAGTGCCGGTGTCCTTGACGAACAGGTCGAGGTAGCCGTACTGACCGCCGTGCTTGAAGGTGTCGCAGGACGGCTGCGGGACGGTCTCCCACACCGACTCCTGGGTGCCCCGCTGGAAGGTGTTGATGTACGCCGGCTTGGTGGTGCCGTCACCGCAGCGGCCGAAGCCGTAGGTGTTGTCGACGTCCATCAACCAGTGCATGCCGTAGATGTCGCCGGTGCCGTAGGTGGACTGGAGCTCCGAGCGGAGCGGGTCCTGCCCGACGGAGATGTTCGGGTTCAGCGCCGAGGGGTACTGGCTGGGCAGGTTGTACTCCGCGGCGTACTGCGGTGTGCCGGCGGAGCCCGCGGTGGGCTGGTCGGCGTGCGACGGGATGATGTACTTCTCCATCACCGTCCAGGCGTTGTTGAACGGCGCCCAGTTCTGGGTGACGCGGCCGTACTGGGCCTCCAGCCAGATCCAGAAGCTGAACGCCTCCGAGGTGGTCTCGTGGCCGTAGTCCGGCGCCTCGACGATCAGCGTCTCGACCGAGTGGTACGGCACGCCCTCGGGGCTGAAGTAGCCCGAGTTCTTGATCTTGCCGTACTGGGCGAGGAACTTCTTGATGTAGGCGTTGTCGCCGCCGGGGGTGTCGTTGTCGATCTCGGTGGCGGTGACCGCCAGGGGTGCGAGACCGGTGGCGGACGCGGTGATGGTGGCGGTGCCGCCGACGGTGTCGGTGTCCTCCGCCGCGGCGACCGTGACGGTGACCCCGGTGTTCCAGTTGCTCGGGGTCAGGGTGACGGTGCTCGGCGAGACCGTGACGTCGGTGTCTCCGCTGCGGGTGAGGGTGACCGGCACGCTGGCCGTCGGCGCGGCGCTGAGCTTGAGGTTGAAGGTGGTCGTGCCACCCTCGTTGACGCTCACCGCGGACGGCGTGGCGATCAGCGTCGGGCCGCTGGCGGCGCCGACGGTGAACGCCTTCTCGGCGACCCCGATGCCGTTGGCGTTGTCGTACGCCTTGGCCTGCACCGTGTAGTTGCCGGCCGGCAGGTCCTCCTGCGTGTACGTGTACGGCGCGGTGGTGTCGGTGTTGATCAGCAGGCCGTTGCGGTAGAACTCGACCTTGCTGATCGTCCCGTCCGGGTCGCTGGCCGTGGCGGTCAGCGGCACGTCGGCCGGGGCGGTGAACGGCCCGCTCGGCAGGGCGAGGGAGACCGTCGGCGGCTGGTTGGCCGGGGTGCCGTTGCAGGAGGTGCCGTTCAGGGTGAACGAGGTGGGCTTCGGGTTGCTGCCCGAGTAGGACCCGTTGAAGCCGATGGTGGTGGAAGCCCCGGTGCCGAGGTTGCCGTTGTACGACTCGTTGGTCGCGGTGACCTCACTGCCGGACTGGCTGAACCTGGCCGACCAGCCCTGGGTGACGCGCTGGCTGCTGTTCGGGAAGGTCCACTTGAGCGTCCAGTTGCTGACCGCGTCGCCCAGGTTCTTGATGGTCACGTTGGCGGTGAAGCCGGTGTTCCAGTCGTTGGTCGCGTAGACCACGTCGCAGGCGGGTGCGGCCTGCGCGGCGCCGGCGGGCAGGGTCACCCCGCCGATGGCGAGCGCGGCGGCGGCGAGGATCGCCACTCGGCGGCGTCGTGCCAGTTGTCTCATGTGCGCGGTGTCTCCTCGGACCAGGCCGGGATGATCCCCGGCGAGGCGCCTGCCCGCGGGTGTGGTGGTACGCGGGGGATTCGAGGCGCCGGGAAGGTGGTTGCCCCGGGCCCGGCCGGGGTGCGGCGGTGCGGCCCGCGCGGGAGGGGGTCCCGCCGGCTGCGCTCGGGTGCCGTGACCGGAAGTCGTGCTGCCGGCTGCCCTCGGCGGACCCGCGCCCACGCGATCTGGCTCCTGTCGCGTTGAATCGACAGTGTGCCATGGAAGCGCTCCCACAACAAGCGCACAGGGGACGGGATCACCCAGTTGTTTCGATCTCGTTTTGGGTCTTTCACAAAGGCGTGACGGGCGTTACAGTCGCAACATCGGTCGATGGGAGCGCTTCCATCGACAAAGGTTCCAACTGGAAGATCACCGGGACCGTCCTCGTGGCGGGCCCCGGGGAACCAACCCGAAGGCCGACGGCGGGCCAGCCCGGACGCCGCCGTCAGCCATCATCCCGCCACAGGGAGGGAGGTGGAACCAGAGCCACTCGCGTGGCCCGGCTCCCGCGCGACACGCACGGCAGGACCCAAATTCCGCCCGTGTGTGTGCAGTTACGGTGGGGACGGGGGTTGCCCTCCCCCGTCCCCACACTAAACCCCCGTACACAATGGGAAAAGAGGCCGACGGGACAGGCGCCAAGCGCCGCCCGGTCGGCCTCGTTCGCTGTCCGGGGCCCTCACCCGCCTCGACCCGCCATGTCCGGCCGCCGTGACGGCCGGCTCACGGGGCCGGCCGCTCCTGGCCTATTCTGGGAGCGCTCCCGAATCTCGGCGGCGGCCCCGTATCCACGAGGAGAATCCATGTCGATACCTACCGGGCCCGCCGGCCCGCTGCGCTTTCCCCGCGACTTCGGCTGGGGCGCGGCCACCTCCGCTTACCAGATCGAGGGCGCAACCAAGGAGGACGGCCGCGGCGAGTCGGTCTGGGACACCTTCAGTCGTGTCCCCGGGCGTACCCGCAACGGCGACACCGGCGACGTGGCCGCGGACCACTACCACCGGTACGCCGAAGACCTCGACCTGATGCGCGACCTGGGTCTGCGCAGCTACCGCTTCTCCATCTCCTGGCCCCGCGTTCAGCCCGACGGCACCGGCGCGCCCAACCAGCGCGGGCTCGACTTCTACCGCCGCCTCCTCGACGGCCTGCACGAGCGCGGCATCGCCCCGATGGCCACCCTGTTCCACTGGGACCTGCCGCAGGCGTTGCAGGACGCCGACGGCTGGGAGTCCCGCGACACCGCCCACCGCTTCGCCGACTACGCCGACGCGGTGTTCACCGCCCTCGGTGACCGGGTGCCGGTCTGGCTCACCATCAACGAGCCCAAGACCGTCGTCCAGAACGGCTATCTCATGGGCCACCACGCGCCCGGCCGGCAGGACCCGGACGCCGCCTACCTCGTCGCCCACCACCTGCAACTGGCCCACGGCCTCGCGGTCCGCGCGCTGCGCGCCGCCAACGGCACCGGCCGGATCGGCCCCGCGCTCAACCTGCACCCCTGCTACCCCACCGACGACTCCCCCGAGGCCGGCGCCGCCGCCCAGCTCTACGACGGCTACGAGAACCGCCTCTACCTCGACTCGCTGCTCAAGGGCAGCTACCCGCAGGACGTGCTGGCCGACCTGGGCCCGCAGAGCCGGATGGTTCGCGGCATCCGCGACGGCGACCTGGCGGTGATCTCGTCGCCGGTCGACCTGCTGGCCGTGCAGTACTACACGCCCATCTACGTCACGGCCGACGGCAGCACCGAACACCGGTGGCCGACCTCCGAGGCCGGTTGGCAGCAGATCTACCCCGACGGGATGTACGACATCCTGACCCGGGTCACCCGCGACTACGGCCCGATCCCGCTCACCGTCACCGAGAACGGCCTGCCCACCCCCGACACCCTGGCCGCCGACGACACCGTCGACGACAGCGGCCGGATCACCTTCCTGCGCGACCACCTGGCCGCCGCGCACCGCGCCATCAGCGCCGGAGTGCCGCTGGAGAGCTTCCACGTGTGGTCGATGCTCGACAACTTCGAGTGGGACGAAGGGTACGACCAACGCTGGGGCCTGGTCTACGTGGACTACGCCACCCAGCGCCGGGTGCTCAAGCGCAGCGCCCACTGGTACCGCTCCGTCATCGCCGAGGGCGGTTTCTGAGCGGGCCGCCCGGACGGCCGGGCCCGGACGGCTCGGCTCCGGGTGAGCCGGTGACCGTCCGGGTCACGGTCGGCAACGTTCAGCGGGGCAGCGCCTGCTGCAACTCCGCCCGCAGGGCAGGGGTGAGCATCTCCCCCGCCTGCTTCGCCAGCCGGGCCATCTCGTAGCCCACCACGCCGATGTCCGCGTCGCCGGCCGCGAGCGTGGCCAGGATCGATCCGTCGCGCACCTGCATCACGAGGAAGTAGCCCCGGCCCATCTCGACCACCGTTTGCTTGACGATGTCGCCGTCGAACATCTGCGCCGCGCCCGCCGTGATGCTCATCAGCCCGGACGTCACCGCGGCGAGCTTGTCCGCGTGGTCGCGGGGCAGATGGTCGGAGATCGCCACCAGCAGCCCGTCGGAGGAGACCACCACCGCGTGCGCCACACCCGGCACCCGCTCTGCGAACGCGCTCACCAGCCAGCTCAGGTCACGTGCCTCCTGGCTCAACGTCGTCACTGTCGTCGTCCTCCTTCGTCGTGCCCCCACGAGGGTGGCACCGATATCTCGGTGGTGTCCTCGGCCTCGGCACGCCGTACCCCGCTGTAGAGCCGGGAAAGCATGCCGCCGACCGCCTCCGGGTCCAGTTCGGCGCGCGCCGGCGCCGACTCCGGCTGGGCCGGGCGGGTGACCGCGGAGAGTTGCGCCATCGGCACGCGTACCGGCAGGCCCCGCTCGTTCGTGCCGGCCGTCACCGGAGTGGCGGGCGGCGCGGCCGGGCCGGGGGCCGCCGCCCCGGTCGGCCCCTGCCGGGACCACCAGCCGCCGCCGTCATCGGGGGCGGCCGGAGCCAACACGTCCTCGGCTCGTACCGGCACGGAGCGGGTCTGGCGCGGCACGGTGGCAGCCGGCGGGCGACCGGCCACCGGCAGGTCCAGCGGCGCGACGGCCGGCCCACGGGCACCAGCCGACCGGGGCGCCCCCGCCATCCGCTGCGCCGCGGCGCCCCGCGCCGCACTCGCCGCCAGCATCCGGGCCGGCGCCGGCGGATCCAGCTCCACCGCACCGGCCGGAGCCAGCAGGGCGGCCGGCAGCACCAGCCGCGCGACCAGGCCGCTCTGGCGTGCGTCGAGCTGCACGCGCACGCCCAGCCGGCTCGCCAGGTGGCTGACCACGAACAGGCCCATCCGCTCGACCGCCGCGACGTCCGCGGCCGGCGGGCTGGCCAGCACCGCGTTCGCCTCGGCCAGCGCGGTCGGGCTCATGCCCAGGCCGTCGTCCACGATCTCGATCAACGCGCCCGACGCCTCGACCCGGGCGGTCACCAGCACGACCGTGTCCGGACGGGAGAACGCGGTCGCGTTCTCCAGCAGCTCGGCCAGCATGTGCACCAGTTCCCCGACCGCGTGCCCCACCACGTTGACCTCGCCCACCGAATCCAGCCGGACCCGCTGGTACTGCTCGATCTCGGCGGCGGCGGCCAGCAGCACGGTGCCGAGACCCACCGGACGGTTCCACCGACGGGTGGAGTCCGTACCGGCGAGCACCAGCAGGCTCTCGTCGTTACGGCGCATCCGGGCGGCCAGGTGGTCGAGTTTGAACAGGTTGCCGAGCTGGTCCGGGTCGCTCTCCTCGCGCTCCAGGTCGTCGAGCAGCTCCAGTTGGCGCTCCACCAGCACCTGGCTGCGGCGGGCCAGGTTGACGAACATCGCATTGACGTTGCGACGCATCAGCGCCTGCTCGACGGCGACGGTCACGGCGCTGCGGTGCACCGCGACGAACGCCTCCGCCAGCTCACCGATCTCGTCGAGCGAACGGACCACAGCCGGCGCGACGTCGATGCTCGGCACCCCGCCGGTGACGGTCCGCAGCCGATCCAGCGCGTCCGGCAGCTCGACCTGCGCGATGCGCAGCGCCTGGCTGCGCAGCAGCCGCATCGACCGGGCGACCGACCGCCCCACCAGCAGTGAGATCAGCAGGGCGACCAGCAGCACGGCGACGACACCGCCGACCACCAGCAGGGTGGCCCGCAACTGGCCGCTGCTGGCGTCGTCGGCCTGGCGCACCGCGTCGTCCAGCACCCCCGCCTCGACCTGGCGCAGCAACTCCTGGCGCTGTTGGCTGGCCGACCACCACTGCTCCGACGGCAGCACCTCGGGCGCGGCGTTCCCGGCCGGCAGGCTGCGCTCCTCCAGCTGGGTGGCGACCAGGAACAGCGGGTTCACCGAGGTCTCGTCGTACCGGCGGATCTGATCCGTGGTGGCGGCCACCCGGAACGCGCCGAGGGCGGTCAACTGCTGGGCGCGCAGGTCGGTGAGGACCACCCGGTCCTCCGTGCCGTACCGGCCGGCGCGGGCGGCGGCGTAGAGCTGGGCGCGGACGCGGGAGGAGAGCTCCTTGACCCGGGCCAGCTGCACGTAGCGCAGCACCGAGTCGCTCAGCGCCGCCCGGTCCTGACCCGGCGTCGGCTCGGCGAGCAGGTCCAGCAGCGCACCCACGGCCCGGTGGTAGTTGCTCAGGATGGTGTCGTTGCTGAGCACCGCCGGCGGGATCGCCGGCCGGATGTCGATCACCTGGTCGTACGCCTCCTGCGCCTCGGAGAAGGCCACCCGCCAGGACGCGTCGGCATCGGCCAGCGGCCCGGCCGCCCGGCTCAGGTCGGCCATCGCCCGGTCGGAGGCCGCCTGCAACGGTCGCAGCGCGGTGGCGGCGGCCTGCCGGTCGCCACCGCGGCGCAGCTCGCCCAGCTCACCCGCCGAACGGTCCCGCTCCTGTTGGAGCTGGTGCACCACTGCGGTGATCTGCCGGCCGATGCCGACCTGCCGGGAGAAGTCGTTCAGCGCGGTCGTCCGTCCGACCAGGGCGCTGGTCTGCACGCCCGCGAGCACCAGGAACGCCACCGACGGCACCACCAGCACGGTGGCCAGCTTGGTGCTCATCCGCCAGTCCCGCAGCCGGAACGGCGAGCGGCGTCGATGCGGAACGACGCGGACGTCGAAGCGTCGCCGGCGGTGGTTCGACACCCCGCCGGTCGCCGGATCGGGACCTCCCGCCACCCTGCCTCCTCCTGCCGCGTCCACCGCGACCCGGGGAGCGCAGTCCATCCAACCAGGCTCGGTAGCGCTGTCAACGGCCCGGGCAGGGCGAAAGTTCAGGAAGGATACTGCGGGTGGGATCGTCCTGTCGTGGTCGGTAAGACCAGCTCATCCGTCTGGCCGATGTCGGCGAGCTCGGCCGCCGCACCAAAGCGGCCCAGCGCGACCAACGCGGCGCCGGTGGCACCGATCTCCGGGTTGCGTTGGTGCGACACCGGTCGCGGCGCGAGCGCGGCGGCGAACGCCTGCCGCCACCACACCGAGGCGGCCACCGCGCCGCCACCCAGCACCACCCCGACCGGTTTGTCGACCGTGGACTCCAGCACCGCGAGATCGTCGGCGACCAGCTCGCACAGCCCCTGCATCAACCCGGCCAGGATGTCCACCGCCGTGGTGCTGAAGCTCAGGCCGCGCAGCTCGCCCGAGCCGGCCGGCGCCAACCCGGGCGGCCGGTCGCCCCCGAAACGGGGGTCGGTCGGCCGGCCGCCGCCCGCCGGCACCAACGCCAGCGCCGCGTCCAGCTCATCCCCGTGGGGCAGTCGCAGCTCCCTGTTCGCCCAGGCGAACAGGTTGCCACCGCTGGAGTACGCCGCCCCGGTCACCACGTGGTCGTGGTCGACCCGGTAGCGCCAGAGTCGTTCGGGCAGTCGTGGTAGCGGCTCTCCGGCCGGGATCCGCTGCATCAGGCGTACGGCCGCGGAGGTGCCCACCGTGACCGCGGCCCGGCTCGGGTCGGCGCAGCCCGAGCCGACGTTCGACGCCCCGCCGTCACCCACCGGCGGCGCCCACCGGGCCTCGGCCAGCTGCGGCCAGCGGCGGGCGCGGTCGGGCCGGAGCCGGCCGTGCCAGTCCAGCTCACCCAGGGTCGGCAGGTCGCGCGGTCGCGCACCGGCCAGCGTCAACGCCTCCTCATCCCAGCGCAGGCTGCTCAGATCGAGCAGGCCGGTGCCGGAGGCCTGGGAGACCGACATGGGCGCCGCCTGCAGCAGCTCGCCCAGCACGTATTCCGGCAGGCCGACGAACCGGGCGATCGGCGTGCCGGACTGTTCCCGCAGCCAGGGCAGGCGCACCGACCAGTAGGAGCGGTGCCACCAGCAGCCGGTGCGCTGGTGGAAGGCGTCCGGGTCGGCCGGGCCGGACGTGTCGCCGACCGGCGCGGGCCGGGTGTCCAACCAGGTGACGACCGGGCCCAGCGGAGTGCCGTCGCGGTCCAGCGGAAGCACCGAGTGCCACTGCGCGGAGGTCGCCACCAGGTCGACGTCGTGCAGGTGCCCCGCCTCGGCCAGCTCGTCCAGGCACTCGATGAGACAGGCGAGGTAGTCGGGGCCGGAGAGCGTGCCGGTGCCGTCGTCACCGAGGGCGAGGTTGACCTTCCGCCGGGCCAGGGCGCCGGGCAGCGGCTGGGTCTCCCCGTCCAGCACCAGCCCCCGTACGGAGGAGGTGCCCAGGTCGAGCGCGAGAATGTTCATCGCCGGTCAAGTTACCCGGTGCCGGCCGCGCGGGAACGGAGGTCCGGCCGGGCACACCGGTACGCCCGAAGGGGTCCCGAGCCGGCCCGCGGCCGCGTAAGGTGGACCGCATGCTCGCGCACCCAACCTCCTGGTGGCCCGCCGACCCGGCGGCCACCCCCCGCGCGTAGCTCCATCCACGCGGCCGCCACGAGGCGGCCGCCGGATCTCCCGGCCCGGATGGCCGCCACCGCTGGCGGCGCCCGGCCCACGGAGACCACGATGACCAGCCTGACCCACCTGACCGACCTGCTCGCCGCCATCTCCCGTGGCGACGACCCCGGCCCGTTCGCGCTGTTGCGCCGCGAGGGCGCCGACGAGCTGGAACTGTTCACCGGCGTCGTCGCCACCGTCGACCGCCTGGCGGACATCCCGCTGTCGCCGGGTGCGCCCGGGGCGCGGACGCTGGCCCTGGTGCCGTTCCGGCAGATCGCCGAGCGTGGCTTCGCCTGCGTCGACGACGACGCCCCGCTGGAGTGCCTCCAGGTCCGCGAGCACCGGCGGATCCCCCTGGCCGAGGCCCTGGCCGCGCTGCCCGACCAGCCGGTCCGCACCCGCGACGCCGCGTTCGACGTCAGCGACGAGGAGTACGCGCGGATCGTGCAGCGGGTGCTCACCGAGGAGATCGGCCGCGGCGAGGGCGCGAACTTCGTCATCCACCGCACCCTGCACGCCAGCGTGCAGGGCGCCCCGCTGGTGGCGGCGCTGGCCGCGCTGCGCCGGCTGCTGGTCGCCGAGCGCGGCGCCTACTGGACGTTCGTGGTGCACACCGACACCCGGACCCTGGTCGGCGCCAGCCCGGAACGACACGTCAGCGTCGACGACGGGCTCGTGATGATGAACCCGATCAGCGGCACCTTCCGGCCCGGCGGCGACGCCCCGGACCGGGAAGCGCTGCTGCGGTTCCTCGCCGACCCGAAGGAGGTCGAGGAGCTCTACATGGTGCTCGACGAGGAGCTGAAGATGATGGCGACCGTCGCCGAGCACGGCGGCCAGGTCATCGGCCCGTACCTCAAGGAGATGTCCCACCTGGCGCACACCGAGTACCTGCTCGCCGGGCGGGGCACCCGCGACGTGCGGGAGGTGCTGCGGGAGACGATGTTCGCGCCCACCGTGACGGGCAGCCCGATGGAGAACGCCTGCCGGGTGATCGCCCGGCACGAGCGCCGGGGCCGGGGCTACTACGCGGGCGTGCTGGCCCTGCTCGGTCACGACGACGCCGGTCGCCAGACGCTGGACGCGCCGATCCTGATCCGTACCGCCGAGATCTCCCCCACCGGCCGGCTGCGGGTGCCGGTCGGCGCGACCCTGGTCCGGCATTCCACGGCGGCCGGCGAGGTGGCCGAGACGCACGCCAAGGCCGCCGGAGTGCTGGCCGCGCTCGGTCTCGGCCCGGCGGCGCCCGCCGGCGACCGCGGGCCGGTCGTGCGGCTGGCCGACGACCCGGCGGTACGCGACGCGCTCGCCGCGCGGAACACGCCGCTGGCCCGGTTCTGGCTGGACCAGCGGGCGCCGGACGCGCCGGGGCTGCCCGGGTTGGTCGGTCTGCGGGCACTGATCGTGGACGCCGAGGACACCTTCACCGGCATGTTGGCGCACCAACTGGGCGCGTTGGGTCTCGCGGTCACCCTGCGGCCGTGGCACGCAGGTGGCCCGGTCGACGAGTACGACCTGGTGGTGGCCGGGCCCGGGCCGGGCGACCCGGGCAGCTCGGACGACCCGAAGATGGCCGCGTTGCGCAAGCTGCTGGACGGGCTGCTGGCGACCGGCCGGCCCACCCTCGCGGTCTGCCTGGGGCACCAGGTGCTGGCCGGGTTGCTGGGGCTGCCCCTGCACCGCCGCGACGCGCCCTATCAGGGGTTGCAACGGGAGGTCGCCCTGTTCGGCCGGGCCCGCCGGGTCGGCTTCTACTCCTCGTTCACCGCGCGGGCCGAGGCGGACCGGCTGCACACCGCGTACGGGACGGTGGAGCTGGCCCGGGACGCGCGCGACGGGTCCGTGCACGCCCTGCGCGGGCAGGGTTTCGCCGGGGTGCAGTTCCACCCGGAGTCGGTGCTCAGCCCGGACGGGCTGACCGTGCTGACCGAGTTGCTGGCCGATCTGTTGCCGGCGCCACGCCCGGCCCGGCAGGCATCGCCGACCGGCCCGGCCCACCAGGCGTAGCCGACCGGCCGCGTCCGCTCGGCATAGCCACCGCCCCCGTGGGGTAGGGCTGGTGCGACCGGTGGTGCGAGCGGGCCGAGAGCCCCCGCCCGCGCCACCGGTCGCACCATCTGTCAGCCGCCCATGCCCTGCTTGAGCGCGGCGCCGATCTGCACCGCCCGGCGGGCGGTGAGGGCGCAGGCGCCCAGCGCCACCGCGTCCGGGGCGATCTCCCCGTTGTTGCTGGTGTGCGAGGCGCCGTACGGGTTGCCGGCGATGAACTGGCTGGAGTCGGTGTAGCCGGGGGGCACCACGACACCACCCCAGTGGTAGAAGACGTTGAAGAGCGAGGTCAGGGTGGTCTCCTGCCCTCCGTGCGAGGTCGCCGTCGAGGTGAAGCCCGCGTAGACCTTGTTGGCCAACGCGCCCTGCGCCCACAGCGGACCGGTGGTGTCGATGAACTGCTTCAGCTGGGCGGCGATCATGCCGTACCGGGTGGGGGATCCGAAGATCGCCACGTCGGCCCAGGCCAGGTCGTCGATCATCGCCTCGGGCACGTCCTGGGTCTCCAGGTGGTGCGCCTGCCAGCCGGAGTTGGAGCGGATCGCCTCGTCCGGCGCCAGCTCCCGCACCTTGCGCAGGCGCACGTCGGCGCCGGCCTCCCCGGCGGCCTCGCACGTGGCCTGCGCCATCTGGTACGTGATGCCGGTGGCGCTGTAATAGATCACCGCTACCTTGGTCTGGGCAGCCATCAGATTGTCCCCTTCTCGTCTCGGGTCAGCTCCCGCGACTACCCCCCAGGTGCGGTGACAAACGACGCCGACAGCGGCCTTCCGGTCGTCCGGGCTCAAGTTTTCCGCAAGTTCCCGGTCGTTGCGGCCCGGCCGCCCGCGCGGGCGGCCATCCTGATGCCATCGGTGCCGGCGCGATCCTGCCGCCGGATGGCACCGGGCGCCTGAACGGGGGATCGCGCTCCGCTGGCAACGACGCTGGCGCAGCGCGATCAGGGGCTCTTCCCGAACCTCCCGGCCGGTGCGCTCAGTGGACCAGCGCCGCCATCAGCCGGTCCAACTCGCCGGCCGGGTCAGCGGTGAGACCGGTGTGCACCGGGCCCGCCTGGATCATCGTGCTGCGGGGCGCGGCCAGCCAGTGGAACCGCTCACCGAGCCGCATCCGGGTCGCCGGCCCGTCACCGGAGCAGGTCCGGTCCAGGGAGTCGAGCACCGCGGCCACGGCCGGCAGATCGACGTCGGATGCCAGCGCGCGGACCCGGTCGGCGTCCAGGTGCGTCCGCGCGGCCAGGAAGTCGCGCTGCTGGCAGTAGAGCAGCACCCCGACGTTGATCTGCTCGCCGCGCTCGATGCGGGGCACCAGCCGGATGAGGGCGTACTCGAAGGGATGCCTCACGCCACGCTCCCCGCCGGTAGCCAGTCCGTCGGGCGGGCGACCCGCCGCGACAGGTGCGCCACGTACGCCTCCCGCGCCGCGTCGGCCGAGTCGAAGTCGGCGGCGGTCAGCCACTGGGCCGGCACCAGCGCCAGCACCTCCCGCAGCAGCTCCGGGGTGACCCGGGGCGCCAGCTCCGCGTCGGCCTCGGCCAGCCGCGACGCGTACGGCTCCAGCACGTGATCGTCCGCGCGGTAGGCCCGGTGCACGGCGGCGTCGGCGCGCGGCCAGTTGTGGTGGAAGTACAGCGCGGCGCCGTGGTCGATGAGCCACAGCTCCCGGTGCCAGACCAGCAGGTTCGGGTTGCGCCAGCTCCGGTCGACGTTCTCCACGTACGCGTCGAACCAGAGCACCCGGGACGCCAGCACGGCATCGACCGGGTGTGCGACCGGGTCGAAGCCGAGCGCTCCCGGGAGGAAGTCCATCCCCAGGTTGGCGCCGCCGCTGTTGCGCAGCAGCTCCTGCACCTCCTGGTCGGGCTCGGCCCGCCCGATCACCGGGTCGATGTCGAGCACCACCAGCGGCGGCACCCGCAACTCCAGCCGGCGGGCCAGCTCACCGCAGATCACCTCGGCGATGAGCGCCTTGGGCCCCTGCCCGGCGCCGGAGAACTTCGCCACGTACGTGCCGAGGTCGTCGGCCTCCACGACGCCCGGCAGCGAGCCACCCTCGCGCAGCGGCGTGACGTAGCGGATGGCGTTGACCTGGCGGAGCACGTCGCCCACCCTACTGGGGCCCGGGTCGCGACCCGCCCCGCGTCGTCGAACGTGCTCCCCGTCGGGGCGGCCCGCGTCAGTCGAGCTTGTCGCGCAGCTTGTTGACCTGCGTCTGGAGGCGGTCCACCGCGTTCTCGTTGTTGACGAAGGTGGTGATGCCCGCGGCGAGGCCGAGGCCGATCAGCACCGCCAGGATGCTCAGCACCAGACCGCCGATCGACACCCCGCGGCCGGTCACCCCGGGTCGTTGCGCCATCTTGAGCCCGACGATGCCGAGGATGATTCCGATGATGCCGAGCACCAGCCCCAGCCACGCGAGGATGGCGGTCAACACGCTGAACAGGCCGGCGACGCCGAACACCAGAGCGAAGGTGGCGGCCGCACTGGTCTTCGCGTTGGCTTCCCCCCGGTGGCTCCGAGACCCGGCCGGTACGCCGGCACCCCGGGCCGGCTCGCTTGCGGCAGTCATGAGACTCCCCTCCGTACGCGCGGCTCGCGTACTTCCGGGGGGCCGCCTTCCCGCTGCTCAGGTGGTTATGCACACGAGGCACTGTCGGCCGGGTGCCCTACCCTGACGCAGCCACCTCCGGGAAAGGGAGTCCGATGACCACGGAACTCACCGCGTCCGAGGCGCTCGGTCTGCGGATGACGAGCCTCCTGCTGCGACCGCACCCGAGCATCCGGCCCGGCGCGGTGGCCGAGGTGGTCGAGTGGTTCGGCGCGATGCAGGCGCAGGATCTGGCGAGCGGGCTGTGGTCGCTGGGCGCCCGGTTGCCGGGGTGGACCAGGTCCGACGTGCAGGCGGCGCTGGAGCGCCGCGAAGCTCTGCGCACCTGGCCGATGCGGGGCACCGTGCACCTCGTTCCTCCCGCCGACACCCGCTGGATGCTGGAGCTGACCGGCGTCCGCTCGCTGGCCGGCGCCGCGACCCGTCGAACGCAACTCGGGCTCACCGAGGCCGACGCGGACCGGGCGCTGGACGTGCTCGGCGCCGCGCTGGTCGGCGGGCGCCGGCTCACGCGGGCGGAGTGCCTGGCGGCCCTTCGCGCGGCGGGCCTGTCGACGGACGGCCAGCGCGGCTACCACCTGCTCTGGTACGCGAGTGTGCGCGGGGTGACCTGCGTGGCGCCGAACGTCGGCACAGATCAGACCTTCGCCCTGCTCGACGAGTGGGCGCCGGAGCAACGCCACCTGGATCGGGACGAGGCGTTGGCCCTGCTCGCCCACCGCTACGTCCGCGGGCACGGGCCGGTCACCGCCCGCGAGTTCGCCGGTTGGAGCGGCCTCACCCTGACCGACGCGCGGCGCGGCCTGGCAGCCGCCGGCGAACTGCTGAGCACGGTGCTCGTCGACGGCGAGCCGATGCACGTGGACGCGGCGCTGTGTGACACGGCGTTGGCCGGTGCGCGCGCGCCGCAGGCCGACGTGCTGGCGCTGCCCGGCTTCGACGAGTACCTGCTCGGCTACCGGGACCGCACGCTGATGCTCGACCCCGCGCACCAGGCGGCCGTGGTGCCCGGCAACAACGGCATCTTCCAGGCGACCGTGGTCCGCGCCGGCCGGGTGGTGGGCGTCTGGAAGCGCACGCTCGGCCGGGCCGCCGTCACCGTGGCGATCCGGCCGCTGACGACGCTGGACGCCGGCGAGCGAGCCCGGGTGGAGCAGGCCCTGGGGCGGTACGCCGACTTCCTCGGGCTGCCCGCCCGCTACGACTGGTCGGCCTGAGGGCTGCTCGTCTCGGACCGGCGCGGGGCGGTCGATCGGGGACGCGCGGCGGTGAGGAGGTCGACGACCCGCGTCACCCTCGGGTCGGCGCGGATCTGCGCCACGGTCGCCGGCAGCGGCAGCCGCCAGTTCGGATACTCGTCGACCGTGCCCGGCATGTTGGGCTGGCGCACCTCACCCAGCACGTCGTAGAGGGAGACGCCGAGCAGTCGGGTGGGGCTGGCCGCGAGCGCCGCGTGCATTGCCACCACCACGTCGTCGTCGGGTGGGCCCGGCTCGCCGCCGGGCGTCGACCCCGGGTCGGCCGGCTCGGGCAGCAGCGCCTCGTCGCGCAGCATCGCCAGCAGCCGCTCGCGGTCGGCGGCGGCCCGGGCGCGCTCGACCGCCACGTCGGTGCCGAGCAACTTCAACTCGTCGCGGACACGGACGTGCTCCCCGGTCAGGAAGCCCGGCGCGGTGGGCAGGTCGTGGGTGGAGATGCTGGCCAGCGCGTTACGCGGCCAGCGGGCCGGCGGGACGAAGGTGCCGTCGTCGTCCCGGGCGAACCACAGCACGGTCGAGCCGAGCATGTTGCGCCCCCGCAGACCCCGGGTCACGGCGGGTTGGACCGTGCCGAGATCCTCGCCGACCACCACCGCGCCGGCCCGGTGGGCCTCCAGCGCGAGGATGCCGAGCATCGCCTCGGCGTCGTATCGGACGTAGGTGCCCTCGGCGGCGCTGGCGCCCGGCGGCACCCACCACAGCCGCCACAGCCCTGCGACGTGGTCGACCCGTAGGCCGCCCGCGTGCCGCAGGGTCCGCCGCAGCATGTCCCGGTACGCCGCGTACCCGGTCTCGGCGAGCCGGTCCGGCCGCCATGCGGCGAGGCCCCAGTCCTGGCCGAGCTGGTTGAAGTCGTCCGGTGGGGCGCCGACCCGCACCCCCTGGGCCAGGACATCGGCGAGCTGCCAGCCGTCCGCGCCGCCCGGGTCGATGCCGACGGCCAGGTCGTGCACCACGCCGACCGGCATCCCGGCCGCCCGGGCCGCCGCGGTGACGGCGTCGAGCTGCTCGTCGCACAGGTGTTGCAGCCAGGCGTGGAAGGCCACCCGGTCGGCGAGCTGCCGACGCTGCTCGGCGACCGCCGGGGCGTCCGGGTGGTGCAGCTCCGCCGGCCAGGCACGCCAGTCGTTGCCGTGCCGCTCCGCCAGCGCGCACCAGGTGGCGAAGCTGGCCAGCGCCGGGTCCGCGGCCAGGTCGACCGGCTGGGCGTACGGGTGCAGCAGCTCCAGGGCGTGCCGCTTGGCGCTCCACACCTCGTCGTAGTCGATCAGGTCGCCGCGGTCAGGGCGCAGCGCGTCCACCACCGCCCGGGTCGCCGGGTCTGCCGCGGCGTACGCGGCGGTGTCACTGACGCGCAGGTAGAGCGGGTTGACGAAGCGCCGACTGGCGGGTGAGTACGGTGAGGCGGCCACCGGGTGCGCGGGTCCCACCGCGTGCAGCGGGTTGAGCAGCACCAGCCCCGCGCCCGTGGCACCGGCCCAGCCGGTGAACTCGGCCAGGTCGCCGAGGTCGCCCATGCCCCAGGAGCGTTCCGAGGTGAGCGCGTAGAGCTGGAGCATCCAACCCCAGGTGCGCGGCGGCACGGGCAGCCGACGGGGCACCACCACGAGCGTCGTCTCGCGGCCGGCGCAGCCCAACCGGTGCCAGCCCAGCGGCAGGTCCTCCGGCAACTCGCCGTCGACGTCGCGGCGGCCGCCGTCCTCCAGGGTCACCACGCCCGGGCCGGGCAGCGCCCGGGTTGTGCCCTGGGTCAGCACCACCGTCGCCGGCAACGCGGTCGAATCGACCGCGCGGGCGGCGGCGAGCGCGTCGGCCACGGCGGCTGGGCTGGTGGCGTCCACGCCGAGCAGGCCGAGCACGCCCACGACGCTCTCTGGTGCGACCTCGACTCGACGGTGCCGCCAGTCCTCGTACCAGGTGGACACGCCGTACGCCTTGGCCAGCGCGGCCAGTCGTCGGTCCATCCCGCCCCCCGCCTCACGATGCGACCTTCGACCACCTTGCCACGCCCACCCGCCGACCGCAGCGCACCCTGCCCCCGCCGATCCTGCAGTTCCTGTCGCGGCACAGGGGACATTCGACCCAGGTCGACAACGGAGACTGCAAGATCGGCGGGACTGGCGGCGGGGTCGGGCCGTCAGTCGGCGAGCGCGCCGGCCGACCTGCCCTCGTGCAGAGTGAGGTTGCGGCCGTTGGTCGGGTCGAACAGGTGGATCTTCTCCAGGTTGAACCAGACGCGGCGGGACTGTCCCTCCGCGACCGGAGACTCGGCCGACAACCGGGTGACCAGGTTGCCACCGGTGCCGGCGAAGTCGCCCCCGCCCGCGTCGGCGGCCAGCTCCTCCAACTCGGCGGCGCTGGCCCGCTCCCCCTCCACCGTGAAGTAGACGTACTTGTCCGAGCCCATCGACTCGACGATCTCCACGGGCGCCTCGAACTCCAGACCCCGGCGACGGGTGTCCTCGTCGACCAGCTCGGCGTCCTCGAAGTGCTCGGGGCGTACGCCGAGGATCAGCTCGCGGGGCGCGTCGGCCGCCTCCAACTCGCGGCGGACCCGGTCGCCGAGCGGCACCTCGCCCAGCGCGGTGTGCAGGCTGCCGTCCTGCACGGCGGCGTGCAGGAAGTTCATCGACGGGGAGCCGATGAAGCCGGCCACGAAGAGGTTGCGGGGGTGGTCGTACAGCTCCTGCGGAGGCCCGACCTGCTGGATCGCGCCACCCCGCATGATGACCACCCGGTCGCCGAGGGTCATCGCCTCGGTCTGGTCGTGGGTGACGTAGACGGTCGTGGTGCCGAGCTGCTTCTGCAACCGGGACACCACCGTGCGCATCTGCACGCGCAGCTTCGCGTCCAGGTTGGACAGCGGCTCGTCCATCAGGAACGCCTTGGGCTGGCGGACGATCGCCCGGCCCATCGCCACCCGCTGACGCTGCCCACCGGAGAGGTTGGCCGGCTTGCGGTCCAGCAGCGGCACCAGCTCCAGCACCTTGGCCGCCTCGTCGACCTTGGCGTTGATGGTCTCCCGGTCCAGCTTGGCCAGCCGCAGCGGGAACGCCATGTTCTCCCGCACCGTCATGTTCGGATACAGCGCGTAGGACTGGAACACCATCGCGATGTCCCGGTCCCGGGGGGCCTTGTCGTTGACCCGCTGGCCGCCGATGCGCAGCTCGCCGGAGCTGATGTCCTCCAGCCCGGCGATCATGTTGAGGGTGGTGGACTTGCCGCAGCCCGAGGGGCCGACCAGGATCACGAACTCGCCATCGGCGATCTCCAGGTCGACGTCCTGCACGGCGACGGTCCCGTCCGGGAAACTCTTGCTCACCTTGTCGAGCACGATGTCAGCCATGACTACTCACCTATCCCTTGACTGCGCCGGAGGTCAGGCCGGACACGATGCGGCGCTGGAAGAAGAGGACGAACAGGATGATCGGTACGGTGATCACCACGGCGGCGGCGCAGATCGCCCCGGTGGGGTCCTCGAACTGCGACGCGCCGGTGAAGAACGACAGCGCGGCCGGCACCGTGCGGGACCGCTCGGTGGAGGTCAGCGAGATGGCGAACAGGAAGTCGTTCCAGCAGAAGATGAAGACCAGGATCGCCGTGGTGAACAGGCCGGGCGCGGCCAGTGGCGCGATCACCCGCCGGAACGCCTGTGCCTGGGTGGCGCCGTCCATCTTCGCCGCCTTCTCCAGGTCCCAGGGGATCTGCTTGAAGAACGCCGACAGCGTGTAGATCGCCAGCGGCAGCGCGAAGGTGATGTACGGCAGGATCAGTCCCGGCCAGGTGTCGAAGATCTTGAGCTGACGCTCGATCTCGAACAGGGGCGACACGAGGGACACCTGCGGGAACATCGCGATCAGCAGGGAGACCCCGACCAGCAACCCCTTGCCGGGGAAGTCCAGCCGGCTGATCGCGTACGCGGCCATCGCGCCGAGCACCACCGCGATGAGCGTGGCGATCAGGGCGATGCCGATGGAGTTGATCAGCGCGCGGACGAACTGGTCGGTGTCGAAGATCGTCCGGTAGTTGTCCAGCGTCCACTCCCGGGGGATGAAGTTCCCGTCGGTGAGGGTGGCCGGCGTCTTGAACGACAGCGAGGCGATCCACAGCACCGGGACCATCGCGAAGACGACCACGAGGACGTCGAGCAGACCCCAGCGCACCTTCGCCCGGGTGGTGGTTTCGACAGCCATGTCAGCGCCTCTCCCCGTCGTCGCTGCCGGGGGCAGCGGTGCCGAACAGCTTCACGAAGACGAACGCGATGATCGCCACGGTGATGAAGATGAGCACCGACATCGTCGAGCCGATGCCGAGGTTGAGACCCCGGATCAGGTTGTTGTAGGCGAGCATCGACACCGACGAGGTCTCGTTGCCGCCGGCCGTCAACACGAAGATGTTGTCGAAGACCCGGAACGCGTCCAGGGTGCGGAACAGCAGCGCGACCAGGATCGCCGGCTTCATCACCGGCAGCATCACCTTGGTGAACTTCTGCCAGGCGGTCGCCCCGTCGGTGGAGGCGGCCTTGAGCAGGTCCTCCGGGACCAGCGCCAGCCCCGCCATCAGCAGCAGCGCCATGAACGGCGTGGTCTTCCAGATCTCCGCCAGCATGATGATCGCCAGCGAGCTGGCCCGCTCGGTGAGCGGCGCACCGTCGCTGAACACGTCCGCCAGGTAGCCGGTGCCGGGCGTCCAGGCGTACCGCCAGGAGAACGCGGCGACCACCGTGACGATCCCGTACGGGATGAGCGCCGAGGTCCGCACCAGGCCGCGCCCGACAAGCGTACGGTGCATGATCAGCGCCAGCCCCATGCCGAGCACCAGCTCGACGGCCACGGTGACCACCGTGATCAGCGTGGTCACCCCGAACGCCGTCCACCAGAACTCGTTGGTGAGCACGGTGACGTAGTTCTCCAGCCCGATGAACTCACGCTGGTCGGGAAAGCGCAGGTCGTAGCGCTGCAACGACAGCCAGACCGAGTAGATGATCGGGTACGCGGTCACCGCGACCATCACCAGCGCGGCGGGCGCGCAGAGCAGCCAACCGAGTCGCCGTTCGGCCTTCTTGTTCTCACTCAACGGCGGCCGGCGACGACCGCCCCGCTGGGTGGGGACGGTGGTGGCCCGTTCCGCCTCGGCGCTCACCTGCGCGCCGGCCGGCGTGGCGTTGACACTCACGGCAGGACCCCCTTGGACTGGAGGGCGTCGGCGATGGCGCCGCGCAGCTCATCGGCCGTCTGTTGCGGACGGATCGCCGACGGCGGCGACAGGATCGCCGACATGACGGTCGAGATGCTCTGGTAGGCCGGGGTCAGCGGACGGGTCGCCGGTTCCTTCAGCTCTTCGAGGATGGTGTCCTTCATGGGGTACGCCTCGGTCATCTCCGGCTCGTCGAAGACCGCCTCGATGGTCGGTGGCACGCCGTCGTTGATGGCGGAGAACTTCTGGTGCTCCGGGCTGCGCAGACACCGGGCCGCCTCGAACGACTGCTCCGGGTGCCGGGAGTAGGAGCTGACCGCCAGGTTCACGCCGCCGATGGTGACCTTGCTGGGGGTGTTCTCGTCGATGCCGGGCACCCGCGCCCAGCCGACCTGCTTGGCCAGCTCCGGGTTGGCCTCCTGCAACGCCGGATAGACGAACGGCCAGTTCACCTGGAACGCGCCCGAGCCGGACTGGAACTCCAGCCGGACCGGGTCCTCGGTGGCGTTGCTGAACGACGGCGAGGTCACGCCCGACGTGGCGAACCGCTGCAACTGCTCCAGCGCCCGGACCGTGCCGTCGTCCATCACGGCCTTCTTGCCGTCGTCGGAGAGGACCTTTCCGCCGGCGCTCTCGGCCAGGGTGTTGTAGAGGACGACCAGGCCCTCGTACTGGGCGCCCATGGTGAGCACCTGGTACGGCTTGCCCTGGTCCTTGAGCTGCTGGGCGGCCGTGATCATCTGGTCCCAGGTGGTCGGCGGCTGCGGCACCAGGTCCTTGCGGTACCAGAGCAGTTGGACGTTGGTGTTCTTCGGCGCGGCGTAGAGCTTGTCCTCGTAGCGGGCAGTGTCCAGCGGCCCGGCAAGGGTGCCCTGCTCGACGTCGGACTTCTCCTGGCCGGTCCACTCGCGGATCCAGTCGGCGCTGGCGAACTCCTGGGTCCAGGTGACGTCCAGGCCGAGCACGTCCATCCCGCTGTCCTCGGCGGCCAGCCGGCGCACCATCTGCACCCGCTGGTCGTCGGCCTGACGGGGCAGCACCCGGTAAACGATCTTGTATCGTCCCTGGGCCTGCGCGTTGCAGTCGTCGACCACCTTCTGCAGGTTCTGCTCCGGCGGGTAGTACAGGTTGATCGTCGGCGTACCGCCGCCACCGTCGTCGGCGCCGCACGCGGCCAGCGGCGCGACCAGCGCCAGCGCGGCGGCCGCGGCGCCAAGCCGGGCAGCCGGCCGACGCCGGTGTCGAGCCGTTTCGGGGTCCGTCATCGCTCTCCCCCTCTCTTCGGCGAGAAACCGGGGAGGGGCATCCGTGCCCCGGCGCACGGCGAGACCTTTCCGGGCCGATGAGCTGCGGAAATGACCAGGCCCGGATGCTCCGTGCGGCTACACTGCCCCACTCCCCGCGCCGCGAAACCTGCCCGCAACGGGCAAGACGAGCACCCCGCCCCGACCGACAAGCGTCAGCCCCGGGCTCGCGCCCAGGAGAGGAAGCGTTCGGTCATCCGTGTCGGCGGGTGGTCCGGGTGGAGTTGGGTGAGCTGGTGGGTCGCCTCGTTCATCAGGGTGCCGAGGTAGATCAGCAGACCCGTCCGGTCGGTCCGGTACTCCGTCAACAGGGTGAGCTTGGCCGGTTGGCAGGGCCACTCCCGGCCGCAATTGCGGCACCGCCACAGCGGACGCATGGCGACATGCGGGGTGGGCGGACGAACCACCATCACCACCACCGTGTCTCGTCGTGGTGGTCTGTCGGGCTCAGCACATCGGCCTCCTCGCGCATGGGGAAGGGGCCGCTCCCGCAAGGGGGGAACGGGAGCGACCCCCGGGGGCAGAGCCCGCCACCGCCGTTGCGGCCACCAGCGAACCCGCCATTGGTGACAGTCTGCGATGACTCGACTACCTTCGATACGCGCTCGCGCCATCCGCGCAGCTCATGGACTCAGGCGAGCGGTCGGGACCGACACGCCGATGCGGGTTGGGCAGAGATTGGGGAATTGATGGGGACCGTCACCGACTACGTGCTGGAGGAACTGCGGCTACTCCGGGCGGAGACAGGGCTCAGCCAGGACGACTTCGGCCGAGCCATCGGCTACTCGGGCTCGCACGTCAGCTCCGTCGAGACGGGCGGGCGACCGCCCACGAAGGAGTACATGCGAGCGGTCGACAACCACCACCGGACCGGCGAGCGCTTCCAGCGGATGCTGGAGCGGTTGGGCCGGCTCGACGCCGAACCGGCCTGGCTGCGCGAATGGATCGAGTTCGAGCGGGAGGCGACCACGCTGCGCTGGTTCGAGTTGGCGTACGTGCCGGGCCTGCTCCAGACCGAGCGGTACGCCCGCGCCACGTTGGCCGGCGGCCGGTTCGACGCCGAGGACGTCGACCGCATCGTCGCGTCACGGCTGGAGCGGCAGGCGATCCTGCGACGCCCGCGCCCGCCGCAGCTCATCACCGTGCTGGACGAAGCGGTGTTGCGCCGGCCGGTGCTCGACCAGCCGGGCCTCATGCTCGAACAGTGCGAGCACCTGGTGGAGTTGGCGGCCCAGGAGCACATCCAGGTGCACGTCGTCCCGGTGGACGCGGGGATGTACCTGGGGATGGGTGGCCAGTTCATCATCGCCGAGATGCCGGACGGCGAACGGGTGACCTACGCCGACAACCAGCTCACCGCGCAGATCGTCGACACGTCGACCGACGTCGCTAAGCTGGCGAAGACGTGGGAGATCGTTCGCAACGAGGCCCTCCCCCGCCGGCAGTCAATCGAGCTGATCAAGGAAGTGACGAAGTCATGGATGCCCTGACTCCACGCTGGCGCAAGTCGACCCGGTCCGGCGGCAACGGCGGTGCCTGCGTCGAGGTCGCCGACAACCTGCCGTACGTCGTGCTGGTGCGCGACACCAAGGACCGCGACGGCGGGACCCTGCGTGTCACCCCGAATGCCTGGAAGGCATTCATCGGTTACGCCAAACAGCGCTGACCACGCACTCTCCCGGGCCAACGCGCCGCAAGATCCGCACAACATCCCGGAAACTGCTGCTTCGGGGCCGCTGGAGGCAGCAACATCACCGAAACTGCGCGGATCTTGCAGCCCGCCAGCTCGCCGACGCGGGCGGCGACGACACCCGCGTCGACCCCCGCTCCGCGCGATCGGACGCCGAGTCGATCTGGGTGAACCAGGTGCCCGAGCCTCGGGTCGGCGAGACACGCGTACACCTGGATCCGCGGCTGGCGGGGGCGGAGCCGGCGCCGCTGCTCGCGGCCGGCGCCCGGCTGGTCCGCGAACCCGACCGCGAGGTTGGCTGGTGGGTGCTGGCCGACCCGGAGGGCAACGAGTTCTGCGCCTTTCCGCCACGCACCACCGGGTGAACGACCCACTACCCAGCGCGGGCGGCGTCGACTAGCGTTTCCGTAGCGCCGCAGCCAGCGCGTTCGCCGCCGACGTCGACACGCCTCCGGCCGGCCCAGCCTGCCCGATCGGTTGGTTATCGCGGGAACGTCCCACCGCCGCTGCACCGGTTCGGCAGGATCGTCCCAATGAGGGAGGTGCCGTCGTGCAGGACACCCGCGCTCTCGCCCTGACCTTCGAGGTGAGCGGCCTGCCACCGGTCAAGACCGAAGCGTTGTCCATCTTCGCCGCCGGACACCGGCAGGCGACGAGGGTCCGCACCCTGCTCCAGGCCGCCTTGGGCGCGGCCCAGCGCACCGGCTGGACGCCGTTGCCCGGGCCGATCGAGGTGGACCTGGTTCTGCGCTGCCCGCCCGGGCACCGGACATCCGACGCCAGCACCCTGCTCGGCGGCGTCTGCGCGGTGCTGCAGGACAAGAAGCGGGTCTCCACCATCGGCCTGGCGCACCTCGGCGTCCTGGTGGATGTCGCCCTCTACGACGACGACCGGCAGATCCGCCGCTTGTCGTACCACGAGGAGCCGGCGGAGGACTTCTCGTACCAGGTGCGGGTAGCCGCCGTACCTTCCGGCGTTTGACCGACGGCCGCGGTGGGGTATCGCGGACGCCGACGAAGGGAGCACGATGTCGGAGCCACATGTCACGCTCGACCCGCGCGGGCTCGATCCCGTGCAGCAGAAGCTGCGCGGGCCGCTGGAGGACCAGCTGACCTCGGCTCTCCAGGCAGCCACCGACCGGATTCGCGCCGGCTACGCCGGCGAGCCGGTCGAGCAGGTGTGCCAGCGGTTGTTGGACGAGACCCGCTCCGGGTTGCATCCCGACATCGCGGCCGGGTTCAACCCGGACATGGACGAGTTCTGCCGGGTGGCGATCTCGATCGTCCGCGGCGGGTCCGACGAGCCGGACGCCCGCCCCACCGGCGACGGCCGGCACCGCGCCTAGCGGGCCGGCACCGATCGCAGTGGCCGGGTCAGGACCGGGTCCGCAACTACCCGGTCCTGACGTCCGGCCGTCCGACGGGGAGCGGACAGGTCCGGCACCCACCGCGCGCGTGGGCGCGGCACGACGCCACGCGGCCCGGCGGGGAGGTCCGGCCGCCCTGCACTCAGCTCCACGGTGCCCACCCGCCGGACACCGGTGCGCCCCCGGCACACCCCGAAAGGCCGTGAGCGCCGGCCCAGGTTAGGCGGATCCCGACGGGCCGGACAAGCGTTGCGGGACCGTCCGGGACGTGACTGATCTCAAGGGGAAAAAGCGGCATGTGCGCGTAACGCGACCATGATCTTCGACGCTGTTCGGGTTCGACGGTCAGAAGTGCCGAAGCAGGTCCCGGAAGGCGGCCAGTCGCAGCACGCCGGTGTCGGTCGGGTCCAGCTCGTCGTCCTCCAACACCCAGGTGTTCTCGTTCGGAATGAACACCGCGTTCAGCCCGGCCGCCCGCGCCGGGAGGATGTCGGACTTCGGGGAGTTATCGATCATCCACGCGTCGGCCGGCTCGAACCCGTGCTCGCGGATGAGCCACCGGTAGGTGTCGACGTTCTTCTCGGCGACGATGTGCGCCGCGCCGAAGTGGTGCAGCAGCCCGCAGGCATCCAGCTTGCGCTGCTGCTCCTCCCGTTCGCCCTTGGTCAGCAGCAGCAGTTCGTGCCGGCCGGCCAACTCGTCGAGCGCCTCAGCGACACCGGGCATCAGCTCCACCCGGTGCTCCACCAGCGCCAGGGCCAGCCGGTCGATCTCCTGGCGCTCGGCGTCGGTGGCCGGCCGTTCGCGCAGCCGCTCCAGGCACTCGGCGAGGCTGCGGAGGAAGACCTTGCTGCCGTACCCGTGCGCCACCGCGTTGGCCCGCTCGATGTCGTCGAGGATCGCCCGGGTCTCCGAACGGTCCAGGGTGGGGTGGTCGAGCCAGGCCAGGAAGTCGTCGATCACCCGCTCGAAGACGACGTTGTTCTCCCACAACGTGTCGTCCGCGTCGAAGATCAATACCTGTGCCCGTCGACGGGCCGCCTGGTCCGCGGTCATGCCGGCACCTCCTCGCGATCATGCTCGTGCGGACGCGAACTCTAGGGCATTCCGCCCCGGGCACTTAGCGAGTTCCCGTCCGCCGGGCAGGGCCACCACAGCAGCCTCTCGGTGATCATCGCCTCCCGCTCCTCCTGCGCCTCGGGGCGCAGCCGGCCGCCGCGGGTGAGCATCACGACGCCGTGCAGCAGGCTCCAGCCCACCTCGGCGAGGGTGTCCGGATCACGCCCCTGAGCCAGCGGGAGCAGGGCCGCCCGCAGCGCGGCGAAGACCGCCCGCGGCGCCGCCGGCACCCCGGCCGCGCCGAGGGCGAGGTCCGGGGTCAGCGCGAGCATCGCGTCGTAGACAGCTGGATTGGCGTACGCGAAGTCGAGGTACGCGGTCGCCATCACCGCCCAGGCCCGCTCCGGGAAGGGGTTGTCGGCGTGGGCGGCGGTCAGCGCGGCGGCCAGCTCGGCGAAGCCGTGCACCGCGACGGCGGCCAGCACCGCCTCCTGGTCGGCGAAATGCCGGTAGAGGTCGCCGACGTCCACGTTGGCCCGCTCGGCGAGTCGTCGGCCGTTCAGCCCCGTCCAACCCTCAGCCTCGGCCAGCTCGCGGGCGGCCGTGACGATGAGATGTCGCCGGTCCTCTTCGGTTGCCTCCTCGGCAGGTACGGACACGGGCCGAGCGTAACGACCAGCACTGTTCGTATCCGCCTCATGACAGATTGGTGACTGTTGCCTCCTCGGCAGATCGGCAGCCGAGGCCGCGCCGCACGAGTGAGCGCCGCTCCATGATCGTGCTCGATCCAGGATCGAGTCGCCTCACCACGCCACCGACACCACTACATCCTGGATCGAGCACGATCATGCGCGGTACGCAGGGCGCGGCGGGCGGGGCGCGGCGGGCGGGGCGGGGCGTCGTCAGCGGCGCAGGGTGAGGATCAGGTCGGCGATCAGGGCCGTCCAGCCGGTCTGATGCCAGGCGCCCAGGCCGGCGCCGTTGTCGCCGTGGAAGTACTCCGGGAAGGCGATCAGGTCGCGCCAGTCCGGGTGGGTCTGGAACATCTGAGCGGCGCCGTAGATCGGCCGTCGGCCCCAGTCGTCCTGGGTGAAGAGCGAGATCAGCCGGGCGGACAGGTCGTCGGCGATCTCGTCCAGCGAGCGTTTCACCCCGGAGCGGGTCGGATACTCCACCTGGAGGTCGTCGCCGAAGAACGCCGCGTAGTCGCGTAGTGCGCTGATCAGCAGGAAGTTCGTCGGCATCCAGATCGGCCCGCGCCAGTTCGAGTTGCCGCCGAACAGGCCGCTCGTCGACTCGGCCGGTTCGTAGCCGACGGAGAACTCCTGCCCGCCGAGGGTGACCGAGAACGGCTTGTCCAGGTGCGCGCGGGACAGCGTCCGCAGGCCGAAGTCGGAGAGGAACTCGTCGGGGTCGAGCATCCGGGCGAGCAGCCGGACCACCTGATCCTGGCCGACCATGGACAGCAGCCGCTGCTGGCGGCCGTCCGGGCCGAGCCGGCGGGTGCCGATCACCTGGGCGTACTCGGGGCGGTTGGTGAGGAACCAGCGCAGCCGCGCGCCCAGCTCCGGCAGCCGGTGCAGGGTCTTGGCGGTGAGGCGGGTGGTGGCGGCCAGCGGCAGCAGCCCGACCACCGAGCGGACCTTCAGCGGCACCTTCGTGCCGTCGGCGAGGCGCAGCACGTCGTAGAAGAAGGCGTCCTCGTCGTCCCACAGCCCCTGCTCGTACGCGGCGGCGGCGATGTAGAGGAAGTGCTCGAAGAACTTCGTGGCGGTGTCCACCCAGGTCCGGTCATGTTCGGCCAGCACGATGGCCATGTCGAGCAGGTTGAGGGCGTACATGGCCATCCAGCCGGTGCCGTCGGACTGCTCCAGCACGCCGGCCACCGGCAGCGCCGCCGAGCGGTCGAACGGCCCGACGTTGTCCAGCCCGAGGAAGCCGCCCTCGAAGACGTTGTTGCCGCCGGTGTCCTTGCGGTTGACCCACCAGGTGAAGTTGAGCAGCAGCTTGTGCATCACCCGGCCCAGGAACTCGAAGTCCTTGCCACCGTCGATCTCGAACACCTTGAGCGCCGCCCAGGCGTGCACCGGCGGGTTCACGTCCCCGAACGCCCACTCGTACGCCGGGATCTGCCCGTTGGGGTGCAGGTACCACTCGCGCAGCAGGAGCAGGATCTGCTCCTTGGCGAAGCCCGGGTCGACCCGGGCGATGCTCACGCAGTGGAAGGCCAGGTCCCACGCCGCGTACCAGGGATATTCCCAGGGGTCGGGCATGGAGATGACGTCGAAGCTGGTCATGTGCCACCAGGCGCTGTTGCGCCCGTGCCGGCGCCCGGCCGGCGGGGGCGACGAGCCCGGGTCGCCGTCCAGCCAGCGCTTGACGTCGAAGTGGTAGAACTGCTTGCCCCACATCAGCCCGGCGATGGCCTGCCGCGCCACCAGCGCCTCGTCCGCGGTCGCGGCCTCCGGGATCACGCCGGCGAAGAAGCGGTTCGCCTCGGCCCGCCGTGCCCACACCACGGCCTCGAAGCCGTCCCGGAGGTCGGCCGGGGGCGGCGGGGCGGCGGCCGGCGGCGACGCGGTACGGGTCAGCCGCAGTCGGATCTGGCGCTGACCGCCGGCCGGCACGTCGAGCACGTAGTGCAACGCGCCCTTGGTGCCCTCGCGGGCCGGGTTGACCGTGGGGGCGCCGTTGACCACGTGGTCGTTGATGCCGTCCTTCGGGTACGGCGAGCGGCCGGGCAGCCCCCACAGCCGCTCGGCGTTGGTGTCGTTGTCGCAGAGCAGCGGCACCGGGCCGCCGTCGCCCTCAAGCAGCAGTTGGCCGAGCACCCGGTGCTCACCGACCAGTCGGGTGCCGTCCCCGGTCAGCCGGGGGATCCGGTCGCCGCCGGGCAGTCCCCAGGCCCAGGTGTTGCGGAACCACAGGGTGGGCAGCACGTGCAGGGTCGCCGCCTCATCGCCCCGGTTGGCCACGGTCACCACCATGCACAGGTCGGTCGGTGACGCCTTGGCGTAGTCGACGGTCACCGCCCAGTACCGGTCGTCGTCGAAGATCCCGGTGTCCACCAGCTCGTACTCGGTGTCGTCCCGGCCGCGCAGCGCGTTCACCGCGACGAGCTCGTCGTACGGGAAGGCGGCCTGCGGGTAGTGGTAGCGCCAGCGCATCCAGGAGTGGGTGGGCGTGGAGTCCTCGTACCACCAGTACTCCTTGGCGTCCTCCCCGTGGTTGCCGCCGTCGCCGCCGAGGCCGAACATCCGCTCCTTGAGGATCGGGTCCTTGCCGTTCCACAGCGCCAGGGCGAAGGCGAAGGTCTGTCGGTCGTCGCAGACGCCGGCCATCCCGTCTTCATTCCAGCGGTAGGCTCTGGACCGCGCATGGTCGTGCGGGAAGTAGTCCCACGCCGTACCGTGCTCGCTGTAGTCCTCCCGTACCGTCCCCCACGCCCGTTCGGACAGATAGGGACCCCATGCACGCCAGTCCTGCTCCCCCGAGTCGGCCTGGGCGAGCCGGAGCCGCTCAGCGTCGGGTGGCGAGGCGTCGGAGGACGATCGGTCAGTGATCACGTGCACATCTTTGACGCCGCCGAGGTACTTCACCACAGCGGCCATTCTCGTCGTGGCGTGTTACACCTCGGCGGCGGTGGAGGAAAGTTGATCGACATTCACTTCGGCCCGCAGGTCTGCGGCGATCTGACCAGCGCGTCCAGCCGGGAGTGGCTGGTGCCCGACGGCATCGGCGGGTACGCGATGGGCACCGTCGGTGGGCTGCGGACCCGCCGCTACCACGGTCTGCTGGTGGTGCCGGGCGAAACTCCCGCGTCCCGCCAGGTGGGACTCGTCAGCCTCGACCCGGCGGTCACCCTGCCGTCCGGTGCCCGGGTCCGGCTCGGCGCCCACGAGTGGTCCTCCGGCGTCGTCGACCCGCGCGGCTTCGAGCTGCTGGAGCGCTTCGACCTGGTCGACGGGCTGCCCCGGTGGCGGTGGCGGATCGGCGCGGTCGTGATCGAGCGGGAGCTGGCCATGCTGCCCGGCCGCTCCTGCGTGGCGGTCGTCCACCGGCTGGTCGCCGGCGGTCCGGTCCGGCTGGAGCTGTCGGCCGCGTGCACCTGGCGCGACGCGCACGGCGAGCGTCGGGCCGACGGCCCGACGCCGCAGGTCGAGGCGGTCGCGGACGGCGCGGTGGTCGAGGGCGCGTACCGGCTCGCCGGGCCCGGCTGGACGCCGGAGGGGCAGTGGTGGCTGGGCGTGCACCACCGCGAGGAGGCCACCCGGGGCCTGCACCCGGACGAGGACCTCTGGTACGCGGGACGCTTCGCCGGCGAGCTGGAACGCCCCGGCGACACGGTGTCGGTGCGGGCCTGGGCGGGCCGGCTGGACGAGGAGCCGCCGCCGGCCGCCGAGATCGTGGCGACGGCCCGGCGACGCAACCGGCAGGTGGTGGCCGCGGCGAAGCCGGCCGACGAGGTGGACGCGACGCTCGCGCTGGCCGCCGACGCGTTCGTGGTCCGTCCGGGCGGCGCGGCGGTCGACGTGGTGGCCGGGTACCCGTGGTTCGGCGCCTGGTCGCGGGACACGATGATCTCGTACGAGGGGTTGTTCCTCTGCACGGGCCGGGCCGCCGAGGGGCGCGAGCTGCTGCGGGCGTACGCGGCGACGCTGTCCGAGGGGATGCTCGCCAACACGGCCGACACCGGGCGGGTGGAGTACAACACCGTCGACGGCACGCTGTGGTTCCTGCACGCGGTGAGCCGGCACGTGACGGTCACCGGCGACACCGATCTCGGTGACGAGCTGCTGCCGGCGCTGCGCACGGTCGTCGACGCGCACGTGGCCGGCACCCGCTACGGGATCGCTGTCGACCCGGCCGACGGGCTGCTCGCCCAGGGCGCCCCGGGCACCGCCCTGACGTGGATGGACGCCCGCGTGTACGGGGTGCCGGTCACCCCGCGCACGGGCAAGCCGGTCGAGGTCAACGCGTTGTGGATCAACGGGCTGGCCGGTCTCGCCGAGCTGACCGAGCTGGCCGGGCAGGACGCCGGCGAGCTGTGGCGGCGGCACGCCCAGGCGACCGCGTCGTTCCGGGACCGTTTCCCGTCCCCGACCGGCTGGCTGCACGACGTGCTGGACGCGCCCGCGCCGGCGTACCCACTCGGTGGGGCGGCCCTGCACGACGACGACGCCCTGCGCCCCAACCAGTTGCTGGCCTGGTCGTTGCCGTTCGCGCCGCTGGAGCCGGACGAGCCGACGCTGCGCCGGATCGCGGCCGGGCTGCTCACCCCGCTCGGGCCCCGCAGCCTCGCCCCGGACTCGCCCGAGTTCGTGGGTCGGCACCGGGGTGGCCCGGCCGAGCGCGACGGCGGCTACCACCAGGGCACGGTGTGGCCGTGGCTGCTCGGGCCGTACGTGGACGCCTGCCGCCGAGGCAAGATGTCAGTCGATGACGTATTGATCGGTATTGAGTCCCATCTGACCGAATATGGGCTAGGCTCGGTAAGCGAGACGGCCGACGGCGTCGCGCCGCACTCCGCGACCGGCTGCCCGTTCCAGGCGTGGTCGGTGGCCGAGCTGCTGCGGGTGCGCCGCAAGGGCCAGTAGCGCTTTACACGACCGCAACGGCGGTGTCTCCGCTGGTTATCTCGGCCCCGGCAGGATTGGCCCCGATCCAGACGCGACGGCGACACCGACTCCGGTGTCGGTCGGCGCGCGCCCGGGGACAACTCAAAGGGGGCCGCATGTCACCCGACGCCCACGTGATCGACATCCACCCCGCCCGTCAGCTGCGGGTGCTGATGCTGTCGTGGGAGTACCCGCCGGTGCTCGTCGGCGGCCTCGGCCGACACGTGCACGCCCTCTCCGTCGCCCTCGCCGCCGCCGGCCACGACGTCACCGTCGTCACCCGCCACGCCGACGGCGCACCCCTGGAGGAATACGCCGACGGCGTCCGCATCCTGCGCGCACCCGAAGACCCCGTCACCTTCCCCCTCGCCACCAACTCCCTGCTCGCCTGGACCATGGCCTTCAACCACACCCTCACCCGCACCGCCCTACGCGCCACCCAGGCCGGCAGCTACGACGTCATCCACGCCCACGACTGGCTCGTCGCCCACACCGCGACCACCCTCGCCGAACACCTCGACCTGCCGCTGGTCACCACCATCCACGCCACCGAGGCGGGCCGGCACCAGGGCTGGCTGCCCGAGGAGATGAACCGCACCATCCACGGGGTCGAGCACTGGCTCAGCGGGTCCTCCACCCGGGTGATCACCTGTTCGGGTTACATGCGCGACCAGGTCAGCGCGCTGTTCGACGTGCCGACCGGGCTGGTCGACGTGGTGCCCAACGGGGTCGACGACCGGGCCTGGCGGGCCCGCCCGCGCGCGGTCGCCACGGCCCGCGCACGGTTCGCCGCGGACGGCCCCCTCGTCGGGTACGCCGGACGCCTGGTGTACGAGAAGGGCGTGCAGCACCTCGTGCACGCGGTGCCCCGGCTGCGCGAGCGGCACCCCGGCCTGCGCGTGGTGATCGCCGGCGACGGCCCGTACCGCCCCGAGTTGGAGGCCGAGGCCCGCCGCCTGGCGCTCGGCTCGACCGTCCGCTTCACGGGCTTCCTCGACGCCACCCAACTGCCGGCGGTGCTCGGCGCGACCGACGCGACGGTGGTCCCCAGCCTCTACGAGCCGTTCGGCATGGTGGCCCTGGAAGCGGCCGCGGCCGGAGCGCCGCTGGCGGTGGCCCGCACCGGCGGCCTCGCCGAGATCGTCGAGTCCGGCGTGACCGGTGTGACGTTCCCGCACAGCGACCCGGCGGCCCTCGCGGGCGCGGTCGACCAACTGCTCGATGACGAGGTCTTCGCCCGGCGGGTGGCCCGACGGGCCCGCAGCATGGTCGGCGAGCGGTACGGCTGGGCCAGCATCGCGGCCCGCACCGCCGCCACCTATGCCACCGCCCGTCGCGAACACGGCCCGCTCCAGGCCCGGCGGGCCGCCGCCCGACTGGCCGGCGGGCGTGACCGGATCGCCATCCCGGAGGGCAATCTGCTCGCCGCCGCCGACCACGCCGCCTGCTGAGCCAAGTCGGACGACCGATAGGTGACTTCCGATCCGCTGGTTAGGGTGTACCTCGGACAGCGGCTGAGGAGGAGCGTGCGCAGGTGCTGATCGCCGGTCGGTACCGGCTGCTCGACCTGGTGGGTCGCGGGGGCATGGGTCGGGTGTGGCGAGCCCGCGACGAGATGCTGCACCGCGAGGTCGCGGTCAAAGAGGTCGTACCGCCCAGTTGGCTGGCCGACCACGAACGGGCCGAGCTGCGCTCGCGCACGCTGCGGGAGGCGCGCGCCGCGGCCCGGCTCAACCACCCCGCCGTGGTCCGGCTCTACGACGTCGTCCCGGTCGAGGGCAGCCCGTGGATCGTGATGGAGTACGTCCCGTCGCGCACCCTGCAGGACGTCGTCGACGCCGAGGGGCCGCTGGAGCCGGCCCGCGCCGCCCGGATCGGCCTGGCCCTGCTCGGCGCGCTGGAGGCCGCGCACACGGCCGGAGTGCTGCACCGCGACGTCAAACCGCAGAACGTGCTCGTCGCCCACGACGGCCGGGTGATGCTCGCCGACTTCGGGCTGGCCACCTTCGACGGCGGGGACGGCGCGATGACCCGCCCCGGGTTGGTGCTCGGCTCCCCGCAGTACGTCGCCCCGGAGCGGGCCGCCGAGGGGGTGTCCACGGTGGCCGCCGACCTGTGGTCGCTCGGGGCCACCCTGCACGCCGCCGTGGAGGGCCGCTCCCCGTACGCCCGCAGCAACGCGATGGCCACGCTCAGCGCCCTGGCCGCGGGCCCACCCGACCCGGCCCCGCACGCTGGACCGCTCGCCCCGGTGCTCGCCGGGCTGCTGCGCCGCGACCCGCGCGACCGCCTCGACCACGACGGGGCCCGCCGGCTGCTCACCGCCGCCGCCACCGGCCATCCCAGCCCGCCGACGCACTCGCGGGAAGCCGCAGCCGACGCCCAGACCCGCTCCTCGCCCGCGACCGGCTCCCCGGCCCCAACCGGCTCCTCGGCCTCGACCGGCTCGACCGGTTCCTCGGCTGCGACCGGCTCCTCGGCCTCGGCGGCGTCCGCCTCCGGGGAACCGGCCGACCAGGACGTCACCATCGCGCTGCCCGAGTCCGACCCGACCGCCACCACCAGCGGCAGCGAGGCCGTTCCACCGGGAAACGCTGCGACCGACGCCCGCCCGAGCGGCGAACCGAGCGCCCGGGCCTGGGCGGATGCGACAACCCCCGCTCCTGCGACGTCCGAGCGACTGGGCGGACGACTGAGCGAGCGGCCGACGGCGCGGCGGGCCGCGCTGGTCGTCACCGCGCTGCTCGTGGCCGCCGCGGCTGGCGTGGGCACCGCGCTGGCCGTCGCCGGTGACGCCCCGACCGACACCGCCGGGCGGTCCACCGCGACACCTGCGGATCGTCCGAACGACGCCAGCGGCACGAACGGGGGCTCCGGCGATGACCGGGGCGGCCTGTACGGCGGTGGCGGGCCCGGCGGGCCGTACGGCGGTGGTGGCCCCGGCCGGCCCGGCCCGCCGCCTAATGGCCGCGACGTGCCCCCGCCGCCGTTCCCCTGCGTCCATCCGGACGTCGCGGGGCCGCCGGTCGCGGCCGGGTCACCCCTGCCGGGCGAGCGGTTGCGGCCACCCACGGGTTGGGTCTGGCACGCCGACAGCACCGGCTTCCGGGTCTCCGTGCCGGCGACCTGGCACTACTCACGCGAAGGCGCGGTGGTCTGTTTCCAGGACCCGGCCACCGGTCGGGCGTTGAGCGTCGCGCCGGGTGCGGAGGCCGACCCGCTGACCCGACTGCGGTCGGCCCGCGACGACGCGGCCCGGGTCGGGGCGCTGCCGAACTACGACGAGATCCGGCTCGCCGCGGGCGGCGGCGGCGCGGAGTGGGAGTGCCGGTGGACGGCCCCGTACGGCCCGGTGCTGCACGCCCGGCAGGAGGTCCTCCCGGACGAGCGCTGGACCCTGGGCTGGATCACCGACGACCGGGACTGGACGGCCGCCGACGCGGACTGGACGACGATGCGAGAGAGTTTCCGACCACCCCGCTGACCTGCGCCGTATGGCCCTGCTCGGCCCTCCGTCCGGCGTGGATCGAGGCCGCTCAGCGGATGAGAAAAGCCGCGTTGGTGGCTATCGTGTAACTCGGGGTGACCGAGGGGGAGCGACCGTGCAGCAGTTGCTGATCGCGGGTCGGTACCGGCTGCTCGACCTGGTCGGCACCGGCGGGATGGGCCGGGTATGGCTGGCCCGCGACGAGATGCTGCACCGGGACGTGGCGGTGAAGGAGGTCGTGCCGCCATCCTGGCTGGCCGAGGCCGAGCGCGCCGAACTACGACTGCGGACGATGCGCGAGGCCCGCACGGCGGCCCGGCTCAACCATCCCAACGTCGTGCGTCTCTACGACGTGGTGCACGACCGGGAAAATCCGTGGATCGTGATGGAGTACGTGGCATCCCGGTCGGTGCAGCAGATCATCAACACCGAGGGCCCGCTGAGTCCACAACGTACCGCCCGGATCGGGCTGGCCGTGCTCGCGGCGTTGCGGGCGGCGCACAGCGCCGGCGTGTTGCACCGCGACGTGAAGCCGCACAATGTGCTGGTCGCCGACGACGGGCGGGTGGTGCTCACCGACTTCGGGCTGGCGACCTTCGACGGCGGGGACGGGGCGATGACCGGCCCGGGCCTGGTGCTCGGCTCGCCGCAGTTCGTCGCGCCGGAGCGGGCCCGCGAGGGCGTGTCGGATCCGCGTACCGACCTGTGGTCGTTGGGCGCGACGCTCTACGCCACGGTCGAGGGGCAGTCCCCGTACGCCCGGTCCAGCGCGATGGCGACGCTGAGCGCGCTGGCCACCGAACCGCCGGACCCGATGCGCCGGGCCGGCCCGTTGCGTCCGGTGATCACCGGCCTGTTGCAGCGCGACCCCTGGCGGCGGTTGACCGCCATCGAGGCCGAGCAGCTGCTGCGCGCCGCGGCCGCCGACCGCGACCGGCCAGCCGGGCCGGCTCCCACCTCGGCGGTGGCGGCGGTCCGCAGCGCGGGCCGGTCGGCAGCGTCCACCCCGGTCGGCCCGGCGGGTCCGCCGGACGACGCGGCGCCGCCGATCCGCCCGCCGACGGCCCGCCCGAACGGCCGACGCCGACGGCTGATCGCACTCAGCGGCGCGGCGACCGCCGCCGTCCTGCTCGTCGCCGGGGGTGTCACGGCGACGCTGCTCAACCACCAGGACGAGCGGATGCCGCCGTCCGGCGCCGGAGGTGGCGCGACCGCCACCCGACCGGCCGCGTTCGCCTGCGCGGCACCTCCGCCGCCGACGGCCACCCCGGTGCCGTCGGCGTCGCCGCCCAGCGACGCGCGGTACGGGCTGCGGGACGGTTGGACCTGGCACGTCGACCCGACCGGCTTTCGCATCGCGGCGCCGGTGGCCTGGGCACGCTGGACCGAAGGGGCGGTGACCTGCTTCCGGGAGCCCAGCGGGGCCCGGGTGCTCAGCGTCGAGGCGGGGCCGCCGCAGGTCGATCCGGTGGCGCACTGGAAGGCCGAGGAGAAGCGGCTCGTCGCCGGTGGCGCGCTGCCGGGCTACCGCAAGGTGGACATCTCGGCGCTCGACGTCTTCGACGGCGGGGCCCTCTGGGAGTGCAGTTGGGAGAACGCCGCCGGTGAGCGGGTGCACAGCATCCGACTGCTCGCCAACACCTCGGCCGGGCGCGCCTACACCGTCTCGTGGTTGACAAAAGAGTTCGACTGGCAGGTCAACGCGGCATACTTCGTGATGATCCGGCAGAGCTTCACGCCCACCCTCTGACACTGTCCGATGTGGACCGCATGACTGACGCCCCTGCGACACCGGCGCTGGCTACAGTGGCGTAGTTTTGGCGCTCAAGATCCCTGGGGAGGGTGAGCCGAGATGATGGGACCGTCGCACGCGCTGTCCGGCGCGGCGGTATGGCTGGCCGGGTCCTGGGCGCTGGACCAGTTCGCCGACTACCACCAGTCGCCGCTGGCGCTGGCGGTGGGCACGGCGGTGTGCGCGGGCGGAGCGCTCTTTCCCGACCTCGACCTGTCCGGCAAGGTGACCCGCAACCAGGGTGGCGCCACCGTCGCCCGTACGTTCGGGGTCTTCTCGCTCTTCGTCGCCGAGGTGATGGAGAAGATCTCGCTCGGTGTCTACTACGCGACGAAGCTCAGCAAGGATCCGCGTCGCAACAACGGGCACCGGACGCTCACCCATACGCTTCCGTTCACGCTGCTGGTCGGCTGGGGCACCACCGCCCTCTGCGCCGCGTACGGCAAGTGGGCGGTGATCACGATCCTGTTCTTCATGTTCGGTCTCGCCCTGCGCGGGCTCTTCGACGAGTGGGCCGAACGGGTCGGCTGGGTGATCGTGACGCTCGCGTCGGCCGGCGCGGCCTGGTTCACCTTCGCCAACCTGCCCGGTGGGCGGGGCTACCCCCTGATCGGCACGGCCGTCGGGGTGGGCTGCTTCGTGCACATCCTCGGCGACATGATCACCAGAGCCGGGGTGCCGATCCTCTGGCCGATCCCGATCCGCCGACGCATGTGGACGATGATCGGCCTGCCCAACAGCATCGCGCTGCGGACCGGCAGCAAGACCGAGGTGGTCGTGCTGCGCGCCGTGCTGACCGTGGTCTCGGTGCTCGCCACCGCCGGCTTGGTCGCGCCATCGGTGCTGCAACGGTTCAACATCGACGTATGACCCACGCCGCCCCCGCGTCACCCCCGGCGGAGAGCCCGCCGTCACCGCCGGCCGAGGACGCGCGGGTGCCGGAGTTCTGGCGCGCGCTGGGACTTCCCGGGCTGGCGGACGTGCACGTGCACTTCCTGCCGCCGAGGCTGCTGCGCCGCGTGTGGGAGTACTTCGACGCCGCCGGGCCGCTGGTCGGCACCGAGTGGCCGATCCGCTACCGGTGGAGCGACGCGGACCGCGTCGCCCACCTGCGCCACCTCGGGGTACGGGCGTTCAGCGCGCTGGCGTACCCCCACCGATCGGGCATGGCGGCGGACCTCAACCGCTGGACGCTGCAGTTCGCTCGGGACACCCCGGGCTGCCTGCCCTCGGCGACCTTCTTCCCCGAGCCCGGCGCCGCCGCGTACGTCGAGGCCGCGCTGGCCGACGGAGCCCGGCTGTTCAAGGTGCACGTGCAGGTCGGCGGCTTCTCCCCCACCGACCCGGCACTGGACGAGGTGTGGGGGACGCTGGCCGACGCCGAGGTGCCGGTGGTCGTGCACGCCGGGCACGCCCCGGTGGGGACGACACACACCGGGCCCGCTCCGTTCGCCGACCTGCTCGCCCGGCACCCCCGGCTGACCGCCGTGGTGGCGCACCTCGGCGCGCCGGACTACCGGGCCTTCCTCGACCTCGCCGAGGCGTACGAGCGGGTCCGGCTGGACACCACCATGGCGTTCACGCCGTTCTTCGACCGGTTCGTGCCCTTTCCCGCCGACGAGTTGCCCCGACTGCGCGACCTGGGCCTCGCCGGCAAGGTGCTGCTGGGCAGCGACTTCCCCAACATCCCCTACCCGTACGCCGACCAGCTGACCGGGCTGGCCCGGCTGGACCTCGGTGACGACTGGCTACGCGCGGTCTGCTGGAACAACGCCGCCACCCTGTTCGACCTGCCGTAAAGCGCCCCAGCCGGGGCCGCCCCAGCCGGGCCAGTGGGCCCGACTTGTTTTCGACATCGGCTATTGACGTCGCCGTAACAGGTGGCCTAGCGTCTGTCGAAACGCTTCGTCGAAACGCTTCGACGATCATTCGGGAGCGATCCCACGCCGGGCCGGAGGAGGTGCGCGGTGGCCACGATGCACGACGTCGCCCGCCTTGCGCAGGTCTCGGTCAGCACCGTGTCGTACGTGCTCACCGGCACCCGGCCGATCTCCCAGGCCACCCGGGACAAGGTGCTCGCCGCGATGGCCGAGCTCGACTACCAGCCCAACGCCATGGCCCGCGGGCTGGCCAGCCGGCGCAGCCGCATCCTGGGCCTGCTGATGCCGATGGACGAGCGCGGCCTGGGCGCGACCGAGACCGCGTTCGTCACCGGCGCCGCCGCCGCGGCCAGCGCCGTCGGCTATCACCTGGTGCTCTCACCGGTCGGCGGGGGCAACCTCGACGACCTGCGGCGGCTGGCCAGCCAGCGGATGCTCGACGGCGTCGTGCTGATGGAGGTGCAGCTCGCCGACGAGCGGGTCACCGTGCTCCAGGAGGCGGGCGTGCCGTTGGTGCTGATCGGGCGCACCGGCGACACCACCGGGCTCTCCTACGTCGACATCGACTTCGAGCAGACCGTGCGGGAGGCCGTCGCGCACCTGGTCGGCCTGGGACACCGCCACATCGTCTACGTCAACCACTCGGCCGCCACGCTCGCCAGCGGCTACGGTCCCGCGTTGCGCACCCGGGACGCGTTCGTCACGGCGATGACCGGGCACGGCCTGGAGCCGGTCATGATTCCGGCCGAGGACAGCGCGGCCGGTGGGCGGGCCGCCCTGGCCGCCGCGTTCGCGCGGACGCCGGAGCTGACCGCCGTGCTGGCGATGAACGAGACCGCGATCTTCGGCATCCTCGGCGAGCTGACCGGACGGGGGCTGTCGGTTCCCGACGACGTCTCGGTCGTCTCGATGGTCACCTCGCCACAGGTCGCCGAGTTGGCCACCCCGGCGCTGACCGCGATGACGTCGCCCGGGTCGACCCTCGGCCGGATCGCGATCGAGGCGCTGGTGCGCCACCTGGACGGGCCCGGCCACGAGCGCCACCAGCAACTGCTGCCGTGCGCGCTGGAGATCCGGGGATCGACCGCCGGGCCACGTCGGCCGGCACGAGTCACCACCGAACCGTCCCCGACGGGCGGGGGCTGACCAGCGAAAACGGCCCGCCGCCGCGCGGCAACGCGACGACGGACCCAGTGAAGTACCGGGCTCGATACTCAACGAGGAGGATAGCAATGCAGCGATTCCGCCGGATCGTCGCGGCGATCGCCCTGGCGGCGACCGCGACGACCACCGTGGCCGCGTGCGGCGGCGGCGAGAGCGAGGACGACAGCGGGGCCAAGACCCTCAAGCTCTGGCACTACGAGAGCGAGAACAGCGCGATGGGGGTCGGCTGGAACCGGGCGATCGAGATCTTCAAGGCCGAGCACCCGGGCGTCGAGGTGCGCTTCGAGCGCAAGGCGTTCGAGCAGATCCAGCAGAACGCCGGCATGATCATCAACTCGTCCGAGGGCCCGGACATCATGGAGTACAACAAGGGCAACGCGACTGCCGGCCTGCTGTCGTCGCAGGGTCTGCTCACCGATCTGAGCGCCGAGGCCGACAAGCGCGGCTGGGCCGGCAAGCTCAGCCCCAGCCTCCAGACCACCGCCCGGTACAGCGACAAGGGCGTGATGGGGTCGGGCAACTGGTTCGGCGTGCCGAACTACGGCGAATACGTCACGGTCTACTACAACAAGGACCTGTTCGACCGCAACGGCGTCAAGGTGCCGACCAGCATGGCCGAGATGACCGCCGCGATGGACACCTTCGTCGGCAAGGGCGTCACGCCGCTGGGCATGGCCGGCGCGGAGTACCCGGCCGGGCAGCTCTTCTACCAGTTGGCGCTCTCCAAGGCCGACCGGCAGTTCGTCGACAACTACCAGCTCTACAAGAACCCGGTCGACTTCAAGGCCGACCCGCTGAAGTACGGCGCGGACACCTTCGCCGAGTGGGTGCGCAAGGGCTACGTGGCCAAGAACTCGGCGAGCCTCAAGGCCGAGGACATGGGCACCGCGTTCATCGCCGGCAAGACCCCGATGATCGTCTCGGGCAGCTGGTGGTACGGCCGGTTCAAGACCGAGATGAAGGCCAACTGGGACACGTTCCTCTTCCCCGGCAACACCCTCAACGCCGGCTCGTCGGGCAACATCTGGGTGGTCCCGTCGAACAGCAAGGCCAAGAGCCTGGCGTACGACTTCATCGACATCACCCTGCGTCCGGAGATCCAGGACCTGATCGGCAACAACGGTGGCGTCCCGGTCGCCGCTGACGCGTCGAAGATCAGCGACCCGAAGGACCGCAAGCTGATCGAGGACTTCAACACGGTCAGCAAGCAGGACGGCCTGGCCTTCTACCCGGACTGGCCGGTGCCCGGCTACTACGACGTGCTGGTCGGTGGCTTCCAGGGCCTGATCAACGGGTCGAAGTCCCCCGACCAGGTGCTCGACACGATCGCCAAGCCGTACGCCGATGGCGTCAAGGAGATCACCGGCAAGTGACACGGCGAGCGGCGGGCACGACCGGCACGACCGGCGTGCCCGCCCGCCCCGCCGGGAAGGATCTTCCATGGCAGTCTCCGAGACCGTCGCCGCCCCACACCCGACGGCGACCCCCTCCCCGCGCAAGCCCCGCCGCGGACCGCGCGGCCGCAACGCGGCGTACTGGCTCTACCTGCTCCCCGGAGCGGTGCTGTTCGTCCTGGTCATCGGCGCGCCCCTGGTCGGCACCGGTTACCTGTCGCTGACCAAGTGGTCGGGCATCGGCGACCCCACCTTCGTGGGGTTCGACAACTACCAGCGCCTGCTGCACGACGAGGTGTTCTGGGCATCGTTCCGCAACACCATGGCGATGATCGTCGCGATGGTGGTGGTGCCCACCCTGCTCGGGCTGCTGCTCGCCTCGGTGCTCTTCGACGTCATCGGGCGCCGGTTCAAGCCGCGTACCGCCGCCGCGCTGCGGGCCGCGTTCTACCTGCCGCAGGTGCTGCCCGTGGTGGTGGCCGGCATCGTCTGGGGTTGGATCCTGCGCCCCGACGGCGCGTTCAACAGCCTGCTCGACGCGGTCGGCCTCGGCGCGCTGCGCCACGACTGGCTCGGCGACCCGGGCACGGCCCTGCCGGCCGTCATGGCGGTGATGATCTGGGTGCAGATCGGCTACCCGGTGGTCGTCTTCATGGCGGCGTTGCAGCGGGTCGACCCGGAGCTGTACGAGGCGGCCGAGGTCGACGGCGCGAACTGGGTGCACCGGTTCCGGGCGATCACCCTCCCGCAGATCCGGCCGGAGACCTTCGTGGTGGCCCTGACCTGCACCATCGCCGCGCTGAAGGTGTTCGGGCCGATCTTCGCGCTGACCCGCGGTGGCCCGGAGAACGCCACCAACGTGCCGTCGTACTTCGCGTACTACACGTTCTTCAAGAAACTCCAGGTCGGCTACGGCTCCGCGATCTCCACCGTGCTCACGCTGATCATCGTCGTGGTGGCCGTGGTCTTCATCTGGATGCAGGCGCGCAGCGAGCGCCGGGACCGGGGGTTCTGACATGGCCGTGACGCTCACGCCGGTGCCCACGCCGGCGCACCGGCCCGTCCGCGACCGGCACCACCGCGGCGTCAGCCGCTGGGGCGTGCTCGTCGGAGTCACCCTCGGCGCGCTCGTCATGCTGGTGCCGTTCGCGTTCATGCTGCTCAACGCGTTCAAGTCGCCCGGCGACTACTCGTCGGGCGGGCCGCTGAGCTGGCCGGGCGAGTTCTACACCAAGGGTCTGCGGACGTACTGGACCGAGGTGAACTTCCCCCTCAAGCTGTGGAACTCCGCGCTCATCGCCGGATCCGTGGCGGTGCTCGGCGTCGTCGTGTCCCTGCTCAACGCGTACGCCCTGGGCATCGGCCGGGTCCGCGGCCGGCTGTGGATCGTCGGGTTGTTCCTGCTGGCCAACATGCTGCCGCAGGAGGCGCTGATCTACCCGCTCTACTACGTGGCGAAGGAGATCGGCCTCTACAACACCCGGCTCTCGGTGATCATCATCTTCACGGTGATCCAGAGCGCGTTCGGCACGTACCTGCTGGCCTCGGTCCTGGGCACGTTCCCGCGCTCGCTGCTGGAGGCCGCCGCGCTCGACGGCGCCGGCAAGTGGACGGTGCTGTGGCGGGTGGTCTTCCCCAACCTGCGGCCCACGCTCGCCGTACTCCTCATCTTCTTCTTCATCTGGACCTGGAACGAGTTCCTCATCCCGCTGGTCATGCTCATCGACAACCAGACGCAGACCATCCCGGTCGCGCTGGCGTCGTTGCAGGGCGACCGGTTGATGGACGCCCCGACGACCAACGCCGGCGCGTTGATCAGCCTGGTGCCGGCCATCCTCTTCTTCCTCATCTTCCAGCGCACTCTGGCGCGCGGCATCACGGCAGGAGCCGAGAAGTGAAGTTCACCGACGGGTACTGGCAACTGCGCCCGGGGGTCAGCGTGCTGCGCCCCGGCACAGTGGAATCGGTCGAGCCGGACGAGCGCGGCTTCACCGTCTTCGCGCCGGCCGGTCAGATCACCGGTCGGGGCGACACCCTCAACCGGCCCGTCGTCACCGTCCGGTTCTTCTCCCCCGCCCCCGGCGTCGTCGGGGTGACCATCGGTCACCACAGCGGCGGGCTGCCCCGCGAGCCGCACTTCGGGTTGGCCACCGACGACGCGCACCCGGTCACCGTCGACATCACCGGCATCACCGCGTCGCTGACCACCGGCGAACTGACCGCCCGGGTGGCGCTCATCGACGGCTGGCGGGTCGAGTTCCTGCACGGCGACCGGTTGATCACCGCCTCCACCGCGCGCAGCGTCGGCATCGTCACCGACGGCGAGGGCCGCCGGCACGTGCACGAGCGGCTCGCCCTCGGCGTCGGCGAGACGGTGTACGGGCTGGGCGAGCGATTCGGCCCGTTCGTGAAGAACGGCCAGACCGTCGACATCTGGAACGACGACGGCGGCACCGCCAGCGAGCAGGCGTACAAGAACGTGCCGTTCTATCTGAGCAGCGCCGGCTACGGGGTCTTCGTGGACCATCCCGAGCACGTGTCGTTCGAGGTCGGCTCGGAGGTCGTGGCGCAGAACCAGTTCAGCGTCGAGGGCCAGTCCCTCACCTACTACGTCATCGACGGGCCCACCCCCAAGGACGTGCTGCGCCGGTACACGGCGCTGACCGGCCGGCCGGCCCGGGTGCCCGCCTGGTCGTACGGGTTGTGGCTGTCCACGTCGTTCACCACCTCGTACGACGAGAAGACGGTGACCGAGTTCGTCGACGGAATGGCCGAGCGGGACCTGCCGCTGTCGGTGTTCCACTTCGACTGCTTCTGGATGCGCCAGTTCCACTGGGTCGACTTCGTCTGGGACCCGGCGACCTTCCCCGACCCCGAGGGGATGCTGCGCCGACTGCACGAGCGCGACCTGAAGGTGTGCGTCTGGATCAACCCGTACATCGCGCAGCGCTCGTACCTTTTCGAGGAGGGCCGCCAGGCCGGTTACCTGGTCCGCAACCCGGACGGGTCGGTCTGGCAGTGGGACAAGTGGCAGGCCGGCATGGCGCTCGTCGACTTCACCAACCCGGACGCGGTCCGCTGGTTCACCGGCAAGCTCAAGGTCCTGCTGGACATGGGCGTCGACTGCTTCAAGACCGACTTCGGCGAGCGCATCCCGACCGACGTGGTGTGGCACGACGGCTCGGATCCGCAGCGGATGCACAACTACTACTCCTACCTCTACAACAAGGCCGTCTTCGAGCTGCTGGAGACCGAGCGGGGCGAGGGCGAGGCGGTGGTGTTCGCCCGCTCGGCCACCACCGGCGGGCAGCAGTTCCCGGTGCACTGGGGCGGCGACTGCGAGTCGACGTTCGTCGCGATGGCCGAGTCGCTGCGCGGCGGGCTGTCCCTGGCGTCGTCCGGTTTCGGCTACTGGAGCCACGACATCGGCGGCTTCGAGGGCACCCCCGACCCGGCCGTCTTCAAGCGGTGGATCGCCTTCGGCCTGCTCTCCTCGCACTCCCGGCTGCACGGCTCCGGCTCGTACCGGGTGCCGTGGGCGTACGACGAGGAGGCCGTCGACGTGCTGCGGCACTTCACCCGGCTCAAGCTGAGCCTGATGCCGTACCTGGCCGCCGCCGCGCAGGAGGCGCACCGCGACGGGATCCCCATGATGCGTCCGATGATCGTGGAGTTCCCGGACGACCCGGCCGCGGCGCACCTGGACCGGCAGTACATGCTCGGCTCCGACGTGCTGGTCGCGCCGGTGCTCAGCGCCGACGGCCAGGTCACCTTCTACGTGCCCGCCGGCACGTGGACGCACCTGGTGACCGGCACGCAGCTCACCGGCCCGGCCTGGGTGACCGAGAAGCACGAGTTCGACAGCCTGCCGGTGCTCGCCCGGCCGGGCGCGGTGATCCCGTTCGGATCGCGCTCCGATCGGCCCGACTACGACTGGGCGGACGGTGTGCAACTGCGCCTCTACGCTCCGGCGGAGGGGCAACGGCAACGGGTACGGATTCCGTCGCCCGGCGAGGGGCCGGGCGCGGAGTTCGAGGTGAGCTTCCGCGACGGCGTGGCCACCGCGGAACTGGTGGCGGGTGACTCGTCGGCGTACCACTGCGTGGTCGCCGGGACGGAGGTAGCAGGACGATGACGGCACGCACCTTTCCGGAGAGCTTCCTCTGGGGTTCGGCCACGGCGGCGTACCAGATCGAGGGCGCGGCCACCGAGGACGGCCGAGGGCCGTCCATCTGGGACACCTACAGCCACACCCCGGGGCGGACGCTGAACGGCGACACCGGTGACGTGGCCGCCGACCACTACCAGCGCTGGCCGCAGGACCTCGACCACATCGCCGAGCTGGGCCTGGGCGCGTACCGCTTCTCGATCTCCTGGCCGCGGGTGCAGCCGGGCGGATCCGGCCGGTTCAACCAGGCCGGCCTGGACTTCTACTCCCGGCTGGTCGACGGCCTGCTGGAGCGCGGCGTCCGCCCGGTCGCCACCATGTACCACTGGGACCTGCCGCAGGAGCTGGAGGACGCCGGTGGGTGGCCGGTGCGGGACACGGCGCTGCGCTTCGAGGAGTACGCGTCGGGGATCGTCGCCGCGCTCGGTGACCGGGTGCACACCTGGACCACGCTGAACGAGCCGTGGTGCTCGGCGTACCTGGGCTACGGCTCGGGCGTGCACGCGCCGGGACGGACCGAGCCGGCGGCCGCGCTGGCGGCGGTGCACCATCTGAACCTCGCGCACGGCCTGGCCGGCCGGGTGGTCCGGGAATTGGCCCCGACCGCAGAGCTGTCGGTGACGCTGAACCTGCACGTGATCCGCCCGGCGTCGGACTCGGCGGCGGACGTCGACGCGGCCCGCCGCATCGACGCGCTGGCCAACCGGGCGTTCCTCGGCCCGATGCTGAACGGGGCGTACCCGGCCGACCTGCTGGCCGACACGGCGGGCGTCACCGACTGGTCGTTCGTGCACCAGGGCGACGAGAAGGTGGCCGCCGTTCCCCTGGACGTGCTGGGCGTCAACTACTACTCCAGCACCCTGGTTCGCGCCTGGGACGGGCACTCGGCCCGCTCGGACGCCGACGGTCACGGCGCGTCGGCGCACTCGCCGTGGGTCGGCGCCGACGACGTCGACTTCCTGCCGCAGCCCGGCCCGTACACGGCGATGGGGTGGAACATCGACCCGCCGGCCCTGACCGAGCTGCTGCTGCGGCTGGGCCGGGAGTACCCGGGGCAGCCGCTGATGATCACCGAGAACGGCGCGGCCTTCGACGACGCCGTGTCGGCCGACGGCCGGATCCACGACGACCGGCGGATCGACTATCTGCGCCGGCACATCTCCGCCGTGGCGGACGCCCGCGAGCAGGGCGTGGACGTGCGGGGCTACTTCGTCTGGTCGCTGTTGGACAACTTCGAGTGGGGTTACGGCTACGACCGCCGGTTCGGGATCATCCGGGTCGACTACGACACGCAGGACCGCATCTGGAAGGACAGCGCGCACTGGTACCGGCGACTGGCCGCCACCGGCGAGCTGGACCAGCCCGCGGAGTAACGGCTTGCCTCCCCACGCCGCGCCCCGGCTCCGCACGCCCCCAGCGCCGCCCTGCCCTGCCCTGGGCTGACCGCCGCACCGACCCCGGCCAAGATCCGTACCGCAGCCTAACCAAGATCACTCAATCATCCGTGGGCATCGCAGAGGAGGCACAGGTGGGCGATCCGGTGAAGGATGCCTCGCTCGAGGTTCCCATTCCAGAGGTCTGGCGGCCGGCGCTCAAGGCGGTCGTGGACTCGCTGGTGCGACGAGACGCCGTTATCGGCGCAGCTCTGCCGTCAGTAGAGCCAGTTCCGCCCGAAATCTCGCAACAATGCCTCCAGGCGGTCGACGACTACGGCGCGGTCACGCTGATCACCCCACCAGACGAATCCTGGAACACGTCCGTTGCACTGTGGTACGGCGATCACTGGCGCTGCTTGGTCGACCTCTGGACCGAAGAAGAAGGCAGGAGCGACCTGGTCCTCGATGTCCACGTCTTCGAGCACGGGCCCGGATACCGCTACCGCGTGCACCTCGTCTACGTCCCCTGAGCGATCCATCCACAGGTCTTGACAATTGCTCCGTTGTTCGGCAGAAGTCCGAAGAAGGATTCCATGGCGGCGTTGTCGCTGGCAGCGCCGACTCTGCCCATTCAACGCATTCCCACAACCGAAACTACAAGATCGGCGCGGGGCGGGGTGGTGATCTGTTAGACGCCGACGCGCTGCGGCGGGACGGTGAGCCCGTAGAGCGCCATCAGCTCCGGGCTGTCGACCCGGCTGCCGTCGGCCACCGAGTCGCAGGCGATGTCGACGATCTGGTCCTTGTGCGCCAACAGGTACGGCCGGGCCCCCACGTCGGCGCTGGCCAGGGTCGCGATGCCGGGCCAGTGCCGGCGGCCGAACAGCATCGGGTACCCGCGCAGCCCGTCGTAGGTGGCGCAGACCAGCACATCCGGGTACGGCAGCGCGGCCACCCGGCGGACCGCCGCGGCGGTCAGGCCCGGCATGTCGACGGGCACCACCACCACCGCCTCGATCCCCGCGTCGTCCATGGCGGCCAGACCGGCGCGGATGGACGAGCCGACCCCGGTGCCCCACGCCTTGTTGATCACAACGGTCGCCTTGCCCAGGTCGGTGGTCTCCCGGACCTGGTCCGCGGCGGCCCCCAGCACGACCACGATCTGCTCGCAGCCCGCCTCGGTCATCGTGTCGATCATCTGGTTGACCAGGGGCTTTTCTCCCTGGTGCAGCAGCGCCTCGGGACCGCCGATGCGGCGTCCCCCTCCTGCGGCGATGATCATTCCTGCGATCCGGTTCAGCTGCGCCCCCTCAAGCACGGGATCGACCGTGACGGCCGGCCCCCTCCTACGGACACTGCAACGAGGAGGGCCGCGCATGAGTGGCGGGGCGAAAAGGGAAAATAGTGCAACCGTTACGCACCGGACCACCGACGGCGAGGCCTGCGATGGCGTACTCCGCGACCGCCGCAGCACCGGACGGCCCGGCGACCGACGGGCGCACCCCCGGGTGGACGATCGACTCCACGTCGCCCACCTGGGGGTATCCAGGTGCCTGGATGCCGCTACGTCGGCGATGTGGAGTTGATCATCGCACGCGATGACCTCCGCCGAACCGGCCACGCTCGCCGAACCGGCCACGCAGTGCGAGCCGGTCAGGCCGCGTCGGCGTAGCAGTCGACGATGGACAGATCCAGGGGAAAGCGCACCGGGGTGTCACCGAACAGCAGCGCGGTGGCCCGCTCACCCGCCCGGCTCACCGCCGCCGCCACGGCCTCGGCCTGCTCGGCCGGACAGTGCGCCATCACCTCGTCGTGCTGGAAGAAGACCAGCTCGGCGTCGGTGCCGGACAACTCGGTGCGCAGTGTGGCCAGCAGCGTCGAGGCCCACTCCGCGGCGGTGGCCTGGATGACGAAGTTACGGGTGAAGCGCCCCCGGGACCGGGCGGCTCGCGCCCGAGGGCTCTGCCGATCGGCCGCGGCGTCCGGATCGGTCGGCCCCTCGTCGGGGTCACCGAGGCCGACCGAGCCGGGTGGGCAGGTGCGCCCCAGCCACGAGCGCACCAACCCGCCCGCCTCACCGGTGCGCGCCGCCGCCTCGACGTAGCCGAACGCCGTCGGGTAGCTGCGTTTGAGCACCGCCAGCGCGGGCACCGCCGCACCGCCGGTCTGCCCGTACATGGCCCCGAGCAGGGCCACCTTGGCCCGGGGACGGTCACCACCGAACGAGTCCCGGGCGAGCGCGGCGTACAGGTCACCGGCGCCGCCCGCCGCCGCCAGCCGCGCGTCGCCGGAGACCGCCGCCAGGACGCGGGGCTCCAACTGGCCGGCGTCGGCGACCACCAGCCGCCAGCCCGGGTCGGCCACCACCGCCCGGCGGATCACCTTGGGGATCTGCAACGCGCCACCGCCCCGGGTCGCCCAGCGGCCGGAGACCACCCCGCCCGGCACGTACTCCGGCTGGAACCGCCCGTCGCGCACCCACTGCTCACGCCAGGACCAGCCGTGCGCCGTCCAGATCCGGTACAGCTCCTTGTATTCCAGCACCAGGGGCACCGCCGGATGGTCCACCCCGCGCAACACCCAGGCCCGGGTGTTGGGCAGCTCCACCCCGGCCCGGGCGAACGCCTTGAGCAGCTCGGCCGGGGAGTCGGCGTGCAGCTGGCGGACGCCGAACGCGTCGGCGATCAGGGCCGCCAACTCGGCCAACCGGCGCGGCGGCCCGCCGACCGGGGACGGCTCCCCCAGCAGCTCGGCGAGGATCGCGTCGTGCACCTCGGCCCGCCAGGGCAGCCCGGCGACGCCCATCTCCACCGCGATCAACGCGCCGGCCGACTCGGCGGCCACCAGCAGCCGGAACCGGCCCGGGTGCTCGGTGGTGGCGACCCGGGCGAGCTGGTCGGCGTACACCCGGGTCAGTGCCTCGATGCCCGGCCCCGGCGGACCGGGCAGCGTGTCGAAGAGCGCACCCTGGCCGTGCCCGGGCGGCGCGGCGGCGCGCGGCGGCGGGTCGGCCGGCACCGGAGCGCCGGTCAGGCGGGCCCAGGCGGCGGCCAGCGAGCGGGGCTCACCCCAACGGCCGGCCTGCCCGAGCAACAGGGCCTCGGTCAACTCCACGTCGTGGCACCGCTCGACGCGCACCCCGGCCCGCAGCAGCGCCGGGTAGATCGCACCCGCGGCGGCCCAGACCCACCGTGGGTGCTCGGCCGCCTCCCGTGCGGCCATCGCGGCCGCGAGGTCGCTGACGGTCTCGATCGGGCCGACGGGTCGGCCGGCGGCGTCGAGCGGACGCAGCTCTCCCCCACCGCGTTCGCCCGCCACCACCGCCACCAGCACGAATGTGATTCTGCCTTCCCCCTCCGACAGGAAAACAGGTCGGTGCGTCGGCCCGGTGCTCGATAGCGTGGCCAGGTGCCTCCCCAGATCCCACACTCCGACCCCGGCACCCCCGACACCCGCGGTCCGATGCGGTACCTGTGGTGGCTGGTCCGGTGCCAGCCCTGGCGGGTGCTGCGCGGCAGCCTGCTCGGCACGGCCTGGATGGTCGGGCTCTCGGCCCGGCCCTACCTGATCGCCCGCGCCGTCGACGACGGCCTGCGCGCCCGCGACAGCCGCGCCCTGGCCCTGTGGGTCGTGGCGATCGTCGTGGCGGGGGTGGCGTTGTCGTACCTGGGCATCATGCGACACCGCACGATGACCTTCATCCGGGAGGACGCCAAGGCCCGCTCGGCGGAGGTGCTGCTGCGTCAGCTGTCCCGGGTCGGCGCTGCGCTGCCCCGCCGTTCCGCCGCCGGTGAGGTCGCCACCGTGGGCGGTTCCGACATCGACTGGTCGGCGCAGGTGCTGACACTGACCGGGCCGGGGGTCGGCGCGATCGTCGCGTACGGGGTCATCGCCGTAGTGCTCTGGTCGATCTCACCGCTGCTCGCGCTCTGCGTGCTGGTGGGTATGCCGGCGGTCGCGCTGGTCGTCGGGCCGCTGCTGCGCCGACTGGAACGGGCGGAGTCGATCTACCGGAGGCAGCAGGGCGCGCTCACCGCCCGGTCCGGCGACATCGTGGCCGGGCTGCGCGTGCTGGCCGGGGTGGGCGGCCGGGATCTCTTCGCCCGACGGTACGCGGCCCGCTCTGCGGACCTGCGCGCCGAGGGCTACCGCGTCGGCGCGGTCGTCAGCTGGATCGACGCGGCGACCGTCGCCATCCCCGGCCTGTTCCTGGCGGCGGTGGTGTGGTTGACGGCCCGGATGGTGGTCAGCGGCACCGTCAGCGTCGGTGAACTCGTCGCCGTCTACGGCATCGTCGCGAGCCTGATCGTGCCGGTCTGGTTTCTCCTGGAGGGCAGCCACCAGCTGATCCGGGGTCGGGTCGCCGCCCGGCGGATCACCGACCTGCTCCGGCTCACCCCGGACGACGTCGGCGGGCCGGGTCGCCGGTGGCCGTCCGCCGTGCCCGACGCGCGCCACCCGCACGCGGTGGCCGCGCCGAACGGCCCCGCCGACCTGCACGACCCGGTGACCGGGCTGACCGTACGCGCCGGCCGGCTGACCGCGGTGGCCGCCGACGACCCGGCGGCCGCCGTGGCGCTGGCCGACCGGCTGGGCCGGTACGTCGTCAGCGACACCACCTGGGGTGGCCTCCCGCTGACCCGGGTCGCCCTGGACGAGGTCCGTGCCCGGATCCTGGTCGCCGACCACGACTCGTACCTCTTCGCTGGGACACTGCGTGACGTGCTGCGCCCCGGGGTCGGCGACGAACGGCTCGGCGCCGCCCTGCGGACCGCGTCGGCCGACGACATCGTCGACGCCCTCCCGGCCGGGCTGGACACCCCGCTGGACGCCCGGGCCCGGACGCTCTCCGGCGGTCAACGCCAACGGGTCCGCCTGGCCCGGGCGTTGCTCGCCGAGCCGGAGGTGCTGGTCCTCGTGGACCCGACCTCGGCCGTGGACGCGCACACCGAGGCGCGGATCGCCGAGCGGCTGCGGACGGCTCGGGCGGGGCTGACCACCGTGGTGCTCGCCACGTCGCCGCTGCTGCTTGGCCGCGCCGACGTGGTCGCGCACCTGAGCGGAGGCCGGATCACCGCCACCGGCACGCACGAGGACATGCTCGACCACGACCCGGGCTACCGGCACCTGGTGGCCCGGGGCGGCGACGATCCGATGGCCGAGCGGCCCGCCGACGCCGAGGAGGCGTACCGGTGACCCGGCTGCCGATCGCGGACCGCGGCACCGTACGCCGTGCCCTTCGGGACATGATCAGCCGGCATCGCCGGGCCGTCGGCGTCGTGCTGGTGCTGCACAGCGCCGCCGCGGTCGCCGGCCTCGCCCCGCCCTGGCTGCTGGGCACCATCGTCGACCGGGTCAGCGCCGGCGCCGGCGTGGCCACAGTGGACCGACTGGCACTCGCGATCGCCGGTTGTGTCCTGGTCAGCGCCCTGCTCTCCCGCTACGCCCAGTACGCCGGCCACCGCTTCGGTGAACGGGCCGTCGCCGAGCTGCGCGAGGAGTTCGTCTCCCGGACCCTCGGGCTGCCGGTGTCGGTCGTCGAGCGCGCCGGCTCCGGGGACCTGGCCACTCGCAGCTCGGTCGACGTGGCGACGGTCGGGACCACCGTCCGGGACGTGGTGCCCACCATCGTCATCGCCTCGGTGCAGTTGACGTTGCTGTTCGGGGCGGTCTTCCTGCTGCATCCACTGCTCGGGGTCGCGGCGCTGGCCGGGCTGCCGTCGATCGTGGCGGTGACCCGGTGGTACCTGCGTCGGGCCAGCTCCGCGTACCTCACCGAGGGTGCCCAGGCGGCCGAGTTGACCGAGGCGTTGACCACCACCGCCGAGGGGGCCCGCACGGTCGAGGCGCTGCGGCTGGCCGACGACCGGATCCGGCACGGCACCACCCGCGTCACCCGGGTGTGGCAGGCCCGCCGGGCGACCCTCGCGCTGCGGACCGTGTTCTTCTCGGTCGTGGAGGCCAGCTATCCGCTGCCCGTCGCCATGGTCCTGCTCGTCGGCGGCTACCTGTTCGCCGCCGACCGGGTCTCGCTCGGCGCGGTGGTCGCCGCCGCGCTCTACCTCCAGCAGGCCATCGACCCGCTGGACCGGCTGTTGCAGTGGACGGAGCAGGCGCAGCGCGGCTTCGCGTCGTACGCCCGGGTGCTCGGCGTCGGGCTGGTCCCACCGGAGCCGCCGGGGACCACGGCCACCTCGCGGGGCGAGCGGCTCGTCGTGCGCGAGGCGCGGTTCTCGTACGCCGACGGGCACGACGTGCTGCACGGCATCGACCTGGAGGTGCGGCCCGGCGAACGGCTGGCGGTCGTCGGCCCGTCGGGCGCCGGCAAGTCGACCCTGGCCCGGCTGCTGGCCGGCATCGACGCGCCACGGCGGGGCGTCGTCAGCATCGGCGGCTGCCCGGTCACCGACCTGGACCCGGCCGAACGCCGGCGGCGGATCGCCCTGGTCACCCAGGAGCACCACGTCTTCATCGGCTCGGTACGCGACAACCTCGCGTTCGCCGCACCGGACGCCTCGGACGAGCAGATGCGCGCCGCGCTGGCCACTGTGGGCGCCGACTGGTACGACGAGCTACCCGAGGGTCTGGACACCGCGCTCGGCGACGGCGCCCGGCAGCTCGGCGCGGCCGAGGCCCAGCAACTGGCGCTGGCCCGCCTGCTGCTCGCCGACCCGCACACGCTGATCCTGGACGAGGCGACCGCGGCGCTCGACCCGAGCACCGCTCGGCGGACCGAGCGGGCCCTGGCCGCCGTGCTCGTCGGGCGGACCGTCATCGCCATCGCGCACCGGCTCAACACCGCCCACGACGCCGACCGGGTGGCCGTCCTGGCGGACGGCCGGATCACCGAGATCGGCAGTCACGACGACCTCGTCGCGGCCGGCGGGGCGTACGCCGCCCTCTGGCGCTCGTGGCACGCCCACGCCGACGAGCGCCAGAGGTGACGGCCTACTTGACCGCGCCGGAGGTGAGGCCGGCCTGGATCTGACGCTGGAAGACCGCGTACACGATGATCATCGGGAGGATGGCGATGGTCAGCGCGGCGAACAACCCGGACCAGTCCGCCTCGTAGCCGGCGTTGACCGAGATGTCGGCGATGCCCTGGGTGAGCACCCACTTGTCCTTGGCGTTGGAGAGCAGCACCAACGGGAGCTGGTACTGCGCCCACTGCCCGATGATGTTGAAGATCGCCACGCTGATCAGACCCGGCTTCGCCATCGGCATCATGACCTTGAAGAACAGCCGGGTGTGCCCGCAGCCGTCGATCATCCCCGCCTCGGCCACCGAACTCGGCAGCGTCTTGAAGAACGCGGCCAGGAAGAAGATCGTGAACGGCAGCGAGTACGCGATGTAGACCAGCACCACGCCCTGGTAGGTGTCCAGCATGCCCAACTGCTTCACCACGAAGAAGAGCGGCACCAGGGCCAGGAAGACCGGGAACGCCAGCCCCGAGACGAACAGGTAGTAGATCGCCCGGTTGCCCCAGAACCGGTACCGCGCCAGCACGTACGCCGCCATCGAGCCGAGCAGCATGGTGCCGAAGGTGCTGCACGAGACCACGAGGACACTGTTGAGGAAGTACCGGCCGACGTGCGCCTTGGTCCACGCCCGGCCGAAGTTCTCCCACCGCAGCTCCGCCGGGAGCGTCCACGGGCTGCTGAAGATCTCGCTGGTGTTCTTGAATGCGGCGAGGAAGGTCCAGAGGATCGGCACGATCACGATCACCGCCCACACGGCGAGCGCGATGTGTCCCAGGCCGGCGAAGAGCCGCACCTCCGAGCGGGGGCCCTTGCCGCGTCGGCCGGAGGGCGACGGGTCGCCGGTCTTCGGCGGTAGGGCCGCCGGCGTCGGCGGCAGCGTCGACTGCGGGTTCATCAGTACTCCACGCTTTCCCGCTTGGTGAGCCGCAGCGTCAGCGCCGCGAACGTGAGGGTGAGGAAGAACAGCGCCACGCCCATTGCGGAGGCGTAACCGTACTTCGAGTAGACGAACGCGTTGCGGTAGATCTCCATGGCCAGCACGGTGGTGGCGCCGTCCGGGCCACCACCGTCGACCGAGAGCACGGCCACGATGGCGAACGCGTCGAACGCCGCGATGCCCAGATAGACCCACGCGACCTGGAGGGTGTCCCAGAGCAGCGGCAGGGTGACCCGGAAGAACAGGGTCACCCTGCTCGCCCCGTCCATCTCCGCGGCCTCGTAGATCTCGCCCGGGATGGAGGCCATCCCGGCCGAGAAGAGCACCACGTAGAAGCCGACGGCCTGCCAGACCAGCACCGCGAGGATCGACCAGAGGGCCAGGTTCGGCTTGACCAGGAAGAGGATCGGATCCAGGCCGAGCTTCATCAGCACGCCGTTGATCAGACCCGACTCGTTCGGCCGGTAGACCATCTGGAACAGCACCGCGATGATCGCCACCGCCAGGACCTGGGGGAAGAAGAACACCACCCGGTAGAACTTCGCCCCCCAGACCCCCTGGCGTTGCCCGCCACTGCTCTTGCCACCCACGTTGAGCAGGAAGGCGAAGAACAATGCGATGGCGATGGTGATCAGCGGCAGGGCAAGCAGCAGTACGCCGTGGTGCTGGACCGCCTTCCAGAAGGCGCCGTCGTCGAGCAGCTTCCGGTAGTTGTCGAAGCCCACCCACTGCGGGGCGGAGAGCCCTCGCCAGTTGGTCATCGAGATCTGGAACGCCTGGGCGTACGGCCAGATCACGAATGTCACGTACAGCGCGACCGGGGCGAACAGGAACCCGATCACGAATGGATACTTGCCGTGCCGCATGACCCTAGCTCCGATCGATCAGCGCTTGAACTTGGCGACCGAGCTGTCCTTCTTGATCGCGTCGGCGCGCTTCTGGATCCGCTCCACGAAGGCGTCCGCGTTGATCCGGCCGAACATCAGCTCGTTCGTGGCGCTGCGCGCCTCGGTGTCGAGCTCCTTGTACCAGCCGTCGAAGTACAGGTTGAACACGTCCTGCCCGGCCGCCTTGAGCGCGGCCTGCGAGCTGGCCACACCGGGCGGGAAGGCGAAGCCCTCCGAGCCGGCGGTGACCACGGTCGGGGCCTTGACCACCTCGGTGAAGCCCTTCGCGCCCGCCGTGGACAGCATCTGGCGCATGTACTCCAGGCCGCCCTTGGGGTTCTTGCTCTTCGCCGAGACGAAGTAGCCCTCGCCCGCGGTGGCCCGCAGCGCGGTGGCCGGCAGCTTGTCCGACGCGGTGAGGCTCGGCACCGGCATGAGCTGGTAGTCGAAGCCGGCCGGGGTGTCCTGCTTCTGCTCGCCCTCCAGCCAGTCACCGCTGGGGTACAGGGCCACCTTGTACTGGTTCTGCCGCAGCTGCACGTCGGTGTGCTTGAGCCCCTCGAAGCTCTTGTCGCTGAACTTCGCCCCGACCTCGGCCCACGCCGTGGCCGCCTGCTTGACCGCGTCCTGCTTCCAGGCGCCGTCCTCCAGGTTGTCGATGTTCTTCAGCACCTCCACGCCACCGATCTTGGCGGCCTGGGTGAGGATCACGTTCCACTGGTAGTACGCCGCGTTCGCCCCGGCGTAGCCGTACGGCGTGATGCCCTTGGCCTTGATGGCGGTGAGCAGCTTGATGAAGTCGTCCCAGGTCTTCGCCGGCGCCCAGCCGTTGTCCTTGAACAGCTTGGCCGAGTACCAGATGCCGAAGACGGTGGAGACGTAGTACAGCACGTACGGCTTGCCGTTGAACGAGCCCGCCTCGACGGTGCCCGGCACCACGGTGTCGCGGACCTTCTTGGCCGGGTCGTCGACCGACGGGGCGTCCCACAGCTCGGTGAGGTCCTGGAGCTGACCGTCGGCGACCAGCGCGCCGAAGTCCATCAGCTTCTCGCCCGAGTTGTTCACGAACTCCGGCGGGTTGCCGGACGCGAACCGCGGCTGGAGCACGGTGGAGATGGCCTGCGTGGACTGGTGCTTGATCTCCGCCTTGGGGAACGCCTTCTTGTAGAGCGGCTCGTGCACGTCGGTGGCGTACTTCTCGCCGTAGCCGCCGTTGAAGATGATCACCTCGATGGGGGCGTCCTCCTTGACGCCCAGCGGGTTGGTCGCGCTCTTGGTGCCTTCGGCGGCCTTCTCGTTGTCCTTGTCACCGCCGCTGCTCGTCGCGCAGGCGCTGAGCAGGCCGATGGCCGGAGTGGCGAGCATGCCCACGGCGGCGGCGCGACGCAGCACCGTGCGACGGTCGAGTGCGGCCGGGTGCTCGGGGGTAATCGACATCGTCGTCTCTCCTTGTGGAATTCGGGTCAGGCGGTGCGCCGGAGACGCCCGGCGTACCGCGACTCGAGGGCGTTGTTGTGCTCGTCCCCGCCGGGGACGTTGGCGGAGAGGTAGATAGGGGGTACCTCCCCGGCCTGATGGAACCGTCGTACGACCTCAGCGGTCAGCAACTGCGCCAGCAGCGCGGTGGTGACCGAGGAGACCGCACAGACCGCGCCGCCGCCCTCGAGCGGCAGCAGTGCGTCACCGTACGGCGCGCCGTTGTCCAGCACGACGTCGGCGAGGTCGGCGAGCCGTTGACCGGACGGGTGCCGTGGCGCCACCCGCGCGGTGTGCTCGACCGAGGTGACCGCGATCAACGGGTGACCGCGCTCGGTGACCAGCGCCGCCAGCTCGACCACCGAGCCGTTGATGCCGGACTGGGACGCCACCACGAACACGTCGCGCGGCTGGGGCGCCGCGAGGGCGTAGATCTGGTGGGCGATGGAGGGGTCGCGTTCCAGCTTGGGGTCGGCGAGCACGTCGCGCGGGGCGTCGCCGTGCACCACCAGGTCCCGTACCGAGAGCCGGTTGGTGGGGACCAGCCCACCGGCGCGGGCGACCAGCTCGGCGGCGAACGCCTCGGAGTGCCCGGCGCCGAACGCCTGGAGCACGCCGCCGGCGCGCAGGCTGTCGGCGATCAGGTCGGCGGCCCGGGTGATCCCGTCGGCCTCCGAGTCGAGCAGGCGGTCGAGCACCGGGCGGACGGCGTCCGCGTACCCCTGGGCACTGATCATGAGAGGGCCCCTTTCGCGGCCTTGTGCCCGTCGACGGCCTGCGCGGTGCGCCGGAAGGCCGCGTGGGCGCGGTCGTGGGTGCGCTGGGCGACGGCGATGTAGAGCAGGTCGAGCACCACCAGTTGCGGGTGGCGGGCGGAGAGGGCGTCCGGCCGGAAGGTGGTGGCCTGGCTGGCGGTGAGCAGCACGATGTCGGCCAGCTCGGCCAGCGGTGAGCGGGGAAAACCGGTGAGGGCGAGAGTGGTGGCGCCCCGGCTGCCCGCCTCGGCGAGCATCTCGATCGTCTCGCGGGTCTGGCCGGTGTGCGAGATGCCGAGCGCGACGTCGCCGACGCCGAGCAGCGCGGCGCTGGCCAGCCCCTCGTGCACGTCGCTCCAGGCCCAGGCGGCCACCCCGATGCGGTGCAGGCTGAACTGCATCTCCTCGCCGACCAGGGCGCTGCCGCTGGCGCCGAAGATGTTCACCCGGCTGGCGCCGGCGATGGCCACCGCGGCGCGTTCCACCTCGCCGAGGTCGAGCAGCGCGGCGGTGTCGTGCATGGCCCGGGTGTCGGCCGCCATGATCTGGTCGAGCACCCGCGCGAGGGGGTCGGTGGGCTGGATCTCGCGGCCGATGTCGACGGTCCAGCCGGCCAGGCGGGCCCGGCCGGTCTCAGCGGCGATGCCCAGCCGCAGGTCGGCGTACCCCTCGAAGCCCATCGCCCGGCAGAAGCGGGTGATGGTGGCCGGCGAGGTGCCACTGCGCTCGGCAAGCTCCACAATGGTGGAGCGCGCGGCGGCCTCCGGGTCGCTGAGGACGTGCTCGGCGACGCGGCGCAGCGCGCCGGTCAGCTCGGCGAGTCCGTTGCGCACCCGGGCCAGCACCCCGTCGGAGGGTGAGTTCCTCCGGTCGGTCACGTGGGCGTCGACCACCGCGGTCCCCGCGACGGTGTCCACCTCGTGATCAACCATGGGTCGCCTCACCTTTCCGAAAAGACTGTTAACTGTTAGTGGTAAAAGTTCTTACTGAACGGCCCTCTGTGTCAAGACTGTGGGCGAAGTTTTCAAACTGTTACCTGGCGCACAGCCCTCCGCGCCGGCCCGAAGTTGCCCTCCGCGGCGCCGCCGACCAGCATGAACAGGCCCAGCACCGCGCAGCGCAAGGAGGCCCGTGCCGATGTCCGACACCGTCGTGGTCGGTCTCGACGTCGGGGGTACGTCCACCCGGGCGACCGCCCTGACCCTCGCCGGCGAACGCCTCGGCACCGGCCGAGCCGGCGGCGGCAACCCCACCAGCCACGGCGCCGAACGGGCCGCAGCCGAACTGTCGACCGCGCTGCGCGCCGCGCTCGCCGACGTCGACCCGGCCCGGGTGGCCGCCGGCACCATCGGGCTGGCCGGCGCAGCCCGGCTGCTCGCCGACCCTGCCGGACGGGCCGCCTTCGACCGCGCCTGGCACGACGCCGGCCTGCGCTGCCCGTACGCCGTATACGGCGACGCCCTGGTCGCCTACGCCTCCGGCACCGCCGAGCCCGACGGGACGGTGCTCATCGCCGGCACCGGCGCGATCACCGCGCAGGTCGTCGACCTGCGACTCGACCGGACCGCCGACGGCCACGGCTGGCTGCTCGGCGACGCCGGGTCGGGCTTCTGGCTCGGCCGCGAGGCGGTCCGCCGGCTCCTCGCCGACCTGGACGCCGGCCACGCGCCGGGCACGCTGGGCGCGGCGGTGCTCACCGACCTGGTGGGCAGCGCCGACGTCGCTCCCCGCCCCCGCGACACCGTCGACGCCACGATCCAGGCGGTCACCCGCCGGCCGCCGATCGACCTGGCCCGGCTGGCGCCACTGGTCGTCACCGCCGCGACCGACGGCGAACCGGTCGCCACCGCGCTGATCGCCGAGGCCGCCACCCACCTCGCCGGGAGCGTCGGCCGGATCCGTCTCGCCGGGGCGACGACGCCGGTCGTGCTCGGCGGCGGGCTGCTCACCGCGGACACCCCGCTGGCCACCGCCGTCCGCGCCGAGATCGGCCGACGCTGGCCGTCCGCGCCCCTGCGCACCGCCGGTGACGGGGCCGCCGCCGCAGCCTGGCTCGCCGCCCGTGAACTGCCCGAGGTGACCGACCCGGCCGCCCTGCACGCCCGCCTCTTCCCCGCCCCCTGACCACCCCATCGCGCCCCGCCGGCGCCCACCGCGCCCCAGCCACACGCCACCTCGCCGCGACACGCGCCGGCGACGACGCCTCGCTGCGACGGGCAAGATCGCGCCCGATCCAGGAGGTAGTGGCCTCCCGCCGCGACGAAGGGACTCGTTCGAGGATCGAGCGCGACATGTCCGCGCGGGGCGCGATGCGGGCGCGGGGCTAGAGGGCGTCGAGGACCGTGGTGAGGCGGCGCCAGACGTGCGAGCGCCAGCCGCCGTCGAGCAGGGCGTAGGTACGCTGCTGGAGCGGGTCGTCCGGGTCGAAGCCGGAGTGTTCGAGGAACAGCCGGGTGCCGCGCCCCTCGGCGACGAGGGTCCAGGTCACCACGGTGTCCAGCGATCCGCCGCGCCAGGACCAGCACAGCAGGCGTTGCGGGTCCAGGTCGAGCACCTCGCAGTGCACGATGCCGTCGAACCCGGGGCGCGGGTCGGTGCGAAAGGTGAACCGGTGGCCGACGACCGGCACGAAGTCGGTCCGCATCAGCCAGCGCGCGATGAGATCAGGATCGGTCAGCACTCGCCAGACCTTGGCTGGCGGGTGCGGCAGGAACTGGTCCACCCGGATGGTGCCGCGCTCACTCATCGTCAAGCTCGTCCAGCACGTCGCGCAGCGCCCCGAGTCGACCGCGCCAGTACGCCTCGTACGGGCTGAGCCAGTCGGCGACCTCCTGCAGCGGCTCCGGCCGGAGCGCGTACAGCCGCTGCCGTCCGACCGGCCGCTCGACCACCAGGCCGGCCTCCTTGAGCACCTTGAGGTGCTCGGACAGGCTCGGCCGGCGCATGTCGAAGTGCTCGGCGAGCCGCTGCACCGGCTGCTGCCCGCCGTCGCGCAGCAGCCGCAGCAGCTCACGCCGGGTCGGGTTGGCCAGCGCCGCGAAGACGGCCGACTCAGACACGGGTCGCCTGGAGGACGATGCCGTTGCCGTCGGGGTCGTCGAAGGTGGCGTACCGGCCCCAGGGGGCGGACTGGATGCCCCCGTTGGCGAAGTCGACCCCCCGCTCCCGTAGCCGGGCGACGTCCGCGTCCAGGTCGTCGGTCTCCAGCACCAGGCCCTTGAGGGACCCGGGCGGCATGGTCGGGAACCAGGTCACCAGGGTGAGGGCGGTGGCGGCGCCCGGGGGCGCCACCTGCACCCAGCGCCCGCCGTCGGGGCCCATCGGGTTGTCCCGGACCAGGTCGAACCCGAGGACGTCGACGTAGAAGTCCCGGGCCCGATCCTGGTCGGTGACGGGTACGGAGAGTAGTTGCACGTGGGTCACGGTCATGCCGACCACAATAGGTAGGAGATTTCCTACCGGTCAAGCCGAGACCCTACTTGAGCTGGCCCGCGGTCAGGCCGGCCTGGACCTGCCGCTGGAAGGCCACGTAGATCGCCAGCACCGGCAGCACCGCGATACTCAACCCGGCGAAGAGCCGAGCGTAGTCCCCCGCGTAGCCCTGACTGACCGACAACGCGAACAGCCCCTGGGCGAGCATCCACTTGGACTCGTCGCCCTGCATCAGCACCTGCGGCAGCAGGAACTGGTTCCAGTGGCTGAGGAAGTTGAAGATCGCCACGCTGATCAGTCCCGGACGCGCCATCGGGAGCATCACCCGGAAGAAGAGCCGGAAGTGACCGCAGCCGTCGACCATGGCCGCCTCGGCCACCGAGGTCGGCAGGGTCCGGAAGAACGCGGTCAGGAAGAACACCGTGAACGGCAGCGAGTAGGCCGCGTACACCAGGATCAGTCCCGTCCAGGTGCCGAAGAGGCCGGCGTTGCGGACCACGAAGAACAGCGGCACCAGGGCGAGGAACACCGGGAACATGAGGCCGCCGACGAACAGGTAGTAGACGATCTGCCGGCCGCGGAACTCGTACCGGGCGAAGACGTACGCGGCGGCGGCGCCCATCAGCATGGTGAGGCTGACCGAGCCGGTGACCACCACGAGGCTGTTGAGGAAGTACCGGCCGATGTGCGCCCCGGTCCACGCGCGCGCCCAGTTGTCCCAGCTCAGCGACGCGGGCAGCCCCCACGGGTCGGCCAGGATCTCGCCGTTGGTCTTGAACGAGCTGAGGAACATCCACAGCAGCGGCAGGACGGTGAGCAGGCCCCAGAGCAGCAGGAAGCCGTGCGAGAGGGCGTTGGCGACGCCGAATTCCCGGCGGACGGGACGGTCCCGACCCGAGGTCGGCGTCGGCGCGGCGGCGGTGGGCTGGTCCAGTGTGGTCACGAGTACTCGATCCGATCGCGCCGGCCGACCCGCAGCGACAGCACCGCCACCGAGAGGGTCAGGAAGAACATCACCACGCCGATCGCCGAGGCGTAGCCGAACTTGGTCTCGCTGCCGAAGGCGGTGTCGTACATCCGTACGCCGATCACGTCGGTGGAGAAGTTCGGTCCGCCGTTGGTCATGAGCTGCACGAGGATGAACCCGTCCAGGGCGAAGATGGCCAGGTAGACCCAGGCGACCTGCACGGTGTCCCAGAGCAGCGGCAGGGTGATCCGCCGCAGCGTGGTGAACCGGGACGCGCCGTCGAGCAGCACCGCCTCGTAGATCTCCTTCGGCACGGCCGACATCGCGGCGCCGAACAGGACGACGTAGAAGCCGACGTTGCTCCACACCATCACCGCCAGCACACACCAGAAGGCGGTCGCCGGGTCGCCGAGCCAGGTCGGCGCGGGCAGGCCGACGGCGTGCAGCGCGCTGGTCAACAGCCCCTTGTTGGGGTGGTAGACCTCCTTGAACAGCAGCGCGATGATCACCACGGAGAGCACCTGCGGGAAGAAGTACACGGTGCGGTAGAACGCGCCACCGCGGACCCCGGTGACTCCGGCGCGGCCCCGGCGCCCGCCCAGGGCGAGCATGGTGGCGAAGAAGAGCCCGAACCCGATGGTCAGCACGGGCACCAGGGCCAGCAGGATCACGTTGTTCTTCAGCGCGTTCCACACGTAGTCGTCGTGCCACAGCGCCGTGAAGTTCGCCAGCCCGACCTGGTTGGCGTCGGCCGAGTAGCCGAGCCAGTCGGTGGTGGAGATCTGGAACGCCTGCAGGTACGGCGAGACGACGAAGAAGACGTACAGCAGCACCGGCGGCACCAGGAACGTGACGATCAGCGGCCACTTGCCATGTTTCACGGTGGACCTCTCCCGGAGTGCGACCGGTGGGGGCGCGCTCGCCCCCACCGGCCGGGCTGTCAAGCCGCTCGCTTGTACTTCTTGATCGAGCTGTCCTGGGCGATCGAGTCGGCGCCCTTCTGGCACTGGTCGAGGAACTCCGCCGGGCCGATCCGGCCGCTGAAGAACTCGCCGCACGCCGCGTCGACGAGGTTGCGCTCCAGCTTGCGGTAGTAGTTGTTGTAGACCCAGTTGAAGCCGTTGGCCCCGGACGCGTCGAGTGCCTTGACCACGGTCTTGAGCCCGTACGGCAGCTCGACGCCCTCGGTGGCGCCGGCGACCACGGTGAGGCTGGCGACCTTCTTCGTGAAGTCCTGCGCGCCCTTGCGCGACAGCATGGTTCGGAAGTACTCCAGACCACCGGCGACGTTGCGGGCCTTGGCCGGCACCATGAACGGCTCGCCCGCGGTGCCCCGGATCGCCTCGAACGGCAGCTTGTCGCCGCTGCCCAGGCTGGGGGTGGGCGCGATGGTCATGTTGAACCCGGCCGGGGTGACGTCCTTCTGCTCGCTCTCCAACCAGGAACCGCAGGAGATGAAGGCGGCCTTGCCCTGGCACCAGGCGGTCTGCGACTGCTTGTGGTCCAGGCCGGGCGAGCCCTCCAGGATGAACTTGTCCTTGACGATCTGGTGCCACGCGTCGGCGGCGGTCCGCATCGAGTCGGACTTCCAGGCGTTCGGCTCCAGGTTGTCGATCGCGGTCGCCACCGACGGCCCGCCGAGCTTGATCGCGGTGGCGATCAGCGGCCAGCTCATGTAGCGCGGGTGCAGGCCCGCGTACGTCCAGGGGGCGATGCCGGCCGCCTTGATCTGCTTGCACTGCGCGATGTGGTCGTCCCAGGTCTTGGCGTACTCCCACTTGCGTTCGGTGAACAGCTTCTCGGAGTACCAGATGCCGTAGGCGGTGTAGGTGTAGTTGAGCACCAGGAACGTGCCGTCGTACGAGCCGACCTCCACCGCGCCGGGCAGCAGGGTGTCCTTGACGGTCTTGCCGGGCACGTCGAGGCTCGGCGCGGCGAGCAGCTCGCCCAGGTCGGCGATGGCGTTCTGGCTGACCAGGCCGTTGAAGTCGATCTGGCTGGCGCCGGAGTTGTTGACCACGTCGGGTGGCGTGCCGTCGACGAAGCGCGGCTGAAGGGTCTTGCTGATCTCCTGGGTGGCGGAGTGCTTGATCTTCGCCTTCGGGTACTTCTCGGTGTACATGGCCTCGTGGGCCTTGGCGTACTCCTCACCGAACCCGCCGCCGAAGATCACCACCTCGAGCGGGGCGTCCTCTTTCACGCCGAGCGGGTTCTCGGCGCTCTTGGTGCCCTGGTAGGTCTCGGCATCGCCCTTGTCACCGCCGCCGGTCGCACAACCGCTCAGCAGACCGGCGGCGGGGGTGGCCAGCAGGCCGGCGGCGGCGCTGCGCCGCAGGATGTCACGCCTGTTCATCAGATCTCCTCGGGTCGGGTCGGGCGGATCGCCGGAAGTGGGGGGAGGCGTCCGCCGCGCGAGGCACGTCGATTCTCTTCAGTTAACGCGTTGCTGCTGAAGAATTTCTACGACAGGCCGGCCCGGACTTCAAGTCCTGACTGTCGAACCGTTATCACCACCGGCCGCCGTCGGTCGCCTAGCCTGAGGTGATGCGCCGTCTGCGCGACCTCGCCGACCGCACCCCGGCCGGACGGGAGCGGTACGTCGACCTGCTCCGCGCGCTCGCTATCACCATGGTCGTTCTCGGACACTGGGGCGTCACGGTGATCGGGCGGGACGCCTCCGGCCAACCCACCGGGCACTCCGCGCTCGGCGACCTGCGCTGGGCGTACCCGCTGACCTGGGTGGCCCAGGTGATGCCCGTGTTCTTCCTGGTCGGTGGCTACGCCAACGCGGCCTCGCTGACCCGGCTGCGCGCCCGGGGTGGCAATGCGGCGGACTGGCTGCTCGACCGCAGTGCCCGACTGGTCCGCCCCACGAGCGCGCTGCTGCTCGTGCTCACCGGGGCGGCGGCGGTGGCCCGGCTGCGCGGCGTCGACCCGACCCGAATTCGCGAGGTGGTCTGGTTCGCCACCATCCCCCTGTGGTTCCTGATCGCCTACCTGGCGGTCGTCGTGCTCACCCCAGCCATGTACGCGCTGCACCGCCGTCTCGGCCTGGCCGTCCCGCTGGTGCTGGTCGCCCTGGTGGGCCTCGGGGACCTGGCCCGGCTGACCGGGTCGGTGGAGCTGAGCTACGGCAGCTACCTGTTCGGCTGGCTGGCCATACACCAGCTCGGCTTCGCCTGGTACGACACCCGCGCCACCCCGCCGACCGCCACCGAGACCACGCCCGCAGCGCCGCCGACCACCGAGACCGCGCCACCGTCAGCCGCCGCCGACGACGCCGGCGGGCCGTCGGCTCCCGACCACCCGGGGGTACGCCGGCGGCGGCTGCCCACCTCCCGGCGGGCCGGGCTGGTGTTCCTGACCAGCGGGCTGGCCGCTCTGCTGCTGCTCACCGGGCCCGGCCCGTGGCCGGTGGCGATGCTGCACGTGCCCGGCGAGCGCCTGGACAACCTCAGCCCGCCCAGCCTCGCGTTGCTGGCCGTCGCCACCGCCCAGCTCGGCCTGATCCTGCTGCTGCGCCGGCCAGCGGAACGCCTGCTGCGCCGCACCGGCCCGTGGCAGCTGGTGATCGGGGTCAACCTGGTGGTGCTGACCATCTTCCTCTGGCACCTGACCGCCGCGATCCTGCTCATCGGGCTGCTCGACACGACCGGGACGCTGCCCACTCCGGCCGCCGGTTCAGGCGCCTGGTGGGCGTGGCGAGTCCCCTGGCTGCTGCTGCTCGCGGCCGTCCTGGCGGTGCTGGTCGCGATCTTCGGCCCGGTCGAGGCGCGCAGCGCCCGGCACCGCACCGCACGGCGGGTTGGCCGCAGCACCACGGCCCGCGCGGCGCTGACCGTGGCCGGGTACATCGCCGTGGTGGTCGCGCTGCTGATCAACAGCACGACCTCGCCGCACGCCCGGGAACCCTTCGGCACACCCGTCGCGGCGCTGCTGGCGTACCTGGCCGGGGCGGGCGTCCTGCGGTTGCTCAGGTCTGGGTGGGGAACCCGAGGTTGACCCCACCGTGGCGCGGGTCCAGCCACCGGCTGGTGACCACCTTGCCCCGGGTGAAGAACCGCACCCCGTCCTCGCCGTGCGCGTGCAGGTCGCCGAAGAGCGACGACTTCCAGCCGCCGAACGAGTGGTACGCCATCGGCACCGGGATCGGCACGTTGATCCCCACCATGCCGACCTCCACCTCGTGCTGGTAGCGCCGGGCCGCGCCGCCGTCGTTGGTGAAGATCGCCGTGCCGTTGCCGTACGGGCTGGCGTTGACCAGCTCCACCGCCTCGTCGTACGAGCCGACCCGGACCACGCTCAGCACCGGCCCGAAGATCTCGTCGGTGTAGATCGACATGTCCGGGGTCACCCGGTCGAACAGGGTCGGGCCGAGCCAGAAGCCGTCCGGGTGGCCGTCCGGCGTCACGTCCCGCCCGTCCACCACCGGCACCGCGCCGGCGGTCACCCCGGCGTCCACGTAGGAGCGCACCTTCGCCGCGTGCGCGGCCGTGACCAACGGACCCATGTCGCAGCCCCGTCGGCCGTCGCCGGTGCGCAGCCCGGTCACCCGGGCGGCGATCCGCTCGACGAGCGCGTCCGCCACCGGCTCCACCGCCACCAGCACCGAGATGGCCATGCACCGCTCCCCCGCCGAGCCGAACCCGGCGTTGACCGCCGCGTCGGCGGCCAGGTCCAGGTCGGCGTCGGGGAGCACCACCATGTGGTTCTTCGCCCCACCGAGCGCCTGCACCCGCTTGCCGGCGGCCGTGCCGCGTTGGTAGACGTACCGGGCGATCGGGGTGGAGCCGACGAACGACACCGCCCGCACCTCCGGGTGCTCCAGCAACGCGTCGACCGCCTCGGCGTCGCCGTTGACCACGTTGAGCACCCCGTCCGGCAGGCCGGCCTCGGCGAACCACTCGGCCAGCAGCAGCGCCGCGCTCGGGTCCTTCTCGCTCGGCTTCAGCACCACCGCGTTGCCGCAGGCCACGGCCACCGGCACGAACCACAGCGGCACCATCACCGGGAAGTTGAACGGGGAGATCACCGCGACCACCCCGAGCGGCTGCCGGATGGTGTACGAGTCGACCTCGGTGGAGACGTTCTCGCTGAACGCGCCGCGCAGCGCCGACGGCAGGCCGCAGGCGTACTCGATGACCTCCAGGCCGCGCTGCACCTCGCCGGCGGCGTCGGCGAGCACCTTGCCGTGCTCGGCGGTGATCACCTCGGCGAGCCGGTCCCGCCGGGCGTGCACCAGCTCGCGGAACGCGAACAGCACGGTCGACCGCTTCGCCAGCGACGCGTCGCGCCAGTCGCGGGCCGCGCGGGCGGCGGACCGCACCGCGACGTCGACGTCCGCGGTCGAGGCCAGCTCCACCTCGGCGGTACGCCGACCCGTCGCCGGGTCGAACACGTCACCGCGTCGCTCGGATGTGCCGCCGACCCGCTTGCCGTCGACGAAGTGGCCGATGCTCATGCCGCCACCTCCGCCGACGAACGGATCGCGTCGACCAGGATCGCCAGGCCCTCGCGGGCCTCCTCCTCGGTCAACGTCAACGGCGGTCCCATCCGCAGCACGTTGCCGTACAGGCCGCCCTTGCCGGCCAGCAGGCCACCGTCCCGAGCGGCTTCGAAGACCCGGTTGGTCAGCACCGGATCCGGCTCGCTGCCGCCCGGCCGGACGAACTCGACGCCGAGCATCAGCCCCTTTCCGCGTACCTCGGCGACGCAGTCGAGACCGCCCACCGCGGACCGCAGGCCATCGGCGAGGATCGCGCCGACGCGGGCCGCGTTGGCCTGGAGGTCGTGCGCGAGGAGGTAGTCGAGCACCGCGTTGCCGGCCGCCGTCGAGATCGGGTTGCCGCCGAAGGTGGAGAAGCTGATCCCCGGCACCGCCTGGAGCACCTCGGCCCGGCCGACCACCCCGGCGAGAGCGAACCCGTTGCCGACACCCTTGGCGAAGGTGAGCAGGTCCGGGGTGACGCCGTGCGCCTGGTAACCCCAGAAGTGCTCCCCGGTACGCCCCCAGCCGGTCTGCACCTCGTCGGCGATGAACAGGATGCCGTGCTCGTCGAGGACCTTCTTCCAGCCGGCGAAGAGCCCGTCCGGCGGGTGCACGAAACCGCCCACGCCCTGGATCGGCTCGGCGATCAGCGCGGCCACGTCACCGGCGGTCTGGGTGGCCAGCACCTCGCGCAGGTCCTCCACCGCCGCGTCGACCTGCTCCTCGGCGCTGAGCCGGGCCAGCAGACCGCGCACCCGGTCACCCGAGTGCAGCCAGGCCACCTGGAGCGGGTTGAGGCCGCTGGCCGACCAGTTGCGGTTGCCGGTGACACCCATCGCCGCGTACGACCGGCCGTGGTAGCTGTTGCGCACCGCCAGGACCTGGTGCGAGCGGCGGTAGTTGGTGGCGACCAGCAGCGCCGCCTCGTTCGCCTCGGTGCCGGAGTTGGTGAAGAACACCCGGGCGTCCGGAATGCCGGAGCGCTGGGCGATCTTCTCGGCCAGCTCCACCTGCTGGCGGATCAGGTAGAGCGTCGAGGTGTGCACGATGCCGGTGGCGAGCTGCCGCTCGACCGCCTCACGGATCTCCGGGATGTCGTACCCGATCATGTTGGTCAGCACGCCGCCGAAGAAGTCCAGGTAGGTGCGGCCCTGCGCGTCGGTGACCCGGCGGCCCGAGCCGGAGACCAGCTCGATCGGCTCGTCGTAGTAGAGGGGCATCCAGGACGGAAGCACGGCCCGGTGGCGGGCCAGCAGGTCGTCGGTCATGGTGGCAACCCTTCAGCGGCGTTCGTGGATACCGCACGCTCCCACCGCCGGCCCGCGCGAACAACTGTCAGGGTGTAGCGCAAGGCCGTTCCGGCCTGACAGCACGTCAACGGTTTCCGAGACAATCCCGCCATTTCACCGCTGTTTCGCGCAGCGTCAGCGGCCTACCGCCACTCGATCCGCAGCCTCGCCGGGCCCCGTTACCCTGGGTCCGTCCACTGTCGCCGGGGAGGCACGCGGCGACGAGTGGGCCGACGCCCTCCTGCCCCGCTACGGCCGCCTGACGCACCTCATCGCCTGCGAACGGGTCGGGCCCGGGATGGACGGTCGACCCCGCAACATGCGCGGCGAGGACATCGGCGCGCACACGGCCCCCCTGGACCGGCTCTACCGCGCCGGTTCGGCGTTTCGGATCGGCATCGGCGACGGCGGCAACGAACTGGGGATGGGCCTCCTGCCGGCGGAACTCGTCGGCCGGGTGGTCGCCTCGGGCGAGCTGATCCGGTGCGTGGTCGGCGCGGACGCGCTGCTCGTCGGCGGCACCTCCAACTGGGCCGCCGCAGCCCTCGTCGGCGCGCTGTCGCTGCTGCGCCCCGAGGTGCCCGAGCTTCGTACGCTGCTGGAGCCCGCGTGGTCGTCCGACCTGCTGACCGCGATCGTCTCGGCGGGCGCGGTGGACGGGGTACGCCGCCGCCCCACGCGCAGCGTCGACGGCCTCGGCTGGCCCGCGTATGCCGAACCGCTCGCCCAGATCGCGGACCTGGTCAGGAGCGCCCGCTAGGCGGGCTCACCGCACGGTGGCTGGCTGGCTCGGCCGCCGGCCGCAGCGGTCTCGACACGCGTCTCGGCGGACTGGCCCGGGCGGATCCGGGGCGGCGCAGCGGCAGGTGCAGGGCGGTGGCGACCACCGCGAATGCCGCCCAGCCGCTGCCCAGCGCGACGGCCGACGAGACGTCCTGCAGGTAGTGGTACGCGGTGAGGAAACCGACCAGCGCGAGGCTGTTGCGCGCGAAGTGCCCGCTGAACTCGACCAACTGACGGCGAGCCTCGACGGCGACCAGCACCCCCGAGTACGGGAATGTCACCACCATGCCGCGCAACACCGCGCCGAGCACCGCGGTGAGGATCGCCCCGACGAAGATGACCAGCAACTTGAGCAGCGCCGGCAGACCGTCCGGGCGACCTTCGGCCGGCGTCTCCGCGCGGGAGTCCGCGTCGCCGGCAGCGGCCGGTCCGGCAGCGGCAGCGTCCGCTTCGCCGGCAGCGGCGGCGTCCGCTCCGCCGGCAGCGGTTGCTGAGGCGACCCGCGTACGGGCTCGACGGCGCAGCAGGAGCATGGCCGCCAGCCAGAGCACGAGCGTGGCGCCGAGGGCCTCCTCGAACGGGATGTCGACGGCCAACAGACCTGCGCTCAGCGCCACGTAGACAGCGATCCCCGCGCCGTCGGCGAGCAGGATGGGCCAGCGCAGCCGCTGATGGGTGACCGCCACGGTGACGAAGAAGAGGTTGAGCCCGAGCACGCCGAGCACCTGCGCACCGCCCACCCCGTACGGCGTGCTGACCAGGGCGAGCGTCATCGGCAACGGAAGGCTGTAGACCAGCGCCCGGAGCCGGACCGAGCGGATCACGCTGACCGCCCAGACCACGGCCGTCACCAGCAGGACCGCACTCACCGTCATGGCTTCCCCGTCTCGGCCGTCAGTCCTGGAAGGTCGCGGCGTTCACGCAGACGTGGAACACGCGGGTGAGGCGCTCGACGTCCGTCCGGTTGACCGAGAACTGGTTCTCGCCGATCTCGCCGTGCGCGGTCATCCGGGCCTCCCAGCAGCTCGACCCGTCCCAGACTGTCAGATTGACGAGGAGCTGTGGACTGACCACACCGAAGGGCAGCAGACCCACCCGCGCCCCGGCCGCGCGCTGCCGCTGCACGAGCGCGGACAGCTCGTCGGTCAGCGTGGCGTAGACGAAGACCCGGGTGATCCGGACGCCCCGTTGCAGGGCCGCGACGTTCGCCTCCCAGTACCGTCGGCCGATCTCGCTGCGCCACCAGCTCAGCTCCCCGCTCACCCGGGGCATCACGTTCGTCAGCGCGTCGAGCCGGTGCACGCAGCCGCGGGTCGCACCGACCAGGTCCTCGTCCTCGTCGCCGCGGCGGATGATCCGCCCCTGCGCGAGCTGCTCGGCCTCCAGCCGGAACTGCTCGTAGCGCCGCTGCGCCTCGGCCGCGACCCGCGTGCCCGCGTGCTGCTCGGCTGCCTCACGCATGGCCGCGGCCAGCTCCGTGGTGGTGTGGACGAGCCACGGCGGACCGTCCAGCAACGTCCGCAGGTGAAACCGGCGCTCCGCGCGGGCCAGCGAGTCCACCAGCAGCGAGATGGTGATGCCCATCAGGCCGGCCAGCAGCGACTCCACCCCGGAGGCGGCGTTGGTGAGGTCGAGCATGACGCTGAGGGTGATCGACAACGTGATGCCGACCAACGCCACCGGGTCGGTGTGCGCCACCAGACGCGCGAAGCCGTCGGAGGCGCCGCCGCGCTCCCGGGGCCGCCGACGGGCCACGTCACGGACCATCGAACTCCCCCAATCCGCCGGTGCCGCCAGGGTAGACGCCAGCCACAACCCGCCGGCCCCGGCGGACCGGAGCGGTAGCATCCGGCACGTGCAGAGCGCGGATGCGGCCCCGTCGACCGACACGGTCGCCGAGCAGATCACGGCGGACGTCCGGGCCTGGGTCGACTCCACTGCGCTCCGCGGCCTGGTCCGGCACTTCGGCGGCGACTGGCCGACCGGCGACCTCGCCGACGTGCTGCGGTTCCTCGACGACTTCTCCGCCCGGCACTGGGACTTCCGGCAGGGGCGCGAACGCCCGGACGCGCGGGAGCCGACCCTCGACGCGCTCACGTCCAGGCTGGTCCTCGACGCGGCCGCCGCGCTCGGCATGGCGCGTACGGTGCCGCCGGCCCGCCCGGCGTACGCCCACCTGGTCGTGCTGGGCGGCCTGGCGCACGCCTGCGTGCGTCGCGTCGCGTACGCCGCGCACCTGCTGCGCGCCGGCCTGCGGGTGACCGGCGAGGTCGCCGTGCTGGGCAGCTTCCGACCACTGTCCGAGTGGGAACGCGCCACCCTCGCCGACGCGGGCCTGCCCCCGGACGAGACCGAGGTGGACGTGCTGGAGACGGCGGTCCGGCAGGTGTTCGGGGTGACCGCCCCGACCGAGCAGGACGGCGTCGACGCCGGCCACCCCCACCACTCCTGGTCGTCGCGGACCTACCGGCCGACGGGCCTGCCACCGGTACGGGTGCTGGCCGCGCCGTCCAGCGAACCCGACCGGCGACGCGCCCACACCGCTGACACCCAGCGGTTCTGGGCCGGACACGTCCGGCTCGCCCCGGGTGACGAGGCGCTGATGGTCACCGCGCCGATCTACGTGCCGTTCCAGCACTGCGACGCGCTACGCACCCTGGCCGTGCCGTACGGCTGCGCCATCGAGACCGTCGGGGTGGACCCGACGCTGGCCGACCTGGCGGTGCTGCCCGAGCAGACCCTCACCCCCGGGCGGTACCTGCAGGAGATCCGCTCGGCCATCCGCTCGTTGCGCGCCCTGCACCACCAGGTCGCCCGGCGGTGACCCGACGATCCGCCGGGCCCTACGCCCCGGCGGTGTCGGCGACGGCCTGGGCGAAGACCTCGGAGCGGTGCTCGAAGTTGCGGAACCGGCCGTAGCTCGGGGCGGCCGGGGACAGCAGCACCACCCCGCCGGCCGGGGTCACCTCCCGGGACAGCCGGACCGCGTCCACCAGGTCGTCGACCAGCTCCGTCCGCACCTTGGGCAGGCCGTCGAGCGCCGCGACGATGCGGGCGCCGCTGTCCGGGATGCCGATCACGGTCAGTTCCCGCTCGGCGAGGTGCTCGGCCAGCGGCGTGTAGTCCAGCCCTCGGTCGGTGCCGCCGACGATCACCGTCAACGGTCGCCCGTCGTACGCGTCGATGGCGTGCATGGCCGCGTACGGGCTGGTGGCCAGGGTGTCGTCGACGAAGGTCAGGCCGGACGGGTCGGTGATCTCGGTGAGCCGGTGGGCCAGCCCCTGGAACTCGGCCACCGCGACGGCCAGGTGGTCCTTGGCGGCCACCACGTCGATGCCGAGCGCGTCGAGCACGGCGAGGGCGACGCACAGGTTGCCCTCGTTGTGCCGGCCCACCAGCGGCAGCACGGCGCGGGGGAAGAGCGGCTGGTCGCTGAGGTGGAACCAGGGGGTGCCGTCCGCGCCGGTGGCGACGTTGGTGGTGTCGGGGCGGCCGGCCCGCACCGCCGGCAGCTCCCCCAGCTCGGCGGCGAGCCGTGGGTCGGCGCCGTTGACCACGATCGTCTGCGGATCGTGGGCGAGCAGGTTGAGCTTGTCGCGGTAGTACTCCCGCTCCCCGCCGTGCGCGTCCAGGTGCTCGGGGAACAGCGCGGTGACCACGGCCACCCGGGGCGAGTCGGTGAGGTCGCTGCACTGGTAGCTCGACAGCTCCAGCACGTACAGCTCCGCGTCGGGCAGGTCGAGGGTCGGCACCCCGATGTTGCCGCCGAAGACGTTCGGGCGGCCCATCGCGGTGAGCAGGTGGCTGATCAGGCTGGAGGTGGTGCTCTTGCCCTTGCTGCCGGTCACCCCGACGGTGCGCGCGGCGTGGTCGGCCATCCACAGGGCGGTGCCCTGGGTGACCGGCACGCCGCGTCGGCGCAGCTCGACCAGCCAGGGATGGGTCTGCGGCACGCCGGGCGAGCGGACCACCACGTCGGCGGCGGCCAGCCGGGCGAAGCCCGCCTCGCCGGTGACCAGCGGGGCCGCCTCGGCCAGCGGCCCGTCCCAGGGCAGTGACAGGAAGTTGGCGCTGTCGTCGACGGCGACCAGCTCGGCGGGGCCGTGCGCGGCGATCGCGGTCACAGCTGCCCGGCCCTCCCGGCCGGTCCCCCAGACGGCGACGGTACGTCCGCGCAGGTCAGACAGGCGCACTGGGCTCTCCTCGGGGTCACGGCGGCGGCAGGGCGGGGGCCGGTCCGGACACGGCCGGACGAACCAGGGCCTAGTATGGCGTGTGCCCAACGAGCAGCTCCGGCGGATGGACGCCTTCACCTTCCCGTCCTACTCGATCGACTTCGCCACCGGCGAGGTGTTGTTCGACTACGCGCTGACCGGCCCGGCCGGTGAGCAACGGTTCACCGAGGTGATCACCCTTCCGTTGCCGGCGCAGCCGCCGTCGGACGAGACCGTGGCCACCCTCGGCCGGGTGCTGGAGGTGCTGCACCTCGTCGCCGGTGTGAGCTACTACAAGGTCGCCGCGCCGCCCCGGCTGGTGCTGCCGGCGCCGCTGGGCGCGGCCACCGTCGACTACGTCACGGCCGTCTACACCAAGGGCCTCGCGGAGTACGCGTACCGCAACCAGTTGCCGCACGTGCTCGAGGTGCGCCCGCAGGTGCCGGCCGGCTCACCGGAGTCGCCGCGCGTCTACGACAACTCCGATCGTCGCCCCCTCTCCGCCGTCGGCGGCGGCAAGGACTCGATCGTGAGCTTGGAGGCGCTGCGCCGCGCCGAGCTGGACCCGGTGCCGTTCTCGGTCAACCCGAACCACGTGATCGTCTCGGTCAACGAGGCGTCCGGGCTGACCCCCCTCGCGGCCCGCCGGCGCATCGACCCGGTGCTGTTCGACCTGAACGCGGCGGGCGCGCTGAACGGGCACATCCCGGTCACCGCCATCAACTCGCTGATCGCAGTGGCGACGGCGGTGCTGCACGGGCTCGGCCCGGTGGTGATGTCCAACGAGCGCTCGGCGTCCGACCCGAACCTGGTCTGGAACGGCCACGAGATCAACCACCAGTGGTCCAAGGGCGTCGAGGCCGAAGGGCTGCTGCGGGGGGCGCTGGCCGAGCACGCCGGCCTGACCGAACCGTACTTCTCGCTGCTGCGTTCGCTGTCCGAGCTGCACATCGCCCGGCTGTTCGCCGAGTTCACCCGGTACGACGACGTGGTGACGAGCTGCAACCAGGCGTTCAAGCTGCGCGACGCGTCCGAGCGCTGGTGCCGGGACTGCCCGAAGTGCCGGTTCGTCTTCCTCGCGATGGCGCCGTTCATGCCCCGCGAGCGGGTCACCCACATCTTCGGCGGCGACCTGCTGGCCGACCCGGAGCAGATCCCCGGCTACCGGGAGCTGCTGGGCGTGGACGGGCACAAGCCGTTCGAGTGCGTGGGCGAGGTCGAGGAGTCGGTGGTGGCTCTCGGCCTGCTCGCCGAACAGGACCAGTGGCGCGACGCCCCAGTGATCAAGGCACTGGTCGAAGCCGTACCGGAAACGGCCTGGTCCGCGGTGGCGACGTCGGACGTCTTCACTCCCGGCGGCCCCAACCACATCCCCCCAACCTACGCAAAAGCCCTAACCTCCCTGTCCTAACCCCCTCCCCCTCCCCCTGCCCCCCTGCTCCTACCCCCGTTGATCATGAAGTTATTGCCACTCTCATCGGCGTGTCTTGGCAATAACTTCATGATCAACGCGGGAGGTGGGGGGCAGAGAGGGAGGGGGTCAGGGGGTGCGGACTGCTTCCAGGGCCAGCAGGGCCACGTGCAGGGAGAGGCTTGCCTCTACCGAGTCGAGGTCCACGTCGAGGATGCGGGCTATGCGGGCCAGGCGTTCGTAGAAGGCCGGTCGGGACAGGTGGGCGGCCGCGGCGCCGGCGGACTTGTTGCGCCCCTGCTCCAGGTACGCGCGCAGGGTGTCGAGGAGCCGCTCCCGGGGGTGCTGGGCGTCGTACTCCAGCAGTGGGCCGAGTTCGCGCTCCACGAAGGTCTGTAGCCGGGGCTCGTCGCGCAGCAGGTGCAGCAGCCCCGCGAGGCCCACGTGCGGCAGTCGGAAGATCGGCAGGTCACGCCGGTCCCGTCGGGCCGCCTCGACGATCTGCCGCGCCTCGACGAGCGACCGTCGAGCCTCGCGCAGACTGCTCACCCCGGACCCGGCGGCCACGATCAGTCCGGCCGACGCGCCGCCGACGCTGCCCCGCAGCGCGTCGACACCCGACCCCAGCCGGGACGGATCGGCAGCGGACGTGGCCCGGCCCGTGCCGGCGTCGAGGCGTACCCGACGAAGTGCGCCGGCGAACGCGGTCAGCGCGCGGTCCTCGGCGGCCGCGTCGGGCAGGGCCAGCAGCGCGCCCACCGAGTTGTCGTCGACCGCGCTGGTGAGCGCGGTCAGCTTCGCCTCCCGCAGTGCCTGGCCGACGGCCTCGGACAGGTCCCGCAGCCGGGCCTGGCCGGCCTCGGGGCCGCCCTCTCCGGCGGGGTCGTCGCCACGGTGGCGAACCATCACGCCGACGAGGTGCCGGCGGTCCAGCGCCACACCGAGCGCCTTGGCGCGCAGCGCCACCTCGTCGACCGGTCGGGAGTGGTCGAGCAACGCCGTGAGCAGGGTGCGGTGCAGCTGCCGTTCCAGCCCCTCGGCGTCGCGGCGGATCAACCGGCCCAGCGCGAGGGTGGACGCGGCCCGCTCGATGAGGATGGTGAGCCGGGTGGGCGGGGCGACGGTCGGCTCGCCAGGCCGGGCGCTGGGCGCGTCTCCGCTGGCCGGCCAGCGCAGCAGCAACCGCCCCCAGTCCTGCCCGCGGGCGCCGACGACCGTCACCAGCCAGCCGCTGTCCGGGTCGTACGCGGTGCGCCCGGCCGGCCGGATCCGCCGCGAGTGCTGCTCCCAGCCGTCCAGCAGCAGCTCGGCGCTCTCCCCCGCCGGGTCGTACCCGAGGACCTGCCGGGACAGGTTCTCCAGCACGACCGGGCACCCGGACAGCTCGGCAGCCTGCCGGATCACCTCGGCCGCGTCGGCGCCCTCGACGGAGAGGTCGGTGAACCGCTGGTGGATCTCCTCGGCGGCCCGCAGCTCGGTGAGCTGCGCGTCGACGATCAGCGCGTGCACCGCCTCGGTGATCCGCACGAACGGGGTGGCCCGGCGCAGCTCGACCAGGGGCAGGCCGCGCCGCTCGGCGGCGGCGGCCATCACCCGGGGTACGCCGCTGACGTACCGGCGGCCCAGTTCGACGACGAGCCCGGAGACACCGACGTCGGCGAGGTCGCCGATGAACGCGCGCAGGCCCGCGTCATCGGCCGGCAACCCGATGCCTGTGGTGAGCACCAGCTCGCCGCCGCCGAGCAGGGTGGCGATGTCGGGTACCTCGGCGACGTGCACCCAGCGGACCGGCCGGTCCAGCCCGGCGTCCCCGGCGACCACGCGGGGAGCACCGTGGCGGACGGGATCCAGGGCGAGGACCTCACGGACGGTAGGGAACACGGCCGCCACGCTACCGTCCGTGACCCCGGACCTCGACGTGCCGGGGCCGCTCAGTCGACGCCGAACTCCATGGCGGCGCGGTCGAGCGCCTCGTCGGCGGCGGAGGCGACGCCCCGGGAGGCGATGGCCTCCGCGCCGCCCTCGGGCATCGCGCCGATCAGCCCGGTCGAGGCTGCCTGCGCGGCGCCGATCATCCGCTGGGGTGCCGCGCCGCCGACCATGCCGAGGGAGGCGTACTGCTCGAGCTTCGCCCGCGAGTCGGCGATGTCCAGGTTGCGCATGGTGAGCTGGCCGATCCGGTCGGACGGGCCGAACGCCGAGTCCTCGGTGCGCTCCATCGACAGCTTGTCCGGGTGGTAGCTGAACGCGGGGCCGGTCGTGTCCAGGATCGAGTAGTCCTCGCCCCGGCGCAGCCGCAGCGTCACCTCGCCGGTGACCGCCGTGCCGACCCAGCGCTGCAACGACTCGCGCAGCATCAGCGCCTGCGGGTCGAGCCAACGGCCCTCGTACATCAGGCGACCGAGGCGGCGGCCCTCGCTGTGGTAGTTCGCCAGGGTGTCCTCGTTGTGGATGGCGTTGACCAGCCGCTCGTACGCGGCGTGCAGCAGCGCCATGCCGGGCGCCTCGTAGATGCCCCGGCTCTTGGCCTCGATGATCCGGTTCTCGATCTGGTCGGACATGCCCAGGCCGTGCCGGCCGCCGATGGCGTTGGCCTCCAGCACCAGGTCGACGGGGCTGCCGAACTCCTTGCCGTTGATCGTCACCGGGCGACCCTGGTCGAACCCGATCGTGACGTCCTCGGTCGGGATCTCCACCGACGGGTCCCAGAACCGGACACCCATGATCGGGCTGACCGTCTCGATGCCGGTGTCGAGGTGCTCCAGGGTCTTCGCCTCGTGCGTCGCGCCCCAGATGTTGGCGTCGGTGGAGTATGCCTTCTCGGTGCTGTCCCGGTACGGCAGGCCGCGCTCCAGCAGCCACTCCGACATCTCCTTACGCCCACCCAGTTCGGTGACGAAGTCGGTGTCGAGCCACGGCTTGTAGATGCGCAGCTGCGGGTTGGCCAGCAGGCCGTAGCGGTAGAACCGCTCGATGTCGTTGCCCTTGAAGGTCGAGCCGTCGCCCCAGATCTGGACGTCGTCGGAGATCATCGCCCGCACCAGCAGGGTGCCGGTCACGGCCCGGCCCAGCGGGGTGGTGTTGAAGTACGCCCGCCCGCCGGAGCGGATGTGGAAGGCGCCGCAGGTCAGCGCCGCGAGGCCCTCCTCGACCAGGGCGGCGCGGCAGTCGACCAGCCGGGCGACCTCGGCGCCGTAGCTGAGCGCACGGCCGGGCACGGAGCCGATGTCGGGCTCGTCGTACTGGCCGATGTCGGCGGTGTAGGCGCAGGGGACGGCGCCCTTGTCGCGCATCCACGCGACCGCGACCGAGGTGTCGAGGCCGCCGGAGAAGGCGATGCCGACACGTTCGCCGATGGGCAGGGAGGTGAGAACCTTGGACACGGGGAAGATTATTCAGCAAGACGCATGGTCATGCAAGCGGATCGTCGCGACCCAGTTCCCAGAACGCCACCGCCGCCGCGGCGGCGACGTTCAACGAGTCCACGCCGCGCCGCATCGGGACGACCACCCGCACGTCGCTGGCCGCCTGCGCCGCCGCGGTGAGACCGGGACCCTCGGCGCCGAGCAGCAACGCCGCCCGCGCGCGCTGCGCCGGGGTCAACCGCTGAATGGGTACGGCGTCCGGCGCCGGCGTCATGGCGAGCACGGTGAAGCCCGCCTCGCGTACCTCGTCGAGGCCGGTGGGCCAGCGTTCGAGCTTGGCGTACGGCATCGCGAAGACCTCGCCCATGCTGACCCGCACACTGCGCCGGTAGAGCGGATCGGCGCAGGACGGCGACAGCAGCACGGCGTCGATGCCCAGCGCGGCGGCGCCCCGGAAGATCGCGCCGAGGTTCGTGTGGTTGTTGACGTCCTCCAGGATCACCACCCGGCGCGCGGCGGCGAGCACCTCGGCCGCCGTCGGCAGCGAGCGGCGGTGGAACGACGCGAGCACCCCCCGGTGTACGTGGAAACCGGTGGCCCGTTGCAGCACGTCCTGGGTGGCGGCGTAGACGGGCGCGTCGCCGGTGTCCAGGTCGGCGAGCTGGTCGACGCGCTTGGCGTCGACCAGGTACGACCGGGCCGGATAGCCGGCGCGCAGCGCCCGGCGCAGCACCAACTCGCCCTCGGCGATGAACAGGCCGTGCGGAGGCTCCCAGCGGGTGCGTAGCTCGACGTCGGTGAGCGCGCGGTAGTCGGCGATCCGGTCGTCGTCGGGGTCGGTGATCTCGTGGACGGGCACCCGCCGATTCTGCCGGACGGCCGACCCCCGCTCCGGATGGCCGCCCAACGGGGTGTTTTGTCCGGTCGAGACGGGGAACGACCGGTGGAATACCGGACCCGACGGGAAGGACCAGCCAGGTGAGCGCAGACCACATGGCACCGGGCGAAGCGGGCGCGCTGCCCCGGCGACCGACCGTCGCGGACCACATCGTCTCCCGCCTGTTCAGCTGGGGCGTGCGGCGCTACTTCGGCTATCCCGGCGACGGCATCAACGGCATCACCTCCGCCCTGCAACGCACCAAAGAGCGCGCCCAGTTCGTCCAGGTCCGGCACGAGGAGACCGCCGGCTTCGCCGCCTCCGCGCACGTCAAGTACGGCGGCGGGCCGCTGGGCTGCGCGCTGGTGACCAGCGGGCCCGGCGCCATCCACCTGCTCAACGGCCTGTACGACGCCAAGCTCGACCACCAGCCGGTGGTCGCCCTCGTCGGGCACACCGCGGTGACCGCCGAGGGCGGCGGCTACTACCAGGAGGTCGACCTCCTCGCCCTCTACAAGGACGTCGCGGCGGCGTTCCTGGCCCAGCTCGACCACCCGGCGCAGGTGCGTCACCTCGTCGACCGGGCGTGCCGCACGGCGCTGTCCCGGCGTACCGTCACCGCCCTGGTGCTCCCGTCGGACCTGCAGGACGAGCCGGCCATCCCGGACCCGCCGCACGCGCACGGCTACTACCACACCAGCAACGTGCCGAGCAGCACGCCGACCATTCCGCCGCAGGCCGACCTGCGCCGCGCCGCCGAGGTGCTGCGCGGCGGCGAGCGGGTGGCCATGCTGGTCGGGCAGGGCGCGCTCGGCGCGCAGGACGAGGTCCGCGAGATCGCTCACCGGCTCGGCGCCGGGGTGGCCACCGCGCTGCTCGGCTTCACCGTCGTCGACCATCGCGAGCCGTGGGTGACCGGCGCGATCGGGCTGCTCGGCACCCGGCCCAGCTGGCAGCTCATGACCGGCTGCGACCGGCTGCTGATCGTGGGCAGCAACATGCCGTACTCGGAGTTCTACCCGCCACCCGGTCAGGCCCGCGCGGTGCAGATCGACCTGGACGGCACCCAGCTCGGGCTGCGCTACCCGACCGAGGTGAACCTGACCGGCGACGCCCGTCCGACCCTGCGGGCGCTACTGGACGAGCTGGGCCCCGGCCCCGGGCCGACCGCCTGGCGGGCCGAGATCGCCGAGACCACCTCGGCCTGGCGGCGTGTCCAGCGCGACCTGGCCGCGCAGACCGCCGACCCGGTCAACCCGCAACTGCTGTTCACCACGCTCAGCGACCGGCTCCCCGACGACGTGATGCTCGCCGTGGACTGCGGCACCGCGACCGCCTGGTACTCCCGGCACGTGCAGGTCCGGCCCGGGATGCTGGCCAGCCTCTCCGGCACGCTGCTGTCCATGGGTGGCGCCATGCCGTACGCCCTGAGCGCCAAGTTCGCCCACCCGGACCGGCCACTGGTCGCGCTGATCGGCGACGGGGCGATGCAGATGAACGGCGTCAACGAGCTGATCACCGTGGCGAAGTACTGGCGCGGCTGGGCCGACCCGCGGTTCGTGGTGCTGGTGCTCAACAACCGGGACCTGGCGTTCGTCAGCTGGGAACAGCGCTCCAGCGAGGGGACGCCGATGTTCCCGGACAGCCAGCAACTGCCGGACATCGGCTACCACCAGTGGGCCCAGGTGCTCGGGCTGCACGGAGAGCTCATCGACGCGCCGGAGCAGGTGCCCGGCGTCTGGGAGCGCGCGCTGACCGCCGACCGGCCGGTCGTCATCAACGCGCTGGTCGACCCGGCCGAGCTGATGCTGCCGCCGCACTTCACCGCCGAGCAGGCCCGCAAGACCGCAGCGGCGGTGCTACGGGGCGACACCGACTGGGCCGGCATCATCCGCCGCGGCCTCCCCGCGACGATCGCCAGCTACCGCCCCCGCCGCCGCGAGCGCTGACCCCGCCGGGTCAGCCGCGGCGGTCGAGCCAGCGTTGCAGGGCCGAGCGCGGGTCCTGGCCCTGGGTGGGCTGCTGGCGCTCGGGGACGGCGGGGCGCTCCACCGGGCGGCGGGGCTCGCCGGCCAGCTCGCGGCTCGGCGCGACGAACGCCATCTCCGGCTGACCCTTCACCGCCGTGGCGATGACCCGGGCGACCGCGTCGATCACCTTGCTCTGCACCGCCGAACCCACCGAGTCGGCGGGGTCGTCCGGGTTGGCGGCGATGCCGGCGACGGCCACCTGCGGGGTGAAGCCGACGAACGTCTCGGTGGCGTTCTCCTCCGAGCTACCCGTCTTGCCGGCCACCGGCCGACCGCCGAGGATGTCGTTCACGCCGGTGGCGGTGCCGCCGTTGCACTGCCCGTACGGCGACTGCTGGCCCACCGGGCAGCGGGCCGCATCGGTCGCGGCGCGCGCCACGTCGGCGTCGAGGACCCGCTTGCAGGACGGCTGGCCGACCGGCACCGTCGCGCCCTTCGCGTCGGTCACCGAGACCACCGGCACCGGCGTGCAGTAGGTGCCCTCGGCGGCCACCGTGGCGTACGCGTTGGCCAGGTCCAGCGGGGTGGTGGCGGCGACGCCCAGGGTGAACGACCCCCAGTTCGCGGCGTTGTCCTTGGCGAAGGCGGCGTCCGTGTCGGCGCGGAAGGTGATGCCCAGCCGCTGCGCCATCTCCACCACCTTGTCCTGGCCGACCTGCTCGGCCAGCCAGACGAAGTAGGTGTTCACCGAACGGCCGAAGCCGTCCCACATCATCCGGTACCCGTCCATCCAGTCCGGGTTGGCGTTCGCCGGGCACCAGCGGCCGTCGCAACTGCCCGGCCCCTCGGCGGCGTACCGGGTGGGCAGCTTGGCGGGCGCGTCGAACCCGGTGGAGAGGGTACGGCCCGACTCCAGCGCGGCGAGCATGGTGAACAGCTTGAACGTCGAACCCGCCTGGTAGCCGTCGACACTGGCCCCGCCAGAGATCAACGGGTTGACGGTGTTCGGGTAGTTCGCCTGCCCGGCCGGGTTGTCGGCGAGGCTGTAGTGCCGGTTGACCGCCATCGCCAGCACCCGACCGGTGCCCGGCTGCACGGCCGCGATCGGCAGGGCGCGCTTGTTGTCGTACCCGTACACCTTGGTGGCCTGCTGCTGCGCGGTGGCCTGGACCTGCGGATCGAGCGAGGTGACGACTGTGTAGCCGCCCGAGCGCAGGGCCTGCTCGCGCTCGGCGGTGGTGGCGCCGAAGGCCGGCTGGGTCAGCCACCACTGGCGCAGGTAGTCACAGAAGTAGCCCCAGTCGTCGTGGCCCTGGGCGACGGCGGTGCAGCCGTTGGGCTGCGCGGTCGGGTGCAGGGTCAGCGGCTCCGCCTTGGCCTGCGCGGCCTGCGCGGCGGTGATCGCGCCGGTGGCGGCCATCGAGTCCAGCACGTACGACCGGCGGGCCAGCGCCTCGTCCTTGTCGCCGCTGATCGGGCTGTACGCGTCCGGGGACTGCACCAGGCCGGCGAGCAACGCCGACTCGGCGAGGGTCAGGTTCGCCGGCGGCTTGCCGAAGTAGCGCTGGCTGGCCGCCGCGATCCCGTACGCCCCGGAGCCGAAGTAGGCGATGTTCAGGTACCGGTTGAGGATCTCGTCCTTGCCGAGGCTCTTCTCCAGCGCGCCCGCGTACCGGATCTCCTGGAGCTTGCGACCGACGGTCGGGTCGGTGGCGGCGGCGCGCTCCTGCGGCGTGCGGGTGGGGTCGGTCTTGAGCACGTTGCGGACGTACTGCATGGTCAGCGTGGAGCCGCCCTGCTCGGTGCCGCCGCCCTTGACGTTGGCGACCAGCGCTCGGGCCAGGCCCCGCAGGTCCGCGCCGCCGTGGTCGTAGAACCGCCGGTCCTCGGCCGCCACGATCGCCTGCCGCATCACCGGGGCGACGTCCGCCAGCGCGACGTCGGTGCGGTTCACGTCGTAGAACGTGGTGAGCAGCGTCTTGCCGTCGTTGGCGTAGAGGTACGAGCGCTGCGGGGTGGCCGGGGTCTTCAGCGAGGCCGGCAACGCGGCGTACGACCCGATCGCGGCGCGCGCGGCGAACCCGACCAGCAGGTTGCCCGGGAGCGCGGCGACGGCCAGGGCGAGCCCGGCCAGCACGCCGGCGAGCAGCACGGTGAACAGCCGCGACAGCGGCGAGCGAGAGGCGGCCATGCTCCCCAGGATTGCCACAAAAACCGCCAACCGACCACCCCCGCCTCCCAACTGTCACCAACTTCACGGCCCCCGCCCAGCCCCCACCCAGCCCCCGGCCCGCGTTGATCATGAAGTTATTGCCACGACACGCCGAGGCCGAAGGCAATAACATCATGATCAACGGCAGCGGGAGGACGCCCGCGCGGGCGCTTCAGGGGTTTGGGGTGCTCAGGCTGGCGTTGGCGGCGTCTCGGGCGGTTTCGCGGGGCATCAGGCGGCCGGAGCGGTAGCCGATGCCGATGCCGGCGATCAGCACGAAGATCGCGCCGAACGTCTGTAGCGAGCCGATCAGGGCACCTCCCAGGCCCAGCAGCGGTGCGGCGATGATCAGCATGATTCCGTCGCCGAGGCTGAAGGTGCCCGAGCGGGCCACCGCCCACCCGGTGAGGAACCAGCCCACGCTGTAGAACGTCGCGCCGAGCAGGACCAGCGAGCGCGCGGTGGTGCCGAAGACCGGCGTCTGCTCTTCGAGCCCGGCGAAGGGCAGCATCAGCACGGTTCCGGCGATGCTGATCAGCAGGCCGGCGGCGGCCACCCGGCGGCTGCGCGTGGCGGCCAGCAGGCCCGTGAGGGCCAGGAGCGCGAGCAGGCCGAGCCAGACCGCGGCCACCCAGCCGATCAGATACACGGCCCGGCCGTCGGCCGGATAGGGGTCGTTGCCCACCCCGCCGTCGCTGGCCATCGCCACCGCGCCGTAGAGAATGGCGTACGCGGGCAGCAGCCACACCGCGGCCCGCGCGAACCGGCGTACCGACCAGGCCCAGCTGGCATTCGTGGCCGGGGCGCCCGGGGTCGGCTCGCCCACGAAGGGCAGTACGCCGAATCCTCCACCGGTGCTCCGGGAGCCCAGTGGGGCGACCGGGTCGTGCGCGCCGGGCACCGGGGCCGAGGACCACATCCGATTCGCCGGATCCTTCATGCGTCACCTCGCTCGTCCGCGAGCGGTGCGAGACGCGCCGGGGCGCCCCGATTGCCTGGTCACCACCCGTCCTAGGACCGATCGTGGCAGGCATCGGAGCGCCCCATGAGCATTTTTCGCATTAAGGCCGTGGGCCGGAGCCTCCGTTCGAGGCTCGCCCTGTCCGGCCGACGTGCCGGATCAGCCGCGCTCGCGCTGGTCGGCCGGGTCCTCGGTCAGGCTGGCCGGGGTGACCGGCTCCGGCGCGGGCAGCCCCTGCGGCTTGTTGCCGCCGGTGGCCTGCGCCTCGGCGACGCGTACCTCGTCGTGGATCTGCTGAGCGGCGTCCGCCGCGGCCTGCGCCGCCTCCGCGGCCTCGCGCTCCACCTGGCTCGCGTGGTCGGCGGCCTCCGGCGCGGGAAGGTCCCCGACCATCTGGCTCAGCCCACCGAGCGCGCCACCCATCCCCTCCAGGGCCTTGGTCAGCTCGGCCGGGATGATCCAGACCTTGTTGGCGCTGCCCTGGGCGATCTGCGGCAGAGCCTGCAGGTACTGGTAGGCGAGCACCTTCTGGCTCGGGTTCGCCTGGTGGATCGCGTCGAAGACCGTCCGGATCGCCTTCGCCTGACCTTCGGCCTGCAGGATCCGGGCCTGCCGGTCACCGTCGGCCCGCAACACCGCCGACTGCTTGTCACCCTCGGCGGTGAGGATCACCGACTGCTTGTGGCCCTCGGCGGTCAGGATCGCCGCACGGCGGTCCCGCTCGGCGCGCATCTGCTTCTCCATCGAGTCGCGGATGCTGGCCGGCGGCTCGATCGCCTTGATCTCGACCCGGGTCACCTTGATGCCCCACCGGCCGGTGGTCTCGTCGAGCACGCCCGAGAGGTGCCGGTTGATCTCGTCCCGGCTGGTCAGTGCCCGCTCCAGGTCCAGGGAACCGATCACGTTACGCAACGTGGTGACTGTCAACTGCTCGATGGCCTGGAGGAAGCTGGAGATCTCGTAGGTCGCCCGGACCGAGTCGACCACCTTGAAGTACAGAACCGTGTCGATCGAGACCACCAGGTTGTCCGAGGTGATCACCGGCTGCGGCGGGAAGCTGACCACCTGCTCCCGCATGTCGACCTTGGTGCGAACCGCATCGATGAACGGCACCAGCAGGTTGAGGCCGGGATTGAGGGTGCGCTTGTACTTGCCGAGTCGTTCCACCACGTCCTGGCGCTGCTGCGGCACGATCCGCACCGCCTTGGCCAGTGTTATCACGGCGATCAACGCCACCGCGATCACCAGCACCCCGACTGTTGTCATCCCGTTCACCCTCTCGCTTCCGGCAAGTCGCCGGCGGAAGAAACATCGTCCTGCCAGACCAGGGCGGTCGCGCCCCGGACCTTAATCACCCGAACCCGCTCGCCGGGCTCGAAAGTCTGCGTCGTGTCGTACGGCCGGGCACTCCACAGCTCCCCGTCGATCTTGACGAGGCCACTGTCGGCGTCCACCCGCTCCAGCACCAGCGCCGTGGAGCCCTCGATCGCCTCCACGCCGAACGGCTGTTCGCCGCTCTCCAGCGCCGAACGGCGGTGCCGCTTGATCACCGGTCGCGCCACCACCAGGCTCAACGCGGACACCACCGCGAAGACCAGGGCCTGCACGGCCACCGGCGCACCCAGAGCGGCGGCACCGGCGGCGGCGAAGGCGCCGAGCCCGAACATGATGAGAAAGAGGGTCGTCGTGAAGATCTCGGCGACCGCCAGCACCACACCCAAAACGATCCACACCACGGCGTCCACACCACGATCCTGACACGCAAACGCACGCGCGACCTCCCCCCGAAGATCAGTAGGCTCGACCAGGCCCCTTTCCGGCCCGCCGAAACGCCACCGACCAGCGGCCCGACCCCAGGAGATCCCCTTGACGCTGCTGCCCGAGACCGCCCGGCAGATCGACGCCCGGGTCGCGCAGGCCCAGGCCGACGGCCACACCCCGTCGCTGGTGCTGGGCGTGGTGTGCGACGGCACGCTGGCGCACCTGGCCACCGCCGGCGCGCACCCCCGCCCGGACGCCGACCTCCAGTACCGGTTGGGCTCGATCAGCAAGACCATGACCGCGACCCTGATCATGCAGTTGCGCGACGCGGGCCGGCTCGCCGTCGACGACCCGGTGGAGCGCCACCTGCCGGGCACCAGCGTCGGCGCGCTCACCCTGCGCCAACTGCTCGCGCACGCCAGCGGCATCCAGCGCGAACCCGAGGGCGACTGGTGGGAACGGGCCGCCGGCGTGGACCTCACCACCCTGCTCGCCGGGGTCACCCCCGACAAGATCGCCTACCCGCCGCACCTCACCTACCACTACTCCAACCTGGCGTACGGGTTGCTCGGCGGCATCCTCGAACGACTCACCGGGACGCCCTGGGCCGACCTGCTCAACGAGCGGATCCTCACCCCGCTGGGCCTGCGCCGCACCACGTACGCGGCCAGCGAGCCGTTCGCCCGTGGCTACGTCGTGCACCCCTGGCACGACACCCTGCGCGAGGAGCCGCGTACCGACACCGGGGCGATGGCCCCGGCCGGGCAGCTCTGGTCGACGATCGAGGACCTGGGCCGCTGGGCGGCGTTCCTGGCCGACCCCGACCCGTCGGTGCTGGCCGCCGAGACGCTTACCGAGATGTGCTCGCCCGTGGTGATCAGCGACCAGGAGTCCTGGAGACACGGCCACGGCCTCGGGGTGGAGCTCCACCGGGAAGGCGACCGGGTGTACGTCGGACACGGCGGCTCCATGCCCGGCTACGTCGCCTCGCTGGCCGTGCACCGGCCCAGCCGCACCGCTGTCGTCGGCTTCGCCAACTCCTACGGTTTCCGTACCGGCCACATCGGCGGGCTGGGCCGGCAACTGCTCACGCTGGTGCTGGACGCCGAACCCGCCCCGGTCACCCCGTGGCTTCCGGCCGCCGCCCCGCCGCCGGCCGAACTCGCTGAGCTGACCGGCCGCTGGTGGTGGATGGGCACCACCATCGAGGTGTACGCGGACGCCGCCGGCGACCTGCACGCCGGCCCGGTCGGCGCACCGAACCTCCGGTTCGTTCCCGAGGGCCCGGACCGCTGGCGGGGTCGGGCCGGTGGGCAGGACGGCGAAATCCTCACGGTGCGCCGCGACGGACAGGGCCGCGCGGTCGCGCTGGACATCGCCACCTTCGTCTACACCCGCAGCCCCGACCAGGAGCCCTGAGAACCGCCCGCCCGTCACCCCGGCACGCCGCCGGAGCGGTGGGTCAGGCTGGTTCGGTGACGAAGTCGATGAGGCGTTCCATGGCGTTGATCAGGGGGGTCTCCACGTCGGCGAAGCTGTTCACCCGGGACAGGATGTGCCGCCACATGTCGGCCGGCTCGGCCACCCCGAGGGCCGCGCAGACCCCCTCCTTCCACGGCTGCCCCGGCGGCACGACCGGCCACGCCGCGATACCCAGCGCCGCCGGTTTGACCGCCTGCCAGACGTCCACGTACGGGTGGCCGGTCACCAGCACGTACGACGAGTTGACCCGGGCCACGATGCGGCTCTCCTTGCTGCCCGGCACCAGGTGGTCGACGAGCACGCCGAGTCGTCGGGTCGGGCCGGGGCCGAAGTCGCGTACGTCGGCGTCCAGGTCGTCGATGCCGTCCAACGGCTCGACCACCACGCCCTCGATCCGCAGGTCGTCGCCCCAGATCCGCTCGACGAGGGCGGCGTCGTGGATGCCCTCCACCCAGATCCGACTGGCCTTGGCCACCTGGGCGCGAACATTGTCCACCGCCACCGAACCGGACGCGGTACGTCGGCGGGCCGCCGGCACCGGCGCGCGGCTCGGGCGGCGCAACGTCACCGGGCGGCCGTCGAGCAGGAACGCCGCGGGCAGCAGCGGGAAGTTGCGCCGCCGGCCGTGCCGGTCCTCCAGCACGACCGCGCCGGCCTCGAAGCCCACCACCGCACCGCAGAACCCGGAGTCGGCGTCCTCCACCACGAGATCCGGTTCGGCGTCCACCTCGGGGGTGACCTTCCGCCGCCGCCAGTCCCCCGCCAGCACGTCCTCGCCGTATCGCCCCGCCATGTCGATCACGCTAACGCCCCCACCAGCACCCCGCCCCCCGACACACCGCGCCACCCCATCGAGGTCTGCGGCTGCGCCAGCGCTCAGGGAGGTACGCGAGACGGGGTCGCAGCGCCGCGCCCCGGCGGCTGACGGTCAACCGCGGATCAGCGGGCCGCGCTGCGGGCGCGGATCGGGCGAAGGGGGCAGTTCGGGGCAGGCAGGGCGGCCGGAGCGGCAGTCGAGACACGGCCACCGATGACCACGTACCCTTTCGGCATGTCCACCCCCGCAACGGGCGCGGCCACGCTTGCGCCGCGCCGGTCGAGCCGGTTCGTTGCCTGGGTGCGCGCGTGGCGCGCCGGGCTGGTGCCGTACGACGAGGTCGCCGACGCCATCGCCGGCGACGAGGAGCACCTCGTTGCGGACGCCCCCGGCACCTGGACCGACGTCCCGCTGGGCGCCGCGCTGCCCACCCTGGCCAAGCTCTCCCCCGACGAGATCCGTCTGGTGCTGCCCGCGCCGGGCGACCCACGGGGTCTGCCCGGTCCCGGGGACTTCGCCGGGGCGGCCCTGGTGGCGGGCGAGGCGGTGGTGGCCGGTGGGCTGGGTCTGATCCCGCAGGTGCGCAGCCACACGTCCGGCTCGGGGGACTGTTTCGAGACGGTGCTGTGGCGGGTGTATCCGCTGCCGGCCAACGCCCCGGCCGCCTCGCTGTCGCTGCCCGGCGCCGCCGAGGCGGAGGCCGAGCTGGCCGCCGCGCTGGCCGAGACCACCGCCGCGCTGACCCGGCTCGACGTGGCCCAGTGGCGGCCCGAGTTGGCCGGAGCGCTGGCCGCGCTGCGCCGCCCGGACGGCGCCACCGACCTGCCACCCGGCTTCGACCCGCGGGCCCGCCGGCTCTTCGCCCGGGCCGCGGTGCTCGACCGGGTGCTCGCGCTAGCCGGGCACGCCGCCCCCGGTGGCGCGATCAACAACTACGAGGCCCAGCAGCGCGACGCCGCGCTGCGCCCGCTCACCACGGCCTGCCGGCAGGCGCTGGTCGCCGCCTGCAACGCCCCGCTACGCCCCTGACCCACGCCGCCCGCGATCATCACCGGCCCGCGCCGGGCATGATCGCGCTCGATCCAGGATGTCGTGGCCTCCGGCGCGCGCGTGACCACCACATCCATGTTCGAGCGCGATCATCAGCGCGCCGCTCGGTCAGACCTCGTCGAGCAGGTCGGCCACCGAGTTGATGATCCGGGACGGTCGGTACGGGTAGCGCTCCGCCTCGGTACGGCTGCTGATGCCGGTGAGCACCAGGATGGTCTCCAGCCCGGCCTCCAGACCACAGAGGATGTCGGTGTCCATCCGGTCGCCGATCATCGCGGTGGTCTCCGAGTGCGCGTTGATGGTGTTCAGCGCGGAGCGCATCATCATCGGATTGGGCTTGCCGACGAAGTACGGCTCCACCCCGGTCGCCTTGGAGATCATGGCGGCGACCGAGCCGGCGGCGGGCAGCGCGCCCTCCACCGACGGGCCGGTCACGTCGGGGTTGGTGCAGATGAACCGGGCCCCGTCGTTGATCAGCCGCACCGCCTTGGTGATCGCCTCGAAGCTGTAGGTGCGGGTCTCGCCGAGCACCACGTAGTCCGGGGCGAAGTCGGTGAGCACGTAGCCGACCGCGTGCAGCGCGGTGGTCAGGCCGGCCTCCCCGATGACGTACGCGGTGCCACCCGGCCGTTGGTCGGCGAGGAACTGGCCGGTGGCCAGGGCCGAAGACCAGATCGACTCCTCCGGCACGTCCAGACCCATCCGGCTCAACCGGGCCGTGAGGTCCCGCGGGGTGTAGATCGAGTTGTTGGTCAGCACCAGGAACGGCTTGCCGGAGGCGCGCAGCCGGTTGACGAACTCCGGTGCGCCGGGCACCGGCTGGCCCTCGTGCACCAGCACACCGTCCATGTCGGTGAGCCAGCTCTGCACGGGCTTGCGGTCATGCATCGGTGCTCCCAGCGGGCGTCGGACGGCGGGTCGGTACGCAGCACACGGTCGGGCAGGTGTCCCACATCGGCAGCTCGCCGAGGCGACGACGCAGCTGCGCGCCGTCCGGGTCGGTCCGCTCGGTGACCAGCTCCCGGACCATGGTCACGAAGCGCGGGTCGGTGCCCGGGGTGCCGGCCCGGACGAAGTCCAGGCCGAGTTGCTTGGCCGTCTCCAGCGCCTCGGTGTCGAGGTCCCACACGACTTCCAGGTGGTCGGAGACGAACCCGATCGGGCTGACCACCACGCTGGTGGTGCCACCCTCGGCGAGGGTGCCCAGGTGGTCGTTGATGTCCGGGTCCAGCCACGGCACGTGCGGGGGGCCCGAACGGCTCTGCCAGACCAGGTCGTACGCCAGGTCGGGGGCGGCGGCAGCGGCCACCAGCGCGGCGGCCTCCCGCAGTTGCGCCTCGTACCGGCCGCCGTGCGGGCCGGCGTTGGCCGCCATCGAGGTGGGGATGGAGTGGGCGGTGAACACCAGCCGGGTGGTGTCCCGCAACGCCTGGTCGAGCTGGCCCAGCGCGGCACGGACGGCGTCGATGTGCGGCTCGATGAAACCGGGGTGGTCCCAGAACTGGCGGATCTTCTCGATCACCGGGGCGTCCGGGCCGACGGCGGCGCGGGCGGCGGCGATGTCCTCCTGGTACTGCCGGCAGGACGAGTAGCCGCCGTACGCGCTGGTGACGAAGGCCAGCGCCCGGGTCACCCCGTCGTCGCGCATCTGCGTCACGGTGTCGGCGAGCATCGGGTCCCAGTTGCGGTTGCCCCAGTAGATGGGCAGGTCGAGGCCGTGCGCGGCGAAGTCGGCCCGGACGGCGGCCAGCAGCTCGCGGTTCTGCTGGTTGATCGGGGACACCCCGCCGAAGTGCTGGTAGTGCTCGGCGACCTCGGCCAGCCGCTCGGGCGGCACGCCTCGGCCGCGGGTCACGTTCTGCAGGAACGGCATCACGTCCTCGGGCCGTTCGGGCCCGCCGAAGGACACCAGCACCACCGCGTCGTACGCCATGGGGCCATTCTCGCCCCTCGGCCGCGACGGCCCGGCGACGCCCCCTGGTCCGGACGCGTAGATCACGCGGACGGCGACCAGGGAGCGTCGCGGAGCAGTGTCAGGAACCGACGGCGTGGTAGCCGCCGTCGACGTGCACGATCTCGCCGGTGGTGGCCGGGAACCAGTCGGAGAGCAGCGCCAGGCAGGCCCGGGCGGCCGGCTCCTGGTCGGTGAGGCTCCAGCCCAGCGGGGCCCGCCCGGCCCAGGCCTCCTCGAACTGGTCGAAGCCGGGGATCGACTTCGCGGCGATGGTGCGCAGCGGCCCGGCGGCGACCAGGTTGCTGCGGATGCCCTGCTTGCCCAGGTGCATGGCGAGGTAGCGGGACGCGGACTCCAGGCCGGCCTTGGCCACGCCCATCCAGTCGTAGACCGGCCACGCCTTCGTCGCGTCGAAGGTCAGGCCGACCACCGCGCCGCCGGCCGACATCAGCGGCAGCGCCGCCATGGCGAGCGACTTGTACGAGTAGGTGGAGACGTGCAGGGCGGTCGCCACGTCCTCCCAGGGCGCGTCGAGGAAGCCACCCCCGAGGCAGCTCTGCGGGGCGAAGCCGATCGAGTGCACGACGCCGTCGAGACCGTCGACGTGCTCCCGTACCCGGTCGGCGAGGCTGGCCAGGTGCTCGGTGTTGGTCACGTCGACCTCGATCACCGGCGCGGGCTCGGGCAGCCGCTTGGCGATCCGCTCGACCAGGGAGAGCCGTCCGAAGCCGGTCAGCACGACCTGCGCGCCGTTCTCCTGGGCGAGTTTCGCCACCGAGAAGGCGATCGAAGCCTCGGTGATCACACCGGTGACGAGCAGCCGCTTACCGGCGAGCAGTCCGGACATGCAGGGTTTCCTCCGTACGTTGTCGAAGCGCTGGTCAGTGGCCCATGCCGAGGCCGCCGTCGACCGGGATCACGGCGCCGGAGACGTACCCGGCGCTGTCCGAGGCCAGCCAGGTGACCACGGCGGCCACCTCGTCCGGGCTGGCCATCCGGCCGGCCGGGATGGACTTGCGGATCTCCGCCTTGCGGTCGTCGCTGAGGCTGGCGGTCATGTCGGTGTCGATGAAGCCGGGCGCCACCACGTTCGCGGTGATGTTGCGGCTGCCCAGCTCCCGGGTGATCGAGCGGGCCACGCCGACCAGGCCGGCCTTGCTGGCGGCGTAGTTGACCTGACCCGCGCCGCCGGAGAGACCCACCACCGAGGAGATGAAGATCATCCGGCCCCACTTGGCCCGCAGCATCTTGCCGGAGGCCCGCTTGGCGACCCGGAACGCGCCGGTGAGGTTGGTGTCCAGCACACCGGTGAACTGCTCCTCGGACATCCGCAGCAGCAGGGTGTCGTCGGTCATGCCGGCGTTGGCGACCACCACCTCGACCGGACCCAGCTCGGCCTCGACGGCGGTGAACGCGGCGTCGATCGAGGCCGCGTCGGTGACGTCGGCCCGCACGCCGAACAGCCCGTCGGGGGCATCGCCGCTGCGGTGGGTGACCGCCACCCGATCGCCCTGCTTGGCGAAGGCCTGCGCGATGGCCAGGCCGATCCCCCGGTTACCCCCGGTCACCAGCACGGTACGGGCCACGGTTCCCCCTTGCGAATGGTCAGCACGGACGCGTCGGAGCCTAGGCGTTACCGGCAGGTAAGCGCTAACGGGAGCCGCGTCACACCGTGGTACGACACCGGGATCAACCCCTGGTGGCACGCCCCGTGATGGGCTCTGCCCGTAGCCTCCGGGTGGTGAACCGGCAACCGATCGCCGTGGCCCTGCGGGCGTTGCGGCAGACCCTGTGGGGCCCGGACGCCCCGCCCGGTCGACCGCTGCTGGCCCGCTGGCCCCGGCTCGCCCGACCCGCCGCCCCGGTCGGGCTGCTCGCCGCGCTCGGCCTCTTCTGGATCACGCTCACCGTGGAGAGCAACTGGGGTCTGCCGGTTCCGATCGCGGTGCTGTTCGCGGCGCTGACCGTGGCGCCGCTGCTGGCGCTGCCCCGGCGTCCGCTGCTGGCCTGGCGGCTCACGGTGCTGGCCCTGCTGGTGTGCACGTTCAACGCCCCGGCCGACCTGCCCGGACCGTGGACGCCGCCGCTGGCGCTCGGCTCGGTCGCGGTGGTCGCGGTGGTCGTCGCGCGGGTCGACCGGCCGGTGCTGGCCTGGGTGGTGGCGATCACCGCGGTGCCGGTACTCACCCTGGTGCGCGCGGAGAACCGGGCCGCCGTCCTGGCGCTGCTCGGCGCGCTGGCGATCGTCGGTGACCTGATCCGGCACAACCGGCTGTCCCGGCGGGCGCTCGCCGCGCAGACCGAGCTGAGCGAGCGGGAGCAGGAGCGCCGCGCGGTGCTGGAGGAGCGCACCCGGATCGCCCGCGAGCTGCACGACGTGGTGGCCCACCACATGTCGCTGATCGCGGTACAGGCCGAGACCGCGCCGTACCGGCTGACCGACGTGCCGGCACCGGCGGCCGCCGAGTTCGCCGCCATCGCCGGCTCGGCCCGCGACGCGCTGACCGACATGCGGCGGCTGCTGGGGGTGCTGCGCAGCGAGGCCACCGGTCCGCAGACCGCTCCGCAGCCCGACCTGACCGACCTGGGCCCGATGGTGGACGCGGCCCGTCGCGCCGGGCTGCCGGTGACCCTGGACGTCGACCCGCTGGGCGACGGGCGGGTGCCCGCGCCGGTCGGGCTGGCCGCGTACCGCATCGTGCAGGAGGGGCTGGCGAACGCGGCCCGGCACGCGGCCGGCGCCGCGGTGCGCGTCACCGTCCGCGCCCGCCAATCCGGTCTGGGAGTACGCGTCGAGAACTCCCCGACCGACGCCCGACCGACCGCCGACGGCAGCCCGGGGCACGGGCTGACCGGCATGCGGGAGCGGGCCACCTCACTGGGCGGTACGTTCACCGCCGGGCCGCTGCCCGACGGCGGTTACGCGGTGGCGGCCGAACTGCCGTACGAGCCGGAGAGCGGAGACGCATGATCAAGGTGCTGATCGCCGACGACCAGGCGATGGTCCGGCAGGGCTTCGGCGCGTTGCTCGCCGCCCAGCCGGACCTGCTCGTGGTGGGTGACGCAGCCGACGGCGCGCAGGCCGTCACCGCCGCCCGCCGGCTCGATCCGGACGTGGTGCTGATGGACGTGCGGATGCCGGTCATGGACGGGCTGGAGGCCACCCGCAAGCTGCTGGGCGACCGCTCGGCGCAGCGCCCCCGGGTGCTCATCCTCACGACGTTCGACCTGGACGACTACGTGTACGAGGCGCTGCGCGCCGGTGCCAGCGGCTTCCTGCTCAAGGACGCGCCGGCGGCCGACCTGGTGCAGGCGGTGCGGGTGGTGGCGGCCGGGGACGCGCTGCTCGCCCCGGCGGTGACCCGCCGACTGATCGCCGAGTTCGCGGCCCGCCCGGACCGCCGCCGACCCCGCCCCACCGACCTGGCCGGGCTCACGCCCCGCGAGACCGAGGTGCTGCGGTTGATCGCCCGGGGGCGCAACAACGCGGAGATCGCCGGTGACCTGGTGGTGGCGGAGCAGACCGTGAAGACGCACGTGGGGCGGATCCTGGCCAAGCTGGGGCTGCGCGACCGGGCCCAGGCCGTGGTGCTGGCGTACGAGACGGGTCTGGTCGCCGCCGGCGAGTAGTCCCACAGGGCCAGCCGGGAAACGGCTCCCCGGGGCGACGCCCGCGACCCGTGTCACGGTGACGGCGCTCACCGCCCGGGGTGGCCTGGCCCTGCCCGGGCTGCACACCGCGCCGGACGGTCCGGCGTGGGTGCTGGCCCGGTTCTGCTGGCTGCCCCTGCTCGCCGCGGTGCTGGTCACCGTCGTGCGCACGGGCCGCCGGCACGGGTCGGCGGACCGCCCCGACCGGTGGCGTCGGCCGGGCGGTGGAGCGGTTGCCGACCGGTCGGCCGAGTGCGTGCCGGCGCCGGCTCAGGTGTACGCTCATCGACGTTCCGGCCCGGCCGACTTGCAGGAGGTGATCGCTGTGCGAGATAGCGATCCTCCTAGTCGTGGCCGGGCCGATGGTCAGCCCCGCTGAGCCACGACTCAGTCTGGCGAGCTGACCCCGCTCCGCTCCCCCACCGCCTCGGCTGACGCCGGGGCGCGTGTGCCGCGCCGTCCGGTCACCGGACGGTCGCCGGGAGCCGCCCGGTCACGACTTCGTGTGCGCGTCCCCACCCCCTGCGGTCCGCCCCCCGCACGCGGACCGTCCAGCCGCCACTCGGAGCCGTCCATGAGCCGCTACGTCGCCCCGCTGGGCTTCACCCTCGCCGCCGTCTGGGTGGCCGTCGTCTTCGTCCTGGCCGGCGGCGGTCACTGACCGCCGCCGGCCCGTTCACTTCCCCGGCCGTTCGCTGCCTGTCTCTTCCCTGGTCGTCCGCTGCCCTGGCCGCCCTCAGAGCATCCGCGACGACCAGAGCAGGCTGAGCGCGCCGGCGCAGAGCGCCAGCAGCAGGGCCAACCCCGCGTACCACTGGGTCACCTCGCGCGGCTCGGTGCGGAACCCGATCGAGCTGCCCATGTCCTGGTAGACCTGCTTCAGCTCGCTCACCGAGGCCGCCTCGTAGAAGTAGCCCTCGGTGGTCTCGGCCAGCTCCGCGAGGGCGAGCCGGTCCACCGGCACCCGCTGGAGCTGCCCACCGATGTCGACCTGACCGGTGTCGGTGCCGAACGCGATGGTGGAGACCGGCACGTTGGCCGCCTGCGCGGCAGCCGCCGCCTCCTCCACCGACCGGCCGGAGGTGCGGAACCCGTCCGACAGCAGCACGATCCGCGCCGGTGGGATACCCGCCGCGCCGTCGGCCGGCACCGACCGGATCGCCTCCAGGCAGGTGAACACCGCCTCGCCCGTCGCGGTCGCCTCGGCCAGCACCAGCCCGTCGATCGCGGCGGTCACCGCGTCCCGGTCCTTGCCCGGCGGGACCAGCACGTTGGCCGCCTTGGCGAACGCGACGAGACCCAGGTTGTAGCTCTCCGGCAGCTCGCCCACGAACTGCTTGGCCGCCTCCTGCGCGGCCTCCAGCCGGTTCGGCGCCACGTCGTCGGCCTGCATGGACAGCGACACGTCGATGGCGAGCATCACCGTCGCCCGCTCCAGCGGCTCCTTGGTGTCCACCGCCGGACGGGCCAGCGCCGTGGCGAGCACCAGCAGGCAGAGCAGGAACGCGGTCGCCGGCACGTGCCGCCGCCAGCCCAGACCCTTCGGCGCGACGGTCCGCAGCAGGTCCACGTTGGTGAACCGCATCGCGTACGCCCGGCGGTGCAGCTGCCGCCAGATGTAGAACGCGGCGAGGGCGAGCACCGGCAGCACGGCCAGCAGCCACCACGGTTGCAGAAAACGGATCATCGTGTCGTCCCCCGGGTGCGGGCGTGCCGCTGCGCGGCCACGAAACGCACCATGTCCAGCAGCCAGTCTCGGTCGGTACGCAGACGCAGGTGGGCCGCGCCGGCGCCACGCAGCGCGGCGGCGATCGTGGCCCGTTGGGCGGCGGCGGCCTCGGCGTAGCGCTGCCGCAGCCGCGGGTCGGCGGTCTGCACCTCGTGCAGCTCACCGCTCTCCGGGTCGACCACCGGCAGCACCCCCACGTCGGGCAACTCCAGCTCGCGCGGGTCCACCACCTCGATCGCCAGCACGTCGTGCCGGACGCGCAGCTTGCGCATCGGCCGGGCCCACTGCTCGGTCGGCGCCAGGAAGTCCGAGACCACCACGGCCACCCCGCGCCGCCGGGGCGGGCGGTTGAGCATGTCGACAAGCGCGCCCAGATCGCCCCGGCCGGGCTGGATCGCGGTGCCGGCGACGGCCCGCAGCAGGCCCTGCGCCTCCTTGCGGCCGGAGCGGGCCGGCAGTCGGGTGAGCACCCCCGGCCCGACCGGCGGCGGGCCACCGCGCCACCGTCGCGCCGGTGCGGACGCGCCGCCACCGGTGCCGATCACCGCGCCGATCCGGTTGCCGCCGCGCACGGTCAGATGGGTGATGGCGGCAGCGGCGGCCACCACCACCTCCCGCTTGAGCCACTGCCCGGTGCCGAAGTCCAGGCTGGCCGAGAGGTCCAGGGCCAGCCACGTCTCCAACTCCCGGTCCGCGACCGTGCGCCGCACGTGCGGGGTCGTGGTACGCGCGGTCACCGGCCAGTCCATCCGGCGTACGTCGTCACCGGGGCGGTACTCCCGCGACTCGCCCGCCTCGCTGCCCGGCCCCGGGAGCAGGCCAGCGTAGTCACCCTGGAGCAGACCATCGAGCTTGCGGGTGACCAGCAACTGGAGTCGGGACAGCACGGCCTCGCTGCGGTCGGGGGCGGGACGAGGGGTGGGTGAGGTCACGGCCGCTGCCCGGGCCAGCCGGCGCCCGGCGGCGGGGTACTCGGCGGCGGGGTGGCCTGCTGTCGGGGCGCGACGGCCGGGAGCGGGATGGTCGACATCACCCGGTGCACGATGTGGTCGGCCGGCACGTCGTCGGCGAGCGCGTCGTAGCTGAGCACCAGCCGGTGGCGCAGGATGTCCGGGGCGATGTCCTGCACGTCCTGCGGCAGGGCGTAGTCGCGCCCGCGCAGCAGCGCCAGCGCGCGGGTGGCCCGGACCAGACCGAGCGAGGCGCGCGGGCTGGCCCCGTACTGGATCAGCTGGGCGACGTCCGGCATGCCGTGCTCGGCGGGTGCGCGGGTGGCCAGCACCAGGCGCACCGCGTAGTCGACCAGCGCGTTGTGCACGAAGACCTGGTCGGCCTTGCGTTGCAGGGCGATCAGCTCGGGGGTGTCGAAGACCGCCGTCGGCTCCGGGGCGGTCACGCCCATCCGGTAGACGATCTCCCGCTCCTCGGCGTCGGTCGGGTAGCCCACGACGATCTTCATGAGGAACCGGTCCCGCTGCGCCTCCGGCAGCGGGTAGACGCCCTCCTGCTCGATCGGGTTCTGGGTGGCCATCACCAGGAACGGATCGGGCACCCGGTGGCTCTCCCCGCCGATCGACACCTGGCGCTCGCTCATGACCTCCAGCAGCGCCGACTGCACCTTGGCCGGAGCGCGGTTGATCTCGTCGGCGAGCAGGAAGTTGACGAAGACCGGGCCCAGCTCGACGTCGAACTTCTCGCTCGACTGCCGGTAGATCCGGGTGCCCATGATGTCGGCCGGCACCAGGTCCGGGGTGAACTGCACCCGGGCGAAGGACCCGCCGACGACCTTGGCGAGGGTCTCCACGGCCAGGGTCTTGGCCACGCCGGGCACGCCTTCGAGCAGGCAGTGACCCCGGGCGAGCAGCGCGACGAACATCCGCTCGACCATCCGGTCCTGCCCGACGATCACCCGTTTGATCTCGAAGAGCGCCTTCTCCAGCAGGCTGGCGTCCTGCGCGGGTGTGGTCACCGGTGCGGGTGTGTCCGGTGCCGTCCCGTTCGGCGTCGGGGCGTCGGGCGTGGTCGGCTGGGCCACCGGTCCTCCACAGCGTTGGTCGGTCGTCGCGGCTGGTGCGGTATCAAGCCTCGCACGCCTTCCTGAGTGCCGAGGTGGGGAGAAGCCGATTTTCGCCGCGGGCGTCCAATGCCCGAATCGCGTGTCACGGGTGGACAGGGACCGGCCCGCCGTGTGTACGATTCACCCCGTCGCCGGGCGGCTCCCCCCGTGGCCGCCCGGCGCTCAAGCTTTCCGTCCGGCCGCCCTAGACTGGCCCGGATGAGCCTCCCCTCCCCTGCCGACGAGCCCCTGGTCTGCTCGGCCCGGGGCTGCCGCGGCCCCGCCGTCTGGGCGCTGGAGTGGAACAATCCGCGCCTGCACACCACCGATCGGCGCAAGACCTGGCTGGCCTGCGCCGAGCACCGCGGCAGTCTCGGCGAATTCCTGAACGTTCGCGGCTTCCTTCGTGCCGTCACTCCGGTGCCCGGATCGCCTACCCTCGACACGTGAGCGAGCGCAGCGAGCGACCGATGAGGCACGGCAGCGGGGCGCTCCGCGCCGCCGACGGGCAGGGCGAGGCGGCGGCACACGGCGCACGGATCGTGCGGCGTCGCGGCGTGCGGAACGGCGCCCGCCGGTGAGCGCGGAGGACCGCGTCGACCGCCCGACCTCCCCCGACCCCACCTCCCCGGCCAGTCCGCCGCCACCCGGCGTCGCGCCGCCACCCGGCGCGTTCCCGGCGCCCGGCACACTCGGCCCGGACCCTTCCCCACCGGACGTGTCGTGGCCGGCCCCGCTGCCGCCGAGCGCCCTGCCCCCGCCCGGCGGGTACGACGCCGCATCGCCTCCGCGCGGCGGGTACGACGCCGGTCCGCCCCCGTCCGACCTGCCGTCGCCTGGTCTCCTGCCGTCGGGCACGGGCCCGGTGCCCCACTCCGGTCCGCAGTCGTCGGGGCGAGGGCCGCTGGAGCCCTGGCCGGACACCGTCCGGTGGCAGCCGATCTCCACCAACCTGATCTGGGTGGAGCTGATCCGGCTCGCGGTCGTGGTGGCCATCGGCCTGGCGGTGACCGCGATCGGCTGGGCGCTGAGCGGCCACTGGCTGTTCGGGCTCGCACTCGCCCTCGTGGTGGTGCTCGGCGCGTGGCGGGCCATAGCCATCGTCCGCGCGGTACGCGCCTGGGGCTACGCCGAGCGCGACGACGACCTGCTGGTACGGCACGGGCTGCTGGTCCGGCGGTTGTCCATCGTCCCGTACTCCCGCATGCAGTTCGTCGACGTGAGCGCCGGTCCGCTGGAGCGTGCCTTCGACCTGGCCACGGTGCAGCTGCACACGGCGGCGGCCGCCAGTGACGCGCGGGTGCCGGGGCTGCGTCCGGCGGAGGCGTCCCGACTGCGCGACCGGCTCACCGCGCTGGGCGAGGACCGGGCGGAGGGGCTGTGACCGCCCGCGCGGGTGACCGTCGGCACCGCCGAGAGCCGGCCCGATGAGCGACGGTCCCGCCGAGCCGGACACCCGGCCTCCGCTGCCCGCCGGCAGCGCGCCTCCCGCCGGCGCACCGCCTGCCGCCGGCAGCGCGCCTGCCGCCGGCGCACCGCACCCCGTTGGCCCGCCCACTCCGCCACATCCCGGTCCGCCTGCTCCGCCGTACCCCGCGGGACCGCCTGGGGTGCCGTACCCCGCGGGGCCGTCTGGGGTGCCGCCCGGGGCGGTCTACCCCTGGCCGGCGTCGCCGGGCGGCGGTGACGGTGAGCCGCGGCAGCGGCTGCACCCGCTCAGCCCGCTGCTGCACGGCGCCAAGTCGCTGGTCGTGGTGATCGCGGGCTTGTCCTGGTCGACGCTGTCGCGGGTCGGCTTCGGCTGGTTCGCCGCCATGGTGGTGGTGCTGGCGCTCGGCGCGACCGTGCTGTCGGTGATCAGCTGGTACAACACCGGCTACCACGTGGTGGGCCGCGAACTGCGGGTGCACGAAGGGCTGCTCTGGCGGCGTACCCGCGCCATCCCGCTGGAGCGGTTGCAGGCCGTGGAGGTGGTCCGGCCGCTGCTCGCCCAGCTCACCGGCCTGGCCGAGCTGCGCCTGGAGGTGGTCGGCGGAGGCAAGACCGAGGCGCCGCTGGCGTACCTCGGAGTGGCCGACGCGGCCCGCCTGCGCGAGCGGCTGCTGACGCTCGCCGGGCGGACGACCCCGCCGCCCCCGCCCGGCGTCACCGCGTCTTTGACGGAACCCGGGACGCCGACGGCCGCGGCGGGACGACCGCTGCACGCGGTGCGCAACCAGAACCTGCTGGTCAGTCAGTTGCTCACCCCGCAGGCGTTCCTGCTCCCGTTCGGCGTGGCCTTCGTCGTGGTGCAGTTCGTCACCGCCGGGTCGTGGTCCTTCGTCGCGGTGGCGAGCACGCTGACCGCGATGGCCGGTGTGCTGCTGCAACCGATCCGCCGGGTGCTCGACGACTGGAACTTCCGACTGGCCCGCGACGGCGGCACCCTGCGGGTGCACAACGGCCTGCTGGAGACGCGCGCGCAGACCGTGCCGCTGGACCGGGTCCAGACCGTGCGGGCCACCTGGCCGCTGCTGTGGCGGGTCAACGACTGGCTGCGGCTGCGGTTGGAGGTGGCCGGCTACTCCGTGGCGGAGGCCGACGACCGCAACCGGCCGGACCGGCTGCTGCCGGTCGGCGACCTGCCGACCGCCACGATGATCGTCGCCGAGGTGCTGCCGGGCGTACGCCTGGACGCCCTGACGCTGAGCCCACCACCGCCCCGGACGCGCTGGCTGCACCCGCTCGGGCGCGGCGCGCTCGGGGCGGGCCTGTTCGAGCGGGTCTTCGCCACCCGGTCCGGGCTGCTCACCCGGCAGTTGGCGATCGTGCCGTACGCGCGGATCCAGAGCGTGCGGGTGGTGCAGGGGCCGGTGCAGCGCCGACTGGGGCTGGCGACCGTGTACGCGGACACCGCCGGCGGCTCAGGCGCGGCCGCCCAGGACCGGGACCTCACCGAGGCGTGGGCCCTGGCAGCCGAGCTGACCACCCGAGCAACCAAAGCCCGCCGCACGCCCTAACCCCCACCCCATCCCTCCGGTGATCATGAAGTTATTGCCCCGACACGCCGAGCGGACGGCCAATAACTTCATGATCGACGGGGGCAGGGCGGGGGCAGGGCAGGGCAGGGCGGGGCTGGGCGGGGTTGGTCAGTGGTCGGCGGGTATCGCTGGTTGGTCGCTTGGTGTGGGGTGTCTGTCGGCTGATGGTTCGGGGGCGACGGTCTGCCCTGGTGGTTCGTCGGCCGCCCCCGCTCGGCGGGCCCGTAGCGCCGTCCAGCCGCGCTCGGCCAGGCCGACGACCAGGTAGGTGAGCCCGACGTACGTCCAGCCCACCAGCACGTCGATCACGTAGTGCTCACCGGAGTAGACCAGGGTGAAGGTCATCGCCAGCGGGTACGCGAGCAGCAGCGGCCACCAGCGGCGACGGGTGGTGGTCAGGAAGAACAGCACCACGAACAGCGCCCACGCGGTGTGCAGCGACGGCATCGCGGCGACCGGGTTCGAGGCGATCTGGCCGGCGTTGAGCACGTTGCCGGCGCCGTGCATGCCGAACGCCTTCCAACCCCGGGTGGAGATCCGGGCGACCTCGGTGAGCAGGCCGTTCTGCGCCGCCCACCACGGCGGGGCGGCCGGGTACACGAAGTAGGTCACCAGGCCGGCGGCGCAGAGGAAACCCCAACGCCGCATGTACGCGGCCCAGCGGCGCCGGTCGCGCAGCCATAGCACCGCGGCGGCGGTCAGCGCCACCACGAAGTGCGAGAAGTACACCCAGCTCGCCGCGACGTCCCACCAGTGCACCTGCGGGCGGTAGAGGTGCTCCTGCAACCAGATGGTGGGCACCTCACCGCCGGTGGCCCAGCCGAACATGAACCGGTCGGCGACGATCAGCTCCATGGCGTGCGGTGTGGCCCCGTTGTCGGCGAACCCGCGCGAGAGGTTGTAGACGACGAACAGCAGCACCACCGGCACCCAGTCCCGGGCGAAGCGCAGGTGGCTGCGCCACGGCCGCTCGCTGTTCCAGGCGATGGTCGCCAGCCAGATCCACACGAAGGCGTACGCGGGGTCGGTGGGCAGCCCGATCGCCAGCCAGGCGGCGACGAAGGCGACCGCCCAGATCGTCATGGCGACGATGCGCCGACGGCCCCCGTCCGGGGACGCGGGCGGGTCGGTCCGGGCGGGGGGTTGGGGGTCAGTCACGACGGCCATCGCGGTCAAGGTTAACGACGGGTACGGCATCGACCGACGGGGACCACCCGGCGAAGCCGTGCACACGTGGACGGCGGTCGGTGTGCGGATCGTCGGGCGCGTGCGCGACGGGCTCGGCGAGCACCTAGGCTGACGACCATGCAGGAGCAGCCCGAGCCGGCCTTCGCGCCGGGTCTGACCGCCCAGGTCGAACTGACCGTCACCGACACGGACACCGCCCAGGCGGTCGGTTCGGGGGACGTACCGGTGCTGGGCACACCCCGGGTGCTCGCACTCGCCGAGGCGGCCACCGTCGCGGCCACGGCGGCCACGCTGCCGCCCGGGTCGACAACTGTCGGCACCCGGGTCGAGTTGGAGCACCTCGCGCCGACGGTGGTCGGGCGCACGGTACGGGCGCAGGCGCTGCTCGCGGCGGTCGACGGTCGCCGGTTGTCGTTCGAGGTCACCGTCGCGGACGGCGACCAGACGGTGGCCCGGGGCCGGGTCGACCGGATCCTGGTGGACCGGCAACGCTTCGTCGACCGGGCCGGGCGGTCGTCGTGAGCGCCGGGTTCAGCGAGGTCGCCGACCGGGTGTACGTGCTGCGCGAGCCCCTGCTGCGGGTCAACGTCACCCTGGTCGTCGGCGACGACGAGGCGCTGCTGGTGGACACGCTCTCCTCGGCCGGGCAGGCCACCGAGCTGGCCGCCGCCGTCGGGCGGGTCACCGACCGTCCGCTGACGCTTGTCAACACCCACCACCACTACGATCACTGCTTCGGCAACGCCGTCCTGGCCGGCGACCCACCCCGCCCGGTGTACGCGCACGAGCGGGCCGCCGCGGCCCTGCGCGACGAGCCGGAGCGGCTGCGCCGGGAGGCGTACGAGGAGGTGCGCACGGAGCACCCGGAGCTGGCAGCCGAGCTGGCCGACACCCCGCTGCTCGCTCCGACGCACATGGTGCACACCGAGACCGCACTCGACCTGGGTGGCCGGCGGGTGCTGCTGCGGCACCCGGGGCGCGGGCACACCGACGCCGACGTCGTGGTGCACGTGCCCGACGCGGACGTGCTCGTCGCCGGCGACCTGGTGGAGCAGAGCGGCCCGCCCGCCTTCGAGGACTCGTACCCCCTGCAGTGGCCGGACGCGGTCGCGGACCTGCTGCGGCTGACCACCGCGCGCACGGTGGTCGTGCCGGGCCACGGCGACCCGGTGGACGTCGGGTTCGTCCGCGCCCAGCACGCCGAACTGGCGCGACTGGCCTGGCTGATCCGCGCCGCGCACACCGGCGACGCGCCACCGGAGCGGGTGGCCGCCGAGGCGCCCTTCGGTGCCCGCGCCGCCCTGATCGCCGCCCGCCGCGGCTACATCGAACTGAACGGAACGGTCTGACCCCCCACCCCGGCGCGGGTCAGGGTTCGAAGCGGCGCTCGACGTCGGTGCGGGTGGGCATGGCGGTGGCGCCGCCCGGGGATTCGCAGACGAGGCCCGCCACCCGCAGCGCGAAGGCCACCCGCTCGACCCAGCCCGCCGGGTCGTCGGGCTCGCCGTCGAGAAGCAGGTCGGCGATCAGCGCGGCCATGACCGAGTCGCCGGCGCCGGTGGCGTCGATGGCGTTGACCTTGGGGGCCCGCACCCGTACCGGATCCGCACCGGCGGCGGCCAGCACCGCGCCGGCCGCACCGAGCGTCACCACCACCGTGGCCGCGCCCAGCTCACGCAGGTACGCGGCCACCCCCTCGACCGGCTCGCGCGGGTAGAGCAGCGCGGCGTCGGCGGTGCTCAGCTTGACCAGGTGCGCGCCCGCGGCGAACTCGGCCACCACCTCGCGCAGCCCCTCCAGCGCGGCCGGCCCGTCGAGCAGGTGGGGGCGTACGTTCGGGTCGAAGACGCGCAGCCCGGCGGCGAGCGACCAGGCCCGGCGCGCGGCGGCCAGGGTGCGCGGTTGCACCAGCACGACCGAGCCGCAGTAGAGCACGTCCGCGCCCTCCAGCAGCGCCAGGTCCAGCTCGTCGGCGCCGAGCAGGCTGTAGGAGGGCGGCTCGCCGTAGAAGCGGAAGTCGGGTTCCGGCCCGTCGTACGTGACCACCGCGAGCGCGGTCGACGCCGGCACCGTGACCGCACCGGCGAGACCGACGCCGACATCGGTCAGGAAGCCGCGGATCCGCCCGCCCAGCACGTCGTCGCCGAGCGAGCCGACGAACTGCGCCGCACCGCCGAGCCGGGTCACCCCGACGGCGACGTTGAGCGGCCCACCGCCGATCGCCTGCCGGTAGACCCGTTCCCCGTCGCGCTCGGTGTCGAGCAGGTCGACGAGCGCCTCGCCGAACACCACCGCGTACCCCATCGAAGTCCCTTCGTCGTCAGCCGGCAGCGTCCCGGCGTGCCGCACGCCGGCCCGCCGAGGGAACGATCGGGCGGACATGGTCCGCTGGCACCAGGCTGGCACAACGGACGCCCTGCTGGGCGGCGAAGACGCGGTACCGGTGCGGCGTCAGCCCGGGTGGTGGATCGGCCCGTCGAGCGCGGACAGGGGCCGGCCGCTGCCGCCCCAGCGGGCGGCGACGATCTGCGCGGCGACGCTCACCGCGGTCTCCTCGGGCGTACGACCGCCGAGGTCCAGCCCGATCGGTGAGGCGAGCCGGTCGAGCTGCTCCGGGCTGAGCCCGGCCTCGCGCAGCAGCTTGTGCCGCTCGTCGTGGGTACGCCGCGACCCCATCGCGCCGACGTACGCCAGCGGTTGGCGCAGGGCCAGCGCCAGCAGCGGCACGTCGAACTTCGGGTCGTGGGTGAGTACGCAGACGACGGTGCGCGCGTCGACCCGGCCGGCGTCGACCTCGGCCCGCAGGTAGCGGTGCGGCCACTGCACCACCACCTCGTGCGCGTCCGGGAAGCGCCGCCCGGTGGCGAAGACGGCCCGGGCGTCGCAGACGGTCACCTGGTAGCCGAGGAACGCGCCGATCCGGGCCACCGCGGCCGCGAAGTCGATCGCCCCGAAGACGATCATCCGGGGCGCGGTGGCGTACGCGGCCACGAAGAGGCTGAGGCCGGCGCCCCGGCGCTGCCCGTGGTAGCCGTACCGGAGCACGCCGCTGTGCCCGGCGGCGAGCAGTCCGAGCGCGTCGTCGGTCGCGGCGTCGTCCAGCCGGTCGTCGCCGAGCGAGCCGGTCACCTGCCCACCGGTCAGCACCAGCCGTCGGCCCAGTCGCCCCGCCGGGTCGGTCGGGGCCGCGCCCGGGGGGTCGCCGGCGTCGGCGGCCACGCAGGTGATGACCGCGGCCGGTTCGCCGGCCCGTCGCGCGGCGGCGACCGCGTCCACCTGCGCGAGGGCGCCGCCGTCGATCCGCTCCACGAACACGTCCAGCATCCCGCCGCAGGTCAGGCCCACGGCGTACGCCTCGTCGTCGCTGACGCCGTAGTGGACCAGCTCGGGTACGCCGGTGTCGAGCACGTGGCGGGCGCGCTCGTAGAGGTCGGCCTCGACGCAGCCGCCGGAGACGCTGCCGGTGACCGTGCCGTCGGCGGCCACGAGCATGGCGGCGCCGGGCGGCTGGGGCGCCGATCGCCAGGTGGCGACGACGGTGGCCAGGGCGACCGGCTCGCCGGCGCGGCAGCGGCGGTGCAGGTCGTCGAACACGTCGGACACGCGCTGCCGCCTCCTTCGTCTCGTCGCCGTCCGGTCCCGCCGTACGACCGACAGGGCGAGGTGCGCCGCCCCGACGCGGGAGATCTGCCCGGACGGCCGTCGTCGCCGTGGGGATGCAGACCATCACTATAGGAGAGATCCCGCCGATCCGATCCGGAGACGGGTGAGCCGACGACGGCACGACGGGCCGCGTCACCCGCGTTTTCACACATCGAGGATCGACTATTGCGCCGGCGACGGTCGCGTGGTGGGATGACGCGTACCGGGCGGTGCGAGGGCTGCCGCGCCGCCGGTTGCCGGGTTGGTTCGACGCGAGGGCACCGGTCCAGGACAGGACCGTTGATGGCGTGTGTCCGCTGGCCGCTCTTCGGCCGGGGCACGTCACTGTGATCGCCGCAACCGCCCGCACGGCGCTGCGACGACACCACAACCCCACCCGATTGCGGCGGGGCGGCTCGGGCGGCACGCCTCGCGAGTCAGGAGAACCCGTGAACCGTTCCCGTACGGCCGCGTTGCTCACCGCGGCCCTTACCCTCGCGCTGGGCGCCGTAGCCCTGGCGTCCAGTCCGCAACCGGCCGCCGCGCACGGCGCGGCGATGACGCCGGGCGCCCGGACCTACCTCTGCTGGCAGGACGGCCTCAGCCAGACCGGCGAGATCAAGCCGAACAACCCCGCGTGCGCCGCCGCGGTGGCGCAGAGCGGGACGAACTCGCTCTACAACTGGTTCAGCGTGCTGCGCTCGGACGCCGGTGGTCGCACCACCGGCTTCATTCCGGACGGGCAGCTGTGCAGTGGTGGCAACACCGGCTACCGGGGCTACGACCTGCCCCGCACCGACTGGCCGCTGACCCACCTGACCTCCGGCGCGCGACTGGACTTCCGGTACAGCAACTGGGCGCACCACCCGGGCACCTTCTACTTCTACGTCACCAAGGACAGCTGGAGCCCGACCCGGGCGCTGGCATGGAGTGACCTGGAGGAGCAGCCGTTCCTGACGGTGACCAACCCGCCGCAGCGCGGCGGCGTCGGCACCAATGACGGTCACTACTACTTCAGCGGCAACCTGCCGTCGGGCAAGAGCGGCCGGCACATCATCTACTCCCGCTGGGTGCGCTCGGACTCGCAGGAGAACTTCTTCGGCTGCTCCGACGTGGCCTTCGACGGCGGCACCGGCCAGGTGACCGGTGTGGGTCCGGGCGGCTCGAACCCGCCCACCACCCCGCCGCCGACCACGGCTCCGCCCACCACGGCTCCGCCCACCACCCCGCCGCCGACCACGCCGCCGCCCACGACGCGGCCGCCGACCACCCCGCCGCCGACCACGCCGCCGCCGTCGACCGGTGACTGCATGGCCGTCTACAAGGTGACCAGCGCCTGGCAGGGCGGCTTCCAGGGCGAAGTCACGATCATGAACCACGGCAGTACGCCGTTCGCCGGCTGGACCGCGAGCTGGACCTGGCCCAACGGGCAGGTGATCAATCAGATCTGGAGCGCCACCCAGACGACGTCCGGCGCCTCGGTGACGGCGACGAACGTCTCGTACAACGGCACGGTCGCACCCGAGGGCACGACCACGTTCGGCTTCCTGGCCAGCAGCACAGGAACGAACGGCATCCCGACGGTGACCTGCGCGCGCCGCTGAGGTTCTGAAATGATCAAGAGGTTTGCGTCACCCGGAGTCACTCGGGTGACGCAAACCTCTTGATCGACAGGGTGGGGTCGCTGGATCAGCGGACCATGGAGCCGACCACCGGCTTCGTCAGCAGAGCCGACTGGTTGCGCTGGATGCCCGGGTCGAGCGTCTTGGCCACGAAGATGGCGTGCCAGATGCAGAAGATCAGCACCGTCCACACCTTGCGGGAGTGGTCGGCCTCCTCCCGCTTGTGCTCGTCGAGCAGCCGCAGCGCGTACGACAGGTCGAGCAGGTCACCCGCGCCCGAGGTGCTCAGCACGTGCCGGGCCCACTCGTACATCTCGCCGCGCAGCCAGACCCGGGTGGGCGTCGGGAAGCCCAGCTTCTTACGGTTGACGATCGCCGGCGGCACGACACCCTGCAACGCCTGACGCATCGCGTACTTGGTGGCGTCGGAGCGCGGCGGCAGCTTGAGATCCACCGGAATCTTCGCCGCGACGTCGAAGACCTCGCGGTCGAGGAACGGCACCCGCACCTCCAGCGAGTGCGACATCGAGATCCGGTCGGCCTTGACCAGGATGTCGCCGCGCAGCCAGGTGTAGAGGTCGACGTACTGCATCTTGGTGACGTCGTCCAGCTCGGTGCACTCGGCGTAGATCGGCGCGGTCACGTCCGTGTAGCGCACCGAGGGGTCGTAGCGGCGCAGCAGGTGCTGCTTCTCCTCCTCGGTGAACATCCGGGCGTTGCCGTAGTAGCGCTCCTCGATCGGGGTGGTGCCGCGCTCCAGGAAGCTCTTGCCCTTGACCCCCTGCGGGATCGCCTTGGAGACCGCCCGCAGGCCCTTCTGCACGCCGCCGGGCAGGCCGTTGACGGTGCCGAGCGACAGCGGCTCCCGGTAGATCGTGTAACCGCCGAAGAACTCGTCGGCCCCCTCGCCGGAGAGCACCACCGTGACGTGCTCGGCGGCCTTCTTCGCCACGAAGTAGAGCGGCACCAGCGCCGGGTCCGCCACCGGGTCGTCGAGGTGCCAGACGATCTTCGGCAGCGCGTCGATCATGTCCTGCGGACCGATCTTGGTGGGGATGGTGGTGACGTCCAGGTGCCGGGCCGACTCCTGCGCGACGTCGATCTCCGAGTAACCCGGCACGTCGTAGCCGACGGTGAAGGTGAGGATGTTCGGGTTGAACTCGCGGGCCAGCGCGACGACCGCTGTCGAGTCGATGCCGCTGGACAGGAACGACCCGACCGGCACGTCGGAGCGCATGTGCATGCGTACGCTCTCGCGCAGCGTCTCGCGGATCTCGTGGTAGAGCTTCTGCTCGTCGTCGACCGGCGCGGGCCGGAACACCGGCCGGTACCACCGGCGTACGTCGATCCGCCCGCCCGGGGACCAGGTCAGGTACTCCCCCGAGCCGATGCGGCTGATGCCCTTGTGCAGGGTGCCGGGCTCGGGAACGTACTGCAGCGTCAGGTAGTGGCTCAGGTTGGCCGCGTCGACACCCGCGTCGCCCTGGTAGTTGCTGTGCGCGAACGGCAGCAGCGCCTTCTTCTCCGACGCCAGGTAGAGGCCGTCGGCGGTCTCCAGGTAGTGCAGCGGCTTGATGCCGAAGTAGTCGCGGGCGCCGAACGCGCGCCGTTCCTGCCGGTCCCAGATGACGAAGGCGAACATGCCACGCAGGCGGGTGAGCACCTGCTCGCCCCAGTAGTGGTAGCCGGCGACGATCACCTCGCCGTCACCGGCGGTCGCGAACTGCGCGCCGAAGTTCCGGACCAGCTCGTCGCGCAGCTCGATGTAGTTGTAGATCTCACCGTTGAAGGTGAGCAGATAACGGCCGTTCGCGTAGGGCAGCGGCTCGTGACTCGACGCGACGTCGATGATGGCGAGCCGCTTGTGGGCGAACACGCCGTCCGCGTACCGGCCGGAGGCGTCGCCGACCACCTCGACCCCTGTCTCGTCGGGGCCGCGGTGGTGCAGGCATTCCAATGCTCCGGCGATGTGGTCGCGGTGCGCGGCGGCGTTGCCGTTCGCGCTGAAGAAGGCCAGGAGTCCGCACATGGTGGTCATCTTTCCACGCGGTCCGTCGGCCCGTCGCAGCCGTCCGTCGATCCGGAGCGCTCCCGGCCGCCACCAACACGAACCGGGCACGCGGTACCGTCGGGACCAGCAACGACGCGGAGGGAGCGGCGCAATGACCGAGGAACGCACCGACGGTACGCCGACAGACGGCACGGAATCGCACGATCCGGACTTTCCGGATGCGTTCCTGTCCTTCATGCGGCAGGGCTGGCGGGACACCGAACTCCCGGTCACGCCCCGTCCCGAGGCACCCAACTACGCCAAGCGCCGCGCCGCGCTCTCGGCGGCCTTCCCCGGCGAGACACTGGTCATCCCGACCGGCGGCGAGAAGGTCCGCGCCAACGACACCACCTACCCGTTCCGGCCGGGCAGCGACTTCGCCTACCTGACCGGCGACCACGACCCGGACAGCGTGCTGGTGCTGCGCCCGAACGGCTCGGGGCACGACGCGACGCTGTTCATGCGGCCCCGCTCGTCCCGGGAGACCGACGAGTTCTTCCGCAGCCGGCACGGCGAGCTGTGGGTCGGCCGGCGACACACCCTCGGCGAGAAGGCCACCGAGCTGGGCATGCCCACCGCCGACCTGAGCGGCCTGGAGGCGGCGCTGGCCGACCTGGCACCCGGTCGCACCCGGGTGCTGCGCGGGTTCGACGCCCAGGTCGACGCGGCCGTCCGCCCGTACGACGGGGTCCGCGCCGAGGGGCAGCCGCCCCGCGACCGGGAGCTCGCGATCGCCATCTCGGAGCAGAAGCTGGTCAAGGACGAGTGGGAGATCGCCCAGCTTCAGGACGCCGTCAACGCCACGGTGCGCGGCTTCGAGGACGTGGCCCGGATCCTCCCCGCCGACCGCGCCGTCTCGGAGCGACTGCTGGAGGGGATCTTCGCGCTGCGCGCCCGCCACGACGGCAACGACGTCGGGTACGGCTCGATCGTCGGCGCCGGCGAGCACGCCACGATCCTGCACTGGGTGCACAACCACGGCGCCACCCGTCCCGGTGAGCTGCTGCTGATGGACATGGGCGTGGAGAACCGCAACCTCTACACCGCCGACGTCACCCGGGTGCTGCCGGTCGACGGCCGGTTCACCCCATTGCAGCGCCAGGTCTACGACGCCGTGTACGCCGCGCAGCAGGCCGGCATCGACATCATCAAGCCCGGCGTGGCGTTCAAGGACGTCCACCTGACCGCCATGCGGGTCCTCGCCGAGGCGCTCAAGGACCTCGGGCTGCTCCCAGTGAGCGTGGACGAGGCGATGGACCCGGCCTCGACGATCTACCGCCGGTGGACGCTGCACGGCACCAGCCACATGCTCGGCATCGACGTGCACGACTGCGCCAACGCCCGCAAGGAGCACTACCGCGACGGCGCGCTCGGCGAGGGCTATGTGCTGACCGTCGAGCCGGGGCTGTACTTCCAGCCGGAGGACGAGCTGGTCCCCGAGGAGCTGCGCGGCACCGGCGTGCGGATCGAGGACGACATCCTGGTCACCGCTACCGGCGCGGTGAACCTCTCGGCCGGCCTGCCGCGCCGCTCCGACGAGGTGGAAACCTGGCTGGCCGAGCAGCGCGAGGCGGGTCCGCGCCTGCCCGGCTGACCCGGTACGACCCCCGGCGGGCCCCGCCCCCGGTGCCAGCGACGTTTTCCGTCGTCCTGACACCGGTGGCGGGGCCCGTCGCTGTTTGCGCTGCCCAGGGCCTTTCTTCACGCCCTGCGCCCCGGTGTACCCACCCGACCGACGTGAGGCGAATGCGGGGTTTTTTCGGATAAGTCCGCCTCGCGAGGATCCTTCTCATACGGTGTGGATAACAGGCTGCAACCCATTTGTAGCTGCTCGTGCCGCTCAAGTGGTACGAGCCCGTCTGGTAGCAGGAAAGGGCGGAAGGCTCTGATGTCCAACGACGTAACGACTCCCGACGGCGGGGCCCCAGCGGCCGCGCCGTCGACTAGGCGACGCAAGCTGTGGGTCGCCACCGGCGTGGCCGGCCTGACCGGCGTCGTCGGTCTGGCGGCACTGGGTGGGCTGGCTGCCCGTGACCACAAGCCCGACGACGCACAGCGGGCCAGCGACTCGCAGGCGGCGCCGAAGCAGAACGTCAGCGACGCCGGCCAGGCCGAAGGCCAGGACGACGGTAAGGACCGGGATGAGCGTGGCAAGGACCGGGATGAGCGTGGCAAGGACCGGGATGAGCGTGGCAAGGACCGGGACGGGCGTGGCGAGGACCGGGATGAGCACGGCAGGGTGCG